>UBOA01000004.1:0-231245 GCA_900466985.1 Hyphomicrobiales bacterium
TCCTCCCGGTTTGCAAGTTCGAAGGTGCGGGACCATTCCCGCACCGATTACCCGCCCTCCTCGGGCGTAGTCTCGTTGCCGGTTATCCCAGCGTTTCCCTCTTCGGCATCCACCAGCTTGTCCGGGCGCCGATATGCATGTTGAGCGTCTTGGTCTCGGTGTAATCCTCCACCGCATGGCGGCCGAGTTCGCGGCCGAGGCCGGATTGCTTGTATCCTCCGAACGGCAGCTCGGAGGCGCCGTCCATGAAGGTGTTCATCCAGACCGTCCCTGCCCTGACCTTGCGGCCGATCGTCAGGCAGGTGTCGAAGTCACGGCTCCAGACGCCAGCGGAAAGGCCGTAGTCTATGGAATTGGCGATCGCGATCGCCTCACTGGTGGTTTCGAACGTGAGGACGGACAGCACCGGTCCGAAGACTTCCTCGCGCGCAACCGCCATGCTTGGCGTAACAGCTTCGAGGATCGTCGGCGCCATGTATTGCCCCATGCCCAAGTCGAGCCTTTCGCCGCCATGCGCCACCTGCGCACCGCTGCTCGTCGCACCGGCCACGTAACCGGCGATCTTTTCCAGATGTTGTGGCGTGATGATCGCGCCCACTTGCGTTGTCGGATCGAGCGGATCGCCAACCTTGACGTCCTTGGCGAGTTCGGCGACGCGCTTGACCACATCGGAAGCGATGCTCTTGTGCAGGATAAGGCGCGAGCCCGCATTGCAGCACTCGCCGGCATTGAAATAGGCGCCGAACACGGCGGCATCGATGAATGCATCTAGATCCGCATCCGGGAATACGATCTGCGGGTTCTTGCCGCCCAGTTCCAGCGAGACCTTCTTAAGCGTCTGCGCGGCATTCGTCATGGTGAGCTTGCCGACGCCGGTTGAGCCGGTGAACGACACCATGTCGACCTCAGGATGGGACGTCATGATCGCGCCGACCTCTGGTCCCGTACCGGTGACAATATTGACGACGCCATCGGGCACGCCTGCTTCCTGCAGGATTTCGCCGAGAACCAGCGTCGATCCCGAGGTCAGCTCAGACGGCTTGACGACCGTGGTGCAGCCCGCCGCCAATGCAAAGGGAAGCTTCTGGCCGACGATAAGGAAGGGGAAATTCCAGGGAGTGATGATCGACACGACGCCGATCGCCTCACGCAGGACAACGCCCAGCGTGCCGTCTCCAAGCGTGTTGTAGCTTTCGCCATGGAGATCGCGGGCGAGCGCGGCCGCATATCGCCAAATGTCGACCGAACCGGCGATTTCGCCGCGCACCTGAGAGATCGGCTTGCCGGCCTCGATCGCGTCCAGGTAGGCGAGTTCATCCGCACGGGCTGAGATCAGGTCGGCAGCCTTGAGCAAGATGGCGGAACGTTCGGATGCCGTCATTCTGGGCCAGGGACCCGTGTCAAACGCCTTGCGGGCGGCGTTGATGGCGCGCTCGGCATCGGCTTTGCTTCCCGCCGGAAAGCGGCTCACGACGACGCCATGGCTTGGCGCCACGCGCTCGATCGGCTGGGCGGACCCGGCCTCCCACTTGCCATCGACCAGCATCTTGAAGTCGCGGGCCTTGTGATCACTAAGCGCCTTGGGAGTAACCAGAACCGTCATTACCATTCTCCTTTGAACTGTGCGGGGCGTTTTTCGGTGAACGAAGCCACCCCCTCCTTGAGGTCGCCGGTCTTCGCAACGAGGATCGAACCCAGCGCCTCGACAGCCGTGCCATTGTCCTCGCCGTTCGCGGAGGCAATCATCAACTTGACCACTTCAAGAGCAGCCGGCCCCCTCGTCGCGATGCGGGCCGCATATTCCTTGGCCGCTTCCACGGCGCTGCCGGTCGACGTCACCACATCGACGATGCCGAGCACGCGGGCTTCCTCGGCGGTGAAGATCTCACCACCCAGCGCCATGCGCCTGACCACCTGCGCGCCGAAGCGCCTCACAAGACGCTGCGTGCCCGACCAGCCGGGAACCATACCGAGGCCTGTTTCCGGAAGTCCGATCTTGATGTGCTTTTCGGCAATGCGAATGTCGGCGACGCCCGCAAGCTCCAGCCCACCGCCGAGCGCATGGCCGTTCAAGGCCGCGATCAGAGGCATTCTGAGGGTCGCAAGTCTTTCGAAGATGCGATGTCCGTGGCGTACCCAGGCATGACCGAACTCCTGTGGCTGCATGCCGCCCCAGGCCTTGATGTCGCCGCCCGCCGAAAAGCCCTTGCCTTCGCCCGTCAGGATCGCCGCGCGGACGTCGCCGTTGGCCTCGACTTCATCGGCGGCATCTGCCAGCGCCTTGAGCATGTCGAGATCAAGCGCATTCAGCTTCTCCGGACGCGATACCGTCATGATCGCGACGTGATCTTCGACCTGGATCTTGACCGTGCCGCTAGCCATTGAACGTGCCCTCCAGGACGCGTGCGCTCTTCTTCGGCAGCGTCAGGCCGATGCCTGCTTCGCCAAAGAGCTTCGCATCCATGACCTTGAGGTCCTTCGCTACGATGAGCGAAAACTCGGACTGATCGAGGATATGGGCCTGCAGGTCGACCCCCGGTGCGATCTCCGTCAGAACAATCCCTTCAGGCGTCAGCTTCATTACGCACCGTTCGGTGACATAGGTGATGTCCTGGCCCTGCTCGATCGCCCGCTTGCCGGAGAAGGTGACATGCTCGACCTCGTTGACGAGCTTCTTCAGCTTGCCCTCCTTCTCGATCACGAGCTTGCCGTCGACGATCGCGAGCTTTGCGCCAGCATTGAACATCCCCGAGAAGGCGATCTTCTTCGCGCGCGCCGTGATGTCGACGAAGCCGCCGGCACCCGCGGTGACGTGGGGACGAAACGACAACTTCGAAACATTCACCGAGCCATCACGGCCGATCTCGAGGAAGGAGAGCAACGAGGCGTCGAAGCCGGCGCCCTGGAAATAGGTGAACTGGTATGGCGAGGGCATATAGGCGTCGGCGTTCGATGCACAGCCGAACGCGAAGTCCAGCAACGGGACACCGCCGACGGCGCCCTGTTCAATGACCCAGGTGACGGAGCCGTGCAGCCCTTCCTCAAGGAGGATGCGCGGCACATTGGCGGAAATGCCGAAGCCCAGATTGACGCAGCTGCCGGCCTGCAACTCTTGCGCAACGCGGCGCGCGATGACCTTCTGGATGTTGAATTCCGGAACGCGGAAGCTCTCCAACGGGCGGAAAATCTCGCCCGAGATAGCCGGATCGTAGAGCGTCTGAGTGGTCTGTTTCTGGTCGGGATCGACGATCACGTAATCGACGAGCATACCGGGCACGCGCACGTCGTGCGGCTTCAACGAGCCTTCCTTGGTGATCCGTTTGACCTGAGCGATGACGATGCCGCCATTGTTGCGGGCAGCAAGCGCCTGGTCGAGACCGCCGAGATAGGCGCCCTCGTGTTCATAAGTCAGGTTGCCGCGCTCGTCCGCGGTGGTCGCGCGGATGATGGCGACCTGCGGCACGATCGACGGGAAGAACAGATAGTCGTCGCCTTCGAAGGAAACGCGCTTGACCACCGGTTCCTGCGCACCGAGGTCGTTCATCGCGCAACCCTGCCTCCGTGGATCCACGAACGTGTCGATGCCGACCTTCGTCAGGACACCCGGGCGTTTGGCGGCAGCCTCCCGGTGAATATCGCAACTGCCAAGGTCTTCCTCGACGAAGGGGCGAAGGTGATCATCACCGGCCGGAATACCGAGACACTCGCCGCCGCCGAGAAGGCGCTCGGCAGCAACGTGCTTGCGCTGAGGCTTGATGTAACGGACGTTGCGGCCACGGAACGGGCCTTTGCGGGAGCCGCCGCCAAGTTCGGCAAATTTGACGTGCTCTTCGCAAACGCCGGGATTGGCGGTGCGACCCCCCTTGGTGAGACGTCGCTGGAGCAGTTTAACACCATTATCAGCACGAACCTGACCGCCGTCTTCTTTACGGTCCAGTCGGCATTGCCGCATCTAAACGACAGCAGCTCGGTCATCCTCAACGGCTCGGTTCATGCGGTCCTCGGTGCGCCCGGCTATTCAGCCTATGCCGCGACGAAGGGTGCGGTGCGCGCCATGACCCGCAATATGGCGTCCGAGCTTGCGCCGCGCGGCATCCGCGTCAACCAGGTCACGCCAGGCGGCACCAAGACACCGATCTGGCAACCGGTGGCGTCGACGGCGGATGCAATGTCGGCGCTTGAAGCCCGGCTGGGCGGAATGAGCCCGCTCGGCCGAATGAGCGAAGCGGAGGAAATTGCCAAGGCCGCGCTCTATTTCGCGTCAAGAGATTCGACCAATGTCACAGGGATTGAAATTGTGGTCGATGGCGGCGCGACGAGCGCCCCGTCCGGCGCCAAAATATTCCGCGCATCGTGATCGGCTAATCGATCTTCTCGAGCCCGGGCTTGCCGACCACGCAATTGCGGCCGCTTTTCTTCGCCTGGTAGAGCCTCTGGTCGGCGGCCGAAAGAACCGTTGTGAAGCTCACGCCGTCAGTATCGGCTGTCGCCACGCCGATACTGACGGTCACGGGCTCGCCATCCGGCGTCTTGACGCTATTCGCGATCGTCCAGCGCAAACGTTCGGCCAGCCCCATTCCCTCGGCATGGTCGGTTGCCGGGCAGACCGCGACGAATTCCTCGCCGCCAAAACGGAAGACACGGTCGGCCGATCGCAAAATGCTCCCGAGGCGAAGCGTGATCGCCTTCAACACCTCATCTCCCTGCAGATGCCCGAAGCGGTCGTTGACCTCCTTGAAATGGTCCGCGTCCAGAATGATGACCGTGGCGGAGTGTCCTTGCCGCAGTGCTTCGCGAACCATGACCGGCGCTTCCATCTCCATTCGCGCGCGATCGTAGACCCCCGTCAGCACGTCCCTGCCGGTACGATCAAGCAGATCGTTGTAACGCTCCCGGAAGGTCAGGTCGCTGAAGACATCGCTGATCGGCCGCACGCTCGCGGGAATGCCTTCGCGCCGTATCCAAACTTCGTAGACAGCGAAGAGCAACGCATAGATGCAGACGGCAAACATTTTGGCCTTCCATCCGTCCCAGAAGGCGGAGGCAGGAATCTCGAGGAAGTAGTGGAGCGCACCGAAGAACCCGATCTGATCGAAAGTGAGGATGACGAAGCCGCAGATCATAAAGCGTAGGATGATCCAGTGCTTCAGGAAGCGGCCGAGACGCTCATACAGCAGGATAATGCCGATGGAATCGAGATAGAGGAGCGTCGTCCCCCAAACCATGAGCCATCCCATTTCCTTGAGGAAATCGACGTTCGCGCCGTCGCCCCGGGGGAGCTCGATCGGCGTATGCAGTTGCAGCAGCCACGCTACGGCGACCGTCAGGATATTGCCGACAAACAGGCCGTAGATCGGTTGGCGAACGGTAGCAGCGTCCTCTTGCCGATACAGCATGAGAATCATCATCAGCTTGCCAGTGAAGAATACCGACGAACCGGGCGACGCAATGCCGAACGGCAGCGCGACATAAAAGACTGCCGCCAGGTAGGTTTCCATGAAGTGCATGACGCCGAGGGCAGTGAGAAACATGCCCAGGCCGAGGCGCTGGCGGAAGTGCAGCAACGTCACCATGAGCGAGAAATAGCCAACGGCGGCAATGGCAAACAGCAGCAGGTTAAAGGCTTCCATCAGCTGCCCCTCTCACCAGCCAGCGTGCATCCAGAGGCGGTCCACCACACCAGCAATCAATGGCGGCGAAGATGAGCGGTGGTCTGTGTTTGTCGTAAGGCACGTGGCTGTCCTGCAAGGCTGCGGACACCAAGATTCCTCGTAATCCTTTAAGATTGCGTGAGTATCAGTATCGTCCTACCGACGCCGAGGAAAGCGGATCAGACCTGGCGAACTTTTGCGCCGTCGTTGAACAATGACGGCCCGTTCTGGTCGATGATCTGCTGCGCCTTGCGCACCGTGCACTCGATCGCATCATCCGAAGATCCGAACATGTCGGCGCGAATGAAATTGCGTACGAGGACCTCGCCCCCGACAGTTTTCTCGATCCGGCCGGCAAGGCGATACTGGCCGCCTTCCTTTTGCGGCTCGGCATAGATCGTGCAGTCCCCATAGAGCTGGGGCTCGGAAGAGACACCGGCCGGCGCGTCAGCCGATTTGCCACCGCCTGAAAACATTGAGAAAATGCTGGAGAAGATCGAAGCCATATTTCGCCTTATCATGGCAGCGCGTGCCGGAAAAGTTAAATGATGAGGTTTGCGAGGATCTCGTTTTCGGTGATGTCCTCGAAGCCGATGGCCGCATTCTCGAAGTTCGCGATGAGCTGCGCGAAGTTCTCGGGCGCCTTGGTCTCGATGCCGATCAACACCGAGCCGAAATTGCGAGCCGTCTTCTTGAGATACTCGAAACGGGCGATGTCGTCGTCGGGGCCAAGCAGGTTCAGAAAGTCGCGCAAGGCGCCGGGTCGCTGAGGCATCCGCAGGATGAAGTACTTCTTCAATCCGGCATAGCGCATTGCGCGCTCCTTGACATCGGGAAGGCGTTCGAAATCGAAGTTGCCCCCGGAGACAACGGCGATGACGGTCTTGCCTCTCAGCACTTCCGGATCCATCGCGGCAATTGCGGTCAGCGATAGTGCTCCCGCCGGTTCGAGGACGACTCCCTCGACGTTCAGCATCTCGCCGATGGTCACGCAGATGGCGTTTTCCGGCATCAGCATGACCTGCTCGGTGCGAAAGCTTTCCAAGGCCGCAAAGTTCAGATCCCCGATCCGCGCAACGGCCGCACCGTCGACGAAATTGTCAACCTTGGTGAGCGTCACCACCTGCCTTGCTTCGATGCTTCGCTTCAGGCTCGGCGCGCCGGCCGGCTCAGTGAAGATGAAGCCGGATTTTGGCACAACGCCATCGAGGTAGCCGGTGATGCCAGCAGCAAGGCCACCACCGCCCACAGGCATGACGACCATGTCAGGTGTGGTCCCTTCGGGCAGTTGCTGCAGGATCTCGGCAGCAACCGTCGCCTGGCCTTCGATGATATCCGGATGGTCGAACGGCGGCACCATGACGCCGTCGATCGCCTCGACGTGATCGCGGGCGGCCTTGTAGCATTGATCGAAGAAGTCGCCCGTCAGCTTGATGGTGATGAACTCGGCACCAAAGATGCGCGTCTTGTCGATCTTCTGCTGCGGCGTCGTCACCGGCATGAAGACAACGCCAGGCACGCCGAAATAGCGGCACACGAAGGCAAAGCCTTGGGCATGATTGCCGGCCGAGGCGCAGACGAAGGTCTTGCCGCCAGCCCCCTCGGCGATCGCCTTTCGGAAGAAATTGAAGGCGCCGCGAATCTTGTAGGAACGCACGGGCGAAAGGTCTTCGCGCTTCAGCCAGATGTCGGCGCCATAGCGCGCCGACAGGTGCTCGTTCAGCTGCAGTGGCGTTGCTGGAAAGAGGCTGCGCATGGCCGCCTCGGCGCTCTCAACATCCTGTCTGGTCACGATCGTTCGTCCATTGCTGTTACCGACCCCGCTATGGCATAAGCGCGCAACGGGAAAAAGCCCATATCCGCCAATATTGTCTACTTGCGAACTCATCTTTTATACCGGCTGCCGACGCCCGCGCGATAACGCGATTGTGCGCTATCAATTCGCTCGCAATGCGGCTACATCGCCCCGATGATCTCAAGTAGATTTGCAAGACCGATTGCCTGGCTGCTTTTCGCGGCCATTATTTTCGTCACCCTGTCGCCGATCGGGTTGCGCCCGCATACGGTCACGTCAGTCAATCTCGACCGCGCTCTGGCCTATTCGTTGGCCGGCTTCATGTTCGCGCTCGCCTATCCGCGGCATTGGATCGCGGTCGCGCTTCTCCTGGCCGCCGGCGCCTTGGCAGTTGAGTATCTGCAATACCTGTCGCCGACGCGCCATGCGCGCTTCCACGACGCCGCGGTCAAGATTGTCGGCGCGTCCGTCGGCGTGTTTGCCGGTTGGCTATTGAATCGGGTCCGTATTGCAGCGCGTCCCGCGCGAACATGAGAAGCCGCCTCGCTCTTGACTGAATCGACTCAGTCGTTGAAGGAGGTGTCTGCGCGAGCGTGGCGAAACTGGTAGACGCAAGGGACTTAAAATCCCTCGACTTCGGTCATACGGGTTCGATCCCCGTCGCTCGCACCAAATCGAAATCGCGATGTCAAATACGATCCAGAAATCCGCCCGGAGTGGACGAACTTTATGTAGGGCGCATTTTGTCTCCACATGGCCTCAGGGTGTGGATTAGACCGGCAGGCGCCCGGCGATCGTTTGATAAGAATGATCTACGGTCATGAGTACAGCAGCGTCCATTGGTCCTCCGGACGAAACGTGAGAACTGTTCCCGGATGTCCTGCCTCACCTTTTGACATAGGTCATCCGTTGATGGGCCACCTATGAGCACGGCCTGAGCTGCCTGAATGAGGAATACAACCATTGTCATTCCGGATGCCGGTAAATCCTGAATGTACACACGCGGTAGACAACAGGCTGGCGACGCGCCGGTGTCCTTGGCCAGTCCAGGTGCGGCCTGCTGGACAGGCACAGCCTTTGGATGCTCGTCCGGGCAACGGCACGAGGTTGTGATCCGCTTTTTGCATCGCGGTGGCCTGGTGAAAGCCTAGATCAGCGCCGTGGCAGTCGTCAGCAATTCATTGGCAGCCAGAAACAAACGGCGCGTCCATTGGGAAGCTATTTGTCTCTCATCGAAGACAAACCCAAGGACTACCAGAATATGAAACGCCTACTCAGAACTACTACCAAAACTGTTGCTTCAGTTTTGGCAGTAGTCGCGTTGCTTTCCTCTACCTCCTATGCAGGCCAGACAACGCGCCACCATGAATCCACTGCCACCGCACTGAAGAAGGATTGCCGTTGGGTTTTCCTGTTCTGGAGAAGCTGCACCTACAGCTATGTTGGCGCCAATCAGGTCTCTAAAACCCGCGCGAAACTTCCAAATTCGGAGATTGCAGTGGGCTTCTATACGGGTAGCGTTTTTGCGGATCGCGCCGGACGACCCGCCAGCAAAAGCTCCTCTGCTCTCTGGGGTAACACCTCCACCGACGTCGGGTTCTCCGGGAGCAGAACTTCCGGATCCTCGCATGGCAGCGACTTAGGCGGCTCGACGGGTGGCTCTCTCTCAGGGAACAATGGCCAGCAGGGTAGCGATGCCAGCAATCAGGGCGGAGGCCAAGGTGGCCATGAAGGCGGTAGCACCACAACCGGGGGGATCCCCGGTGGAGAGAATCACCAGAATGGCACCGGAAGTACGGCTGGCGCAGATCGTGACAACGGTCATGGTAACGACGACGACCACAACGACGGCAGCAACCCCGGCAAGGGCGGCGGACCGAAGAACGATCATGATCAACAGAGCAACGATCACGATCAGCCCAAGGACCACGACGACAATGGCCATGGCAATGACCAAGGCCACGACGATCCGTCCAATCCCGGCAAGGGCAACGGCAACCATGGCACCGGCAATAAAGACAAGTGATGTTAAACAGTTCAGGGTGGTAGCCACCATGACGAGCGACCAAGACTGACGAACGGTCTCGGCGCACTGCCAGCTGAGCAACTCTGGCGATAGCAGAAGCCAACAATTAAAATTATAGGGAGGGGTTCCGCCCCCTCCCGTTCCAAGTGTTTGGCATCTGCTCGTCAAGCTAAACTTCTCTCGGGCAGGCATTTCCATTTAGGATCGAGGCGGCCGGAAACGGTAGCAAAGGCAAAGTCGGCTTGGATCGTAATGCAGCTACCGTCACTCGCAGGCTACTGCCGAATGTCGGCGAGGCATTCGGCATGGGAGGATGTGCATTGTTAACAGGATCGATTGATCGTCGGAAACCTCTGCGCGGTCGGTGGAGCGGCAATGACATGTGCCCAACCGTGACTGCGTTGGCCGGTAGGCCGCATGGCATCGGCCGGGAAAAACGAAATGTGGTGCGTCTCTCCTACAGAAGAGCATCCTTCCGTTGACTACTCTGCAGGGTCACGCACAGGAGCGCGCCGAATTTCAAGCGGGCTTTTGCCTGTCCAACGTCGGCAAGCATGACTGAAGGAACTCGGATGATGGAACCCCAACAACCAGGCAATCTGGGACGCCTGAAGATCATCCTCTAGGTAACGGATCGCAAGATCACGGCGCATTTGGTCCAGGATCTCGCCAAAGCTCAAGCCCTCGGCCGCCAATTTTCGAGCAAATGTCCTTTCGCTCAGACCAAGTCGCTTTGCGACGGTTTTTGTAGTCGCCTCGGCGTGCGGCAAGAGTGGCGCAATGTTGTTTTCCACGATCGTTCGAAAACGGCTGGCATTACCCAAGCGGGCTGCTATCGCCTCCTCGCACATCTTCAGGATCAGGTCATTGAGAAATGGGTCGTCTCCAACGACCGGGAGCTCCAGTGTTCCGGCGTTGAAAATGATTTCATCCGTTTCTGCATCGAATTCGACCTCACACCCAAACATTCGCCGGATTTGGCTCAGGTCGCCGGTCCTGTGGTGGATAAATCTCACCTTGTGCGGCGAAAGATCCCGTCCGGCGAGTTTTCGGCACAAACGCAGAAGGGCAAATGCCAGCAATTCCATCTGATGTCGGTCCCGATGGCGTTGCACCCCGGCGTACGAGACTTCGACAGAGCATGCAGGCTTTTCCCTCAATCGCACGACAAGTGCCTCGTTTCCAAGGCTAACGTACCTTGCGAGGCGCTTGAAAGCATCACCTAAATCATGGGATGAGGCTGCCACGTAGTAAAGCATTCCCAGTTCGCGCAAGTCGCATTCCTTGGCCAAGGTGAGACCTATCCACGCGTTCTTTGAAGCGTAGCCTACCAACTCCAGGAACCGCATTTGCGCCGTAACCTGAATTCGTCGGCGCTCCGCGATAGCCACGCTTGAGAGGCCAGACTGCAGCAGCAGCGGCGCGACCTCAATTCCAGCGCGTTCCAGGTGCCGAACTGCCAATCGCGTTGCCAGTCCCCATGCAGTCGGCCCGTTGATCAGGTTTTGAATATCTGCTTTGCCCCGCCCAGCCATTAGCGTTGTCCAACCAAGCCAGAATACCGCTACCATTTGTCGTGGCGTGTACGATCTTCAACCAAGAGCGTTCACTTTTTCGCAATTTTAAGTAATGTGGCAGCTCAGCGCAAACTAATGTCTGCGCACAACAAGCCGAGCGCCTCCCCGCGCAATACAACCGCCAGCAACAAGAAGACGCCGATTGGACAATCGTGCGACCGCCCCACTGTGAGCGGCGTCGTCTTTCGTACGCGCCGGAGATAGCGCGTGAAGAAAAACTTCGTCTGCTTGGATGCCATAGTACCACAACCCTCGGCTTTGCATTCACTGAAAGGGTCGCTCGGATGATAAATAGACGGGGATTCCTGGTGAGTTCCGTTGGCCTTCTCACAAGTAGCTTTGTGAGCAAGGCCAGGGCATTCAACCGACAGACGGGTAGACCGCTGCTGGTCGCACCTCAAAGGATTGATCAGACGATCTATTGGTATGAAAACGGCGACGAATTGCTTCTGTCGCTGGGGCCATATGAATTGAACCCTTCCCCACCACCCAGGTGGCGAGAGTTCTTCGTCAGTCACGACGTTCGCCACAACAATCCGACAGACTTAGCTCTTGTATGGGACACGTACGGCGTCGAACCAGCGGACTACGACAACCAAATCGATGGGCAGTTCTGGAGAGACTATTTCGACACAACCGATAGTCCGACTGCGCGGGCATACGGGCTTTTGCAAAAACTCGATCTTGGTCCGACCCTGTTGGAAGCAGGCGCGCAGCCCCACGTGATCTTCTATGAGGGCGCCTTTTCGGGTGACAACAGCCGATGGGTCAACGCGGGCGATCAACTTGCCCTATCCCTTCTGCAGGCTCGGTTTATCGATTTGAGCGTCCCAATCGCAATAACGAGGGGATAGCAACTCATGCGCACCTAAGGCAACCCCTGGGCACTTCCGAGTTCTATGGGGAGAGCGTTACGGGTTCAATTCACAACCACTAAGGCCACCGCGCGTGGCCGCGGGGCCCCAAACCACAAGTTTCCCGACGGGCCAGGACGGGGGATGGTCGTCGTCGGGAATGCCGTCGCCGCTCGCGTCGTGATCACCGCGTCCTCGGTGATGCGTTTTGGGAGGAGCGCGCAGACCGAGCGGCGGCGGCGCCCTCAGCGAGAATCGGCACGTCAGACGCGTCCCACGCTGGCCCGAAATCATTTGGGACGTTCTTGTCCTTTAGCCGGTGGCGCAGACGCTCGATGCGAATCCGCCAGGTGGGACGAACTTGCGACCAGTTTCATTGCGCCGGAGAGCAAGAGCGCAGATACCGGCAATACGAGTGCATTCCAATCGAGACTGGACTGAGCTTCCCCGACAAGAGTCGCAAAGTGAACAACAACATACAGGATGATCACTTGAAAGAAGAGATTCTTCAGCTCGGCGACCGTGTCAATGATCATCCACTGCGGCAACGCCGTTCGCTGCTCGGCTGTCAGATTTAGTGCGAAGCCGAGAGCGATGGCACACGCCACGACCATCAGGACAACCCCAAGCAAAATCTTGTCTGTCGCCTGTAGCACTGTGACGACAACGGCTGTGTCGGAATCAAACCTTACCTGCTCATAGCCCTCGCGGAGCCTCATCAGCCCTTCCCAAAACATCAAGAGCGATCCAAGAAGCAAGCCGAATGCTGCGAGGATGAGAAGGTAGCGAAGAGTGCGAAAGAAGGCGATCATTTATGCTTTCTCTTAACAATCCGCGGCCAAGTCGGCCGCCCCGTTTCAAACGAGCCATTCCATCATGCCATAGCTGGGAAAGACCGCCCTCCCCCGACAATTCGTTAACTTGGCAAATACTCATCAAATCGAATGCTAAACCTCTGTCGGACTATAAGTCGGGACAAGAATTGCCGTAATCGGGATAGAATCCCAAAAATGTGCTCTGCGTCCCGATTTGTAACGCGCTGGCGACGCTGGCCTCGTTGCCAACGTAGCCGCTTCGGTTCGTGAATATTTGAAAGGTATACGCGGCTATGACACCACGGCGTAAATCGGTCAGACAGTGATAGAGCCTGTTGCGAGCAGGTAGAGCGTGACACAGGCGCCCGTCGCGGCGACGAGGAACAGAACAAGTTCCGCCGTTGCGAACGCCGGCTTGCCCTGCTCGCGACGGGCCATGAGGTAGAGGATCGTGCCCGGCCCGTAGATGACCGACGTGAGCAGCAGGTGCCGGGCGCCGGCGGCGTAGATGAGGCCGACAGTGTAGACGACGGCGATGGATGCCCGCAGAAGATCGCCCCTGTGACCCTCAGGGTCGCGATCGTAAGTTTCACCGGTCAGGGCCAGGCGGAGCCCGTAGGCCGCGACCAGGATATAGGGGATCAGGATCATCGAGCTCGTCAACTCAAGCGCCAGATGGAAAGCGTATTCTGCAAACAGCGTCAGCACGAGAAAGATCTGGACGACGGTGTTGGTAAGCCACAGGGCCATCGAAGGAACGCCATTCTTGTTCTCGTGGGAAAGAAAGCGCGGCATGGTCTCGTAGTTCGAGGCGGAATAGAGGATTTCCGCCGCCAGGAGCACCCAAGAGAGATATGCTCCAGCGACCGAAATCAGCAAGCCGGCACTGACAAAGACGGCGCCCCACGGGCCGACCACTGCCTCTAGCACGCCGGCCATCGAAGGATTGCGAAGGGCGGCGAGATCAGGGCGCAACAGCACGCCGTAGGACAGGATCGTGACCAGCACGAGCAGGCAGAGGACGCCGAGGAAGCCGAACACCGTGGCGACGCCGACATCCGACCGATTGCGGGCGTAGCGCGAGTAGACGCTTGCTCCTTCGATGCCGACGAAGACGAACACCGTGACCAGCATGGTTGCCCGTACCTGGCCGGCGACGCCGGCAAGACTCACCTCCTCGCCTCCCCAGAAGTTGGCGGCAAATACATCGGCTTTGAAGCCGAGCCCCACGAATACGATGAAAAGCAGGATGGGAATGATCTTGGCGAATGTGACGATGGTGTTGAGGGCGGCCGCCTCGCGAATGCCGCGCAGGATCAAGGCGTGCATGGCCCAGAGTAGGATCGACGAGGTCACCACCGCGGGTATCGTATTGCCATCGCCGAAGATCGGAAAGAACAGTCCCAGGGTCGATTTGATCAGCACGAAGTACGAGACGTTGCCAAGCAGCGCTGCCGCCCAGTAGCCGAGCGCCGACAGGAAGCCGGCGTAATCTCCGAATCCGGCCTTCGCATACGCATAGATGCCTGCGTCCAGTTCCGGTTTTCTCCGCGACAGCGTCTGGAAAACGAAGGCGAGCATCAACATTCCGACGCCGGCGATCGTCCAGGCGATGAGGGCGCCGAAGGGACCTGTCGCGCGCGCGAAGGCCTGTGGCAAGGAGAATATGCCGGCACCGACCATGGAGCCGACGACCATGGCCATGAGTGTCCATAGGGAGAATTTCTGCGCGGGCTTTGAGGTCATGCCGTGAGGTCCGAATGGTCGCGAACAGCGCAAATCGATCAAGGAGGCGGAATGCCGTGCGATCTTGCAGCATCACCGGCAGCCTGTCACCGGCAAAGAATCCCAAGACTTGGCTGAGCGTCCCGCATTGTTCTACCGGCTCAGCCTTGGCCGTCTAGAACCGACACTTTTTGCAATCGATCGAAACTTTCGCCAGTTGCCCGCCGACGCTGTATGCAGAATACGGATAACGGAGATCGTTGAAGTCCGGTACAGCCTAGCGGATTATTGAGATCAGCCCTCTCGGACGGTCATCGCATCGGGCTGGGCCCTTGGTCGGCATGGCCGGGCTTCACCGTCGATTGCGGTCGGCAACTCGCGCTCGCCAAACGAGGCGAAGACGGTCGAGGCGTTGGCAAAGACTGGAGAGTTCAGAAAGAAAAGGCCCGGAAGCCTGCCCTTGCTATCCGGGCGTCGTACTGCCTTTCGGCCGGGAGTGCCGGTTTTCGACAAGGCGTGAAAGCAAATTCCGCTTTCTCTTGCGCTGGAGAAGATCAATATCACTGACAAGCTTTGCGCCGCCCTCCCGCCTTTCCAATGTAATTTTGCGGCTGTGGAAGGCTTCCAGCTCAGCTCGATGCGCTACGCTTATGATCGTGATCTGCGGCAATTCATGGATGATCATCTTCATCATCTTGTCCTGGCTTTTCTCATCGAGTGCCGACGTTGCCTCATCCAGCACGATCGTATCCGGACTGTGTAGCAGGAGGCGCGCAAACGCGAGCCTCTGTTTTTCACCACCCGACAGCGTCTGGTCCCATGGCGCCTCTTCCTCGATCCTGTCGTTCAGATAATCGAGTCCCACCTTGTCGAGAGCCGCTTTGATCTCATCGAGCGGCCAGCTGTCGGCGGCACCGGGATAGGCGACCGCCCGGCGAAGCGTCCCGGAGGGGATGTAAGGCCGCTGCGGCAACATGAACAGTCGTCTGTCGGCATGAAAATTGACGCTGCCGTCACCCCACGGCCAAAGGCCTGCGATGGCCCGCACCAGCGTGCTCTTGCCCGAACCGGACTCTCCGGCCACGAGGACCCGCTCGCCTGGTTCGACCGTGACCTGGGTCTCCTTGACGACGGCGGTACCGTCGTCAAGCGACACCGAGAGATCATTGAGGCTGAGCATCGCATCGCCTTCAGTCTCACCGTGCTGGATGCGTCCCAAGGCATCGCTCTGTTCGGCGCGCTCCAATCCGTCGAGCGACATCATCAGCGAAGCGACGCGCCGTGCGCAGGCGTGCCAATCGGCAAGACGCGGATAGTTGTCAACCAGCCATCCAAACGCGCTCTGAACGATGGCGAAGGCAGAGGCAGCCTGCATCACCTGTCCAAGCGTCATGCTGCCTTCGAGATACTTTGGTGCGCAAAGGAGAAGGGGCACGACCGGCGCAAGCAGGCTCGACCCCTGGGACACGAGCGTTGTGCGCATGTGTTGGCGTGCAAGGAGCGCCCACTGGCGAAGAACATTGGTAAACGTCTTGTCGAGGTCGCTGCGTTCCTCCTCCTCGCCGCCGAGCAAGGCAATACTTTCGCCATTTTCCCGCACGTGCGTCAGCGTGTAGCGAAATTCGGCTTCCGCCTGATTCTTGACCTCGGAAACGTGGACGAAATGGCGGCCGATGACGGCCATCGAGCTGGACGTGATAGCCGCATAGAGAACGGCGGTAATGACAAGGAAACCAGGAACAGTGACGGTCGAACCTGCAATTGTCAGGGTCAAGGCCCCGCCGATCGTCCAGAGCACCACGATGAAGGTCGAGGCCGACAGAAATGCGGAAATGACACCAGCGATGAAGTCGACGGGTGACTCGGTCGCAATCCGCAAATCCTCGGAAATGCGGGCTTCCGGGTTCTTGTGGTCGCCGCCGATGAGGTTCAACTGATAGTAACGGCCGTTGGCGAGCCAGCGCCCGATGAGCGCGGTCGTTAGCCAGGAACGCCAGCGGCGCTGGATCAGCATGCGGAGAAAGACTTGTGTCACGACAAGAGCGACGCTTCCGAGCGCGAGGGGCAGGAACACGGCGCTGAGGAAATATACGGCATGGGCATTGCGTTGCTCTATTGCGTCAAAGATTGCGCGATTCCAGATATTGATTCCATACTGGAAGCCGACATTGGTGACGATTAAGGCAAGCAGCCCAATTGAGCACGGCCACGCGAGCCAATCCCCGCCGCGACCCCAGTAACCGCGTGCGCTGATCCAGAAGCGCGTCAGCAAATATCTCTTGCGCGCCCGCTCGGCCTCCTCGGGCGTCAGCTCTGGGTCGGGTTCGACGACATCTGGCGGCAGCGCGCCCCCGTCGGTCGATGCCTTCTCTTGGCGCGATCTCTCGGCACTGTGCTGCTCGGAGCCGTCGACCGATTTCGGATCTAATTCAGCGTCTGACATAAGCGCGACAACGGCTTAAAAATCAAAAGGTTTCATGATGCCAATCTCGAGCAGGGAAGAAGCTGAAGGTGCTGCCCGCCGCGAGCGCTTGCGTGTCGCGATGAAGCCCGGCGACGGTGGTAGATCTCGGTGAGGGAACCAATAGAGAGGCCGCTCGCTTGACCTGGAGGAACAGCGATTTTCTTTCTGCCGCTCGTTTCGCAACTATCAACTTCAAGTGCCCTGCGTGTGCCCTGGGGGGCACTTTGGGGCAGGACAATGGGAACAAAGTCCGCGATCGAGAGTTTCGGGATACACGCGCACCTGCCCTGCAACCGCGACAGCAGGGCTCTTTTTCTCGTGTTGACCGCCTCGTGGCAAAAGCGCGCGATCGTCTCCGTGCATTCGGTGAGCCCGAGCTCGCATAGGGCGAAATCAGGCCACCATTTCGTGTTACGCACGCAAGACAGCTTACACAGCTGGCGCTACTTCCTGCTCAACGATCTCGAAGGCCTCGTTCTTGGCAAGATGGCTGATGAAGCCCTGAATGATGTGGAGCGCCGAGCCGGCATGGGCGGGCTTTGGCCGGCCAGAGGGCTGGATCAGATAGAGCGTGCGCACGAGCGGCGGATTGACGATGCGCCGGGCGATCAGCGTGCCCGCCTCCACTTCGCGCGCCACGGTGCCATAGGGCAGCACGGCGCAGGCGTTGCCTTCGAGGATCAGCCCCTTGATCGCATCCATGGATTCGATCTGGTAGGCAACCTTCAGCGGCAGGTGGAAGAATTCCATCGCATGTCTCAAGAGATTGATGATTTGACCCTTCTCGGTCGGAATGACAAAGGTCGCTTTAGCAAGCTCGATCAGGTTGATCGGTCCCTCCTGACCGAACTCGGATTTTCGACCAGTGATGAAGAAGACGGATTCTCGGAGGACGGCCGTCTGCTTGATACCCTTGCGCGGCTCGACATTGAAAGCGAGTGCGAAATCGAGATCGCCGCGGGCGACGCGCTCGCCGAGCAGGTGGCTCATCTCCTCGACGATCTGGACCTTGGCGGACCAGTTCTGCCGACCGAACTCCTGTGCCAGCGGACCGGCGAGCAGCGCCGAGAGGCTGGAGGTCAGACCGATCGAGATATGTTCCTCCTGCGCCGGGTCGAACTGCTTGATCGTACGGCGGATGGTGGCCAGCCGATCGAGGATTTCCTTGGCCTCTTCGAGGAAATACTGGCCGGCCGGCGTCGTCGTCGTACCGCGCGGGCCGCGCTCCAGCAACTGCACGCCGAGCTCCTGCTCCAGTGCGTTGATCTGTGCGCCGAGCGCCGGCTGTACGATGTTCAGCGCGGCGGCGGCCTGCGTGATGCTGCCGATTTCGCAGACGCTGACAAAGGATTCGATTTGGCGAATTCGCAAGGGGCCATCTCCTCCACGGCCATGGGCTGACAACCGCAAGACGCTTCCGGTCTCGGGCTCTGGTCTTCCACGTTCCGTGAAGGTCGCCATCCCCCGGTATCCGGGCGCGATTCCGGCGGCAAGCTTTCAGTCTGGCAGGAAAGCCGCGGCTTGCAAATCACTAAATCGCCAGCCGCAGATCGCGTGGCTTCAGTGTCCGGCCCTCGTCGCCCAGTAATCCCAGGCGCGGGCGAGCACCGGCGGTTCGAGGTTCTTCGCGCCGGAAAGCGCGATTTCACCCGCCGTCAGCGGCGTCACGCCGCCGAAGGGCAGCGATCGCAGCAGCACATCACCGTTGCGGCAGAGCTGGATCGTGCGCATGACGAGCTCGCGCAACGAACCGCCGACGACGACTGCGCCGTGACCGCGCAGGAAGACGGCATTGCTGTTTGCGAGCGCCCGGGCAAGCGATGCTGCCTGATCGGCGGTGGAAACTAGCATGTCGGTATCGCCGAATTCCGCCTGGCTGTCCCAGAGAGCGACGCCGGTACCGATCGTCGCGCCGAGATGTGTCACTGGTTTCCAGGCGATATCGGCGACACAGAAGGGCATGATCGCCGGCGAGTGGAAATGCGCGACAGCCTTGACGTCCGGCCGCGCCTTGTAGATGCCGCCATGGATGACGCGTTCGATATAGCCACGTCGCTCGTCGTCGCCGAGAAGCTTCGAGTCGAGATCGTAGCGCTGCAGATCCTCGACCACGACGAGCTCGGGGCTGCGCGAGCGGGAGATGAAGTATTCGCCGTCGGCCTGCGGCGAGCGAAGGCTGACATGGCCGAAGGCATCGAGCACGTCCTCGCGGGCGAGGATGTGATTGGCGGTGACGAGTTCGGCGAGATCGCTGGCAAGTTCGCTCATGGCAGCCTCAGACGACAACCTTGGTCATGATGCCCGCCGGGAAGATCTCGTCCGGCGTCATCAGGCGGCTCGCGATGCCCTGCTGGTGGGTGTAGAGCAGCATCTGCTCGAAGGTCTTGCGGTTCTTCTCGATGCCGAAGGGGAAGGGATCGCTGCCGAAGATGTCGCGCATGCGCCGCGCATAGGTCGGCAGCCAGGCGAGCGGATAGCGCGAAACCGCCGGATCGAAGAGCCGCTCCAGGCTGCGGCGCTTGGATTCCTCGAAGGCGTTGTAGAGATTGCGGGCGATCCAGGGGCTTTCGTCGAGAAGATGCTTCTTCATGGCGATGATGTGCATGATCGGCCAGACGCCACTGTTCTGGTAGTAATCCTCCTCGATCTCCAGGAAGTTCGGGAAAAGGCGCTCGACGCGCGGATCCTCTTCGAGGAAGCAGGTCGGCGGGCGGGCGATGATGGCGCAGTCGATCTCGCCGGATGCCAACATCTCGGACAGCGACTTGTCGGCGACGCGCGTCAGCGTGACACCTTCCGGCAAGGCGAGATCCACCTTCTCCTCGCGGCCCGGCGCATTGGCGCCGGCCTGATACCAATGAACCTCCTGCAGCTTGACGCCGCCTTCGTTATGCATCCAGCCGCGCATGTAGACGGCCGCCGAATGAGCCCATTCCGGCGAGCCGACGCGCTTGCCCTTGAGGTCGGCCACGCTTTTGATGTTGCTCGCCTTGTTGACGTAGAAGGAGCTGAAGCGGAAGAGCCGCGAACAGATGACCGGCAGGCCGATGATGTCGCTGTCGGGGCGGCTCACCTGCGCCATGAACTTGGCGAAGGAAAGCTCGCTGACGTCCCACTCGCGATTGAAGGTGAAGCGGGCGAAGATCTCGTGATGGCTGAGCATCGACCAGGTGAGGTCGATGCCTTCGGGCACCACGGTCCCGAGCCGCAGATCGCGGAAATGGTCATAGTCGGTCGTGGCAATGGAAAGCTGCTTGCGGCTCATGGCAATGTCCTGGATATGGCACTGGAAACAGGCGCTGGCATTCAGCGCAGGATAACGTTGACTTTCGCGGGCTTGATATTGACGAGGATCCGCCCGCCGATCGGCGTCCTGACGCTCGGATGGACGCGCGCCAGAAGCTTCGCCTTGCCGACATTGACGATGTAGTCGACGCATTCGCCGAGGAAGACCTTGCTGTCGACGATGCCATCGAGGACATTACCGGAAAGGCTCTCGCCCTTGTCCGGTTCGACTAGGTGGATGTTCTCCGGGCGCACGGCGACCGTCAGATTGTCCTTGAGGTCAAGCGCCTCTTCGGCGCTGACGTCGATCTTGCCGGCCGGCGTCTCGACGGCCCAGCAGCCGGTCTCCTGGCCGCGACCGAGCACCTTGCCCTCAAGGAAGTTGCTGGAGCCGATGAAGTCGGCAACGAAGCGGGCGGCGGGTGCTTCGTAGATTTCGCGCGGCGTGCCGAGCTGGACGACCTTGCCGGCATTCATCACCGCGATCTGGTGCGACAGCGCCAAGGCCTCCTGCTGATCGTGGGTGACATAGAGCGTCGTCAGGTTAAGTTCGCGCTGCAGCCGCTTCAGTTCGAAGCGCATCATCTCGCGCAGCTTGGCGTCGAGGTTCGACAGCGGCTCGTCGAGAAGCAGCAGGCGCGGCTCCATGATCAGGGCACGGGCGAGCGCCAGGCGCTGCTGCTGACCGCCCGAAAGCCTGGTCGCTTCGCGGCCGGCGTAGTCGCTAAGAGCGACGGCCTTCAGCACGCGTTCGACTTTCTCCTCGATCTGCTTCTTGGAGAATTTCGTCTTGCCGACGCGCAGTGGGAAGGCGGCGTTCTCGAAGACGCTCATATGCGGCCAGATGGCGTAGCTCTGGAAGACCATGCCGAAATTGCGATGGTTGGGTGCCACGAAGATGCCCTTGCCAGCCGCAAAGACCGGCTTGCCATCGACGGTAATCGCGCCCTTGACGGGACGTTCGAGGCCCGCGATCGAACGCAGGGTCGTGGTCTTGCCGCAGCCCGAGGGACCGAGCAGCGTAAAGAGCTTGCCCTGCGGCACCTCGAAGGACACGTCCTGGGCGGCCTTGACAACCTTGCCCTTGCCATCCGCATATTCCGTGCTCAGACCGTGCACACTCAGCATGGTATTCTCCTCACATTCCCTGCCGGTCGGATCATCGATCCGATAATTTCTATCAGGCCGGCGCCCCGCGTTTGGACGAGGGGCGCGCCCTACCCGTTCATTTTACCGTCGCATTGAAGGTATCGCGCCACTTGGCGAGCTGATCCAGCATCTTCGCCCCATCGACGACCTGGACATTCAGGCCTTCCGGCAGCGGCACCAGCTTGACATTCGCGGGCGTGAAGCCGCGATCGGCGAGAATCTTCTGGCCGTCGGTCAGCGTGAATTCCTGGAAGAGCAGCGCGGCGGCGGGATGCGTCGCCGTCTTGGCAACACCGAGGCCGTTGACGCGGGCGACAGAGGGGCCGAGCTGTAGCTTCTGGATCGGCGCGCCGTCCTTGTTCATCTGGTCGACCTTGTAGAGATAGTTCGTCAGCGACAGCGGCACTTCGCCGGAGACGACAAGGTTGGTCAGCAGCGTATGACCTTTGCGGAGCGAAATGCCGTTGGACTTGGCGAGCTTCTGGAAGAAGTCTAGACCCTGCTGCTCGCTCGGGAAGCTCTGGTCGATCGTCGCCAGCCAGTCATAGGCTTCGGCTTCGAGACCGATCTTGCCGGACCACTTGGGATCGAGCAGATCATCCCAGCTCTTCGGCACGTCGGCGTCGGAAACGAGCTGCGTGTTGTAGGAGGCAGTGATGATGTTCAGGCGGCTGCCGACCCACTCCTTGTGGGCAGGGACGGCCTGCGGGAAGATATCGGCCATGGTGGCCGAATTGACCGGCTCGAAAACCTTCTCGCGATGCAGGGCCTCGAGTTCCGGCCCGTTCGTCTCGATGATGTCGGCATCATAGCGACCGGCCTTGATCTCGGTGACGGCACGGCGCAGCACATCCTCCGAGCTGCCGCGCCAGGTGGTGACCTTGATACCGTATTTGGCGGTGAAGGCATCGGTGATGGCGGCGACGTCCTCGACCGGCGTCGCCGTATAGAGCGTCAGCTCGCCTTCCGCCTTGGCCGCCTCCGCGAGCTTCTCCAAGCGGTCGGGGCCGCTGTAATTGGCGAGGTCAGCAAGGCTCGACTGCGCCTGGGCAGAGCCGCCTACCAGCGCTAGCATGAGCGCGACGCCTCCGACGAACGAATTCAATTTCAGCGATCTCAACATTTTTTCCTCCCACGGATTCCATTGAGCGGTTTTGTCATTTCATTTCTAAGGCGGCCCCCTCCCGGACGCCGCCTCAAGCCTCCTTGACGCCGAAGCGCTTGCCGACCCACTGCGCCAGCATGACGATCGTGAACAGCACCAGGATCATCATCACGCCGAAGGCCGAGAGTTCGACATACTGGCCGTTCTGCCAGAGCTCCCAGATCACCACCGAGACCACCTCGGAGCCTGGGCTGTAGAGAAGGACCGAGCTCGACAGTTCGCGGATCGAGACGACGACGATGTAGATCCAGCCCGCCACCAGGCCTGGCTTCAGGAGCGGTAGGACGATGCGCCAGAAGCTCTGGCCCCAGGAGGCACCGCTCATGGCAGCGGATTCCTCAAGATCCTTGTGGATCTGCAGCATCGACGTCGTGTTGTAGCGGATGCCGTAGGGCATGAAGCGGGTGAGATAGGCGATCAGGATGATCCAGGTCGTGCCGTACACGCCGATATCCAGATAAAGATAGAAAATCATGATCGACAGGCCGAGCACGAGGCCCGGAAAGACCATCGGCAGCGAGGCAAGGTTGTCGAGCAGCCAGCGGCCCGGCAGCTTGGTGCGAATGACGATCCATGAGATCACCGCCGTCAGCAGCATCAGGCCGGTCGCCGCGCTGAAGGCAAGGATCGCACTGTTCCAGACCGCCTGGCCGACGGCCGGATAGTTGATGACGGTCGCATAGGCATTCAAAGACAGCCGGTGCATCGCGCTCCAGGAAGGCACGCTGTAATATTTGTTCAGCGACGACCAGAGAAGCACCAGGAACGGCAGGATAATAACCAGCACCATGTAGAAGACGACCAGGACGGCTGCCGGAACGCGCCACGGGCCAAGATCGAAGGGCCGCGGGCGAAAACCCTTGCCGGTGACGGTCGAATATTTGCTGCCCTTGGTCGACAGCCGCGACTGGAAATAGATGCCGAAGGAGGCGATCACCAGAAGCAGGATCGCATAGGCCGAAGCGAGGCCGACATTGCTCGGATATTCGCGGATCGCGTCATAGATCGACGAGGTGAAGACCTCGATGCCGACGGGAGTGCCGAGCAGCGCAGGGACCTCGAAGGATTCGATCGAGCGCGTGAACATGATGAAGAAGGCTGCGACCAGCGCCGGCCAGACAAGCCTCAGCGTGATCCGGAAGAGGATCTGCCAGATCGAAGCACCGGACATCAGCGCCGATTCCTCGAGCGACGGGTCCATGGCGCGGAAGGCCGCCGACATCAGCAGGAAGGCGACCGGCGAATAGTGCAGGCCCTCGACCCAGATCATCCCGCCCATCGAGTAGATGTTGAAGACAGGTCCGGCGATGCCGAAGGTATTTTTCAGGACAAGATTGAAGAGGCCGATCTGCGGGCTCGCCATCATGATCCAGGAGACGGTGAAGAGGATCGACGGGATGACGAGCGGCACGATCGAAGCCGCATAGAAGAGCATCTTGAAGGGTGTGTTCGTTCGCTCGTTCAGCCACGCGAAGAGCGTGCCGATCGTCAGCGACAGACAGGCTGTGCCGGTCGCGAAAATCACCGAATTGCGGAACAGCGGCAGGATGCGGCTATCGCTGAAGGCCTTTGTGTAATTATCGAGGGTGAAGACGGCAGGCACATCGCCTGCCGCCGGGGTCATGAAGCTCTGCCAGATCAGAAAGACGAGCGGCACGAGGGCGAGCCACGCGACGGCGAGGATCACGGCCGCGATGACCAGCCATTTCGCGTTGATCCTCGCAAGGGGTCCATGGTTTTGCGCCATCTTGGCGTAAGTACTTTCTTGCAATGACATGAAGGCCTCCCAACCGACGTCTTTCCTCCGGGTCCGTCAGGACCCGGCCGGTACAGCAAGGTTATCCTTATGATAACCGGCAATCCGCTGATAGTTTGTGGAGAGCTGCTCGAGATCTTCACGGCTGATGACGTCGTCAATATGATTGAACGGCTTGTCCTCGGTGCGCAAGAAGACTTCGCGCAGGATCGCATCCGGCGGATTGGCGCGGTTGGTCAGCACGACCTTGGCGGTTGCCGGGCGGCGGATCGCCTCGTAGGCCTGCATGGCCTTGATCGGATCGCCTTCACGGACGAGCGCGTCGGTCAGCGCGCGGCAATCGAGGATCGCCTGAGCGGAGCCATTGGCGCCGCGCGGATACATCGGATGGGCGGCATCGCCAAGCAGCGTCAGGCGGCCGAACGTCCACTGGTCCAGCGGGTCCTGGTCGACCATCGGATATTCGAGGATCGCATCGGCGGCCTTGAACATGGCCGGGCAATCGAGCCAGTCGAATTTCCAGTCCTTGACGACGTCGAAGAAGTCTTCGAGGCGGCCCGGCTTGTTCCAGTCGCGCTGCGACTTGTACTTGTCGGTCTCGATATCGACGACCCAGTTGATGAGCTGGTTGCCTTCGGCGTCGATGTTGTCGCGGATCGGGTAGATCAGCACCTTGGCGGTGTTAAGCCAGCCGACGCGCACCATGCTGGCGCCGGTCAAGAACGGCTTCCAGCGCGTGACGCCGCGCCACATGTTGATGCCGGAATACCGCGGCGGGCCTTCGTTCGGATAGAGCTGCTTGCGGATCCTGGAGTGAATGCCCTCGGCACTGACAACCATTTCGGCCTTGACGGAAGGCCGGGCGGAACCGTCCCGCGGATCGACGAAATGCAGGGTTACGCCGCTGTCGTCCTGGTCGAAGCCGGTGCAGGACCAGCCGGTCATCAGGCGGTCAGCGCCGATGCGCTGCTTGAAGGCCTCGACGAGGACCATGTGCAGGTCGCCGCGATGGATGGAGAATTGCGGCCATTCGTAGCCGGCATGGCGCCCCGTCGGCTCGGTGAAGATATGCTGGCCATGGCGGTTATAGAAACCGGACTCGCGGGTCGTGATGGCGACCTTCGCAAGCTCTTCCTCGAGGCCGAGCTGGCATAGTTCGCGGGAGGCATGCGGCAGAAGATTGATGCCGACGCCGAGCGCCTTCAGCTCGGGCGCGGCCTCGTAAACACGGGATGGGATTCCCTTTTCGTGCAGCATCAGAGCAAGCGTCAGCCCCCCGATCCCACCACCAACAATCGTGACTTCCATAGTCGACTCCAAATGTCCTGGCCGGGAAACCCGGCAAAGTTCGAGTAGGGCATCGTCCAACAGGATTGGAAAATGCCGATGTCGCTTCAGATGAAAGCTGCAGGCAATGGAAACCCGTTCGCCGAAGCAACGCTCCGACAGCGGCAGTTATTCCAGATTTTGCCGATCATCCTCCGATAGGCACCGGTTGCTCTTTCATCGCCCGAACCACTCGCGCGTCCTCACTCGAAAGAACCATCCGATGTTGGAAGGACCCTAGAAACAAAATTGACATTCATCAAATAGATAGATTTTTTGAGGTCATAGCGAAAACAGATGACTGAGGGCCCTCACCGTGAAGCACTCAAGTGCGGCTGGCCTGACCCTTGCTATAGGGCACGTGGCTTCGATCCCGTCGCTCGCACTATCAAGCCGGACGGCACCGACTTCCGACGGCAAGTCCCTTGGCCTTTATAATCTCTTGCAAATGTGCTTGTATGCGCGCGCCAGAAGGACCGCGGTTGGGGCTGCGCATAGTTGTAGGCTAGTCTTGTGGGAGTATGGCAATGGTTTACGATTGGGATGGCACGAGAGCGCGACGTCTCAAATTGTTCAGGGCAGGAACGGCGTTCATGATCGCGATTGCGGTCGTCGGAATACCGCTTCTTTTCTTCGCAGCAAAGCTGCACAACCTCTACGGCTGAATTGGCAAGCTCGTTGCCCGGTATAAGCAGGCGTGACCTAATGGCCGCGCCTGCTAGTGAGGACCGATTTAGCCGAGCTTTGCAGCGATCTTGGCGACGTGGGCGCCTTGATACTTGGCTGCCTCCAGCTCGATCGCGGAAGGCTGGCGGGATCCGTCGCCATCAGTGATGGTGGATGCGCCGTAGGGCGAACCGCCCTTGATTTCATCAACACCCATCTGGCCCTGGAAAGCATAGGGAAGACCGGCAACGACCATGCCCTGGTGCAGGAAGGTGGGGATGAAGCCGAGGATGGTGGACTCCTGGCCGCCGTGCTGCGTGGCCGAGGACGTGAACACAGAGCCTACCTTTCCGACCAGCTTGCCGGCGAACCAGAGGCCGCCAGTCTGATCCCAGAAATTGCGCATCTGCGAAGCAACGGTTCCGAAGCGCGTACCCGCACCGACGATGATCGCGTCGTAATCGGCAAGTTCGTCGACCGTGGCGATAGGGGCAGACTGGTCCATCTTGTAGTACGACGCCTTGGCAACCTCAGCAGGAACCAGTTCCGGAACGCGCTTGACGGTGACGTCGGCGCCGGCCGACTTCGCGCCTTCGGCGACGGCATATGCCATGGTTTCGATGTGGCCGTAAGCCGAGTAGTAGAGCACGAGTACCTTAGCCATTTATCTAACTCCATCAATTGCGTTTGAATTCGTGAACGTGCGGAGTTGTAGCAGCGGTGTGTGTCGAACATAGCCCCACGCGGCAGAACGCACTGTTCAATGGTCATAGACGGAAAGTTGCTTGCAGCCATTTCCCAAGTTGGCGGCGGCGACACGGTTTGCAAGACAGGCGAAGGGCGCTACCTATGTGGGAACGCAAATGTTCGGAAATTTCCAATGACCAATGAGACGATTGTGACCGCCGCCATGCTTGCCATTGGCGACGAACTGTTATCCGGCCGCACCAAGGACAAGAATATCGGCCACCTTGCCGACATGCTGACGCTTTCCGGCATCGACCTCAAGGAAGTGCGCATCGTCGGTGACGAAGAGAATGCCATCGTCGAGGCTCTCAATGCGTTGCGCGCAAAGTACGATTATATCTTCACCTCGGGAGGTATCGGACCGACGCATGACGACATCACCGCCGATGCCGTATCCGCAGCGTTCGGGCTGCCCTGCGAATACGATGCTGACGCAATGACCCTGCTCGGCGAGATGTACGCGCGCCGCGGGCTCGAATTTACGGAGGCCAGAAAGAGAATGGCTCGCATGCCCAAAGGGGCGCGCCATATCCCCAACCCGGTCTCGACCGCGCCCGGGTTCGTGATCGGCAACGTTCATGTCATGGCTGGCGTGCCGCAGGTCTTCCAAGCCATGGTCGACGCGGTCATCCCGACATTGCGGACCGGCACGCGAGTGCTCTCGCTCGGTATCTCCTGCCCTTATGGTGAAGGCGACATTGGTACACCGCTTGCTGCGATCCAGAAAGCTCATCCGGAGACGAGCATCGGCTCCTATCCCCGCTATATTGGCCAGGCGTTCTCAACGGAAATCGTCGTCCGCGGACGCTCACAGGATGCGGTCGATGCAGCGGGAGATGATGTGCACGCTATGATCGAGACCATCCGCCAATCAAAGGAGGTGGCAGAAAACCGCTCGGCAGAGGCGTAGCATGGAGGAGATCCCGGCTCGCCGTTGATATGCATCAAAGAACCGGCGCCCTCGCCGGCGCATTCTCGTTGAAAATTAGTCGATTTCATCCGCGTAAGGAGAATTGCTGATGTCTTACAAAACCATACTTGCCATTCTCGATACCGTCGATAACGCCACGGCCGTGGCCGATTTTGCGTTCGCTATTGCCGGACAGACCAATGCCTACGTTATCGGACTTCATGCAGAGACCGTCGCGGTCGTACCGCTCGTAGCACCGATGGAGATACCCGACCCCGTCGCCGTGCAGGCGCTGCAGGACATGGCGCGTGCGCAAACGCTCGAAATCGAAAGGATCTTCCGCAGGAAGGCGCAGGCTGAAGGCGTTTCCCATGAATGGCGCAGCTTCGCCTCATCCACCGGCTACGGCTCGGCGCCGTTGATCGAAAGCGCCCGAAGCGCCGACTTGCTCATCGCCTCGCAGGCCGATCCGTTGAAGCCGTCCGACAGTCACGTAGACATCGACAACTATCTCTTCGAAAGCGGTCGCCCGGTTTTGATGATTCCTTTTGTGATGCGCCAGCCGAAACCGATCAAGCGTGTCCTCGTCGCATGGAACGGCTCAAGGGAGGCCGCGCGTGCGGCGTTCGATGCCTTGCCGATCCTGAAGGCCGCCGACGAAGTGGAGATTTTCTCCGTCGATCCTGTCGACAATGCACTCCAGTCTGCGGCCGTCGCAGGCGCCGACATTGCTGCGGCTCTTTCCCGTCACGGCGTCAAGGTAACTCTGGCAACTGCGCAAAGCGTTGATAGGTCCGCCTCGGCCGTCATCGAGAACCGCCTCTCCGACAGCAGCATCGACCTGCTCGTTATGGGCGCTTACACGCATTCGCGTCTCTGGCAGTTGATCTTCGGCGGCACCACGAGAACGCTGCTGCAGTCGATGACGGCCTTGACGCTGCTGTCGCGATAAGAATCGTGAGGGGCTTGCGTTTTGCCCACGGAATCCGTTAATTGCGGCGACCGATGACGAGCTCCGGCTTCGGTCCTCCTCTCGCGCAGTCTCGGCTGCGCGATTTGCGTTTGGCCGATCGCGGAATGCCTTGTCCGGCCGCCGACAAACGGCGTGTCATCATTCATGCCGCGGAGCAAACCATGTCTCTTCCCGATAAAGCCTTTCCCGTTTCCTGGGACCAGTTCCACCGCGACGCGCGCGCGCTCGCTTGGCGTCTCGCCGGGCTCAAGCGCGATTTCAAGGCGATCGTCTGCATCACGCGCGGCGGTCTCGTACCCGCAGCAATCATCTCGCGCGAACTCAACATCCGGCTGATCGAAACTGTCTGCGTCGCCTCCTACCACGACTACGTGAACCAGGGCGAAATGATGCTCCTGAAGGGCATTGCGCCGGAACTGACCGCTGACCAAGGCGAATCCGTCCTGGTCATCGACGATCTTACCGATACCGGCAAAACCGCCTCCGAAGTTCGCTCGATCCTGCCCAAGGCACACTTCGCCTGCGTTTACGCGAAGCCTCAGGGCGTGCCGACGATCGATACGTTCGTTACGGAAGTCAGCCAGGACACCTGGATCTACTTCCCCTGGGACATGGGGTTCACCTATCAGGAACCGATCTCCAAGGCCGGCCGCGGCTGAGCGCTATCCGCGGCGCAACCAAACAGATTGGTGACAATTTCAAATTGCACCAATCTTTGTTTAACTAACCCATCGGATTCCGCTATCGCGTCGGCCGCGCTGACCTTATCCTTCAAAGCAATTCCCGCGCGGCAACCTTGTCGCGTTGCGGACTTGCGTTAGAGGTAAAGTCGCGGGGCGCGACCTTGGAATGAATATGATGCGTTGGGGCTATGTCGAGATAGCGGCGACTTTCGGTTTGTGTCTCTGTCTCTCGCCTTTGACCGCTTCGGCGGAACCAGCCTATGTGTCCGTCGTGCGGAAATATGTCGAGACAACCGTCAAGCCGATGGTGAATGTCGCGATCGTCAGGAAGGCGATCGAAGCTCAGAATACCAAGTTCGGCAAAATCAGCGACATGGACATCCAGGTGCTGGATGACACCTATCGGTCCGAAGTTCTGGCCGGCGGTTGGCAGATGGTAAGGCAGCTGCTCAACAGACCGGTGTCGCGATACCTCAAATCCAAACAGGATGATTCGCAGGGCGTCATCGTTGAATTCTTCGTGACCGATCGCCACGGACTCAATGTCGGCCAGGGCACGATAACCAACGACTATTGGCAGGGCGACGAAGACAAGTTCCTGAAAACATTCGGAAGACAGTCCGACGACCTATTCATCGATCGGGCCGAGCGCGATGAACAGACACAATTGCTGGAAACGCAGGCAAGTTTCGTCATCAAGGATGAAAACGGACAGCCTATAGGTATCGCAACGGTGACGATTGCGATCGACGCATTGTGATTGAAATTAGCGTCAACGAATCGGCTGCCGCATTTGGCCGGCAAAAGCTGCAACCAAATCAACACGGTCGCAACTTTTCTTAGATTTTTTACGCTCCGGGACGACGAAAGCTCGCAACCCATTGAATTTCTTGGACGACTTTCTTTTCCCCATTCTCCACAGCCCGATCCACAATATGTTGTGGTGAACGCTTCATTAAAAACAACCTCTTGACGGAATCGCACGATTCAAACTTAATAGGTTCCGATGTTGCGACGGCAGTTGGACCGGAATTAACGAGGCCGGTTCCCTCCAAAAATCGAGCGTAGAATCAGGGTGTTGCGTCCATGAAGGGCGATCGCCATGAGGGGTTTCGTGCGCGATTTTTATCTTCCGAAAAGTGACATCCGGGGCTGGCGATAATAAGCTGTTAATACTATATTTAGTGTTTGCAGCCACGATCACCACAAGATACGGGAGAGACATCTCCGGATGACACTCCTGTGATAATACGGAAACGAGAACTGGCTGCGCTCCTCACGGCGCCGCCGGAGGTGGAAACTTGCGCCTTGGTCGACGGGGACGGGGCGCGCAAGCTAGAGGTTAGAGAAATGCGCATAGAACGCCGTTTCACGAAGGCAGGACAAAGCGCTTACGCGGACATCGAATTCCGCAAGGCGACGAGCGAGATCAAGAACCCGGACGGGTCGATCGTATTCCGCCTCGAGAACATCGACGTTCCGGCGCAGTTCTCCCAGGTCGCCGCCGACATCCTGGCGCAGAAGTATTTCCGCAAGGCCGGCGTTCCCGCCAAGCTGAAGAAGGTCGAGGAAAACGATGTTCCTTCCTTCCTGTGGCGTTCGGTTGCCGATGACGCTGCCCTGAAGGATGTTGCGAAGGACCAGCAGTACGGTTCCGAAACCGACGCACGCCAGGTCTTCGACCGTCTTGCCGGCACCTGGACCTACTGGGGCTGGAAGGGCGGCTACTTCTCGTCCGAGGAAGACGCCCTCGCCTTCAAGGACGAACTTGCCTACATGCTTGCCACCCAGCGTGTTGCCCCGAATTCCCCGCAGTGGTTCAACACCGGCATGCACTGGGCCTATGGCATCGACGGCCCCGGCCAGGGCCACTTCTATGTCGACCCCTTTACCGGCAAGCTGGTGAAGTCGAAGTCGGCCTATGAGCATCCGCAGCCGCACGCCTGCTTCATCCAGTCCGTTGAAGACGATCTCGTCAACGAAGGCGGCATCATGGACCTGTGGGTCCGTGAAGCTCGCCTCTTCAAGTACGGCTCCGGCACCGGCTCCAACTTCTCCTACCTGCGTGGCGAAGGCGAAAAGCTTTCCGGCGGCGGCCGTTCGTCGGGCCTGATGAGCTTCCTGAAGATCGGCGATCGGGCCGCCGGCGCCATCAAGTCGGGCGGCACGACGCGCCGTGCGGCCAAGATGGTGGTCGTCGACATCGACCATCCTGATATCGAAGAGTATATCAACTGGAAGGTGAAGGAAGAGCAGAAGGTTGCCGCTCTCGTCACCGGTTCCAAGGTCGTTGCCAAGCACCTCAAGGCAATCATGAAGGCTTGCGTCAACTGCGAAGCCGACAATGGCGATTGCTTCGACCCGAACAAGAACCCTGCCCTGAAGCGCGAAATCCGCGCTGCCAAGAAGGACCAGGTTCCCGAGAACTACATCGGTCGCGTCATCCAGTTCGCCAAGCAGGGTTACAAGGACCTCGAGTTCAAGACCTACGACACCGACTGGGATTCGGAAGCCTATCTGACGGTTTCGGGCCAGAACTCCAACAACTCGGTCTCGATCAAGGACGACTTCCTGCGCGCTGTCGAAAACGACGGCGACTGGAACCTGACCGCCCGCAAGGACGGCAAGGTCATGAAGACCCTCAAAGCCCGCGACCTTTGGGAATCGATCTCCTACGCCGCATGGGCATCGGCCGATCCGGGCCTGCACTTCAACACGACGATGAACGACTGGCATACCAGCCCGGCCGCCGGCCCGATCCGCGCGTCGAACCCGTGCTCTGAATACATGTTCCTGGATGACACAGCCTGCAACCTTGCCTCGCTGAACCTCATGCAGTTCAAGGATGCGGCCACCAAGCGCATCAACATCGCTGATTACGAACACGCCGTTCGCCTGTGGAGCGTCGTTCTCGAAATCTCGGTCATGATGGCGCAGTTCCCGTCGAAGCGGATCGCCGAACTCTCCTACGAATACCGCACGATCGGCCTCGGCTACGCCAACATCGGCGGCCTGCTGATGTCGTCGGGCATTCCCTATGACAGCGACGAAGCCCGCGCCATCGCAGGCTCGCTGACCGCGATCATGACCGGCATTTCCTACGCCACCTCGGCGGAAATCGCCTCCGAGCTCGGTCCGTTCCCGATGTTCGCGCCGAACCGCGAGAACATGCTGCGCGTCATCCGCAACCATCGTCGCGCCGCTTACGGCGAGACGTCAGGCTATGAAGGCCTGTCTATCAACCCGGTCGCCCTCATCCACTCCGAGAACCCGGACCAGGATCTGGCAGCGCATGCCAAGGCCGCCTGGGACAAGGCGCTCGAGCTCGGCGAAAAGCACGGCTACCGCAACGCCCAGGCAACCGTCATCGCGCCGACCGGCACGATCGGCCTCGTCATGGATTGCGACACGACAGGCATCGAGCCCGATTTCGCGCTGGTGAAATTCAAGAAGCTCGCCGGCGGCGGCTACTTCAAGATCATCAACCGTGCCGTTCCGGAAGCGCTGCGCACGCTCGGCTACTCCGAGAGCCAGATTGCCGAGATTGAAGCCTACGCGGTCGGCCACGGCAACCTGAACCAGGCACCGGCAATCAACCCAGGCTCGCTGAAGGCCAAGGGCTTCACCGACGAGAAGGTGGAAGCCGTCAACGCCGCGCTGAAGTCTGCCTTCGATATCAAGTTCGTCTTCAACCAGTGGACGCTCGGCGCCGACTTCCTGAAGGGCACCCTGAAGGTTTCCGACGAACAGCTCGGCGACATGAGCTTCAACCTGCTCGAGCATCTCGGCTTCGCCAAGAAGGACATCGAGGCGGCCAACGTTCACGTCTGCGGCGCGATGACGCTGGAAGGTGCACCGTTCCTGAAGAACGAACACCTCGCCGTCTTCGATTGCGCCAATCCGTGCGGCAAGATCGGCAAGCGTTACCTCTCGGTCGACAGCCACATCCGCATGATGGCCGCCGCCCAGCCCTTCATCTCGGGCGCGATCTCCAAGACGATCAACATGCCGAACGACGCGACGGTCGACGATTGCAAGAGCGCCTACATGCTCTCCTGGAAGCTCGGCCTGAAGGCGAACGCCCTCTACCGCGACGGCTCCAAGCTGTCGCAGCCGCTCAACGCCTCGCTGATCGAAGACGAGAACGATGAGGACGCGTTGGAGGATCTGCTGCAGCAGCCGGTCGCCGCCCAGGCCGTCACCATCACCGAGAAGATCATCGAGCGTGTCGTCGAACGCGTCACCCGCGAACGGGAGAAGCTCCCGAACCGCCGCCAGGGCTACACCCAGAAGGCCGCCGTCGGCGGACACAAGGTGTACCTGCGCACCGGCGAATTCGGCGACGGCCGTCTCGGCGAGATCTTCATCGACATGCACAAGGAAGGCGCTGCCTTCCGTGCGATGATGAACAACTTCGCGATTGCCATCTCGCTCGGCCTGCAGTACGGCGTGCCGCTCGAAGAATATGTGGAGGCCTTCACCTTCACCAAGTTCGAACCGGCCGGCATCGTCATCGGCAACGACGCGATCAAGAACGCCACGTCGATCCTCGACTACGTGTTCCGCGAACTCGCCGTCTCCTACCTCGGCCGCCACGATCTGGCGCATGTCGATACGTCCGACTTCTCCAACACGGCGCTCGGCAAGGGGATCCAGGAAGGCAAGACGAACCTCGTCTCGACCGGTTGGACGCGCGGTTACAAGCCGACGTTGGTAACGGGCAGCGAACGCCAGGCAGGCGGGGAGCCGAAGGGTTCCACCACAGCAGCCCCGGCGCGCGCTTCCTCCGGCGCCACGGTGACCTCATTCGCGGGTGCTGCCGCCCGCAAGATCGAGCCGACGCTTGCCGTCTCCTCCTCCGAAATCGTTGCCTTCAAGCGCGACTACGAGGAGCGGGCAAAGGAACTGGCCGAAGAGATCGCCGAGGAAGTGATCGAAGAAGTCACGACCGAGGTCCAGCAGCAGGCAACCGCCCTCTTCTCCGACAAGGCAGCCGCCGACGCGGCATCGGCCAAGACGGAGGCCAAGAAGGTCGAAGCCGAACGCCGCGCCCGCTCCATCATGCAGGGTTACACGGGCAACATGTGCTCCGAATGCCAGAACTTCACGATGGTCCGCAACGGCACCTGCGAGAAGTGCGACACCTGCGGCGCGACGAGCGGCTGCAGCTGATAACCGGCAATTCCGGCGGTTTGTGAGATGACATGAACTTTGCCACTTTGACGTAATCTTTGCCACAATGGCAGTTCTGTCGCAGACCAAGATCATTCCGGGCGCCAATTGCGTCCGGAAAATCCCCTGAAGAACAAAGGGTGAATGCGATGGCTTTCAGAGGTTTGTTTGTTGGCGTCGACCGCTATCAGTCGCCCGATATCCGTGACTTGTCTTGCGCTGCTCGCGATGCGACCGCGCTCGACGCACTCTTCTCCGATACCCTTGGTGGACCGACCGTCCTCCTTACCGATCATGACGCCACCCTTTCTCGGATCGAGGTTGAGCTCGATAAGTTGACCCAGTGCGACGCCGAAGACACCGTCGTCATCGCCTTTTCCGGCCACGGGTCGGAGACACATGAACTGATCGTCCACGATACCGGCTACGACGATATCGAGGCCACGTCGCTGCCGCTTGACCGGCTGCAGGAATGGTTCTCGAAGATACCGGCACGCAGGGTGATCCTGTTTCTCGACTGCTGCTTCTCGGGCGGCCTCGGTGCGAAGGTTCTTCAGGTACCGGCTATTCCCCGCAGCTTGGCTTCGACCGAGGCTCGGCTTCAGAAGCTCGCCGGAGACGGACGCCTGATCCTCACCGCTTCGGCGGCGTCGGAAGAAGCCTGGGAGTTCTCGAGCCACGGTCACGGGCTCCTGACCTACTACCTTTTGGAAGCGCTGCGCGGACCGGCAGAAATCGTTCAGGCCGGAAGGCTGTCCGTCTACCAGATGTTGGAATATGTCACCGGCCGCGTGAAGGCTGCTGCCCACCAGATCGGCAAGAGCCAGAACCCGTCTATGCGCGGACAAATCGACGGCGGTCTCTCCTGGCCCGTCTTCGCAGCTGGAGAGCGCTTCTTGGCGGCCTTCCCAGCTGTTCGCCCGGTAGCGGTCACTTCGGATATCGAGAGCTTGGCCACGCATGGCTTCCCTGCGGAGATCGTCACTGCGTGGGGACAATCGATCCCGTCATTGAATGACCTGCAGGTGGAAGCAATCAACGAGTACGGGATCCTCGACGGCAAGCATCTGCTCGTCTCCGCGCCAACGTCATCCGGCAAGACCATGGTCGGCGAGTTGGCCGCGCTGCGTCAGGTCGTGGATCGGAAGCGTGCGATATTCCTCCTGCCTTTAAAGGCCCTGGTGGCGGACAAGCGCCGTCATTTCGAGAAGGTCTACGGCGGGTTCGGTCTCCGGGTTCTGGAGGCTACCGGCGAAACGGACGACGTGTCTCCACTGATCCGCGGCAAGTATGACATCGCGCTCCTCACCTACGAGAAGTTCGCGGCTCTGGCGCTGGCATATCCTCATATCCTCGCGCAAGCGGGCACCATCGTCGTCGACGAAGTCCAGATGATTGCCGACCAGTCGCGTGGCGCCAACCTCGAGTTCATCCTGACCTTGATCAGGATGCGCAGACGCGAAGGCATCGAACCGCAGATCATCGCCCTCTCCGCTGTCATTGGCGACACCGGCGGTTTCGAGACGTGGCTCGGCGGCAGGCTGCTTCGGCGCACGGAGCGACCTGTTCCATTGCGCGAGGGCGTCCTGCGCTACGACGGTTCCTTCCGGTATATCGATCCTTCCGACGGCAGCGAGAAGATCGAGCATGGTGTCGTCGTCCGGATGGGTCTGAAGGAAACGGCGCAGGATTGGATCATTCCGCTCCTGCGCAAGCTGACCGCCGATGGCGAGCACGTCATCGTCTTCCGCGAGTCGAAGAGCGAGTCCCGCAACGTTGGAAACTATCTCGCGGCCCAGCTACGGCTCCCTCCTGCCGACGAGGCGGTTCGCCGGATGCCTCGGCTGGACCCGTCGCAGGCGCACCGCGATTTGATCGCTGATCTCCAGCATGGCGTGGCATTCCACAACGCCGACCTCCAGGCCGCCGAACGCCAGGTGATCGAAGAGGAATTCCGGCGCGAGGGCTCGGGTCTCCAGGTCATTTCTGCAACGACCACGCTTGCAATGGGTGTCAACACGCCTGCCAACAGCGTGATTATCGTTGGCCTTGAGCATCCAGGACCAGTCCCTGTTCCCTATTCGGTTGCCGAGTACAAGAACCTGGTTGGTCGTGCAGGCCGCCTGGGATACGCGGACCAGGGCACGTCCTACCTGATGGCAATCAATGCCCGCGAAGAGGACTACCTCTGGCGTCGCTACGTAATCGGCAAACCGGAGGACCTGTCCTCGCGCTTTGTCTCCAGCGGCACTGATCCTCGCTCCCTCGTCGTTCGTGTTCTCGTCGCGCTGCCTCGCTCCGCTGCCTCTGGTGTGGCCAGCGATAATATCGTCTCGTTCCTTGAGAGCAGCTTCGGCGCATACCTCGCCGGGCGGCAACAGGATGGATGGCGCTGGTCGCATGACGATCTCGTCCGTGCGCTTGCGAACCTGGAGGCCAATGGGCTGATCCAGAAGAACAGCGAGGGGCTCTACTCGCTGGCGCCACTCGGGCGCCTTGCTGGAGAGAGCGCTACCGAAGTTGGATCGATCGTCAGGCTTGTCGGTGCTCTTAGGGATCTTTCGTCGTCCCAGGTCACCGAGCCTGTACTCCTCACGGTGGTTCAGAACACGGTCGAACTGGATGAGGTCAACTTCCCGATCAACAGGAAGAGCATCCACAAGGAACCGCACACATGGCCATCAATGCTTGGTCAGCAGCAGGTACCTTGGGAGGTGATCCGCCGACTGAACTCGGAGGCGGTCGATCAGCATAGCGCGACCCTGAGAGCCAAGAAGGCTATGGCCTCGCTCCTGTATGTCTCCGGCCTGCCGATGAGCGAAATCGAGGTGACGATGGGGCAGCACGGCGGCGCGTTCGGGGGATCCGCGGGACCGATCCGGAGCGTTTCGTCGCGTGCGGCGGACCTGATCGGTGTCGCAGCGAGGGTTGCGGAAATTCTGCATCCCGAACTCGACTTGGCTGAACGCATGCAGAGACTCGCTGTGCGGTTAACCTATGGCGTGCCAGGCGCCGCCGCCGATCTCGCCCGTGAGGCGGGAGCGACCCTCACGCGCGGCGACTATTGTGCCCTGGTCGAAGCCGGGTTGGCCGATACCGCAAAAATCGTGACTGCTGACGACGGTGACATTCTTCGTCTCCTCGGCGACGACAAGGAAAAAGTTGCAGTCGTGCGAGATTCGGCCCGATCGGCGGAAGAGCGTAAATCGAAAGCGGCCGCAGCACCCCTCCCCGTGATTCCCCAGTTTGTGGCGTAGATGTCCCGATGAACGAGCTCCTGAAATTGCCGTTCGAAATCCAGATCGTCCTCGTGGCGGGCTACCTCGGCTACAAGCTGACGACGGCGACGAAGAAGGTCGAGCACAAGACCGAAGACTTCCTGTTGCAGGTGCTGGTATTCGGAACGCTTGGGCGGGTGTTCTCTTACGTCGTGGCTCGGGTGGTGATGAAGCTCGGCTACTGGGCGCCGACCACCGTTGTGGAGTCGGACTACAAGAGCGTCGCCATCATCAGCGTGCTCGCCATCATCGGATCGGTCGGCTTTGCGCTCTTTTGGCGCAGGTACCTTGAGAAGTGGGTAAAGGCGACAATGTCACGTCTGAAGATTTACCACGACGATCACGAGACATCGGCCTTCAGGTCCATTCTATCTGCGGACACGAGATGGAGCTTCGTTCAAGTTCATCTCGCCAACGGCAAAGTTCTCGAAAGCTCTCTCAACTTGCCTGAACAGGCAGGTATCCCCACGAGACCCGTTATCCTGAATGATGACGGCATCGCGCTCTATGTGACCACGATCCACCCTAGTGAAGGTGACAGCCGCGACTTGGATCAGTTGACACCAACAGGCGAGAACGTCATCACGTATATCCCGCGGTCGGAGATAAAGCAGATCGATATCGGCTGGAAAAAATGATCAGCGCCGCGGTGGTGGCGGGCGATCACCAGAGCCAGTCGTCAGCGGCTGGACTGAGCCTTGTTGCCCGCCATGGCTGCCCGTCGTTTGTGGCTGAACCTGCGTGGTTCGCGGGGTTGCGCTCTTCTGGCCATAATCGCTTCCGTTTCCGGACATGTGGCATCCCTTTCTATCGACGTTATGAGGCGGTTAGCGAACTGGCGGTGGCGGGCGGGTGCCCTCGCCTGTAGTCAACGGATTAGATGACACTTCGCCCGGTGACCTGTCCGGCTGTGCCGGAGTGGTCGTGCGTGGCGTGACGCTTCTGCTTCCTTGGCTGCTATCTCTGTCTCTTTCCGTCATCGTAGTCACCTTCGATTCGAGCGTTTGATGAGGCAGGGTTCAAGCCCCTCACAGGAAAGGTAGGTAGGCCGCGGCTGCGTCGCAAGGATCCATATTTGTTTCCCCCAACTTCGGTCCATTCATGCCTAAACCTCGTCTTTAATGCTGATTGGCTCTGCTGCCTGATGACCATCTTCGGGCACTGCCTCTTGTCGCCGCCGGGCAACAGCATATCAACCCGAGCTCCGACGCAATGCCCGCGCTTTTCTTCGCACACCCTGCCACGTAAGGTGTTGCCGCTGCGCGGTGTCGGTCATCCATTCCCGCACGGTCGGGAGCCCCATGGACGTCCAGTATTTTTCGAAGCATAGAACCGACTTCATCCGCAGGTATTATGGCGAGGCCAGCAAGCCGTTCATCGAGACCCGCAAGGCGATCGAGGAGGAGCGAGAGCCGTACGACGAGCCGCCTCCATACTTCGATATCGAGAGCGGCGAGCCCGCCTACCTCGAGGAATGGCTGGAGGCGGACATGGCGTTGAACGTCCTCGGTTACTCCTGCCTTTCCATGCTCTCGAACTCGCTCAAGATCACCTTCGGGAATTTCGAGGATGAGCTGCGCTTCAAACCCACGGATGAAGGAAAGAGGAAGCTGTTCAAGAAGGGCTTCGTGCCAGCCTATAAGCAGATGCTTGGAGAAGTGCTCGGGACCGACTGGAGCGATTGCCCGGCTGATTTCGCGATCATCGAGCAGGTGGTTCTTGTCAGGAATATCACCCAGCACATGAAGGACTATTCGGGTTTCGACGCGTTCTATGACGAGGAATCGATCAGATCTCACAGGCGCCTGTACTTCGTCGGAGGCGATACCACAGACCACGACCCGGAGGATTCAGTGTCCTGGTTCGGTCGCCGCGTCGAGGTCAGTGCCGACGATCTTTTTCTGGCACTCGATCATGTGGACATGCTCGTAGACTACATTCAGTCGCGCGAGGAGAAGGCGTACGAATGGCGGGTTCGCAAGCGAAACGAGAGGGATGCATGAAACTACTGATCTGGTTTTCGACGGCTGCAGCCGCCACCCTGCTAGCATCAAACGCGCAGGCAGCCTGCTACGATGTCTCGAAGAAGGAGCCATCGTCTTTCATCGGCCACCTGACCCACCGGATATTCGCCGGGCCACCAAATTTCGAGGACGTGCAGAAGGGCGATACACCCGAGCCGGGATATGTGTTGAAGCTCGACCGTCCGATCTGCATCGTGGGAGACGAGTTCGCAGACCCGAGCAACATGTTCGATGAAGTCCAGTTGGTCCCCACGGAATCGACCGAGAAGGAGATGGCGAAGTTTCGGGACTCGGATGTTTACGTCGATGTCACCGATCCGATGCCCGCCATGACAGGACATCATCACCGTCCCTTGCTTGCATGGGTGAAGTCCGTTTCGTCGGCTCGGGACATCACGGCCAGCTACGGAACGGCGGCAACCACCATTGAGGCGTTTTACGCCGCCTTGCACTCTGGTGATGGCGCGCTCGCATCGTCCTACGTTGTTCCCGAAAAGACCCACAAAGGAGCATTCAGTTCGAAGGCGCCGACAAGCTTCTATGGATCCCTATCAGAGCCGATCACGCTGATTGACGTTTCCAGGGTGAGCGACAACCGCTTTTCGGTTCGATACCGTTTTCGGAATGGCGCGAAAGCATGCGACGGGTCCGCAACGGTGACAACCGCGAATCGTGGAGGCCGGGATTACATCTCGGGGATCCATGCGGAAAATGGCTGCTGAGGCTGCGGAGAGATATGCTGAGCGTGAGCACGTCAACGGCATGCAGAAAGCATGTTTTCCACGGCGTCTATGAGCTCATACTCCACATCGAACATTTCGTTCGGATCCCATTTGTCATATTCGAAGGAGCTGTACGGAAGTCGCCCGACTTCGAGATTGCTGTCGACCAGAGGTGGAAGTGGAAGGTTTTCTGCGACCGCCAGCGACATAGTCAACGCCGGGTCTGACGATCGCGATCTAGCCTCAGCGACTATTGTTCCTGCTTCCCTAAGGTACTTTCCCTGCAGTGCCCACAGCGATGGCGGCAAGTGTGCTTCTTCCCGCATCGCATCGACCGCAGCCTGTGTGATTTCCGCGGCCTTTGGCAATCCTGCTCTGGCCAGACCTAAGTCAAGCCAATCTTCGACAGCTTGCCCGGCAGCCTTCCGCCCTCCATGTACGCAAATCGCTGCGAATGCGTAGGCCGGGTCCATGTTTTTTCGGGACGCGTCGTTCCGTTTCCCCCAGACGTTCATGAGGGCGGGCACGCGGAGCCTTGAGTAATCCCGCTCGCGGAGATTTAGGCAGACAAACGCCAAGCTGGCGGCAAGTTCGTAGACGGCGCGGTAGTCCGAGATGTCGGCAAAATGTGAGACCATCCGGGCAGGTGCGGTATAGATAGTCAGAGTTGGATCTTCGAGCAGACCGCGCAACTCGTTATCGATGAAGGTGTTCTCGACAGTTGCGGCTCCGCTTTCCAGCGTGGCGGCAACCTCAATGCCCGACTTCAATTCCGACCATACTGCGGTTGTCTCTAGCAGCGCCCCAACAACAAGGGGCTGCCTTATGAAAAAGGTACCGCTTCCGTAAAATCGGACGAAGAGGATTGGACGTTCCGGGTTCGGTATCCCGCTCGCATCGAATTCGATTCCTCCGCTGAAATCGACCCTGCTGTTTTTCGGCGAACCCAAATCGCCCTGACCCTCCTGAACGCGATAGTAGCCAGGCAGCATGAGCCTGCGATCTGCATCGTGTAGCGCAACCATCTTCCAGAACTGCTTCTCCATTCCGGACATTCGCAGGTTGGTGATGATCCCGAGGGCCGAATGCACCGTTCGGAGGTAGCGGCGTCCCCAGACGGTTCCGAGCAGATCCGCCCAGTGGGTGAGCTCGTGGTAGATTGTCGACACGACTGATCGTTTGGCGCCGAATGCGGAGACATCATCGAATCCTTCGAACTCCGCCTTTTCAATCTCGTCGAGGCCAATGATCTGCGTACGGTATTTGAAAGAGGCGACCGACCTCGCCTCGGGGAAAATTGATTTGCCTTTAGTCTCCGCCCAGCGTGCCTTGTCGATCGTCATGCTTCCCTCCTTCTTTGTCGATCGGTGACTATTTCAGCGGAGCCCTGAATTCTAGTCCTCTGGTCGCCGTCTCGTGCTCAAATCCGGGTGAAGACCGCCATAGGTGACGTTGGGGAAGTTTGAATCTTTGCAACCTTTTAACCGAGCTCGCTAAGCCAAGATTCACGCCCGACGCGTTACCACGTGTGGCAGAAAGGCAGGCCATCATGCAACCAGACACCCCCACCGACAATTTCATCCTATTCGACCTCGAAAAGATGCTTTGCGAAGTTCACAACGAGGAATCTCGCCCCTACTTCACGGAAGCTATCAACTGCTTCAACGCTCGCGCCTTCCGCGCTTCGGTCGTGATGATGGCTTGTGCGGTCTTCGATGACCTAAGGCATAAGGCAGGGGATTTCGCACACTTTGACGGCGCAGCCAGAAACCTGAAGAAGAAGTTCGACAATATCTTCAATCATCAAGGCTCCTATGAAGGTAACGTGCTCGAACTGACAGACAGCTGGGGGAAGCTTGGTAGCGACCGGCAGCGATATCTCCGCCAGTTGGTGGATGCGAGGAATGAAGCGGCGCACGCGTGCGGGTGCTCAATAGATGAAGACGAAGCCCGGAGAATGATCGAGGACGGTCACGCACAAATCCTCTCGGTAAGGTTCTTAAGTGCAACGCACGGAGTCGCGGTAGTACTGCACAAGATGGCGAACGTGGACATGTACCCAGCGGCGCTGCCATATGGGCACGAGCACACGACGCGGAACGAGCTAAGCCTCTGCGACCCCGTAGTCCATCATGAAGTGATCGACGCTGTCGTTTCCAACCACGCGTCGGGAAGTCCTCGTTTCAAACGCAACGCCGAGATCTTCCTGCGTTGGGTGGCTCACGAGCAGAACAATCAGCTGCAGAAATACCTGTCGCTGACATTGCTGGAAAGGCGCACCTTGTCGCCGTCAAACTCTTGGCTGATTGACATCCTTTCGCAAGATCCCGCGATCTTGGGTCGGCACACGCAAGCCTCCAACGACTCGGTCGACGCCGCACTTGCGGCAATCATCAACGAACTCCCCTTAGACGACGAGGAACGCGAGTATGCTCTCAGAGAAGTCTTCTACTGGGTGATGAACGACGGAATGGGCAGGCTTCAGTTGACGCTGGACGCGTGCCTTCGGAAGATGCTGGCAACTGAGTCATTCTTGAAAGCGCTCAGTGCGGACCATCCGCATCTGGGGCGGGCCAAATCAACGTTGGTAATCTCGACGTACGATCACGATCGGGCAGAGGCCTTCGCCTCGGCTGCCTTCGAGAAATGGAACCCGGGCCACGAGCGGATCATAGGGCGCTCGCTCGACCAAGAAACGGCATTTCGACTGATACTCAATCTCTGCGAAGCGGGCAAAGCAGGCAAAACGCGCTGCCAGTCCCTCGTGAAGCTCCACTTTGCCGGGATGCCGTCGATCCGGCAGAAGGCAACCGCGCTTTTGAGTTTGGACCCGGGAAAGGCGGAAATGCTTCTCGAGGGTGACGAGTGGATTGGTTATTCGAGCCAGGAATTCTTCGACCTGTATCTGAAGCCTTTCCCTGACGAGGAAGACGACGAATTTGGACCCGGGCCGGAGTATGAAAGTGCACCACTCGACCCGGAAATGTTTGCGTCTCTGAAGAAGGCTGTCAGCGCAGCTTAACCGAATCCACGACGCTCTTTTCGAAAGGATCCTGTCGAGACGCTTTCCTCGGATGGGGGCGCTCTCGGCGGGTCAGCCAATCCCAAAGATCGGCCTTGGGATCCATTGAACGAAACATTGGATCGAGTGCGGGCTCCTGGCGATGGAACCGACTGAGCAGATCCAGTCGACGGGTGCACTCGCGCCCTTCGGTCTTGAAAACTCTGCGAACTTCCGGTGGCGGGAACCTTGCTTCGGCGAGATCCTGCTCGTCAATTAGGTGGCGTCGCTCCAGAAGCCGCGTTCTCAATGCTTCATGGTATTCTAGTGTCGAAAATCCGAGAGTGAGTGCGTCCTTGATGGAGATCGACTCGAGGCCGATCTCCGCCAGTGAATGACCGCTATTGAAGATCGCCCCGGTGGAGTTGTCGCGTAGTTCGAACTCGGCCCGAAACCGATCCAACGGCCTTTGCGAGCGATCAGGAACCGTTCCCTGCGACCAGCCGACGACTTCGTACTGTTCGAAGTGTGCTTCCTTGGGGTATGGCACCCGACGCAAGGGGTCCCACTCGTCCCAGTCATCGCTCCCCTCCCTGACAAACATGTTCCACTGATCGGTCGGTGGCAGCTGCTCGGCAGCCAGTTCCCGCTCGGTCTGGATGTACTGTGCGACAAGGATCTGGCGACGGAGCCCGGCTTGGTACTCCGAGGTAGTGAAACCTAGCTTCAGTGCTCCCTCGAGTGAGATGTCTTGGAAGCCTTCACAGGAAAGTGGGTCGCATTCGATAATGTTGCCGTTGATCCCACGCCGTAGGTAACGGGCGTGCAGTCGATCCTCTACCGCTGCAACGATGGCGCCGTTAGCGCCAGCCCACCCCAGGATCTCTCCGAAGAACGCGTATTCGCGATCGGTGTAGTACCTCCAGCGATCGACATAGATCTCGGTGCCGTCCGCAAGCTTCATGTTTGTCATAATCATCTCTCCATTCTCAGAGAAATGATCCGCCGCCGGCGCGCATGATTGAAGTGCGTCGCCAACAGGCTGCCGCTGGAAAAACTCAGTCGTCGTCCTCGTCCTCGACCTTCAATGCGTCAGGATCGACGGCGCGCAGCAGGCAGTCTTCGCAATCATTCTGGAACATCGTCGACTTGTAAAAGCGACGGTATTCGGCATGCGTCCGCCGCTTTTCGTTCACGTCCTCGTCGGTTATCGGATCCTCAGGCGGCACTTTCGTCGTCAACGCCATCCGGTAGAGGGCAGCTGGGACGTGGAGTATCGACGTACCATTCTCCATCTCGAATCCGCGCGCCTCGACCGGATTGCCATGCAGGTAGTCGTTCCGGAGTTTGAAGAGGCGATGATAGAGCCATTCCGCGAGCGTTCGGTCTGAAGCAGGAGTTCTGCCGATTTTAACCGAATGACTTGCCTCGATGAGCTTGCCACGGCGCCACTCCACTCGCGACAGCATCTCTAGGACCTTGCGTTCATCGGCCCGGCCGTCGGCGCCTGGATGGACGAGAATCTCGAACGCGCTGACCCAGTGGGCGATCACCCTGCCCCAATCATAGATCGTTTCCGTGACGCTTGTGTTCGGCGCTTCCATCGCTGTCGTCGCCATATTCAACGACCGGAGTATGGATCGCGCCTCCCAGACGTCCTGCTCGTCAAAATACTGCTGCGTCCAAAGACGATAAAGGCCATTGAACAGGCCCGAGTGAACATGGCAATCTTCCACGCGATGGATCGGGACACCGGGCGATGCGAGCCCTCGAAAATTCTTCAACTGGTGGAGCGCGGAAATTGCTGGGGTCGTTGCGATCAGCCTGTCGCCGCGGCTGGTGACCATCCATGGGTAGATGTCGAAAGAGTTCGAGTAGAATGGGCCGCGATTGTCATCAGAGAGGATCGTGAGCACCCGAGTGTCGAGTGTCACGGCGGCGACAATGATGTCCTTGAAGCTGGCAATTGCATGCGAGACTGGCTTCCCTTCGTACTCGCTGCTGGTGACGATAAGGCTTGGACGAACGGTTTCGCCGTGGCTCCCCGTGAATCGGTTCAAAAACGTCTTGAGATTGCCGTTGGCTTCGACACAGGCCTCGTAGCGGTGATCACCGGAGCCCACCAATGCAATGTGGCCGCCTCCCAGTTTCTTGGTGCGAACATCGACGCTCGGTAGAACGGCGATCGGCGTCCAGGTTACGGCTTTGTGTTCGGCATCTCGTTCGCTCAAGGCAGGTGTCTCCTAGATGCAGGCTGGCAGGATCGGATAATGACGCGCGGGGCCCTCGGCCTTCGCCATTGCGATGGCCTTTGCCTGCTTCTAATCCTGCAGCGCCAGGAATTCCGGGCTACCGGAAACCACAAGGATGTCTCCGAGCAGCGGCTCGACCAGGGAAATGTTAATCGCCCTGGCGATCGTCGTCGGATTAACTGGCGAGCCTCTGAGCGCAGCATCTTCGTTGCAGTAGACTACGGTCTCCTGCGTTCCCGCTTCACCGCCCCAGCTCTTGTCGAATTCCATCTGGAATGGCGTCGGGACTTCAATGAACCGACCGCCAACGGCCTCGCGGATGTCGTCCATTTCAGGCCATTCATCGACTTCGATCGTTTCAATTTCTCCGTTCGCAAAGGCAAGGACACAAACATTCGGCATGGGACATTCCTGAAATGACGTTTTGGCAAGGCCGAAATATCAAGCGTGTCTCATCGATTCCTTAAAACCCGAAGGTGCATTTAATTCGATAGGTGCCTCGATGTTGTTCATGATTGAGACTGGTTAATTTTTGTCAGAGAGCCGTATATGGGGAATGAAGTCGGCGCCATTCAGCCGTGCCTCATCGATTCCTTGGAGCCAAAGGTGAATTTGCGGACATTCAGGCGACCTCAACCTCTCCTAGCTCGGAAAGTTGGATCTTGAGTTCGGCGCCGATCCACTTCCTCGCTGCGGTCATGCTCTGGCGGTAGTCGTCGGCTGCCAGGGAAAGCGATTCCGGCGACGTCGCGCGGTCAAGATCTTCGAGCGACCAACCGTCGACTAACCGCTTGCTGATGGCAAAACATGTCGCCTTGCCTACCCTGAAGGCCATTGAACGCTGCGCGGCGCGAAGAATGATCCGTCGCAGTTCCTCGGCCTCGATCTGCCCTGCAAAAAGCACCTCGAGTTCGGCCGTCATTCGCTCGACGGCGGAATACAAGCCGTTGATGAACAACGTCTGCGCATCTTTGTAGTACCGTCCGGCGCGCCCCTTCATCTGCTTTTCATCGATCTCGGTGGGATCATCGAGGATTTCGATGGTCGGCGCCCGTTCGAGAGCTTGCGCCTCCTTCGAGAGCCTGGCGCCTTCGGGTGCCTTGCGGACCTTCTTGTCCGTCGCCCGCTGACCGCTGCTTCGTTCGCCTCGGAGGAAGCGATCCTCTTCGTCGTCGATCGTTTCGACCGGAGCCGACTGCGCTTCGTCGAGGCCGAGATCGCTGTCGTCAGTGCGATCCGGAGCCTTCAGAGACTTGACGTATGTCGTCGTGGGGAGGCGGAACTCGTCCAGCAGTTTCTGCAGATCCTTCTGAAGATCGTCGAGGTTTTCATCACGCGGAGGGTGCGCTTCCCGAATGACATCCTTGACCCATTCGGGCATCAGCTCGCGTACCCTGCCCGCGTAGTCGTCAGTGGAGATGGGGTTGCGCTCTTCAACCGTCATGAGCGCATCGCGGTATTGGTTGGGAAGAGCGTCTTCTTCGGGGAGATAGATCTCGACGGTCAGGACGGTCGACCCGAATGGAATGCCATAGTTCGGCGCCACAGCTGACCACTTCTTGCCAGTGCGGAAATCGTAGCGTTCTCCCTTGTGCACGAGAGCGCAGAATGTCGTTGACGACGTGGTCGGGTTATTAAGCGCGCTGATGGAGTGGCTATAGCTCTGATGCTTAGGGTCGTGGATATACTGGATCTGGATACCGGTTTCGGGGCACGTGACCGTCTGTGCCTTCGGAAGCGCTGGAACAACTTCCTGCAACGTCTTGAGAGTTCTCGTTCTTCCTGTTTCGTCCTTTCCGCCGCCCTTGGTCATCGATACGTCGATCACAACCTTTACGCCAGGGCGGAATTCGGCGAAGCGCCGAAATATCTGCGTGGCAACGTAGCTCCGGTCGACCCTGATACCTTTGCCGATGGGCTCTGAGACGGTGTCGTGATCGTCGTCTTCACCGATCAGGACGACTTCGGTCCAGTCTGAGGACAGATCGACCGAGTGGCGCAACGAATGGCCGACATCGAAGACAGCTTCCTGCCTGCCCTCGACCTCGTAGGTGAACCGAACGAAGGTCTCAGCCTCCTCGTCGTAACCGATGGTGACCTGGTGGACCGTGCCGTTCTTGCATGAACGGTAGCGAATGCCCGCCGGGGACACCGTGAGGCCGGAGACCTTGGCTCCGATGCCAAAGTTCCCTTTCAGAGACATCTGCTTATTGATGGAAGCCGATATGTTTGTCGCGGTCCGTAGTTCAGTTGCGTCCATCCCGGGTCCGGTATTCCAGAAGGTGAGTTTCCGCACCCCATCGATGACTGTGGGATAGATCCGGACAAGACGCCGCCCTTCCGGCGCAAGCGATGCGCTTTCCTGCGCGTTCATGAAGAACTCGCGAACAAGGGTATGGCGCGGAGCCTGTCCAATCATCCGGTTGATGAGGAACCTATCATCCTCGATCGTCAGGCGTTCGTAGCTCATGCGCGGTCCCTAGAGTTTGAAAACATCCTTCTCGGAGGCGCCTGACGTACCGAACTTTCGCTCGAGTTCCGATGCGGCATCGCGCAGCGCCTTCACGATCTTCTTCACGTCGCCATCGTCAAAGTCATAGGCCCGGCGGTTCGAAAGGTTACCAATCTTTCGGATGGCCTCGAGGGCAGATTGTGTTCGGCCCTCCGCCAGTTTGACGAATTTCTCTCGCTTGTTTTCCATGCCGATCTCGCGATTTCGAGTTCGCGCAACAATGAAATTGAGCGTGATTGTTGTCAACAATTCTCATTGCATATCTTTACGAAATTCGCAAAAATATGCAGGAGATATGTTTAGTGTGATCCTCCGGCACGAAGCCGTGGGTCTCGTTGTGTTTGTACCAGTAAATCTGCCAACGCCGTGGCCATCTTTCTTGACGAATGTGGCCACGCATCCCATTATGTCCTCGAACATGGAGATGATGACATGGACGCGAGGATACTCAAACGGGTGAAGGTGGCCCGCAACGTCAGCAGACAGGACATCACTGACGGCCTCGTGGAAACCATTGTCCAGATCGGGGGCGATCCTCTGACCGTCAGGAAGGCCAAGGATGAGCTGAGCGCAGTGCTCGGGAAAGTCCGAAACGGCGTTCCGCAAGTCATCGGCAACATGAAGAAGGCCGAGGACATGGCGGTCGTGATCTCCGTCAAGGATCTCGCCGAGCTTGTCACCGCCGCGCGGCAGCAGGAGACCTTCGGGGAGGCGCTCGACGCAATCGGCTTCAAGCCGTATTCCGGTGGCCGCATCATCGTCGGTCAGGGTCGCAAGCGCGAGCGCCTGCAGCGCAGCAGCAACGCCGCGGACGCGAAGATGGCCCTCTGACGCATGTTCTTGCTCTCGACGCAGGCGCTGATGGATATCATCTGCGAAAACCCCGACGTGACTGCGTGGATTCGCCCGGTATCGGCGCAGAACATCCATGCCAGCGTCGTATCGGTCGCCCACGTCCAGGCCGAGATCCTCTCGACGCCGATCGAGGAAGGCCGGGAGGTAATGGATCTCGCGCTCAGGGCGTTCGTGTCCTTTGCCCGCAGGAACAACGCCCTCGAACTCTTCGATGAGGGGGCCGCGGTCGTATTCTCACGAATCGCCCAGCTCGACCTCCGGATCGATGACGACGAGGATCTCGGCGACATGTCCCGTATGGTCGTCGCCACGGCGATCGACCGCAACCTCGTGCTGATCGAGGGAGAGCAGCCGTATCACGGTCAGATCGACGGCCTTCGTGTCGAGGATCCATACAGATGAAGGCTGTAAGGCGATACCGCCGAACGGGTGGAGGCGCTTCACCGGGCGTGGCTCCTTTCCAGATCCTTTCGCTTTCGGGCGGAGGATATCGGGGACTGTTTTCCGCGATCATCCTCGAGGATCTCGAAGTCCCGCGAAAACCATCATGAGCCGCTCCGCTACCGGGCGCTTGCGAACCATTGTCGCGATGATAAAGTGCCCAGCCTCGGGAGAAATCGGCAATGGCAATCGTGGAGCTTATCGACCTTCAGGAAGCTGACGCGCGAGCAAGGGGACTTGGGAGAGGCCCCGCGACCATCCCTATCTTGCATCAGGCCGGATGCCGACAACGGACACATCCACGACCGCAGACTGGCTGGCTCGTCACGACGCGTGGAAGTCCGGCTGGGGCAGAGGATGGGAGCCGCAAGGGAAGGATGATCTCGGAAAATTGTAAGCATCTTATCGCTTCGTCGACGAATAGACCAATCAACGATTGACCGGGGGCGCCGTGCGATCCGCAGGAAATGAGTTTCGAGAAGGCTGGAACGTGCTTCTGGGATCTTTCATCGGGATCGCAGCCGGAGCAAGCTCCCTGTATTTCTACTCTCTCGGGCTGTTTCTAAAGCCGCTTGCCGATGACTTTCACTGGAGCCGCGGAGAGGTCTCGCTAGGGCCTTTCACAGCCACTCTTGGGGCTGCGCTTTTCGCAGCTCCGACCGGAGTGATCATCGACCGATTTGGCGCGCTTCCCACGATCCTGGGTTCGATGATCTTGCTTGCATCAGGTTTCGCGGCGTTGGGCCTCGCAACTCAAAGCCTTTTCACATTTGTCCTCATTATAGGCTTTCTGGGACTCTCCACAGTCGGCACTACCTCGTTGCCCTATAGTCGACTGATCGTTGGCCGCTTCGAGCGAATGCGCGGCGCCGCTCTTGGGATTGCTCTTACCAGTCCGGGCGTCGTCGGGGCCGTAATGCCAAACTTACTGGCACCTTTTATAGCCAGTCATGGATGGAGAGCGGGGTATATCGCTCTTGCGGTGACCGCAGCGATTGCCATCATTCCGATTGCACTCCTGCTACGAAACGCTCGCGACGCCGGACGGCCAATTGACCTGGAGCTGGGGCCGAATTCGTCGACGGTGTTTCTTACATGGCGATTTCTCCTTCTTTGCACAATTTTCTTCGTTGGGTCGGTGGGATCGGTTGGCGCAATGGTCCATCTCGCCGCCATGGCCAGTGACATGGGAGCAACTCCGCGCCAGATCGGCCTGGTGGCAAGCTCTGTCGGCGTTAGCGCGATCGCGGGTCGACTAATAGCTGGCCTGTGCCTCGACCGCTTCTCCGCGCGGTACGTTGCAGCCGCTTTCTTTCTTGTTTCGTCAGTCGGCGTGGCGGGTTCGGCATTCTGGGGGTTGAAAGGGGCCTACGTCGGCGGCTGGCTTTTAGGCCTGTCCTTCGGCGCCGAGGGGTGTCTGCTGGCATTCCTTGTTTCGCGACACTTTCCACCGGGGTCCTTCGGACGTGCGAGCGGTGGCATCTATGCGTTGTTTCTGGGTGGCGGAGCCGTCGGTCAGGCACTTCTCGGACGGCTATACGATTACAGCGGAAGCTACGACCTTGCTTTCTCGATAGCTGGCGGTTGTCTGGCTGTCGCCGGGCTTCTGTCGTTCCTCATGCCTCTCGGTCACTCACAAGGAGGCGTAACGGACCGCGTTCCGCGATGATTGCGGACGCCCTTCGGCAATCGTCGCTGGCGAAGCCTTCGGTGACGCGCCCGCGGATCTCCTGAAGCATCCTTACCGCGGCGTCGTATCCCGGCTGCCCCTTCAAAATCGACGCGAGATCAGTCGCGGCTCGAAGCTCGAACGCCCCTGCTGCTGTAAGAAGACCGTGCTGATTGGAAATCCAGGAGGCATTAAATTGGCTACCTTGACTTTGCGATCGGTTGGCAGCCCCTCCCCGGCCAACTTCCCCTCAGATCGCCGCACCTGGTGCCAGACGGCACGCCGACCTTGACCGCCGCGGCGTGCCGTCTCCATTTTTGGAGACCATGATTACTGAACGTCAGTCCTTGGAGCGGATCACGACGTCGTCCGGGAGCATGAAATCGGCGGCGTACGGCCGGGTGTCCTTCGCTTCGGCGAGGATCGCCTTCGCGGTATCGACGATCACCAGCCACGCGCCTGCAAGGATGACAGTGTCCTTCAGGACAAGACGTCCTGCTCCGGAAAGATATGGGAAGCCGTGCTGCGCGTCACCGAGTGCTGGCACCCACGCTTCCGGTGTCGTGATGAGGAAGGACAAAGTCACAAACGGCGTCGCGAAGGCGAGCGATGCTCCAAAGAGGCCGCCCCACCGGGAGAAGAAGCCGGACAAGGTCGCGAAGCCAATGATCAGTTCGACCGTGCCCAGTCCGTCCGAGAAGTCGTAGGTATGGTTTGTAGTCTGCCATTCGCGCTGAGCGGTGACGAGTTCGCCTTCTTTGGTGAGGTGCGGCTTGTACTCTTCCGGATGAGAATAGAAAAAGGACATCAGCGGGCTGTTGGCGACGAACGGCGTGATGCTGTCGGCCTCGTACGGCACGAACTTCAAAAGTCCGATCCAAATGAAGATGATCGCGATGGCGATGCGGGTCGCGCCGATGCCAATCCGGTTCGAGCGTGTGCTGGCGACCGCGCCCAGGGCATTGTGCAGGTGGATGTTCATTTCAGTATCCTTGGCATTCGATTTCGGGGTTCAGGGCGCAAAGCCCCTATGTCTCCATCATCCCGCCGACCTGCGATATTTTGAACGCTCGCGCGTCGCAGCTTTTGGCTCCATCGTATCAAAGAGGAAAACTCGCGAAGGTTTGGAATGGACGTCCTAAGTGAATTGATCGAACTCGCGCACCTGCGCCCAGCCCTGGACGTCCACTGCCTGCTGGGCGGCAAGTTCCTCGTCGGCCATGACGCCACGCAGCCAGGCATGCTTCCATTTCATCTCGTGCTGGGTGGCGAGTGCGTCGTCGAACTGGACGGCGGCCGCAAGGTGGCGCTCCGGTCGGGTGACATGCTCCTTCTGCCGCGGGGAAGCGCGCACTCCATAGCAAACAGACGTCCAAGCGAATCCGCGGGACACCTCGTGATCGATAGTGGTTCGCTGAAGCAACGCCGGACCGATGGCGTCGCCGCAGATGTAGATCTGCTCTGCGGCCACTTCGAGTACGATCAGAAAGCCAGCGGGCTCCTTCTGGACGCCTTACCCGACATCGTCCAGGTCTCGCTCCTCGGACAGCATTCCGACACCCGTCTTGCGGCACTCGTTGGCATCCTCAAGGACGAGACGATGAAAGACATGCCCGGCTCGCTGACGATCATGGCGTCGATGTCGCTCGCGCTTCTTGCGATGGCGCTGCGCAGTACTGAACCCAACGTCGCGGGACTTCCCGGCCTGATGCGGGACGTCAGGCTCTCGAAGGCCGTCAAGGCGATGCTTCAGGACGCCTCAAGGCCCTGGACGATCGAGGAACTCGCAGAAATCTCCGCGACTTCGCGCGCAACTTTTGCACGGCACTTCCGGACCGCGTCCGGCATGACGGTAGGGGAGTTCCTGACCGAGTTCCGGATGACGAAGGCGTGCGACCTGCTTCAGCGAGGCTATTGTCCGGTTGCCGAAGTCGCCGAAGCGGTCGGGTACGATTCCGAGGCGGCCTTCGGGCGCGCGTTCCGCCGAAGCCGTGGCATGACCCCGAGCAAGTTCAGGCAGCGGGCGCTACACCCTATCTCGCATCAATGACCTGAAGGCGAACATGAGCAACGCAAGCGACATTCATGAAATCACCGTGCCCCGCCCCTTCGACGAAGTCCTGCACGAGGCCCATGAGATACTCAAGGCGTCCGGCATGACGATCTTCGCCGAGATCGATCATGCCACGGCGGCCAGAGATATCGGGATGGAGCTTCCTGCAACCGTCGTGATCGTCTACGGGAATCCGAAAGCCGGCACGCCCGTCATGCAGCAGTTTCCGAATGCAGCGCTCGATCTGCCGCTGCGCGTCCTGTTGCGGGAGGTCTCTCCATCGGCGACAGTCGTCGCCCTTCACCCGATTGCAGACGCCCTCGAAGCAGCAGGCGCCCCGCCGGAGCTCGGGGAGCGCCTGTTGCCGGGCCAGAGGCTTTTGCTGGATCGCTTTCAACCCTCAGTGACAGGGGAAGCCTAAAAGGTGACGGCCGTCGTGGACGAACTCGTGCACGTAGACGCCCGAGACGAGTGAAGTCGCACCCTCCTCGGCGCCGATGAAATAGATCGCCATCAGGAGAAGCAGACCGCCGAAGATCGCCCACGGCAGCAGCTCGCCGAGCGGGATGGGTTCGGCGGTCACGGGAACGGCGATCGCTCGTATAGTCGTCATGGTTCAATCCTCGGGTTTCAGCACAGGATGGCGGAAGGAAATGATCGCGCTGGACTTCCCATGCCCCTTCGCGCCGCCGGCGGCCGAAGTCGGGTGGTGCGAGTCTTGGCGCGGATAGCAGATAGAGATCAGAAGGAATGCCACGAGGCCGCCCAGCAGTTCGGCGGGGACGTACATCGCGACCGAGGCCTTTGACAGCGAGACAGGGCCGTTGGCGACGAGACAGCCGATCGCGATTGCTGGGTTGGCGACGGATCCGGACGGGAGCGCGATGATGGCGGCCATGAGCCAGGCGCCGACGCCGAACGGTCCGCTTTCCGGGCGACCACTACGGGCGCAGCCGAACACGACGGTCATCAGGCCGCAGCCTGCGACAACTTCGCTCCAGACCATGGAATTCGTGGCGACAGCGGCCTCGGTCGCTCCAGCGGGAAACAACGAGTTCGCAAGCAGCGATCCAATGACGGCACCGACGATCTGCCCGCAGACATAGGAGATCGTGCACTGTGGCGAGCGGTCGCCCCACATCCACTGCATGATGGTGATAATCGGGTTGAAATGGCCGCCGGAAACGGCGCCGAAAGCGAGTATGAGTCCGACAAGGCTGGCAGAGACCGCGACCGCCCCTGCGACCGTTCCGATGGCGCCGCCGGCCCCGAGACGCTGGCAGCTCATCGCACTGGCGGCGACGGCAAGCATGAGAAGCGTGGTGCCTATTGTCTCAACGACCACACGGCGCGGAAGTGCGACAGAGCCGTCGCGCTCGTAAAAGCAGGGCGTGTCGCTCATGGGCTCAGACTTTGGACCTGCATGCCCTCGCTTCTCAGCCGGGCTGCGACCTCGTCCATCTTCGTCGCCAACTGCTCGGGCGTGAGGATCTTCTTCTGGAAGGACAGATTAGCGAAGGTGACGATCCAGCGCTCGTAGTAGGTCAGCTTGCCGACCACATCGCTTCCCAGAGATTCGACGCCGCGGCGCTTCTCCTCGGTGTTGATGATCTTGTGGAAGTCGAGCACGTCGGCCAGCGCGTGGCAGCGCTTTTCCCAGGGAAGCAGTTCATGGTCCACCTTCTCGATGGCGCCCGCGGGCAGGCCGCCGATGTCGTTCGGCAGCCGCGAAATGAGGTTGGCGGTGTCGGTCATTGGCGCTCTCCTTCCTTGGTCGCTTGGGCGACGCCGATCATGGTGTCGCGCGTCACCAGCGAAGCGAGATGCTGTTCATCATAGTTGTCCGTTCCCGCGGGCCGCATGGGAAGCACGAGGTAGCGGACGATCGCGGTGGAATCGCTGACGCGGACTTCGACGTCGTTGGGAATGTGGGTGCCGAATTCGGCGAGCACCGCCCGCGGCTCGGAGACGGCACGGGCGCGGTACGGCTTCAGTTTGTACCAGTCCGGCGGGAGGCCGAGCACAGGGCGCGGATAGCAGGAGCACAGGGTGCAGACGATGAGATTATGAACCGTCTCCGTGTTCTCCAGAACGATGAGCTGGGTGTCGTCGTAGAAGCTGATGCCGAACTCCTCGCAGGCAGTTCTCCCGTTTGCGAGCAGTCTCGCCTTGAAGGCTGGATCGGTCCAGGCACGGGCTACCACCTTGGCACCTAGCGCCGGAGTACGGGAGTCGAGAACTTCGATCTGGCGACGGATTTCGTCTGGCCCGATGAGCTTCCGTTCAACGAGAAGTTCGCGAACGGCGATCTCCATAACCTCGTAATAGCTCACCACGGCCTCGGACGTTATCGGCGCGTGGTCGTGGTCGTGCGGATGATCGTGGTCGTGGTGTCCTGTTCCGGAAGCGGCCATTGTCATGCCCTCTCCAGCCAGGTCTCGTAGATCTCGATGGCGAGCGCGTCGCGGCGCGATCCGGCGTAGCCCGGCCAGATGTCCTTCAACGGAACCACAACGCGGTAGTAATGGAGACGGGACCCGGCGTTGCGACCGTAGGCCTCCTCCTCGTTGTCGACGGCGGCCGGGTCGACGATGGCCTCGACCGTCGCCTCCTTGCCCCTGAGGTAGCGGGGAACGCGGTAGTGGCCGATCGGCGACCGCGCCAGGATGCGCACTCTGTCGCCGACCGAGAAGATCGGAACCTCGCCAAGAGCGAACACGATTGGGTTCGTGGTGCTGGCGTCTGAATTGGCCGCGTGCATTGGGAAGCCTCTCTGTTGGTGCATGGGATCTGGATCCCTGATTTCGCACCAACGCTAGGCTTCCCTCGGCACATGGTCTTTCGAGAAAGCACGCGGAGCCCAAAGCATCCGCATGCAGGTTCAGTCGATCGGCGGGCCGACGAATTCGATGCCATTCTGATTGCACAGCACGCCGAGCTTCTGCTGATCTTCGGGCGTGAACGGCGCCTGTGGCGGGATTTCCGGGCGCTCGGCACGAACCGATGCCGCCATTACCATCTTCTCGAACGTGCCGTTGGTGATCGTCAGGAAGCGCGCTCTCGGCGACACAATCTTGAAGGCGTGCGTCTTTCCGCCGGGCACGTGCAGGGAGTCACCTTCGCCGTGCTCGAAAATCTCACTATCGAGCATGAAACGGACCTTGCCCTCCAGCACATAGAAGGTCTCGTCTTCGGTGTGGTGGACGTGCGGTGGCACGAAGAACCCTTCGAGCATGCGGTGCTCGATGAGCGATACGCCTGCGGCGCTTTCGCTCTGCGGCACGAGGATGTTGAGATAGGCATTCATGAACCAGCGACCGTTTGCGGACATGGTGTTCTCCGTAGGACTGCGCTCGCGCGGAGCGTCGATTGATCTTGGGTTTCATCCGCGACGTCGGCCGCCACCGCTTGGATGACGACGTTGTAGCCTTCTGTGCCGGAGATGATAAGAAGCATGATCGGACATCAATGTTTGGATAATCGATCATGAAGACCCTCGATCCTCTGGCAGGAGTCGCAGCGTTCCTGAGCGTCGCGGAAACTCTCAGCTTCTCCAGGACAGCCGAACTCCTTTCGATGTCGCGGGCCACTGTAAGCGCGCAGGTCGTAGAACTCGAGAAGCGCCTCGGCATCCGGCTCCTTCAGCGCAGCACGAGGACGGTGACGCTGACTGAGGCTGGTGCCGCCTATGTCCAGGCGATGAGCGGCGTGCTCCCGCAGGTGCGCGAAGCCGAACGGGCGGCGACTTCCTTCCAGAAGGATGCGGTCGGGCGCATCCGGATTTCGTCGGCGCCCGATCTCGGCCCTGACCACCTCGTTCCCGCGATCGCGAAGTTCCTCGAGCTCAACCCCGGCATCTCGATCGAACTCGATCTGTCCCTGGAAACCGTCAATCTTATCGACGAGAAGTTCGACCTCGCCATCCGCGGAACCATCTCGGTCGAGCCGAACGTAATAACCCGTCAGCTCGGGACATCGCCCGTCGTCGTCTGCGCATCGCCTGCCTACATCGAGCGGCACGGCGCTCCTGATCACCCGAACGCCCTTTCCAGCCATTCCTGCCTTCATTTTTCCAAGCTGCGCTGGGGACGGCTATGGCGCTTCATTCGGGACGGCGTCGACGCCCACGTGCCGATCGAGCCGAAGCTAGAATGCAACGACGGGCGCAGCCTGCTTTCCGCTGCTGTCGCAGGCATCGGGATCGCGCTGGAACCGACTTTCGTGGTCGGCCCGGCCATCCGCGAAGGAAAACTCGTCCGGGTGCTGGAGGATTGGGAAATCACAACCGTTCCGGTCCACGCCGTCTATCCAGCGAACCGCCATATCGCAGTCAAGGTCAAGACTTTCGTCTCGTTCCTGGCTGCTCATCTTGCAGACCATCCAGACCTGCGGCAGACCTCTGCTTAACATGCACCACCGCGACCCCAACAAATCTTAACACTACTTCACTCACGGTCTCTTCCACTCAGGCCTACCCTTCGACGAACGTCAAAGGGGAGTCAGATGATGGAAACCCAGCTCGCATGTGAAACGAAAGAAGCATTCCTTTTCCCGGCCACTGACCACAGTCCATGTGGGGCACCGATGATCGACCCTCCGCCGATGCGGGGCGATGGTCCGATCAAGATCGCCCGTTGGACGAGCAACCAGATGCATCCGCGGACATCGATAATCGACACGCCGACAGGACGCATAACGATAATGATCGCCGTTCGTCCGATCGAGGTCGAAATTTCGTCGCTCGGCGAGGTCACGCTCAAGGGCGCCATGCCGTCCGGGACATCCTACGTTGCAACACCGGGTGTGGTTGCAACCCTTACCTTCCATTCGTCGTTCGACCTCGTCTGCCTCCAGGTGGCGACCGGATTTGCCGAGCGGCACGGAATCGGCGCCGACCTGGTATCGGAAGGATTCAGGATCTTTCGTGACCCCGTTGTCGACACCCTTGTGCGAGCACTCGTCGACGACGGAGACCGCTGTGGCCTCTTCATGCAAAGCCTCGCCCACGCACTTGCGGCCCGGTGCCTAAACCCCGAGGAGACCGAGGAGCGCGGGACACCGCTTCCGAAGTGGCGGCTAGCGAAGTTCGAGCGCTTCATATCCAGCCGCCTTCACGAGACGGTCTCGCTGGAGCAGATGGCTGAAGCCGTCGACCTATCGCGTATGCACTTCGCGAAGTCCTTTCGGCTGGCGACGGGTTTCACACCCCACGAATACTTGCTCTTTCGCCGGATCGAGTGGGCGAAGAACGCCATGCTGACATCCAGGATGAACCTGTGCGAGATCGCTCTTGAAGCTGGCTTCCAGGCTCAGGCCCATTTCTCCACCGTCTTCAAGCGCTTCACCGGGAGTTCGCCCGCCCAGTGGAAGCTGGAAAATCAGCAAACAACCTGACTACGCCTCGAGCCGCGAGAGCTGCGCTTTCGCGGCGATAAGATCCTTTGTGCTGAAGCCCTCGGTGAACCGTGCGTAGACAGTTTCCAAGGTGCGAGCCGCATGTTCACGTTGCCCTGCGCGGTTGAGCACTTCGGCCATCGAAGTCGCCGCGCGTAGTTCCCATGAAAGCGCGCCCTGCGACCGGGCGAACTTGATCGCTCGACCCAGCAGATGCATCGCGTCGCCTTCGGGCAGCCCGATCGACTTCGCACGCAAATGCTCCGGCAGTCCCCAGCCGAACTCGCGGGTCTCACAGAGGGCGAGAACGGACGGCGAAGCCATGTCTGGATGCAGCGACGCGAAGAGTTCGAGCTGGTTGGCAAGAAAGCGGACATCCGCCTCGCGGGGAAGTGCCCGTCCAGCGGGAACCGCGGGCTCTTTTCCTATCAGCGGCAGTGCGAGGCGATATCCCTCGGCAAGGTCGCGCCAGAACCCGAGCGAATGGACAGTGGCAACATGTTCGAGCTGAGATATCCATCGACCAGAAAGGTCCAGCTCGCCGGACCAAAGCGCGACCGGGCACGCCGCAAAGCCGAGGAAGTAGGCTAGCGACATGTCGTTGAGTGTTTCGGCATACGCGACACCGTTCGTCACCGCCTCTACAGCCTGATCCGGAAAGCCACGCATCCAGAGCATCCTAGATGCCAAGGTGATGTGCCCGAGCGACTGATCACCCCGGTGACAGATACGCCGGATCCGGCGGAACGTCTGGTCGGAATATCCGCCCATTCGGACTTGATACTTCCAGGCCTGTTCCTGCTCTCCCTGATAGTGCAGATCGATCGCGATCAGTCGGAGGGCCGCAAGCTGAACAACCGGATCGATAGACGTCTCCGCGAGCCGCTTTGCCTTTTCGACGACGCTCTCCTCGCCTGCCCCGAAAACGGTCCGGTGGTCCCACAGCAACCAGAGAGCCTCGACGACGTCCGCTGGATCACCCATGGCTTCAGCGGTGGCGAGCGCCTCTCGTGCAACGGCGATCATTCTCGGCGTCGGACCAAGGCTCAACCATGAGCTCTTGGCCCACTCCAGCTTCACGCGCACCATGAGAGCGGCAGCGAGAGTATCACCCTGATCCAATCTTTGCAGCACGGCGTCGAGCCTACTACGATATTCTGCGACCAGTCCGAGTTCCGTCCAAAGCGGCCCCGTTTCAGCGAGTATTTCCGCTGCAAGTGCGACCGAACCAGACGGAGACATGGCCCAGTCGATCGCAGCGCGAACCTCGACGAGCCTGGTGCCATAGTGTCGTCGCCAGTCGTTCTGCGACAGTTCGTTCCAGTCGCTCTCAGCCCCGGCGAAGTAGTCCCGGAAGTACTCTGCATGGCGCCGCGCCAAGGCATCGTACACTCCTTCGGCCCGAAGCTTTCCGATGATGTACAGCTTCGTGGTCTCAAGGAGCCTATATTGAATTTCCTCCTGACCTAGATCCGCAGAAAGGAGGGACTTCATATGGAGCGAATAGATCGCCTCCACCACGTCGTCCGACGCGATCTCGGCCTGAACGAGAAAGGTTGACGCAGTCTGGAAATCGATTCCGCCCTGAAACACGCCCAAGGACTTCACCACCGTTCTTTCCCTCTCGGTGAGGTCGTCGAAACTCCAGTCGAGGACAGCGGTCAGCGTCTGGTGCCTGGGCGCCGCGGTCCGCGGTCCCTTCAGCATGACGGAACTGCGGGTCTCGATGTTGGCTGCTACGGTTCGGAGGCCGAACGTCGCAACGCCAGCGGCTACCAGCTCGATGCCGAGCGGGAGGCCATCCAGCTTCCTGCACAACGCGGCGGCGACCCCGACGTCCTCGTCCTTGATGTAGAAGCTCTCGTTGTTCGCGGTCGCACGTTCGACGAGGAGCGCTAGCGCTGAATAGTCTCCGATGTCATCGGCCGCTATGTTTTCGTCGGCCGTTGGACTTTCAAGCGGCGCCAGACGATGGACATGCTCGGCCTCGGCCCGAAGCGGCTCCCGGCTCGTAGCGAGAACGTCCAGCGTGGGAACCTCGTCGCAGAGAGTCTGCGCGGCCCCTGCGGCGCTCTCCACCAGGTGCTCGCAGTTATCGAGAATGATCAAACACCTCCGACCCTTGAGCGCCGCGACGACCGCTTTCTGCACATGTTCTGTGATCGTGGCGATATTGGCAGCGGCCGCGATGACCGTCCAAAGCAGGTGCGGATCCGACATCGTGGCAAGGTCAACGAATGCGACGCCTCCTGAGTATTCGGCGAGCACCGCTTCGGCCATCGCCAGTGCGACAGACGTCTTGCCAACGCCTCCTGGGCCCACGATCGAAAGGAGACGAACCTTGGCGAGCTTCTCGACGAGATTTCTCACTATGGCGTCGCGCCCCACCAGGCGCTTTCCAGCAACCGGGAGGTTGCTGCGTGTCGGCGGCTGCTCATGGTCATCGAGGTACCGCACCTCCTCATCGCTCGAACGCCCTTCGACGGGGATTGCGAGCGTGTAGCCCCTGCCGGAAACATTCAATATGGGCGAGCGGCCGCCATTGCCGGGCTGCAACGCCTTGCGCAGCGATGAAAGGTGGACACGCAGGGCGATAGTGTCGACGGTCGCGTGTGGCCAGGTGAGCTTCATGAGTTCGGCTTGGGAGACGATCTCACCACTGCGTTTCACGAGTACGGCGAGCAGGTCGAACGCCCGGGGACCGAGCTTGAGGGGGACGCCCGCCTCCAGCAGTAGGCGCCGTTCCGGGAACAGCTGGAAAGGTCCGAAAACGTATTGCAGCTCCGCCATCGGCCAGCCTCCTCCGGCCAGTATGTCCGGAGGCGCTAATCCGTCAAGCGGCAGCAATTGTTCATTCACTCGCTCGAAGACGAGCGACGCGTCGACCGCCTTCATTTTTGCTCCTCTACCCGCTGACGATCCCCATCTGCTTAAGCAAAGTCAGATTGTCCTCGATGTGCCAGTTATCGCTGACGCGACCGTTCGTGACCTTGAGAAGATCGGTGGCGATGAACTCGATCGTCTGTCCGTTTCCCTTGGTCTTGGCGAGTTCGCCCGTGAAATGGCCACGGAAGACCATGTGCACCGTGACGTAGTCGCCGGAGAAGACTATTTTTTTGATTTCGACGGAAAGGTCGGGCACCGCCGCGCGGAAGGCCTTCGAGGCGAACGAAGGTCCGTCCGGCCCCTGGGGCCTGCCGGGCGGAAGGGTACGATCGACAAAGCTTGGCGAGATCGCCATCTTCAGGCTCGTCTCGTTGCCCGTGTTCCAGAAGTCGTAGAAATGCATCGCCGCCTTTTCGGCCGCCGTCTCGCGAGCGGATCGCTTGGACGAGTGCACAATCTCGTCGACCTTCAACGAAGCTGCGAATGCGGCCGAACCGCATGCCAGTGTCATCGACGCGGCGAATGCCGCCGCCATCAAACAAGGTATTTTCATTTGGCTCTCCCTTGAATCAGGTTTTCATCCGATGGTCGCGCCACCGTCGACACGGATGGTCGACCCGGTCGCGAACGGCGTCGTCATGGCAAACAGCACGGCATTTGCAATGTCCGTCGGCTGGCCCGCGGCTTTCGCAGGCAGACTGGCGGCCGCCCGTTCGAACATCGCGTTGCGCGCGGCCGGATCGAGCTTCGCCCAGAGCGGCGTGTCGATCATGCCGGGCGAGACGACATTCACGCGGACCGGGGACAGTTCGAGCGCCAGCCCGCGAGCCAGCGCCTCCAACGCGGCATTAATCGCGCCCTGAAGGACAGCGTTTGCCGACGGACGCTCACTGAGGAAGCCGGAAATGAAGGTCAGGGATGCGCGCTCGGATAGCCGGGCGAACCTTGCGATCCGGTAGGCTCCCCAGAACTTGCTGTCCATCGCGGATTGCGCCTGCTCGAGCGGAAGCTGGCGGACGGGGCCGCTTGGCGTCTGCGCCGCGGATATCACGATGTGGTCGAAGGCCTCGCGGTCGCGGAAGAATGCCGCCACCCCGTCTTCGTCCGCAGTGTCGAGCACCGCCGTCCGGGCGGACGAGCCAAGGCTGCTGGCGGCGTCCGTCAGCTTCGATTGCGACCGGGATGCGATCGTGACGCTTGCTCCGGCACTCACGCAGGCGCGGGCCACGGCAAGGCCGATACCGGAACTCCCGCCCACCACCAGAACTCGGGAATCTGAAAGCAGTGCCATGAACATTCCTTTCGCGGCGTCGGATAGAGAAGCGCCAAGTTTGCCGAGCGCCGCTCTAGCGGTCTTCCGAGTTTGCACGCCTCGTGCGGAACGCTTGACGCGCCTGCAAAACCACGCCTTACGTCGCAGAAAAATAGGGAATTCCGGCTTGGCCAGGTGCGCTACACGTTCGGGGGCTTCGAACTCTATCCGGAACGAAGGCTTCTTAGACACTCGGGCACCGCGGTGCGTCTGGGGCCGCGGGCGTTCGATCTCCTGGTGACGCTCGCCGAACATGCTGGCGACGTGGTTCCGCAGGCCGAGCTGATGTGGGGTGTCTCCCAAAATGCTGGAGGTCGCGGAAGAGGCACTGGAGCTTGCCGAACAGCTCGACGACCCCGTCCGGCAGGTGCAGGCCCTCTGGCTTCTCTGGGACTGGCGCAACGTTTATGGCGGCGAGGAATACGCGGTCGCCGACAAGTTCCGGCGCCTGCTTGATACGTCCTCTGCCCTCTCATCCAGCTCGCCGCGCTTAGAGGTTGTCGATAAGCCTGCATTATCTCGGATATCAAAAGGCGGCCTGGGACTATCACGACCGCATGAACCAATACTCGGAGGCGACCTTCCGGTCGATCGGAAAGATAGCGCATCGCGGTGACCAGAAGCTGGCGCATATCACTCTTCGTGCGCGCATGCTCTGGCTTCGAGGCTTTCCCGACCAGGCGCTGGCGGAGGTCGAAGCGGGCGTCGCCTATGCGGTCTCGCTGAACAACTCGGCAAATCTTGCCTACTATCTAGGGATCGCCGCCTGCCCTGTGGCGGCCTGGTGCGGCGACATGGACAAGGCTCGCGCGTGGACGGGAATGCTCAACGACATATCCGAGCGAAACTCCTTCACGTTCTGGGGATCGCTCGGCGACGTCTATGCCACGGCAACCGCTGGATCCGCCGATCTAAACTCCAGACCTTACCTCGTCAACCAGCTCGAACTGTTCGCCCCCCTGCATTCGGGGTTCGCGGCGCCAGACCTGCTGCGCGAATACATCGGACGCACGGAAGGCTGGTGTCTCCCCGAACTGCTCAGGATACGGGCGCGCTCCGAGAGCAGCCTGTCGGAGAGCGAGAGACTGCTGCGGCAATCGATCGACATCGCTCGGCGGCAAGGGGCGCTATCGTGGGAGCTTCGGGCGGCCACCGATTTCGCAGAACTGCTCGCTACGAACAATCGCTCAGCCGAGGCCGCGAAAATTCTGCGAACCGCCGCCGTCCTCTTTACGGAGGGATTCGAGACGCACGACCTGCTTGCCGCACGGTCGCTACTCGACAACATCTCAGGCGACCTCGGCTGAGGCTGGACGGCTCTCGGCCCATTTGATGAGATGATCGAGCGCCGGGCACAGAGATTGCCCCCAGTCGGTCAGACCGTACTCCACCTTCGGCGGGACCTGGTGATGGACGATCCTGCGAACGATGCCATCAGTCTCCATCTGGCGGAGCTGCTGGATCAGCATTTTCTGGGACACGGAAGGGATTGCCTTTTCCAGTTCCGAGAACCGCTTCAGCTTGCCCCCGAAGAGATGGAACAGGATCACCATCTTCCAGCGACCTTCCAGAAGTCGGAAGGCGTGCTCGACGCGGTCGGCTGCTGTTACGGGCGTATGCGCCATGCTTACCTCCGGGTAAGTACCATACTTTTTCGTGTGTTCTTGCGATTTCGAAAGCCTACCTCCAAGTTTGGCTCTAGGCAAATCAGCGGACCGAAAAAGGAGAAAGAAATGGCTGATCTGGAACTTCAGGGCAAGCGGGCGCTGGTCACAGGCGGCAGCAAGGGCATCGGCAAGGCCGTGGTCGAAGCCCTGCATGTGGCCGGAGCCACCGTCATCTTCACTGCGCGGTCCCATCCAGACGAGATTCGCGAAGGCCAGCACTTTGTGCAGGCCGACGTCTCGACCGTCGAAGGGACGTCCGCGGTCGTGAAGGCCGTAAACGACGGACTGGGCGGCGCCGACATCGTCGTCCACGTGGTCGGAGGATCGTCCGCGCCCGCCGGCGGTTTCAAGGTTCTCGACGACCATCAATGGCAGAGGGCGCTCGACCAGAACCTTATGGCTGCCGTTCGGGTCGACCGCGGACTGCTGCCCGACATGATCAAACGCGGTTCCGGCGTTGTGATCCATATCACATCGATCCAGCGCCGCCTTCCCCTGCCAGAGGCGACGATCGCGTATGCTGCAGCCAAGGCCGCGCTTGCGAACTACAGCAAAGCGCTTTCAAAAGAAGTCAGCCCAAAGGGCGTCCGCGTTGTCCAGGTTGCCCCCGGCTGGGTAAGGACCGATGGCGCGCAGGGCCTCATCGAGGAGATCGCTTGCAAGAACGGAACCGACGAAGAAGGTGCACGGAAAATCATCATGGATTCCCTCGGCGGCATTCCGATCGGGCGGCCCGCCGAACCCACTGAAGTCGCCGATCTCGTCGCCTTCCTGGTCTCGCCGCGCGCTGGTTCAATCACCGGGGCCGAATACGTCATCGACGGCGGGACAATTCCGACGTCCTGATATTTTGAAAGACGCTGCGTTCGTTTTCGCGTGTCCTGTCGGCATCGTCCGGCTCACGGCCGGGCATCCAACCCACGGAGGACACGATGACGACCGAACAGCGACCGATCCCTTCCGGGCACGGCCCCCGGACCACTGCTGACGAGCTTCTTGGTGACCGCGACCTGTCAGGAATGACCGCCGTCGTCACGGGCGGCTATTCCGGCCTCGGATTGGAGATGACGCGCGTTCTGACCGAGCGCGGCATGCGCGTCGTCATCCCTGCCCGCGATCCGCTGAAGGCGAAACGCAACACCGAGAGACTGAAGGGCGTCGAGCTCCATCAGTTCGATCTGCTCGATCCGGGTTCCATCGACGCCTTCTCCGACAAACTACTAAGGAACGGCCGGCCGATCGACGTTCTCATCAACTCGGCGGGGATCATGGCGCCGCCGTTGTCCCGCGACGCACGCGGCCACGAGAGCCAGTTTTCTGCGAACCACCTCGGCCACTTCCAGCTCACTGCGCGCATCTGGCCGCTATTGAAGAAGGCTGGCAAGGCACGCGTCGTCGTCCTGTCGTCCGGCGGACATCGGTTTTCCCGCGTGGATTTCCGCGATCCCGACTTCCGCCAGCGCCCTTACGAAAAATGGGTGGCTTACGGACAGTCGAAGACGGCGAATGCTCTCTTCGCGGTCGCATTAGACAACCGCGGCGCGAGCCAAGACATACGCGCATTTTCGGTGCATCCTGGCGCGATCCTGACCGACCTGTCGCGGCATCTGACGGCAGATGACTTGGCGGCATTCGGCGTTCAGATCGGGAGTGACGGCTCGATGGTCGTGAACGACGAGGCGAGAGCATTCTTCAAGACGGTCGGCGAAGGAGCGGCAACGACGATCTGGTGCGGGTTCGATGCCCAGCTCGACGGAAAGGGTGGCGTCTACTGCGAGGACTGCGACATAGCACAGGCGGTGCCCTGCGAAGACAAAGGATACGCCGGAGTTTGCCCGTGGGCGGTCGACGCCGGTGCCGCCGAGAGGCTTTGGAAGTTGAGTGAGAAGATGACAGGGGCAATGTTTCCTGGATAATGTTGCGCGACACTCAGGCAGACCTATTTCGAAGCAACCTGAAATAGCAGTGAAAATCCGAGTTCTCCAACTGGACCAGCGCCGCCTCGATGCATTATGCGGTGGTTTAATTGGAGGTTCCTCGGCATGATCGTACGTTCAGGTTTCAAATGTTTGACATGTGACCAGCCCCACACAGTTCGCATCGGGATGGGGCAAGAGACGCGTCATGTTCACCGTTTCCCCTGCGAGCAATGCGGCGAAGACGTGGTAGTTGCGTTATGCGTCGACTACGAGAACCTATCTCATTGGGTCGAACCAGTCGAAAACGCCGAGTGGGCCGAGGAGGTCCCCGGCGCGCCGATCGTCAACCTCGATGCAAACTTCATCATTCCGGTCGAGCAGCGGAGCAAAGACTTCGCATTCCCACGTCTGGGCCAGATGGAGGCACGGTTTAAAGTCGCCGAAAAGAACGGTTCTGTCGTCGGCTTCGATCTCGACGATATCCGAAGCAAGAAGTGGCAGGAGCGGCCCTACCGCCGTCCCGACTACGAGGAGGAATGGAAGCTTCTCAAGACGACATGGTCGCTGCATCGCAGAGGTCGGGATCACCTCATTGCCGATAGGCTAAAGGCCGCGTCGGAGATCTACTACGGCTCCGATCCGTTGAAAACCATCCAGGATTGGCTCTGGAGGTTCTCGCTGTTTTTTAGCCAGCCGGAATTCGAGCAGCCGTTCAGGAAAGCATTCGACCTTATCCGGCCGTTGTTCGATACCGCAGACTTCGCGCGCTTCCGCGAACATTACAACAAACAGTCGGCAGAGCGGTCTGAACGATATTTCGAGACCTTCAAGGCCTACTTTGAGCACTACGATCAGTTCACCCAGGTTCACTTCGACGTCGTTCGCGGTCTGGACGTGCCTGACGGCAACATGGCCTCCTCAGCCAATTTCCCTGCGGTCAAAATGTTCTACGGCAATGTCTTTGAGGCATTCGCGTCGAATGTCGATATCCTGGCATATTTCGGAAACATGCTCGCTGGGAGGCCGTTCGATCAATTCCAAACGATGACGATCAAGGAATACGTGAAGTTCGACAAGTCCAGCAGATTTGGACCTTTCGCAGCGATCCCGGAGTTCGACGATCTATGCGCCGAACGAGACAATCAGCTTCGGAACGCATCGCATCACGGAGGCACACGCTTCAATCCGACCACCCAGTTGATCACCTATCAATCAGGCAAAGGCGGCCAAGGTCAGCCCCAGGAACTCGGTTTCGCGAAATACCTTGCCCGGTGCGATCGGATCTTTCTCCAGTGTGTGGTCCTGTTTCGTCTCGAAATCATGATGTCCCAGGTCGCCGCTGGGATGGACCGACCGATCTGATTCCGCTAATCCTTGCTATTGTTCGGCCTGCACCTGGACGACGCCGCCTAGCTTTCCATCCCTGGATTCCGCCACCACGAGATAGCGCCGCTCGTCTTTCCGCGTGGATTCGACAAGCTGGCGGATCGGGCCCACGGCGGTGACGAGCGCGGCGCCGGCGGGATTGGTCATGAAGTTCGCCAATCCTTGCAGCGGCCCGCTACCGTCACTCCTTGACGAGAGAGCGAGCATATACGGCTTCTTCGGTTCAAGGCCAGTTACCGCGGCTTGGATGACCTGTGTCAGTCCCTGGTTGAAGAGCGTCACGCTCGCAGAACTCGAATTCGTCTTGCTAACGTTGGTGAGTTGCAGATGGGCGGCATCGCCCGCCAGGCCTAGAGGCGCCAAGTTCTGAAGTCCGTCACCGTCGGGAACGGCCTCTGGCACGTAGGCAACGGCCTGCGGCCCCTGCCCGATCGGGATAGTCGCCGTCACCTTGTTCGTGAGCGTGTCGATGACGGCGAAGGCGTCGGCGTTCTCAAGCCCGACATAGACCCGCGTCCCGTCGCCGGACGGCCAGATGCCATGCGGGAGATTACCGACCGGAATGGTAGCGACCTGCTCGAAGGTGTCGGTTCGGAAAACCTTCACCTGGTTCAACCCGCCAACGGTGACATAGGCGAAGGTGCCGTTCCTGTTGGCCACGAGGTTGACGTGGTTGGTGATTGGTCCCGTGTCCATCGTCCTGATGACGGCGAAGGGCGGCCGGGCGTCAAACACTTCCGTTCGTCCTATGTCCTTGAGGGTAAACCAGACTTGCTCGCCATCGGGAGACGCCGCGATGTTCGGGCAGAACGGGCTGTTCTGCTTCACCTGTCCGACGACTGTGTGATCGGAAACCTGGACGACGACGATCTCCGGGTTGAAGGACGAGCAGACGTAGCCGAGCTTACCGTCGGGCGAGAAGATCGACATGCCGGGGCCAGCGGGCACCTTGATCCGCGTCTTCTCCTCGAAGGATTCCCCGTCTATGACGGAGATATAGTCTTCGCCGCGAACGGTGACCCAGACTTCCTTTCCATCCGGCGTGAAGAACGCCTCATGCGGAGAACGTCCGACATAGGTGGTGTGCTTGACCGCATTGGTCGCAGTGTCGATGAACGTGACGGCATTCGATCCGATGGACACGATGGCGAGCGTCTTGTGGTCAGGCGAGAAGCCCATGCCGTGGACGAGCACCTGGCCCTTGTAGAGAGGGCTGAGGTTACCGGGTTGCGGGTCGCCGAGGCGGATCACGCCGAGTAGTTTGTTATCGGCCGGATCGATTACCGAAACGGTGTTGGAGAACTGCTCGGCGGCGTAGACGCGATCCTTGTGGCTGATTGGGATGTCGGGCGCAGACGCCGACGTCGGCACTTGCCCGGATACGGCTGCAATCGGCGACAGCACGGTGGCTGCGAAGAGGATTCGGGCGAGAGATCTTGAACGCATCTGGCGGCTCCGGGCTACATCTTCATGTTTGGGTCCATCCGCTGCGATGGCGCGGACGACGATGGGAGAGCGGGCTGTGTGGGGGCTGCCGACTGCCGCGACATGGGTTCGCCAACCGCCATCCTCATCGCGACGATCTCCTGCTGCTGATCGACGATAATTTCCTGGGCGATGCGACGGAGCTGCTCGTTCCGGCCGAACTTCAGGTATGACACCGCCATGTCGATAGCGCCTTGGTGATGCGGCACCATCATCACGACGAAGTCGCGGTCGACGTCGCCTGTCGGCTTCGCCGCCATTCCTTGCATCATCGTCGTCATGGCGGCGTCGTTCTCGGCTAGATATTCGGCTTCCTGCGCGGCGCCTCGCGCGAGCTTGGGGGCCGCGGCGCTCGATGCGACCGCGATGCCACCGCAGAACGCAAGTCCGGCAACCATCATGAAGGCGATGCGCCTCTTCCGGTCACGTCTCATTGCCAATCTCCACCACCAGCTTTCCGCGGGCCCCTCCCGCCTCCAACGCGGTGAAGGCAAGGTCGGCGTTGGAAAGCTCGAATCTTCGCGGATCGACTTTTGGAACGAGCTTGCCCTCGTCGGCGAGCCTCGTCGCCTCGCGGAGAATCTCGCCGTGATGCTTCTTGCCGATAGGCGTCAGCAGCGGCAGAAGCGTGAACACGCCGGAATAGCTCGCCGCCTTGAAGGACAGCGGAGCGAGAGCATGCGTTCCCCAGCCGAGGCAGGAGACGACATGGCCGAAGCGCCGGACCGCGAGAAACGACTTGTCAAGCGTCTCACCGCCGACGGTATCGTAGACGAGGTCGAATCCTCTGCCGTCGGTGTGCTGCTCGACATATTCCTCAACCGACGAATCCTTGTAGTCGATCGGCGTTGCGCCCAGTCCTCGGATGTAGTCGAGGCTGTCGCGGGCACCCGTGGCAAACACCTCGGCGCCGAAGGACTTGGCAATCTGGATAGCGACATGCCCGACGCCACCTGCACCGCCATGGACAAGCACCTTCTGTCCGGAGGCGACCGACGCTCGATCGACGAGTCCTTCCCAGGCCGTGATGAAGATCAGCGGGAGTGCAGCGATTTCGCGCATCGGCATGTTATTCGGAGCGACGGCGACGAGATCGGCATCGACCGATGCGTACTGGGCCAGCGATCCCTGCAGTCCCCCAACGCCTCCGGTCATGCCGAAGACGCGGTCGCCGGGTCGGAATCCCACGACGCTGTCGCCGACGGCCTCGACCACTCCGGCGAGATCGATGCCAAGGATCGCGGGCAGCGGCTGGCGGGCATGGGCCGCGTTTCCCGCGCGGATCTTTCCGTCCAAGGGATTGAGCGCGGCCGCCTTCACTGCGACCAGCAGATGCCCGGGTCTGACGGCGGGGCGCGCGACCGTCGATTTCCGAAGCACGCCTGACTGCGCCTCCGCGATTACGGCCGACATCGTGTCGTTGCTCATGGGTGTCTCCTGCAATGGGATGGCTATGGGTGCAGCTTGCGTTGCAGGAACTCGCGGATGTATCCGGCGATCTGCGTGGCATGCGTTTCGAGCGCGAAGTGCCCGGTGTCTAGCATGTGGATCTCGGCGTCTGGAATGTCTCTGCGATAGGCCGCGGCGCCGGGCGGGATAAACGCGGGATCAAGTTTGCCCCAGATAGCGAGCAGCGGCGGCTGTCGCTTGCGAAAGTAGTCCTGAAACTCGGGGTACTTCTGAGGATTGGTGCGGTAGTCGAGCACGAGGTCGAGTTGGATATCTTCGGCTCCCGGCCGGGCCATGTAGGCGATGTCGAGGGTGTAGCCATCCGGCGACAGAAGTTCTGGAGGAGCTCCGGTCGCGTATTGCCAGTTCCTGATGGTGTCGGCGCTCAATGAAGGACGGCAAGCTTCGCGGTTCTCCGGTGTCGGATCGCGCCAGTACTTCTCCCATGGTCCCCATTCGTCGCTGAAGCCATCGACATAGGCGTTGCCGTTTTGGGTAATGATGGCGGTGACGTTTTCGGGTCTCGCCACGGCCAGCCGAAAGCCCGTCGGCGCTCCGTAGTCGAATACGTAGAGCGCATATTTCGACAGACCGATGGCGTCGACGAAGCCCTCGACCACGCCCGCAAGGTTGTCGAACGTGTAATCGAACCGACCACGGGGCGGAGACTTCGTGTTGCCGAACCCTGGGAGGTCGGGCGCGACCAGGCGATACCGGTCCTGCAGCAACGGAATGAGATCGCGGAACATGTGGCTGGACGTCGGGAAGCCGTGGAGCAGTAGAATGACGGGCGCACCGACGGGTCCCGCCTCGCGATAGAAGACTTCGACGTCGCCAACCGCGACCGTCTTGTAGGACACGCTCATCGCAGCCTCCGGCCTAGCTGGAGACGGCTTCGGCGGCGTCCATGACGCGGGCCGAGTAGACGAGCGCGGCGCCCGCGTTCATGGCGATCGCGACCCCGAGCGCCTCAGCGATCTCCTCGTTCGTCGCGCCGAGCTTCTTCGCTTCGGTCGTATGCACGACGATGCAGCCGTCGCAGCGCAGCGTGACGGCCACCGCCAGCGAGATCAGCTCGCGCATCTTGGCGTCGAGCTGATTGGTCTTGCCACCCGCCGTCGACAGGGTCTGGTATCCCTTGACGGTTTCGGGGGTGAGCTTCGAGAGATTGCCGATGCGGACCAGAAGCTGGGTCCGGTATTCCTTCCAGTTCAGCATGATTGCCTCCGTTTGGTTCGAGAGGATCATGTGCCCTTGAGCTATTGCTGGCTTTCAGAAACGCATTGCGGTGCGCTGTTCAGACCCGAAACCGGATGGTAGACGGGAGCGTTTCCAAGCAAGGCTAGAAATGCATCTCCTTCTTCTTCCAGGCTTCATGACGGACGCATCCCTATGGGACGACGTCCTGCCAGCAGTGAAGTCGATCGCTAACGTGTCGACGGTAGACGTCGGCGCAGGTCCATCCCCGAGATGGCAGCCATCGCCCTCGCGGACGCTTCAGACAGGTTCGTGGTCGTCGGGTTCTCGATGGGTGGCTACGTCGCCCGCGAGCTGGTCCGTCTCGCTCCGGACGTGTCGAGGGACTTGTGCTCATCGCCACGTCGGCGAGAGGCGACAATGCGCAGCAGCTCAAGACGAAGACGCTTTCCGTGCGGCTCGTCCATCCAGAACGCTTCCATGGCCCGAGCCGCGGAGCCGTGACTAGCTCCCTGCATCCCAACCGGGCGTTCGACGAAGCCATGATCGAGCGCGTGAGGGCGATGAGCGAACGTGTCGGCGGAGAGGTCTTCGTCCGCCATGCCAGCCACAGCCGCGAAGCCGATCTCGATCGACTGGCTTTGATCCGGTGTCCGACGCTGGTGATCGCCGCCGACGGCGACGGTCTTAGGTCGGTCCAGGAATCCGAGGAATTGCGCGACGGCATCGAGGGTGCCGAATTCAATGTCATCGAAGGATCGGGGCACATGATCCCGATCGAGGCGGCGGAAGCGTTGCTCGAGATCATGTTGCATTGGCTGCAGAAACTGACGTGTCGATAACAGACGTCAAACGCCTTCATAGACGATCCGCGTGAAGAAGTCGGGCGAGATCACCCACTTGCCGAAGACCGGATCCCATTTCTCGGTCGGCTTGGCCGCCGCCGTCTCGTCGACCGAGCGTCCGTCCTTCTTCAGCTTGGCGACCTTGTCGCGGACGCCGACCAGCATCTCGTGCCAGGCGACGAGGTCCTTACGGTTACCGATTTCACCGTGGCCCGGCACGACGATCGTCTTGGCGTCCGCCATCTTCACGTTGGCTTCGGCCGCCTTGATCTGGCCCTCGATGCTGCCTCCCGTCGAGTAGTCGACGAACGGATAGACGCCGTTCCAAAAGGTGTCGCCCGTGTGCAGGACGTTGGCCTCGTGGAAGAACACGGAGATGTCGCCGTCCGTGTGCGCGGGGCCGTAGTATTTAAGCGAGATCATTTCGCCGTTGAGCTTCAACGTCTCCTTGTCGCGTTTCATCACCTGGGTCGGCAGCGCGCTCTTCGGCCACGGTGGGAAGTCGAAATTCCAATCCTCGACGCGGGTGGCGGTCGACAGGTGCTTCAACGTGTTCTCATGCGCCAGAATGACGGCGCCGTCCGAGTTTAGCCATTCGTTGCCATCCGTATGGTCGAAATGCCAGTGTGTATTGACAAGGTGGGTGATCGGCTGCGGCCCAAGATCCGTGAGCGCCGCCTCGATCCGCGGACGCGTTGCCGTGATCCCGGCGTCGATGAGAAGCTTGCCATCGTTTCCTGCAAGGACGGCGATGTTGCCGCCGGAGCCGGACAAAGCGGAGACGCCGCCTCGGAGCTTCGTGGTCTTGATCTCGGCGCTGGCCGCCGCTTCCCTGATCTGATCGACGAGGCTCTTGGCGGCGGCGAAGCTCTCACGCGGTGAAAGGAATCCGCCCGTGGCCGCAAAGCTGGCCCCGCCCAGGCAGCAAAGACAAAATCCCCGTCTCGATAGTGCAAAGTCGTGCTTGGTCATTGTCCGGCTCCATCCATGGAAGGTTTCGCCGGACGATCTCACCGCATTTGCAAGCAGGCTTTCAAAATCGCAGTTCGATGAAATCAGTTCAGATGCTCACCGTCGCTCCATAGGAAACCTCGACGATCTCCGGCTGCCTGTCTGCATGAACCGCCTGCGCCACCGGGTTCCTCAAGCGATTTTCGCTGAGATTAACTGGTGGGCGAAGGTCTTCAAGACCCCGCGCACGGACCCACCGCTTTTTGAAGCGGCGTGGCCGTGCGGCTTGGAAAGAACTCTCGGTCTGAGCGACTAAGCTAATCTCGCGGGAACCCTCGGTCATTGGGAAGGTGACCGCCGCAAAGACGCCCGGCAGCCATCCCGTTGTCGGGCACAACAATGATCACAGCTCGTAGCGAACGGAAAGCTGCCCCTTCTTGTCCTTGGCGCTGACGATCCGGACCTTGCCAACATCGGCAGTGGAGACGACATGGGTTCCACCACAGGCGTACGCAGGAAGATCACCCCAGGTCACGGTGCGGCGTCCGTCTTCCGTCTTCTGGACCCGAGCGAGACCGGAACCGACCAGCTCTGCGACAGCGACTTCCACATCCGCCTCGGCGGGAACCGCGAGCTCTCCATCCCGCTCGAAGACCACGCGCGCTTCGCCGGGTCGGTGGTCGCCCTTCACCGCACGCCATCCCGTGCGTTCGACGACGACGCTGATCAGATGTCCGGCAGAATGATAGCGCGTGTTGCGACAACGGTTTTCCGCATCGACGAGAAGAGTGACCGTTCCCACGACAGGCGCGTCGGTGACATGGACGACCTCGCCCTCCTCTACAGTGGCCTTGAGCATCGCGGCTTCGCCGATCTTTCCGATGTCCGTGAGCTGTCCGCCGCCCTGTGGATGGAAGAGCGTGCGGGAGAGCACCACGCGATACTTTCCGTCCTCCTGCTGGGTGCAACTGATGACCTCCGCGGTCGTCTCGAGTTCGTCGCTGTCGAAATAGGTTCGCTCGGTCATTTCATTCTTCCGTCATGTTGCATGCCACGACCGGACATCCGGAAGGGCTTGTGGGAGTTCGTATCGTTCGGTGGCTGGGGCCGCGTGTCTTCCGAGATGGCATGCTCGCGCCCGTCGTCAGGCCGCAAGGCTCGACTGGGCGATCATCGCATCCCGCGAACCGAGATCCATGGAGAGCTTCTTCCGGTATTCGCTAGGGGCGACGCCCATCACCTTCCTGAACGCCTTGGTGAATGCGGCCTCGGACAGATAGCCGACGCTGCGCGAGATTGCCGCGACCTTCTCGTCTCCCCTCTCGATCAGGCGTGCCGACTGGAAAATCCGCCACTCAGTCAGGTAGGCGAGCGGCGCCTGGCCGACGACCTCCTTGAAGCGGGCAGCGAAGGCCGACCGCGACATGCCGGACTTGCGCGCCAGCATCTCGACCGTCCAGGCAGTCTTCAGATCGCCATGGATCGCCTCAACCGCAGCGGCCAGCCCTTTGTCGGACACGGCTGCGAGCCAGCCCTTCTTCGGCGTCGAAAGCTGTTCGGCAAAGGCGCGCACGGCGTGGACGAACAGAAGTTCGAAGAGCCGCCGCACGACAGCGTCGGATCCGAGACCCGGGGCATCCGCCTCGGCTGCAAGCAGCTCGAGCACGCTCTGGAAGGAGCGCGTCCTGTTGTGCTCCGACTTCAGAAGAATGAGCTTCGGCAGCACGCTGAGGAGCGGCTGGGCGTCGAGACTGTCCACCTCGAAATAGCCGCTGACGAATGTGGTTGTCGCCCCGCCTCCGCCGAACTCGATCCTATTCTGGATTCGTGTGCTGTCGACGCCGAAGCAGTCGACCATCGGCGAGCTTTCGTGGTCGTAGACCTCGTACGGCTCGGGACCGAACATGATGAAGACGTCGCCCGCCCTCAGCGCCACAGGATCGGGATGGTCATGCGTGCGCAGCGTGCCCGACCCGCGGACGACGAGGATGAACTTTATCGAGGGGTCGCCGGACGAAGCGATGCCCCATGGGGCTGTCGCATCGACAGCCGTGAACTTCGCCTTCGTGACGCGCATGGACGAGAAGATGTCTGAGAGCGGATCCATGATACCTCGATCAAATTGGACGAATGAGCCAAATATTTGGACGATCCTGACTTAAGGCTCTTTCAGATCATCATTACATGGGGCATCGAAAAGGAGAACGCAATGAAAAACACCTTTGAGATTGCGCAGAAGATCGGCCAGTTGAAAGCGCGATACTGCCGCTACGTCGATACCAAGGATTGGGCAGGATTTGCCAACTTGTTCGCGCAGAACCCCGAGCTTCGTTTCTATGACGAGAACGGCGGCCTGGTGGCCGGGTTCGACGCCGCCGAGGAATTCGTCGCGCTGACGAAGGCATATCTGACCGGAACCAAGACCATCCATCAGGTCCACAACGCCGAGATCGATGTCGTCTCCGAAAGGGAAGTACGCGCGATCTGGTCAATGGAGGACTACCTGCTGTTCCCCGAGGGCGACGACGGCCGTCTGGCCTCGATGCGAGGCTTTGGCCACTATCACGAGACGTGGAAGCTGGAAGCAGGCGAATGGAAGATCGCGAAGATCGAACTCCGCCGGACCATCCTTGAAATCAAGCCAAAGGAAAACGCAGCATGACCCGCAAACCGATCAACGTCGGCCTCGTCGGTGTTCACCCGGACAAGGGCTGGGCCACGACAGCTCATATCCCCGCACTTCAGGTTCTGTCCGATTTCCGGATCGCCGCTGTCAGCCACCACAATGCGGATACCGCGCGCGCGGCCGCCGAGAAGTTCGGCGTCGAAAAGGCATATGGTTCGACCGACGAACTCGTAAACGACCCGGAAGTCGAACTCGTCGTCGTGACCGTGAAAGTGCCGCACCACCTCGAAATGGTGACGAAGGCGCTGAATGCCGGAAAGGCGGTCTTCTCCGAATGGCCGCTCGGCATGAAGCTTACCGATGCCGGGAAGATGGCGGCGCTCGCGAAGGAAAAGAACGCGTTCACGGCGATCGGCCTGCAGACGCGCGCGGTTCCCGCAATCAATTACGTGCGCGACCTCGTGAAGGACGGCTACGTCGGCGACGTGCTGTCGGTATCGATCATCGGCTCCGGCATCATCTGGGGCGAGGAGATGAGCGAGAGCTATCTCTATACGCTCGACATGAAGAACGGGGCATCCATGCTCCACGTCCCATTCGCCCACACGCTCGACGCAGTCCTCTATGCGGTCGGATCGAAGCTGAAATCCGTTAGCGGCATCCTGTCGAACAGCCGTCCTCTGGTGAAAATCACCGGGAGCGGGGGCACTGCTGCCTTCACCGCTCCCGACCAGATCGTCGCAGGCGGCCTGCTCGAGAACGGCGCGGCCCTGAGTGCGCACTTCCGCGGAGGACTGTCGCGCGGGACGAACTTTTATATAGAAATCAACGGCTCGAAGGGCGATCTTATTCTCACGAGCCCTGTCGGCTACGTCGGCATCGGCGGCTTCACGCTTCGAGGCGCGCAGGGTGCAGACCAGCTTCATGATCTTCCCGTGCCGCGGACCTACGAGACGCTCGGCTTTGAGGAAGGCCTCACCCAGAGCATCGCAGTCGCATACTCCCGCATTGCCTCCGACATGCGCGACGGAAGCCGGTTCACCCCGAGCTTCGACGACGCAGTCGCCCTTCATCGCGTACTCGAAGCCATCACGCTCAGCGATGGAGCGCGCACGGATGTCTGACAAGATGCGAGCGCTCGTCGTCACGGAGCCGGGCGGTCCGGAAGTCCTGAAGCTGCGTGAGGTGGACCGCCCTCGCATGCGCGACCAGAACGACGTCGTCGTTCGTGTCATGGCTGCCGGGATCAACCCGGCCGACTGGCAGAACCGGAAAAGCCGTGCCGTTTACGACAGCAGCGGCGTCGATGCGCAGACGTCGATCCTCGGGATCGACGGTGTCGGAGTCGTGGTCGAAGCAGGCAACGCCGTGACCAACGTCAAGATCGGCGACGAGGTCTGGTACATTGACGGCGGCTACACCGGAAATCCCGGCAGTTACGCCGAATACAAGGTGGTGCGCGGATCGTATGTCACCGCCAAGCCGTCGTCGCTCGACTTCGTGCAGGCGGCCGCACTTCCTGTTGTCGGCCTGACAGCGTGGGAAGCGGTCTTCGAAAAGGGCCGGGTGGAACGGGGCGATCATGTGCTGGTGCATGGCGGCGCGGGCGGCCTCGGACATATCGCGATCCAGTACCTGACATCGCTCGGCGCAAGGATCGCGACGACGATCTCCAATGACGCGAAGGCAAAGCTCGTCACGGAACTCGGCGCCGAACTGGCGATCAACTATCGTGAGCAGAACGTCGAACAGGCCATCGAAGCCTGGCGTGGGGCGCCGGGTGCGGAAATTGTCTTTGACTTCGTGGGTCATGGAAATTTCGCCGAAAGCTTCAAGCACGTCGCGGGCTACGGCCGGATCGTCAACACCGTGGTCTCCGAATGGCCCGAAGGCGGCAACGGCGTCGCCGAGTGGAAGAACCTGGATGTCAGCTTCGTCAACATCGGCCTGGCGCAGATCGGACGCGACCATGCGCATCGCCTCCGGCACACTAACATCCTTCGTCAGATCGCAGAGCTTGTCGACCGTGGCGGACTGCGGGCGCACATGGACAGGGTCGTGGAATTCGACGGCGTCGGCGAGGCGCAGCGGGCGCTCGAGGCCGGAGAGACGCTCGGACGTCTCGTGCTGTCGATCGGAGCCGCGAAATGATGAAACGGTGGGAATTTCGACCCGACCAGGAAGGCCTTGTCCTTGCAGACGCAAAGGTGCCGAAGCCTGGTCCGCGCGATGTCATGGTCAAGGTCCGCGCGGTGTCGTTGAACTATCGCGATGCCGCCATGCTCGATGGTGCGATGGGCGTCGCGCCGGGCGTGCTGGTGCCAGGCTCAGATATGTCGGGCGAAGTCGTGGCTGTGGGTGCCGACACGACCAGATTCAAACGCGGGGACGCAGTCATATCGGCCGACACCATGAACTGGATCGACGGCCCCGCCCCTCCATACGAGACCAACAGCGTGCCGATCATCGGCAGGCTGGCCGAGTATGTCTGCGTTCATGAAGAGCAGCTGGTCAGTCCTCCCCAGTCGCTGACGCATGCCGAGGCAAGCACGCTGCCCGTCGCCGGGCTGACTGCGTGGTTCGCGATGGTCGAGCTTGCACGCGTGAGAGCGGGCCAGACTGTCGTCGTTCAAGGCACTGGCGGCGTTTCCCTATTCGCTGTCCAGTTCGCTGCAGCACACGGCGCCCGCGTCATTGTGGTCACCAGCAACATCGCCAAAATCGAGCGCGCGAAAGCGCTTGGCGCCGCCGATGGAGTCGATCGGAACTCGAGGCCGGACTGGGACGGAGCAGTGCTCGAGATGACCGGAGGACTTGGCGCCCACCATATCGTCGAGATGTCGGGTGGCGACAACGTCGCGCGGTCGGTCCATGCGCTTGCGCTCGGTGGCCGGATTTCGCTTGTTGGCCTCATGGGAAGCACGGAAATGCGCGCCCCGATCATTCCGATGCTCTTCAAGCGCGCCGAGATCGTAGCCATCGGCGTCGGGCATCGCCGGGCGCAAGAAGACATGGTGGCAGCAATCGATCGTCTAGGCCTCAAGCCTGTCATCGACGGATCCTATTCCTTCGAACAGGCTCCGGACGCTATCGCGCATCTTCGCCGCGGTCCCTTCGGGAAGGTCGTAGTGACCTTCTGAGGGAGGTTCGCGGCGGGACGAGGCCGCTGCGGGCAGACTCGAAAGACGGCAGCCGAAAGGCATTGTAGGACTTTCGGCTCCGACATCATCTACATGGAACGAACGCATGATCCCCGTGGACACCCTCCTCACCTTCGTCGTCGCCGCCACCCTTCTGGCCTTCGTGCCCGGCCCCGACAACCTGTTTGTCCTGGCGCAGTCCGCGCTCTTCGGGCCGCGCGTCGGCATCTCAGTGACGGCGGGGCTCTGTGCCGGGCTGATCGTTCATACCCTCGCGGTTTCGCTTGGCGTGGCGGCAATCTTCCAGACCTCGCAGATCGCCTTCGATGCCCTCAAGTACATCGGCGCGGCGTACCTCATCTTCCTCGCCTACAAGTCGTTGACTGCGAAGCCGGACGAGATCGGATCTGGCCGCGAAGCATTGAAGCCTGCATGGCAGATGTTTGCTCGTGGCGTCGTCATGAACGTCACCAATCCGAAGGTCGCCATCTTCTTCCTGGCTTTCCTACCGCAGTTTACCAGTCCGGATCGCGGTAGCGTCGTGCTCCAGATGCTGTTCCTGGGCGGCCTGTTCATCGTCTGCGCGTTCGTGTCCTTCGGCGCGATCTCGCTCCTCGCGGGATCTTTGAGCCAATGGCTGCGGCGGTCTCCGGCCAGTCAGATCTGGCTGAACCGCGGAGCTGGAACCGTGTTCGTCGGACTGGCGCTGAAGCTCGCGACGACCCACCGATAGCGCATCCAACCTTTAGGCACCCGTCCGCGGGTCTGACACGAAGGAGCATTGCCATGCCTCTTGCCGTATACGCGTTGACCATCGGAGCCTTCGGCATCGGTGTCACAGAGTTCGTCCTGATGGGACTGCTCGTGCAGGTGGGGCAGTCGTTAGGCGTATCGATCTCGACGGCGGGAACGCTGATTTCGGGCTATGCGATCGGCGTAGCTGTCGGCGCTCCGGTCTTGACGATCGCCTTGTCGGGCTGGTCGAGGAAGAACGTCCTGCTGGTGCTGATGGTCATCTTCACGATCGGCAACGCTGCCTGTGCGCTCGCTCCCAACTACTGGATCCTGCTGCTTGCGCGGATTGTCACCGCCCTAGCCCATGGCACGTTCTTCGGTGTTGGTTCCGTTGTGGCTACGTCGCTCGTCCGGAAGGACCGCAAGGCATCGGCGCTCGCGGTGATGTTTACCGGGCTCACGGCGGCCAACATCCTTGGCGTCCCCTTCGGTACGTGGCTCGGTCTCCAGCTTGGGTGGCGCGCCACCTTCTGGGCTGTGACCGTCATCGGCGTAATCGCCTTGGTGGTCATCCTCGACTTCGTCCCCAAGGACCGCAACCTTCATCCGCAGAGTGTCTGGCGCCATGATCTCCGGGCGATGACGACTCCTGCCATCCTAAACGGACTACTGGTGACAGCGCTCGGCTTCGGGGGTCTCTTCACGGTCTTCACATATATCGCGCCCGTCCTCACCCACGTGACTGGCTTCACCGAAGACGCAGTCTCGCCGATCCTTCTTGTATTCGGCGGCGGCCTCGTGATCGGCAATCTTCTGGGTGGCCGCCTTGCAGACCGATGGCTGGTGGAGACCGTCGCCGGAACGCTGGTGCTGCTCGCCGTGGTGCTTGCGGCATTCGGCCTTTTTCTCGCCAGCAGGACGGCGACTATTGCCATGGTATTCCTTCTGGGAGCAGCCTCGTTCGCAACCGTTGCGCCGCTTCAGATGTGGGTGATGCGCAAGGCCCGTGGCGTCGGCGAGAGCCTTGCCTCCAGCTTGAACATCGCCGCGTTCAATGTCGGCAACGCCTTCGGCGCATGGCTAGGCGGGTTCGTCGTCGCCCACGGCTACGGCTTCGCCGACCTTCCCTATGTCGCCGCTCTCGTCCCCGCCGTCGCGCTTGTCTTCGTGCTGCGTGGTCTCACGGGATCGGACGCGGAGCCGACCTGCTCGCAGGGATGAATCTTTTGCCGAGGGCAGTAACGCCGGGCGCTTTGCTTCAGGCGGTAATGACCATGGGTGCGTGCAGCCTCGGTCGAGAGGCGAAACTCGAACTACCCGCATAAAGGTGAATAGCATGACTACGACTACAGAGATCCAGATCGAACTCTACACCTCGCCCACTTCGCAATCTGACCGGAACCGCCTGATGGAGGCGCCCGGCTTCGGCAAGGTGTTCACCGATCTCATGATGCTGGCGCGGTGGACGACGGACAAAGGGCTGGCATGACGCCAAGGTCACGGCCCGCCGCCCTCTGCAGATAGCTCCCGCCGCCTCCGTGCTTCATTATGCGCAGGAAGTCTTCGAAGGCATGAAGGCCTATCACGCCGACGGCGGCAGGATCCGCTGTTCCGGCCGGAGGAGAATGCCCGGCGGTTCAACGCCTCCGCGGATCGGCTGGCGATGCCGCAAATTCCTGAGGGACTGTTTCTGAAGGCTGTCAAGCAGCTCGTACGTATCGACAAGGATTGGATTCCGAGCGGTGATGGCAGTCTCTATCTCCGTCCTTTCATGTATGCGAACGAGCCGCTCCTCGGTGTGTGCGCTGCTGAAGACTACGTGTTCTGCGTGATCGCTTCTCCAGTCGGCGCCTACTTCAAGGGCGGAGCGAAGGCCGTTTCTCTCTGGGGCGAGACCGGGTACGCGCGCGCTGCATCGGGTGGAACAGGCGCGGCGAAATGCATAGGCAACTACGCCGCGAGCCTCGCAGCACAGGCCGGGGCGTCCAGTCGCGGCTGCGACCAGGTCGTGTTCCTCGACGCCGCCGAACACAAGTGGGTCGAGGAACTCGGAGGCATGAACGCCTTTTTCGCCATGAGTGACGGATCGCTCGTGACACCGCCTCTCGGAGGCACGATCCTGCCCGGCATCACGAGAGCATCGATCATAACGCGCGCGGAAGAGCGGGACCTGCGTGTCGAGGAGCGACCCTATTCCTTCGATGAGTGGCGGCAAGACGCCGCGTCCGGGAAGCTCGTGGAGGCATTTGCATGCGGGACTGCCGCGGTGTTGGCGGGCATCGGCCTCGTTCGGCACGCCGATGGCGCGTTCATGGTGAGCGACGGGGAGACCGGGAAGTTCACGACGGAGCTTCGACAGCAGCTTATCGGTATTCAGACGGGTCTCATCGAGGACAAGCGGAATTGGACACGCTGGATAGGAAGTTAACGGGCTCACTTCTCGCAAATGATATCCTGTTCGGAAAGCTCATCCACAACGTTGAGGTAGAAGACCAAGCAACAGAAGCAGGCTGCAGCCAAGCGTCGTAGCTTTTTCTCATGGGTATTGGGAAGACAAAGGATCGGACAGTGCGGTCCTCGGAGAGAACGTGTCTTTCAACGCTGTCTCCGAGGCCTGTCCGTTTCACGGCCGTCCGGCAAACGATTGCCAACCCGGTGATCGTGATTGTGCCTCACTGATAGCGCGCCGCCCTTGCAAAGGCAACCATCACAAGACGATCATGCTGAAGATGCTTCTGTGCCCGCCACAAGCGCCGACGACCATCCTTGCCTTCCGTGCACAGAATATTGCCTCGACGATCAGCGGCAGAGGAATCCAATGGAAAACGGGATGAAGAAGTAGATCGCTCGCTCTGAACGCTACGGGCGAGCCGACGGACGCCTGATTGCCCATGACGCCTTCGCGCTCAGTGAATATTCGCGATACGTGTGATAGAGAAGGCTCGGCCACTCCGAAACCGGCAACGAGCATCAGGTAGGTGATTGTCTGCCTGCGGGTCATGATTGCTCGCCATTCGGCCAAGCGGAATGCGCCTGCCAGGGGCTGTAGTTCTTGCGAACATCAAAGGGAAGCGGCGGCAATGATAGGGACAGGCACCACGACTTGGCTGTTCGAGGAAATCGTCCGCCTCTCCGGCTACAAGAACGTTGTCACAACGAACTTTCCGCCGGTGGTTTGGCTCCACGACGGAGACAGTGATGAGCGGGTCGTGATCAATGAAGTCGCTTCATATTACCTGAGTGCACAGACGCTTCCCACCGAACCAAAGCAGCGCGCACGCTACGCTCTCCATCGTCTCCACGAATTGGGGGACTGGGCCGCGGGGGAAATCGTGGGACGACACCTCCGCGATCAGGAGCGGCTCGAGAGCGGCTATTACGAAACGAGGCCTCGGCTGACGGTTCCCCAGATGCTGGTACGGCGTTTCGTAAAGAATAATCCCGGCTCGTCGATAGCAAAGATTGCCATAGGCCTAGGAGTGCCTGAATCGGAGGTCGCCGACATCTTGGTTGAACTCTGTGGGAAGGATATTCTGCTCCGCCGGATCGACCTCGGCTCAACGTATGAGCTTACTGTCTCGGAATTGGCTCGCTACTCATCTCTGATAGACTAGGTGACCGCGCTCATTTCATTCGCAGGCAGTTCCCATCGGGCGCGGAATCTGGTCGAACTGGCTAGATTGACTTTGTTGCGGTGGAGACCATGGCCAGCGAGATAATCGATGAAGCCGAAGATCGCCGGAGCACATTGGCGAAACTGGCTACACATAACATGCGAGCCAACGCCCAACCTGCATTGCAATGGGAAGCGGACACGCTCAACGAGGTTCTCAACCTCCCTCGGGTCATAGTTTCGCGCCCACCGAGTGAACAATTGATCGAACTCGAGTTCGAGCCGTACAACTGCCACGCAAACTGCGCCCGGCAGGTGCAACTCGACGAGGACGGAACCAGCCGTCACGTGTCCGGCTGGCTGGTCGATAGCTATAGTCTCATTCTTCACTCTGTCGTCGAGATGCACGGTGAGTGGTTCTGCCTTACTCCCCAACTGCAGCCCGCGCCACCGCGATTTCAGTTCATTCCCGACCCGGCGATTGAGTGGCGGGATGTATCGGATGGCAGTCGAGAACCGTATCGCCGCGGACATGCTGTGCCACTCGCACTCCGCAAGTATCCCGAGTTGTGCATCCGAATGGCTGAGCGCTTCGAGGAACTCATCGCATCCGGCTTGTCATCGGAAGAGGCGGTTGCGGACGTGGACGCAACGATCGGTGCCGAGCTGCGTCAGCAGGCACCGATCTGAATGCTAGGCGACCTCGCTGGGAGGCTGCCCTAGCAACGCACGCACTTCGTCCCCGGACAAAAGCGGCTTCTCCATCAAACTCTTGGCGACGAGTTCGATGTCATGTCGGCGCGCTCGAACGATCTCCTTTGCTCGCTCCATTTCGCGCTCAAGCATCCGTTCAACGCGTCTTCGCAGGACCGGATCGGACCGACGCAAGGTCTCGAGTTCCTTGGATGTCTGGACATTGGTAAAAGAGAGGCCCTGCCCCAAACCGAGCGTTGCCTCGACCAGCGTGGCCACATCGGTTGCCCGATGCAAATCCGAGCCCGGACCTCCTCCAGCCCCATCTGTCATTATGCCGAGGATAACCACTTCGGCGGCACGCCCGGCTAGGAACATGGCGATCTCGTCAAGATAGGAAGAGCGGGACCGATTGCGCAGGATTGGCCGCAGCCAGGCAACGTGCCCTCCTCGGTCGTCAGCAACCCCAACTTCCTGCGTGACCGCAATGAGTTCGATCCGGCCGAAATCGAGTTCGGTCCCGACAATGGCGTGTCCGGCCTCGTGAATGCACGCTGCATGAAAGGCTTCCGTTCCCAACTTGACCAGCGGCGGCGTGACCGCGGAGAGGTCGGCGGCCTCCAGTGGACGTCGCGCACGCCGCGCTCTCTTGCGGGCGGTCTTGGCGAGCTGTGCTAGAGCAGCACCAGAATATCCGCTGGTCGCCAAAGCGGTCTTGTCGAGAGCGTCGACAGGAATATCGGAATCGAGGTGCATCAGCAGAATATCTTTCCGCGCCTGCAAGTCCGGCAAGGTTACCGCAATGTGCCGATCAAGGCGCCCGGGCCGCCGCAGCGCGGGATCGATATCATCCGGATAGTTCGTTGCGGCGATCACCACCACGCCGTCCCGGCGATTGGGACCATCCAGAGCCTCCAGCAACGCATTGATCACCTGGACCCCATAGCTTCGGTTATGGCCTTCCAATGTGGTTCTATCGCCGACGGCATCGAATTCGTCCAAAAACAAAATGGACGGAGCTTTTTCGGCTGCCTCTGTGAAGCTCTTTCGCATCGCCAGAAGGAAATCGCTTAAGTTTCCTTCTGCCTGCCACTTCGCACAGGACGCTGACAGGAACGACGCGCCGCATGTCCTGGCCGTGGCTTCGGCGAACATCGTCTTGCCGGTCCCCGGTGGTCCAGAGAGTAGGAGACCGCAATCGACATCGCGCCATTCTACTTCGCCCTCCTTCCAGCTGCGAATATCGTCGGCAAGCTCGAGCGCCCAGACTTTTGCGTGCCCGAAGCCTGCAAGGTTCTCCATCACGGGGCCAGAGGGATGGGGAACGATTGCAGGTTTCTCCTCGTTTTCATGAGCCTGCAAACGTGCAAGGGCATGCGCGACGCTCCGCCCCGGCCGGAGAGCCAGGAACATAATGTCGAGCGGGTAGGCAAGCAGCGCCTTGGCTTCCTCGATTGTCGTAGGGATCTGCGTGTCCGCTTTGATTGCCGCCGCGAGATCGATCGCTGATAGCGACGACACCTGCACAACCTCGTCAAACGAAACACTCACCTCGGCTGGGACGGAAACACCGTTTGGCATAAGCACAACAACACCCGGCTTACTTTTTAGAAGGTCTGTTGCCGGTACCCAGTCTACTTTTCCCTTATGAGAAACAGTGATCGTGCAATGCCCATAGAATTTGGCGCGCTCCGTTGCCTCCAACACGCTCTTCAGGGCGTCTGCATAGCCTTCGATATCGGCCCCTGGCGGTGCGACCAACCCGATTGATGCTTCGTTACTGGCGAAAGCGCCTCCCTTTCGAAGCGCCCTCTTTATTGAATGCGTGTACGCTTTGATTTCCAACGTAGCGGCGCGCTCAGCAAACCTCATATACATTTGAATGCCTCACAGTTCGCCACGTCGGACAACAGTGTCTGGATTGATCAATTCCTGGTCGAGATCGAGCGTGAGTATTCGTTGGAGAACTAGGGACGCGAGCCCGGCCATGGGAGGAATCTCGCGGAAAAGCCCAAGGCCCTCGGCAACGGAGAACGATCCCACTTCGTCCAGGGCCGCGATGACCCGTATCCGGTCACCGAGGGGGCACCCGTAGTTTCCGTAGCGCAGAAGATCCCTGGCATTGCGCAGGCGCCAGCCACTCTCACGCTCCTCCCGCGAGACATACCTGTGTCGGAAGCCCGCACTTGCGGCGGCCTCCGTCACCACGGGGTCCTCCTCTCCGTCGCTCGCGTCCAGAAGCATCTCTGTTCCGTCGCGATAGACTGCGAGAAAATCCGGGAGATGTCTCCGCGATCCCACCAGCAAGGCAAACGGCTGGCACTCCCATGACCGAACTGCGTCATCGACATCGAGAAGGCATCCGAGATCTCGCGCCGCCTGCGAGCGAAAGGTCGGGACACCGGAGCAATGGAGTGTTGCTTTGGGACGAAAGAAGGAAGGCTCTGGACGCGCGCTATCGCTGCCGCTTGTATGGAAGCGCTCGGAACTCATGACGATATCCTACGATTGAGGGACTGCCACTCGGGCGGTTCATCAGCGTCGTTGGAGATATTGTCGTTGCGAGAGCTTTGTCATGGCGAGAACGTATAGAGAACGATTTTCCGCACGTCAATCGGAAAACGTCTTCTCATTAAAAACTTCGTAACAATTCCCGGGAGTTAGAACCAGGGCTTCGTCAAGGACTCGTTGCTGGGACACGCCCCTATTCCGGGCCGCCCTTCAACAGGAAATCGACCACGTCCGGTCTTGGGTCGGCGTGCTTGAACGATATGGTGAACTCGCCCGGTCGCTCAGGATCAAAGACAGTTTGTGGTCCCTGAGAACGCGCTGCCTGGAAAACTTCAAACATCCCAGAGGCAGCTTCCTCGAGAGTCCATCGGTTACTGCGACGCGGTGTCGATTTCGAATCCTCTACCATGCACCGACCATAACACCCCTATCTTGGCCACAGAAGGTGTTAATCCTTCGTAAACCATCTTCCGGGACCATCGAACAAGTGGTCCTGGGGAAAGCAAATGCATCTTCTGCTAGATACCAGCGTGCTGAGCGAGGCTCGGCGCCCAGAGCCAATTGCGGAGGTGCAGCGGTTCCTCAAATCTCTTCCTACTGACGTTGTCGCAATTCCCCCGCCAGTCATCTTCGAACTGGAGCGAGGTGCCCGGTTGCTTGGCACGAATGAGCCAGAGCGGGCCAAGCGCTTTCTCGCTTGGCTCGACGACCTTCTCGACACCACCGTCCATGTCCCGGTCATCGGCGCGGAGGTTTCCCGAATTGTCGCCAGAATGGCCGCGATGCCAAAATTCCGAAAATTTTGGGGAAGCGACAGGAAGCTCCAGTTCGGCTGCGACCCGACCATTGCTGCGATTGCCATCCATTACCGGATGCCTATTGCGAGCCGCGACATACGCGATTTCCTGTCGATCCACGAAGAGTTTCCGCTACCGGGCCTCTACGAACCCTTCCATGCGACGTGGATCGTGCCACCGGATGAAGAATGGGGCACCGCGCTTCGAGAGGATCCGACTGCTGACATGGTCGTCGAAGATGAAAGGTTGTTCCAATATGAAGCAGTTTTTCGGTGAGACCCCTCCTTTGGTATTCTGCGGCCGTTCTTCCGCGCGCACAGGCCCGGAAATTAACCATATTTACATCTTGTTAACCCTACCGAAATCTAAAGACATCAACGTAAACAATAGGTTGATGGAAAAATCCGAATATCGGCCTCTTGCAGGCCCAAAAAAACATGTGTATCCGTTTCGATCAGTTGCCCGTTTCTGGGGCGACCAAACTAGGACGCAAGCAGACATGCAACGAATTACACCGACATACTTGGCGCGCAGGAGCCGCCAACAAGCCGCCTGAGGCACTCGGTGATATTTCCGGGGCCTCCAGGAGGCCCGGCTCTCCTCTCGCAAGACTTGAGTTTTGATTGACGAGGTTGACTAGCATGTTCGAAGTTCACTCCCAGCAGCAGTTCCAGCGCACCATCCGACAAGCCACCGAGGCTGCGGCGCAATAAAGCGCCCACGGCCTCTTTCGGCGTTTCCGGCATCACGCCGGTTGCGTCGGACCGGTGTTCAGGATCGTTCGACCTAGGTCATCGATCCGGAGTGTCGTCCCCGCGCCACTCCAGCCCTGCCCTCCACTTCATCGAATTGAACAGGAAAAGGAACTGCACAATGTCGCAGAACGAACCCGCACGCCTCCATGAACGCCACGAACACTCGGAAGTCTTCTTCGCAGCTCTCTGTGAGTGGACGCAGAAGGACAGCAACGACTTCTCGGAGGACGAGATGGACCTCCAGCGTGCCGTTGCACTCGTCTACGCGGATGCCCGCCGCCCCTCTATCCGCCAGCTCTATCGTGTCCTGACCGACCTGATCGAGGATGATGCGATGCGCACGGGCCTTCAGGCGAAGTGCCCCTCGCTCGAGGAGTTCCGTTCGCTCGTCCTGAGCCTGCCCTCGGGATACGTCGACCACATGCGCTACCAGCAGAAGCTGAATGCCTTCGAGCTCATCAAGTCGGCCGAAACCCTTCTTGACCGTCTCGCAGCCTGAGCCCTAGCCGGAAAGGAGAATCCCATGAACTCGGCAAAGAAGACCGTCCCGAACTTCTCCGCAGCGGTCTTGCCCGAAAAGGCAGAGCTGCGCCGCCGCCGATATGAGTTGGGCCACCCCCAGATCGAGGCTGCTGAACTGGAAGCTGCCATCGAAATCGCGAAGGCGGATCCCAAGCGCACCCGCCAGGCCTGGGAGAGCATGGCCGAACGGATCGACGAGATCAACGCGACCCTGAAGCCGGGTGAGCCCGAACTCTACTGCATGTGCTTCGAGATCTTCTCGATCATTATCGATCCCGCACCCTACCGCGATGGGTTCTACGACTGAAATCCGCCAATGCGCTGCCGACGCGCTGAACCGCCGCTAGCAGACACCAAATCCGCCAAAGAAAGGACGCCACAATGATCCAGGTCGCAACCCAGATCGAAGCTCTTCACTTCGCCCGCCAGGGATATACTCCCTGGGCCCTTCCCTATGAGCGCAAGACCTATCTCGCGAACCCGGATGAAGTCTACCGCGGTGGCCTGATGCCTGCCGATCTCTGGAGCTCACAAGTATGAGGCTTTCGCCGACTCTCTGGAGGATCTTCCTGTCTTCCATGAAATGAAGGCATCGCCTGCAGCGCGTCGCATTAACATGAAGACCACGGCCACCTGCCGCATCGTCATGTGCGCGCCTGGTTCCAACGAATGGCTGGTCTTCGAGAGCCAGTTCGAGGCGGACTGCGCACGCGTTTTATGGTCGATGCCGGAAGTCCGCTCGGTCCAGGCGCAGTACGGGCCGATCCCTCACACTGACTCGAAGGGCAAGATCCACATGCACTATGTCGACCTTCGCGTCGAGTTCATGAACGGCTTCGTCAGCCTCTATTGCGTCCGTCCGGAATCGAAAGTCCATCACGGTGAACTGAAGCTCATCGTTGAAGACATTCGTAACCATCAGTTGGACTATTACGCGGACCGCATCGAAATCCTGACTGAGAAGACGATCACGAAATCGAAAATTTACCGCGCGCGTGAAATTTTGGCCGCGCGGCGTCTCAAGAACTCCCCCGACTGCCTGCACCTCCTGGAACTGCTGCGATCGAAGGACAAACCGGTCCAGGCGTTCAAGCTTCTGGAAGAGTTTGGCAGCCAGGGACACGGGATGATCGCACTCTGGAATCTGATGGGGGATCACTTGGTAGACCATGTCGTTGAAGACGCCTCGCTGACGTTCACGCCGGTCTCGTTCGTTCGCGCACGGAGGCTTCAGTAATGACGGAACAGTTCACGACGGTGGGTCTGACACCGCTGGACCGCATCGAGATGAACGGCGGGGTATTTCGTGCCTACCCCGCCGCGAATGGTGACGGATACGTATTCGAGGAGATCGGCGGCGCCCAGACGACGGATGAGATGACCGACTACGAAATCTTCAAGTTCGTGGAGCGCGGGGCGATGTTCGTTCATCGTGGTTACTATGCGCATCAGGAGATCAAAAAACGCCGCGAGAGATCACTCGACCCCGACATAATTCCCAAGCACATAATGTATCGGGCGAGAATGCTGACGAAGTTCCTTGAAGAATGGGAATCTGGGCGTCGGTCCAAGACGGTCGATAGCGTTCGCGAGTTCATTAATGAATACCAGGCTACCTACGAAGCTCTGCTTCCCGAACCCCGCGGCGGGCAGCCAAAAGTAATTGTGGAGACCCATCACCTAGGCACGCCAGATAACTTTATCCGCCTCGTGCGCCGCTTCGAAAAAGGTGGCCGCAGCCCGTTTTGCCTGATGTATGGTGGTTCACCAGCGCATAAGGCGCCCCGCAAGAGACGGTTGCCGGAAGAAACAAACAGGTTTCTCGATGCGGAGGCGAGAAAGCTCGCCAGTCACAAAAGACCGGATATCGCCGCTCACTGGAGCGCGATGGTAAAGGACAACGCCGACAGTCCGAACCCCGTGTTTCTGCCTGAAAAAAGCCGGACTTTCTACAGGCGCGTTGCCGAACAGAAGAGGATGTTGATCGAATTCGGTCACCTCGGCAAAGCCGCGACACGCGACAAATACGAGCTCTCGAAGACCGCAAACCGGAAGTACCTCCCACTCGACCGGATCGAAATGGACGAGGACAGGTTCGACATCATTGCGATGCTGAAGGGCACGCGTCTCTGGAATGTTATCTCTGAGGAAATTCAAGAGAAGATCGTCAAGCAGAGGTTCTGGGCATCGATAGCTATCGACTGTGCGACGCGATCCATTTTGGCTCTCCGCTTCTTGGACACAGACCCAAAAGGGCGCTCCGCGATCGAGACGCTTCATATGGCGGTGATGCCGAAGGAAGAATACGCCAGAGCCGCCGGCACCAAAGCTCCCTGGATCCAGTTTGGCATTCCGCGAGAGGTGGCAACCGACCACGGAGCCGCCTACCTCGATGACGACTTTCATGAATGCGTTGTCGCACTTTGCGCCAGCCACCTTATGCCACCCGCTGAAACACCGCGTCTTCGAGGGCGCATCGAGCGCTTCTTCAGAACTGAAAAGGGGTGGCTGAAGCTCTTCTCGGGTCAGACGTTCTCGAACCCGATCGTTCGTGGCGACTACGATTCAGTGGCAAATGCCTCCATGGATTTCGAGGAACTGGCACGGTGCTTGGTTCGGCTGATTGTCGACGCCTACCATCTTACCAAACACCGGGGTCTGGGTAACCAGAAGCCGATCGACGCGTGGAGCCAGATGACCAGAGACCGACCTGTCGAAGCGCTGCTAAATCCGGCGAAGGAAGGCATGATATTCGGGTTCCGCGTTGGGACCCGATCGATAACCAGACACGGCGTCGTGTGCCTTGGAATTCCGTACTACCACAGCGAACTCCAGAGAATAGTGGCGCATTACGACAAGGCCTATGTTCACGTCAGAGCCAACCCCTATGATCTCGGCGCAATTGGCTTTCGGCTTGAGGGCGATACCAAAGTATTCTGGATCAAGGCAGCAGTGCCCGGGTTCGAGAAAGTTACCGCGATCGAGTGGGCAGCTATCAAAAAGCGACTGGATGAAGCCTACTCGCATCACGACATCGAAGACGCGGAGATCGTGGCCCAGGCGAAGAAGGACGTGATGTCGATAGCGAAAATCGCAGAGGACAAGCACGGCGTTGGCTCTCACATCGTAACCAGCCAGGACTACGAGAATCTCGAGAAGAATGTGATCCGGGAATACGTCGTGGGCGGCCGTACAAGACCCGATTTTTCCACCACCGAAGCCGATATCGAGACATTCCTGATCGACGGCCTGGATCATTCGGAGACCGTCTTCACCATAGATCACGACGATGGCGACCAGCTCCACGGCGAGGAACCGGAGGGCGGCTCCAACGCGGACGGCGCTGGTCGCGAGACGGCTGACCCACTCATGCCAGGTAGCGGCGAATACGATCCAGACAGATTCGCCCGCCGTCGCGCGCAGGATGGCGTCGATGATCCTCTGAAGACTCCGGCCCCCAAAAAGGAAACGAAACAGCGCGTGAAGAAGGAGGAGCCATACCGTATTCCCACGGTCTCCGATTTGATGCGCGGGACGCCGGCAGAGCCGAAAAGCGAAACTTCGACCAAGCGGCAGGCAGGTCGCGTACCGAAATTCAAAGCATACGGAAGTGATGAAGAAGAATGAGCATAGCGTCGATCCTACGGGAAAAGCCCGAATTCGAAGGCCGAAAGGATCCCAATGTCCAGCTCGTTGCAGCCAGTGTGGCACGGGGCTTGGATGACAAGAACCTTCGAATCCTGGAGACCATGAAGCGGGTGAAGTCTGCCTACTTGCCCACCCGCAATGATCAACTATCGGACATACCCTTCACTCGCATGAAGCGGGCAATTGCTGGGATGGATCAGGAAACCTTCGCAGTGTCCATCTTCGCCGAGTCGGGCGTTGGGAAATCCACTCACGTGTTGCAGCGGCTCCAGGACGATGTCGCCTTCGAACCTGTTCCGGACGGCTACGGCAACTTCCTTCACCCGGTCCTCTATATCGAAGCTCCTCAGAAGGCCTCTGTTACGGACTTGGGTGAGACGATGTTGCAGGCAATGGGCTATCCCATCGCGAGCCGGAAGTCAGAAAACCAGATAATCAAGGATGTCAGGAGATTTCTGAAGCGCCGAGGGACACGGGTCGTCATCATAGACGAGTTTCAGCATGTACTCGACGCACCGAAAATAAAGGGTGCGACGCATGTGGCCGACGCCATCAAAAACCTTCTTCAGGGCGACCGCAGCTGGCCGATTTTCATCGTCCTCGTAGGTCTGCCGGAGATCAAGGACATCCAGCTTCGCGACCCCAAGGATCAGATGCTTCGGCGTGTCGACGACTTCCCCTTGGCAGACCTGACGCTCAAGGGCGACGGCAAGATGATCGCAGCGATGATCCTTGAGTTGGTCGTAAATCGAGCTGGCCTCCGTATGCCGAAAGAGGTTGTTGTCGACTTCATCGAGCGCCTGCTTTGGGGCTGCCACTTCCGCTTCGGTATGGTGATGAAGTTGATCTATCACGCGATCGAGGACGCACTCGAAAACGATGAAAAAGTTCTCAGCAATCGCAATTGGGAAGAAGGATATCGACGTCTGGTCAACGGAGGCTACGACGCCGACGAGAATGTGATGGCCGCAGGCGTGGACTGGCGGAAAATCTATCGGCCGATCAACCGGAAGGGAGCGTTCGGCCCCCTGTCTCCGAAGTCGGGGAAGTAATAGGAGCCAGCAATGTTTCGTGTACCCCTTTTCGATGACGAAATCATAACAAGCTTCTGCTCGCGCCTCGCGGCTGCGAATGGGATCACGGCAACGGATTTCTGCCGAGACATGGGGTTCACCTTCCAAGACGTCATCAATGGCACGGACAGCGCGATACTCGCGCTGTCCGATATCGGTAGAATTCCGCCTGAGAGACTTCAGTCCTCCCTGGTGGAACGCGATCCCCTAGACCCTAAGGGCTGGAAGATCGGGCGGGAGGTTTTCAATTCGAAACGCTTCGCCCGATCAAGATTGCGATTTTGTCCAATGTGCCTAGCCGCAGACGATCAGTGCGAGGAGCGCATGCCGGGGACCCGAAGGTACATTCGGAAGAGCTGGCCGCTACGGTTTCTCCGAGCATGCCCACTTCACGAATGTGAAATCGCAGATCTCGGCCCGCCTGAGCTTGCCTCACCCCGCTTTCACGATTTTATGGAGACACATGATCTCGCCCTCGAAGAAATTCGGGCCGCCATGAATACACCGAAACCCAGATCGATTACCGATTTCGAGACATTCGTCCTGGAACGGCTGGAAGGTAACAAATGCCACGGCAACATCCTGGATCGACTCCCGCTCGGACTTGGCGGAGTTCTGTGCGAGTTGGTCGGCACGGCAGTCGTGCATGGCAGGCGTGCTGGACTTGTCGATCTCGACGACGAGGCCCTCAGCGTTGCTTGCCAAGCAGGATTTTCATACCTCCGAGCTGGAACCGGAGGTCTTCACCTGTTCCTCGACGAGATGCAAAGTTCTTTTTCCCCGCCTCGGGGAGACTACGGCGGTCAGGCGATCTATGGAAAATTTTACACAAACCTGGCCGGGCGACACGACGCTGAATTAGAGTTCATCAAGCGCGAGATCCATGACTACGCCTTCAAAACGATGCCGCTCACCTCGTCTGCAAGCGTCTTTGGCACTTCGCCAGATGTGCGATACGTCTCTTTCGAGGAACTCTATCGAGAGCATGGGATCAATCCATCTCATTTGCACAAGACGTCAATCGTGACGGGGATGCGGGATCCAAACTCTCCCCGGTCCGGATCTCTTCCGAAGGATCTTGCGGAAAAGCTGCTACAGATTATCAACGATGCTGTTCTGCCTGCGGAAGCAGCGGAATTAGTTGGGGTGAACTACCAGTCGTTCGCAAACTACACCCGGCAAGGGATATTCAAACCCCACCTGACGAGTGCGTATGGCGTAGCCTACAATGCCCGTTTTTCCCGATCGGAACTGCAACGCTTTAACAAGAGCATCGAGCCCGAAGGCCGCTCCTCCAGCGCCACAGCGACGATCTTCGAAGCCTGCCGCAAACTGAGTTGTTCAGGCGCAGAGATCGTCAACCTCCTGCAGAAACGACACCTGAAGAAGGTGGGCTGGGACGATACCCAAATCGGCCTCGCTGCTGTGCTGGTCAACCTAGAGGAAGTGGCAACCCACGTGACGCTGCCCGACCACGGTCACCTGTCATTTAAAGAAGCGGCGACCCAACTAGGTCTGACGAGTCAGACGATCCACCTTCTTGTAAACGAGGGCTACCTTCCTGCTGTTACTGCTCGCAACGTCACTCGAAGGCGACCTCAGCGTTTTATAACGGAGGCAGACGCAGCGGCTTTCGAAGCTCAATATGTTAGTTTCTTCCAGGCACAACTGGCATTCGACTTGAGTGTCCCGCAGCTTCGAAAAATTGTTGCAGGCTTGAAACCTGTCTTTCCACCAGAGGCGGTTGGCGCGAAGTTCTTTGCTCGCGAAGATATTGATGCCGCAGTCTCCGCGTATGTGACACGAATGCGTGGGTAGCCTTTGAGGCCGAGTACGCTGGCTGCCGGAGAATAGTCGCTCGGGCTCTGAACAGGCGCTCGACGCGCGTGGTTATGCCCTCAAAATCCCATCAAACTCCGATCCCAAGCAGACCTCTATCTGCGCGTCTGCAGAGCGTCGGTCACGTTGACACTAAGGTTCTACAGATGCAGCAATCTTAGTGTCGCATAGATCATTGATTATGCTGACTATTCTCGGCTAACGAGTGGCAAAGTCAATGTCATCGCACACGGTTGGTGGTGATGATGATAGCTTTCACCCCTTACCCGCCGGAACGTTGTCCGACCCAGGTCGGGAACTTGACGCGAAGACAAAAGTCAAAGAGCGGCCCTTGGCCGCTCTTCTGCTGTGATCAACGGCAACCTCGGCAAGTGACCGCCGGCGAAAGCGCCTTCTTCCCACGCGGCATTCCGCACCAGCTTATGAACCCGAGCGACAATCATTGCAGGCACGTCCTGATCGACACCCCTGCTCTCTTCGATCAGTTTATCAAGGAAGGCGGACCTGACGAAGTCGTCGGGCCACCGACTGCGAAGGAAATTGAGCGTCTGCGGGTGGACTGCCCCAGGTTCGGCATCACCCTGCTCTCGAACTGCCCAACGCCTCAGTAAGTCAACGCCAGGCGCAACGGCATAACCAGGGCCCAGCTTAATGTTGAGGCCCAATTCGAGGACTCCACTCCAGACCAGCCCTCGAAACCGACGTTGCCTCTATACGGGCGCGTTACCGGCACTATCCGTCCGCAGGGGTGCTATACACGCAAGCATCACTGCCATTCTTCAACTTGGCATCTTCCCTTCTTCTTGATTTTCGTCAAATTACCGTTGGCTCGCAGCGCCGCTAACGTCGCGTCATGACGAGGACGTAGATGGGCAGCGACGCGAGTCAGGCTTTGCCTGACGCCCGACAGTATGGGCACCGGCAGGATGCTTGCGTGCCTTTACCACCAAAGCAATCACATCCAGAAAGAGGACTTCATCATGCCATTCATCAAGACCACGGACGGAACCGAAATCTTCTACAAGGATTGGGGTCCAGCCACCGCCCAGCCTATTGTTTTCCATCACGGCTGGCCGCTCAGCGCTGACGATTGGGACGCGCAGATGATGTTCTTTCTGGACAAGGGCTATCGCGTGATTGCCCACGACCGGCGCGGCCATGGCCGTTCCAGCCAGACGTGGCAGGGCAACGAGATGGACACCTATGCCGCCGACGTCGCGGCCCTCACAGATGCGCTTGATCTCAAGAATGCAATCCACGTCGGCCATTCGACCGGCGGCGGTGAGGTTGCCCACTACGTCGCCCGCGCCAAGCCTGGCCGCGTCGCCAAGGCGGTGCTGATCGGCGCCGTGCCGCCGATCATGGTCAAGTCGGACAAGAACCCCGGTGGGCTGCCGCTCGAAGTCTTCGATGGTTTCCGTGCCGCGCTCGTCGCCAACCGCGCCCAGTTCTTCCTCGACGTGCCCGCAGGCCCGTTCTATGGCTATAACCGCCCGGGTGCCAAGGTCAGCCAGGGTGTTATCGAGAACTGGTGGCGGCAGGGCATGATGGGTGGTGCAAAGGCGCATTACGATTGCATCAAGGCCTTCTCCGAAACTGATTTCACCGAGGATCTGAAGCAGATCACGGTGCCGACGCTCGTCATGCACGGCGACGACGATCAGATCGTTCCCTATGCCGACTCCGCACCGCTGTCCGTCAAGCTCCTGAAGCACGGCATACTGAAGACCTATGCCGGCCTCCCGCACGGCATGTGCACGACGCATCCGGATGTGATCAACGCCGATCTGCTGGAATTCTTCCTGGACTGAGATGATGTTGGCTCGGCCGCCGGCCTTCTGATGGACCGGAGCAAGACAACACTCGCAGGCGGGGTCCTCTTCGCCCCCGCCTTCGGCACGCCGGATATTTCTCCTCAAGGGAGGCGCTTGTGACAACGCGAGATACCAATTCGGACGGCTTGTCCCGCCGCGATCTGCTGAAGTTGACGGCCGCGGCAGCAGCGATGCTCGCGTCACGCAGCGCCGTCGCGGCCGAGTTCCACCGCTTCAAGCATGGCACGTTCGACATCACGGTCGTCAGCGACGGCTTTCTGACGCTGCCAGTCGAGATCTTGTTGCCCGACGCAACGCCTGAAGAGCGCAAGGCGATCATGCCACGGCTGGGCGGAAGTTCGGCGGCCGCTCCGGTCCAGGCCAACATCCCGCTGATCCGCCATGGCGACGACCTGATCCTTATCGACACTGGCTCCGGCAGCCGCTTCCAGGCTAGCGCGGGCAAATTGGCCGCAAACCTGCAATCGCTTGGGATCGCGCCCGAAGCGATCACCAAGGTGGTTTTCACCCATGCCCATCCGGACCACTCCGGTGGGACGACGACGGCCGATGGGAAGGTGCTTTATCCGAACGCCCAGTATTTTGTCAGCGAAGCTGAGTGGAACTTCTGGACCGACAAGGACTTTGAGACGCACATGCCGTCGGCGCTTCATGATTTTGCGCGAGGCGCGCAACGTGACCTGTTTGCGGTCAAGGACCGGCTGACGCTCTTGCGCCCGGATCAGGAGATCATTGCCGGAATGCGGATTCTGCAAACCCGCGGCCATACACCGGGCCATGTTTCGATCGAACTGGCGGGCGACGGCGGCCTGCTGATCACAGGCGACGCCTGTACCAACGACGTGATTTTCTTCGAGCATCCCGTCTGGCATTTCGGCTTCGACACCGAACCTGAGATCGCGCTGAAAAACCGCCAGATGCTGCTCGATCGCGCCGCGAGCGAAAAGCTCAAGATGCTCGGCTATCACTGGACCTATCCGGGCGTCGGATATGCCGAGCGCAAGGATGCCTTCTACCGATTTCTGCCGGCTTAGGATCGCCGAATTATCGCGCCTCGGCGGTTTCCTCGAGCGCGGCAGATGGCTGCGGCAGTTCTTCCGCAATCTCCTCGGCAACGGCTGCAAGATCGAGGTTGCCCCAGATCGACGCTGACTGGCGACGTTCTGGGCGGCGGGAGGATTTGACTTCGACGACGAACGGCTTCGACTGAGCGCGCATGAGTTTCCTATGAAGAGGCGTTGAACGAATCCATCAACGCCCCAAGCCTATGAAGCGTTCCGCGCTTGCGCAAGGTCGCCCTTCGCTTTGAATCCAGCCTCACACAGGCCAGACCGCGACGGAACAAGCATAAGGCGAGCCGCGTTTCGGCCTTTCAATCTGCATGGAGCCTCTGCGCAAATTCCTGCGAAAAGTCCTTGAAGGAAAGATCGATGTCGATTACCTACCACGTCGCCGAACATGATGGCGCCTGGGCCTACCGCCTGGACGATGTCTGGTCGGAAACTTTCCCAACTCACGAAGAAGCACTGGCAGCGGCTAAACATGCCGCGGAGCGACAAAAGCTCGGTGGCCAGGATGCGGACATTACATATCAGCGTGCAGACGGCAGCTGGACAACGGAACGGTCGAACGGAGGCGACCGCCCCGAGGCCGATGTCGTCGATGACGCCAAGGAAAAAGACTAGGAATGACTATCAAAGAACGCTTTTTGAAGCAGCAGCATGCGTGGATGCTCGGCGCATGCTATTCCCGGAAACATCCCGACTTCCATCGCTTTGGCGGCGTCGATGTTTCGATCTCGCCTCGCTGGAAAGACAGCGTTGAAACCTTCGTCAATGATATGATCGACACCCTGCCGCGCAGCCTCTCCGAGCGCCGGATGGCACTGAGAAACCCGCGCCGCCCGTTCGAACCCGGGAATGTGGAATGGGTATTCGCAAGCAAGCACTACGGCCTTCGCGCTCCTGACGGCACACGGCCCGAAATGGCGGACGTTCGCGCGCGCCGCGTATAAACCGTTATCTACTCGTTACAATCTTCGCCGGCGGAAACATGGCTAGGGCCTTCTTTCGCCGGCGAACTGTTTTATGGCGGCAGTAGTCACCCCGAAATCACCAGTCAGTGACGACATGCAAGCCGCTTGCATGACCATCCGTTCGGTGCCCCAGTCGTTGGCTGCCGCGCTTGACGACGTATGTTGCACTCCGGGCCAGTTCGCAGTGCCGCTGAATTCAGTGCGACCGGTGCCGCGCGTTCCTCGTCACCACAATTACGACAAGTCCGACGACGACAGCCAGCGCGCCCCAATAGACCCATGACGTCTGGTTGATCATGAAGCTTTCCGCAGGGTAGGGAAAATAGCCGCTACCCTGCCCCATCCAGACCAGCCCGATAAGGATCAGCACGCCGGCGATACAATAGGCGATCTTCACCATTCAATGTTCCTCCACCATACCAGTTGCGTAACGTCATGCACCCGTCGCGGACGCAGTGCTTCGACGGAGCGCTCTGGCACGCCTTGACGACCTTACTCTTTCGGGAAATCGGCTCCCAGGCTCGTTTCGCGCCATTCCTCGATCTGCGCCAGCCGTTCGCGCAGCTTGTTGGTGACGTTGTTGTAGCCAAGTTCGCCAAGCACGAGATGCCGCGGTGGGTTCTCCACTTGCGTGATCCGGATCATCGCCTCGCCAGCGCGCACGGGATCGCCGGCTTGCTTGCCGCTGTATTCCGCTGTTTGCCGCATGCGGGCTGCCGCGGTTTCGGCATAGTCCGGAATTGTGCTCTTCGTCTGCCGGAGTGACCGGCCCGCCCAATCGGTGCGGAATGGACCGGGCGCGACGCAGGTCACCCTGATGCCGAGCGGCTTGCCCTCGGCGTAGAGTGCATCGGAAAAACCCTCTACCGCGTGCTTGCTCGCGGCATAAAAGCCGGAGCCAGGAAAGCCGATTAAGCCGGCAACGGAGGTGATGTTTATGATGTGGCCATGGCGGCGCTGCCGCATACCGGGCAGGACAGCGCGGGTTATCGCAAACAGGCCAAACACGTTCGCCTCGAACTGATCGCGGATTTCCTGCTCTTCCGCCTCCTCGACCGTTGACTGGTAGCCATAGCCGGCATTGTTGACCAGCACGTCGATGCGGCCGAAACGCTGCTCGGCGGCCGCGACCGCCGCCTTGACCTGAGCCGGATCTGTCACATCGAGATCCAGCGCCAGCGTGTTCGCCTCATGGGCGGTTGCCAGATCGGCAACGCGCGCCTTGTCGCGCGCGGTCACGACCGTCGGCCAGCCACGGGCAATGGTGAGTTTCGCAAGTTCACGGCCGAAGCCGGTAGAGCAGCCGGTGATGAACCAGACGGGAGACTTGTCCTGAGACATATGATTTTCCTGATGCTGTCGGGACGCCTGAATGGGCGAGAGCGGATCTAGGGCCGCCGCCTGACATTTCCAGCGATGAGGACGCCGAAAACTGCGTGGATCAGGAGAAGCCTGCGCGCCTATCGGACGCGCAGGCAATAGGAGACTTACTGGAGCGTACGCGTGTGGATGTCCTGGCCGAGCGCGACGCTAGGACGGGCCTGCGTTCCAGCGGCCACGCCGTCGAGGCCCGTCGCCACTACGGAGACGCGGAACTTGCCGTCCAGGTTACGATCAAAGATCGCGCCAACAACGATATCGGCCTCATCCTGGACCTCGTCGCGGATACGGCTTGCCGCCTCGTCCACCTCGAAGAGCGTCATGTCGGAGCCGCCGGAAATCGAGATCAGCACGCCCCTGGCACCCTTCATGGAAATATCGTCGAGCAGCGGGTTGGCGATGGCAGCCTCAGCGGCCTTCATCGCGCGCCCCTCACCCGAAGCCTCGCCGGTGCCCATCATTGCCCGGCCCATGCCGCGCATGACGGACTTCACGTCAGCGAAGTCGAGATTGATCAGGCCTTCCTTGACGATCAGGTCGGTAATGCAGCCGACACCGGCATAAAGCACGCGGTCGGCGGTCATGAAGGCATCCGCGAAGGTGGTCTTCGCATCGGCGATGCGGAAAAGGTTCTGGTTCGGGATGACGATCACCGTATCGGCCGCCTCGCGAAGCGCCTCGATACCGGCATCAGCGGTCTTCATGCGGCGATTGCCTTCGAACGTGAACGGCTTCGTCACGACTCCGACCGTCAGGATGCCAGCGTCGCGAGCAGCCTTGGCAATGACAGGTGCAGCACCTGTGCCGGTGCCGCCGCCCATGCCGGCGGTGACGAAGCACATGTGGGAACCGGCCAGATGGTCCATGATCTCGTCGATCGATTCTTCTGCAGCTGCGCGGCCGACTTCCGGCAGTGAGCCGGCGCCCAACCCTTCGGTCACATGGGCGCCGAGCTGGATACGGCGGGGTGCCTTGGAGGTCGCCAACACCTGTGCATCGGTGTTGGCCGCAATGAAATCGACGCCTTCGAGATTTTCCGCTATCATGTTGTTGATGGCATTGCCGCCGCCGCCGCCGACACCAATTACTGTAATTCTGGGGCGCATTTCGGAAATCCCGTTCTTGGCGTTCGACATCGCAATCTCCTTCGTGCGTTTTCGTCGTGGCTCCGTCTCTTATGGGAGCCGAATCGAGCATCAGCGTAGTGGCGCAACAAGGCAGAGCCGGGGCGAAAGAACAAGATGAAGCGTTCTTGAAACTTTATCCGGAACCTTTTTTGCATTCGTGCTTTATTTTGAATCATCCCCTGTCAGAGAGAGGAGTACCGTGCAGATGATGACGCCAGCCACCCGCCACTCAGTTACCCCTCCCAACGAGCATATTCTTACGGCTCAAGAGGCCTTGGAACCGCTGTTCCTCAAGATCGAAGAGGAGGCCGAAGTCCGGATGATCGCCGCGGCCATCCGTGCGGGCTGGTCTGCCGAAGATGCCGTGGCGGCCATCGACCAGCTTCGCCGGAACGAACTTATTCCCGGCAGCGGCCACTAAAACCTTTCGGCGGCTTCAAAATATCACTCGCCTTGAGAAATGGATGACCTAAGTTCAGCGCGACCACCAATCGCGGAAAGATCATCGCATGTCCCTTAGAAATATCTGCATCTTCGGCGCCGGTGCACTCGGCGGCGCCATCGCTGCCAAGCTTACCTCTTCAATCGGCGCAGAGTCGACAGTTTCGGTCGTTGCCCGCGGCGCTCATCTCGACGCCATCCGACGCGATGGGTTGCGTCTCATGGAGGCGGACGCGGAAGCACCCCTCACCATAAACCTCACGGCAACCGACAATCCGAGGGAACTGCCGCCGCAGGATCTCCTCATCACCGGGCTGAAGGGCCACCAACTCAGCGCCGCCGCAGAGGGAATCGGCCATCTGCTGAAAGATGGCACACGCGTGATGATGATCCTCAACGGCATTCCGTGGTGGTATTTTCATCGCGATCAGGACAGTGGCCATGCGGAACTACAGTTCGATGAGCTCGATGAGGGCGGCAAGCTATGGCGACTTGTCGGCCCGGAACGCGTCATCGGCTGCGTCGCCCATCAGGGTGCTGAAGTCAGCAAGCCCGGTGAGATCAGGCTCAGCAACAAAGGGCATTTCATCCTCGGCGAGCCCTCCGGCGACATCAGCAATGATTTGCGCAACGTCGAAGCCCTACTGCAGCGCGCCGATATCGGCGTGAAGCTCTCGAGCCGAATTCGCGACGACATCTGGAGCAAGCTGATGGGCAACGCCTCCTTCAACCCGATTAGTGCGCTGACGCGATCTTTGATGTCCGACCTGATGGCCGATGCGGCAATCACCGACCAGATCGGCAAGGTCATGAAGGAGGTAAAGGCTGTCGGAGAGGCGCTCGGCGCGAATGTCGGGATGTCCGTCGAGCAGCGACTGGAACAGGCCCGACAGATCGGGCCCGTTCGCACCTCTATGCTGCAAGACCTCCTGGCGGGAAAGTCGCTCGAGATTACGCCGCTGGTGGGAATGGTCGTTTCACTGGGCCGCCTGACGGCAACGCCGACCCCGGTTTCAGAAACGATCCTGGCGCTGGTGTCGCAGCTTGACCGTGAGAATTGCCAAATCGGCTAAGTAAGTAGGGCGGCCCGCCGCGAAGCCGCTCAGAAATTGCATTAGCAAGTCTCCAGAAGACTCTCCATTAGAAGAAACTTATTTCAACCACGCTGCGATACGTTCGATTGCTTCGATGATCTCGGCTTCGGAACCGGCGTAGGACATGCGCATCGAGCGATTACCTTCCAGCGGGTCGAAATCCAGACCCGGCGTCGCGGCGACGTTGATCTCCGCCAACATCCGCTTCGCGAAGGCCATGCTATCATTGGTAAAGCGCGTTACGTCGACATAGGCGTAGAAGGCGCCATCCATCGGCGATGCGATGGACAGGCCGATCTCCGGCAGACGCTTCAGCAGAAAATCGCGGTTGGCCGCGTAGCTCGCCTTGTAGACATCGAGTTCCGCGGCCGCGCCGAGAGCGGCCGTCGCGGCGATCTGCGAGAGTTCGGGCGGCGAGATGTAGAGGCTTTGCGCGACGCGCTCGATCGGGCGCACCAGCCGCTCGGGCAGCACCATCCAGCCGATCCGCCATCCCGTCATGCAATAATATTTGGAGAAGGAGTTGATGACGATCGCCTCGTCGGTCAGTTCCAGCGCGCTGGTCTCTTCGCCGGCAAAGGTCAGTCCGTGGTAGATTTCGTCTGAAATGAACGCGATCGAATTGGCCGCGCAATAGTCGGCCAAGGACTTCAGCCCCTGGCGGCCGGTCACGGTACCTGTCGGGTTGGCGGGGCTCGCCAGCAGAACGCCCTTCAGCCTGACATTGTTTGCCACTTGCGCGGCCTCGAGACTCTCGGGCGTCAACGTGAAGTGCGTTTCCGCCGTCACTGGAACCTCAATTACCCTCAACCCCAACGCGCCGAGGATGTTGCGGTAGGCCGGATAGCCCGGCCGGGCGATTGCGACGGCGTCGCCGGCATCGAACAGCGAGAGAAATGCCAGATTGAAGCCGGCGGAAGAGCCCGTGGTTATCGCTATCCGTGCAGGATCGATTTCCAGCCCGTGACGGTCGCGATAATGGTCGGCCAGTGCCAGTTTCAGCCTCGTCGTTCCAAGCGCATCCGTATAGCCGATCTTGCCCTCCACAAGCGCAGCCTGCGCTGCCTCCCGCGCGGCCCGCGGCGCCGGATGGGATGGCTGGCCGACCGCCATGGAAATGACCGGATGGCCGTTCGCTCGCCGCCTTGTCGCCTCCGCCAGAACATCCATGGCGTGAAAGGGCTCGACTTCGCTGCGTTGGGAAATGGAAAACAAGATCGCTTCTCTCTAACTTTGCTTGCGGCCAGACAATTGCCGCAATAATCGGGTCATCACAATCCCGCGATTGAACAGCGGATGCGAAAATTCCTGTTTGAAGACGACCGCACGCACCGTAATTTGGCGGCAGCGGCGTGACGCCGTTAACCGGGCAGTGTTATTCGACGCCTAGAACCGACGTATGTAAACTGCTGATGACGAGGATATAATGGCCATACTTCCGAAAATCTTCACCGCGCTCGCGCTCACTGCCTCGGTGGCAACTGCCTATCCGGCGGCAGCACTCGACGACGCGCAGAAGAAGGAGTTCGGCGAGTTCATCAAGCAATACCTGATCGAAAATCCGGAGATCATGCTCGATGTTCAGGATGCGCTGCAGAAGAAGCAGGAGCAGGCGCGCCTCGTCAAAGCCAACGCCGTGATTGCCGACAACAAGTCGACGATCTTCGATTCGAAGTATGACATGGCGATCGGCAACCCGAAGGGCGACATCACGATCGTCGAATTCTTCGATTACAATTGCGGCTATTGCCGGCATGCGCTTTCGGACATGCAGACGATGCTCGAAAAGGACAAGAACGTCCGCTTCGTGCTCAAGGAGTTCCCAATCCTCGGCCCGGAATCGGTTGCCGCCCACAAGGTTTCCGATGCATTCCGCAAACTGGCGCCGGAGAAATATAGCCAGTTCCATATCGCACTGCTGGGCAGCGATGGCCGCGCCGACGAAGCGAGTGCTCTCGAAGTCGCAGCGTCCCTTGGTGTCAGCGAAAAGCAGATAAGGGATGAGATGGCCAAGAGCTCCAGCGATGCTTCCGTCAAGGAAACCTATGACCTTGCTCAGAGCCTCGGCATCACAGGCACACCGTCCTATGTGGTCGGCAACGAGCTCGTTCAGGGCGCGGTTGGCTTCGACGACCTTGAAGCCAAGGTCAAGAATATGCGCGCCTGCGGCAAGACGAGTTGCTGAGGCGACGCTCATCAAATCGCCAAAATCGAAGCGTTTCAGCCATGTGGACAAATATGGCGTGATTCGGGCTGCGCTTCCCAAAGGGCTTTCATTAGGCCCGTGGGGAGTCTATAGGTTGCCGTCCCGCACTTATTGGAACATTCGATGACGCAAACGATATTCGTCCTGAACGGCCCCAACCTGAACATGCTCGGCAAAAGAGAGCCCGGCATCTATGGCGGCAAGACGCTTCAGGATATCGAGGCGGACTGCAAGGCGGCCGGGCGTGAGCTCGGCTTCGATATCGATTTTCGCCAGAGCAATCACGAAGGCACGCTCGTCGACTGGTTCCACGAAGCGAACGACAAGGCGGTTGGCGTTGCGATCAATGCTGGCGCCTACACGCATACGTCGGTCGCGCTCCACGATGCAATCCGCGCTATTTCCATTCCGGTAATAGAGCTCCATATCTCCAACGTTCACGCGCGGGAAGAATTCCGCCACAAGTCGATGATTGCGCCAGCGGTGAAAGGCGTCATCTGCGGCTTCGGGCCTTACAGCTATATTCTGGCGCTGCAGGCGCTGAAGAATCTTACGGCATAAAAAGAAGACAGGGCAAACACTCATGGCTGAGAAGAAAAACGGTATCGACCAGGCGCTGATCCGCGACCTCGCGAACATCCTCAACGACACGGATCTCACGGAAATCGAAGTCGAACAGGACGATCTGCGCATCCGCGTTTCGCGCGCCGGCAACACCCAGTACATTCAGGCTCCGATGGCTGCGCCCGCGTTCGCAGCGGCTCCGGCCGTAGCGGCCCCGGCAGCTGCAGCACCTGCGGCTCCGGCAGCGGCGGCACGCAACCCTGCCAACACCGTCAGCGCTCCGATGGTCGGCACCGCCTACATGGCTCCGGCTCCAGGCGCACGCGCCTTCATCGAGCTCGGCGCGACCGTGAAGGAAGGCCAGACGCTGCTCATCATCGAAGCGATGAAGACCATGAACCAGATTCCTTCGCCGAAATCCGGCAAGATCACCGAAATCCTCGTCGAGGACGGAAGCCCCGTCGAATACGGCCAAGCCCTCGTCGTCATCGAATAAGGCGGGCGTCATGGTCTCGAAAATCCTCATCGCCAATCGCGGGGAAATCGCGCTTCGCGTATTGCGCGCTTGCAAAGAGCTCGGCATCCCCTGTGTCGTGGTCCATTCGACCGCCGACGCCGACGCCATGCATGTGCGCCTCGCCGACGAGAGCGTCTGCATTGGTCCTCCGCCCTCACGCGACAGCTATCTGAACATCCACCAGATCGTGGCCGCCTGCGAGATCACGGGCGCCGATGCGGTGCATCCGGGTTACGGCTTCCTCTCCGAAAACGCCAAGTTTGCGGAAATCCTGGAAGCGCACGGCATCACCTTCATCGGCCCGACCGCGGAACACATTCGCCTCATGGGTGACAAGATCACCGCCAAGACGACCGCCCAGGAGCTTGGCATTCCTGTCGTTCCGGGTTCGGACGGTGAGGTAAAGACCGAAGAAGATGCGGTGCGGACGGCTGCCGAAATCGGCTATCCGGTGCTGATCAAGGCAACCGCCGGCGGCGGTGGTCGCGGCATGAAAGTTGCCAAGTCCGAGGCCGACCTGATCGAGGCCTGGTCGACCGCCCGTACCGAAGCGGCAGCCGCTTTCGGCAACGACGCGGTCTACATGGAAAAGTACCTCGGCCAGCCGCGCCACATCGAAATCCAGGTGTTCGGCGACGGCGAAGGCAATGCGATCCATCTCGGCGAACGTGATTGCTCGCTGCAGCGCCGCCACCAGAAGGTCTGGGAAGAAGCCAATTCCCCGGCTTTGAACGTCGAGCAGCGCATGAAGATCGGCCAGATTTGTGCCGACGCCATGAGGAAGCTGAAGTATCGCGGTGCCGGTACGATCGAGTTCCTGTATGAGAACGGCGAGTTCTATTTCATTGAAATGAACACCCGTCTGCAGGTCGAACACCCGATCACCGAAGCCATCACCGGCATCGACCTTGTTCACGAGCAGATCCGCGTCGCTTCGGGCGGCGGGCTCTCCGTCAAGCAGGAAGAGATCAACTTCAACGGCCACGCCATCGAATGCCGGATCAACGCCGAGGACGCGCGGACCTTCGTACCCTCCCCGGGCACGATCACGCACTTCCACGCACCGGGTGGACTTGGTGTTCGCGTCGATAGCGGCGCGTACCAGGGCTACAAGATCCCGCCGTACTACGACAGCCTCATCGGCAAGCTCATCGTCTTCGGCCGCACGCGCGTCGAATGCATGATGCGTCTGCGCCGCGCGCTCGACGAGTTCGTCGTCGACGGCATCAAGACGACGCTTCCGTTGTTCCAGGATCTGGTGGACAATCAGGATATCGCCAACGGCGACTATGATATCCACTGGCTGGAAAAATATCTGGCCAAGAAACCGGCGTAACAAAGAATGGCAGGATCGCGCAGGAAGTCTCCAGGCATAACACCGGAAATCCTCCTGCGCGCCTACTCTATCGGTCTTTTCCCAATGGCCGAATCGGCTGACGACCCAGAAATATTCTGGGTGGAGCCCGACCTTCGCGGCGTCCTGCCGCTCGACGAATTCCACGTTTCCAAAAGCCTCGCCAAGACGATCCGGCGCAAGCCGTTCGATATCCGCTTCAATTACGATTTCGATGCGGTCATTGCAGCCTGTGCGGCAGAGACCGGGGACCGGCCGAGCACCTGGATCAATCAGACCATCAAGACGCTTTATTCCACACTGCATCGCATCGGCCATGCTCACTCGGTCGAGGCCTGGGACGGCGACGAACTTGTCGGCGGATTATACGGAGTGTCGCTGGGCTCGGCATTCTTCGGCGAAAGCATGTTCTCGCGGCGGACCGACGCCTCGAAGATCTGCCTCGTTCATCTGGTGGAACGGCTGCGCGCCAAGGGTTTCACCCTGCTCGATACGCAGTTTACGACCGAGCACCTGAAGACGTTCGGGGCGATCGATGTTCCGAAGAATGAGTACGCCCACATCCTCACGGCGGCAATGGAATCGCCGCACCTTGAATTCTAGGAATTAGTTGGATGCCTTGTCGGGTGCGGGAACGTCCGAGTTCTGCTTGCAGTCCTTTAGCCAGACGTCATAGATCGGATGCTCTACGGCATTGAGGCCGGGGCTGTCGGCAAACATCCAGCCGGTGAAGATGCGGCGGATCTTGCGATCGAGCGTGATCTCGTCGACTTCCACAAACCCATCGATTTTCTGCGCTTCGGCCTGATCGCGCGAATAGCAGGCCTTTGGCGTTACCTGCAGCGCACCAAACTGCACCGTCTCGTTGACGTAGACGTCGAAGGTCGTGATGCGGCCGGTGATCTTGTCGAGGCCGGAGAAAACGGCAACCGAGTTCTCAATGCGGGCAGCGGAGGCAGCCTGCGGCAGAAGGATCGAGCCAAGCACCAGGGAAAGCCCGGCGGCACGCAGGAGCTGGTTCCGCGTGATAAGCTTCATATCTGCCCGTCTCCACAGCGTCTGAAAATCGAAGGCCGCAATCGCTGCGGCCATTCTGCGGGTAATAGTCAATTGTGGCTAAAAGCAGGGTCGGCGACCAGCTGCTCAGTTGCCAGGCGTCCAGGCGTCGTAGTCGCCGGTCACCCGCGGACGTTCGCCGGGAACGACGAGCGAGCCGGGCGGACGATAAGCCTGCGGCGAACCGGTCGGGTTTGCGCGATGCGGCTTCTGCCATTCCTTGGCAACGTAGTTTTCCTGGCTCGGCGGAACATTCGTGCGGTGATGCATCCAGCCATGCCAGCCCGGCGGAATTGCAGAGGCTTCGGCATAACCCTTGTAGATCACCCAACGCTTCGGAAGACCATAGGATGACATACCGCCTTCGTAATAAACGTTACCCAATTCGTCTTCACCGACGCGCTTGCCAAAACGCCAGGTCGCAAAACGCGTACCGATCGTCTGACCGTTCCACCAGGTGAAGATTTGCACGAGGAGATTCTTCATGTCTTTTCCTTGAGCTAGCCGGAAGGCAAGCGGGACCAGAATTTGATCCCTCGCTTATGCCGCCAGCGATCCGCATTGTCCAGTGATTCCGGTGCCACACCGGCTCATTTCAGCGCCATCTTGAAGCCGAGATGCGATTGCTTGAAACCAAGTCGGCCATAGAAGCGGTGCGCATCCGTGCGGCTGGCATTCGACGTCAGTTGCACGAGCCGCAAACCGCGACGTTTTGCCTCCGCAATGGCAAACTCAATCATCTGGCCACCGATGCCCCGGCCACGCATGTCACCCCGCGTCTGCACCGCCTCAATGATCATCGACGAGGAGCCACGACCGACCAGCGACGTCACGACCATGGTCTGAAATGTGCCTACGACCTGCCCGTCACGCTCCGCGACGTAAAGCGTCTGGTCGGGCGATGAAGCAATCCGCTCGAAAGCCCGAAGATATTCGCCGAATATCTCCGGCGCCGTCGTGTCGCCATGACCGCCGAGTTCATCAGCGGCAAAGATGGCGACGAGCGCGGAGACGTCGGAGCTGCGTGCTTCGCGAATCGTGGTCTGGCTCATGGTCGTATTGTGGGCCTAGCGCTGTTCGAGAAATTTTTCGAGGATCAGCGTCGGTATGCCGGATTGGCCCGGCCCGTCGTTTTCATTGCGGCCGACATCCTCGAAGCCGTGAGCATGGTAGAAGGCGATCGCCGTCCTGTTCCGCGGCTCGACCTCGAGGCGCATGATTTCGGCATCGGGAAAGCAGGTTTCCAACTCGGCAAAGATCTCTCGCCCGATGCCCTGGCGATGCAGCGGCGGACGGACATAGAGCAAATGCAGCATGACGGTCTTCGTCATCTCGTCGGACATGGCGGCATAACCGATGCCGCCGATATCCTTGCCGTTATCGGCAACGAGGAACTCCGCATTCTTCTTCGCCAATCGCGCCTGAAGCGCAGCCGGCGAAAAAAGGTGAGCAATGATCTCATTCACCTTCGCTTCGCCGTAGAGGCCTGCATAGGTCGCGCGAAAACCCTCATCCAGCAAGGTGCGCATCTTGCTGAGATCACCCTCGCCGGCGGTGCGCACGAAATACACTGTCTTACTCCTCGATGCCGAGCTTCGCTTTCACGAGAGCCTGGACGGCCTGCGGGTTGGCCTTGCCGCCGGTGGCCTTCATGACCTGACCAACGAACCATCCCGCAAGCGTCGGCTTGGCCTGGACCTTTGCGACCTGATCGGGGTTGGCGGCGATGATCTCGTCGACGGCCCGTTCGATCGCACCGGTATCGGTCACCTGCTTCATGCCTCTGGTTTCGACGATCTCGGCCGGATCGCCACCCTCGTTCAGCACGATTTCGAACAGGTCCTTCGCGATCTTTCCGGAAATAGTCTCCGCTTTGATGAGGTCAATGATCGCCCCAAGCTGAGCCGGCGAAACGGATGTTTCCTCGATGCTCTTGCCGGTGCGGTTCAGGGCGCCGAGCAGATCGTTGATGACCCAGTTGGCGGCCGTCTTACCGTCGCGGCCCTCCGCCACGGCTTCGAAATAGTCGGCGATCGCCTTTTCCGAGACCAGGACGGAAGCGTCATAGATCGAAAGACCGAGTTCGCGAACGAAGCGCTCCTTCTTGTCATCAGGCAATTCCGGCAGGTCGGCTTCGAGCGCCTTGACGAAGGCATCGTCGAACTCGAGCGGCAGCAGGTCCGGATCCGGGAAGTAGCGGTAGTCGTGTGCATCTTCCTTGGAACGCATCGAACGCGTCTCGCCCTTGTTCGGGTCGAAGAGACGGGTCTCCTGCTCGATCTGGCCCCCGTCCTCGAGAACGCCGATCTGGCGCCGGGCTTCATATTCGATCGCCTGGCCGATGAAGCGGATGGAATTGACGTTCTTGATCTCGCAACGCGTGCCGAAGCCTTCGCCCGGACGACGGACGGAGACATTGACGTCAGCGCGCATGGAGCCCTCGTCCATGTTGCCGTCGCAGGTACCGAGGTAGCGCACGATCGAGCGCAGCTTCGTCATGTAAGCCTTGGCTTCATCCGACGAGCGCATATCCGGCTTGGAGACGATCTCCATCAGCGCGACGCCCGAGCGGTTCAAGTCGACGTAGGACATGGTGGCATGCTGGTCGTGCAACGACTTGCCGGCGTCCTGCTCCAGATGCAGACGCTCGATACCGATCTCGATATCCTCGAACTGGCCCTGGCGATCGGGACCGAGCGAGATGATGATCTTGCCCTCGCCGACGATCGGATCCTTGTACTGCGAGATCTGATAGCCCTGCGGCAGGTCGGGATAGAAGTAGTTCTTGCGATCAAACAGCGAGCGCTTGTTGATCTGCGCCTTCAGGCCCAGGCCAGTCCGGACGGCCTGCCTGACACATTCCTCGTTGATGACGGGCAACATGCCGGGCATGGCCGCGTCGACGAGCGACACGTTGGAATTCTGCGGCTTGCCGAATTCCGTTGCCGCGCCCGAGAACAGCTTCGAATTCGACAGCACCTGCGCATGGACCTCCATGCCGATGATGACTTCCCAATCGCCAGTGGCGCCGGGAATGAAGCGTTTCGGATCGGGCGTGCGAACGTCGACAATGGTCATTGAGATGCTCTTTTCAGGCTGTTCTTTTCAACTGGTGAGGTAACGGAAATGGCTTGCCGGTGCAAGGCTTTCGGCTATGCCGCGGCCGTGAGCCAATCGGTTTGGGGCGTGTTAACTCAATGTCGGTAGCGTGACCCGCATGATGGCAACCGATATTCTCAAGTTCGTCGCGCTTTTCCTGGCACTGAATGCCTTCGTGCTCTCGATCTATTTCCTCGACAAGCAAGCCGCTCGCCACCATGGCACGCGGATCAGCGAGAGGACCTTGCTGACGCTTGCATTCGTCGGCGGCAGCCTCGGTGCTGTTTGCGCGCAACGGCTCCTGCGCCACAAGACCCGAAAGGAACCCTTCCGATCGAATCTCAGAGCGATCGTCGTGTTTCATGTGGTGGCTGCGCTTCTGCTATCGGGCGCTCTCGGCTACCTCACGCTGGAAGGTCAGTTGCTAGACTAGCCCGCAAGTGCCATCGTCCGCAGATTCCAGTGACTTTGACAGGCCGACGGACGGTACATCGCGATCGAGCTTGGGATTATAGGCAATCGATAGCCAATGAATTGCGTATCCATGCTTCTGGAAAAAGCTGATCGCTTCGGAGTTCCCTGAGTGGGTCTGCATCATCGCCGTATCGAAGCCCTGCGCGGCGATGTCTTCTTCGATATTCTGCAAGAGTGCCGTTCCGAGACCATGACCGGTAAAGGCAGGATCAATCCAGAAATCCGAAATCTTCTCGTCGAGGCTCTCGCGTGCTGCCCATCCTGCCGGATGTCCGTTCCATTCGATGACAGTGACGGTGATCCAGCTACTTGCGACGAAATTGAAAAATGCGCTCCGGGCGGCGTCGACCATGGCATCCCCTTCGCCGATGGCCGCCATGGCCTTCTGCCAGGCTCTTACTCCGATCTCGCCCAAGACCTCTGCTTCGTCTTCCCGGGCATTGCGAATATGGATCAACGGCACCTCCGCGTTTCCACCAAAGTAAAACACCGAATCACTCCGTTCTCCAAGCCTCACATTTCATGCGCGCGGCGTGGCAGAAAGATCCTCTATCGGTTGTAAATCTTGACGCGATGTCGCCCAGCCAGTATCAAGGCCGCATGTTGAATTCGTCTTCTCAGACCCGGTAGAGGCCCTGCCCGCAGGTTTTCCTTGCGCGCACGGGCCCGAAAAAAGCGAAGCCCTGACGCCTCATCGGGCGCCAGATCGTTTTTGCGCGCCTTCATGGCGCAAGACCGGATCAACATTCCATGGATATTTCACGCACGGAGCAGCGCATCCTGCACCTATTGGCCCAAGGTGGCCGCATTGAAATCGAACGCGACGACAACCGGAAAATCGAGGCAGTAAAATGCTTCACCCGCGACGGCTGGGTCTATCCCGGCTTCGGCCTCGAGCTGTTTCGGAAACTGAAGCAGAAGCGGGCCATCAAATCCTCGGGCGGCAAGCCTTACCGGATTACCGAACGAGGATTGGTTCTCGTAAGAGCTGAACAGGACAACAGATAGCTGTCCAAGCCGCGCGTCGAGTGGCGCGCGGCTTCCTTCAAAGGTACTTGGAAAGCTCCGCCTTCATCACCGACCATTCTTCGGCAACCGTACCGCTTCCGCGGCGTTTGCCTGCGCGGCGATACCAATAATCGGCATTCCCGTCGTCGCCCTCGATGCGGTGGCAAACGGCATGCCCCCAGTCGAAAGGTGCCTCGCCCTCATGCGCCTGGCAGATTTCATGCACGGCTTGCCATTCATGACCCACGGTGAAACCTGCCGCCGATAGGCGGTCGAATGCTTCGATCATCTGCGTGATATCTGACGCCGACATGAGCCTCCTCCTGGGTGTCACCAGCGATGGACAAACGCGAAATCCGCGACCCTATCCCCGCCTGAGGTAGCCGGAGCTCAATCACCCGACAACGAAGCGACCGCCTCTTGGGCGGCCGATGCCGACGCGACTCGTTACCACCACTTGGCGGGCGTGAACTTGCCTGCAGCCTGCTCGATCACATGCGCCGTCTTGAACAGCGTTTCTTCGTCGAACGGCTTGCCGATCAGCTGCAGACCGAGCGGCAGGCCCTTGTGGTCGAGGCCAGCCGGAACGGCAATACCCGGCAGCCCAGCCATGTTGACCGTCACCGTGAAGATGTCATTCAGGTACATCTTGACCGGATCGGACGCCAGGTTTTCGTCGGCGACACCGAAGGCGGACGACGGCGTCGCGGGTGTCAGGATCGCGTCGACACCGGCGTTGAAGGCAAGTTCGAAGTCGCGCTTGATGAGCGAGCGGACCTTCTGAGCCTTGATGTAGTAGGCGTCGTAATAACCGGCAGAAAGAACGTAGGTGCCGATCATGATGCGGCGCTTGACTTCCTTGCCGAAGCCGGCGGCGCGCGTCTTTTCGTACATGTCGACGATGTCCTTGCCATCGACGCGCAGGCCGTAGCGGACGCCGTCATAGCGAGCAAGGTTCGACGAGGCTTCCGCCGGAGCGACGATGTAATAGGCCGGCAGGGCATATTTGGTGTGCGGCAGCGAGATGTTGACGATCTCGGCGCCGGCGTCCTTCAGCCACGCAATGCCCTGCTGCCAGAGCGTTTCGATTTCCTCCGGCATACCGTCGACACGGTACTCGTTCGGAATGCCGATCTTCATGCCCTTCAGCGACTGGCCGAGTGCTGCCTCATAGTCCGGAACCGGCAGGTCGACAGAGGTCGTGTCCTTCGAATCGACAGACGCCATCGACTTCAGCAGGATCGCGGCATCGCGCACGTCGCGCGCGATCGGGCCGGCCTGATCGAGCGACGAAGCGAAGGCCACCGTGCCCCAGCGCGAGCAGCGGCCGTAGGTCGGCTTGATACCGACCGTGCCGGTGAAGGCTGCGGGCTGGCGGATCGAGCCGCCGGTATCGGTTGCCGTGGCGCCGGCGCAGAGGTGGGCTGCAACGGCTGCCGCCGAGCCGCCGGAGGATCCGCCGGGCACCAGCTGCTGGTTGGAGCCGGCCGAACGCCAGGGGTTGATCACTGCGCCGTAGTAGGAGGTCTCGTTGGAGGAGCCCATCGCGAACTCGTCCATGTTGAGCTTGCCGAGCATCACGGCACCGTCGTCCCACAGGTTCTGGGTGACCGTCGACTCGTAATGCGGCTTGAAACCGTCGAGGATGTGGCTGCAGGCCTGCGTATGAATACCTTCGGTGGCGAACAGGTCCTTGATCCCGAGCGGGATGCCTTCAAGCGCACCGCCCTTGCCGCTGGCAAGCCGCCCATCGGAGGCTTCGGCCATCTGCAGCGCCTTCTCCGGCGTAACCTTGACGTAGGCGTTGAGCTTGTCGTTGGCGGCCTCGATCGCCGAGATGTAGGCCTCGGTCAGTTCGGTCGCTTTGATCTCCTTGGCGCGCAGCTTCGTGCGGGCTTCGGCAATGGTCAGGCTGGTAAGTTCGCTCATGGTAATTCGCTTCAAATCTGGAATGGCAACGGGTTCGGAAAGCGGCGAAAGCCTTATTCGACGACCTTGGGTACCAGGAAGAAATTCTGATCGGTAACGGGCGCATTCGAAACGATGTCGGCGGCCTTGTTGCCGTCGGTAACTTCGTCCGTGCGCTTCTTCATCTTCATCGGCGTGACCGATGTCATTGCCTCGACGCCTTCGACGTCAACTTCGGAGAGTTGCTCGACAAAGCCGAGGATACCATTCAACTCGCCAACCATGCGGTTTGCCTCTTCTTCCGAAACGGCAATACGGGCAAGGCGCGCTACGCGCTTAACGGTGGCAAAGTCGACGGACATGACATTCTCCGGATAGGATTTTTCCTACCCGCTATAAAGGCCATGCCCGCTGCGTGCAACGGGCATGGCCTTTGGATTGTGCAGAATTCCGCGACCGAAGTCGACGCGGTTCAGCGGACCTCGGCTAGAGAGAAAGGCTTTCACCCGGCGTCGGCGTTTTCACCGCCGTCTTCGATCCGTCCATGCCGGAGACGAACTTCTCGGGCGTCTGGTCGATGATCGGGAAGGTGCCGTAGTGGCAGGGTATGGCGGTCTTGAAGTTGAAGTAACGCTGGCAGGCGAGAGCGGCAACCGCGCCGCCCATGGTGAATCGGTCGCCAACCGGTACGAATCCGATGTCCGGCTGGTGCAGTTCGTTGATCAGCGCCATGTCGGAGAAGATGTCGGTATCGCCCATGGCAAGAATAGAAGCCTCCTCGTCGAAATGCAGCATCAGGCCGTTGGCATTGCCGAGCGCATGAGAGACGCCGTCCTCGGTGATCTGCGCGGACGAATGCAGTGCATTGGTGAAAGTCGCCGAAAAACCGTCGAACGAGATCGTGCCGCCAGTGTTGCCCGCTTCGATCTTCGTCAGGCCCTTCGAACCTAGCCAGGCGGCGAGATCGGCATTGGCGAGAACGACCGCACCGGTTTCCTTGGCAAGCGCAACCGTGTCACCGACATGGTCGCCGTGACCGTGCGTCAGAAGAATATGCGTGACGCCGCGGGCAACATCCGTTGCGGCCTGCCCCGCAAAGGACGGATTGTGCGTGAGGAACGGATCCAGCAGGATTTTTGCCTTTCCGATCTCGATGCGGAAAGCAGAGTGACCAAGCCAAGTGATCTTCATGAAATTCTCCTTTATTGCGGATGCAAAAGCCTGCTTTGCTGGTTATGGACATATCCGATGCCGCTACAAAGAAAAGCGGCGCTGCTTCAATTTCTTTTGACGGGATGAAACGACGATGACGGTGCTGACGATCGAAGAACTGGCAACTGCGCTGCGGCCGGGACAGGCGATCGCGGGTCTCGATCTCGGCACGAAAACGATCGGGCTTTCGATGTCCGATCTCGGCCGGCGCTTTTCGACGCCGCGCCCTGTCATCAAGCGCGAGAAATTCACGATCGATGCGGCAACGTTGCTGGAATTTGCCGAGAAGGAGAAGGTCGCGGCCTTCGTCATCGGCCTGCCTGTCAACATGGACGGATCGGCCGGACCGCGGGTGCAGGCGACGCGCGCCTTCGTGCGCAACATGGAACAGAAGACCGCTTTGCCCTTCGTCTATTGGGACGAACGGCTGTCGACGGTCGCTGCCGAGCGCGCGCTACTGGAAATGGACGTATCGCGCAGACAGCGTGCCGAGCGCATCGACTCGGCGGCGGCAAGCTTCATTCTTCAAGGAGCGCTGGACAGGCTTTCCTTGCTCGGCAGAGCGGCATCGGACGATTTCGATGCGTGACGCGCACGCCACCACGCGGTCATTGCCTTGCGCCGGCGGAACCCAATGATTGCGAAAACGACAAGACTGTCGACGACGATCGCACGAGCGACCAGCGGCGGAATGGTTTCCGGCGGAATGCCGAGCACCTTCCCATAAATCTCGAAGGTCAGGTCATGGACCTGCCTGCTAAGCATGAAGATACCGAAATTCATGTCGTAGTAGGAGAGCCAGTACCATCCCGCCAGGAAGACAATGGGACCGGCCCAGAAGATCAGGAACCACTTCATGCGGTCGTCTCTCGTTCTTTTCGAATGGATAGTCCCTCGTAAGACACCGCCCATATCGACAACGCCATCGAACCCAGAACCAGCGCGGGTACGGCAATATCCAGCGCAAGCACGGCGAAAAACATCATCGCGGCAACAAGAAACGCGGCTCTCGCGATTTTGGTTCCCATGGTCCCAGACACCCAACATTTTGGACTGCCCAGCAACGTGACTTCTTAACCGCGAGCGCGCAACGTAAACCATTTGTTAAGGTTAACGCGTAACGGGACGCCTGTGGATGGCCGAACTCGCCTTAGCTGTAGACACCGCGAACGATGCGCTTCAGGGCGGTCGCCGCCTTCTCCCAATCCTTCGGCGTTTTCAATGCGAGGCCCGCGCATTGATCGCTCGAGGACGCGGAAAGCACGAGATGCTGGATGGCTGCGATCAGAATCGCATTGACGGCCAGGACGTCGACGCCCTTCGGCGGCGTCAGCGATCCGCGCATGCGGTCAAGCCAGTTTGCCAGGGCCTTCGACCGCGCCTCGGAAAGCCGCCTCACCTGCTCGGTGTTTTCGGAAACCTCCCAGGCGACGATGCGGCGAACAAGCGGATCGTCTCGCAAGGCCTCGAGGAACAGCAGCGATAGCCGCTCCATCAGATCGCCGTAAGTCAGGAGGAACATGCCGCCGGTATCTTCGGGAATGCGATCCTTGACCCAAGTGCCGAGATCGGCGCCGATCGCCTCCACCAGCCCGTTGAGGCCGCCATAGTAGCGATAGATCAGCTGCTTGTCGCACGCCGCGCGGCGGGCAACTGCGTTGATGCCGAAACTCTGGAACCCCTCCTCCGCCAGCAACGACTTGGCTGCCTTGAGGATCGCTTTCTCCGTCGCGCTTCGGTCGCGGATACGCTTTTCGGGTTCGACGGCGACGCTGCCGACTACGGGCGCCAACACCATGGGATCATTGAGCATCAGGGATTCGGTCCGAATTGTCACTTTGCGGTGAGTAGCAACGCCGATCGGACCCGGCAACGGACCGGCCGCTCAAAGATTGTGGACAGTTTGCTATGGGTGCAAACAGGTGAGTCGGTGTCACCGCCCAGCGACACAAGTGCTGTGCCCCCTAGAGTTTCTGCCCAAACCAGACGGTCCGGTCGGAAGGCTCCACCAGCGGTGGAGCGAGGCGGGCGAAACCGCGAGAGCCCCAGAATCGTACCGCGCCATGATTGCTCGCGCTGGCTCCGAGGTGGACACCTTCCACGCCTGCCTCCCGCGCATCGGCAAGCCATCGAGCGAGCAGCTTGGTGCCCATCCCCTGTCCCTGCAATCGCGGCAGGAGGTTCATGTGGATGTGGGCCGGAAAGGATTCGACCAGTGCTGCAGGCGCATGCGCCGGGTGATGGATTGTGGCAATGCGCTTCTGATCCGCGTCCCAGCCGGCAGAATCGCCCTGCGGGTCGGCGTAAACCTTGCGAAGCGCCGGCCACCATTCGCGCTCCACCCGCTCCTCGAAGAAACGCGTGTCGTGAACGCCCACGATATAGCCGGCCACGCCTTCGGAATCTTCCGCCACGAAAGCGGTTTCCGGACTGAGCACGATGTAAGGCGCCGCGTAGATGTGTCCGATCAGCTTGCCGTCGCGATGCAATCTGGTCGCATCACCGCCAGCATCACCCGTCACCAGCGATATCAGATAGATCTGTTCGAGATCATCGGCGCGGACGGGACGAAGCGCTGTCATCAGCTTGCCGGCGGATAGAGAAGATCGACGATGTAGCTGGCGTCGAAGCGTGAATCCAGCATGCCATAGGTCGAGCGCCAGCCGCCCGCGAGACGGGTCTCGATGAAGGCGTCGGCGATCCGCCCTGCCCCGAGGCGATAAAGCTCGGCGGCACCGGCGGCGAGCGCCAGTTGTTCGACCAGCAGGCGTGCAGCGCCCTCGTCCCGCTCGCAGAGCGCCATGGCGGCGCGCAGCACGTCGATCGTCTTCTTGCCGGCCGGCCCGAGATCGCGCGCGAGCCCGGCAAACACCGTCTCGAAGAGATCCTTGCCGCGGTTCAGAATGCGCAGCACGTCGAGCGCCATGACGTTGCCCGAGCCCTCCCAGATCGCATTAACCGGTGCTTCGCGATAGTGGCGGGCGATCGGGCGCTCCTCGATGTAGCCGCTGCCACCGATGCACTCCATGGCCTCGTAGATCAACGGCGGCGCGATCTTGCAGCACCAGTATTTCGCAACCGGAGTCATGACACGCGCGTAGGCTGCCTCTTCGGCGCTGCCGCGCGCCTTGTCGAATGCGTCGGCAAGGCGGAAGGACAGCGCCGTCGCGGCGGCCACATCGAGCGCCATATCGGCCAGGACGCGCGTCATGATCGGCTGGCTGACCAGCATTTTGCCGAAGACGCTGCGCCCACGGGTGTGGTGCACGGCTTCGGCCAGCGAGGCGCGCATGATGCCCGACGAGGCCAGCGCGCAGTCGAGCCGCGTCAATGTCACCATGTCGAGAATAGTGCGGATACCGCCATCCGGCGTGCCGAGCAGGAAGCCGAAGGTATCGCTGAATTCAACTTCCGACGAAGCATTGGAGCGGTTGCCGACCTTGTCCTTCAGGCGCTGGAAGTGCAGGCCGTTTGCCGAGCCATCTTCCAGCAGACGTGGAACGAGGAAGCAGCCCATTCCATCCTTCGTCTGCGCCAGCATCACGAAGGCGTCGCTCATCGGCGCCGACATGAACCACTTGTGACCGGACAGACGGTAAATGCCTTCGCTGACCTTTTCCGCCGTCGTCGTGTTGGCGCGGACGTCAGTGCCGCCCTGCTTCTCAGTCATGCCCATGCCGATCGTCACGGCGGACTTCTGCATCGCCGGCTTGTTGGTGGAATCATATTTGCGCGACAGGATCTTCGGCGCCCAGTCCTTCTGCACGGCCGGCGAAGCCGACAGCGCCGCGACGGACGCACTTGTCATCGTCAGCGGGCACAGGTGACCGGATTCCAGCTGTGAGGTCAGGTAAAAACGCGCCGCCCTGACCTTGTGCGCCTGGTTCTTCGCCTCGGTGTCCGCCTGCGGATCCCAGACCGACGAGTGGAGTCCCGATGCCATCGAGCGGCGCATCAGCGCGTGCCACGCCGGGTGGAATTCGACGACATCCAGCCGCTCGCCGCGCGGACCGTGCGTGCGCAGCTGCGGCGTGCCCTGATTCGCCATGCGCGCCAGCTCCTGCGCTTCCGGCGAGGTCACGTACCGCCCCATATTGTCGAGGTCGTCGCGGATCCCACGCGGCAACGTACCGGTCAGGTCGACGATCAGCGGATCGGACCTGTAGGCATTGATGCCGGACCAAAGGCTCGGCTGGTTGAGTTCGGCAAGTTTCTCTTCGGCAGGCGTCATGAATCGCTTCTAGTGTAAGAGACAGGCAAAGGGAAACCGGAAGATATAATTTCCCTACCTCTGCAATAGTTGAATTCGGGTAAAATTGCAGGGGGAGACGGGCCTTTGCCCACAGCGCAAGCTTGCCGCCGCCCGGCTCACTCTTTATAGACCCCGCAGACGACAGCAAGAGGCAGGTTCATGGTCTTCTTTCCCCACCGCCACCTCATCGGTATCAAAGGGCTCACAGAGCATGATATCACCTTTCTTCTCGACAAGGCCGACGAGGCCGTCAAGATCAGTCGGCAGAGAGAGAAGAAAACCTCGACGCTGCGGGGCCTGACACAGATCAACCTGTTCTTCGAAGCTTCGACGCGTACGCAATCTTCCTTCGAGCTCGCCGGAAAGCGCCTCGGCGCCGACGTGATGAATATGTCCGTCGGCAATTCTTCGGTGAAGAAGGGCGAGACGCTGATCGATACGGCGATGACGCTGAACGCGATGCGGCCCGATGTGCTTGTCATCCGCCATTCGAGCGCTGGTGCCGCCGCCTTGCTCGCTCAGAAGGTTTCCTGCTCGGTGGTCAACGCCGGCGACGGCCAGCACGAGCATCCGACGCAGGCGCTGCTCGACGCACTGACAATCCGCCGTGCCAAAGGCAAGCTGTCGCGGATCATCGTCGCGATCTGCGGCGACGTCCTGCATTCGCGCGTGGCGCGCTCGAACATCCTTTTGCTGAATGCCATGGGCGCACGCGTGCGCGTTGTCGCGCCGGCAACGCTACTGCCAGCTGGGATCGCCGACATGGGCGTCGAGGTCTTCCATTCCATGCAGGAGGGCCTGAAGGACGCTGACGTGGTGATGATGCTGCGCCTGCAACGCGAGCGCATGTCCGGCGCCTTCGTGCCGTCGGTTCGCGAATACTATCACTTCTATGGGCTCGACGCGGAGACCCTCAAGGCGGCGAAGGAAGATGCCCTGGTCATGCATCCCGGCCCGATGAACCGTGGCGTCGAGATCTCCTCCGAGGTTGCGGACGGACCGCAGAGCGTGATTGCAGAACAGGTGGAAATGGGGGTCGCGGTGCGCATGGCCGTGATGGAGACGCTGCTGGTCTCGCAAAATCAGGGTCCGCGTACCGAAGGAGCCGGCGCATGAAGAACTCGATCGTCCTCAAGAACGTTCGCATCGTCGACCCCTCGCGCAATCTCGATGAAGTCGGCACGATCATTGTCAAGGATGGCGTGATCGTGGCGGCCGGCGCGGATGCGCAGAACCAGGGAGCGCCCGCCGGCGCCGACGTGCGCGATTGCACCGGCCTCGTCGCCACCCCAGGCCTGGTGGATGCCCGCGTCCATATCGGCGAGCCCGGCGCCGAACATCGCGAGACCATGGCATCGGCAAGCCGTGCGGCGGCAGCCGGCGGCATCACTTCGATCATCATGATGCCGGATACCGATCCAGTCATCGACGACATCGCGCTGGTCGAGTTCGTCAAGAAGACGGCGAAGGACAAGGCGCTGGTCCACGTCTATCCGGCAGCGGCGATCACCAAGCATCTTGCCGGCGAGGAAATGACCGAGATCGGCCTGCTGATGGAAGCGGGTGCGGTCGCGTTCACCGACGGCCGCTCGAGTGTCCACGACACGCAGGTCCTGCGCCGGGTGATGACCTATGCGCGCGAATTCGGCGCAGTGATCTCCTGCGAGACCCGCGACAAATATCTTGGCGCCACCGGTGTCATGCATGAGGGACTGTTTGCCAGTTGGCTCGGTCTCGGCGGCATTCCGAAGGAAGCGGAACTGATCCCGCTTGAACGCGACCTGCGCATCGCCAAACTGACGCGCGGCAATTACCACGCCGCGATGATCTCCGTGCCGGAATCAGTCGAGGCGATTGAACTTGCTCGAAGCCGCGGTGCGACCGTGACCTGCGGCATCTCGATCAACAATCTCTCGCTCAACGAGAACGACATCGGCGAGTACCGCACCTTCTTCAAGCTCTACCCGCCGCTGCGATCCGAAGACGATCGCGTCGCGATGGTGGATGCGCTGGCGCGCGGGGCGATCGATATCATCGTCTCCTCGCACGATCCGCAGGACGTCGACACAAAGCGTCTCCCGTTCGGTGAGGCGGCCGACGGCGCGATCGGTCTCGAAACGATGCTCGCGGCGGCGCTGCGCTTGCATCACAGCGGCCAGGTCAGCCTGATGCGGCTGATCGATGCCATGTCGACGCGGCCGGCGCAGATTTTCGGCCTCGAGGCCGGCACGCTGAAGCCGGGCGCGAAGGCGGATATTACGCTGATCGACCTCGATGACCCTTGGCTTGTTTCGAAGGACATGCTTCTTTCCCGCTCGAAGAATACGCCGTTCGAAGACGCGCGCTTCAGCGGACGCGCTGTAGCGACCTATGTCGCCGGACAGTGCGTTCATAGCATATAAAAAGACCACCGGAGGGGAACATGGTCTCGGATCTCATGACCTGGCAGATCACGCTGCCGATCGCACTCGCGGCGGCCGCCATCGGCTATCTGCTCGGTTCTATCCCATTCGGCCTGATCCTGACGAAGGCTGCCGGGCTCGGCGACGTGCGCAGCATCGGATCCGGCAATATCGGTGCGACCAACGTACTCAGGACCGGCAACAAGAAGCTTGCAGCCGCAACGCTCCTTCTCGATGCGCTGAAGGCGTCCGCAGCAGCCTGGATCGTCGGCTATTTCCTGGGCAACGAAGCAGCTCTGATTGCGGGCTTCTTCGCCTTCATTGGCCACCTCTTCCCAGTCTGGATCGGCTTCAAGGGCGGCAAGGGCGTTGCCACCTATATCGGCACGCTGCTCGGCGTTGCGCCGATCATGGTCCTGGTCTTTGCCGTGGTCTGGCTGGCCGTCGCCTTTACGACCCGGTACTCGTCGCTTTCAGCACTGGTTGCAATGCTTGTTATTCCGGTTGCATTGTGGATACTGGGCGCCGAGAAGGTTGCAGCTGTCATGGCCATCATGACTGTTATCTCCTACTGGAAGCACAAGGCCAATATCTCCCGCCTGATGAGCGGGACGGAAACCAAGATCGGGGCGAAGGGATAGGATGGACGCTCGCAGCGCAAGGCCAACGGGAATTGCGCTAACGGAACGCCAACGGATCGCGTGGCTGCGTCTCATTCGCTCTGACAATGTCGGGCCTTCGACCTTTCGCGATCTCATCAATCACTTTGGATCCGCCGAGACGGCGCTGGCCGCTCTGCCCGAGCTTTCTGCACGCGGCGGCGCCACGCGCTCCATCCGGATAGCGACGGAGAGCGAAGCGCATAAGGAGTTGGAGGCCGCGCGCCGCTTCGGCGCCCGCTTTGTCGGCATCGGCGAGCCGGAATACCCACAGGCATTGAAGCAAGTCGATGGTGCGCCGCCGCTGCTCGCCGTCAAAGGCAATCTCGCCGTCTCTTCGCAGCCTGGGCTCGGTATTGTCGGCTCTCGCAACGCCTCCATCAGCGGCGCCAAGTTCGCCGCCACGATTGCGCGCCAGTGCGGTCAGGCAGGCTATGTCATCGTCTCCGGGCTTGCGCGCGGCATCGATACCGCAGCGCATCGCGCAAGCCTCGATACCGGAACGGTGGCCGCCATGGCCGGAGGCCTGGATCAGCCCTACCCGCCGGAGAATGCCGGTCTGCTTGACGATATCTGGAATGGCAACGGGCTCGCCGTCAGTGAGATGCCGTTCGGCTGGGAACCGCGGGCACGCGACTTTCCGCGCCGAAATCGGCTCATCGCCGGCGTTTCGCTGGGCATCGTTGTCGTCGAAGCGGCGATGCGCTCGGGCTCGCTGATCACGGCAAGACTGGCCGGCGAGTTCGGCAGGCTGGTATTTGCGGTGCCGGGTTCACCGCTCGATCCGCGCTGCCATGGCACCAATGGATTGCTGAAAGACGGTGCGATGATTGTCACGACACCGGATGACGTCACCGAAGCTCTGGCGCCTCTCTCGCAGATCGAACGCTATTCAAAACAGGTCGCCGAGGAACCGGAGCGCGAGGGTGGCCGTTCGATGCTTCCGCCCGACGAATCCGATCGCTCGCTTATCGTCGATGCACTCGGCCCGACCCCCGTCGAGATCGACGACGTCATCCGCCATACCGGTTTGCCGGCGGCTTCGGTCTATCTTGTCCTGCTGGAGCTTGATATTGCCGGACGGCTTCATCGCCATCCCGGCGGCTTCGTCTCTCTTGCGATGGGGGATTGAGGTCCCTACATCCGGGCCTGCAGATCGCCGGCCTCGACATAAGCCATCTCGATCAGATAGCAGAGCATATCGGCGTTCTCTTTTTCCGCCACCCGCCGCAACTCAGCCAGCATCTGCCTGATGAACGCGATGTTCTCCTGCGAGCCGGATCGTCCGGTATCTTTCTTTGCGAACTTGGCCGCCATGAGATAGTCTCTGAGGAAAGAGAAGCGCCGCCTTTCGGCTAGCCCGAACCACACTCCAAAAACGATACCTAAATTATCAGAAATTGCAATACGTTTACTGTCTCGCATTGGTTGCATCGCGTTGTAATACGCAAAAATGAGGTCAGACCACTTGACCGAAACGAATTCCCTGTCCATGTCGAAGAGCCGGTTATCCTGGCACGGCGGGGATTCCATCTGCTTATCCACCGGCTTGGCACGTTTTTTTAGAGAATCATGATGAATGTTGTAGTGGTAGAATCGCCCGCCAAGGCAAAGACGATCAACAAGTATCTGGGCTCCGGATACAAGGTGCTCGCCTCCTTCGGCCATGTCCGCGATCTGCCTGCCAAGGACGGCTCGGTCCTTCCCGACCAGGATTTCGAGATGCTGTGGGAGGTCGATGGCGCATCGGCCAAGCGGATCAAGGACATCGCCGATGCGGTGAAGTCGTCCGACAGCCTGTTCCTCGCAACCGACCCGGATCGCGAGGGTGAAGCGATTTCCTGGCACGTCCTCGACATGCTGAACAAGAAGCGCGTCCTGAACGGCAAGACCGTGAAGCGGGTCGTTTTCAATGCGATCACGAAGAAGGCCGTCCTCGATGCCATGGCCGAGCCACGCGACATCGACGTGCCGCTCGTCGATGCCTATCTCGCTCGCCGTGCCCTCGACTATCTCGTCGGTTTCAACTTGTCGCCGGTTCTCTGGCGCAAGCTCCCCGGCGCACGTTCGGCCGGCCGCGTTCAGTCGGTGGCACTGCGCCTGGTGTGCGATCGCGAATCGGAAATCGAGCGCTTCATCTCCGAGGAGTACTGGAACCTCTCGGCTCTCCTGAAGACGCCGCGGGGCGACGAGTTCGAAGCAAAACTGGTTGCAGCTGATGGCAAGCGGTTGCAGCCTCGCTCGATCGGAAACGGCGAAGAAGCCGGCAAGCTCAAGGCACTTCTGGAAGGCGCGACCTACGTCGTCGACACGGTCGAGGCAAAGCCGGTCAAGCGCAACCCGGGACCACCCTTCACAACCTCCACACTGCAGCAGGCGGCGTCCTCGAAGCTCGGCTTTTCCGCGTCCCGAACCATGCAGGTTGCCCAGAAGCTTTACGAGGGTGTCGATATCGGCGGCGAAACGGTCGGTCTGATCACCTACATGCGTACGGACGGCGTCCAGATGGCCCCCGAAGCCATCGACGCGGCACGCAAGGCCATCGTCGATCAATTCGGCCAGCGTTACATGCCCGAGAAGGCGCGCTTCTATTCGACCAAGGCAAAGAACGCACAGGAAGCGCACGAAGCGATCCGCCCGACCGATTTCAATCGCTCGCCCGACCGCGTTCGGCAGTTCCTCGACGCCGACCAGTTGAGGCTTTACGACCTTGTCTGGAAGCGCGGCATCGCGAGCCAGATGGCCTCGGCTGAAATCGAACGCACGACGGCTGAAATCACCGCCGACAACAAAGGTGAGAAAGCTGGGCTGCGCGCTGTCGGCTCGGTGATCCGTTTCGACGGCTTCATCGCCGCCTATACCGACCAGAAGGAAGATGGCGAACAGAGCGACGACGGTGACGAGGATGGTCGCCTGCCCGAGATCAACGCTCGTGAGAACCTTGCGAAGCAGAAGATCAATTCGACTCAGCACTTCACTGAGCCGCCGCCGCGCTACTCCGAGGCAACGCTGATCAAAAAGATGGAAGAGCTCGGCATCGGGCGTCCGTCGACTTACGCGGCGACGCTGGCGACCTTGCGTGACCGCGAATATGTCACCATCGACAAGCGCAAACTGATCCCGCAGGCCAAGGGCCGGCTGGTGACTGCCTTCCTCGAAAGCTTCTTCACCAAGTACGTCGAATACGATTTTACGGCAGATCTTGAAGAGAAGCTCGACCGGATCTCGGCCGGGGAGCTGAACTGGAAGCAGGTGCTGCGCGATTTCTGGAAGGACTTCTTCTCCCAGATCGAGGATACGAAGGAACTTCGTGTCACCAACGTCCTCGATTCGCTCAACGAGGCACTGGCGCCACTTGTATTCCCGAAACGAGAAGACGGCGGCGATCCGCGCATCTGCCAAGTTTGCGGCACAGGCAATCTTTCGCTGAAACTCGGAAAATACGGCGCCTTCGTCGGCTGCTCGAACTATCCAGAATGTAACTATACCCGCCAGCTTTCTTCTGAAGGCGGTTCGGAAGCTGAAGGCGTTGCGCTGAACGAGCCGAAGAATCTCGGTGTCGACCCGGTGACCGGCGAAGAATTGACGCTGCGTTCCGGTCGCTTCGGTCCCTACATCCAGCGCGGAGACGGTAAGGAAGCCAAGCGTTCTTCGCTGCCGAAGGGTTGGAAGCCGGAGGACATCGACTATGAAAAGGCGATGGCGCTGATTTCGTTGCCACGCGACATCGGCAAGCACCCCGAAACCGGCAAGATGATTTCTTCCGGCATCGGTCGCTATGGACCGTTCCTGTTGCACGATGGCGGCTACGCCAACCTTGAAAGCGTCGAAGACGTCTTCTCGATCGGTCTCAATCGTGCCGTTACCGTGATTGCCGAGAAGGCAAGCAAAGCGCCGGGCGGGCGCGGCCGAACGACGGCGGCGGCGCTGAAGGAGCTCGGCGACCATCCCGACGGCGGTGCTATCACTGTTCGCGACGGCAAGTATGGTCCCTATGTGAACTGGGGTAAGGTTAATGCAACGCTGCCGAAGGGCACCGATCCGCAGGCCTTGACTGTCGAGGAAGCGCTGGCGCTGATCGCCGCAAAGGCCGGCAAGGCACCGGCCTCGAAGAGCAAGGCAAAACCGAAGGCGAAGGCCGCCGCGGCTGAAACCAAGACGACGAAGACCGCCGCCAAGCCGAAGACGGCGAAAGCCAAGGCGCCGGCAAAGACGAAGAAGAGCAAAGAGTGACCAAAATCCCGCGGGAAAGAGTGAAGGGCGTGGGCAAGCGTCCCGGCAAGTTCGGACGCGCCAGCCAACAACCCGCAGCCGAACCGCTGAACATCGCCCACGGCGCACTGCCCTCCCGCGACGTGATCCTGCGCTTCATCGCCGACCATCCGCAGAAGGCGTCGAAGCGCGAGCTCGCAAAGGCCTTCGGGCTGAAAGGCGACAGCCGCGTCGAGCTGAAGCATCTCCTGCGCGAACTGGAGCAGGAAGGCATGCTGCAGAAGACGCGCAAGTCGCTGATCCGGCCGGGCGCACTGCCGCCTGTCACCGTGCTCGACATCACGACGCGCGACAAGGATGGCGAACTGATCGGCCGCCCGGCGGAGTGGCCGGACGACCAGGGCGTTGCGCCTGCTGTCGCTATTCGCCAGTCGACCTCGCCCGCCGGGCGCAACGGCAAGGGCAAGGCGCCGGTTGCCGGCATGGGCGATCGCATTCTGGCGAAGATCTTTCCGGCCGCCGACCGCGGCGGGCCGGCTTACACGGCGCGCATCATCAAGATTTTGGACAAGCGTCGCGGTGCGCTGCTCGGGGTATTCAAGGATGCGCCAGGCGGAGCCGGTCGTCTGCTTCCGATCGACCGGCGTGGCGAGGAGATGGTGATCGACCCTGACTACAAGGGCGAGGCCAAGGACGGCGATCTGGTCGAAGTCGAAGTCGCTCGCCTTGGGCGCTTCGGCCTGGCACGCGCCAAGGTCCTGTCGATTGTCGGTTCGGTCGCATCCGAGAAGGCGATCTCGATGATCGCCATCCATGCGCACGGCATTCCCTACATATTCCCGCCTGCCATCGTCGCCGAAGCCGACGATGCCAAGCCCGCGACGATGTCGCATCGCGAGGACTGGCGGGATGTCCCGCTGATCACCATCGATCCGGCGGATGCGAAAGACCATGACGACGCCGTCTATGCGGAGACTGACCCTTCACCCGACAATCCGGACGGCGTGATCGTTACCGTCGCCATCGCCGACGTCTCCTATTACGTCCGCCCGAACTCGCCACTCGACCGCGAGGCTCTGAAGCGCGGCAACTCGGTCTACTTCCCCGATCGGGTCGTGCCGATGCTGCCGGAGCGCATCTCGAACGATCTCTGCTCGCTGAGAGAAGGTCAGGACCGGCCGGCGCTTGCCGTGCGCATGGTGTTTTCGAAGGAAGGCCGCAAGATCGGCCACACCTTCCACCGTGTCATGATGAAGAGCGCCGCAAAGCTCTCCTACCAGCAGGCGCAGGCCGCGATCGACGGCCAGCCCGACGACAAGACCGGACCGCTGCTGGAAACGATCCTGAAGCCGCTCTGGAATGCCTACAGGATCATGACGCGCGGCCGCGAGCGCCGGCAGCCGCTCGAGCTCGACATGCCGGAACGCAAGATCCTGCTGAAGCCTGACGGCACCGTGGATCGCGTCTTCGTGCCGCCGCGCCTCGATGCACACAAGCTGATCGAGGAAATGATGATCCAGGCCAACGTCTCGGCCGCCGAGACGCTAGAGAAGAAACGGCAAGTCCTGATCTACCGTATCCATGACGGGCCGACGCTCGCGAAACAGGAAGTGTTGCGCGAGTTCCTGGCAACGCTTGGCATATCGCTTGCCAAGGGCGGCAACATGCGCGCCAACAATTTCAACATGATCCTCGCCAAGGCAGACGACACGCCGCACCAGACGATGGTCAACGAGATGGTGCTGCGTTCTCAGAGCCAGGCAATCTACAGCCCCGAGAACATTGGGCATTTCGGCCTGAACCTCATGAAGTACGCGCACTTCACCTCGCCCATCCGTCGCTATGCGGACCTGATCGTGCATCGGGCGCTGGTCGGTTCGCTCGGCTTCGGCGAAGGCGGGATCACGCCCGACGAAGAGGCCGCGCTCGACGACATCGCCGCCGAGATCTCCACCTTCGAGCGCCGCGCGATGGCGGCCGAGCGCGAAACGGTGGACCGCCTGATTGCGCATCATCTTGCCGGTCGCATCGGCGAGGAATTCGAAGGACGCGTATCAGGTGTGACGAAATCGGGACTATTTGTCACTCTCCCGGACTATGGAGCAGACGGCTTCGTTCCTATATCTACGCTCGGAACGGACTACTTCATCTATGATGAGGCGCACCAGGCGCTGTCTGGCGAAAAGACCGGGCTCGGATATCGCCTCGGCGACAGTGTCACGGTCAAGCTTGCAGAAGCCATTCCGCTTGCCGGTGCGCTACGCTTCGAGATGATCAGCGAAGGGCGAAAAATGCCCACAGCTGTACGTTCGTTCCACAAAGCGGGCCGGCGGGACGCAAGCCGGGCGCGCAAGAAGGCCGGAACAAGGCCGCCAAGAGGGCGGCGATAGGCGTGTAGGGACGCCGCGAAAGGAAACGAACGATGACGACCACCTCGAGCGACCAGACGATCCGTTACGGAAGCAGTGAGGAGGCGGAACGTCCGCTCGGCCGTTCCATCAAGCGCGGCATGCTGAACACCTGCCCTGCATGCGGCAGCGGCAAACTCTTCAAGAGCTTCCTGAAGCCGGTGGACAATTGTGCCGCCTGTGGCGAGGCCATGTACCATCATCGCTCGGACGACCTGCCGCCTTACCTTGCAATCGTGGTGATCGGCCATGTCATCATCGGCGGCTACATGGCAACCGATCTCGTTTGGCCAATGCCCCTCTGGCTGACCTTCGCGATCTGGACACCCATCACCTTGATTGCCACGCTGTTGATCATCCAGCCGATCAAGGGCGGTGTCATCTGTCTGCAATGGGCGTTGAAGATGCACGGCTTCGGTGGGCAAACCGACGATCATGACGCCTACGAGATACCGGGCCGCAAGCGCTAGGACATTTCTGCCCTTCACCTTGACGACACAATTGACGTGTAGTGGCACGCCCCAACGGCGCTGCGGTTCCGCGGGGCGAAAACTCATGTGTATTCGGTAAGCTTCTTTGACTATACGACTTCAAGATCATCCAGGTTATTGCCGCCAGCGCATTTCATCTTGTAAAGCACAGCCGTCACTTGGATTTGGCACGCCTGTGCCTTTCTATGGTGCGTCGCGGTGAGCGATTCTGTGCAGCAGGTCTCTAAGGATGCGTATATGTCTCAGCCGCGAAACGGCACAACACCAGGCGATGTCGAAGAGATTCACTGGCCTTCACTGGTGGCAGCCATTTCGTCCATCTCCGCTGTCGGCATAGCAATCGGCCTGGGACTCCCGCTTCTCAGCATCATTCTCGAAAAACGCGGCTTTCCATCGACACTGATCGGACTGAATACGGCGATGGCCGGGGTTGCCGCGATGGCAGCTGCGCCGATCACCACGAAACTGGCGCACAAATACGGCGTCGCCCCGACGATGATCTGGGCCGTCGTGATCTCAGCGATCAGTGCGCTCGGCTTCTACTATGCCCAGGACTTCTGGATGTGGTTTCCGCTGCGGTTCGCTTTTCACGGCGCGACGACGACGCTGTTCATCCTATCGGAATTCTGGATCAATGCCGCCTCGCCGCCTTCCAAGCGCGGCTTCGTGCTCGGCATCTACGCAACCGTCCTTTCGCTCGGTTTTGCGGGCGGGCCCCTGCTCTTTTCGATTCTCGGCAGCGAGGGCGTGCTTCCATTCGCGGTCGGCGCTGGTGCCGTCTTGTTGGCCGCCATTCCCATCTACATCGCACGCTACGAAAGCCCGGTTCTCGAGGAGAAGCCTGAACTTCATTTCATGCGCTACGTCTTCCTTGTGCCCACCGCAACGGCCGCCGTCTTCATTTTCGGGGCGGTCGAAGCAGGCGGTTTGGCACTGTTCCCGATCTATGCGGTGCGCGCCTCCTTTACGGAATCTCAGGCCGCGCTGCTGCTGACGGTGATGGGAATCGGCAACGTGATCTTCCAGATCCCGGTTGGGCTGCTTTCGGACCGCATGAAGGACAAGCGCCCGCTGCTCGCCGCGATGGCCTTCATGGGCCTGATCGGCTCCCTGATGCTGCCGGTTCTCGTGCACAGCTGGATTCTGATGGCGACCGTCCTTCTGTTCTGGGGCGGCTGTGTCGCGGGCCTTTATACGGTGGGACTCAGTCACCTCGGCTCTCGCCTGACCGGCTCGGACCTCGCAGCAGCCAACGCGGCCTTTGTATTCTGTTACGCGGTTGGCACCGTGGCCGGGCCGCAGGTTATCGGCGCGGCCATCGACGTTGCCGGCAACAACGGTTTTGCCTGGGCAATCGCCGGATTCTTCGGGCTTTATGCCCTGCTTTCCTCGATCAGGCTGCTTTTCCTCCGAAAGCGGGCTTGACTTTTCGGGCGGGATTCGTAGTTTCGCGCCAGAATTTGCCGTGGAGCCTATCCGGCCTGCCACGGCTTTCATTTTATTAAAGGCAGGACGACCATGGCCAAGGCTACCACAATCAAGATCAAGCTGCTGTCGACGGCCGACACAGGTTTCTTCTACGTCACGACGAAGAACAGCCGTACGATGACCGACAAGATGACGAAGACCAAGTATGACCCGGTTGCTAAGAAGCACGTCGAGTTCAAGGAAACCAAGATCAAGTAATCGCTTGATCTGACGTTTTTCGACGAGGCGCGCGCCCATGGGCTGCGCGCCTTTTTGTTTGCCGGCTTTGCCGTCTGGTCTCGTGGCCTGAAAACAGAAACGCCGTCCTTCCTAAAATGCGGAAAGGACGGCGTTTTCTCGAAAGGGGGTCGACCAGCAAGCAACGCGGCACGAGGAACCGCTTATTGTTGCAAACCAGCCGACCGACCCCACGACCCAGGAGATGCGGCGGACCTGAGCATCATGGGGTACCTCGGACTCCTCACGGGAGTACTTATCTCTTATCGCCGATAATTTGCTCGAAAATGAAAGAAAATCAACAAATTCTTAATGGTTAGATTTCCGGGCTTGATTTCATGGTTAAAAGTACGGCTTTGGGACAGTTTTTAAAGCTTCGAATTGCGTACTTTCGCAAGAATAGCACTTAGTGGGCAAAGAAGGCCGAAACTATAGCCCAATAGTATTAGCTTCCGCCGTTGTGGGCCAAAGCTTGTCCATTCGCAGCTACTTGCGAAATGCCGGCTAAATCCGATTGATCCTCACATTTGTCCCAGCAACCGCGCGGCATCTGCCTAGCATGATATCAAGAGCGAGCAAACCTTCGGAGGGAAATGCCGGCTTTGCAACTGCAATTACTTCGTTGCCGTGCCGGCCACCCTTAATTAGCAAGTTGTGGATGACCTGAAATGCCTCATAGAAGCATTGCTCAAGCGGCGGCGACCACGCGATTGCGGCCACCCGTTTTTGCCTCGTAAAGCGCCAGGTCCGCCTGCTTCATCAACTGCCCTGGAGTGAGGATGGAGGAGATCCGCGACGAAATGCCGAAGGAAGCGGTGACGTTCAGTTCCTCCCCCGTTGACTTCAGCAGAAACGGTACCGTCTCGACCACCGAGCGCAGTCGCTCCGCGACGGCTGCCGCCACTTCGGGCGAGGTATCCGGCATGACCACCACGAATTCCTCGCCGCCGTATCGGCAGGCCAGATCGGCACCGCGGACGGTGGAGCGGATGCGCCTTGCAAACTCCCGCAGCACATCATCCCCCGCATCATGGCCATAGGTGTCGTTGACCTGCTTGAAGCGATCGATATCGGTGATCAGCACCGATAGCGGACGACCTCGCGCCATCGAGCGATTGAAGAGCGTGCTGAGGTGATTATCCAGGTAGCGGCGGTTGCTGAGCCCGGTCAGCGGATCGGTCACGGCAAGCTCGATCGTCTGCTTCACGCTCGCGCGCAGGCGATCATTGTAACGCTTGCGGCGCATCTGCGTCAGGCTGCGCGCCACCAGTTCATTGGGATCGACCGGCCGGACGATATAGTCGTTGACGCCGAGTTCCAGCGCCCGGATCACCATGTCGTCGTCGCCCTGCTCGGTGATGATCAGGATTGGTAGAAAGCGCGTGCGCTCGAGCGAACGAAGCTGCGAGCACAGGCGCAGCGGATCGTAGTTGTCGAAATTGGCGTTGACGATGACCAGTTCAAAGGGGGTTTCCGACGCTTCAAAGAGTGCCGCCTGCGGATCCGAGATTGCCGAGACGTCGGCGATGGGCTTCAGCGCCTTGATGATGCGTTCCTGCGAATTGGCGCGTCCATCGACCAGCAGCACCTGGCCCGATTCTTCGCCCCGCCCCTCGCCGGTTCGCAGCAGTTCATCGATCCCCATGGTCTGCGCTGTTTCGGCGCGAATGCGCAATTCGTCGCTCAGCGTCTTCAGCCGCAACAGGCTCTTCACCCGGGAAATCAGCTGAAGGTCATTGACCGGTTTGGTGAGAAAATCGTCTGCGCCGGCTTTCAGACCACGCACGCGATCGGCCGACTGATCCAAGGCCGTCACCATGACGACAGGTATGTGCGAGGTCTTGGGATTGGCCTTCAGGCGCTCGCAGACCTCGAAGCCGTCCATCCCCGGCATCATGATATCAAGAAGGACAAGATCGACCTGGTTGCGCTCGCATATTGCGAGGGCCTGATAGCCGTCGCCGGCGGTCAAGACATCGAAATACTCCGCGACTAGCCGCGCCTCGAGCAACTTGACGTTGGCCGGAATGTCATCAACCACGAGAATGCGCGCAGTCATAGGCTTCTTTCCGATGCGTCAGGCATCGCCCAAATAGGTCTTGATCGTCTCAATGAATTTAGGAACGGAAATGGGTTTGGAGACATAGGCCTCGCAGCCGCCCTGGCGTATGCGTTCCTCGTCGCCCTTCATGGCAAATGCTGTAACGGCGATAACAGGAATGACGTGCAGGTCATCGTCTTCCTTCAGCCATTTAGTAACCTCGAGACCAGAAACCTCGGGGAGCTGGATATCCATCAAAATCAGATCGGGCCGGTATTTGCGCGCGAGATCGAGCGCTTCCATGCCGTTTCGGGTCTGGATCGTCGTGTAGCCGGACGCCTCGATGAGGTCGCGAAAGAGCTTCATGTTGAGCTCGTTATCTTCTACAATCATCACCTGCTTGGGCATGACACGCGTCCTACGTCCGTTCCGGTACCGCTTCCCCGCATGAAGAAGACTTCTGCGATGGCATGGTTCCATAGAACCGATGGCGGCACACTATCGCTATTTGGTTGAAAAATAGGTAATTTACCCAGAAAAATGCAAAGCAACTTCAAGACTTCGAAACAACTCGCGGCCGATCCGCAGCAGACTGCGATCTCCGTTCTTGCCTGGCTTGCCAACGATCCGGATCTGTTCGGTCGTTTTCTCGCATTGACCGGTGTTGAACCGGCCCAGGTGCGCCGCGTGGTCAGCGAACCCGGCTTCCTTTCCGGCATGATGGATTTCGTCATGCAGCACGAGCCGACGGCGATGGCCTTCTGCCAGGCGACCGGCACCGCGCCCGACGCATTGAATGCGGCATGGCTGCACTTTTCGCCGCCGGGACTTGGCTCGGGAGAATTTTGAGCATGGATATTGCTACCAACGTCAGCCAGGTGCGCCTCGGCGACCGGCCTTTGGTTGTCTGCGACATCGACGAAGTGGTTCTCGAGTTCCTCACTCCCTTCACCGCTTTCCTTCGCTCGCACAGCTACGACCTCCTGCCGCGGTCGTTCCGCCTCTACGGTAATATCGTCTCTCTGCTTGACGGCAGCGAGCTGGATAGGGACGCCGTCGATTCGTTCGAGGAAGTGTTCTTCGCGAACCAGCACCTCTGGCAGAAACCGGCGGAAAAAGCCGTTGAAACGCTTCAGTCGCTTTCGGCCGACGCCGACATCGTCTTCCTGACCGCGATGCCACCTCGGCACCACGGTATCCGGCGCGAATTTCTCAATCAGCTCGACCTCTCGTTCGACCTGATCGCCACGGAAGAACCCAAGGGACCCGTCGTCGCAAGGCTGCATGATGGCCGAAGCCTGCCAGTCGCCTTCATCGATGATATGCAACGCAATCTCCTTTCCGTTGCCGATCATGTGCCTAAGTGCTTGCTCCTGACCATGATGGCCAACGCTGATTTCAAGCCGTTCGCGCCACCGCCCGTTGGAAACATCGTCGCCGCCGCCGGCTGGGACCATGCCGCAGAATTGCTGAGGGCGCACTTCTCGGCGGATGTCCTCAAGGGCGCAAGTCCAGCCGCATGAGCGGTCGGCCATCCTTTCGTCTTGCCACGGTTTCAAATCCAGCCGCATCGAAGATCGCGGTTGATCCAATACAAAGCGTCACCGACTTCGATTGCTTGACGTGGTCAATCGGACAGCCCTCGAGGTAGTGGGCACCATGACGCCGCGCATGGTCGATCGCACCGGCAAGCAGTTGATGGCTGAGCCCCTGCCCACGCAAATGCGATGTCAGGAAGAAACAACTCACCGCCCAGAACGACGGATCGTGTGCATCACCCTCTTCCATCGGTCGGGACACCGTCCGCGACGAGTTGAATTGCGGTACGTCGTGCCTTGGCCCGACCTGAACCCAGGCGACCGGTTCCTCATCGGCATAGGCCAGAATACCTGGCGGCGGCCCGACAGCGATCCTGCCAAGCATGTGCGACTTTCGCTCGTCCGGCCTCATCTTCGTCCGCACGGCATGAGGCAAGCGAAGCGCGACACACCAGCAATCATAAAACGCTCCGCGGGGACCGAAGAGCCGTTCGAAGTCACCCCACCGGTCTGCTGTCACCGGCTCGAAACGGAGATCGATATCCAAAGCAAACCTCCCAGCCTCTCTTGAGACTCGAAAGTTTAGAGGCTAATGTTGCGATGTTCAATCTTTGTTCTCATCATGACACTTGCCTACGCCAAGACACCCGGCTTCTGTCGCGACTGCCTTGCCGAGCAGAAGGCCGAGACGCGCCGTTGCGCGGCGTGCGGCAGTCCCCGGCTTGTGCGGCACAAGGAGCTGTACGAGCTGACGCTGGCGCATATCGATTGCGACGCGTTCTATGCAGCGATCGAGAAGCGTGACAATCCGGAACTTGCCGACAAGCCTGTCATCATCGGCGGCGGCAAGCGCGGGGTGGTCTCGACCGCATGTTACATTGCGCGTATCCACGGCGTTCGTTCTGCAATGCCGATGTTCAAGGCTCTTGAGGCCTGCCCCCAGGCAGTTGTCATCCGGCCCGACATGGAAAAATACGTAAAGGTCGGACGCGAGGTCCGCACCTTGATGCAGGAACTGACCCCGCTCGTTCAGCCGCTTTCGATCGACGAGGCGTTTCTGGAACTCGGCGGCACCGAGCGGCTGCATCACGATCCGCCGGCGCGCACGCTTGCCAAGTTCGTTCAGCGCATCGAGAACGAGATCGGCATAACCATCTCCGTTGGGCTCTCCTACTGCAAGTTTCTCGCCAAGGTCGCGTCCGACCTTCAGAAACCTCGCGGCTTCTCGGTCATTGGCCGCGAGGAAGCAGTTTCCTTCCTGGCACCGCGGCCGGTGACGACGATCTGGGGCGTCGGCAAGGCGTTTGCAGCCACGCTGGAGGCCGACGGCATCCGGACGATTGGCCAGTTGCAGACGATGGAGGAAAACGACCTGATGCGCCGATATGGCAGCATGGGGCAGCGGCTGGCGCGTCTTTCCCGCGGCATCGACGACCGCGAAGTGCATCTGAACGACGCGGCGAAGAGCGTCTCGTCCGAAACGACCTTCTTCGACGATATATCCCGCCATGACGAGCTTGTTCCGATCCTCCGCAGTCTTTCGGAAAAGGTCTCCTGGCGGCTGAAGAAAGATGATATCGCCGGCCAGACCGTGGTTCTCAAAATGAAGACGGCGGACTTCAAGCTGCGCACCCGCAATCGCAAACTTGAAGACCCGACCCAGCTTGCCGACCGGATATTCCGTACCGGGCTGGACCTGCTGGAGAAGGAAACGGACGGCACGAAGTTTCGCCTCATCGGGATCGGCGTCACCGACCTTTGCGACCCCGCGCGCGCAGATCCACCCGACCTTATCGATGAGCAATCGGGTCGTAGGGCCGCAGCCGAAGCGGCAATGGACAAGCTGCGCGACAAGTTCGGCAAAGGCACCGTCCAGACCGGATATACGTTTGGCGGCAAGCGCGATCACTAAGACGTGAGGCTGCCTCATGGTTCCTTATATCAAGTTTTCCTTAAGCTTCGCCGACTAGGCTTCGGCTTCAAGTATTGCGTATCGGTTGAGTCATATGTTGTCGCGTCTCGTTTTTGGCCTCGGCTTGCTGTCGGCCACCGCGCTCGTGCATCCCGCTCTCGCGGCGGATGCACGCACGCTGCAGATCTTCGTATCGAAGGATGCGCAGTCGCTCACGCTCTACGACGGCGCAGAAGTCGTGGCGACCTCGACGGTTTCGACGGGGAAGCCGGGCCATACCACGCCGAGCGGCATCTTTTCAGTCATCGAGAAGCAGAGATATCACGAGTCCAACATCTATTCGGCTGCGCCGATGCCGTTCATGCAGCGGCTGACCTGGTCTGGCATCGCGCTTCACGAGTCGAATTCCGTGCCGCGCTACCCAGCATCGCATGGCTGCGTCCGAATGCCGGCAGCCTTCGCCAAGCAGCTCTACAAGATGACGGCGATGGGCGTTCCGGTTGTCATTACCGACTCGGAAGTAACGCCGGAACCGATCGATCACCCGACGCTCTTCCGGCCGGATATGCCGGAGCCGCCAGCATTGCTTTCCGACGCTTCGCTGAGGCCGACGATCGGACAGGCTCCCGTTCAGGTCGCCATGAACGACGTCGCGCCACCGTCTGCACAAACGCCGGCGGCGACGGCTCCCGCGAACGACACACCGATCCGTATTCTCATTACGCGCCGCAGTCTGCGCGAGGAGATCATCGACCTTCAGACATATCTCAACGAGCTCGGATTTGCCGCGGGCGAACCGGATGGCCTGCTCGGATCGGCCACACTTCAGGCAATCAGTGATTTCAAGTTGCAGCATCCAGTTGAGCCGACTACTGACAAGTCACCGGCAAGTGACGCACTCATTAAGGCGGTCTATGCCGCAGCTGGCAAGGGAGCGCCGCCGAACGGCGTCATCATGGTTCGCCAAGGCTTCCAGCCGGTTCTTGAAGCACCGATCTCGATCGAGAACCCGGGCCTTGCCCTCGGCACGCATTTCTTCTCTGTTCACAACGTCGATTTCGAAACCGGCTCGGCGGACTGGATGGGGGCGACGCTTCCCAACACACTCGCCCGCGCGACCATGAACCGGCTCGGCATCAGCAGCCTGGAAAGCTCGATCATATCAGGCACGCCGATCGCCAACGCGCTGAGCCGTCTCGATATTCCTGAGGAGACGCGGCGGAAGATCGACGCCATGCTGACCACCGGCTCGACGTTGACGATCTCCGACACCGGCCTCGGACCGGAGACCGGCGAAGGAACCGACTTCATCACCCTTACAAGAGGCTGACGTCACACCAGCTCGACGTCGATGACGCCGGGCGCCGCACGCAGTGCGGCAGCAATCTCCGGCGTGATACGATATTTCTGCGGAAGCTCGACTTCCACCTCGCGCTTGCCTTCCTCCTTGATCACGATGAAGGAGACAAGGCCATCGCCCTTGGCATTGAGGTGTGCCGCGACGGCACGAAGCGGCCCGGAATCGCGCACGTAGACGCGCAGGGCCTTCTGCATCTGCAGCGATTTCTCTTCCAGCGACTGAATGGTCTGCAGGCGAAGGCCGATGCCTTCCGGCCGCTCTTCCCCTGTCGCCGTGATAACGAAGGACTTTCCGGACTCCAGCGCGTCGCGATACTGGTTCAACATCTCGGAGAACAGAACGGCTTCGAACTGACCCGAGGAGTCGGAGAACACGATGATACCCATCTTGTTGCCGGTCCTGGTCTTGCGCTCCTGCTTGGAAATGACGGTGCCCGCAAGGCGGCCGTTGCTCGCGCCCTGCTTCACGGCCGCCGAAAACTCGGCGAAGGTCTGCACGCGCATCTTCTGCAGAATGCTCTGGTAGCTATCGAGCGGATGCGCGGTCAGGTAGAAGCCCAGGACCTGGAATTCCTTGAGCAGCTTCTCGGACGCCAGCCACGGCGAAAACGGCGGCAGCGAGATTCTCTCTGGGCCGGATGAAAGAGCGCTGCCGAAGATATCCGACTGGCCGCTCAGCTTGTTTTCCTGCGCACGCTGGGCGTAGCCCATGATGCGGTCGAGCCCGCCCGCCAGTTGCGCGCGGTCGAGCCCGAAACAATCGAAAGCACCGGCGAAGATCAGGCTTTCCAGCACGCGGCGGTTCACCTGTCGCGGATCAATGCGCAGGCAGAAATCCTCAAGGCTCGCGAATGGGGTGCCGCCGCGGACCTCCACGATATGATCGACAGCCGATTCACCGACCCCCTTCAGCGCTGCCAGCGCGTAGTAGATCCTGTTGTCGCCGGTCTCGAAATGGCGGAACGAGGTCTGTACCGAAGGAGGGATTACCTCGATGTCGAGACGCTTGGCGTCCTGCCGGAAGTCGTTGACCTTTTCGGTGTTCGACATATCGAGCGTCATCGACGCGGCGAGGAACTCGACCGGATAGTGCGCCTTCATATAGGCGGTCTGGTAGGAAACGATCGCGTAAGCGGCGGCGTGCGACTTGTTGAAGCCGTAGTTGGCGAACTTGGCGAGCAGGTCGAAGATCACATCGGCTTGCGGCTTCTTCACGCCGTTCTTGACGGCGCCGTCGACGAAGCGCTCACGCTGCTGGTCCATCTCCGCCTTGATCTTCTTACCCATGGCGCGGCGCAGAAGGTCGGCTTCACCGAGCGAGTAGCCCGACAGGACCTGGGCGATCTGCATCACCTGCTCCTGGTAGACGATAACCCCCTGCGTTTCCTTCAGCAGATGGTCGATCGTCGGATGGATCGACTCGATCTCTTCCTCGCCGTGCTTGCGGGCATTGTAGACCGGGATGTTTTCCATCGGGCCCGGGCGATAAAGCGCCACGAGTGCGATGATGTCCTCGATGCAGTCCGGCTTCATGCCGATCAGCGCCTTGCGCATGCCCGCACTTTCAACCTGGAACACGCCAACCGTTTCGCCGCGCGACAGCATCTCGTAGGTCAGCTTATCGTCCAGCGGGATCGAGGCAAGATCGACCTTGATGCCACGCTTGGCGACGAAATCGACGGCGACCTTCAACGTGGTCAGCGTCTTCAGCCCGAGGAAGTCGAACTTGACGAGGCCGGCCTGCTCGACCCACTTCATGTTGAACTGGGTGACAGGCATGTCGGAACGCGGATCGCGGTACATCGGCACCAGCTTCGACAGCGGGCGGTCGCCGATGACGATACCGGCAGCGTGGGTCGATGCGTGGCGGTAGAGACCTTCAATCTTCTGGGCGATATCGAGCAGGCGGGCGACGACCGGCTCCTTGTCGGCCTCCTCCTGCAGCTTCGGCTCTTCCTCGATCGCCTTCGACAGCGGCGTCGGGTTGGCCGGATTGTTCGGCACCAGCTTACAGATCTTGTCGACCTGACCGTAGGGCATCTCCAGCACACGGCCGACGTCGCGCAGCGCCGCGCGGGCCTGCAGCGAACCGAAGGTGATGATCTGCGCGACCTGTTCGCGGCCGTACTTGCGCTGCACATAACGGATCACCTCTTCGCGGCGGTCCTGGCAGAAGTCGATATCGAAGTCGGGCATCGAGACGCGTTCCGGGTTGAGGAAGCGTTCGAAGAGCAGCGAGAAGCGCAAGGGATCAACGTCGGTGATCGTCAGCGCGTAGGCAACCAGAGAGCCTGCACCGGAGCCGCGGCCCGGGCCGACGGGGATGTCATGCTGCTTTGCCCATTTGATAAAGTCCGAAACGATGAGGAAGTAGCCCGGGAATTTCATGCGCTCGATGACGCTCAGCTCGAATTCCAGGCGCTCGCGGTAATCCTTCTCCTCATAGCCGGACGACATGCCGAGCGTGGCGAGGCGCTTATCCAGCCCCTCCTCCGCCTGCCGGCGCAGTTCGAGTGCCTCTTCGCGTTCCGCCTCCGCGGGATCGGCGGTGGCGCCGGTGAAACGCGGCAGGATCGGCTTGCGCGTCTTCAGGATGAACGAACAGCGCCGCGCGATCTCGATGGTGTTTTCCAGCGCCTCCGGCAGATCGGCAAACAGCTTCGCCATTTCGGCGCGGCTTTTCAGATAGTGATCAGGCGTCAGGCGAAACCGGGTATCATCCGAAACGATGGCGTTGTGGGCGACGGCCATCAGGGCGTCATGCGCATCATAGTCGTCACGGGTCGGGAAAAAGGCTTCGTTGGTGGCGACCAGCGGCAGGTCATGCTCATAGGCAAGGCCGATGAGTTTCTGCTCATGGCGCCTGTCATAGGTACCGTGCCGCTGCAGCTCAACATAGAGCCGGTCACCAAAATGGCGCTTCAGCAGCAGGAGGCGTGCTTCCGCCTGAGCCGTATGCCCGTCCTTCAGTGCCATGTCGATCGGCCCCGTCAAGGCGCCGGTCAAAGCGATCAGGCCGTCGCTGCCGATCTCATCGAGCCAAGAGGCACGAATGTGGATCGATTGACCGTTGCCCTCGCCGCCGAGATAGGCGCGGCTGACAAGGTCCACCAGCCGCTCGTAGCCGGCGTCGGTGGCCGCAAGGAGCACCAGCGACGGCAGCTTGGCGAGCGCCTGCTGGCCGCCGCGCCGTTCCGTCTCGAGTCCATCCTCCATGTCGATCGAGACCTGGCAGCCGATGATCGGCTGGAGGCCCTCGTCCATCGCCTTCTGTGAGAATTCGAGGGCGACGAACAGGTTGTTGGTGTCGGTGATCGCGATGGCCGGCTGGCTGTCGCCCGACGCCTTGTAGAGGATCTTCTTAAGCGGCAGCGCACCTTCAAGGAGCGAATAGGCCGAGTGGACCCGAAGGTGAACGAAGCCCGGCGTACCACCGATGAAACCGCCTTCCGCGTCTTTCTCCGCACCCGCCATGACATGCCTTCCGATCACCTGAATCAATCAGGTCTATTCTCAGCATTGAGGGGTTGATGTCCAGACAAGGGCTGCGCTCGGACCGCATGGCAGCCATGCGGTCCCCGGAATTCTTACATTGCCATGCAGATAAGCGAGAAGCTGGCAACGAACATTGCGATGGAGGTGAATGCTGCGATATCACGGATCAAGTCAGTCATTTGGCTCTCCTGTTCTCTTATGTTTTCAATTTGTTCCGCTATTGTTCTATTGTCAACAGGATTCTTTTCCGTTTTGCTGACCGCATGGCAATGGGAGAAAAGCATGTTTAAGTTTGTATTAATTGCTGGATTGGCTCTACCGGCGGCGTTTACCGCTCGAGCCGAGCAAATCGACCCCACGCGGATCGTCGACGCGGCGACGGGGGATTGGGATGGCGATGGGCGTGCGGACCTCGCGCTGCTGGTTGCTCCCGAGGAGGGCGCCAACGATGATCAGATCGGCATCTACCTCTATCTTCGTGACAGCGACCACGAACTTCTGCGGCTTTCGCTGGCCGCACCAAACAAGATCTGGGGCAGCACCAATGCTGACGGCGTCTTCGGACAGGAACCGTCGTTGAAGGCCGTCGGCAAATCCTCCATCGCCGTACACTCACAGAACAGCGCGATCGGGCGCGATCGCTGGGACCAGACGCTGACGGTGGCCTATCGGAACAAGCAGTTCGTCGTTGCCGGCTATACCTACAACCACTACGACACGCTCGACCCCAATGCCGCCGGCTCCTGCGACTACAATGCACTGACCGGCAAGCTGCAGAAGGATGGCAAGGACGTCAAGGCCGAGCCACGTGTCCTCCCGATCGCTGAGTGGAACGACGACACTGGACAAACGATCTGCGGACCGTGAGGCTTGTTCTTATTTTGTTCTTTGCATTTGATGCCGTTGTTGAGACGCTGTCGAGCGGAGGAACGCCATGGATATTGTCGCATTGAACAGTTTCATCGTGGAGGCGAAGGCCAATACCTATGTCGGTGGCGGAAGCCCTGCACCCGCCTGCCGGACGGGATCGCGCGACATCGGTTATCAGCGCGGCACCTGGCGCTATCTCGACAGCTATTTCGGCGGCGCTGATTTCGCCGGGCAAGAGGTGGTCTGGCTGGAGAGCGAACCGATCTGGGCGATGAACTACTTCGGACGCATCGTCGAGCATTCGCTGATCGACGGAGAACGGGCGGGAACGGTGATCAAGGCTGCACTGTCAAAAATGTATGCCGAATATCGGCGCTTCCTCGGCGGCATGGAGTTCGAGCACGCCTTCGGTTACTATGCCGATCAAAGCATAGGGGACTGCAGCCATTTCAGCGGTCGTGAAGTGATCGTCGTGAACGAGCGCAGAGCCTACGAATTGGACTACCGTGGCGGTCTCATCCACCCCTGATCAGAAATCCACGACCTTACCGTCGGCGATCGTCACGCGGCGATCCATGCGCCCGGCGAGTTCGTGATTGTGGGTCGCGATCAGCGCCGCCAGGCCTGATTGGCGCACCAGCGCTTCAAGCGCGTCAAAGACATAGCTTGCCGTTTCAGGATCAAGGTTGCCAGTCGGCTCGTCCGCCAGCAACAGGCTTGGTGCATTCGCGACGGCGCGCGCAATCGCCACACGCTGCTGTTCGCCACCGGAAAGCTCTCCGGGGCGATGCGCGCCTCGGTGGCCGATGCGCATGTAGTCGAGCAGCTGACCCGCCCGCTCCTTCGCTTCCTTGCGCGGGAGACCGGCGATCATCTGCGGCATCATGATATTCTCGATCGCAGAGAATTCCGGCAGCAGGTGGTGGAATTGATAGACGAAGCCGATTTCGCTGCGGCGAATCGCGGTGCGCTTATCGTCCGGCAAGCCGTCGCAGGCCTTTCCGTTGATGATCACCTCGCCGCCGTCGGGGTGTTCGAGCAAGCCGGCAATGTGCAGAAGCGTCGACTTGCCTGTTCCTGATGGCGCGACGAGGGCTACGATTTCGCCGCTGTTCAGCGTGAAGTCCGCACCCTTGAGGATCGAGAGCAGCGTCTCGCCTTGACCATAGTGGCGCTCGACACCGGAAAGCTTGAGAACGGTATTCCGCTTCATGAAGAGAGCATTCCTTATTCGTAGCGCAGGGCCTGCACGGGATCGAGCTTGGAGGCTCGCCATGCCGGGAAGATGGTGGCGAGGAAGGACAGGGTCAGCGCCATAATCACAACGGAAAGCGTCTCTCTCATACTCATTTCCGCAGGCAGTTGGCTGAGGAAGTAGAGTTGCGGGTCGAACAGCACCGTGCCGGAAACCCAGGAAAAGAACTCGCGGATTTTCTCGATATTGATACAGACAACGACACCAAGCAGGACACCGGCTATCGTCCCGACGACACCGATCGCCGCACCCGTCATGAAGAAGATGCGCATGATCGCGCCAGAGCTCGCGCCCATCGTGCGTAGGATCGCGATATCGCTGCCCTTGTCCTTCACCAGCATGATGAGACCGGAAATGATGTTCAGTGCCGCAACGAGGACGATGAGCGTCAAGATCATGAACATCACGTTCCGCTCAACCTCGAGCGCCGAGAAGAAGGTCTGGTTGCGTTGGCGCCAGTCGGTAATCGCAATTTGCCGACCGGCTGCGGCCTCGACCTTCGGCCGCATATTGTCAATGTCGTCAGGATTGTCGACGAAAAGCTCGATGGATTGAACCAGGCCCTCGGCATTGAAATAGAGCTGCGCTTCCTCAAGCGGCATGTAGATGATCGTCGCGTCGTATTCCGACATGCCGATCTCGAAAATGCCGGAAACCTTGTAGGACTTGACCCGCGGATTGACGCCCATCGGCGTGACGTCACCTTCCGGTGATATCAGCGTAATGGTGTCGCCTGCCTGGAGGCCGAGCTGGGCAGCCATGCCCGAACCGATCAACACGCCTTGTCCGGCAGCGAAACCGACCAGGTCACCGGACTTGATATTACCGGAGACGGTCTTCACCTTTTCCAAATCTTCGGGTCGGATGCCGCGCACCAGCGCGCCCGTGCCCGCACCGCCCTGACCCGAGGCCAATGTCTGGCCCTCGACCAGCGGCAGCGCAAGCTTTATGCCCGGCACGCCGGCAAGCTTGTCGGTCAGGGCCGCGTAGTCCGTGAACGGCGTATCGACCGGCTGAACGATCATGTGACCGTTGATGCCGAGAATGCGGGAGATCAACTCCGTGCGGAAGCCGTTCATGACAGCCATAACGATGATCAGCGTGGCGACGCCAAGCATGATGCCGATGAAGGAGAAACCGGCGATCACCGAAATGAACGCCTCCTTGCGGCGGGCACGCAGATAGCGCCACGCCACAAGCCGTTCGAAGGCGGAAAATGGCCGGCTGGCCGGCGCCGAGCCGGATTTAGAACCCTGCTGGCTCACCGCTACATCTGCCATCCTGCCTCCCGCCTGCTCAGCTCAAGAGCTTGTTGATCGCCGCGTCGATGGTCATCGTTTCGCGAGCGCCCGTCTTGCGGTCCTTCACTTCGACTTCGCCGCTCGCGACCGCACGCGGGCCGGCAATGATCTGCAGCGGAACACCGATCAGGTCGGCGGTCGCAAATTTCGTTCCGGCACGATCGTCCGTATCATCGTAGAGGACGTCCTTGCCGGCATTCGAGAGCGCCGCATAGATCTTCTCGCAGGCTGCATCGCACGCCGCATCACCGGCCTTCATGTTGATCACGACCGCATCAAACGGCGCTACCGACGCCGGCCAGATGATTCCGTTCTCATCATGCGATGCTTCGATGATGGCGGGAACAAGGCGGGTCGGGCCAATCCCGTAGGAACCCATATGGACGGTATGTTCCTTACCATCAGGACCCTGTACCTTCGCGCCCATCGGCTCGGAATACTTCGTGCCGAAATAGAAGATATGACCCACTTCAATGCCGCGCGCAGAGAGACGGTCGCCTTCCGGAACTGCGTTGAATGCCGCTTCGTCGTGCATCTCCGATGTGGCGGCATACAGCGACGTCCACTTGTCGAAAACAGCCTTCAGGCCCTCGACGCTGTCGAAGTCGGTGCCTTCAGCCGGGATATCGAAGTTCACGAAGTCCTTGTGGCAGAACACCTCGGATTCGCCGGTGTCGGCCAGGATGATGAATTCGTGGCTGAGATTGCCACCGATCGGACCAGTGTCTGCACGCATTGGGATCGCACGCAGGCCGAGGCGATCGAACGTCCGCAGATAGGCGGTGAACATCTTGTTGTAGGAATGCTCCGCACCTTCGCGCGTCAGGTCGAAGGAATAGGCGTCCTTCATCATGAATTCACGCGAGCGCATGGTGCCGAAACGCGGGCGGATCTCGTCGCGGAACTTCAGCTGGATGTGATAAAGGTTGAGCGGCAGGCTCTTGTAGGACTTCACGTAGGACCGGAAGATATCCGTGACCATTTCCTCGTTCGTCGGGCCGTACAGCATCGGGCGATCCTGGCGGTCCTTGATGCGCAGCATTTCCTTGCCATAGGCGTCATAGCGACCGCTTTCCTGCCAGAGCTCGGCGGACTGCAGCGTCGGCATCGACAGTTCGATCGCGCCGGCGCGGTTCTGCTCTTCGCGGATGATGTTGTTGACCTTGTCGAGGACGCGCTTGCCGAGCGGCAGCCAGGAATAGATGCCCTGCGACTGCTGCCGGATCATCCCGGCGCGCAGCATCAGCCGGTGAGAGACGATTTCCGCCTCCTTGGGATTTTCCTTCAGGATGGGCATGAAATAGCGAGACAGGCGCATGGCGAATTCCAGAACTGTTGAGACACCGCATGTCGCGGAATCGAAGGCGGATCACAAATATTGGCAGCGTTCATAGCTGCTTCGCGAAAGGAAAGAAACCCGCCGCGGGCTGAAGCGGTCTGCCGTTAAAGCAAGTTCGCACCCGCGAAGCAGACAAAGTAAGAAAAAGGCGAAATTATAATGGTTTGTACGATATTCTTATGAACAGAAAAAATTTGCTGGAGTGTAGCAAAAATGCAAAAAAACCTGATGACAAAGCCCATTCTTTGAGCTAGCTTTAGCCCACAAAACAGGCAGGGAGCTAAATTCCTGCCGATTTCGCGGTCAAGTCTTGGGAGGATCAGATCTTAGGCGCGCTCGTCGCAGCCCCGGCAACGGATAAGGATCACGCGATACTTAAAACAAGGCTTTCAGCCTTGTTTTTTTTTGGCTTTTCTCAACCACATTCTGCCATCCGAGCCCCTCGCTGCCGTTGCGTGAGGCCTCGCCTGCCGTTACGGCAACTCCATGCCGCAACTTCATGACATGTGTGTGACAGCGAATATCTGCATCCGCCCAAAAACTGGGCAAACGCCCTAAACGTTTGAGAACGATGGGCCAATCTGCGGCAGGGCGTCGAAACCCCAACCGAAGTAATTCGAAGCGATATACCAGAGCCCGTAGATCACAGCGGAGATGATCGTCGTCATCGAAAAGACGAATACTGGCCGAAACCGGCTCGGAGCGCTGTGTACGGTTCCCAACACGATGTCGTTATCTTCCGCTTGCGTGCGCAGGCCAATCGGGAGGACGGCAAAGAGCGTGATCCACCAGACGATAAAGTAGACGGCAAAGCCCTGTAGAAATATCTGCAGCATCGAAATGTCCCGCTAGGCTCTCTGCGACTGCGGTGCTTATAAGCCGAAATGTCCGTTAACTCAAAGCCGGTTCGGACCCCAATGACGGTTTTTGCCGCATCTCGGTCACTCTGCCGCAGGCCCGCTCAGACCTGCTCCAGCTCGATCAGGGTGCCGAAGAAGTCCTTGGGATGCAGGAAGAGCACCGGCTTGCCATGGGCGCCGATCTTCGGCTCACCGTTGCCGAGCACTCTTGCGCCACCTTGCACCAGTTGGTCGCGAGCGGCGAGGATGTCGGCAACCTCGTAGCAGATATGGTGCATTCCACCAGATGGGTTCTTCTCCAGGAAAGCAGCGATCGGCGAGTCCGCTCCCAGCGGCTCCAGCAGTTCGACCTTGGTATTCGGCAGCTCCACGAAGACGACTGTGACGCCATGCTCCGGCAGAGCCTGCGGGGCAGAGACCGTTGCGCCGAGCGTGTCCCGGTAGGCAGCCGTTGCGGCCGCAAGGTCCGGAACGGCAATGGCGATGTGGTTGACCCGGCCGAGCATGCGTCAGACCTTGGTAACAAAGACCGTGACCACAGGCTTCTTGCCCCAGGTCTGGTTTGCGGTTGCGCGGATCGCGCGGCGGACCGACTCCTGCAGCAGGTCGAGATCCTTCCGGCGTGCCCGCGGTATGCTCTCGATGGCGCCGACAGCAGCATCATAGAGGGTATCTTCCATATCGTCGCCCTCGTCGTCGTAGACAGGCAGACCGATCGCAACAAGGTCCGGATCGCCGACGATATCGTAGCGGCTGTCGATCACAACGTTGACGGCGACGTGGCCGACATAGGAAAGCTTCTTGCGCTCGCCAATGCCCATCTCGTCGAAATCCCCGATCAGCGAGCCGTCCTTATAGATACGGCCGTGCGGTGCCTCGTCGATAACCTCGACTGGTCCTGGCGCCAGACGAAGAATATCGCCGTTGCGCACGCGCGGCACGATCGAGATGCCGGACTGCTCCGCCAGTTCCTTGTGCGCCGTCAGGTGCGTCGCCTCGCCATGCACCGGCACGACGATCTTCGGTCGCGTCAGCTCATACATCTTCTGCAGCTCGTTGCGGCGCGGATGCCCGGAAACGTGAACAAGGGCTTCGTTGTCGGTGATGACGTGGACCCCCTGCTCGATGAGGCCGTTCTTGATATCCTGGATCGCCTTCTCGTTGCCCGGGATTGCGCGGGAGGAGAATACGACGATATCGCCCGCTGCAAGCGCCACGTTGCGCATCTCGTCACGCGACAGCTTCGCAAGGGCCGCGCGTGACTCACCCTGGCTACCGGTCAGAATGACGACCACCTTGTCGCGTGGGATGTAACCGTATTCCTCCTCGGAAATGAACGGCTTGATGCCTTCCATCAGGCCGATATCGCGGGAAACATCGACAACACGCTTGAGCGAACTGCCAAGCAGCAATACCTCGCGGCCCTCAGCCTCGGCCGCCTCGGCTACCGTTCGGATACGGCCGACGTTCGATGAGAACGTCGTCACCGCAACGCGGCCTTCGGCGTTCTCGATGATCTTGCGCAGGCTTTCGGAAACGTCCTTCTCCGACGGCGACACGCCGTCCCGCAGGGCATTCGTGGAATCGCACATCAACGCCAGGACACCTTCATCGCCAAGCTGGCGAAAACGGGTCTCGTCCGTCAGCGGACCGAGCGACGGCTCATGGTCGATCTTCCAGTCGCCGGTATGGATCACATTGCCGAGCGGGGTGCGGATCACCAGCGACATCGGCTCTGGAATGGAGTGGTTGACCGCCACGCCTTCGATGCTGAAGGGGCCGGCATTGACGGTGTCGCCCGCCGTAAACAATGTCACCGGGATCTCCCCGATGGCCGACTTTTCAAAGTTGCGCTTCGCCTCGAGCAGGCCAGCCGTAAAGGCAGAGGCATAGACCGGCACATTGAGACCGGGCCATAGATCGGCGAGCGCGCCGTAGTGGTCCTCGTGCGCATGTGTAATGAAGATCGCCTTCAGACTCTTGCGCTCGGTGGCGAGATAACGAATGTCCGGCAGCACAAGGTCGACGCCCGGCAGATCGGGCCCCGGGAAGGTGACGCCGCAGTCCACCATGATCCACTGGCGATGGGTCGGTGGGCCGTAGCCATAGAGGGCGAGATTCATTCCGATCTCGCCAACGCCGCCCAACGGCAGAAATATCAATTCGTCCTGCTTCGCCATATTATTCTTTTTTCCAATCAACCAAAGAAGACGTCGCCGGCGGCAATCGTCATCATCCTGCCTGCGCCAGTATCGAGCATCAACAGGCCATTATCATCAATTCCGGCGAAGTGGCCGGAAATCGACCGGTCCGGCAGGTTCACCGTTATCTTTTCGCCAATGCCGCAGGCGACCTGGCGCCAGCGTTCCGTGATTTCGCGTACGCCGCGGCCCCGATCCCATGCTTCCAGGACTTCGGCCATCGATGCAAAAAGATGGGCGAAGACCTCTTCGGGGGAAGCAGAGCTCCCCTGCTCACGCAGGCAGGTCACCGGATAGAGCGGGTTATCAGGCATGAATGCGACGTTGATACCGATGCCTATGACGAGCGCATGGCGCCCCGCCGACAGGGCTTCGCCTTCCACAAGAATGCCGCAAGTCTTCTTGCGTCCGATCAGGATATCGTTCGGCCACTTCACTTCCAGCGGCTCGGCTGTATGCGGCAGCACATGGCGAAGGGCCTGATGCACGGCGACGGCAATTGCCAACGGCAGCGAGCCAAGGCGCTCCATCGGCGCCGGATCGATGAGAAGAAGCGAGGCGTAGAGATTGCCCCGCTCTGAAACCCAGGGGCGTCCCCGGCGGCCACGACCGCCGGTCTGCTTTTGCGCCGTGATCCAGAGCAGACCGCGGTCCCCTGCCCGCGCACGGGCAAGGCATTCACTGTTCGTGGACGATGTCTCCGACAGAGCCTCGTGCCTGAAATCGTCGAGCGATATCCGGCGCCGTGCCTCGGAGTTCATCAAAAGAGCGTCGCAGCTGCAAGCTCGGCCGCACCGCCAATCGGACCGCCGATGATGACATAGGCGAGAACGAAGAGGCCGGAGAGACCAAAGACAAGACGGAGCGAGCCCGAAACGCGAGCGAACTCGCCCGTGGCTTCATCGAACCACATCAGCTTGATGACGCGCAGGTAGTAGTAAGCGCCGACAACGGATGCAAGAACGCCGATGATCGCAAGAGCGTAGAGCTTCGCCTCGATCGCAGCGACAAACACGAAGTACTTCGCGAAGAAGCCTGCGAGCGGAGGAATGCCTGCCAGCGAGAACATCAGGATGGTCAGCACCGTCGCCATGAACGGATTGGTGGTCGACAGGCCAGCCAAGTCGTTGACTTCCTCGACAACCGTGCCGTCCTTGCGGCGCATCGACATGATGATCGCAAAGCTGCCGAGCGTCATGACCATGTAGATGACCATGTACAGCATGACGCCCGAGACGCCGGTCTGATTGCCCGCCGCAAGACCAACCAGTGCGTAACCCATGTGACCGATCGACGAATAGGCCATCAGTCGCTTGATGTTCCGCTGACCGATTGCGGCGAAGGAGCCGAGCAGCATGGAAGCGATCGAAATGAAGACCACGACCTGCTGCCAGTCAGCCACGACCGGCTGGAAGGCAGTGATTACAATGCGGGTCAACATCGCCATTGCCGCGACCTTCGGGGCGCTGGCAAGGAAAGCGGTGACGGGGGTCGGCGCACCTTCGTAAACGTCCGGCGTCCACATGTGGAATGGAACAGCGGAGATCTTGAAGGCTATACCGGCCAAGATGAACACGAGGCCGAAAACGAGGCCAAGCGAACGAGCACCTTCGACAGTCAGCGCCTGAGCGATTGCAGCGAATTGCGTGTGGCCGGTGAAGCCGTAGACCAGCGACATGCCGTAGAGCAGCATGCCCGAGGACAGCGCGCCGAGCACGAAGTACTTCAGGCCGGCTTCCGTGGACTTGACGCTATCGCGGTTGATCGCAGCGACGACGTAAATCGCCAGCGACTGCAGTTCGAGGCCGAGATAGAGCGAGATGAGATCGTTGGCCGAAATCATCAGCAGGATGCCGAGCGTGCAGAGCACGAGCAGCACCGGAAACTCGAACTTGTCAAGCTGATTTTCCTTGGCAAGCCCCAGCGACATAAAGAGCGCCGTGATCGATCCGACCAGCGCGGTGATCTTCATGAAGCGGCCGAAGCCATCCGACAGGAAGACGCCGCCATAGGCAACGCCTTCGCTCGGAAGGAAGATCAGCCAGAGCGCAGCAGCGGCCAGCACGATTATCGCGAGAACGCTGACCATACGGCCGGAGCGCTCTCCCGAGAAGACGCCGATCATCAGCAACGCCAAGGCGCCGACCGCGAGGATCAGCTCCGGTATGGAAAGATGCAGGCTTGCGAGAATAGTTTCAGAGGTCATGTCCCAAAAGTCCCGTCATCATTTCATCGACAGCGCAACGTCCTGCGCTGCCTGGACTGCGGCTGTGTAGCTATGGATCAGCTGGTCGACCGATGCAGCGGTCACATCGAAGACCGGAGCCGGATAGACGCCGAAGAAGATGGTCAGTGCGATCAGCGGATAGAGGATCAGCTGTTCACGCCGAGAGAGGTCGAGCAGCGCCTTGAGCTTTTCCTTCTCCAGCGCGCCGAAGATGACCCGGCGATAGAGCCAGAGCGCATAGGCGGCGGAGAGGATAACGCCCGTCGCGGCGAAGAGTGCGACCCAGGTGTTGACGCGGAAGACGCCGATCAGGGTCAGGAATTCGCCGACGAAGCCCGAGGTGCCCGGCAGGCCGACATTCGCCATGGTGAAGACCATCATCGCAACGGCGTATTTCGGCATGTTGTTGACCAGGCCACCATAGGCCGCAATCTCGCGGGTATGGGTTCGGTCGTAAATCACACCGACGCAAAGGAAGAGAGCGCCGGAGACGATGCCGTGCGACAGCATCTGGAAGATCGAGCCCTGCAAACCCTGCGCGTTGGCCGCAAAGATACCCATTGTCACGTAACCCATGTGGGCGACCGACGAATAGGCAATCAGCTTCTTCATGTCGTCCTGCATCAGCGCCACCAGCGAGGTGTAGATGATCGCAATGACCGACAATGCGAAGACGAGCGGTGCGAAGAACTCGGAGGCAACCGGGAACATCCCGAGCGAGAAGCGGATCAGGCCGTAGCCACCGAGCTTCAGAAGCACGCCAGCCAGGATGACCGAGCCTGCGGTCGGCGCTTGAACGTGCGCGTCGGGAAGCCAGGTGTGAACCGGCCACATCGGCATCTTCACCGCGAAAGACGCGAAGAAGGCAAGCCAGAGCCAGGTCTGCATCTGCGGTGGGAACTTATAGGCGAGCAGCGCCGGAATATCCGTCGTGCCGGCCTGCCAGTACATCGCCATGATGGCGAGCAGCATCAGAACGGAGCCGAGCAGCGTGTAGAGAAAGAACTTGTAGCTGGCGTAGACGCGATCCTTGCCACCCCAGACGCCAATGATGAGGAACATCGGGATGAGGCCGGCTTCGAAGAACACGTAGAAGAGAACGATATCGAGCGAAACGAAGACGCCGACCATCATCACTTCCAGGATCAGGAAGGCGATCATGTAGTCCTTGAGGCGCTTCTCGATCGACAGCCAGCTCGCCAGCACGCAGAAAGGCATGAGGAAGGTCGTCAGGATCACGAAAAGCATCGAGATCCCGTCAACGCCGAGATGATAGCTGATGCCGGTGCCGAGCCAGTTGTGCTTCTCGACCATCTGGAAGCCGGGGTTCGCATTGTCGAAGCCGATCCAGATGAGGAGCGAAAGGACAAAAGTGACGACCGTCGTGATCAGCGAAATGTTGAGCACGTTGCGGCGGCCACTCGGACCGTTTTCATTCATCAGCAGCAGGAGCACCACGCCGACGAGCGGCAGGAAGGTGACCGTTGAAAGAATAGGCCAATCGGTCATCAGAAGGAACTCCCGAGCATCATCCAGGTAACGAGCGCTGCGACACCGATCAGCATGGCGAACGCGTAGTGATAGAGGTAGCCCGTCTGCAGACGGACGACGCGGTTGGTCACATCGACGACGCGCGCGGCGACGCCATCCGGGCCGTAGGCGTCGATGACGCCGACGTCACCCTTCTTCCACAGGAAGCGGCCAAGGGCCTTGGCGCTGCGCACGAAGAGGAAGTCGTAGAGTTCGTCGAAGTACCACTTGTTCAAGAGGAACTGGTACAGAACCCGGTGCTGCTGAGCGAGAACGCCCGGCGTCGATGGCGACTTGATGTACATGTACCAAGCGGTGACGAAGCCAACGAGCATGGCGATGAACGGGCTGAGGCCAACCCAGGCCGGAACGTGATGGAATTCTTCCAGCAGTTCGTTGTGCTCGGAGGTGAAGAGCGCGCCCTTCCAGAACTCGGCGTATTCCTCGCCATAGAAGCGGCCCTCGAAGAGGACGCCTGCGAGTATCGCACCGGCAGCAAGAATATAGAGCGGCACGAGCATGACCTGGGGAGATTCATGCACGTGGTGCATCACTTCGTGCGAGGCCCGCGGCTGACCAAAGAAGGTCAGGAACGCCAGACGCCAGGAATAGAAGCTCGTGAACAGCGCAGCGATGACCAGAAGCGTGAAGGCGAAACCTGCGACCGGTGAATGCGACGCGTAAGCGGCTTCAATGATGACGTCCTTCGAGAAGAAGCCGGCAAAACCAAACGGCGTGAACGGAATGCCGACGCCGGTCAGTGCCAGCGTGCCGATCGTCATCATCCAGAAGGTCACCGGAATGTGCTTCCGCAGGCCACCCATGTAACGCATGTCCTGCTCACCATCGACGGCGTGGATCACCGAGCCGGCGCCAAGGAACAGCAGAGCCTTGAAAAAGGCGTGCGTGAACAGGTGGAAGATGGCCGCGCCATAAGCACCGACGCCGAGAGCAACGAACATGTAGCCGAGCTGCGAGCAGGTCGAGTAAGCGATGACGCGCTTGATGTCGTTCTGCACGAGGCCGACGGTTGCTGCGAAGAAGGCCGTGATCGCACCGATCGTCGTTACGAAGACGAGCGCATCTGGCGAAAGCTCAAACAGCGGCGACATGCGGGCGACGAGGAAGACGCCTGCGGTAACCATCGTTGCGGCATGGATGAGTGCCGACACCGGTGTCGGGCCTTCCATGGCGTCCGGCAGCCAGGTGTGCAGCAGGAACTGTGCCGACTTACCCATCGCGCCCATGAAGAGGAGCAGGCAGGCCCCGGTCAGTGCGTGGGCCTTGTCGAGGTGCATGCCGAAGAGGTTGAGAACGACCTCTCCGCCTTCACCGCCGGCTTCGCCCGGGGCAAAGCTCGCAGCGTTCGCAAAGATGGTGTCGAGATTGATCGCGCCGAAGAGCACGAACAAGCTCGCAATGCCGAGGATGAAGCCGAAGTCGCCGACGCGGTTGACCACGAACGCCTTGATCGCAGCGGCGTTTGCCGACGGCTTCTTGAACCAGAAGCCGATGAGCAGATAGGACGCGAGACCAACACCTTCCCAGCCGAAGAACATCTGGGCCAGGTTGTCGGCCGTCACCAGCATCAGCATGGCGAAGGTGAAGAGCGAGAGATAGGCGAAGAAGCGCGGACGATGCGGATCATGATGCATGTATCCGATCGAATAGACGTGCACCAGCGTCGAGACCGTGTTGACGACGATCAGCATGACCGACGTCAGCGTATCGACGCGTAGCGACCAGGACACGTCGATGCCGCCGGACTGGATCCAGCGCAGCACTTCGACCTTGATCGGGCCGCCTTCGTGGTGGCCCATGCCGATGGTCATGAAGACATACCACGACAGCACCGCAGCGATGATCATCAGGCCGCAGGTAACGTATTCCGATGCCTTGGCGCCGATCGCGCGGCCGAAGAGGCCTGCGATGATCGCGCCAATCAGGGGAAGAAAGACGATAGCCTTATATAAAAACATAGCCTTATCAGCCCTTCATCATATTGACGTCTTCAACGCCGATCGAGCCGCGGTTGCGGTAGAAGACGACGAGAATTGCAAGACCGATAGCCGCTTCAGCCGCAGCAACGGTCAGAATGAACAATGCGAAAACCTGGCCGACGATGTCGTTCAGGAACGACGAGAAGGCGACCATGTTGATGTTGACCGCAAGCAGAATGAGCTCGATCGACATCAGGATAACGATGATGTTCTTCCGGTTCAGGAAGATACCGAAGACGCCGAGCGTGAAGAGGATGGCGCTGACCGTCAGGTAATGGGAAAGTCCGATGACCATAGTATTTGTTCCTTAAGCTCGCGCCTGCTTCAAACGCCCTGTCCCGGCTTCACCTTGACCACCTCGACGGCGGTCTTAGGATTGCGGGCAACCTGATTGGCGATATTCTGTCGCTTGATGTTCTGGCGATGCTTGAGCGTCAGCACGATCGCACCGATCATTGCGACGAGCAGCACCAGACCAGCGATCTGGAAGAAGTAGACGTAATTCGTATAGAGCACGTCGCCGAGTGCGGCGGTGTTGGTGCGCTCTGTCAGCGCCGGGATCGGCATTGCCACCGACTTGGCGATTTCCGGCGAGATTACGCTGCCACCCACAACGACGATCAGCTCAGCCGCAAGGATCAGGCCGATGATCGCACCGATCGGCGCATATTCGAGAACGCCCGCGCGCAACTCCGTGAAGTCGATGTCGAGCATCATGACCACGAAGAGGAAGAGAACGGCCACGGCGCCGACATAAACGACGAGCAGGATCATCGCCAGGAATTCGGCGCCCAGCAGCAGGAAGAGGCCGGCCGCGTTGAAGAAAACCAGGATCAGGAAGAGAACCGAATGAACCGGATTCTTCGACCAGATGACCATGAACGCCGACGCTACCGCGACAAAGGCGAAAAGATAGAAAAATAGAGCCTGCAGACCCATGTTGGTGCCTTTTTCATCTTCCCCCGGGCAGCCGGGAGTTTCCCTGCCCGATGAAGCTTCGCGCGGAAAGATCCAGCAAAGCCTCGGTGCATGTTGACCGGAAGCCGCGCAAGGGGCGGCACTCCGGCATTTCAATTCCGATCAACGGTACGGCGCGTCCAGTGCGATGTTGCGCGCGATTTCGCGCTCCCACCGGTCGCCGTTCTCCAGAAGCCGCGCCTTGTCGAAGTAAAGTTCTTCGCGGGTTTCCGTTGCAAACTCGAAATTCGGACCTTCGACGATCGCATCGACCGGGCATGCCTCCTGGCAGAAGCCGCAGTAGATGCACTTCACCATGTCGATGTCGTAACGAACCGTGCGGCGCGTGCCATCGTTGCGGCGGGGGCCGGCTTCGATGGTGATCGCCTGGGCAGGACAGATCGCCTCGCAGAGCTTGCAGGCGATGCAGCGCTCTTCGCCGTTGGGATAACGACGCAGTGCGTGTTCGCCGCGGAAGCGCGGGCTGACCGGTCCCTTTTCGAACGGGTAATTGATCGTTGCCTTCTGCTTAAAAATGTACCGGAAGGTCAGCCAGAACGCACTGACGAATTCCTTCAGGAACAGCGAGCTGACCGCGTTGGACAAGCCTGCCATCTTCAACCTCCAATATTGCTTGAAACGAGGGCCGGCATAATCATGCCCAACCCGTCAGCTTCAGCACGAATGCAACGATAACGACCATGGCAAGCGACAGCGGAAGGAAGACCTTCCAGCCGAGGCGCATCAGTTGGTCGTAGCGATAGCGCGGGACAAATGCCTTCACCATCGCAAACATGAAGAACACCAGGCACGACTTCAGCGTAAACCAGATGACGCCAGGGACCCAGTTCAGGAACCATACGTCGACCGGCGGCAGCCAGCCCCCGAGGAACAAGATCGTCGTCAACGAGCACATCAGAACGATGGCCGCATATTCGCCGAGCATGAACATCATGTAGAGCGAGGAGCCGTATTCGACCATGAAGCCGGCGACGAGTTCCGATTCAGCTTCCGGAAGGTCGAAAGGCGGACGGTTCGTTTCGGCCAGCGCCGAAATGAAGAACACGATGAACATCGGGAACAGCGCCAGCCAATGCCAGTCGAGGAACGACGCCGGGAGACCCAGGCGCGTGCCGAGGCCGGTCTGCTGGGCATGGACGATATCCGTCAGGTTCAGCGAACCTACGCAGAGCAGAACAGTGACGATGACAAAACCGATCGAGACTTCGTAAGAAACCATCTGTGCCGCGGAGCGGAGTGCGCCAAGGAATGGGTACTTCGAGTTGGAAGCCCAACCGCCCATGATGATGCCGTACACTTCAAGCGATGAAATCGCGAAGATGTAGAGGATGCCGACGTTGATGTTGGCTATGACCCAGCCATCCGCCAGCGGCACGACGGCCCAGGTCGAGAGCGCCAGCAGCACGGTCACGAGCGGTGCCAGCAGGAAGACTGCCTTGTTGGCACCAGCCGGGATCACCGGCTCCTTGAAGACGAACTTCAAAAGATCCGCGAAGGACTGGAAAAGGCCCCACGGACCCACCACATTCGGACCACGACGGAGCTGCACTGCTGCCCAGACCTTGCGGTCGGCCAACAGGATGTAGGCGATGAAGACGAGCAGGCAGACGAGGAGAAGAAGCGACTGACCGACCATGAGAAGGCCGGGCAAGACATAAGTTGAAACAAACGAATCCATAGTCCCCTGCCCTTACTCTGCCGCGACTTTGAAGTTGTTGCGGGCCAATGCCGAGCACTCGGCCATCACTGCCGAAGCGCGCGCGATCGGGTTCGTCAAATAGAAGTCTTTGACCGGCGACGCAAACCCGGATTTGTTCATCTTGCCGGCTTTTTTCGCGACTGCGGCAATTTTGGCGCTGTCGCTTTCGGCGATCTCGTCAAGCGCTGCGAAATGCGGGAAGGCGGCATAGAGCCTTGCGCGCAGTTCGCTAAGCGAATCAAACGGAAGCTTCTTGCCGAGCACGTCGGAAAGCGCACGCAGGATCGCCCAGTCTTCGCGGGCGTCGCCCGGTGCGAAGCCAGCGCGATTGCCCATCTGAACGCGACCCTCGGTGTTGACCCAAGTGCCGGACTTTTCGGTGTAGGCAGCGGCTGGCAGGATGACGTCGGCATTGTGGGCGCCGTTGTCGCCGTGCGAGCCGATGTAAACGATCAGCTTTGCCTTCTTGGCCGTGAAATCAAGCTCATCGGCGCCAAGCAGGAAGAGAACGTCCATCGACGACAGCATTTCTGCAGCGTTGACGCCCTTTGCGCCCGGAACGAAGCCGAGATCGAGGCCGCCGACGCGCGATGCCGCGGTGTGGAGCACGGCAAAGCCGTTCCAGCCTTCGACGACCGCGCCCACCGTGCCGGCAAGCTTTGCGGCAGTTGCAAGAACGCCAGCACCATCGGCGCGCGACAGTGCGCCCTGGCCGATGAGGATCATCGGCTTCTTGGCATCCGTCAGAACCTTCGCGAAAGCGTGGTTGCCGTCGGCGAGGTCCTTCAGCGTATCCGGGCCAGCGCCGAGATATTCGTAGTCGTAGCGCAGTTCGCCAGCTTCACCGATCACGCCGATCGGGAAGTTGCCGCGACGCCAGCGCTTGCGAATGCGAGCGTTGAGAACGGCGGCTTCGAAGCGCGGGTTCGCGCCGATGATCAGCAGGGCGTCGGCCTGTTCAATGCCTTCGATCGTCGGATTGAAGATGTAGCTTGCGCGGCCGAGCGACGGATCAAGCGCCGTCCCATCCTGGCGACAGTCGAGGTTCTCGGAACCGAGCGACTTCACGAGTTCCGACAGAGCGTACATTTCTTCGACGGATGCGAGATCGCCGGCAATCGCGCCGATCTTCTCGCCGCCGGTTGCGGCAACGGCAGCCTTGATCGTGCCAAAGGCTTCGCCCCAAGTCGCAGGCTGCAGGCGGCCATCCTTGCGAACGTATGGGCGGTCGATACGCTGCGTCTTCAGGCCGTCCCAAATGTAGCGGCTCTTGTCGGAGATCCACTCTTCATTGATCTGGTCGTTGACGCGCGGCAGCACGCGCATGACTTCACGGCCACGCGTATCGACGCGGATCGCAGAACCGAGGGCGTCCATAACGTCGATCGATTCGGTCTTGTTCAGCTCCCACGGACGGGCCGTGAAGGCGAAGGGCTTGGAGGTCAGCGCACCGACCGGGCAGAGGTCAACGACGTTGCCCTGCAGCTCGGAGGTCATTGCCTGCTCGAGATAGGTGGTGATTTCGGCGTCCTCGCCGCGACCGATCAGGCCGAGTTCGGAGATGCCGGCAACTTCGGTCGTGAAGCGAACGCAACGCGTGCAGTGAATGCAGCGGTTCATGACCGTCTTGACGAGCGGTCCGATGTACTTGTCTTCGACGGCGCGCTTGTCTTCCTGATAGCGCGAGCTGTCGATACCGAAGGCCATTGCCTGGTCCTGCAGGTCGCATTCGCCGCCCTGGTCGCAGATCGGGCAATCGAGCGGATGGTTGATCAGCAGGAACTCCATCACGCCTTCGCGGGCCTTTTTGACCATCGGGGTGTTGGTGAAGACTTCAGGAAGTTCGCCATTCGGGCCGCCGCGGATATCGCGCACGCCCATGGCGCAAGATGCCTGCGGCTTCGGCGGGCCACCCTTTACCTCAACGAGGCACATGCGGCAGTTGCCGGCAACCGAAAGGCGCTCATGGAAGCAGAAGCGCGGAACTTCAGCACCAGCTTCCTCACACGCCTGAATGAGGGTGTAATGATCCGGAACTTCGATCTCGTTGCCGTCAATCTTCAGTTTTGCCATCGTCACTCAGTCCTGTTTTCCGTTCGCCGGATGGCGGCAAACAAACCCACTTTGCAACAGTTTCGCTGCCAGGCCGGATTCTTATCCCGTTGGCATCGGTGTCGCTCAAATTCTCCGCTAATCCCGAGATCGGGATCAGCCTTCGGCCTCAATGGTGTCAGGCCCCTGCCCTTCACTCTTCAGCCTTGACCTTGCTCCGGCCTATTCGGCCGAAAAATTCACTTCCGCTTTCGTCCCTTGGCGACCAGCGCTTTGGCCTGATCCACCCAGCCGTCACGAGCGATCCGCCCGTCAAAGCCAAGCTCTGCGTCGATGCGCCCAGCGTCCTCGTCCGACCAGTCGGCGATGACCGCAAAGGAACGAATATCCTTGCTATTCAACACCTGCTCGATCTTCGGGCCGATGCCGGAAATCTGCTTCAGATCGTCGGCCTTGCGAGCGCGCGAAGCGGGCTTGGCCGCGGGCTTTGCGACCGGCTCTGCTGGCACGACAGACAGCTTGACCTTCTCTACAGCTTTCCTGGCAGGCGCCGGACGAACGTTCTCCGGCCGGATCTCGACCTGCGGCTTACCTTCGTCGGGCGGCGTTTCGTCGAGAACTGCTGCAAGCTTGCTCGTTGCATCGAGCGCACCCTGCAGCGCGCCGAAGAAAGCGCCCGCCATCTGCGTCGAAAAGCCGAAGCCGATCGCCGTGGCGGCCGCCATTGCCGCAGCCGGGTTGACCATCACAGGCGGCACCGGAAGCGCGCGGGCGTTTTCCAGCATCTCGGCAGCAAGACGGCCGAAGTCGGCCGAAAAATCAGCCGCTCCTTCCTTCTTCGTGCTGTCGGACGCCTTCGTCATCAGCCTTACTCTGCAGCCTCGAGAACCGCACCGTGATCCATCGCGCTCGCCGTGTACTGGTCGATACGCGCTTCGATCTCGTGGCGGAAGTTACGTATCAGCCCCTGCACCGGCCATGCGGCAGCGTCGCCGAGCGCACAGATGGTGTGGCCTTCGATCTGCTTCGTGACCTGGAACAGCATGTCGATTTCGCGCTTCTGGGCATTGCCCTTGGCCATGCGCTCCATCACGCGCCACATCCAGCCGGTGCCTTCGCGGCATGGCGTGCACTGGCCGCAGCTCTCGTGCTTGAAGAAGGCCGAGATGCGGGCGATGGCCTTGATGACGTCGGTGGACTTGTCCATGACGATCGCAGCAGCGGTGCCGAAGGACGAGCCGACAGCGCGCAGGCCGTCGAAATCCATCGGGCAGTCGATGATGTCCTTGGCCGGAACGATCGGGCACGATGCGCCGCCCGGAATAACCGCGAGCAGGTTATCCCAACCGCCGCGGATGCCGCCGGCATGGCGATCGACCAGCTCACGGAACGTGATGCCCATTTCTTCTTCGACCGTGCACGGCTTGTTGACGTGGCCGGAAAGCATGAACAGCTTGGTGCCGACGTTGTTCGGACGACCGATCGACGAGAACCAGCCAGCGCCACGACGCAGGATGGTCGGAGCAACGGCGATCGACTCGACGTTGTTGACCGTCGTCGGGCAACCGTAGAGACCCATGTTTGCCGGGAACGGCGGCTTCAGGCGCGGCTGGCCCTTCTTGCCTTCCAGGCTTTCGAGCAGCGCGGTTTCTTCGCCGCAGATATAGGCGCCGGCGCCGTGATGGACGAAGATGTCCATGTCCCAGCCCAGCTTGTTGTTCTTGCCGAGCAGGCCGTAGTCATAGCACTCATCAATGGCGGCCTGCAGCGCTTCACGCTCGCGGATGTATTCGCCGCGAACGTAGATGTAGGCAGCGTTCGCACCCATGGCGAAGCTCGCGATAACGCAGCCTTCGATCAGCGTATGCGGATCGTGGCGCATGATGTCGCGGTCTTTGCAGGTGCCGGGCTCGGACTCGTCGGCATTGACGACGAGGTAGTGCGGACGACCGTCGCTTTCCTTCGGCATGAAGGACCACTTGAGCCCGGTCGGGAAGCCTGCGCCGCCACGGCCGCGAAGACCCGAAGCCTTCATCTCGTTGATGATCCAATCGCGACCCTTTTCGAGGATCTGCTTGGTGCCGTCCCAGTGGCCGCGGCTCATCGCGCCCTTCAGAGACTTATCCTTGAGACCGTAGATGTTGGTAAAGATGCGGTCTTTATCTTGTAACATGCTTCACCCCTTACCGCGGCTTCTTACCGAAGACTTTAATGTATTCGGCTTCGCCGCCCTTGGCGAGCGCCTTGGCCTGCTTGACCCAGTCGTCGCGCTCGATGCGGCCCTTGAAATTCAGGTATCCGTCGACCCATTCGCGCTCAGCCTTCTTCCAGCCCGCGACCTGCGCGAAGGTGAAGATGCCAATCTCATGCAGTGTCGCCTCGATCTTCGGGCCGACGCCGGAGATCATCTTCAGATCGTCAGGCGTCGCGGGCTTCTCGATGCCCGCCGGGCGGTTCTTGTCGCTCAGGGAGGGCTTGCCAGTAGCAGCGGCCTGTGCGGCCGTCGCCGGCGCCGGCTGCTCTTCGACAGCCTTGACGTTCTTCGCGGCCGCCTTCGGCGCGGTGGCCGGCGTCTTCAGCGCAGCATTGGTCTCGGCGTCGGTGCTCTTTGCACGTGCGGCCTCAGACGGGGGAACCGGGGCTGCGTCAACGGTTGCCGTCGCGGCATCCTCGACAGCCTTCTTGGCGGAAACCCTCTTGGCCTTCGGCTCGTCGGCTACGAGCGTCGTCGGACCACCCTCGGGGGAGGAGAAGTGACGATCAATCTGCGGGCCGGGCGTGATGCTGGCGCCATTGCCAGCTTCGAAGGTATCAATGATCTCTTCGAGACGTTCCGGCGTCAGGTCCTCGTAGGTATCCTTGCCGATCATCACCATGGGCGCGTTAACGCAGGCCCCGAGACATTCGACTTCTTCCCAAGAGAGCGTGCCTTCAGCGTTACGTTCGAAGGGGTGATGATGGATCTTGCTCTTGCAAACGGCCATCAGGCTTTCCGAACCGCGCAGCATGCAAGGCGTCGTGCCGCACACCTGGATGTGGGCGCGCGTGCCGACCGGGTTCAGCTGGAACTGCGTGTAGAAAGTCGCAACTTCGAGAACGCGGATATAGGCCATGTCGAGCATGTCGGCGACCTTTTCGATCGCGGCGCGGGTGACCCAACCATCCTGTTCCTGCGCCCGCATCAACAGCGGGATGACCGCGGATTGCTGACGGCCTGCGGGATATTTCTTGATCGTCTTTTCCGCCCAAACCGCGTTCTCGTCATTGAAGGCGAACGCGGCAGGCTGGAATTGATCTTCGGCTAATCGACGAACGGACATTCTTCCTCACGCCTTGTCAGTTTAGGGTCCCACACTGCGATGCCGTCAGAGACTTCATCTCGCAAGCGTAGGCCGACTGGTCTTTTTGCAAAAACACAACGAACTTGCCGCCGTTCGGAACGGCAGCCTTGATTTCATAGCCCTTGGACAAAAGCTCGCCCATGGAGGCTTTTGCTGCCGGCGGCTGCACCTCGCTCTGGCCCAGCTTTGGACCCATTCCCCCAACCTCCTGGGCGAAAGCCCCGGAGGCAGTGAAAAGAGCGATGGTGGCAAGCGGCAGCAGCTTCATCAGCGGTCCACCTCGCCGAACACGATGTCGAGCGAGCCGAGCACGGCCGTCACGTCAGCGAGCATGTGCCCCTTGCAGAGGAAGTCCATCGCCTGCAGGTGGGCGTAACCCGGTGCACGGATCTTGCAGCGGTACGGCTTGTTGCTGCCATCGGCGACGACGTAGACGCCGAATTCGCCCTTCGGCGCTTCGACGGCCGCGTACACTTCGCCGGCCGGCACGTGATAGCCTTCGGTGTAGAGCTTGAAGTGGTGGATGAGCGCTTCCATCGAACGCTTCATCTCGCCGCGCTTCGGCGGCACGACCTTACCGTCGATCGACGAAACAGGGCCGGTCTTGGCGCTGCCCATCAGGCGCTCGACGCACTGCTTCATGATGCGAACCGACTGGCGCATCTCGATCATGCGGATCAGGTAGCGGTCGTAGCAGTCGCCGTTCTTCCCGATCGGAATGTCGAATTCGAGATCGGAATAGCATTCGTAAGGTTGCGAGCGGCGCAGGTCCCAGGCGGCGCCGGAACCGCGAACCATCACGCCCGAGAAGCCCCATGACCAGGCATCCGCCAGCGACACGACGCCAATATCGACGTTACGCTGCTTGAAGATGCGGTTGTCCGTGAGCAGGCCTTCGATATCGTCGAGGATCTTCAGGAACGGATCGCACCACTTGCCGATATCCTCGACGAGTTCCGGCGGCAGATCCTGATGGACGCCGCCCGGACGAAAATAGGCCGAGTGCATACGGGCGCCGCAGGCGCGCTCATAGAACACCATCAGCTTTTCGCGCTCTTCGAAGCCCCAGACCGGCGGCGTCATCGCGCCGACGTCCATGGCCTGGGTCGTCACGTTCATGATGTGAGACAAGATTCGGCCAATTTCGGAGTACAGAACTCGAATCAGCTGACCGCGAATCGGAATTTCGAGCTTCAGCATCTTTTCGACAGCGAGCGCGAAAGCGTGTTCTTGATTCATCGGCGCGACGTAGTCGAGACGGTCGAAATAAGGGACGGCCTGCAGGTAGGTCTTCGTCTCGATCAGCTTCTCGGTGCCGCGGTGCAGCAGGCCGATGTGCGGATCGACGCGCTCGATGATTTCGCCATCGAGTTCGAGCACGAGCCGCAGAACACCGTGCGCGGACGGGTGTTCCGGACCGAAATTGATCGTAAAATTGCGAACGTTATGTTCAGTCATAGCGACGCGCTCCGCGCTGGCAATTGGCATGAGACGGCAAACAGAGAGGCTTCAAGAAATCCGAGCCTCATCTTTACTTCGCCGCCTTCTCGTCTCCCGGCAGCACATATTCGGTGCCTTCCCAAGGGGACATGAAGTCGAAATTGCGGAATTCCTGCTTCAGCTCGACGGGTTCGTAGACGACGCGCTTGGCGGCATCGTCATAACGCACTTCGACGTAGCCAGTCGTCGGGAAGTCCTTGCGCAGCGGATGCCCTTCAAAGCCGTAATCGGTGAGAAGACGGCGCAGGTCGGCATGGCCGGAGAACGGGATGCCGTACATGTCCCAGGCTTCACGCTCGAACCACTCGGCACCCTTGTAAACCGCGGTTGCCGACGGCACGGACTCGCCGTCAGCCACAGCAACCTTGATGCGGATGCGCAGGTTCTGCTTCGGCGACAGCAGGTGATAAACGACATCGAAACGCTTTTCGCGCTGCGGCCAGTCGACACCGCAGATATCGATCATGCTAATAAAGCCGCAACGTGCGTCGTCGCGCAGGAACGTCAGCAGCGCCAGAATCGTTTCCGGCGTCGCAGTTACGTTCAGCTCGTCATAGCTGATGGATGCATCGAGAAAGAGATCACCACGCATCTCCCGGAGATACGAGGACAGTTCGCTCAAGGCTTCACTCATGACAGTCCTCCGCCCTTAGCGCTCGATCGTTCCGGTTCGACGGATCTTCTTCTGCAGAAGCAGCACCCCGTAGAGCAGAGCTTCCGCCGTGGGGGGACAGCCCGGCACGTAGATATCGACAGGAACGACACGGTCGCAGCCACGCACGACCGAATAGGAATAATGATAGTAGCCGCCGCCGTTTGCGCAGGAGCCCATCGAAATGACGTAACGCGGCTCAGGCATCTGGTCGTAGACCTTGCGGAGCGCAGGCGCCATCTTGTTGGTCAGCGTGCCGGCAACGATCATGACGTCGGACTGGCGCGGCGAAGCGCGCGGAGCAACGCCGAAGCGCTCCATGTCGTAACGCGGACCGGAAACCTGCATCAGGCCTTCAACGGCGCAGCAGGCGAGACCGAACTGCATCCACATCAGCGAGCCGGTGCGGGCCCAGGTGATCAGGTCGCGGGTCGACGTAACGAGAAAGCCCTTGTCGGCCAACTCATCGTTGATTTCGCCGAAAAATGCGCTGTCGCTGCCGATCGGCTTGCCCGTTGCGGGATCAATGATGCCTTTCGGGTGCGGCGCGACGAGCGCCTTGTCGCTTGGGGCTACTCCCATTCCAGGGCTCCCTTTTTCCATTCATAGATAAAGCCGATGGTCAGCACGCCGAGGAAGACCATCATGGACCAGAAGCCGAACCAGCCGATCGCGCCGAACGAAACGGCCCACGGAAAGAGGAAGGCCACTTCGAGGTCGAAGATGATGAAGAGGATCGACACCAGATAGAAGCGGATATCGAACTTCATGCGAGCGTCATCGAATGCGTTGAAGCCGCACTCGAAGGCCGAAAGCTTTTCCGAATCAGGCGCCTTGAAGGCAACGGCAAACGGCGCAATCAGAAGCGCCAGGCCGATCACAAGGGCGATAGCAATGAAGATAGCGATCGGAATATAGGAACTGAGCAGTCCAGTCATCAGGTTCTTCCCTGCTTGCGGCTGCGCCAGGCGGCGCAACTGGGCAATTGCCCGGCAAGCGAACGTGCGTTGCAACAGAGCCGTGGTTAGCGCAGCCAGCGCCACGGCGCAAGACTTTTAGAGCACCAATTCGACTGTCGAGGCGCGACATTATCAAGCAGATGCAATGATGTCGCGACAAATCCACACAAGTTGATTCAGCTGCATGCCAGCCCGTCGGATATTGCATGGCTAGCGGCAAAAGACAAAGCCGGAGCAGAGAGAGAACAGCGAAATCGGCTATCACCGAAACGCGATATAGAAGGGACAAAAGAGAATGGCGCGAGTGACGGGGCTCGAACCCGCGACCTCCGGCGTGACAGGCCGGCACTCTAACCGACTGAGCTACACCCGCGCATCATGGACAAAAGACCGAACCAAGCACCGTGCAGCGCTTTTCTTGAAATGGCGCGAGTGACGGGGCTCGAACCCGCGACCTCCGGCGTGACAGGCCGGCACTCTAACCGACTGAGCTACACCCGCATTCATTTCAAGCGATCCGGAAGCTTTCGCGTCCGTGTCAAAGCAGCTTCGCCGCTTCGATGAGCGGCTAACTAAGGGGTTCCCATTTGAGTGTCAAGCAGCTTTGGAGACAAAACGATGACAGTCCGCGAATTGTTTTTAGCGAGCCAAATTCTCCGGGAAAATTCAGTGCATTATAAAGGCGCGCCTGTCGAGCCACGCGGAAATAATCACCTGTCCCCGACGCCTGCCCCGCCTGCCAGCGGTGTCTGGTTTACGCATTTGGCCGTGCCGCCACGTTTCTCGCCCAAAGCCGGGGGCCGCAAACACTAATTTACCTCGTTTTAATTGCGCTCGGTAGATAACGTTCCTCTAAGTTGCTTTGCCGCTTACGCATGATGCGCCAGCGGCGCTTTATCACCCCTGCCTCATGCCCTCGGCAAACCCGATGAAGGCCGCCGAGATTCACAGCATATCTTGCCTACCTCGACGAAGGTGCATCGGGGTCACCGCCCCAGGTGCAATTCGTTGACGATAACGCAGCGTCACGTCGGAGAGCATCTGGTGCAGCCTAACACATCTACGAATCTCGCCTTTCGCGTTGCAACGATTCTGCAGCAACTAGGCATCGAAGGCCTGCCAAGGAATTATGAGCTTGTATTCGAGGCGATGACCGGCAACGCGCCTGATCTCGCTCGGGAGATCAGGTCGCTCGGCGCGATAAAGACGCAGGAGGCCCTGGATCGACTTGGCCGCCGGTATCTGCCGCATCATTTCGAGGCCGGTCTGCTTGAAGCACGCTCGAGCCAAGTACAGCAAGAGCTGCAAAGCATCCTGTCCTTGCTCGACGAGGAGAAGTCGGCGCTCTCGCGCTACGGCAGTGTCATCAACCAGGCTGCGCGGATATTCGACAGTAACGATCTAAGCGACAAGGGTGCCCTCACCCATTCGCTCCAATCGGTGAGTTCGGCAACGCACGCACACGCGGCACACAGCGCCATGCTCGCCTCGAAGGTTGTCGAAAAATCGCAGAAGCTCGAAGAGGTGCAGCGGGAGGCAGCCGCCGCGAACGCCGCAAGATTCACCGATCCCGTGACCGGATTGGGCAATCGCCGGGTATTCAACAAGGAGCTCGCGAGAATCTATGAGAAGGCAGGCCTGCCGGACCTGTGTGGAATCGCGTTTGCGGACATCGACAACTACGAGACAATCGCGAGCATTCCGAATCTCATCGAGCCTGTTCTGAAGAAAACGGGTGAATTGATCCGCGCTGTGTTCGGCAAGGAGGATATTGCCTGCCGATTCGACCGTGGCCGTTTCGGCTTCGTTTTCCGGACCGCCGACGAATCCGAGATCATGCGGCTTGTCGACCGGCTTCGCGATCGCTTGAAGGGAATTTCCGTTGCACACCCGGTAACTGGCAAACAGGCGGCGGTTCTGTCGCTGGCCGTTGGGATATGCATGTCCAAGCAGGCACGCACAGCCGATTCCCTGATGGCCTATGCCGAACAGGCGCTTGGCATGGCGAAGGCATCGGGCGGAGACAGCGTTTCCGTGCACGGCGTGACCAATGTCGCGACTGTACCCAAGGATTGGCTGATCTATCGTTAGACTTTGCATCGCGGCCAACGGTGTCGCACGTTGTTCGTCCGATAAAGCCTAGCCAAGGTAGCTGAGGGATGGCTATAAGGTCGTTTCGTGGGCCCAAGCCCTAAGACACTGAAGCCATATCCGAGACATCATCATGAAGACACGCGAAGAACGGCAGGCGCAGCGGGCGGGCATGCCGCGCACACAGTTGAGCGCGCACCATATGGAAAATGCACGGCTGCTGCCGGATCGCGGCGAGCTCTTGTATCGGATCCCGAATGGCGGCGTTGGCGTCGAGGTGGGAGCAGCGTTCGGAGAATACACGGCCGAGATTCTCGAGAAGAACCGGCCCGCGCAGCTTTACCTGATCGACCCCTGGAGCATGGACCGTTACAGTTCGGGGCTCGATCAGATCCACACCCAGTTCAAAGACCAGATCGAGAGCGGGCAACTGCACCTGATGCAGGGAACCTCGCTCGAAAAGCTTGCCGAATTCGAGGACGACTTCCTCGATTGGGCCTACATCGACACGGACCATTCCTTCGAGCTCACCTGGCAGGAACTTCTGCTCTGCGAGAAAAAGGTCAAGCGAACGGGAAGAATTGCCGGGCATGACTTCTGCACCGGCAACACTGTGAAGCCAATCGTCTATGGCGTCGTCGAAGCGGTCACCAAGTTCTGCAAGGACCACGGCTGGCAATTCGAATTCCTGACGGTCGAATCGCACGCGCACTTTTCCTATTGCCTGAAGCGGCTCTAACCGGCTTCAGGCCTTTCCGGCGTATTGCTCGTCGCTGACGTGCTCCATCCAGTCGGCGGCGCTGCCATCAAGTGCTTCCTGAATTGCAATGTGCGTCATCGCGGTATCGGGTGCGGCGCCATGCCAGTGTTTTTCGCCTGGCGCAAACCAGATCGTGTCGCCGGCGCGAATTTCACGAAGAGGGCCGCCTTCGCTCTGCGCGAGACCCTTTCCGGCCGTCACCACAAGGGTCTGCCCTAGAGGATGCGTGTGCCAGGCGGTTCGCGCGCCCGGTTCGAAAGTGACGCTTACCACCCTGACTCGCGCCGGGCTCGGCGCGTCCATCAACGGATCCTGGCGGACCGCTCCCGTGAAATATTCTGCCGGCGCCTTCATTGAGGGGCGCGATCCGCAGGGTTTGATCTCCATCAGATTTCCTTTCGAAGTTGATCTGGCCAGTTGAGCCCGACGGTAAGGCAAGCATCCCCGCCATCCAAGCGATACCTGTTTGATCGCACGTGCTGTCATGTCAACTTCCGCCGCCGCATCACCAGTCGGAGACTTCGGCGCGTCCGACGATAGGCAACTCGCAAATCACTCGCTCAGCTACGCGTCGCTTTTCGGAAGAAATGGCGACGACCGCAACACACCGCCCTATCTCCGCTGCAGGCGCTTGCTCCTTGCCTGGGCGACTGCTAGTGGCGAGGCATTTCATCACGCGGAGGATTTCCATGAAACAGCATTCTTTCGGCCACCTGCCCCATACCGTCACGAATATCGGCTTCGGCGCATGGCAGATCGGCGGCGCCTGGGGCGATGTGAGCGAAGCGGACGGCCGCGACGCGCTGAATGCCGCGCTCGATGCCGGCATGACCTTCATCGATACGGCCGACGTCTACGGCGACGGCCGGTCGGAAAAGATCATCGCCGACGTTCTTGCGAGCCGGGGCGGAGAACGGCCGATGGTTGCGACCAAGGCAGGTCGCCGGCTCAACCCCCATGTCGCCGATGGCTACACCAAAGCCAACCTCGAAGGCTTCATCGATCGTAGCCTGAAGAACCTGAGGGTCGACAGCCTCGATCTCGTACAATTGCATTGCCCCCCGACCGAAGTGCTTTATCGCCAGGAGGTCTTCGAAGGCCTGAACGAATTGCAGAAAGCCGGCAAGATCATGGGCTACGGCGTCAGCGTCGAGAAGGTCGAGGAAGCGCTGAAGGCAATCGAATATCCTGGCGTCGTCAGCATCCAGATCATCTACAACATCTTCCGCCAGCGGCCCGATCACCTGTTCTTCCAGGAGGCTCGGCGGAAGAACATCGCCGTCATCGCCCGCGTGCCGCTCGCAAGCGGGCTGCTGTCAGGGAAGATCACCCGCGAGACGAAATTTGCGAGCGACGACCACCGGAATTTCAATCGTCACGGCGAGGCTTTCGATGTCGGCGAGACCTTCGCTGGCGTTCCCTTCGAGGTCGGTCTCCAGGCCGTGGAGGAAGTGCGCAAGCTCGTGCCATCGGGCACGAGCATGGCGGCATTCGCGCTGCGCTGGATCCTTATGAGCGACGCGGTCACCGTCGTCATTCCCGGCGCGCGCAACGCCGATCAGGCGCGCGCCAACGCCGCGGCAGCGAGCCTCGCGCCGCTCTCACACGAAGTGATGGAGGCCACGCGCGAGATCTACGACCGACTGGTCGCCCCTTATGTCCACCAGCGCTGGTAAGGCAGGCATTGCAGGAAAAATGGCCGGGCATAGACCCGGCCATTCTGTTTCTGGCTCAATCAATCTCAGTTCGTACCGACGAGGTTGACCTCGAAGAACAGAGTTTCACCCGAGGAATCATCCACGCCATCATTGTCCGTGACAGCGTAAGCCTTGCCGGAGGCGTCGAAGGCGAAACCTTCCAGCTTGTCGAGGACGTAGCCGTTGGTGGCAGTCTTCAGCTCCGGAAGGAAGTCGTGGGCTTCCGTCTTCTTGACGAGCGGCAACTCGCCTCCAAGCTTGCCGGGCTTCAGATCCGATACCGCGACCTTGTAGAGCTTCTTCAGCTTGGCTGCGTCACCGACGAGGTTGTCGCGCTCGATGATATAGACGCCGTCGCCCTGAGCGGAAATCTCAGACAGACCAACCCAACCGGCTTCGGACTTGTCCAGCGGATAGCGGACGGCGCCCCACTCCTTGCTCTTCGGGTTGTACGAGACGAGCTTTACGAAACCCTTCTCGTCATCCTTCCATTCGCGCTGAACAGCCATCCACAGGGTGGCATCGTCGCCGGAACCGATAATCGTCACGCCTTCGAAGCCGTAGCGGATTTCGTTGGCGGTCAGTTCGCTCGGCAGAGCGATTTCTTCCTTGATCTCGCCCTTCGGGTTTACGTGATACAGCGCGTGCGGCAAAAGCTTCTCGCTGTTGCCTTCCGAGGCCAGCCAGAACCAGCCCTTCTCGTCAACGGCGATACCCTCGATATCGAGCTTTTGGGCCGGCTGGCCATCGCGCTTGACGGCCAGCGTTTCGGTGATGACGGCCGGTTTCTTGGTGGCGTCGATGGTGTAGATCGTCGGCTGCATGCCGAGAACGCTGTCGCTGACAGCAAACAGCTGGCCCGGCTTTTCCGGAACGGCGGCAAGACCGGAAAGTGCGGCAAAGCCGACCGGATTGCCCTCCTTCTCCGCCGCAACGATCTGCGGATAGGCCATTTCGCCTTCGGCAAGTTGATAGATCATTACGTGGGATCGCGGTCCGCCATCCTCGCCGAGATCGACTTCGTTGGCGGTGGCAAACAGATTGCGCGACGGGACGGCCACGCCACCCTCGGGCGAGACGCCGGACGGAAGGATCTGGACGAGTTGCGGTTCCGCGCCGGTATCCTTGTAGACGCCGACGACCGAAGCGCGCTCCGAAAGCAGGAAGATGTACTTCTGGCCGCCGAAGGTAGCGACCTCCAAGCCTTCCGGCTCGACACCCTTGGCGGAAGAGCGCTTGTCCGGATAGTGGCCAATATTGGCGACAGCGCGTTCGAACGAGGCGCCGGATTCGTAAAGTACCTTTCCGATCTTGTCGAAAATCGTGAAGCCGCGCGAGCCGCCTTGATAGTCGCCTTCGTTCGCAACGACCAGACGGTCGTTGTCCAGCCACTTCACGGCGTCGGGCTCGCGCAACACGCCCTTGAGTTCGCCGGTGAACCTCAGCGCGCCGTCACGCCTGGTATCGATACCGGCGAGATCGACGCTGCCCGCCGGGAAGTGCGCCTTCACCGTTGCGGTCGCCGCGTCGATAATGACGATCTCGTTGTTTTCCTGCAGCGTCAGGGCGATCTCGTTCTGGTCGTTAAAGGAGACGAATTCCGGCTCCGGATCCTCTGGCGCAATCCCGGCAAGGCCGGTCAGCATCACGTGCTTGATCGAACCACAATCGACCGTGCCATTCTTCACTTGGAACACGACGAGATCGCCTGCCGGCATCTGCGGAATCTTGCCATCGTTCACCTCTTCGTCACGTTCGTTTTCGATCGCGATCGCGCCGAGCGTCTTGTCCTTGTTGAGTGCGATCGAATCCGGCTGTCCCCCGAGGTCGCAGGTGTACTCGATCTTCTTGGTGGCAACGTCGACGACCGCGAGACGGCCGGAGGGCTTTGCCTTGCTCTCCGACGTATTGACGGCAACGAGCGCCTTGCCGGCGGTTGATGTCACGGATGTCGGCTCGCCGTCCATCATCAGCGCGCCCCCGGCCTTCGGAGCCTTGGCGTCTGAGATATCGACAAAGCCGATCGCTCCGAGCGGGCTGTCGCTATAGATGAGCGTCATGCCGTCGTCGGTAGCCGTGATGATTTCCGCCGAAGTGGCCGAGAGCTTGTCTTTGTCCTGTGGCAGGTTGGATGCCACCGGAAAGGTTGCGATACGATTGAAAACGGGCTCTGCGGCGGCCGGAAACGCGGCAGTCGCCAGGAGCGCCGCAACGAGCACTGTCTTGCGCGATACAGTTGTCATGAAATCCCCCATGAGTTCACACAAGGTTTTTCTGGGGGATGGGCATGACACCGGGATGACACCGATGTCATATTTTGAACGCGCTAGCGGGTCTCCCGCTCCTTCTTCATTTCGTTCCGCATAATGAAGAGCGATGCCCCAAGGATCAGCACCGCGCCCAACCACAGATAGCCGGTCGGCGCATAGCCGAAGACCAGCCAGCCGGCGAACACGTTGAGCGGCAGCTTGAGATCGTCGAATGGCTGAATGTAAGCGGCATCGGCTGCCGAATAGGCTAACGTCAGGAAATACTGCGCCATCACGGTCAGGAGGCCCGCCGCAACGAAAAGCAGGAGCGTCAAGCCGGTCGGAATGTCGAAGCCAGCCGCTAGCGCCAATCCGCCGTTGATCGGCGTGAGGAGCGCGAGCAGCCAGACGGTGATGGTCTCCGGTCGCTCGACTCCGGTAAGGCTCTTGGTGATCAACGAAGAGGCGCCCCAGAGAAGGGCCGAGAGGATCGGCAGGAGCGCCGCCCAACTGAAGCTGTCCGACCAGGGCTGCAGGATGATCATCGCTCCCAGGAAACCGGTTGCGGTCGCGGCCCATCGCGCAGGGCCGATATATTCACCAAGGAAGATGCGTGCGCCCATGATGATGAAGAACGGAGACGTCATTACCAGCGCAATCGCCTGCCAGATGGGTACTTGCGCAAGCCCCGCGACCCAGGTCGTTACCCCAAAGGCCGCCAAGGCGACTCGTACAACATGACGCCAGTGATAACGCGTTCTCATTGCCCCAAGACCGGCGCGCCAGAGAAACGGTAGCGAGAAGACCAGGGCAAAGGCATATTGCCAGAAGGCTGCCGAGGCCGAGGGAAAGGCGAGCTTCATCGTCAGCCATTGCGTGACGATATTGAGGATGGAGAAGGCGATGCCCGCGGCAATCATCCAGGCAGCACCGACCATTGCTCGCGAAGCGGAAAATGTAGGGGAAGTCTGATTCATGTCTTTCTTTCCGAAACCAACACAAATCAGGACGCATGAGCGCGACCGCCGCAAGGGTAGAATCAACCCTCGCCCGCTCCGCTCATTCTCTTTCATCCGGACTGTAACCGTCGGCTCCGGAATTGCACCGGATCTGCTGACCCTTCCAGCAGAAGCTGAAAGGCGCTCGCGGGCTCGGGCCGAGGCCCTTACCGCCGGTGGGGACTTTCACCCCGCCCTGAGAACGGTCATTTCGTATGACATGCCGCGCGTGCCGACAAGGCCGCGAAAAGCAAAAAGGGTTCGGCCGTGGCCGAACCCTTCGAAACTTGTGCCACCGGTCTCGTTGCCCGGCCGCCAAGTAAATTCATATCAGCCGTTGACGGCGTCCTTCAGGCCCTTGCCGGGCGTGAACTTCGGCACGTTGCGAGCCGGAATATCGACTTCTGCGCCGGTGGACGGGTTGCGGCCCTTCGTGGCTGCGCGATGGGAGACGGTGAAGCTACCAAAACCAGCGAGGCGAACGTCGCCCTTGCCCTTCAGTTCAGCCTGGACGACTTCGAAAACAGCATCAACCGCGGAAGCAGCGTCGGTCTTCGAGAGTCCTGCCTTTTCGGCAACTGCGGACACGAGTTCATTCTTGTTCATGTTTCCACCCCTTTCTAAATGGTTCGAAACGACTCAAATCTATAAGCCAGGCGCAGAATAGAGTTCATCAGGCCCGCCGCACCCCAAAGAGCCTGCAAATCAAGGAAATGCAAGCACCCGTGTGCCAATTTCACAAAAAAAGGCTGGCGAAAACGCCAGCCTTTTCAGGGTTTTTAAGCAATTGGGCACGAATGTGGCAAACAAAGCTCAGTGAGCTATGGTTGCACCCGTTTCGTCGAGCCCTTCGACCGTTGCGATGACGGGCGTTTCCACCGTGCCATCCCACTCGATTGCTTCCGGTCTGCGGACCAGCGCATGCTTGATCACCTCGCCCATGCGGGACACCGGGATGATCTCCATGTTGTTCTTCACGTTATCCGGAATCTCCGCCAGATCCTTGGCGTTTTCTTCCGGAATCAGCACCTTCTTGATGCCACCGCGAAGCGCTGCGAGCAGCTTTTCCTTGAGGCCGCCGATCGGCAGAACACGACCGCGAAGGGTGATTTCACCCGTCATCGCCACATTCTTGTCGACCGGGATGCCGGTCATGATCGAGACAATCGCGGTTGCCATGGCAACACCGGCCGACGGACCATCCTTCGGCGTCGCACCTTCCGGCACGTGCACGTGGATGTCGCTCTTGTCGAAGCGCGGCGGCTCGATGCCGAAATCGACGGCGCGCGAGCGGACATAGGATGCCGCTGCGGAAATCGATTCCTTCATCACTTCCTTCAGGTTGCCGGTCACGGTCATGCGACCCTTGCCCGGCATCATGACGCCTTCGATCGTCAGCAGTTCGCCGCCGACTTCCGTCCAGGCCAAACCAGTAACAACGCCGACCTGATCTTCGCGCTCTGCTTCGCCGTGGCGGAAGCGCGGAACGCCCAGGTAGTCGTCGATGTTTTCGGCCGTCACATGAACGGACTTCGTCTTGCCCTTGATGATCTCGGTGACCGCCTTGCGGGCGAGCTTCATCAATTCGCGTTCGAAGTTACGAACACCGGCTTCGCGGGTGTACTGCTGGCTGATCGCCATCAGGGCATCGTCGCTGACCGAGAACTCGTTCGGCTGCAGCGCATGTTCCTTGATGGCCTTCGGCAGCAGGTGCCGCTTGGCGATTTCGCGCTTTTCGTCTTCGGTGTAACCGGCGATACGGATGACTTCCATGCGGTCCATCAAAGGCGCAGGGATGTTCAGCGTATTCGCGGTCGTGATGAACATCACGTCCGACAGGTCGTATTCGACTTCCAGGTAGTGATCCATGAAGGTCGAGTTCTGAGCCGGATCCAGCACCTCGAGCAGAGCCGACGACGGATCGCCACGGAAATCCTGGCCCATCTTGTCGATTTCATCGAGCAGGAAGAGAGGGTTGGACTTCTTCGCCTTCTTCATCGACTGGATGACCTTGCCGGGCATCGAGCCGATGTAGGTGCGGCGGTGACCGCGGATTTCAGCTTCGTCACGAACGCCACCGAGAGCCATGCGGACATACTCACGGCCGGTCGCCTTGGCGATCGACTGGGCGAGCGAGGTCTTGCCCACGCCCGGAGGGCCGACGAGGCACAGGATCGGGCCCTTGATCTTGGTCGCGCGGGCCTGGACAGCCAGGTACTCGACGATACGCTCCTTGACCTTATCGAGACCGAAGTGATCGGCTTCGAGGATCTTCTCGGCGTTGTTGAGATCCGACTTGATCTTCGACTTCTTGCCCCACGGAATTCCGAGCAGCCAGTCGAGATAGTTGCGGACAACAGTCGCCTCAGCCGACATCGGGCTCATCTGCCGCAGCTTCTTCAGCTCGGCGTCAGCCTTTTCCTTGGCTTCCTTGGAAAGCTTGGTCTTGGCGATGCGCTCTTCCAGTTCGGCCATCTCGTCGCGGCCTTCCTCGCCGTCGCCGAGCTCCTTCTGGATCGCCTTCATCTGTTCGTTCAGGTAATACTCGCGCTGGGTCTTCTCCATCTGGCGCTTGACGCGCGAGCGGATGCGCTTCTCGACCTGAAGGACCGAGATCTCGCCTTCCATGAAGCCGAGCGCCTTTTCGAGGCGTGCCTTGACACTGGTGGTTTCCAGCATCTCCTGCTTCTCGGTGATCTTGATCGACAGGTGCGAGGCAACCGTGTCGGCGAGCTTCGAATAGTCGTCGATCTGGCTGGCAGCGCCAACGACCTCGGGCGAGATCTTCTTGTTGAGCTTCACGTAGCTTTCGAACTCGGACACGACCGAGCGGCTGAGCGCTTCAAGCTCGACCGGATCGTCATGTGGCTCTTCGAGAACATGACCAAGGGCTTCATAAAAGTCCTCACGATCCGTGTAAGCGTCGATCTCGGCGCGCGCGCGACCTTCGACCAGAACCTTGACGGTGCCATCAGGCAGCTTCAGCAGCTGCAATACGTTGGCGACCGTACCGACATTGTGAATGGCAGATGGTTCCGGATCGTCATCGCTCGCATTGATCTGCGTGACGAGCATGATCTGCTTGTCCGATCCCATGACCTCCTCGAGCGCACGGATCGATTTCTCTCGGCCGACAAACAACGGCACGATCATATGCGGGAAGACGACGATGTCGCGCAGGGGCAAAACCGGATATGCTGTGCTCGCAACTGACGTTTTCTTCGTCATTTTATTTCCTTTCCATCGTCCCGTTACCGGGCTCTTCTGGCGCGGCCACGAGAACCGGGCCGCACTCCACTTGAGACAACAAGTGGAGGTTCTGACTACGCTTTTCAAGCTGCGCCATGGCCGGTGTCCCCCTGGACATGACAGCTATGCTACAACGGAATACCTTCATTCTGGAGCGCCGTGCCAAGTCGGCGGCTACCACTTCCGAAGCGGCTAAAACACAAGACCGAAACACACCAACGGAATCATTCCATAATTGCCAAGGGCGGGGGAAACCGCAACGGCAACAGAGGTGGTTTCAGACCTCTTTAGCAAGATTTATCAGGGTCGTGCACTGATTTTGAAATAGAAAGGGGCCTGCCGACGGCAAGCCCCTCAAATTCACAGTTCGTATCGTAAAGATATCTCTAAGGTCACGCCGAAGCGTTGGCCTTCTCATCTTGACGATCGGCGTAGATGTAAAGCGGACGGGCGGAGCCGCGTGCCACTTCCTCGGAGATGACGACCTCGCGTACGCCTTCCAGGGCCGGCAGTTCGAACATCGTGTCGAGGAGGATCTTTTCCATAATCGAACGAAGGCCGCGGGCACCGGTCTTGCGAATGATCGCCTTGCGGGCGATCTCGCGGAGAGCGTCCTCGTGGAAGGTGAGTTCCACGTCTTCCATCTCGAACAGGCGCTGGTACTGCTTGATCAGTGCGTTCTTCGGCTCCGACAGGATCTGGATCAGTGCATCCTCATCGAGATCCTCGAGCGTCGCCAGGACCGGCAGACGGCCGATGAATTCCGGGATGAGGCCGAACTTGACCAGATCTTCCGGCTCCAGTTCGCGCAGGACTTCGCCGACACGACGGTCGTCCGGGGCCTTAACCGTTGCACCGAAGCCGATCGAGGTCTTCTCGCCGCGAGCGGAGATGATCTTGTCGAGACCGGCGAATGCGCCACCGCAGATGAACAGGATGTTCGTGGTGTCGACCTGCAGGAATTCCTGCTGCGGATGCTTGCGGCCGCCCTGCGGGGGCACCGAGGCAACCGTGCCTTCCATGATCTTCAGAAGCGCCTGCTGCACGCCCTCGCCCGATACGTCGCGGGTGATCGACGGGTTGTCGGACTTGCGGGAGATCTTGTCGACTTCGTCGATGTAGACGATGCCGCGCTGGGCGCGCTCGACATTGTAGTCGGCAGCCTGCAGCAGCTTCAGGATGATGTTTTCGACATCCTCACCGACATAGCCAGCTTCCGTCAGCGTCGTCGCATCGGCCATCGTGAAGGGAACGTCGATGATGCGAGCGAGCGTCTGGGCAAGATAAGTCTTGCCGCAGCCGGTCGGGCCGACCAGCATGATGTTCGACTTCGCCAACTCGACTTCGCCGTTCTTGGAGGCGTGTGCGAGGCGCTTGTAGTGGTTGTGAACGGCAACCGACAGGATCTTCTTCGCCTGGCGCTGGCCGATGACATATTCATCGAGGACCTTGATGATGTCCTGAGGCGTGGGAACGCCGTCACGGGACTTGACCATCGAGGATTTGTTTTCCTCGCGGATGATGTCCATGCACAATTCGACGCATTCATCGCAGATGAAAACGGTCGGTCCGGCGATAAGCTTCCGGACTTCGTGCTGGCTCTTTCCGCAGAACGAACAATAGAGGGTGTTTTTGGAGTCGCCGCCGTTGCTGCCGCTGACCTTGCTCATATCACTTTCCTTCCAGCACGCCGCATTTCAAGGTGAAATAACGGTCCACTCATTGGCCTGCTCCACGCTTGGAGCCCCAGCCGGCCAAGGCCGTTTAAGGGGTACGAACCGGTCCAAACTAAGCTGTCCTGGCGCCGGCGGCAACGAAATCCCCTTCGACTGCCGATGCTATGTCATAAAAATTCAACATAGCATTAATACTTGAGATCGCTGCACCCGCCACCGGGTTTCTTCCCTTGTTCGATCACAAATGAGATAGAACTGTGGCGGATACAACACCATCCCTACTTCTCACTAGGCGGCATCACCTTCCATCTCGACGCGAGATGTCAGGACCTTGTCGATGACACCCCAGGTCTGGGCTTCGTCCGCATCCATGAAGTGGTCACGGTCAAGGGTCTTTTCAACTTCCTCGTAGGTGCGGCCGGTATGCTTGACGTAAACTTCGTTCAGCCGGCGCTTCATCTTCAGAATATCGCGGGCGTGACGCTCGATGTCCGATGCCTGGCCCTGGAAGCCGCCCGATGGCTGATGCACCATGATGCGGGAATTCGGGGTGGCAAAGCGCATGTCCTTGTGGCCGGCAGCAAGCAGCAGCGAGCCCATGGACGCAGCCTGGCCGATGCAGAGCGTCGAGACGGCTGGCTTGATGAACTGCATCGTGTCGTAGATCGCCATGCCGGCAGTCACAACGCCGCCTGGAGAATTGATGTAGAGCGCAATTTCCTTCTTCGGGTTTTCGGCCTCGAGGAAGAGGAGCTGGGCGCAGACGAGCGTCGCCATGTGATCCTCGACAGGCCCAGTCAGGAAGATGATGCGTTCCTTGAGCAGGCGCGAATAGATGTCGTAGGAGCGTTCACCGCGATTGGTCTGTTCCACGACCATCGGCACGAGGGCCATAGCGGTATCGACTGGGTTTCTCATGTGCGTCCTTTGTCAACGTCTGCCGGCTATGGCCGGGAATCAAAGAAAATGCCTTATCCCTACATAGAGCTTCCCTGCCCTCCTCTTCAAGACGCGCCGATGGATAACGTGAAGAGGGGCCGGAGCAAGGCGAACAACTTTTCGCCCGATCTACGCTGATTCCACCAAAATAGATTCGAGGAACGGGCCGCGGTCGCGCTGTCGCACAACTTTTGTCGGCATCAGGATAAACGAATTCTGAATCCGCCCGCAACTGCCCTTCGTTCACAGAAAGGAAAGCCTAAAGACAACTCCGCACAAAAATGCAGTGGCGCGCAAGCACAATTAATGAAGTTGCCAGTTTTTTCCGAAAGGATACGCGCAATGGAAGGGGTATTGCCGTGTTCAATGTTACGACTGGATTAGCCATTTGGTGCTCCGAAGCCATGACGCTCGCGCTGGTAGCGTTCATGGCCTGGCGCCACAATGTCCGAAACAAGGCCTATTTCTACTGGGGAACGGGCTTTCTCCTTAGCGGCGTGGGTTTCGCAATGGCGGCCCTGCGCGGGCAGATACCCGCCATCCTTTCCATTGAGATCGCCAACACGATCGCGCTATCTGGGCAGAGCGCGTGGGTTGCCGGGTACCTAGCGCTTGATCGTCGCAAGCTCGAATGGTGGGCATTGCTGCCACCGCTCGTCTGGCTGGGCGGCGTCTTCCTGCCGTGGGTCAACGACGACTACACCAATCGCGTCATTCTCTACAATCTAGCCTCCGCTACCGGCGCGACGGCTCTTGCAATGGCAGTCTGCATGGCAGGCAAGCGCAACGAGGGCTCGAGAGGCAAACTCGGTGCCATCTTCGTGATCCAGAGCGTCCTGTGCTTCGGTACGGCGCTGGCAATGGCAATCCTCGGCCCCACCGAGGCGGAAGCTGTCAACTTCGCGGGCAGCGCCGCGATGGCAACGGGCTTCCTGCTCATCCTGGCGTGCGCTCTCACCTGCCTCGTCATCATGGAGCGCTCGGAGAAGCATCTTCGCATGCTCAGCCTCACCGATTCTCTGACTGGCGTACTGAACCGACGCGGCCTCTTCGGACGGTTCGATGCCATCCGGGAGCGTGCATTCAACAGTAACCGCCAGGTCGCCGTGTTGCTTTTCGACCTCGACCACTTCAAGCGCGTCAACGACCGTTTCGGCCATCAGGCCGGCGACGTCGTGCTGACGGTGTTTGCCCGATTGGCCAATCAATTCGTGCCGGATGGAGCTTTCGGCCGCATGGGGGGCGAGGAGTTTGCAGCCTTCACGACCGTCGCCGACCAGACAGAAGCCGAAGCGCTTGCAGAGACGATCCGGGCGGAGTTTTGCCGTGTGCCCGTGAGCACCGGCGACGCGATCGTCCCGGCAACATTCAGCACCGGCGTTGCCCTTGCCTCAGCCATCGAGGCAAACATGGACAAGCTCGTATCGGCAGCCGATCGGGCGCTCTATGCCGCAAAGGCAGCCGGCCGCAACTGCACCGTCATCTTCGGTGAAGCCGAAGCCGCGGCACCACCGCCTCCGCAGCCGGATCAAACAAGTGGCGAACTGGTTCCAACACTCGACGACCAAATCCACGCGCTCCGCCGCGTTGGATCGCTGTCGAGAGGCTGACCCTATCTTTTCGAGGCTTGGCAAATCCGCTAAGCCTCGAAGCATGATGATCCCACCATTTCTTTCCATCGATCCCGCCACACGCCACGTCTCGCTGGACGCAAGCAATCCTGCCTTTTACAGCGATCCGAACAGCGTCTACGCCGCTTTGCACGCGCATTGCCCCACATTCTATTGGGAGCAGCAGAAGCAGTGGTTCTTCACGGGCTATGACCATGTGAACGGCCTGCTGCGCGATCGCCGCTTCGGCCGCCAGATCCTGCACATCGCAAGCCGCGAAGAGCTCGGCCTTCCCGAGCCCGAACAGCACCTGGCGAATTTCGATCTCGCGGAACGATACTCGCTGCTTGAACTGGAGCCGCCTGAGCACACGCGCCTGCGAACGCTTGTCAACCGCGCCTTCGTGTCTCGTCACGTTGAGAAGATGAAGTCGGAAATCGCCGAGCTTGCCAACAAGCTCATCGACGGCTTCGAGAAAAACAACGAAGTCGAGCTGCTTTCGGCGTTTGCCGACATCATTCCGGTGACGATGATCGCCCGCATGATCGGCATTCCGGAGGAAATGGGACCGCAACTCCTGAAGTGGTCACACGCCTACATTCGCATGTATCTCTTCGGCCGCACCCGCGAGGACGAGGATGGCGCCGAACGGGCCGCGAAGGAGTTCTCGGACTATGTAAAGACGGTCATTGCCGAGCGTCGCGCCAACCCGCGGGACGACCTTCTGACGCACATGATCCACACCGAACACAAGGGCCAGTATCTCACAGAGGACGAGCTCGTTTCGACGACGATCGTATTGCTCAATGCCGGTCACGAGGCGACTGTGCACCAGATCGGCAACTCGGTGCGCATCATTCTGGACAGCGGACGCGATCCGGCCGATCTTTTCAAGGACGAAGCCACCACCGAGCGAACCGTAGAGGAGTCCCTGCGCATCTGTGCGCCGGTCCACATCTTCCAGCGCTGGGCGTTGGAGCCCGTCGAAATCGACGGCATTTCGTTCAAGCGCGGCGACAAGGTGAGCCTCATTCTGGCGGCAGCCAATCTGGACCCGGCAAAATTCAGTGATCCGCTGACGTTCAAGCCTGACCGCAACGAGGCTGCCAATCTCTCCTTTGGCGCGGGTATCCACTTCTGCATCGGGGCGCCATTGGCTCGGCTCGAACTGAACGTCGTCCTGCCAATTCTCTTCGAGAGACTGCCTGGGCTGAGCCTTGCCCGTACGCCTGTCGTGAAGGACGTCTATCACTTCCACGGATTGGATCGGCTGGATCTCGCCTGGTAGGCACCAATGGAAAAGGTCCGCGTTCCGGAGAACGCGGACCTCTCTGTCATGCTTCCAACACATTACGGTTTGGCGTTATTCCGCGGCCTGCAGAGCCGGCACACCGTCGACCGGTTCCGGAGGCAACCTGCCGGCCATGGCCGCAGCAAACCTCGTCTGATCAAGCTCATTTTCCCAGCGGGCGACGACGACCGTCGCGACCGCGTTGCCGACAAAGTTGGTCAGCGCGCGGCATTCCGACATGAAGCGGTCGATGCCGAGGATTAGCGCCATGCCTGCCACTGGAACCGAGGGCACGACCGAGAGCGTCGCGGCAAGCGTAATGAAGCCAGCCCCGGTGATGCCGGCAGCGCCCTTGGAGCTCAGCATCGCGACCAGCAGAAGCAGGATCTGGTCTGCCAGGGTCAGCGGCGTGTCCGTCGCCTGAGCGATGAAGAGGGCTGCGAGCGTCATATAGATGTTCGTGCCGTCGAGGTTGAAGGAATAGCCGGTCGGAATGACGAGACCGACGACAGAGCGCTTGCAGCCGGCCTGTTCCATCTTAGCCATAAGGCCCGGAAGCGCGGCTTCCGAAGAAGACGTACCGAGCACCAGGAGCAGCTCTTCCTTGATGTAACGGATCAGCGCAAGGATCGAAAACCCGTTGTAGCGGGCAACCGCACCGAGAACGACCAGAACGAAGAGCAGCGATGTCAGATAGAAGGTACCGATCAGCATTGCCAGGTTTGCAATGGAGCCGATGCCGTATTTGCCGATCGTGAACGCCATGGCGCCGAAAGCGCCGATCGGAGCTGCCTTCATCAGGACCGCCACCAGCTTGAAGACCGGCACCGTCAGTGACTGCAGGAAGTCAGCGACCGGCCGACCGCGATCGCCGACCATGGCAAGCGCGATACCGAACAGGACGGAGAAGAACAGCACCTGAAGAATGTCGCCGTCGGCAAAAGCACCAACGATCGTGTTCGGGATAATGTTCATCAGGAAGCCCGTGACGGTCGAGTCATGAGCCTTTTCCGCGTAGCTTGCGACGGCCTTGGTATCCAGCGTCGCCGGATCGATATGCATGCCGGCGCCCGGCTGTATCACGTTGGCCACCAGCAGACCGACCGCCAATGCCAGCGTCGAAAAGACGAGGAAGTATAGCATCGCCTTGCCGGCAACGCGTCCAACCTTCTGCAGGTCCGACATGCCGGCGATGCCGGTTGCGACGGTCAAGAAGATGACGGGGGCGATGATCATTTTGACGAGCTTAATGAAAGCGTCGCCGAGCGGCTTCAGAGCCGTGCCGATATCGGGATAGAAATGACCGAGCAGGATGCCAGCACAGATGGCGGCAAGAACCTGCACGTAGAGAAGCCGATAGAAGGGAACCTTGCCGCGCGGCTGCGCGACTGGAAGTGCTGCACCCATGATGTCCTCCATGTGCCCCAAAACCAACGGTGGCCTCCCGGGGCGATTGCGTTACCAATTCAACAGCCACGCGGCTGTTTGCGGAGGTTTTGCAACATACGTGCCAAGTTGCGACGCCGTTATTAAGATATTGATTTCGCAACAGTCTATTGTTCGTCCGCGCCGTAAAGCAAAAGAGATGAGCGCATTTTCGCACAAATTGATTTGACGTGAGTGCGGAATTGCGCACAGAGTGAACAATGCTTCAGTCCTCTTCGAGATCGGATTTCGGTTCCTTCCACCGTGCCAGCCGACGGGTACGGCGAACGTGGATCCTCTTTGCTTCGGTTTCGGCAGCGCTGATCCTTGCCACGCTGTTCGGCGCGACCATCTATGGGCGTCGCGCCGCCATCGATACGATTGTGAGCCAGAGCCGGACCGACGCAAGCCTCAAGGTAGCGCTGCTCAACGCGGTTCTGGAGAGGCCACGCGCCCTGCCCTTGCTTCTTGCCGAGGACCAGCAGGTTCTCGATGGCCTCTCGTCCAAAAGCAGCGATGCGATTGATATATTGAACCGCAAGCTTGAGCGACTCGTCACGGGAACGCAGGCCGCCGTGCTCTACGTCATTGGCCCCAACGGTATCGCTGTCTCCTCGAGCAACTGGCGCGAGCCCATCAGCTTCGTCGGCAACGACTACGCCTTCCGCGACTACTTCCGAAAGGCGATGGATGAAGGAACCGCCGAGCATTTTGCCCTAGGCAGCGTCAGCAAGCGCCCTGGCCTCTATATTTCACGCCGCGTCGGCAGTGCGGCGGCGCCCCTTGGCGTCGTGGTCGTCAAGCTCGAGTTCGACCAGCTTGAGAGCGATTGGCGCGATACGCATCGTCCTGTTTATGTCACCGACAATCGCGGCGTCGTTCTGATCACCAGTATCCCCTCCTGGCGTTTTATGATCAACGGTCCGGTGCCTGAGGCTGAGCTTGCCGCCATCCGCAACAGCCAACAGTTCGGCGATGCGCCGTTGGCGAAATTGCCTATCATGCGGCCTCGGCCAATCGATGCCGAGGCCTCGCTTGTTTCCGCCGTTCTTCCCGGCAGTGGCGAAGGCGAATATTTGCGCCTAGCAACGCCAGTTCCCACCACCCCATGGCATCTCGAGTATCTGGTACCGACCGATGCGCCGGTCGCCGCGTCCGTTCGAGAAATGCGCCTACTGTCGCTTGCCGTCCTTCTGCCCATTCTCGCCATCGCAGCGTTTCTCCTATGGAGGCGCCAGGCGGCCGCGACCAAGATCGCGGAAGAACAAGCCATGCGCGAGGAGCTGGAGCGAAGGGTCGTCGAGCGAACCGACGATCTCAGCAGGGCGCGCGACCGTCTGCAGGCCGAAATCTCCGATCACAGGGAAACCGAAGCAAGACTGCAGGTCGTGCAACAGGAACTGGTGCAGGCGAACCGGCTCGCGATCCTCGGCCAGGTGGCGGCGGGCGTGGCCCACGAGATCAACCAGCCGGTCGCGACCATACGCGCCTATGCGGACAACGCACGCGTCTTTCTCGAACGCAAGCAGACGAATCCAGTCGATGAAAACCTGGAGGCGATTGCCGGCCTCACCGAGAGGATCGGCGCGATTACCGACGAGTTGAAGGCATTTGCGCGCAAGGGCCGCGTGGCGCCGGAGCCCGTGGAATTGCTGAGCGTTATTGATGGAGCGGTTGTTCTGCTGAAGAGCCGCTTTGCCGGACAACTGGAAGCACTCGATATTCGGCCACCGCCACCAGGGCTATGCGTGCTCGGCAACCGGATCCGGCTTGAACAGATCCTGATCAACCTGTTCCAGAATGCTTTGGAGGCCCTTGACGGGCGAGCCGACGCGAAGGTCGACGTCTCGGTGACAGAGACAGGCGACGAAGTTGCAATCAAGGTCGCCGACAACGGCCCGGGGATTTCGCCTGACATCCTGAAGTCGCTCTTCACGCCGTTCAATACGTCCAAGGAGAGAGGCTTGGGTCTCGGCCTCGTCATTTCCAAGGACATCGTGGCCGACTATGGCGGTCGCATCGACGTGACGAGCGACGCGAATGGAACCTGCTTTACGGTGCACCTGCGGAAGGCCATGGCATGACCGATGTAACGCCGATTTTTCTAATCGATGACGACAAGGATCTGCTGCGGGCAACGAAGCAGACGCTTGAGCTCGCCGGCTTTTCCGTTTCGGCTTTTTCCGACGCCGGGGAAGCGCTGGCGGCATTGAGCCGGGATTTCGGAGGCGTTGTTGTGTCCGATATCCGGATGCCTGGAATCGATGGCCTGCAGCTCTTTGGCCGCGTGCGACAACGGGACGAGGATCTGCCAGTCATTCTGGTCACCGGACATGGCGATATTCCGATGGCGGTGAAAGCCATGCAGGACGGTGTCTATGATTTCATCACCAAGCCCTTCGCAACGGATCGGCTTGTCCAGAGCGTGCGGCGCGCCGCCGAAAAGCGACGTCTCGTGATGGAAAACAGGACTCTGCGCAAGGCGACCGAGGAGGCACGCGACGACCTACCGCTAATCGGCCAGACGCCGGCAATGGAGCGGCTACGCCACACCTTGCGACAGATTGCCGACACCGATGTCGATGTTCTGCTGATGGGAGAAACCGGCAGCGGCAAGGAGGTCGTGGCAAGCCTGCTCCACCGCTGGAGCCGACGCGCATCCGGCAATTTCGTCGCACTCAACTGCGGTGCGCTGCCGGAAAGTGTGGTTGAAAGCGAGCTGTTCGGGCATGAGCCAGGCGCCTTCACCGGCGCGCAGAAAAAGCGCATCGGTCGCATCGAGCATGCGAGCGGCGGAACGCTTTTTCTCGACGAGATCGAGAGCATGCCGCCCGCAACCCAGGTGCAGATGCTGCGTGTGCTCGAGATGCGCGAGGTCACGCCGCTCGGCACCAACGAGGTCCGACCGGTCGACCTGCGTGTTGTCGCCGCCTCCAAGATCGATCTCAGTGATCCCCGCCAGCGTGGCGACTTTCGTGAGGATCTTTATTATCGGCTCAATGTCGTGACGATCTCGATCCCGCCACTCAAGGAGCGAAGGGATGACGTTCCGCTGCTTTTCGGCTACTTCGCCGAGCGCGCCGCGAGCCGCTTCAAGCGAGACGTGCCCACGATCCCCTCGTCGATCCATCGCCACCTGCGGGAATACGACTGGCCGGGCAACGTGCGCGAACTGTCACATTTTGCCGAACGGTTCGTGCTCGGCGTCGGGCAGGTCTCGGATCGTGCTCCGGCAGCAGAACCGGAGACGGATGGAGCCTTGTCGCTTCCGGACCGGCTTGAACGCTACGAGGCCCAAATCATTCGCGAAGCTCTGAACGCCAATGACGGCGACGTCCGCCGCACGATCGCGGACCTCGGCATTCCCAGGAAGACATTCTACGACAAACTCCAGCGCCACGGCATCGTCCGCAGCGATTTCGCCTCTTCCGACAGAAGCTAGCCCCTGTGACCGCCGTGCCGATCGGTGACCAGACCATCGCCTTCCGCCACGCAGTCAAAGGCGGATGACATAATCCTTACGAGTCGTTTCAACCACTTCCCAGGTTCCCCTAAAGCCGGGTCTGAGGATCATCCGATCGCCTGCGCGAAGATGCACAGCGTCACCACCGTCCTCCGTGACAACAGAGTGGCCCGAAAGCACGTTGAAATATTCCCACTCGTCATAGACGATCCGCCACTTGCCGGGCGTCGCCTCCCATATGCCGGAATAGAGGCCGCCATCGGCCTCCTCCAGATTCCAGGTCCTGAACTGCGGGTCGCCGGCCAGTATGCGGTCTGCATCCGGGGCGCCGACCTCCGGTTCGACGCCGTTGATGTCAAAAGTCAGGTAGTTCGCCATTGCATCAAATCTTCGCCAGCGATTGCTCGAGATCTGCGATGATATCCTTCACGTCCTCGATGCCAACCGAAAGGCGAACGACGTCGGGCCCGGCGCCGGCGGCGATCCTTTGCTCGTCCGTCAATTGCCGGTGCGTGGTCGATGCCGGATGGATCACGAGCGAGCGTGTGTCGCCAATGTTGGCGAGATGCGAAAACAGTTCCAATCCCTCGACCAGCGTCTTGCCGGCCTCGTAGCCGCCCTTGACGCCGAAGGTGAAGACGGAGCCTGCGCCCTTCGGCGAATAGCGCTGCTGCAGCGCGTGGTTCGGGTCGTCCTCGAGGCCGGCATAATTCACCCAGGCGACCTTGCTGTGCGCCTTCAACCACTTTGCGACGGCTATCGCGTTATCGCTGTGGCGCTGCATGCGCAGCGGCAACGTCTCGATGCCCGTCAGGATCAAGAATGCATTGAAGGGCGAAATGGCTGGACCAAGATCGCGCAGACCGAGCACACGGCAGGCGATGGCGAAAGCAAAATTGCCGAAGGTCGAATGCAGGACTACGCCGTTATATTCCGGCCGCGGGCTTGATAGCATCGGATAGTTGCCGGACTTCGACCAATCGAAGGTCCCGCCATCGACGATCATGCCGCCCATGGAGTTGCCATGACCGCCGAGGAACTTCGTCAGTGAATGCACGACAATATCGGCACCGTGTTCGATCGGCCGGATGAGATAGGGGCTGGCCATGGTGTTGTCGACGATCAGCGGCAGGCCATGCTTGTGCGCCACGGCCGCGATCGCAGCGATGTCGACGAAGGTACCGCCGGGGTTTGCGAGGCTCTCGATGAAGATTGCCCGCGTCTTGCCATCGATCTGGCTTTCGAAGCTCGCAGGATCCGCGGAATCCGCCCAGCGAACCTGCCAGCCGTAATTATCGAAGGCATGACCGAACTGGTTGATAGAGCCTCCGTACAGGCGCTTCGCGGCGACGAAGTTCTCGCCTGGGCGCATCAGCGTGTGAAAGACGATGACCTGGGCCGCATGGCCGGACGCAACGGCGAGCGCCGCGGTGCCACCTTCGAGTGCCGCGACGCGCTCTTCGAGGACGGCCTGGGTCGGGTTCATGATCCGGGTGTAGATGTTGCCGAACTGCTGCAGACCGAAGAGGGCCGCCGCGTGATCCGAATCATTAAAGACAAAAGCCGTCGTCTGGTAGATCGGTGTCGCGCGTGCGCCGGTCGTGGGGTCGGGCTGTGCCCCCGCATGAACTGCCAACGTATTGAAACCCGGACCATTCTTGGCCATGAAATCCTCCCATTCAGCTTGATCGAATGGCGGCGAGCATAGCGGACAGCCGCGAAAAGTTAATCGCGTTCTTTTTCAACCCAGGCACGTTATTTGAAAAATCCAACCACTCAGCCGATGAGGCGGGGATACTCGATTGCCGGGCAGCGATCCATGACGACCTTGATGCCGGCAGCCTCGGCTCTTGCCGCTGCCGCATCGTCACGTACGCCAAGCTGAGACCATATCACCTTCGGCCGCGGGCTCATTGCCAATGCCTCGTCGACAACACCCGACAGAAATTCCGAGGCGCGGAAGACCTCGACCATATCGACCGGCAGCGGGACCTCGGCAAGCCGAGCGTAGACCGTCTGGCCATGGATCTGCTTACCTGCCTGCCCGGGATTCACGGGGATGACGTTGTATCCCCGAGACAGCAGATAGCCCATCACGCCATTGCTCGGTCGCGCGGGGTTCGGTGACGCGCCCGTCAGGGCAATCGTCTTCACGGAACGCAGAATACCGAGGATGTAGTCATCCTCATACCTATCGTGATTCAAGGACTTCGCCTCCAAAAACAATCACCATTCCTTCGGGCTTGGTTGAAACCAGCCGGATCGTTTCAGCGTATATAGGAATTAGGACGCAGCAGGAGGATTTTCCCATGAAAAAATTGGTTGTCGCGATCGCCTTCGTCATGGCCGCCTCCCCGGTACTGGCCATTTCGAGATACAATGCGCTCAACATGAGTTGCCAGGCAGCGCGCGCGGCGATCCACAACGAGGGCGCCGTGATCTTGCGGTATCCGTCGAAACGAGTGAGCGGCATGACATTGTTCGACCGCTACATTCGCAACAGCAACTATTGCGACCCCAATCAATATGCTGAATGGACGACCATTCCTACGAAGGACAATCCGAGGTGTCGCGTGCTAAACTGCCAGAATATAGACAACTTAGACGGGATGTTTATCATTCCCGATTATTCGCTGTAAAAGCTTGTTTCTGCTGTCCCAAATCGCGACGCTTTAGCCTCGCGGGCTCAAGCGCGCGCGTCACAAAATTTCGGCTAAGCGATGGATTCCGTGATGGCTTTTGTCACACTTTTGTGAGAATCCGCGGTGGCAAATCCGTAGCCTCCGTCACCGTTCCATGTATATCCTGTATATGTTCACATATGTTCTTGCATATGTTAGCAACGCCTCATGGTTGAACAGGCGACCATCGAGCAAATACCTCTGGTGTACGTTCCTCTTTTATCGATTTGAGATCCAGCATCCTCAGGTTGCTTGACGGGCGACCGGGCGCCAGTGTGGTCCGCCCTGTCATCGAACGGGATTGATTTTTACCAAGAGCGGCGTAACAACAATTCCACAATCGCTGTTTTCACACCGCCCGGTGGTCTTTTTGCCAATCCACGTCATTTTGCTCGTTCTATTTGGTGCCCTGTTGCACGCGACATGGAACGCCATGATCAAGGCGGGCACGGACAAATCGCTCGATGCCAGCCTCATTTCGGCAGGCGGTGCCGTGTGCGCTCTTCCCTTCCTGATGTTCCTGCCATTGCCGAACTCGGCCGCATGGCCATTCATCGGCGCTTCCGCTGTTCTCCAGTTCGCGTATTTTCAGCTCGTCGCAGGCGCATATCGCGCAGGCGACATCGGCCTCGTCTATCCGCTGATGCGCGGGTGCGCTCCGCTGCTGATTGCGGCCACCAGCGGTTTCATCCTGAACGAGACACTGTCGACCGGCGCGCTCCTCGGCACGATGACGATCTGCGCCGGTATCCTGACGCTCGCCTTGGAGGCGCGAAAAGGCGGCGGCCACGCGATCAGGCTGGCGCTCGCCAATGCCTGCGTGATTGCGACCTACACCTATGTGGACGGTGTCGGCGCCCGCGTCTCCGGCAATGCCGTCTCCTATACGCTGTGGATGTCGCTGCTGCCGCCGGTATTGCTATTCACCTGGGCGATCTCCAAGCGCGGCGCCATCGCAGTCGCCATGCATGTCCGTTACAACTGGTGGCGCGGCCTGATCGGTGGCGGCGGATCGATCGCGTCCTACGGCCTCGCCCTTTGGGCGATGACCAAGGCCCCGGTGGCAACTGTTGCGGCGCTGCGCGAGACGTCGATCCTCTTCGCCCTGCTGATCTCAGTCACCGTTTTGAAGGAAAAGGCGAGCCCCTGGCGCTACCTCGCCGGCGCAATCATCGCGCTCGGCGGGCTGATCCTGAAACTCGGCTAGCTATTCGCCGGTCCACTGCGGCATGCGCTTGGACAGGAAGGCCCCAATCCCCTCCTCGGCATCGGCGGTCAGCATATTGTCGACCATGACCTGAGCAGCATAGCTGTAGGCTTCCTCGACGGGCATTTCGAGCTGGCGGTAGAATGCCTCCTTACCGATCTTCAGCGTCAGCGGCGACTTGCTTGCAATGACAGACGCGTATTTGGTGACGACCTGCGTCAAATATTGCTTCGGCACGATGCGGTTCACCAGGCCGAAATCCTTCGCGGTCGAGGCGTCGATCGTCTCACCGGTGAGCAACATCTCCATCGCCTGCTTGCGATGCGCCGCGCGGGACACGGCCACCATGGGGGTCGAGCAGAACAGGCCGATATTGACGCCGGGCGTACAGAAGGTCGCCGTATCGGTGCAGATCGCAAGATCGCAGGAGGCGACAAGCTGGCAGCCGGCAGCCGTTGCGAGGCCGTCGATCTCGGCGATGACAGGCTTTGGCAAGCGGGTGATCTCGAGCATGAGATCAGCGGCCAGCGCAAAGGTTTCCTCGAAGAATGCCTCGCCGCCGTCCTCATCGGCCCGATGCGCGGTCAATTCCTTGAGGTCGTGGCCGGCAGAGAAGACATTGCCGGTCGATGCGATGATGACCACGCGAACGGCAGCGTCCTCGGCGGCGCTCTGGAGCTCACCGATCAGGGTCTCCATGACGGCGATCGAGAGCGCATTTGCAGGCGGATTGCTGAGCGTCAGCCGCAGGATGCCATCGCTCAATTGCGGGATGACGAGCGCGCCCTCGCCCGCTTTGCTCGGGTCCTTCCGAAAGGATACGACTTCGGCCATGGTCTAACTCCCTGCATTGCTATTTCGTGCTAATTGTTCTGCCACAGGCGACAAGCAATTTCGAGGCAAACTCATGCAGCCGGTCATGACGATTGACGAGCTCCACCGTTTTCTGGATACGGACTTTCCGCAGATCCACACGGATGGGCGCGTATTTGCGATCACCGAGATCACACCCGGCAGCGTCTCGATGCGGTTGGACCCGAGCGAGAGGCACTTGCGCCCCGGCGGCACCGTCTCGGGCCCAGCCCTTTTCACCTTGGCGGATGTAACTGCCTATGCAGCAGTATTGGCGCATATCGGGCCGGTCGCGCTGGCTGTTACCACCAATCTCAACATCAATTTCCTGCGCCTGCCGAAGCCTAGACTGACGACCTGCACCTGCCGGATTCTCAAGCTAGGCAAGCGGCTCGCCGTCATCGATGCCTCGATTTTCCAGGAAAATGCGGATGAATTGATCGCTCACGCGACCGCGACTTACTCCATTCCGCCGCGCTAAATATGAGGTAACATCATACCACATATTTAACATATTGATTTTACTGATACATTTTTGCTGCACGCCAATTCGTAAATATTGACCCCAGGCTGCTTTGCCTCTATACACACCACCAGAAATGCAGCCTTTCCGGGCTGCTTTCTTTTTGGTGCGTCTTCGGACAGCCAAACCAAGCAACAAGAAACGCCCTCTCGCCTTCGGGCCGAGGGATCCAAAAGAGAGTAACAACTATGGCAACCTTCTCCCAGAAGCCTGCAGAGGTGGAGAAGAAGTGGGTCATCATCGACGCCGAAGGGCTCGTCGTTGGTCGTCTCGCTTCCATCATCGCTATGCGTCTGCGCGGCAAGCACAAGGCAACTTTCACGCCTCACGTTGACGACGGCGACAACGTTATCGTCATCAACGCCGACAAGGTCGTTTTCACCGGCAAGAAGTACTCCGACAAGGTTTACTACTGGCACACCGGTTATGCCGGCGGCATCAAGGAGCGTACCGCTCGCCAGATCATCGAAGGCCGCTTCCCGGAGCGCGTTCTCGAGAAGGCTGTTGAGCGCATGGTTCCGCGCGGCCCGCTCGGCCGTCGTCAGATGAAGAACCTCCGCGTTTACGCTGGTTCCAATCATCCTCATGAAGCACAGCAGCCTGTCGTTCTCGACGTCGCCAAGCTGAACAAGAAGAACGTAAGGAGCGCCTAAGAATGGCTGACCTCTCCTCCCTGAAGGATCTCGGCACGTCCGAAGCAGCTGCTGCTCCGGCTCACGTCCGTAAGGTCGACTCGCTTGGCCGTTCCTACGCGACCGGCAAGCGCAAGAACGCAGTTGCCCGCGTTTGGGTCAAGCCGGGTTCCGGCAAGATCATCGTCAACGGCAAGGAATTCGCGGAATACTTCGCACGCCCGGTTCTGCAGATGATTCTGCGTCAGCCGATCGTCGCTGCTGCCCGTGACGGCCAGTTCGACATCGTTGCAACGGTTGCAGGCGGCGGTCTTTCCGGCCAGGCCGGTGCCGTTCGTCACGGTCTTTCCAAGGCCCTCACCTACTTCGAGCCGGGCCTGCGCTCGGTTCTGAAGAAGGGTGGCTTCCTGACCCGCGACAGCCGCGTTGTTGAACGTAAGAAGTACGGTAAGGCCAAGGCCCGCCGTTCGTTCCAGTTCTCCAAGCGTTAATCGCTGCGGAATATCGACTACGAAAGGCCGGGCTCTTGCCCGGCCTTTTTGTTTGCTCGCGTCCATAGCTATGCGTCTGACCAGAGAGTTTCGCCCGCCTCGTCGCGCCCCGTCTCATGGTCTCGATGAAGAGCCTCTCGCCCTCATTAGGGTGCGCCGGCGTTCTTTCAAAATATTATGCAATTTCACTTATTTAGGCTGTTATCTTCGCCTTCGATGGCAGAAACGCAACAGTCGATGATTATCAAGTCAAAAATCTTGACTCGTGCATTCACATTTTAATAGTTGACCCGTTTTTTCATCTTTTACGGCGCACTGACGCCACGCATTCGGGGTTTAGCATGCATTCGGGGTTCAGGGGGAAAGCGGAGCGGCGGGGCCACTTCGCTCCGCTTTCGGCGGCAATCATTTCGGCAGCGCTTCAGGCAACCCCCGCCATGGCGCAAACGGCAACGGCTCAGGCAGCAACAATAGCACAAGAGGAACCAACGCTTCTCGACACGATCCGGGTCAGCTTCCGCCAGCTCTGGATCTCGCTTGGCGGGAACAGTGCCGCCGACACGGGCACAACCGTCTACGGTTCGCAGGCAATCGCCAACAGGGTCGAGGGCATCGGCGGTGACGCAAACTCCGCGCTCCGCAACAGCCCCAACGTTCAGCATCAGAACGAGGCTAGCAACGATGCCGGCTCCGACAGCCAAGACCTCATCAACCTGAAGCCGAAGCTGCTGTCGATCTCCGGCGGCAAGGTCACGGAAAATAACTTCCGCCTCAATGGGATCGGCATCAACACCGTCACCGGCTCCGAGGAGCCGTTCAGCAATACGTCAGACTTGGACGGCTACCAGCAGACCCCCAACATCAACACGATCTACGGTCTGCACCCGCAAACGGTATTTGTGCCGGCCGAATTCGTGGAGGAGGCAAAACTCATCGACAGCAATGCCTCCGCCCGCTACGGCGGCTTCCTTGGCGGCGTCGTGGACTATACGTTAAAAAGGCCATCGACCGACAAGGCGGGCGGTTCCATCAGCTCCGGCTTCACCGCCGATGAGCTGACGAAATACAATCTCGGCACCGAGGACGGCACGAACTCTCAGGACATGCCGAAGCCAACCTACGGCAAGTACACGACCGCCACCGAATACAATCTGCCGATCAACGACAGTTGGGCGCTGCTTGGGCAATATAGCCGCGACGGCGCCGGCAGCAGCAAGTTCAAGGACGATCGCTACGGCGACGAACGCGCGAACGACCGCTCGCGCAACGAAATGTATCGGCTGGCGAGCAGTGTCGACACCGACTACGGCCTGTTCACCCTCGATGGCGCCCTGACGAACTACCACCAGACCTGGGACGGCTTCTATTACGACGACACGGTCATCGATCAGCATACCAAGGGCCTGACCAGCCAACTCAGGTGGGAAACCGACCTTACAGCGCTGACCATGGAGAGCATCGGCCTCAAGAACGTCAAGCTGGACAGCCAACTCTATTTCAACGATTCCAGCACGGCGAACGACAGCGGCAGCAACGTCACCACCTACACCGCCATCGCCGCTCGCACCGCAACCTCGGTCACCGACAAGTCCAAATGGTGGTTCAGTACCGATCCGGCGGTCCTTGACTGGTGCCATGTTCCGACGCTGACCAGCTGGGGCACCGCCGAGTATTGCCGTCAGGGTGGCTTGGGGGAGAAGGAACAGGGCCAAAAGGAAACGGGCTTCAAGAGCGAGGCGAAGGGCGACCTCCTCAACGGCACGTTCCTCACCGGTTTGGAATATCGCTACACGGACGCCTATCGCCGGGCGGACGAGTACACCTTCAACTCCGTCAGCAAGACAATGGTGGGTATCACGAAGTTCTCGCGCTATACCTGCGCCGCCGGTGACCCCACCTGCTCGGCGCAGCAGTTCAACAGCACGAAGACGGTTACCCCCGCCTACAGCAACCGCGCGCACCTCAACAGCTTCAATACTTACGCGGAATTGGACCAGAGCTGGGGCTGGCTGGAAGTGCGAGCCGGTGCGCGTCTCGACTATGAGGACTATTTCCACAATCTCGATATATCTCCACGCCTCGCGGCGACCATCACGCCGGTGGAACAATTCTCATTCGGCGCCGGTTACAACCGTTACTACGGCGCAGATACCCTCAGTTATGCGGTCCGCGACGGCCAGCCGATCGCCAAGGCTTACACCCGGACCGCCAACGCCAACACCGGCGTCGTCGGCGATTGGACCTCCTCGACCGCGCAACGCTACTATGCTTTCGGCGGCGCCGACGTGAATACGCCCTACAAGGATGAGTACACCGCCGGCGTAAAGGCCGCCGACCCGCTCTTCGACGGCGAGTGGCGCCTGCGCTACGTCGACCGGCGCGGGCACGACGAATTGATGGCAGCCAGCGGTTCTTCCTCTGTCGATGTAACCCTCAGCAACGACGGCGAGAGCCGCTATCGTGGCGCGACGCTGGAATATGCCAAGGACTGGGATATCATCGGCCCCATGGAAAACGTCGCCCTGACGACGAGCCTCACCTGGTCGAAGCAGAGCAGATCGACCGTCAGCCCCTATATGGACGAAGACGACACGCGCATCTGGTATAACGGCGGTTCCTACACGCAAGCCGAATTCGACCGCGTGCGCGGCAACCTGGACATTCCGCTCCGTACTGCCGTTGACCTCACGACGACGTGGCTCGACGGCCGGTTGACCGCCGGGCTCACCGGCAACCTGAACCTCGGCTTCAACGGCGTGCGCGGCACCGATGCCACTTGCGCGCCGAGTACCTCGGCGACGGCCACGTGCCGGCTTCCCGCCGGTTCCGATGGCCTTGGGATCCAGCACGACATCGTGGAGGACTTCCGCTTCAAGCCGGTCGTCACGATCGATCTGATGACGCGCTATCGCGTGGCTGAGACCAAGGACACCGCCTTCGATCTGGAATTCCGGGCGGAGAACCTGTTCAACGAAACCGGCAACAAGATCGCGCAGGAAGACAATCCCTGGATTGTCGGGCGCACCTTCTGGCTTGGTGCCAGGGCAACATTCTGAGGCAGGATGAAAACGGCATTTCGCTTCTCCGCGCTTGCAGCGGTCTTCATACCGGCTTTCGTCATCGTCGGCCTCCTTCACGAGGGCGGGCCGTCGATGGCGGCCGAGGAGCGGGGCGTCGCTGCGCCCGCGGATGAATTTCCCTCTGATCCCGACGCCGGAGCCTTGGCCACGCTCAAGGAGCGTTATGCGGGAAACCCGGCCGGCTGGCCGGCAGCGCGCATCCTCCAGGATGCCCAGGTGCGCGAGCTTGCGCCCCTTCCCCTTCCACCGCGCCCGATGGGCGCGGACCTCGCAAAGGCCGAGCTTGGCCGCTCGCTCTTCGAGGATCCGCGGCTATCGCAGTCGGGGCAAATCGCCTGCCAAAGCTGCCACAACCGGGAGCTCGGCTGGGGCGACGGCTTGCGCACCTCTTTCGGCCACGACAGACAGAAGGGCAAGCGCAACGCGCAGCCCTTGTTCAATGCCTCGTTTCGCTCGCAACTGTTTTGGGATGGCCGCGCCGGCACGCTTCAGGAGCAGGCGATGGGCCCCCTTTTTGATCCGGCCGAAATGGCCAATCACGATGCCGATGCTGTCGTGGAGCGGCTACGGCGCGACGACGGTTACCGCAAGCGGTTCACCGACGTATTCGGTCCGGGCGAGATCACGATCGCTCGCATGACGGATGCGCTCGCCGCCTTCGAGCGGATCCTTGAACAACCGACGGCGCTCGATCGTTTTCTCTCGGGAAACAAGTCCGCCCTCTCGGAGGAGCAGGTCTGGGGCATGCATCTCTTCCGCACGAAGGCAGGCTGCATGAACTGCCACAGCGGCCCCCTGCTGACCGACGATCGCTTCCACAATCTTGGCCTTTCGCTGCTCGGGAGGCCGCTGGAGGACACCGGCCGCTACGGCGTGACCGGTCTTAACGACGATGTCGGCCGTTTCCGGACGCCGAGCCTTCGCCACGTCGGTGAAACCGCGCCTTACATGCATAACGGCCTTATCCGCAATCTGCGCCTCGTGCTCCGCTTCTACGAGGTCGGTGGTGGGCGGACGCTGCCGCGCAACGAAAAGGAAGCGGAAAACCCGCTGATGCCCTTTGCCGGGCAGACCTCTTCGCTGGCCGAGAAGTTCCAGCTCACGGACCGCGAGCGGCAGGCGCTGCTGTCCTTCCTGGAAGCGATCTGAGGGGCGCCTGCGGTCCCAGCCGGGGGTGGCAGCACACTGTTCACGTTCTCCAAGCGTTAATCGCTGCGGAATATCGACTACGAAAGGTCGGGCGCTTCGCCCGGCCTTTTTGTTTGGTGGCTGCTTGAAGCGGCCCGTTCCCTTGCCAGTTCTACTGCATTCCAGGCGCTTCACGCGCATGCCAAGGGAGGCAGGAATGACCAAGCAAGCAATCTATGTCGAACTGAAAGCAAAATCCGGCAAGGAAGAAGAAGTGGCGACGTTCTTGAAGAGCGCGCAGGCGCTTGTCGAACAGGAGCCCGGTACCGTGACGTGGTTTGCCGTTCGCTACGACCAGAGCACATTCGCCATCTTCGATGCCTTTGACGACGAGGCAGGCCGGCAGGCGCATTTGAACGGCAAGGTGGCCGCAGCGCTGATGGCACGAGCAGCTGAACTGCTTGCCGAGGCGCCGCAACTGAAGACACCCGAGGTGTTGGCCGACAAGCTGCCGGGGTAAAACCAGTTTGGCAGAGCGACCAGAACCGTTTTGGCCTTTCGGTTTGAGATTCGTTTCTGGTAGGCATAGCGACCAACACCCTCGAGGAGCATCTCTTGGCCAACAAGTCGATCGACCACGCATTCACGGCAACGAGCCTCACATCGGCCGCCAGCGACCCCACCTTCGCCGGGGCGCTGTCGTTCATGCGTCGCCGCTTCACCAAGGACCTGGCCGGCGCGGATGCGGTCGTCTGGGGCATCCCTTTCGATGCCGCGACATCCAATCGGCCGGGCACGCGGTTCGGACCGCAAGCGATACGGCGTGCGTCGGCGATCTTCGACAACGACCCGCAATATCCATTCAACCGCGATCTCTTTGCCGAGATGGCCGTGATCGACTATGGCGACTGCTTGCTCGACTACGGCAACCACCACGAGACGCCCGCAGCAATCGAACGGCAGTCGAAGGCGATTGTCGACAGCGGTGCCTTCATGCTGACCCTTGGCGGCGATCATTTTGTTACCTGGCCGATCCTCAAGGCGCATGCGGCCAAGCATGGACCGCTGGCACTCGTCCAGTTCGATGCACATCAGGACACCTGGTTCGACGACAACCGGCGGATCGACCATGGCTCGTTCGTGGCGCGGGCCGCACGGGACGGCATCATCGATCCGGATCGGTCGATCCAGATCGGCATCCGCACCCATGCGCCTGACGATTTCGGCATTCATATTCTCTACGGCCATCAGCTTGAGGAGATGACTCCGAGCGATATCGCCTCGACGATCATCTCGCATACCCGCGGCGCGCCGGCCTACCTGACCTTCGATATCGATTGCCTCGATCCCGCCTATGCGCCCGGCACCGGTACGCCTGTGGCAGGTGGTCCCTCGAGCGCCAAGATTCTCTCGGTGCTGCAGCGTCTGCACCAGCTGGATATCCGCGGCGCCGACGTCGTCGAGGTCTCGCCGCCCTACGATCATGCGGACATCACCGCCATTGCGGGGGCGACGGTCGCGATGTATATGCTTGGCCTGCATGCCGAGCGCCGCGCAAGCGCGTCACACGGCTGACTCATCCCTCTTACAAAATGATTCCGGACTTCTTTCTAACCTATTGAAAGTGTGAGCGAGACAATGGCACCGAAGATCTTCATCGATGGCGAACATGGCACGACGGGCTTGCAGATCCGCACGCGCATGGCCGGCCGCCGCGATGTCGAGCTTCTGTCGATCCCGGAAGCGGAGCGTCGCAACGCCGCGATGCGCGAGGACATGCTGAACAGCGCCGATATCGCGATCCTCTGCCTGCCCGACGACGCTTCGAAGGAAGCGGTGCAGATGGTCTCGGGCAACAACAACGTGCGTGTCATCGACACCTCCACGGCGTTCCGTGTCAATCCCTCCTGGGCCTATGGCTTCGCGGAGATGGACAAGGAGCAGGCAGAGAAGATCAAGGCGGCGCGTTTCGTCGCCAATCCGGGCTGCTACCCCACCGGCGCGATCGGCCTCATCCGGCCGATGCGCGCTGCCGGCATTCTGCCCGACGGCTATCCGGTCACGGTCAATGCGGTCTCCGGCTACACCGGCGGCGGCAAGCAGATGATCGCGCAGATCGAGGATCAGAGCCGGGAGGATGCGATCACCGCGCCGCACTTCCTCTACGGGTTGACGCTGGCACACAAGCACGTGCCCGAGATGAAGATCCACGGCCTGCTGGATCGCGCACCGATCTTCTCGCCGTCTGTCGGCAAGTTCCCGCAGGGCATGATCGTTCAGGTACCGCTGCATCTCGATGATCTTGCCGATGGCACGACACTCGAAAGCATCCACGCTGCTCTTGTCGCTCACTATGCGGGACAGGATATCGTGTCGGTGGTGCCACTGGACGAGAGCCGCAAGCTTCCCCGTATCGATGCCGTCGAGCTTGCCGGCAAGGACACGATGAAGCTCTTCGTGTTTGGCACGCCGGGCGCGTCGCAGGTCAATCTTGTGGCTCTGCTCGACAACCTTGGCAAGGGTGCCTCGGGGGCCGCGGTCCAGAACATGGACCTGATGCTCGCCTCCTAATCCCGGAACCGATCAATGTCGCTTGAGACGCTGCTGGCGAACACGAGCGCGTGGTTTGTTGCCGCCCTGCCAGACCACGGCATTTCATCGCTCGTCGCCATAGCCTTGATTGCGGGACTGGCACGCGGCTTCTCCGGATTCGGGGCGGCGCTGATCTTCGTTCCACTTGGCGGCGCAATCATTGGTCCGAAGCTGATCTCGCCCGTCCTGCTCGTCATCGATGGCCTGGCGACGCTTGGTATGATTCCCCCGGCTTGGCGCAGCGCAAACCGGCGCGAAGTCTTCACCATGGCAGCGGGCGCGGTGCTTGGCGTGCCTGCCGGGACGGCAGCGCTGGCGCTGGTGGATCCGCTGACGTTGCGCTGGGCAATCACCGCGATCGCCATTTGCCTGCTTGCCTTGCTGGTTTCCGGATGGCGGTACCATGGCGAGCCGCTGGTATCACTGACCTCCACGACCGGTCTCGTTGCCGGCCTCTTCAGCGGCGCTGCCCAGCTCGGCGGACCGCCGGTCGTTGCCTATTGGCTCGGCGGCAAGACCGATTTTGCCCGGGTGCGGGCAAACGTCATTCTCTATTTCGCGATCTCCACCTGCTTCAGCGTTGTCAGCTACTATTTTGGCGGGCTGTTCGTCGAGGCCGTGTTTGCCCTGACGGTCGTTATCCTGCCGAGTTACATCATCGGTCTCTATGCCGGCTCGAAACTGTTCGGGCTCGCCAAGGAGAGCACGTTCCGAACGATCTGCTATCTGCTGATCGCAGCCTCTGCCGTCATGGGAATGCCAGTGCTTGACGGGGTTCTCCGGTAGGCCGAACACCGCCGAACTGCGGAGCCGAAGCCGCGTAACCGTCGTTGATCAATATTCCACTGCCGCATACAGTCATGCACGACCTTGGGGGAGCGCGCATGGGTGCAGTCGTCCTGTTCGGTGTTGCCTTTATCGGCGGTACGGTCCTCGTAACGCTGGTCTTCTATTTTGTGATGCGCCTCATCATGGGCGGCGATCCGACCGGCAAGGACCGAGAGCTAGCCGGCGCCATCGTCATGCGAATATCGTCGCTGCATGCGCTGATCCTGGCGCTCGTCTTCGCTCAGGAGATGATCGAGTATCAGCAACTGAAGTTCGAAAGCGTCACGGAAGCGAACGCAATCGCAGATGTGTATTTCGACGCCGATCGCTACGGCGTCAACGAGAAGGCGCCCATCCAGCAAGCGCTCTTCGAGTATGTGCAGATCGTCGTCGACGAGGAGTGGCGCATGCTTGGAGACACTGGACAGCTATCGCCCACGGCGTGGAACAAGTGGGACAGCGTCTATCAGCGGGTGCTCGACCTGACGCCGACCAATGTGCGCCAGCAAAGCATTCGCGAACATATGCTTGGTGATGTGCACCGTATCGCGGAGGCGCGGGACAAACGTGAAAACAGCGGCACCGATTCCATCAGCATCATCTTCTGGTTCGCGGCGATTTCGGGGCTCGTGTTCATGGCGCTCGGCTACTATCCCTACCCGCCGGATGCGCGAAACCTGCTGCTGCTTTCGGTGCTCGGCGCGTTCACCGGCATCATTCTTTTCTTCATTTACGCGTTCTCAGACCCCTACAACCCGCCGGCTACAATGAAGCCGACGGCGTTCGAGCGCCTGCTCGATGAATTGGCAAACCCTCCACCCTCCGGATAGCTGACCTATCGAGCCATCAGCGGCGAGCGCGTCTTCAGGACCAACGCGTCCCCCGGTCCATGCACCGCCGCGTAGAGCAGACCTGCGAGGAAGGTGAAGTGATCCACGAAGAAACCGAACTCCGCCTGATTCGCGCTCCAATGGCTTGGGCCATGGAAGGCGAAGGCCAGGAATATCACGTAGATGCCAGCCAGAACCGAGGCTTCCGAGAAGAAAGCTCCTGTCAGGAATGCCAGCGTCAGGGCAAGTTCGAAGAACGCCGCTATCCACGCTAGGAAGAGCGGGAAAGGAAAGCCCGCCGCGGCGATATAGCTCGCGGTGGCTTGTATATCCATGAACTTGAAACTCATGGCCATCGCGAAAATGGCGCCGAAGATCAGTCGCGCCAGCAGAATTGCGAATGTCTTGCTCATGCTATCTCTCCCTCGGCCCGAAGCCGTTCGTTGCCCAAATTTCCGGCTTTCCGCATCCGCGATCGCGGTTCCGTTAGCCTTCCTCCAAAGGACGCAGCGGGACCTTCTCTCCCGACATCCAGCCGTCACTATTTTTCGACTGCGCGATTCCGAGGCGTCATGCCCACGCTAGGTGATCGGCCAGCACATCGTCTATGACCTGCCATGACTTCCTGACGTCTACGGGACTTGCGCCGGCCATGCCGGCGGCGACGATCAGGGCCTTCCATAGCGTCCATCCGCGGCCGCGTGCCCATGTCCCCACGTCGAGCGGACGTGCCCTTCGAAACACCTGGCGGCTCTGTCCCTCGAACAGGTGCCAGGTGATTGCGAGATCACAGGCGGGGTCGCCGACGCCCGACGTCCCGAAATCGATCACGGCATCGAGGCGACCGTTCCTGACTAGAAGGTTGCCATAGGCGACGTCGCCATGAAACCACACAGGCGCGCCTTGCCACGAAGTCGAAAGCGCGGCTTCCCAGACGTCCGTCGCCAGTTGCGTGTCGATCCGACCACGCAGACGCACAAGCGCCTCGCGCGTTTGCGCGTCGTAGACATCCAGCGATCCGCCGCGAAAGAAGTTGTGCGGGCCCGGCGGAGGTCCACCCGTGGGATCCACCGCCTGCAACGCATCGAGGAAACCGGCCAGGGTGGTGGCGAACGCACGGAGGTCGTCGATGCGTTCCCTTAAGGCCGTCTCACCGTCACGCCACTGATAAACCGACCACGGCCAGGGATAGCACTCGTCCGCTCTCCCCATCGCCAGAGGCACGGGTATCGGCAGAGGCAGCTGCGGCGCAAGGACCGGCAGCCACTGCTGCTCCTTGGCGACCTGTTCGGCATAGTGAGCAGCGCTCGGCAACCGAACCGTCATCGCCGCGCCAAGGTGGAATGTCCTGTTGTCCCATCCGCCGAACTCGACGGGCCGGATCGCCAGATCAGCCCACTCCGGAAACTGCGTGGCAATCAGCCGACGCACGAGCGCGGTATCGATTACTGGGCCATCCATTGTTCTGGCAGTCCTCCCTGAAGGTGCCGGCATAATGTCGGCCTTTCCCAGCAGAGATCAATCCTAAGGTTGTCTTCGACCTTTCGACTTTGAATCAAGACCCTGAGAAGATGAATCCAGGCTCGCCGCTAATCGCCTGAAGTTCATGGTATTTCTCCGGCGCCGCCGCCTTCGTCGGATCCGCGTCTTTATGCGATTTCTATATCACGCTGCTTGCACTCGAATGGAATTCCTACCGTGAATGGCGTTAGCCTTCCCATGAAATGCGAAGGTTGAAAGCCATGCGAGATTTCATGCTACCCAATGCCCCGATCCCCCGCCCGCGCCGCCCGGCACCGAAACGGCAGATGCGCGAGCGACGCACGGCCCAGGCGCTGATCCTGTTCGGCGTCGTGCTTGCCGCTGTTGAACTCTACGTCATTCTGGGCGGCCTTTGAGCGCAGCATGCCAGCTGATAGACCGTTGCGCCTCGGCGCCACCACGACTGCGCTCATCACGCCGTTTCGTGACGGAGCACTCGACCTTCCCGCACTGGAACGACTGGCGGAGCGACAGATCCGCGGCGGTGTCGACGGGCTTGCCGTCTGCACACTGACCGGAGAAGGACCGACCCTCACCAGAAGCGAGCGCGCCGCAGTCATCCGGACCTGTGTCCGCGTTGCCGGCGATCTTGTTCCCGTCATTGCCGCAACCGGCACGAACGCTACGGCAACGACGATCGCCTTTACGCTAGACGCCGAGGAGCTTGGCGCCAGTGCTGCCCTTGTGACACTTCCTTACTATTCCAAGCCTGGACAGAAGGGCATTGTCGATCACTTCGCTCAGCTCGCGACCGCAACAAGCCTTCCCTTGATCGTCGAAAACAACCCGATGCGCACGGCAATCGATATGACCTTGCCGACACTCGCCGCGCTCGCCGATATCCCGTCAATCGTCGGCTTGGCCCTTGCGGAGGGCAGCGCCGTCGCCAGGTGCCCGGTGCCCTTCTGGCGTCAACGCTTCCTGTTTCTTTCCGATCGCGACGCAACGGCCCTCTCCTTCCTCGGCAGCGGCGGTAACAGCATCATCTCGGCTGGCGCGAACGTGTACCCGCGTCTGTATGCCTCGCTGCAGCAGGCGGCGCGCGGCGGCAATCTCCCGGCTGCGCGCTTGCTCGATGACAGGCTGGCCCCGCTGACGGGAGCGCTGGGCACCGAGGCCGATCCCGTTGCAATCAAGCACGCGTTGCGGACATTGTTGCCGATCGATCCGGAAGTCCGACTGCCGGTTCTGGCCCTGGATGCCGATGGAGAACAGCTGATTTCGCAGGCGCTCTCGCGCGTTTCCGAGATTCAAGATGTCGCTTTATCCATATGATATTTTTATATTTTCCTGATCATCGGCCAATGGAAGGCGAATGCGAGTACCACTACCTTCCTGAGCGTGGCACAGCGCTGCAATCCAGCGCGGAAGACAATTCGAAAGGAAATTCGATGCCCTCTCTTCAATCTGCGTCCGCAATCGAACCCCTCCAACGCCAGGGTTCTGCACGCTTCACCATCGGCCAAGACCGAAATGGCTGCTGGGTCGTGCAGGACCGCCAAGGGCTCGTAGGAGGCGTCTTCATCAGCGAACACGCAGCACGCCATTTCGCAGCCGATGAATGCGATCACAAGCCCGAGCAGATTTGCCGCGCCGCGGATGGCATCGTCCTGCAGTTCGGCGCGCTAGAGCGCGGCGAAAAAGAAATCCACTGATACATCGTGATTGGTGGCGGGCCAGTTGGCCCGTCGCCAATGGCAAACGCTTCCTTAACTGGAAGGACCTATGGTGCTGGCAAAGAGAAGATGCCACGAGACCATGCCGAAGCCAAACTTTCGCTTTACCCACTACGATCTGAAGGAACAGCGCGCCGGGACGATTATCGAGGTGACGTTGAACGCGGTGGCGAATGTGCGCCTGATGACTGCGCCGAACTATCAGCGCTTCACCGAAGTCCTCGACTTCAAATATGTCGGCGGCGTCGCGCGGAAGTCTCCCATCCGTCTGTCCATTCCCGACAGCGGACATTGGCATCTGGTCGTGGACATGGAAGGCCATCATGGCCTTGCGGAATCAGCGGTGAAGCTCGTCGCTCCCGCAGGGCAGATGCGAGCCTCCTGATCAGCGCTGATTGCGCTCCTTCCTGAGCTTTGCCCACCATTCAAGGCGTTTGCGGATATCCCGCTCGAAGCCGCGCTCCGGCGGATCATAGAAGGTCTGTCGGCCCATCTTCTCGGGGAAGTAATCCTGGCCTGAAAAGGCGTCCGGCTCGTCGTGATCATAACGATAGCCCTCGCCGTAACCCTCGCCCTTCATCAGCTTCGTCGGCGCATTCAGGATGTGCTTCGGCGGCAGGAGCGAACCATTCTGCTTGGCAGCCATGGTCGCGGCCTTGAAAGCCGTATAGACGGCGTTCGACTTCGGTGCCGTCGCGAGATAGACACAAGCCTGCGCCAACGCCAGTTCGCCTTCAGGTGAGCCGAGGTAGTCGTAGGCGTCCTTCGCCGCGTTGCAGATCACCAGCGCCTGTGGGTCGGCAAGGCCGATGTCTTCAACGGCCATGCGAACGAGGCGCCTGCCTAGATAAAGCGGATCTTCGCCGGCATCGAACATGCGCGCGAGATAGTAGAGCGCCGCATCGGGATCGGAGCCGCGGACGGACTTGTGAAGGGCGGAGATGAGGTTGTAGTGCCCGTCCTGAGCCTTGTCATAGACCGGAGCGCGGCGCTGCACGATGCGCGTGAGGCCCTCCGTATCAAAGGTCTCCTTCTCGCGCGCGGCACGCCATACTTCCTCGGCAAGCGTCAGAACGGCGCGTCCGTCACCATCAGCCATTCTAAGCAGGCTGGCGCGGGCATCTTCCGTCAGCGGCAGCGCCTTGCCTTCGGCAGCCTCGGCACGCTTCAGCAATTCTTCGAGGCTTTCATCGTCATGCGACTTGAAGGTCAGCACCCGTGCGCGCGACAGCAAAGCCGCATTGAGCTCGAATGAGGGATTCTCGGTGGTGGCGCCCACGAGGATGACGGTGCCGTCCTCCATGACAGGAAGGAAACTATCCTGCTGCGCCCTGTTGAAACGATGAATCTCATCGACGAAGAGCAGCGTCTGCCGGCCATCCATTCGACGAAGCCGTGCCGCCTCGAATACCTTCTTGAGATCGGCCACGCCTGAAAAGATCGCGGAGATCTGTTCGAAGGCGAGACCCGCCTCGCCCGACAACAATCGGGCGACAGTCGTCTTGCCGGTGCCGGGCGGCCCCCAGAAAATCATCGAGCCGAGCGAACCGCTCTCGATCATGCGCCGCAACACGCCGTCTTCGCCGGTCAGATGCTCCTGGCCGGTGACTTCCGAAAGCGTGCGGGGCCGCAGGCGATCGGCAAGAGGCCGCCGGTTAGCGACCTCCTCGGGAATGCGCGGTGCAAAGAGATCGTCACTCATCGGAAAAACTGTCGGATTCGCTGGCCATCGCGCTCGATCTCGACGCGCCAGAAGCTGGGATCCTCGTCGGCGATCGCCGCGAGCTCCTTGGTATTCTTCACTTCCGTGCCATTGATCGAGATGATGATGTCCTTTGGCTCAAAGCCGAGGCGAGCGGCAAGGGAGTCTTCCTTCACCTCGGAAACAACGACGCCGGTCGATTCGGACGGCATGCGCAGCTCGTCGGCAACCCGCGGCGAGAGGTTTTCGACAACAGTGCCCGTGAAGGGCGTGCGGCCACCGATCGTACGCTGGTCGCGTGGCGCTGTCTCGGGCGCTCTGTCGAGCGCTAGTGCGATCTGCTGCTCGCGGCCGTTCTCGACCACGGTCAACTTAACCGACTTGCCAAGCCCTGCCGTCGTCAGGCGGTAGAGCAGCGCATCCGGATGCTCGACCGGAATGCCATCGACGGCGGAGACGATCTGGCCGGCCTTCAATCCAGCCTTGGCTGCCGGGCCACCCTCGGTAACCTTGACGACAAGCGCGCCGCGCGCCTTGTTGAGGCCGAGCGCTTCGGCAACCTCGGATGTCACCGCATCGAACGTGGCGCCAACATAGGGGCGCTCGAAGGACTTCACGCCGGCATCCGCTGACGCAAGGAACACCTTCACGAGATTGGCCGGGATCGCAAAGCCGATGCCATTCGAACCGCCGCCGCGCGAGAAGATCGCCGTGTTGATCCCGATCAGCTCGCCCTTCATGTTCATCAGCGCGCCGCCGGAGTTGCCGGGGTTGATCGACGCGTCCGTCTGGATGAAGAAGCCAAACTCGTTCTTGACCACCTGATTACGTGCCAGCGCCGAAACGATACCGCTGGTGACCGTCTGGCCGACGCCGAAGGGATTGCCGATCGCCAGGACGAGATCACCGACCTCGACGGCATCGGAATTGCCTAGCGCGAGGGTCGGGAAGGTCTCTTTGGTGTCGATCTTGAGGACGGCAAGGTCGACACGGTCATCTCGCAGGACAACCTTGCACGGAAACTCCCGCCCGTCCGAAAGCGCGACCTTGATGTCATCCGCGCCTTCCACGACGTGGTTGTTCGTGACGATCGTTCCGTTCGCCTCGACGATGACGCCCGATCCCAGCGACGACTGCTTCTCGCTTCGGTTCGGCATCTGCTGCCCGAAAAACTCTTCAAAGAAGGGGTCGCCCCCGAAAGGCGACTGCCTGCGGATGGTCTTTTCGGCGTAGACGTTCACAACGGCGCCTGCCGTCTGCTTGACGAGCGGCGCGAAGGAGAGCTGCATCTCCAGCTGGCTCTGCGGTACGGTCTTGGCGGTTTGAGCATTGGCGGAAACCGGCAGCGCAAGCACCAGAGCCACGAGAGGCAGGGCTGTGCGCTTCAACAGGTCATGCATGGGGATTCCTTCTGAAATTCGCTCTTGAACACGTTGTAGCGCCGGACGCTAGAAAGGAAAGAGGGCGGAAGCATGGAAGAACAAGGCAGCTCACGGGCTGCTGATCAAGCTTCGCAAACTGATTCAGGAACGAACTCTATGCGACTGATATCTAATGCCAAAGGCAAGCCAACGTCACCCGGAAGAGACATTGCGCTCGAGGCATGTTGCACCTCTGGCTAACGCCTGGTGCCCAAGCTGTTGAAGCGCCGTTCGCCCACCGATTCCTTTAAGCTAAAGCAGGACCCGTCCTTGCCGCGCCGGTCAACTGCATCATGTTTGTCGCTGGACCCACTGAAACAGGAACTGGTGCATGAGAGCTTTTCACCCCACGCTTTTCCCCGTCGCATTCACACTTTCAGTCCTAATGGCAGGCGCTTCCCATGCCGCGGGCTTTGATTGCGACGCAAAGGAACTGAAGCCGGATGAAACAGTGATCTGCGAAAACCGCGCGCTGAACGATGCCGATGTGAAGATGGTAACGACGTTCAACCTGCTGTCTGGGCTTTTGGCGATGGGCTCACGCGGCACCTTGCAGGACGAGCAAACGGCCTGGCTCAAGAAACGCCAGGAATGCGCCGCAGATGCCGCCTGCATCAAGGCCGCCTACGACGAGCGCCTGAAACAGTTGGACGAAACCTACAAAAAAATAAACCGGCCGCTTTAGCGACCGGTTCATTTCACATTCTCTTTGAACGGGAAGCTCAGCGGTTGCCGAGATCGCGAACGGCACCCCGATCGGCGCTGGTTGCGAAGGCGGCGTAAGCCTTCAGCGCCGTCGTGACGTTGCGCTTGCGCTGCTCGGCCGGATGCCAGCCCCTCTCCTCCTGCTCGGCGCGGCGGTTCGCCAGCTCCTTGTCATCGACGCGCAGGCTGATGACGCGGTTCGGGATGTCGATGTCGATCATGTCGCCTTCGCGAACCAGACCGATCGTGCCGCCGTTTGCCGCTTCCGGCGAGACGTGGCCGATGGAAAGCCCGGAGGTGCCGCCGGAGAAGCGGCCATCGGTGATCAGCGCGCAGGCCTTCCCGAGGCCCTTCGATTTCAGGTAGCTCGTCGGATAGAGCATTTCCTGCATGCCGGGGCCACCCTTCGGGCCTTCGTAGCGGATGACGACGACATCGCCGGCAACGACCTGGTTCGACAGGATGGCCTTCACGGCCGCGTCCTGGCTTTCGTAGACCTTGGCCGGGCCGGAGAACTTCAGGATGGATTCGTCAACGCCTGCCGTCTTCACGATGCAGCCGTCAAGCGCCAGGTTGCCCTTCAGAACAGCAAGACCGCCATCCTTCGAGAACGGATGCTCCACGGAGCGGATAACGCCCTTTTCGCGGTCCGTGTCGAGATCGTCCCAGCGAGCTTCCTGACTGAAGGCGACCTGGGTCGGGATGCCGCCGGGCGCGGCGCGGTAGAAGTTACGGACCGTCTCGCTGTTGGTGCGGGTAATGTCCCAGCGGTCGATCGCGTCGCCGAGCGTTTCGGCATGGACCGTCGGGCATTCGCGGTTCAGCAGGCCGCCCTTGTCCAGCTCGCCGAGGATCGACATGATGCCGCCGGCGCGGTGAACGTCTTCCATGTGGACATCACTCTTTGCCGGTGCGACCTTGGAGAGGCAGGGAACGCGGCGCGACAAGGCGTCGATGTCGGCCATCGTGAAATCGATCTCGCCTTCGTGCGCCGCCGCGAGGATGTGCAGGACGGTATTCGTCGAACCACCCATGGCGATATCGAGGGCCATCGCGTTCTCGAACGCCTTCTTGGACGCGATCGTGCGCGGCAGAGCCTTGACGTCGTCCTGCTCGTAGTAACGGCGCGCGAGATCGACGATCAGGTGACCAGCTTCGACGAACAGGCGCTTGCGATCGGCATGCGTTGCGAGCGTCGAGCCGTTGCCGGGCAGCGACAGGCCGAGCGCTTCGGTCAGGCAGTTCATGGAGTTGGCGGTGAACATGCCCGAGCACGAGCCGCAGGTCGGACAGGCGGACCGCTCGATAACCTTCACATCCTCATCACTGATCTTGTCGTCGGCGGCGGCAACCATGGCGTCGACGAGGTCGAGCGCGTGGGTCTTGCCATGCAGGACGACCTTGCCGGCTTCCATCGGGCCACCGGAGACGAAGACCGTCGGGATGTTGAGGCGGAGTGAGGCCATCAGCATGCCGGGCGTGATCTTGTCACAATTGGAGATACAGACCATCGCGTCGGCGCAGTGGGCGTTGACCATGTATTCGACGCTGTCGGCAATCAGTTCGCGCGATGGCAGCGAATAGAGCATGCCGTCATGACCCATCGCGATGCCGTCGTCGACGGCGATCGTGTTGAATTCCTTGGCGACGCCACCAGCAGCTTCGATTTCGCGGGCCACGAGCTGGCCGAGGTCCTTGAGATGGACGTGGCCGGGCACGAACTGGGTGAAGGAGTTCACCACCGCAATAATCGGCTTGCCGAAATCCGAATCCTTCATGCCCGTGGCACGCCAAAGGCCGCGCGCACCCGCCATGTTGCGGCCGTGGGTCGTGGTTCTGGAACGGTAGGCTGGCATTGGCGTATTCCTTACGTGTCGGAAATCGTCGGCGATTGCGGGTCGCAGGCTTCAAGCGGCCGGGTTGTCGCCGTTTTTTAGAATTGTCCTAATCCAAACGGTGTGGGCTGTCACTACCGGGAAGGCCGAAACCGGTACGCTTCGGCTCCTGGGCACATCGAGCTTATACGGTCATGGCAGTCGTTTCGTTACAGACTATTGCATCAAACAGCGAACACAAAAAGTTGGCTTTTCGCAGCCGTGCCTGTGGGCATAAACAATGATCTAAAGATGTGTTTAATGCGTTGAAGGTTTATACCGAGCTTACATGCTCAGGAGGTTTCCGATGCCAGCCTATCGCCCCCCCAAGATCGCATCCTCGGAGATTACGCCGCAACAACTCTATCTGCGCCGCCGCGAATTCCTCGGCGCTGCGACGCTGGGCGCCATGGCGCTGTACGGAGCCGGCAAGGCCAGTGCAGCGGCACTGTCGGTCGTCGAAAGCAAATATACGGTCGATGAGAAGACGACCCCCCTGAAGGACGTCACGACCTACAACAATTTCTACGAATTCGGTCTGGATAAGGGCGATCCCGCTGCGCTCTCCGGCGACTTTAAACCGCTGCCTTGGACGATCAAGGTTGACGGCATGGTCAACAAGCCCGGCACGTTCGATGTCGAAGCGCTGATCAAGGAATTCCCGATCGAGAGCCGCACCTACCGCATGCGTTGTGTCGAGGCGTGGTCGATGGTCATTCCGTGGGACGGCTTTCCGCTTGCTTCCCTGCTCAACAAAGTCGAGCCGCTCGGAAGCGCAAAGTACGTCGCCTTCGAAACGGTCGTGCGGCCAGAAGAGATGCCGGGACAGAAAGGCATCTTCCAATCGCTCGACTGGCCCTATGTCGAAGGCCTGCGGCTCGACGAAGCGCGTCACCCACTCGCCCTGCTCGCCGTCGGTCTTTATGGTCAGACCTTGCCGAACCAGAACGGCGCGCCGATCCGGCTGGTCGTGCCATGGAAGTATGGCTTCAAGGGCATCAAGTCGATCGTGCGGATCACCCTGACGGATAAGGAGCCGAAGAACACCTGGCAGGTGACCAATCCCCAGGAGTATGGCTTCTTTGCCAACGTCAATCCGGAGGTCGATCACCCACGCTGGAGCCAGGCGACGGAACGGCGCATCGGCGAAAGCGGCTTTTTTGGCGCCAGCCGCCACCCCACCCTGCCGTTCAACGGCTATGCCGACGAGGTCGCCAGCCTCTATAGCGGCATGGATCTTCGGAAGAACTTCTGATGCCGGGATTTTCGCTCAGCCTTGCGAAGCGGTGGCAATCGGCCTCTGTCTGGGCGCTCTATGCCATCGGCCTGTTGCCCGCCGCATGGACCTTTTATCTCGGCGCGACCGATCAGCTCGGCGCCGATCCGGTAAAGACCTTCGAACTGTTCCTCGGCCTCTGGGCGATCCGCTTCCTTATCCTGACGCTCGCCGTCAGCCCTGTCCGCGATCTGTTCGGCTGGAACTATCTGCGCTATCGCCGCGCGCTTGGGCTCCTCTGTTTCTATTACGTGGCGATGCATTTGACTGTTTACATGGTGCTGGACCAGGCACTTGATCTCTCAGCTGTGCTCAACGACGTGCTGAAGCGGCCCTTTATCATGTTCGGCATGGCCGGGTTCGTCATGCTGGTTCCGCTTGCAGTGACATCGAACAATCTTTCGATCCGCCGCTTGGGACCGAACTGGGTCCGGCTGCATCGCCTCGTCTACATCATAGCCGCTGCCGGCGCCGTACACTTCGCGCTATCGACGAAGGTCATCGACCTCGAGCAATACGTCTATGTCACGGTGATCATCCTGCTGATCCTTTACCGCTCATGGCGGCCGATCGCGCGCAGCAGGAAACGCAGCCAGGGCCGCCAGCGCACACGGGCTGCAGTGACCGCCTCATGATTTGCATACGCTCCTTCGGCTATCGGCTCGCGCCCGGTCACCCTTCCGTCGTCGCTGGCTGATTGATCATGGCTTCGATGTTGTAGCCATCAGGATCGAGAACGAAGCAGGCGTAATAGTCTGGCGTGTATTGTGGGCGTGGGCCGGGAGCGCCATTGTCCTTTGCGCCAGCATCAAGCGCGGCGTGATAAAACGCATCAACTTCGGCCTTGCTTCGAGTGCGAAAGGCGACGTGCACACTCGTCAAAGGCGGCTGGCTGTCGACCTGCTGGATCTCGAAAAGGCACCCATTGCCGATATCGAAGGCCCAGAACACGCTCTCCTTACCGAACGAAAGCTTGTATCCTAGCGGTGCAAACGCCTTCTCATAGAAGAGCTTGCTCTTTGCCAAGTCACTCACAGAAACGGTTATATGGTCTATCAAGCGCCCACTCCTTGAGACGTTGGCGGAAACGCCAAGCTAGCTCCGATCTCAGGACTGCTCAACATATCAAGCGGCGGGCACGAGACCGCGTTGGCCTGCGGCTACCTCCAAAGGCGGCGATCCCCTCGACGACCGCCGTTGCCCGTGGCCAGCAAGGGTCCAAAACGAAAACAGCCGGGCTTTGCAGCCCGGCTGTTTTGCTTCCGGCAAACCGGAAGGATTAAGCGGCTTCAGCTGCAGCAGCTTCGGCTTCAACGCGAGCCTTGTCGGCTGCGCCCTTGGCGTAGGTGTCTCGGTCAACGAACTCGATGACGGCGAGAGCAGCGTTGTCGCCCTGGCGGAAGCCAGCCTTCATGATACGCAGGTAACCGCCGTTGCGGGTTGCGTAGCGCGAAGCGATCGTGTCGAAGAGCTTCGAAACAACAGCGGCGTCGCGAATCTGCGAGATCGCCTGACGACGAGCATGCAGGTCGCCGCGCTTGCCGAGGGTGACGAGCTTTTCAACGATCGGACGGATTTCCTTTGCCTTCGGCAGGGTCGTCACGATCTGCTCATGGGTGATGAGCGAAGCCGCCATGTTGGCAAACATTGCCTTGCGGTGGCTAGCGGTTCTGTTCAGCTTGCGGCCGGATTTACCGTGGCGCATTGCTATTCTCCTTCACATGCAGGCATCTCGCCCGCCGTTTGATGGTTAGTATTGGTCTTCGTAGCGCTTGGCGAGATCTTCGATGTTCTCAGGCGGCCATGCCGGCACTTCCATGCCGAGGTGCAGGCCCATGGAAGCGAGAACTTCCTTGATTTCGTTCAGCGACTTGCGACCAAAATTCGGCGTGCGGAGCATTTCTGCTTCGGTCTTCTGAATGAGGTCGCCGATGTAGACGATGTTGTCGTTCTTCAGGCAGTTTGCCGAGCGAACGGACAGTTCGAGTTCGTCCACCTTCTTGAGGAGCGCCGGGTTGAAAGCGAGTTCGGTGACTGCTTCTTCTTCGGCTTCCTTCTGCGGCTCGTCGAAGTTGACGAACACGCCAAGCTGATCCTGGAGGATGCGAGCCGCGAAAGCGACGGCATCTTCGCCGGAGATCGAACCATCGGTTTCGATCGTCATGTTCAGCTTGTCGTAGTCGAGAACCTGTCCTTCGCGGGTGTTTTCAACCTTGTAGGACACCTTCTTGACCGGCGAATAAAGGCTGTCGACCGGGATGAGACCGATCGGAGCATCTTCCGCACGATTGCGGTCGGCCGGAACGTAGCCCTTGCCGTTGTTGACGGTGAATTCCATGCGGATTTCGGCGCCCTCGTCGAGCGTGCAGATGACATGCTCGGGGTTGAGGATTTCGATATCGCCGACCGTCTGGATGTCGCCAGCCGTTACAACGCCCGGGCCCTGCTTACGCACGACCATGCGCTTAGCGTCATCGCCATCCATCTTGATGGCGATTTCCTTGATGTTGAGGACGATGTCCGTGACGTCTTCGCGGACGCCCGGGATCGACGAGAACTCATGCAGCACGCCATCGATCTGCACAGCCGTCACTGCGGCACCGCGCAGCGAAGACAGCAGAACGCGGCGAAGCGCGTTGCCGAGGGTGAGGCCGAAACCGCGCTCCAGCGGCTCTGCTACGAGCGTCGCCTTGGTGCGCGAGCTCGAAGAGAACTCGACCTTGTTCGGCTTGATCAATTCCTGCCAGTTTTTCTGAATCATATTTTTGCCTTCCGTTCGTTACCACCATCCAATCGTGGCAACCGAGCTTGAGAAGCACCGGGAGCGAAAACCCGCTCACCGGTGTTGTGAATGGCGATGATCAGACGCGGCGCTTCTTGCGCGGGCGGCAACCATTGTGCGGGATCGGCGTCACGTCACGGATGGACGTGATCATGAAACCAGCAGCCTGGAGCGCGCGCAGAGCGGATTCACGACCCGAACCCGGGCCGCAAACTTCGACTTCCAGCGACTTCATGCCATGTTCCTGAGCCTTCTTGGCGCAGTCTTCAGCAGCGATCTGAGCAGCGAACGGGGTCGACTTGCGCGAGCCCTTGAAGCCCTTGGCGCCAGCAGACGACCAGGCAATGGCGTTGCCCTGAGCGTCGGTGATGGTGATCATCGTGTTGTTGAAGGTCGAGTTGACGTGGGCAACACCCGACGAAATGTTTTTACGTTCGCGACGACGAACGCGTACGGCTTCCTTGGCCATTTAAATCCCTTTCTTGGATCTCTGCACCGCCGTAATACCAGCGGCTACACCGGAACGAGACCTTACGGCCCTGCCCCAAACTCAAAAGAGGCCGGCGCAGACCGCCAGCCCCCTCACCTCCGGTTTCCCGGAAATTACTTCTTCTTACCAGCGATGGCCTTTGCCGGACCCTTGCGGGTGCGGGCATTGGTGTGCGTGCGCTGGCCGCGGACCGGAAGACCACGACGATGACGCAGGCCACGGTAGCAGCCGAGGTCCATCAGACGCTTGATGTTCATCGAGGTTTCGCGACGCAGATCGCCTTCGACCTGATAGTCACGGTCGATGGTTTCACGGATCTGCAGAACCTCGGAGTCCGTCAGCTGATGGACGCGCTTGTCAGCCGACAGGCCAACCTTCTCCATGATTTCCTGCGCGAATTTTGGACCGATCCCGTGAATGTAGGTCAGCGCGATAACGACGCGCTTCGCAGTCGGGATGTTGACGCCAGCGATACGTGCCACGCCTATTCTCCTTGCGTTCCCGTTGCCATCCGGCAAGAGGCTTTTCGTTATGCAGCCGAACCGGCCGCTCGTTCAGATTTGGGTTCGTACATGTCAAAACGACCGAACCCGGACTTCTCTGGAAATCCGCGCCGATCGCATAAATGTCGCGAGTTGGCGCGGTGTTTAGCGGAATCAGTGCTGAAAAGCAACCGCTTCCGCCAAGTTTATTTTCAAAGACTAAAGCTTTGAAAGTATCTTATCGATCTCGCTGGTGACGTGATCGATATCCGCCATGCCATCAACCGACTTCAGCTTGCCCTTGGCATAGAAGTAACCGATCAATGGAGATGTTTCCTTGTAGTAAGCCTGCAGGCGCGTGACGACCGTTTCGCGGTTGTCATCGGGGCGCCGCTTGAAGTGAGTCGAACCGCAGCGGTCGCAAACGCCTTCAACCTTCGGCTTTACATTGGTGTCGTGATAGCCTGCACCGCAGTTCGCGCAGGTGTAGCGTCCCGAGACGCGGTCCGCGAGGACGTTGTCGTCAACCTGGATCTCGATCACGGTCGAGAGCTCAAGACCCTTGCTTTTCAGAATGGCTTCCGTTGCGTCGGCCTGAACCAGCGTGCGCGGGTAACCGTCGAGAATGAAACCCTTGGTGCAATCCGGTGCATCCAGACGCTCGGAGACGATGGCATTGACAATCTCATCGGAAACAAGCTTGCCAGCATCCATGACGGCCTTTGCACGCTTGCCTACCTCCGTGCCAGCCGCAACGGCAGCACGGAGCATGTCACCCGTGGAAAGTTGCGGAATTCCGTACTTCTCCACGATCCGCTGAGCCTGGGTCCCCTTACCCGCGCCCGGCGGCCCTAACAGTATGAGTCTCATCGCCCCCTCTTTCCTCCGCGCAACTTCGATTTCTTGATCAAGCCTTCGTACTGCTGTGCGATCAGATGACCCTGAATCTGCGCCACCGTATCGAGAGTTACGCTAACCACGATCAAGAGCGAAGTGCCACCCAAGGACAAAGGAATGCCCGTCTGCGACACAAGAATTTCAGGCAGAATGCACACGAAGACGAGGTAGATCGCGCCAATCACCGTAATGCGGGTCAGCACGTAGTCGATGTACTCAGCAGTCCGCTCGCCCGGCCGGATACCCGGGATGAAGCCGCCATGCTTCTTCAGATTGTCGGCGGTGTCCTTCGGATTGAAGACGATAGCGGTATAGAAGAACGCGAAGAAAGCGATCAGCAGGCCGTAGAGCAGCATATAGAGCGGCTGGCCGTGGCCGAGCGCGGCGACGATCGAGGTCGCCCAGGCCGGCAGTGCTGTCGTGTTGGCAAAGCCTGCAACGGTCGCCGGCAGCAGCAGCAGCGAGGACGCGAAGATCGCCGGGATAACGCCCGAGGTGTTGAGCTTCAGCGGCAGGTGCGACGTGTCGCCCTGGAACATGCGGTTGCCGACCTGGCGCTTCGGATACTGGATCAGCAGGCGGCGCTGCGCACGCTCGACGAAAACGATGATCGCGATAACGGCGATCGCAATGACGATGACGGCGAGAATCAGCGTCGTCGACAGGGCGCCGGTGCGGCCAAGTTCGAGGGTGCCGGCAAGAGCCTGCGGAAGGCCTGCGGCGATACCGGCGAAGATGATCAGCGAGATGCCGTTGCCGATGCCGCGCGAGGTGATCTGCTCGCCGAGCCACATCAGGAACATCGTGCCGCCGAGCAGGGTCACGACCGTCGAAATGCGGAAGAAGATGCCAGGATCGACAACAAGGCCGTTGCCGCTCTCAAGACCGACGGAAATGCCGTAAGCCTGAAGCGCACCGAGGAGTACCGTGCCGTAGCGCGTATACTGGTTGATGATCTTGCGGCCCTGTTCGCCTTCCTTCTTCAGGTTTTCGAGCGCCGGAACGACCGAAGTCATCAGCTGCACGATGATCGAAGCGGAAATGTAAGGCATGATGCCGAGCGCAAAGATTGCCATGCGCTGCACGGCGCCGCCCGAGAACATGTTGAAGAGGCCGAGAATGCCGCCTGCCTGGCCACGGAAGGCCTGGGCATAAGCTTCTGGATTGAGGCCTGGGAGCGGAATGTGGGTACCGAGCCGGTACACGAGGAGAGCTGCCAGTGTGAACCACAGGCGCTTCTTGAGATCCTCGGCTTTGGCGAAGGTCGAGAAATTGAGGTTGGAAGCCAACTGTTCCGCTGCAGACGCCATGCGATTCTCCGCGCTACCAATTCCGGGCTCTAGCCAAGCGAGGTGCAGGACCCGGTATCAGCATTCTGAATTATTCAAAAGCGGGTTTCGGATGGATTGCGAACGCAACCTATGCCTCACCCTTGTGTTCGTTCCTACCGTCCATGACGCACGTGCGTCCAGCCGGTTTTTGTGAGGCTCACATATGGGAGCAAAATCGCCCGGTGTGAAGCACCCCGGGCGACTTATCATAAGATTAATTATTCTGCAGCTGCGGCAGAAAGAAGCGTGACGGAACCGCCAGCCTTTTCGATCTTTTCGACAGCCGGCTTGGAAGCGCCAGCAACTTCGAACTTGACCTTTGCCTTCAGCTCGCCGTCGGCGAGAACGCGAACGCCGTCCTTGACGCGACGGATAACGCCGGCAGCCTTGAGAGCTGCTGCATCAACCGTGGACTTGGCGTCGAGCTTGCCAGCATCGATCGCAGCCTGAACACGCTCAAGCGACACGACGACGAAGTCGGCCTTGAAGATGTTGTTGAAGCCGCGCTTCGGCAGGCGACGGTAGATTGGCATCTGACCGCCTTCGAAACCGTTGATAGCGACGCCGGAACGGGACTTCTGACCCTTCACACCGCGACCACCGGTCTTGCCCGAGCCCGAACCAATACCGCGGCCGAGGCGCTTGCGGCTGTGGGTCGAACCTTCGTTGTCTTTAATTTCATTGAGTTTCATAGCGAATCTCCCGGCTTACTTCTCGTCGACGACGCGAACGAGATGCTGGACAGCACGGATCATGCCACGAACGGAAGGGGTATCTTCCAGCGTGCGGCGACGGTGCATCTTGTTGAGTCCGAGGCCGATCAGCGTGCGCTGCTGGACATCCGGACGACGAATCGGGCTGCCGATCTGTTCGACAGTAACCGTCTTCGCTTCAGTCTTCTTGGTAGCCTTAGCCATCTGTCAGACTCCTCTTATTCTTCAGAGGCATTGCCAGAAGCGGCACGGCGAGCCTGGAGCGTTGCATACTTGATGCCGCGCTGAGCTGCGATGTCCTTCGGGTGAACCTGGTGCTTCAGAGCGTCGAAGGTAGCGCGAACCATGTTGTATGGGTTCGAGGAACCGGTCGACTTGGCGACAACGTCGTGAACGCCGAGCGTTTCGAAAACAGCGCGCATCGGACCACCGGCGATGATACCGGTACCGACCTTGGCCGAACGAAGCAGAACCTTGCCGGCGCCATGGCGGCCATGAACGTCGTGATGCAGCGTACGGCCGTCACGCAGCGGTACGAAGATCAGTTCGCGCTTGGCAGCTTCAGTCGCCTTGCGGATTGCTTCCGGCACTTCGCGTGCCTTGCCATGACCGAAGCCAACGCGGCCCTTCTGGTCACCAACGACGACGAGAGCGGCGAAACCGAAACGGCGGCCACCCTTAACAACCTTAGCAACGCGGTTAATCGCGACCAGCTTGTCGACGAATTCGCTATCGCGCTCTTCACGGGCCTGGCGGTCTTCCCGCTGCGGCCTTCTTTCCTGTGCCATTGTCCTCTTCCTTTTTCTTTTCCGGGTGCAATCGGCAAACAAAACGAGGACCGCATCGGCCTCCCCTTTTCGGGACGCCTGCGGTCCGGTGATATCCGGCCGGGACCCTAAGGCTGCCGGCCGGAAACTTTATTAGAAGGACAGACCGCCTTCGCGGGCTGCTTCTGCCAGGGCCTTGATGCGGCCGTGGTAGATGAAGGCGCCACGGTCGAATACGACGTCCTTGACGCCTGCCTTCGAGGCGCGCTCAGCAACGAGCTTGCCTACGAGGGCAGCTGCTGCCGTGTCAGCACCGGTCTTCAGAGAACCGCGCAGGTCCTTGTCGAGGGTCGAGGCAGACGCAAGCGTCTTACCAGCGACATCGTCAATGACTTGAGCATAGATGTTCTTCGACGAGCGATGAACCGACAGGCGCGGACGGCCGTTGGCCACCGACTTGAGGTGACGACGCACGCGGTTGGCACGACGTGCAAGTGCTTCTTTCCTGCTAGCCATTTCGCGTGATCCTTACTTCTTCTTGCCTTCTTTGCGGACGATCCGCTCTTCGGCATACTTGACGCCCTTGCCCTTGTAAGGCTCAGGACCGCGGTATTCGCGGATTTCAGCGGCAACCTGGCCGACCTGCTGCTTGTTGATGCCGGTGACGACGATTTCCGTCGGCTTCGGCACAGCGATCGTGATGCCCTGCGGCGGCTCATACACAACGTCATGGCTGAAGCCGAGTGCCAGCTGCAGGTTCTTGCCCTGAAGCGACGCGCGGTAACCGACGCCGTTGATTTCGAGCTTGCGCTCAAAGCCGTCCTTAACGCCCTTGAAGATGTTCTCGATCATCGTGCGGGACATGCCCCACTTTGCGCGAGCATTCTTCGTCTGGCTGAGCGGCGTCACGACAACCGCATTATTTTCGAGCTTCACGCCGACTTCGTCGTTTGCGACGAAGAACAGCTCGCCCTTCGGGCCCTTAGCGGTAACCTTCTGGCCATCGACCGTAGCCGTGATCCCAGCAGGCACCTGAACGGGCTTTTTACCGATACGAGACATTTTTATATCCTGTCTGTTCGCTATGGAGATCCCTGCTCAGCCTTAGAAGACCGAGCAAAGAACCTCGCCACCAACGTTCTGTTCGCGAGCCTGGTGATCGGCCATCACGCCCTTCGGGGTCGAAAGGATGGTGATGCCGAGGCCGTTCGCGACCTGCGGAATGGACTTGACCGAGACATAAACCCGGCGGCCCGGCTTGGACACACGGCCGATCTCACGGATCACCGATGCGCCTTCATAGTACTTGAGTTCGATGTTGAGCTCAGACTTGCCATTGCCGAAATCGACAACGGAGTAGCCACGGATGTAGCCTTCAGACTGCAGAACATCGAGAACACGTGCACGGAGCTTCGAAGCAGGCGTCGAGACCGACGACTTGCGGCGAGAAGCGCCGTTACGGATGCGAGTGAGCATATCGCCCAACGGATCAGTCATTGTCATCTAACCTGCTCCTTACCAGCTCGACTTGACGATGCCCGGCACCTTGCCGAGATTGCCGAGTTCACGCAGCGCGATACGCGACATGCGCAGTTTGCGGTAGTATGCGCGCGGACGGCCCGATACTTCGCAACGGTTGCGGATACGGGTCTTGGATCCATCGCGCGGCAGGGATGCCAGCTTGATCGAGGCCTTGAACCGCTCTTCGATCGGAAGAGCCTGGTTCATGATGATCGCCTTCAGAGCTGCGCGCTTGGCAGCCTGGTTAGCGACCGTAGTACGGCGGCGCTTGTTCTTTTCAACTGCGCTTGTCTTCGCCATGTGCGGTTCCTTTTCTACGCTCGTCGTTACGGTTACTGACGGAACGGGAAGTTGAACTCTGTCAGGAGAGCCCGCGCTTCGTCGTCCTTCGTTGCCGTCGTGCAAACGATGATGTCCATGCCCCACATCTGATCAACCTTGTCGTAGTTGATCTCAGGGAACACAATGTGCTCCTTGATGCCCATGGCGAAGTTGCCACGGCCGTCAAAGCTTTTCGGGTTCAGGCCGCGGAAGTCGCGAACGCGCGGAAGCGCGATGTTCACGAGACGGTCCAGGAACTCGTACATGCGAGCGCCGCGCAGGGTGACCTTTGCGCCGATCGGCATCTGCTCGCGGACCTTGAAGCCAGCGATGGAGTTGCGTGCACGGGTGATGACCGGCTTCTGGCCGGCAATGGCGGCCAGGTCGGCTGCAGCAACAGTCGGCTTCTTCGAATCAGCCGTTGCTTCACCAACACCCATGTTGATTACGATCTTGTCGAGCTTCGGAATCATCATCTCGTTGGCGTAGGAGAACTTCTCCTGCATCGCCGCACGAATGCGCTCGACATATTCCTTCTTGAGCCGTGGCTCGTACTTTGCGTCAGCCATCAGATCACCTCACCGGAACGCTTGGCCACACGGACCTTCTTGCCGTCAACAACCTTGAAGCCAACGCGGGTCGGCTTGCCGTCCTTGTCGACGATTGCGACGTTGGACAGGTGAACCGAGGCTTCCTTGCTGATGATGCCGGCTTCCTGGCTCTGCGTCTGGCGCTGGTGGCGCTTTACGACGTTGACGCCACGAACAACGGCGCGATCTTCCTTGGGCAGAACCTGAAGGACTTCGCCGGTACGGCCCTTGTCCTTGCCTGCGAGCATGACGACCTTGTCGCCCTTACGAATCTTTTGCATCCTTCGCGCTCCTTACAGTACTTCGGGAGCCAGCGAGATGATCTTCATGTGGTTCTTGGCGCGAAGTTCGCGCGGAACCGGTCCGAAGATACGGGTGCCGATCGGCTCTTTCTTGTTGTCGATGAGGACTGCTGCATTCGTGTCGAAGCGGATGATGCTGCCATCAACGCGACGGATTTCCTTGGCGGTGCGAACAACCACCGCCTTCATCACGTCACCCTTCTTCACGCGGCCGCGCGGGATCGCTTCCTTGATCGAAACGACAATAATGTCGCCGATCCCGGCATACTTGCGCTTCGAGCCGCCCAGCACCTTGATGCACATGACACGACGTGCGCCGGAATTATCCGCCACGTCGAGGTTTGTTTGCATCTGAATCATATCAGGTCGCCTTTTTGGTTTACCGGAATGGTTGGGCTTTCGCCCCCTACCCCGGCTTATGAAAATTGTCAGCCGGCCGCTTGCCACAAGGACAGGCGAAAACACGGCAATAGCTTGAATAGCGCGGGATCGATCGTGCCAGGGTGGTTTCCCATCGGGACCTTCCGTGCGCTCAAAGCAAAAGAACGCTCGACGAACGAGCGTTCTGACGCTGCTTCATACAGATATTTCCGCGAGACGCAAGGCCTCGCGCAAAAATCTTACTTGGCCTGGGCGGAAACGACCGTCCAGCGCTTGTCCTTGGAGATCGGCGCGCATTCCTCGATGGATACGGTATCGCCGATCTTGTACTGGTTGTTTTCGTCGTGAGCCTTGTACTTCTTGGAACGACGAACGGTCTTCTGGAGCAGCGGGTGAGCAAAACGGCGCTCAACGCGAACTACGACAGTCTTCTCGTTCTTGTCGCCAACGACAACGCCCTGCAGAATGCGCTTCGGCATGATCTTTTCCTTTACGCCTTTGCTTCTGCCGCCTTCTGGCGGGCAATGGTTTTCACGCGGGCGATGTCCTTACGGACTTCGTTGATGCGCGAGGACTTTTCCAGCTGACCGGTTGCCTTCTGGAAGCGCAGGTTGAACTGCTCCTTCTTCAGGTCGGCAAGCTTGTCCTTGAGCTGATCGGCCGTGAGGCCGCGTACTTCTTCGGCTTTCATCTGCCTTGCTCCTTACTCTGCAATGCGCTGAACGAAGCGCGTCTTGACCGAGAGCTTGGCAGAGCCGAGGCGAAGCGCTTCACGAGCGATTTCTTCGCTGACGCCGTCGATTTCGAACATCATACGGCCTGGCTTGACCTTGCATGCCCAGTATTCGACAGAGCCCTTGCCCTTACCCATACGGACTTCGGTCGGCTTTGCGGTTACCGGAACGTCCGGGAACACGCGGATCCATACACGGCCGGCGCGCTTCATGTAACGCGTGATCGCGCGGCGGGCCGCTTCGATCTCGCGTGCATTGACGCGGTTCGGCTCTTGAGCCTTAAGGCCGAATTCGCCGAAGGCCAGGTCAGAACCACCCTTGGCGACGCCCTTGATGCGGCCCTTAAATTGCTTGCGGTACTTGGTACGCTTTGGCTGCAACATTTTCTTATTCTCCGAACTTATCCACCAACGCTATTAAGCGTTGTCGCGGCGACGATCGCGATCACGGCTTGCCGGACCCTGAGCGTCACCCTCGAGTGCGCGGCGCTCGGAGGCCATCGGATCGTGCTCAAGGATTTCGCCCTTGAAGATCCAAACCTTGATGCCGCAGATGCCGAAAGCGGTTTCCGCTTCAGCTGTGCCGTAGTCGATGTCAGCGCGCAGCGTGTGCAGCGGAACGCGACCTTCGCGATACCATTCCGTACGAGCGATTTCAGCACCGCCGAGACGGCCTGCGCAGGTGATCTTGATGCCTTCGGCGCCAAGACGCATTGCAGATTGAACGGCACGCTTCATGGCGCGACGGAAAGCAACACGACGCTCAAGCTGCTGAGCAATCGACTGTGCGACGAGCGTAGCGTCGACTTCCGGCTTGCGAACTTCAACGATGTTGAGGTGCGTTTCGGAATTTGTCATGTCCGACAGCTTCTTGCGGAGCTTGTCGATGTCTGCGCCCTTCTTGCCGATGATCAGGCCCGGACGAGCCGAGTGGATCGTGACGCGGCACTTCTTGTGCGGACGCTCGATGACCACCTTTGCGATACCAGCCTGCTTCAGTTCGCTCATCACGAACTTGCGCATCTTCAGGTCTTCGTGCAGCAGCTGACCGTACTCGGCATTGTCCGCAAACCAGCGGCTATCCCAGGTACGGTTGATGCCAAGACGGAAACCGATTGGATTAATTTTCTGACCCATTATGCGGCCTCCTCTTGTGCCTGCACTTCGCGGACAACGATCGTCAGGTGCGCAAACGGCCTCTCGATGCGAGAAGCGCGGCCGCGGCCACGAGCGTGGAAACGCTTCATGACGATCGACTTGCCGACATAGGCTTCGGCGACGACCAGGGAGTCGACGTCGAGGTCATGGTTGTTCTCGGCGTTGGCGATCGCAGATTCGAGCGTCTTCTTGACGGCGCCTGCGATACGCTTGCGGGAGAATTCCAGCTCAGCGAGTGCACGATCGACCTTCTTGCCGCGGATAACCGCAGCAACGAGGTTGAGCTTCTGTGGGCTGACGCGGAGCGTGCGGGCGACTGCTTGCGCCTCGTTGTCCTTCAGCCGGCGTTCGGCTTTTGCCTTGCCCATTGTTACTTCCTCTTTGCCTTCTTGTCCGCACCGTGACCGTAGTAGGTCCGGGTCGGAGAGAATTCACCGAATTTGTGACCGACCATGTCTTCATTGACGCTGACCGGAACATGCTTGCTGCCGTTGTAGACGCCGAAGGTGAGACCGACGAACTGCGGCAGGATCGTGGAGCGACGGCTCCAGATCTTGATTACTTCTGCACGTCCGCCTTCACGAACCTTCTCAGCCTTCTTGAGAAGATAGCCGTCAACGAACGGACCTTTCCATACTGAACGAGCCATTGGAGACTTCCTCTCTTACTTCTTACGCTGATGACGCGAGCGCATGATCATCTTGTCGGTCGACTTGTTCGACCGGGTGCGCTTGCCCTTTGTCGGCTTGCCCCACGGAGTAACCGGGTGACGACCACCAGAGGTGCGGCCTTCACCACCGCCGTGCGGGTGGTCGACCGGGTTCATGACCACACCGCGGTTATGCGGACGCTTGCCGCGCCAAACAGTACGACCGGCCTTGCCGTCGTTGATGTTGGCATGATCCGGGTTCGAAACCGCACCGATCGAAGCAAGGCAGGTGCCGTGCACGAGGCGCTGTTCGCCAGAGTTCAGGCGAAGGATCGCCATGCCCTGGTCGCGACCGACGAGCTGTGCGTAGGAACCGGCGGAGCGAGCGATCTGACCACCCTTGCCCGGCTTCATTTCCACGTTGTGGATGATGGAGCCGACCGGGATGAACTGCAGCGGCATCGTGTTGCCGGGCTTGACGTCGACAGCCTTCTCGGAAGCGATGACCTTGTCGCCGGCAGCGAGGCGCTGCGGAGCGAGGATGTAGGCCTTTTCGCCATCAGCATAGGTCACCAGCGCGATGAAAGCCGTGCGGTTCGGATCGTATTCGATACGATCGACGGTGCCTTCAACGTCGAACTTGCGACGCTTGAAGTCGACCAGACGGTAGGTGCGCTTGTGACCGCCGCCGATGAAGCGGGCGGTGATGCGGCCGAGGTTGTTACGACCGCCGCTCTTGGTCAGACCTTCCGTCAGCGCCTTGACCGGCTTGCCCTTGTAGAGCGAGGAGCGGTCGACGATGACCAGCTGACGCTGGCTCGGGGTCGTAGGATTGAATGTTTTCAATGCCATTTTATTATTCCTCAGAGACCGGTGGAGACGTCGATCGTCTGGCCTTCAGCCAGCGTCACAACTGCCTTCTTCACGTCCTGCTGCTTGCCGACAAAACCTTTAAAACGCTTGGTCTTGCCCTTGCGGAGCAGAGTGTTGACGGCCGTGACCTTGACGCCGAACAGCGCCTCGACTGCAGCCTTGATTTCCGGCTTCGACGCCTTCTTGGCGACGTTGAAAACAACCTGGTTGTTTTCCGATACCAGCGTGGACTTTTCGGTGATCGCCGGCGAGACGATCACATCATAGTGGCGAAGGTCGGTCACTTGAAACGCTCCTCTAGAGCTTCGACGGCAGCCTTGGAAAGCACGAGCTTGCCGCGGCGCACGATGTCGTAAACGTTGATGCCCTGGATCGGCAGAACATCGATGTTCGGGATGTTCTGAGCTGCGAGCTTGAAGTTGCCATCAAGTTCAGCGCCGCCGATGAAGAGCGCGTTGGTCAGGCCGAGCGTCTCGAAAGCCGATGCCAGTGCCTTGGTCTTTGCTTCTGCAGCAACCAGGCTGTCGATGATGATGACATCGTCGGACTTCAGCTTGGCCGAGAGGGCGTGACGCAGACCGAGAGCGCGAACCTTCTTCGGAAGGTCGTGTTCGTGGCTGCGAGCGACCGGGCCGTGGGCCTTACCACCGCCGCGGAACTGCGGAGCGCGAGCCGAATGGTGACGAGCGCGGCCCGTACCCTTCTGCTTGTACATCTTGGCGCCGGTGCGCGAAACGTCCGCGCGGCCCTTTGCCTGGTGCGTGCCCTGCTGCTTCTTGGCAAGCTGCCAGCGGATGACGCGGGCAAGAATGTCTTCGCGGGGCTCGAGACCGAAAATCGCGTCAGAAAGAGAAACCTTCCCTGCGTCTTTTCCCTCGAGGGTCTTGACGTTGAATTCCATTGGTCCGGCTCCCTTACTTCGCTGCCGACTTGACGGCATCGCGCACGATGATCCAGGCACCCTTGGAACCGGGTACTGCACCCTTGATCAGGATCAGACCACGATCTTCGTCGGTCGAAACCACTTCCAGGTTCTGAGTCGTTACGCGCGTCTGGCCCATGTGACCAGCCATCTTCTTGTTCTTGAATACCTTACCGGGATCCTGGCGCTGACCGGTCGAACCGTGCGAGCGGTGCGAAACCGAGTTACCATGCGTAGCACGGCCACCACTGAAATTGTGGCGCTTCATGACGCCGGCAAAGCCCTTACCGATCGTCGTGCCCGTCACATCGACGAGCTGACCAGCTGCGAAGTGACCAGCCTTGAGCTCGGTGCCAACCTCGAGGAGATTGTCTTCCGTGACGCGGAATTCCGTAAGCTTGGCCTTCGGCTCGACGTTGGCAACAGCAAAGTTACCGCGCATCGCCTTCGACGTATTCTTGACCTTCGCCGTGCCAGCACCGAGCTGGACTGCGGCATAGCCGTTCTTCTCAACAGTGCGCTGGGCCACAACCTGGCAGCCATCCAGACGCAGTACTGTTACCGGGACATGTTCACCAGCGTCGTTGTAGACGCGGGTCATGCCCACCTTCTGTGCAATCACACCTGAACGCATCGGTTCAATCCTTCCAAATCCGCTCGAGCAAGGCTCAGAGCTTGATCTCAACATCGACACCGGCGGCGAGATCGAGCTTCATCAGCGCGTCTACCGTCTGCGGGGTCGGATCTACGATGTCGAGGAGGCGCTTATGCGTGCGCATCTCGAACTGCTCGCGGCTCTTCTTGTCGATGTGTGGGGACCGGTTGACCGTAAACTTCTCGATGCGAGTCGGAAGCGGAACGGGGCCCCGGACGCTTGCGCCGGTGCGCTTCGCCGTCGACACGATCTCGCGCGTCGAAGCGTCGAGAATGCGGTGATCGAACGCCTTCAGGCGAATGCGGATATTTTGGCCGTTCATTCGACGTTATCCTTGTGTTTGTTTCCCACGCGCCTGTTAGGCAGACACGGGTTGTTCTTTTTTTCCTAAGGCGGACCACCGGTTTCAAAGATCGAGAGGGGCACCGGAATGCGGCATCCCTATCCAGTCTTCAGGCCTTACGGCCACCTTATTGCTTGTTGTAGTCACCCGCTCCAATGAACGAAGCAGGGCGCAAATCGCGCTCGCGCGCCATTTGCAACATTTCTCTGTAATAAGCAAGCGGCTAGCGCCGCTTGCATCATAATAATGTCATCGAATCGGCCGCTTCAGGCGAAACGGCCGGTCTTTCGATTACTCGACGATCGAGGCGA
>UBOA01000030.1:0-4714 GCA_900466985.1 Hyphomicrobiales bacterium
CCACCCACCCGCCCGCCAACCAACTATCATCCGGTCGATTGGCCTTGCCACTCATAGGAGACATGAATGTTGTTCACCTCCTTCGGATCCTCGAACGGAAGTGCTGGAGGCCACCGGCAAGCGTGGATGCCCCAGTGGGTGTCAAGCACAGCCGTTGTGATCGGAACGCTTTTTTTTTCAGCGTCACTCACGCCAAGCTTAATTCCTCGGACCTACGTGGTCGAGGGGATACTGTCTGGCCTGTGTTTTAGCTTCGGTTTTGGCATAGGCGTTCTTTGCCGTCGGCTTTGGGAGTACATGCACTTTCCGAAACTGGATGAGCAACAGCTTCGCACACTCAGACTCTTCACAGTGATTGTGTGTGCTGCTTCGGCGATGGCAATTCTCTGGTTGGCAACGGATTGGCAGAATTCATTAAGGGAGTTCATGAATGTCGAACGTGTTTCGAGAAGCTACTCGTTTTTGATATTATTGGTGTCGGCGATTACATTTGGAATCGCACTAAGTTTGGCATGGATTTTTCTTCTCGTGTTTCGGTCAGCGCAAGCGGCTTCCGCGCGCTTGTTGCCGAGGAGGGTCTCGCGTGTCATCGGTTTCGCTGCCGCAGTAATCCTGTTTTGGGGCCTTGCGAACGGCGTGCTCTTTCGGGTCGCCTTCCACCTCCTGGATTCATCCTTTCGGGAATACGACAGCCTGATTGTAGCGGGAATTCCTCGGCCAATGTCCTCCATCCGGACAGGGAGCGTTACGTCTCTTCTCAATTGGGACGAACTGGGTCGTGCCGGTCGTGAATTCGTTGGCTCCGGACCGACGGCCGCTGATATCAGCCCCCTCACCGCCGGGAAGGCACTTGAACCAATCCGTGTGTATATCGGCTTGAGAGCCGCGGAAACGGTGAACCAAAGAGTCGATCTTGCGCTGGAGGAACTTAAGCGCACGAATGCATTTGACCGATCGACGCTTGTTATTGCCACTCCGACTGGCACCGGATGGGTCGATCCAGCGGCGATCGACAGCGTCGAATATCTCGCCAACGGCGATATCGCTACCGTTGCAGTTCAGTATTCCTATTTTTCCAGTCCGCTATCGCTATTGATCGAACCGGAACTCGGCGCCGACACCGCAAAGGCACTTTTCAAGGAGATTTACAAATATTGGACCAGTCTTCCGAAGGGAAAAAGGCCCAAGCTCTTTGTTTACGGTCTCAGTCTTGGCTCTTTGAACTCCGAAAAATCTGTCGAGCTTTTCGACATTCTGGGCGACCCAATCAACGGAGCCCTCTGGAGCGGGCCACCATTTGAAAACCAACTTTGGCGATCGATTACCAAAGGCAGGCTGCCGGGTTCCCCCGCATGGCTACCTCAATATCGGGATAGTTCTGTCGTCCGATTTATGAATCAACACGGGTCAGCTGTGTCAGCGAGCTCACCATGGGGAGCTATGCGGATCGTTTACTTGCAGTACGCAAGCGATCCCGTGACCTTCTTCGACTATGCGGATCTTTACCGGGAACCGGATTGGATGGTTGCCCCACGTGGCCCTGACGTCTCTCCCGATTTTCGCTGGTACCCGGCTGTAACGTTGCTTCAACTCGGATTCGATATGGCGCTGGCGACGACGACACCGATCGGCTACGGGCATGTTTACGCGCCAGATCATTACGTGGACGCTTGGATTGCTGTTGCCGACCTCTCAGGCTGGACCGAGGAGCAGATCGACAGGCTAAAGCGGCACCTCGACCAAGAGATGATAGTTGACCTGACAAAACCTGGCGAAGCCAATCCCTACGAAGCTCGCGGAGGATAACTAAGCAGATCGCGGAGTTACCTGCCGATTGTCAACCGTGGTGCGACCAAGCCGAAGCAAAAAATGGTATCTTCTCGGGGGGCGTAGCGGTTGCGAAAGCGCGGTCTGGCCGCCGCGTCCATGGTAACAGGCCTTGTGCGCGGCGCTTGTTAGCGGGGAGTGTTAATATGCGTGCCCAATCGATCCTTGCCAATCTGTCCTTTGCAGTGACTGTGGGGGTTGCGAGTTATCTTGCTGCGAGTCAGTTTGATAGAGACGCGACCTTCGGAAAAACAAATGATGGTGAGACGCTAGCATCAGAGGATGTCAGCGAAACTTCAGGTGCGCGATGGCTTTTCACATGGAAGCAAACGCTTGTAGGAATTCGGAACGATCGAATCTTGTCGGTGGCCGCTGGGGTGACTTTCTATGGATTGTTGGCACTTTTCCCGACGGTTGCGGCGGCCGTCTCTCTCTATGGATTAATTGCAGAATCCCAGCATTTGGCCGAGCTGTTAACGGCGGTCGACGGGGCGTTGCCGAGAGCTGGGGCTGAATTCTTACGAAACAAGATTGAGCGCATCGGTAATGGGCAAGAGGCCACGCTTAGCTTTGCGCTTGCCACCTCCGTGGCGCTGTCCCTCTGGAGCGCAAACAGAGGTGTCAAGGCACTATTTGACGGCCTAAACGTTGCCTACGGGCATGTTGAGAGCCGAACTTTCCTTCGACTAAATATCATCTCCCTCACTTTCACGATTGGGCTGTTTTTTGTCTTAGTACTCGCGATATTTGTCGTCGCAGCTTTCCCGCTTATGTTCAGCTCCGAAAAATCAAGTAATATCCTGCTAATCGGGCGCTGGCCAATTACGGCTGTCGTATTGTTGGGCAGTTTGGAGCTTCTCTATAGATTCGGCCCAAGCGGACCACGACATAATTACGATCTGATCAGTCCAGGTGCGATCATAGCCGCTCTGGTGTGGCTGACGGGCTCGCTTTTAGTCTCTACTTTCCTGGCACATTTCCAAGACTACAACAGGACGTTCGGAACGCTTGCTGCTGTTGATATTATGCTTATTTGGATGTGGCTCTCCTCAATCAGCATTTTGATTGGGGCCGAGTTCAATGGACAATCTCATATGGTTTCATCAAGCTGATCCGCGCTCTTTTCGGAGCGAATGCCGAATTGCCACCTTAACCTATTCAGCGGCAGCGAGCTTCGAAGGTCCGGCCGTAACGATCGCGGTAGACACAATAGCCGCGCCGCTCGGTTGATCGACCGATCAACGCGCCAGCGACACCGCCAGCGACTGCTCCCACGGCCGCGCCGCCCCAGTCGTTGGTCACTGCTCCGCCAATAATGGCTCCGGTCCCCGCGCCGATCGCGGTTCCCCGCTCAGTGGGCGTACAAGACACTAATGTACCGATCGCGGTACTGACTATGGCGATCCTCTTCAGCATTTCTCGACCTCCAATTGAAGCAACAGTGCGAAGTTAGTACGGAGTGGTTGAAAGTCGAGACAAGAGATCTCGAAATCCTGATCCAAGCCCGTCGAACTGGACCGACCGTTCTTGGCTGAAGTTTTCTGCTTCATTTTTCGTGGCTAGGAATGGGCCGGAAAAGGATTATGGCATCGCAGTTTTTCGGATGCGGTTTGAAGTTGTTTCAGAATCCTAAAGGCGTCTCTGCTCGCCCCTCGAATATTGCTCGCAAATTGCGAGCTCCGCCAGATGGTAGCGGAGCTTGGCTTCAGACTAAAACACATTAGAAGCCTCGTCGTGCCCGATAGCCAACCTTGGCTAGGTCACGCAAAAAGTTCCAGTGCGGGTCAGCTGGTCGCAGCTGCTTTCTCCAAGGCGTCCCGCAGAATCTGTTCCTTCGTTTCATCGAGGGAGGTTTTGAGCACGACGCCACCAAAGGCGGAGATCTCCTTGAGGACCTTATCGGCCGTCATCTCGTGGATCAGCATGAACAACGCCCCATTGCCTGGCTGGAGATTGGCTGCGAGATCCTTCATGAAGGCATCGTTGATGCCGACATCAGTGAGAGCGCCGCCTATGGCGCCGGATGCGGCACCTACTGCCACGCCCAAGAGCGGATTAAGAAATAGAACACCGATCAGCAGGCCCCAGAAGCTGCCCGACGCGGCACCGGCAATCGTGGTGTTGACCAGCTGGTTCAATTTGATTTTGCCGTCTTCGGCCCTGGTCGCGATGACAGCGTCTCCGACCTTTACCAAGTATTCCTTCTGCAGTCCGAGCAAGCGCTGTCGCACTTCCTCGGCCTTGGCTTCGCTGGGATAAACAATCGCAATCAACGTGGACATATCTATTTCTCCGTCGATGGAAATGCGGACATCAGATGTAATGACATTCCATGAAAAAAATCTAGTATGGCGAGCTTCGGACTGTAATCGGCACGATTCCAACCGCTCATAGGGCGAATGCACAAAACGGGCCCGCTACATTCGGTTGTTCGGGCGAGGTGCGACGGTCCATCGGTAAGGTATCGATGCAGATCATGATCTCTGGTCAGATGGCGCAAGCTTGTTGACGCTCAGAGGACTGCTGGGCGGCTTTGCAGTAGTTGGCGCGCAACGCGTTCAGATCCTTCCCCGGTCGCGACAACCTCGGGAACCTGTCCGGGCTGCGGACGGCAAACCTAAGAGTTCAAAGCCGATATGTGTTCGTCGACCATTAGACTTGCCCCGTCGGCGGTCGAAGCCCAACCCCTTGAGGGCCAGCGGGGCTGCTGGAGCCGACGGTCTGGCGCGCCGAAGGAAGGCACGCTATAATTGAATTTCGCTATTACGCGGCTGGACAAATCGCGCGCGAACGCTTGATCAAGGCTAGATGCGAGTAATTTTCGGAAAGTCTTCCAACATTCACCGGAGTTTGCAAAACACGGAGTGAGACAATGGATGCCTCTCGT
>UBOA01000031.1:0-18020 GCA_900466985.1 Hyphomicrobiales bacterium
TCGCCTCGATCGTCGAGTAAGCTTCGGTTCATCCGGATCTAAAAGGGGCTCCGCTGGAAACAGCGGGGCCTTTTCTGTATCTGCCATTAGAATCGGGCGTCACTGCCTGGTGACAACGCAAAGCCGGGTCGTGGCCTTGCGCTTGAACGCAAAGCCTTTATCTATCCCTCCGATTTCATAAGGGAGGACATGATGAAAAAGCGCATTCTCTTCACTGGTGGCTCGGGCAAGGCGGGACGCCATGCGGTGCCGTGGCTCGTCAACGCCGGCTACGAGGTTCACAACGTCGATCTGGTGCCGCTTGATAGCCCCGGCGTGACCAACCTGATTGCCGACATCACCGACAGCGGCCAGATCTTCAACGCGCTTTCGATGCATCGCGACTTTCCCGACCTCGATGCGGGCAGGGGCGTCCAACCCTTCGACGCCGTGGTGCATTTCGCGGCAATCCCGCGCATTCTCATCAAGCCTGATAACGAAACGTTCCGCATCAACACGATGGGCACCTACAATGTCATCGAGGCCGCGGTGAAGCTCGGCATCCGCAAGATCATCGTCGCCTCCAGCGAGACGACGTACGGCGTCTGCTTTGCGGAAGGCCATCGCGACTTCCATCAGTTTCCGCTTGATGAAGACTATGACGTCAACCCGATGGATTCCTACGGTCTCTCCAAGGTCGTGAATGAGAAGACGGCACGGGCCTTTGCCGAACGCTCGGGTTTCGACATCTATGCGCTGCGCATCGGCAATGTCATCGAGCCGCATGAGTACGAGAGGTTTCCGACCTATTTCGCCAACCCCGAAATGCGCAAGCGCATCGCCTGGAGCTATATCGACGCCCGCGACCTCGGGCAGATCTGCCACCTCTGCATCGAGAAGGACGGCCTGGGCTTCCAGGTTTTCAATGCCGCGAACGACACCGTCTCGGCGAATACGCCCTCGAAGGAACTCGCCCGGCGATTCTATCCGAACGTGCCGTTCACACGCGAGATCGGTGAATACGAGGGCCTCCTCTCCAACCGCAAGATCCGCGAAGTGCTTGGTTTCAAGGAAGAGCACGACTGGCGCAAATATGTGAAAGTCTGATCGCAGGCGTTTCCGCGACGCGGGATTGGAAAAATAGAAAAACGCACTTGCCAATCCTGCGCCGCCGCCTTAAAGGAGCGCCATGCTTGCAGTTGCGCTTCGCGGCCGGTCCGGTCAAGAAGCTGAATGTAAAGCGTAAAGGGGTATAGCTCAGTTGGTAGAGCGGCGGTCTCCAAAACCGCAGGTCGTGGGTTCGAGCCCCTCTGCCCCTGCCATCTTTCTTGAACGAGTTGCGCGGACATCTCGCGGCAGTTCGGACGGAAAGGCGACGTATGGCTAAGTTCGTTAAACTTCGGTTTCCCTCTTGTGCAATTGGGAATCGATGTTTATGTAGGGTTCAACAGACACGCGGTGCGTGGGGCTGATATGTTCAGCTTTACGCGCCGTAATTGCGTGGGCAGTCGATGGCATCCAAAACTAATCCGTTTGCGTTTCTACAGCAGGTTCGCTCCGAGACGTTGAAAGTTACCTGGCCGTCGCGCCGCGAGACGATGATCTCGACGGTCATGGTGCTTGTAATGGTGATCTTTGCCGCGCTGTTCTTTTTTGCCGCGGACCAGCTTATCGGCTGGGTTCTGAGCTTTGTGCTCAACGTTGGCAGCTGATCGGGTGGAGATATAACATGGCGGCACGTTGGTATATCGTCCACGCATATTCTAATTTTGAGAAGAAGGTCGCGGAAGACATCGAGAATAAGGCTCGTCAGAAGGGCCTCGAGCACCTGTTCGAAAAAATTCTCGTCCCGACCGAAAAGGTGGTTGAGGTTCGTCGCGGTCGCAAGGTCGACAGCGAGCGGAAGTTCTTCCCGGGCTATGTCATGGTTCGTGCGGATCTGACCGATGAGGCCTACCACCTGATCAAGAATACGCCGAAGGTCACTGGCTTCCTCGGCTCCGACAACAAGCCCGTTCCGATTCCGGATTCCGAAGCCGAGCGCATTCTCGGTCAAGTCCAGGAGGGTGTGGAGCGGCCGAAGGCATCTGTTACCTTCGAGATTGGCGAGCAGGTCCGCGTTTCCGACGGTCCGTTCGCTTCGTTCAATGGCACGGTTCAGGATGTGGACGAAGAACGTTCGCGCCTGAAGGTGGAAGTGTCGATCTTCGGCCGCGCTACGCCGGTCGAACTGGAATACGCTCAGGTCGAAAAGGTCTGATCGTCCGCGGCGAAAGCCGCGAACCGCGTGGAAGGTGAGGGGTCTTAGCCGGGCCTTGGATCCGAACCACGCAACCGCAGCCGCCGGAGCGATCCGGCATCTTGGTCGGGTAACCGGCCATCAATGAAAGGCAGAGAGATATGGCTAAGAAAGTTGCAGGCCAGCTCAAGCTTCAGGTCAAGGCAGGATCGGCAAACCCGTCCCCGCCAATCGGCCCGGCGCTTGGTCAGCGTGGCATTAACATCATGGAATTCTGCAAGGCGTTCAACGCCGCGACGCAGGAAATGGAAAAGGGTATGCCGATCCCGGTCGTCATTACCTATTACCAGGACAAGTCTTTCACCTTCGCGATGAAGCAGCCGCCCGTCAGCTACTTCCTCAAGAAGGAAGCGAAGATCCAGTCCGGTTCGAAGACGCCTGGCAAGGGCGCGACCGCCGGCAAGCTCACCAAGGCTCAGATCAAGTCGATCGCCGAAGCCAAGATGAAGGATCTCAACGCAGCAGATATCGAAGGCGCAATGGCGATGATCGAGGGCTCTGCCCGCGCCATGGGCCTGGAAGTGGTAGGTTAAGACCATGGCTGGCAAGCGCACGAAGAAGATCAACGAAGGTGTTGATCCCACGAAGCTCTACGCTCTGACTCTCGCCATTGGCATGGTCAAGGAGCGCGCGGTCGCGAAGTTCGATGAAACCATCGAAGTCGCCATGAACCTCGGCGTTGATCCGCGTCACGCAGACCAGATGGTCCGCGGCGTTGTCAACCTGCCGAACGGCACGGGCCGCGACGTTCGCGTTGCTGTCTTTGCTCGCGGCGCCAAAGCTGACGAAGCCAAGGCTGCTGGCGCAGATGTCGTCGGTGCTGAAGAGCTCGTCGAAATCGTTCAGGGCGGCAAGATCGATTTCGATCGTTGCATCGCGACCCCGGACATGATGCCGCTCGTCGGCCGCCTCGGTAAGGTTCTCGGCCCGCGTGGCATGATGCCGAACCCGAAGGTTGGTACGGTTACGATGGACGTTGCCGGTGCCGTCAAGGCATCCAAGGGCGGCGCTGTCGAGTTCCGCGTCGAAAAGGCTGGTATCGTCCACGCTGGCATCGGCAAGGCATCCTTCGATGCAAAGGCTCTGGAAGAAAACATCCGCGCCTTCGCTGACGCTGTCATCAAGGCGAAGCCGGCTGGCGCCAAGGGTAACTACGTCAAGCGCGTAGCGATCTCTTCGACCATGGGCCCGGGCGTCAAGATCGACCCGTCGTCGGTTACGGCCGCTTAAATAAGTTTCGCCGGGCTTCGGCCCGGTTAATGAATTCCGGCCTCGAAAGGGGCCGGAGTATTCCGGAGAAATCCGGAATCCTGTCCGAGATTGCAGGTGGTTTTCCCTTAATCACTTGGCCTGCATGAGACGGGTAAGACCCGAATTGCATGAAGTTCTGCTTCTAGGAATTTGGTTCGAGCCTTGGATGCCTTGTGCCTTCGGCCTTTCTTTGGCGCGAAGCGCGAGGGGACAGGATCCTCAAGCGTCGCTTGGGATCGCTTCTGATCCCAGGAGGCAAAAGGCAACCCGGTGGGGCCCGTCAAAAAGGTCCTGCCAACTGGAGATAGGCAGTGGAAAGAGCGGAAAAACGCGAATTCGTCACGGAACTGAACGAAGTCTTCAAGGCTTCGGGCTCGGTTGTCGTGGCCCACTATGCTGGTGCTACAGTCGCGCAGATGAACGACTTCCGTTCCAAGATGCGCGCAGCTGGCGGTACCGTCAAAGTCGCGAAGAACCGCCTGGCCAAAATCGCCCTTCAGGGTACGGAAGCGGAAGGGATCTCTGGTCTCTTCACCGGTCAGACGCTCATTGCTTACAGCAATGACCCGATCACCGCTCCGAAAGTCGTCGTGGATTTCGCCAAGACCAACGATAAGATCGTTGTTTTGGGCGGCGCCATGGGAACAACGACGCTCAACGCTGATGCAGTCAAGTCGCTTGCGACCCTGCCTTCGTTGGACGAACTGCGCGCGAAGCTGCTGGGCATGATCCAGACTCCGGCTACCCGCATCGCAGGCGTTGTTGCAGCACCGGCAAGCCAGCTTGCTCGCGTGTTTTCGGCTTACGCCAAGAAGGACGAAGCCGCATAAGGCGGTTTTTTGCTGTTTATAAACAACCGGTTCGAACCGAACAAAAGGAACTGATAACATGGCTGATCTCGCAAAGATCGTAGACGACCTCTCCTCGCTGACCGTTCTGGAAGCTGCAGAACTGTCCAAGCTTCTCGAAGAAAAGTGGGGCGTTTCCGCTGCTGCTCCCGTAGCTGTTGCTGCCGTTGCTGGCGGTGCAGGCGCTGCTGCTGCTGCTGAAGAAGAAAAGACCGAGTTCGACGTCATCCTCACGGATGCCGGCGCTAACAAGATCAACGTCATCAAGGAAGTTCGTGGCATCACCGGCCTCGGCCTCAAGGAAGCCAAGGACCTCGTCGAAGGCGCTCCGAAGGCTGTCAAGGAAGCCGTTTCCAAGGCTGAAGCTGCCGACATCAAGAAGAAGCTTGAAGACGCCGGCGCTAAGGTCGACGTTAAGTAATCTTGAACTACATCTGGGGGGTGGGATTTCCCGCCTCCCATTTGTCGTTTCGTTGAACGAATTACCCAAAAGCCGCGTGAAAACGGCTTTTGGGTAATGGGTTCTTCAAGAGGATGGTCTCGAACCGAGACGCGAAGGCAATCCGGCCTCGCATTTCGGGAAGTGAGACGAGATTGAACTACTCATGATTGACGGGGTCGACTGGCCATCGGTTCCCGTCCGTTGCAGGCCCGGATGCAATTTTGAAGGAGCGACGATGGCTCAGACCCTTTCGTTCAATGGTCGTAGGCGCGTACGCAAGTTTTTCGGTAAGATCCCAGAAGTCACAGAAATGCCGAACCTCATCGAGGTTCAGAAGGCATCGTATGATCAATTCCTGATGGTTGAAGAGCCCAAGGGCGGTCGCCCTGACGAAGGCCTTCAGGCTGTCTTCAAGTCCGTTTTCCCGATCACGGATTTCTCCGGCGCTTCCATGCTGGAATTCGTGTCCTACGAGTTCGAACCGCCGAAGTTCGACGTCGACGAATGCCGCCAGCGCGACCTGACTTACGCCGCGCCGCTGAAGGTTACTCTCCGTCTGATCGTGTTCGATATCGACGAAGATACGGGCGCGAAGTCCATCAAGGACATCAAGGAACAGTCGGTCTACATGGGCGACATGCCGCTCATGACCAACAACGGCACGTTCATCGTCAACGGTACCGAGCGCGTTATCGTGTCTCAGATGCACCGTTCGCCGGGCGTCTTTTTCGATCACGACAAGGGCAAGAGCCATTCTTCCGGCAAGCTGCTTTTCGCCGCCCGCGTGATCCCGTATCGCGGTTCCTGGCTCGACATCGAGTTCGACGCCAAGGACATCGTCTATGCCCGTATCGACCGTCGCCGCAAGATCCCAGTGACCTCGCTGCTGATGGCGCTCGGCATGGACGGCGAAGAGATCCTGTCGACCTTCTACACGAAGTCCGATTATCAGCGCGACGGCAAGGGCTGGCGCATTCCGTTCAAGCCTGAGACCCTTAAGGGTGCCAAGGCGATCACCGAGATGGTTGACGCCGACACCGGCGAAGTCGTTGTTGAAGCCGGCAAGAAGCTGACTCCGCGTCTGCTCCGCCAGCTCGCCGACAAGGGCCTCAAGGCTCTGAAGGCAACGGACGAAGACCTGTACGGCAACTACCTCGCCGAAGACATCGTCAACTACTCGACGGGTGAAATCTACCTCGAGGCAGGCGACGAGATCGACGAGAAGACCCTGCCTGTTATCCTGCAGAACGGTTTCGACGAGATCCCGGTTCTCGGCATCGACCACATCAACGTCGGCGCCTACATTCGCAACACGCTGACCGCCGACAAGAACGAGAACCGTCAGGACGCTCTGTTCGACATCTACCGCGTCATGCGTCCGGGTGAACCGCCGACCATGGACTCGGCCGAAGCCATGTTCAACTCGCTGTTCTTCGATGCGGAGCGCTACGACCTCTCCGCCGTTGGCCGCGTCAAGATGAACATGCGCCTCGACCTCGACGTCGAAGACACCGTCCGCATCCTGCGCAAGGACGACATCCTGGCCGTGGTCAAGATGTTGGTCGAACTGCGCGACGGCAAGGGCGAAATCGACGACATCGACAACCTCGGCAACCGTCGTGTTCGCTCTGTCGGCGAATTGATGGAAAACCAGTACCGTCTCGGCCTGCTCCGTATGGAGCGCGCGATCAAGGAACGTATGTCCTCGATCGAAATCGACACGGTCATGCCGCAGGACCTGATCAACGCGAAGCCGGCAGCTGCTGCCGTTCGCGAATTCTTCGGCTCCTCGCAGCTGTCGCAGTTCATGGACCAGGTGAACCCGCTTTCGGAAATCACCCACAAGCGTCGTCTATCGGCTCTTGGCCCGGGTGGTCTGACGCGCGAGCGTGCAGGCTTCGAAGTCCGCGACGTTCATCCGACCCACTACGGCCGCATTTGCCCGATCGAAACGCCGGAAGGCCCGAACATTGGTCTGATCAACTCGCTTGCGACCTTCGCCCGCGTCAACAAGTATGGCTTCATTGAAAGCCCGTACCGCCGCATCGTTGATGGCAAGGTGACGAACGACGTTCTTTACCTCTCCGCCATGGAAGAAGCGAAGTACTACGTTGCACAGGCAAACGCCGAGCTTGGCGCCGATGGTTCCTTCACCGACGAATTCGTCGTTTGCCGTCATGCTGGCGAAGTTATGCTCGCTCCGCGCGACAGCATGAACCTGATGGACGTTTCGCCGAAGCAGGTTGTTTCGGTCGCAGCGGCTCTCATCCCGTTCCTGGAAAACGACGACGCCAACCGCGCTCTCATGGGCTCGAACATGCAGCGTCAGGCCGTTCCGCTGCTGCGTGCTGAAGCTCCGTTCGTCGGCACCGGCATGGAGCCGGTCGTCGCTCGCGACTCCGGTGCTGCTATCGGCGCCCGTCGCGGCGGCGTGGTCGACCAGGTCGACGCGACGCGTATCGTTATCCGTGCGACGGAAGACCTCGAAGCTGGCAAGTCCGGCGTCGATATCTACCGCCTGCAGAAGTTCCAGCGTTCGAACCAGAACACCTGCGTCAACCAGCGTCCGCTGGTCACCGTGGGTGACGTTATCAACCGCGGCGACATCCTCGCCGACGGTCCATCGACGGACCTGGGCGACCTTGCTCTCGGCCGTAACGCGCTCGTCGCGTTCATGCCGTGGAACGGTTACAACTACGAAGACTCGATCCTGATGTCCGAGCGGATCGTTGCTGACGACGTGTTCACCTCCATCCACATCGAAGAATTCGAAGTGATGGCGCGTGACACCAAGCTTGGTCCGGAAGAAATCACGCGCGACATTCCGAACGTTTCGGAAGAAGCGCTGAAGAACCTGGACGAAGCCGGCATCGTCTATATCGGCGCCGAAGTTCAGCCGGGTGATATCCTCGTCGGCAAGATCACGCCGAAGGGTGAAAGCCCGATGACGCCGGAAGAAAAGCTTCTGCGCGCCATCTTCGGTGAAAAGGCTTCCGACGTTCGCGATACGTCCATGCGTATGCCGCCCGGCACCTACGGGACGATCGTCGAAGTGCGCGTCTTCAACCGCCACGGCGTTGAAAAGGACGAGCGCGCGATGGCGATCGAGCGCGAAGAGATCGAGCGTCTCGCAAAGGACCGCGACGACGAGCAGGCGATCCTCGACCGTAACGTCTACGGCCGTCTGGTCGACATGCTGCGCGGCCAGGTCGCAATCGCCGGTCCGAAGGGCTTCAAGAAGGGCACCGAGCTTTCGAACGCCGTCGTCTCGGAATATCCTCGCTCGCAGTGGTGGATGTTCGCTGTCGAGGACGAGAAGGTCCAGGGCGAACTCGAAGCTCTCCGCGGCCAGTACGACGAATCCAAGTCGCGCCTCGAACAGCGCTTCATGGACAAGGTCGAGAAGGTTCAGCGCGGCGACGAAATGCCTCCGGGCGTCATGAAGATGGTCAAGGTCTTCGTTGCTGTTAAGCGCAAGATCCAGCCGGGTGACAAGATGGCCGGCCGTCACGGCAACAAGGGCGTGGTCTCGCGCATTGTGCCTGTCGAGGACATGCCGTTCCTCGAAGACGGTACGCATGTCGATATCTGCTTGAACCCGCTCGGCGTGCCTTCGCGCATGAACGTCGGCCAGATCCTCGAAACCCACCTTGCCTGGGCTTGCGCCGGCATGGGTAAGAAGATCGGCGAACTGCTCGACGAATACCGCAAGACGATGGACATCACCGACCTGAAGACCGAACTGACGGAAGTCTACGCGTCGCAGGCCAAGGACGAAGTCGCCAACTTTGACGATGCATCGCTCGTCAAGCTGGCCGAACAGTCCCGCAGGGGCGTCTCCATCGCAACGCCGGTCTTCGACGGTGCGCATGAGCCTGACGTTGCCTCGATGCTGAAGAAGGCAGGTCTGCACGAGTCCGGTCAGTCGGTTCTGTACGACGGCCGTACCGGCGAGCCCTTCGACCGCAAGGTCACCGTCGGCTACATGTACATGATCAAGCTGAACCACCTGGTCGACGACAAGATCCACGCTCGTTCGATCGGCCCTTATTCGCTCGTTACCCAGCAGCCGCTGGGCGGCAAGGCGCAGTTCGGCGGTCAGCGCTTCGGCGAAATGGAAGTCTGGGCTCTGGAAGCATACGGTGCAGCCTACACGCTGCAGGAAATGCTCACGGTCAAGTCGGACGACGTTGCCGGCCGTACCAAGGTCTACGAAGCCATCGTCCGTGGCGACGATACGTTCGAAGCCGGTATTCCGGAAAGCTTCAACGTTCTCGTCAAGGAAATGCGCTCGCTGGGTCTCTCCGTCGAACTCGAGAATTCGAAGGTCGAGGAGCAGCAGGCCAGCCAGTTGCCGGACGCTGCCGAGTAACCACCGATAGGGTGTGCGCTGTAACGCAGCGCACACCGTTCCCGCTCTGGCCCCTTATGTGTCGGCCGGGCAGGGACGATTTCGCCGCATTCTGCGGTTATTGTCGTTTTGAGCGTTGGCGCGGCTCCCGGGATTTGCCGCCGTCCATGCAAGATAAGGGCGCATCCGCCCATGAAGGAGACAGGCATGAACCAAGAGGTCATGAATCTTTTCAATCCGCAGGTGCCTGCACAGAACTTCGATTCCATCCGGATTTCGATTGCTTCTCCGGAGAAGATTCTTTCCTGGTCTTACGGTGAGATCAAGAAGCCGGAAACCATCAACTACCGCACGTTCAAGCCGGAACGCGACGGTCTCTTCTGCGCGCGCATCTTCGGACCGATCAAGGACTACGAGTGCCTTTGCGGTAAGTACAAGCGCATGAAGTACAAGGGCATCATCTGCGAAAAGTGCGGCGTCGAAGTTACGCTGTCGCGCGTTCGCCGTGAGCGCATGGGCCATATCGAGCTCGCCGCTCCCGTTGCCCACATCTGGTTCCTGAAGTCGCTGCCGAGCCGCATCTCCACGCTGCTCGACATGACGCTGAAGGATGTCGAGCGCGTTCTCTACTTCGAACACTACATCGTCACCGAGCCGGGCCTGACCGCGCTCAAGGAGCACCAGCTCCTGACGGAAGAAGAGTACATGCTCGCCGTTGACGAATACGGCGAAGACCAGTTCACGGCCATGATCGGTGCCGAAGCCATCTACGAGATGCTGGCATCGATGAACCTCGAGAAGATCGCTGGCGATCTGCGCTCCGAGCTTGCCGACACTACGTCGGACCTCAAGCAGAAGAAGCTGATGAAGCGCCTGAAGATCGTCGAGAACTTCATGGAGTCCGGCAACCGTCCGGAGTGGATGATCATGAAGGTCGTTCCGGTGATCCCGCCGGATCTGCGTCCGCTCGTTCCGCTCGACGGCGGCCGTTTCGCGACGTCGGACCTGAACGATCTGTACCGCCGCGTCATCAACCGTAACAACCGTCTGAAGCGCCTGATCGAACTGCGCGCTCCTGGTATCATCATCCGCAACGAAAAGCGCATGTTGCAGGAATCTGTGGACGCGCTGTTCGACAACGGCCGCCGTGGCCGCGTCATCACCGGCGCCAACAAGCGTCCGCTGAAGTCGCTGTCCGACATGCTCAAGGGCAAGCAGGGCCGCTTCCGCCAGAACCTGCTCGGCAAGCGCGTCGACTATTCCGGCCGTTCGGTCATCGTGACCGGTCCGGAACTGAAGCTGCACCAGTGCGGCCTTCCGAAGAAGATGGCGCTCGAGCTGTTCAAGCCGTTCATCTATGCCCGCCTCGACGCCAAGGGTTACTCCTCGACCGTCAAGCAGGCCAAGAAGCTGGTCGAGAAGGAAAAGCCTGAAGTTTGGGATATCCTCGACGAGGTCATCCGCGAGCATCCGGTTCTCCTGAACCGCGCGCCGACGCTGCACCGCCTGGGCATCCAGGCCTTCGAACCCACGCTGGTCGAAGGCAAGGCCATCCAGCTGCACCCGCTCGTCTGCACGGCCTTCAACGCCGACTTCGACGGTGACCAGATGGCCGTTCACGTGCCGCTGTCGCTTGAAGCCCAGCTTGAAGCCCGCGTTCTGATGATGTCGACGAACAACATCCTGCACCCTGCAAACGGTGCACCGATCATCGTTCCGTCGCAGGACATGGTTCTCGGCCTGTACTACCTCTCGATCATGAACCAGAACGAGCCGGGCGAAGGCATGGCCTTCTCCGACCTCGGCGAGCTGCATCACGCGCTCGAAAACAAGGTCGTGACGCTGCACACCAAGATCCGCGGCCGCTTCAAGTCGGTCGACGAGGACGGCAAGCCGTACTCGAAGATCTATGAAACGACTCCGGGCCGCCTGCTCATCGGCGAACTCCTGCCGAAGAACGGCAAGGTGACCTTCGACGTCTGCAACCAGGAAATGACCAAGAAGAACATCTCCAAGATGATCGACGCGGTCTACCGCCATTGCGGCCAGAAGGACACGGTCATTTTCTGCGACCGCATCATGCAGCTCGGCTTCACCCATGCCTGCCGCGCCGGCATTTCGTTTGGCAAGGACGACATGGTCATTCCGGAAACCAAGGCGAAGATCGTTGCCGACACCGAAAACCTGGTGAAGGAATACGAGCAGCAGTACAACGACGGTCTGATCACGCAGGGCGAAAAGTACAACAAGGTTGTCGACGCCTGGGGCAAGGCCACCGAAAAGGTTGCCGAAGACATGATGGCCCGCATTAAGGCCGTCGAATTCGATCCGAACACCGGTCGTCAGAAGCCGATGAACGCCATCTATATGATGTCACACTCGGGCGCCCGTGGTTCTCCGAACCAGATGCGTCAGCTGGGCGGCATGCGCGGCCTGATGGCCAAGCCGTCGGGCGAAATCATCGAAACGCCGATCACCTCGAACTTCAAGGAAGGCCTGACCGTCAACGAGTACTTCAACTCGACGCACGGTGCCCGTAAGGGTCTGGCAGACACCGCCTTGAAGACCGCGAACTCCGGTTACCTGACCCGTCGTCTCGTCGACGTCGCCCAGGATTGCATCGTCAACTCGGTCGATTGCGGCACCGACAAGGGCCTGACCATGACCGCCATCGTCGATGCCGGTCAGGTCGTTGCGTCGCTCGGCGCTCGTATCCTCGGCCGTACTGCCCTTGATGATATCGATCATCCGGTCACCGGCGAGCGCATCGTCGATGCTGGCAAGATGATCCTCGAGCCCGATGTCATCGAGATCGAGAAGGCTGGTATCCAGTCGATCCGTATCCGTTCGGCTCTGACCTGCGAAGTTCAGACCGGCGTCTGCTCGGTCTGCTACGGTCGTGACCTTGCTCGCGGTACGCCTGTCAACATGGGCGAAGCAGTCGGTGTTATCGCAGCTCAGTCGATCGGCGAGCCGGGCACGCAGCTCACCATGCGTACGTTCCACCTTGGTGGTACGGCAAACGTGGTCGACCAGTCGTTCCTGGAAGCCTCGTACGAAGGTACGATCCAGATCAAGAACCGCAACGTTCTGCGCAACTCGGAGAACGTTCTCGTTGCCATGGGCCGCAACATGACCGTCCAGATCCTGGACGAGCGTGGTGTCGAGCGCTCCTCGCAGCGCGTTGCTTACGGTTCGAAGCTGCACGTCGACGAAGGCGACAAGGTCAAGCGCGGTCAGCGTCTGGCAGAGTGGGACCCCTACACCCGTCCGATGATGACGGAAGTGGCCGGTACCGTTCAGTTCGAAGACGTTATCGACGGTCTCTCGGTTCTCGAAGCGACCGACGAATCCACGGGTATCACCAAGCGTCAGGTTATCGACTGGCGTTCGACCCCGCGCGGTTCGGACCTTAAGCCGGCGATCGTTATCCTCGACGCCAGCGGTAACGTCGTTAAGCTGCCGCGCGGTGCAGATGCACGCTTCCAGCTGTCGGTCGATGCGATCCTGTCGGTCGAGCCTGGTCAGAAGGTTTCCCAGGGTGACGTGCTTGCACGTTCGCCGCTGGAAAGCGCCAAGACCAAGGACATCACCGGTGGTCTGCCGCGTGTTGCCGAACTGTTCGAAGCTCGTCGTCCGAAGGACCACGCCATCATCGCTGAGATCGATGGTACGATCCGCCTCGGCCGTGACTACAAGAACAAGCGTCGCGTCATCATCGAGCCGGCGGAAGACGGTGTCGAGCCTGTCGAATACCTGATCCCGAAGGGCAAGCCCTTCCACCTTCAGGAAGGCGACTACATCGAAAAGGGTGACTACATCCTCGACGGTAACCCGGCTCCGCACGACATCCTGGCGATCAAGGGCGTCGAAGCACTCGCTTCGTACCTTGTGAACGAAATCCAGGAAGTCTATCGCTTGCAGGGCGTTGTCATCAACGACAAGCACATCGAAGTGATTGTCCGTCAGATGCTGCAGAAGGTGGAAATCACCGATGCAGGCGACTCGACCTACATCGTCGGCGACAACGTCGACCGTATCGAGCTCGAAGATGTCAACGATGCGCTGATCGAACAGGGCAAGAAGCCTGCTTATGGCGATCCGGTTCTGCTGGGTATCACCAAGGCGTCGCTGCAGACCCCGTCGTTCATCTCGGCTGCTTCGTTCCAGGAGACCACCAAGGTTCTCACGGAAGCTGCGATCGCCGGCAAGACCGACGGCTTGCAGGGTCTGAAGGAAAACGTCATCGTCGGTCGTCTGATCCCGGCCGGTACCGGTGGCACGATGACCCAGATCCGTCGCATCGCGACCTCGCGCGACGAGTTGATCCTCGAGGAACGCCGCAAGGGCACGGGCGCCGATGTCGCCACGCCGATGCTGCAGGATCTCGCAGGCGAGAGCGCACCGGCTGCCGAATAAGCGGCAGGTTGGTCTTAAGAGTTGAAAAGCCGCCCGGAGCGATCCGGGCGGCTTTTTGTTTGAGTTCGATTTTGCAGGGGCTCAGCTCAGCAGCGGTAGGCCTTGCTCCATACCGTAGCCCAGCCGAACCTGGGCATCGTCGAAGCCGAGCCAGAAGAAACGGAACAGGATGGGACCGCCGCCGCTGAACGGCGTCATTTCACGATGCAGCCAGGTGGAGGGCTGCTCACCTTCAAGCGGAATGTGGAAATAATGTCGCCGGTGGCAGACGTCGCTGCCATCCTTGGCGAAACGATAGTCATTGACACCGAGCGGGGTGAGGGGAGTCTTGGGCAGGATTCCCGTTTCTTCCGAAAACTCTCGACGGGCCGCCGCGGCGATATCTTCGCCGGCTTCTACCGTGCCGCCCGGAACCTGAAGCTCGATCTCCGGAAAGTCGGGCTCATCGAAAACCAACAGCAGGTCGCGCCAGGTTGCATAGATCAGCACCTTGAGCGCATCCGGCTTCATCGTTGCCTCAGCTGAAGCGGATGATCGCGACTTCGCCGTCGACGGCGCCCTGATAGGCGGAGGCGTGAGGCTCCTCGGACGGCACTTCGGTCAACATGCCGATCTGGTCGAGGTCGGCCTCGATGAAACCTTCTTCCGCAAGCGCATTGAGAGCCTCGCGCACGGCGCCGTCGTCGTCGGCGGCCTTGAGCATGATATGGAGATCGACGCCCTCGCTGTTGTCGGACTCATAGCCCTTGCCGATGATGATGAAAACCATCGGGCCTTCGGAAATGTTGTCGTTGTCGGGGGCGGTGATCATCGGATGTCCTTCGATTCGAGATTTGAATCTGATTTCATGCGTTTAGCGTCTGCAATCGGTGATTCCATAGCCGCTTTTTGCTGCAATGCTCAAGTTTATCTTGCTGTGCAGCAGCGAATGCGCCTAGAAGCTCCAAAAGAGCGCGTAGTGGCCGGGTTTCAAGGCGTTTGGCCGAAGTTTATTTCTTAACGGCCTTGACGAGACGACGGGAAACCAGTAGTACCCGCGCCATCCGGACCCATGTGAGGCATGGCCATTCGGGGCGACGCGCCCCGGAGATCACCTCAAACAAGGTTCGAAACGCACGTTGAAGATATGATGCCTGCACGCATGACGCATGTCTTTTGCGTCCTCTGCTCTCAGTGGTCCATCTGCGAAAGCGGATCGGGCCACGTTTTGCGCATTGAGACAAGCGTGTGATATTGCCGGAGACGGCGCGAGTTACGCCCGCAAGGGATTGAGATATAAACGTAAGGGATGGTTGAATGCCCACCGTAAACCAGCTTATCCGCAAGCCGCGTCAGGCGAACGTAAAGCGTAATAAGGTTCCTGCCCTGCAGGAGAACCCGCAGAAGCGCGGCGTTTGCACCCGCGTCTACACGACGACGCCGAAGAAGCCGAACTCGGCTCTCCGTAAGGTCGCAAAGATCCGTCTGACCAACGGCTTCGAAGTCATTGGTTACATCCCCGGTGAAGGCCACAACCTTCAGGAACACTCTGTCGTCATGATCCGCGGCGGCCGTGTTAAGGACCTTCCGGGTGTTCGTTACCACATCATCCGCGGCGTTCTCGATACCCAGGGTGTCAAGAACCGCAAGCAGCGCCGTTCGAAGTACGGTGCGAAGCGTCCGAAGTAATTCGGTTTTGAAATCCCGGCGCTGCGCGAGGTCCTCCGCGTGGTAGAGCGCCTTCAACAATTGAAGAGACGAGAAGTATGTCCAGACGTCACAGAGCAGAAAAGCGCGAGATCAACCCGGACCCGAAGTTCGGCGATCTGGTTGTTACCAAGTTCATGAATGCAATCATGCTTGACGGCAAGAAGTCCGTCGCTGAAAGCATTGTCTACGGCGCATTTGACTCCGTACAGGGCAAGTCCAAGCAGGAGCCGCTCGGCGTGTTCCATCAGGCTCTGGACAACGTTGCTCCGCACGTTGAAGTCCGTTCGCGCCGTGTTGGTGGTGCAACCTACCAGGTTCCGGTTGATGTTCGTCCGGAGCGCCGTCAGGCCCTGGCCATCCGCTGGCTGATCGCTGCCGCGCGCAAGCGCAACGAAACGACCATGATCGACCGACTGTCGGGCGAGCTTCTCGATGCATCCAACAACCGTGGTTCCGCGGTCAAGAAGCGCGAAGACACGCACAAGATGGCTGACGCCAACCGTGCGTTCTCGCATTATCGCTGGTAATCCCGAACGGGTTCGAAAGGCAGTCCACAATGGCTCGCGAATATAAAATCGAAGACTACCGAAATTTCGGTATCATGGCGCACATCGACGCCGGCAAGACGACGACGACTGAGCGTATCCTTTACTACACCGGCAAGTCGCACAAGATCGGCGAAGTGCACGATGGCGCGGCCACGATGGACTGGATGGAGCAGGAGCAGGAGCGTGGTATCACGATCACCTCCGCTGCCACCACGACCTTCTGGAAGGGCCGTGACGGCAAGATGCGCCGCTTCAACATCATCGACACCCCCGGCCACGTCGACTTCACCATCGAAGTCGAGCGTTCGCTGCGCGTTCTCGACGGTGCTATTGCTCTTCTCGACGCCAACGCCGGTGTTGAGCCGCAGACGGAAACCGTCTGGCGCCAGGCTGAGAAGTACAATGTTCCGCGCATGATCTTCTGCAACAAGATGGACAAGACCGGCGCAGACTTCTACCGCTCCGTCGAGATGATCAAGACCCGTCTCGGCGCAACGGCTGTCGTCATGCAGCTGCCGATCGGCGCAGAAAGCGACTTCAAGGGCGTTGTCGACCTGATCGAGATGAACGCTCTCGTCTGGCGCGATGAATCGCTCGGCGCCCAGTGGGATGTCGTCGAAATCCCGGAAGACATGAAGGCCAAGGCTGAAGAATATCGCGAAAAGCTGATCGAGACCGTTGTCGAGATCGACGAAGCCGCGATGGAAGCGTACCTCGAAGGCACCATGCCCGACAATGATCAGATCCGCGCGCTCGTCCGTCGCGGCACGATCGACGTCAAGTTCCACCCGATGTTCTGCGGCACCGCCTTCAAGAACAAGGGCGTTCAGCCGCTGCTCGACGCCGTTGTCGACTACCTGCCGTCGCCGCTCGATATTCCGGCGATCAAGGGCATCGACTTCAAGACGGAAGCCGAAATCGAGCGTCACGCGGACGACTCCGAGCCGCTTTCGATGCTCGCGTTCAAGATCATGAACGACCCGTTCGTCGGTTCGCTGACCTTCGCACGCATCTACTCGGGCAAGCTCGAAAAGGGTTCGTCGGTTTTGAACACGGTCAAGGACAAGCGCGAGCGCGTCGGCCGTATGCTGCAGATGCACTCGAACTCGCGTGAAGACATCGAAGAAGCCTTTGCAGGCGACATCGTTGCTCTCGCCGGCCTGAAGGAAACCACCACCGGTGACACGCTCTGCGATCCGCTGAAGCCTGTTATCCTGGAGCGCATGGAATTCCCCGAGCCGGTCATCCAGATCGCGATCGAGCCGAAGTCCAAGGGCGACCAGGAAAAGATGGGCCTCGCGCTCAACCGCCTGGCTGCTGAAGACCCGTCCTTCCGCGTCAAGACCGACCAGGAATCCGGCCAGACGATCATCGCCGGCATGGGCGAACTTCACCTCGACATCATCGTCGACCGTATGCGTCGCGAGTTCAAGGTTGAAGCAAACGTCGGTGCTCCGCAGGTTGCCTACCGCGAGACCATCACGCGTCAGCACGAAGAAGATTACACGCACAAGAAGCAGTCCGGTGGTACCGGCCAGTTCGCGCGCGTCAAGATCGTCTTCGAACCGAACCCGGATGGCGAAGACTTCAAGTTCGAGTCCAAGATCGTCGGTGGTGCAGTTCCGAAGGAATACATCCCGGGCGTTCAGAAGGGTATCGAAAGCGTTCTGTCTTCCGGTCCGCTGGCTGGCTTCCCGATGCTCGGCGTCAAGGCGACGCTCATCGACGGTGCCTTCCACGACGTCGACTCGTCGGTTCTGGCGTTCGAAATCGCCTCGCGTGCTTGCTTCCGTGAAGCAGCCAAAAAGGCCGGCGCTCAGCTCCTCGAGCCGATGATGAAGGTCGAAGTCGTCACGCCGGAAGATTACGTCGGTGACGTTATCGGTGACCTGAACTCCCGCCGTGGTCAGATCCAGGGCCAGGAAAGCCGTGGTATCGCCGTGGTTATCGCCGCCAACGTTCCGCTGGCGAACATGTTCAAGTACGTCGATAACCTGCGTTCCATGTCGCAGGGCCGTGCTCAGTACACGATGACCTTCGATCACTACGCGCCGGTTCCGTCGAACGTCGCGACCGAAATACAGGCAAAGTATTCCGGTCAGAAGTGACCGGAATACCAATTGACCGATAACAAGAATTAGATCCCTCACGGGACCTTAAAAGAGTGGAGAGCCCAAATGGCAAAGAGTAAGTT
>UBOA01000015.1:0-163142 GCA_900466985.1 Hyphomicrobiales bacterium
GTCCATCGCGGCGGCTACGACGGCTGCACCATCCTCGGCGCTCGTCACATCGGCCTTCACGTATTTTGCGTTCACGCCGAGTTCCGCGGAGATCGCCTCGCCGGCTGTCTCGTTGAGGTCGGCGATCGTGACACGCGCGCCGTTCTCGGCCAGCATGCGCGCCGTTGCGGCGCCTAGGCCAGAACCACCGCCGGTAACGATAAAGCTTCCTTCACGGATCAGCATCGGTTTGCTCCCATCACCTTGCGATCGTCTTCCCGAACCGTGCCAACCTCCCCGGCCCAGCCCAAGCTGACGGATTCTATTCCGTCGCCATATTGCAAGCGATGACTAAAATGCTGCATTGTTTCGGACAGTTTTGCCATAGGTGGAGGAGCTGGTGGCTGACATTGAGAGACGCATGATCGCGCGCGGCTTCGTCGAGGAGGCGCTTGACAGCTTGCGTCGGACGGGACGGCCGACGGCGCCAATTCTTGCGTCGCTCGGACTATCCGCGGTTGTCGAAGAGCCGGTATCCGCGGAGAGCTATGGCGCGCTCTGGCTTGCAATTGCCAAAGAGCTCGATGACGAGTTTTTCGGAATGGGCGGGCGTCCGATGCGCAGCGGCAGTTTTACGCTGCTTTGCCATTGTGTACTGCATGCGCCAACACTCGGCCATGCCCTGCGCCGGGCGCTGCGTTTCCTCGACGTGGTGCTGGACGATCCGCGTGGCAAGCTTGTTGTCAGGGACGGGCTTGCCCAGATCGAGTTAACGGATGCCGGTGAAGCACGATCGGCCTTCGCCTATCGCACCTACTGGATCCTTATCCATGGAATAACCTGCTGGCTGGTTGGTCGACGCATTCCGATCCGGCTTGTCGATTTCCGTTGCGCCGAACCGACGCAGGGGGCTGACTACCGGCTCTTCTTCGGCGCGCCCGTCAGGTTTGGACAACCTACCAGCCGCCTCGGTTTCGACAGCGCGATGCTGGATTTGCCGGTCACGCGCACGGAACAGGCGCTGAAGCAGTTTTTGCGGGGCGCACCGGCCAATATCCTCGTGCGCTATCGCTACGATGCGGGGCTCGCCTCCAGCGTCAGGCGGCGCCTGGACAAAGTGCCTCCGGCTGCATGGAAGACCTTCTCGGAGCTCGCTGTTGAAATGCGGATGCCGCCCTCGACCTTGCGTCACCGCCTGCGTGACGAGGGCCAGAGTTACGCCAGCATCAAGGATGACATCCGCCGCGATCTTGCGGTCGATCTGCTGCTCAATACGTCGAAGACAACAGGCGACATCGCCGCCCAGCTTGGTTATTCAGAGCCCAGCGCCTTCTTCCGCGCCTTCCGCAAATGGATGTCGAAGAGCCCCGACGCGTTCCGGCGCGAGGGCAGTGGCGCGGCCGTGCAGGGCGGGCGCAGTTCGCGGACTATGCGTCACGTCTTCCGGATCTAGTTCCTGAAATTTTTGAAAGTCTGTCACTCGCCGCATGGAAATACCCGGCTGACGATAGTATTTTAAACGGCGCACCATTGCCGTGCCGAGTACGAGGGGCGCCGCCAGGGAGGGAACATGTTTGAACGGCTCTTCAAGCTAGGTGAGCACAACACGACGGTCCGGACCGAACTGGTGGCCGGCCTGACGACATTTCTCACGATGTCGTACATCATCTTCGTGAACCCCGACATCCTGTCGACGACAGGCATGAATCGCGATGCGGTTTTCGTCGCAACCTGTGTCGCCGCCGCGCTTGGCACGGCGATCATGGCCTTTGTCGCGAACTGGCCGATCGGCATGGCGCCGGGAATGGGTCTCAACGCCTTCTTTGCCTTCACCGTCGTTGCGGCTCTCGGTTTTACCTGGCAACAGGCGCTTGGGGCGGTCTTCATCTCCGGCGTGATTTTCGTCTTCCTCACGGTGACGGGAATCCGTAGCTGGCTGATCGAAGGCATTCCGCATTCGCTGCGCAGCGCGATCGCGGCCGGCATCGGTCTCTTCCTTGGGATCATTGCGCTCAAGAATGCCGGGATCGTCGTCGCCAACCCGGCGACCCTGGTCGGGCTCGGCGATCTCAAGCAGGCGGGACCGCTGCTTGCCATTTTCGGGTTCTTCGTGATCGCAGTGCTCGATGCACTGCGCGTGCGTGGCGCAATCCTGATCGGCATTCTCGCTGTCACCGTGCTGTCTTGGATCTTCGGAGTGAGCACGTTCCAGGGGATAGTCTCCGCGCCGCCGAGCATGGCCCCGACCTTTCTCCAGCTCGACATCGTCGGCGCGCTGCATGCCGGCTTGATCCATGTCATCCTCGTCTTCGTTCTCGTCGAGGTGTTTGATGCGACCGGAACCTTGATTGGTGTCGCCAAGCGCGCCAACCTCATCCAAGAAGGCAAGCCGAACCGTCTCGGCCATGCCTTGCTCGCTGACAGCACGGCGATCGTGGCAGGCTCGCTGATGGGAACGAGCAGCACGACAGCCTATGTAGAGAGCGCCTCGGGCGTTCAGGCCGGCGGTCGCACCGGACTGACCGCGTTGGTGGTTTCGGTGTTGTTCGTGGCATCGCTTTTCATCTCGCCGCTTGCCGCTTCCGTGCCGACTTACGCAACGGCACCGGCGCTTCTCTACGTCGCGGGTCTCATGATGCGCGAATTGGCGGAATTCGAGTGGGACGATCTGACGGAAGCTGTCCCGGCGGCCCTGACCGCGTTGGCGATGCCGTTCACTTACTCCATTGCCAGTGGTCTTGCCTTTGGCTTCATCAGCTACGTCATTATGAAGCTATGTACCGGAAAGTGGAGGGTCATCCATCCGGCCACGCACATCGTCGCGGCTCTCTTTATCATCCGTTTCGCTTTCTTCGGAAGCTGAGCCTGCGATATGGCGGCGGCGAGCATTGCGGACTATCATGCTCCTCCCTGCATCGGCGCACCGGCCACGCCGGAACGTGTGTTGATGGCCGTCGAGCATGCGTGCTCTTGAAAGGAAAGGTTGATCGGTATGCCTGCCGCTCGCGAGGATTTGCGGGGCTTTTTGCGCGACGAGCCGGATTGCGTACTCGTCGAAGTGACGGGAGCAGTGGGCTCGACGCCGCGCGATACCGATGCCTGGATGCTTGTGTCCAAGAGCCGCTCCTTTTCAACGATCGGGGGCGGGCAACTGGAATATATGGCGATAGACCAGGCACGACGGGCGCTCCGTCAGTCCCAGTCGGTCGCGACGATGAGCATTCCTCTCGGGCCGGAGATCGGTCAATGCTGCGGCGGTCGCGTTGGCCTTTCCTTCACCGCGGTCACGCGCGAACTGGCCGATGAGTTGATTGCTCGGGCCGACGCCGAGGTTGCCCAACGGCCCCATGTCTATGTCTTTGGGGCCGGTCACGTCGGCGACGCATTGGCCCTGGCACTGTCACTGGCGCCACTGCACACGGTATTGGTCGATACCCGTGAAGACGAGCTTGCCGCCTCGCGTGCTTCGGGGATCGAAACGTGCCTAACTGCGATGCCCGAGGCGATCGTGCGCAATGCACCGGCGGGAAGCGCTTTTGTCATCCTCACCCACGATCACGCGCTCGACTTTTTGATTGCCACGGAAGCTCTGCGTCGGGACGATGCCGCCTATGTCGGGATGATCGGCTCGAAGACGAAGCGTGCAACCTTCAAGAATTGGCTGTCACGTGAAGTGGGCAGCCCAGCGCTCCTTGATCGCCTCGTCTGCCCGATCGGCGGGACCGCCGTAAAGGACAAGCGTCCCGCTGTGATCGCGACGCTGGCGGCTGCCGAGATTACGGTGGCCGTGCTATCCTTCAGCGCGGAGGCCATTACCGGAAAGCAAAAGCTCAAGGCTGACAAATGACCTTTCGAGGCCAACCCTCGAAGGGCCTCTCGACCGAGCCGTCCGGTTTCTGATAAACCGCGATTTGGCACGATGTCACGACCGGTGGCTTATCCGATGCCGAAGGGAACTTTTGACAGAGGCGTATGAACTTCGCGCCTTCGATGCAATGTTGTCCTGCCTCGTGCCGCCAGCAGTCTATCCATTTCATGCCGGGAGTTGCCGAAACTGGTTAGCAGCCGTCGCGCTTCGCCCTTGTCGAGGCAATATTGTTTCTGCAGCATGGCCGGTGAATACGAAATCTCTCGTAATTCTTCGCTCATGACGTCTCCTTTCAATGAGGAAACAGTCGCGGGCGCTCGGTCGTTCCTTCACTGCTTGAGACCGCGTGTAAGATTGGGCGAGGTCGAGGGCTACGGCCAGTCGGCTACGCCGACTTCGGTCGATGCGTCGGACGGACTGTATGGCGTTCGATCCGACCCGCCACTGAGAAGATCAGCACCTCGACGTCCACATCGATCCTGTCGCCATCCATGAGCCTGACCACATCGTCGATACCCGAGGTCGGGTGGCCATCGATTGCAAGCAGATAGTCACCTTCTCGAAGTCCGGCTCGCGCTGCGGGACTGTCAGTCTCGACCCGGCGCAGGCGCACCGCCGTTGTCTGGACAAGCCCGGCTTCCAGGGCCACGCGGCGATGTAGTTCCACGGTGTCGGCCGCGATGCCGATATAGGCGCGCCTCACGTGGCCGAACCGCAGGAGTTCCGACACAACATGCTTGGCGGTGTTGGACGCGACAGAGAAAGCGATGCTCTGCGCGCCTTGGATCACGGCAGTGTTGACGCCAATGACCTCGCCCGCAGACGACACAAGCGGGCCGCCGGAATTTCCCGGATTGAGCGCCGCATCGGTCTGGATGATATCATCCATCAAGCGTCCGCTGGCAGCGCGCATCGATCGGCCAAGCGCCGATACGATACCTGCCGTCACGGTCCACTCGAAACCGAGTGGATTGCCAATCGCGATTGCGATGTGGCCGCGCTTCAAGGTCTTGGAATCCCCAAGCTTGGCCCAGGCGCCCGGCCAGTCATTTGCCCGAATGAGAGCGAGGTCACTGTCCGCATCCCGGCCCAGCACCTTTCCCTCGATCATGGCGCCATCTGGCGTTTTGATGCGAACGGTCTTGGCGTCGTCGACGACATGGTTGTTCGTCACGACGAGACCATCAGGCGAGATCGCGAACCCGGAGCCGTGTCCTGCGCGGCCGCCCACCCTTTCGATGCGATTGACGGCGGGGCCGACGAGGTCGACCGCGTTCGATACAGAATGAGAATAGGCATCCAACAGGCTAGCGTCCTGAGACGGTTGGATGTCACGATCCAGGAATCCCATGAAAACTCCTCCGACGCACAAGCGTCGCATTGAGGAACGGCAGCGGCTGCAAAGGCGAGGGGCTGTCGGTTCGACAGGTTGAAATAGTGTCTATTCAGATGAGATTGCGCGCAACTCAAATCAAGGGGGGATCCAGGCTGCCCTGCCGGGCACATTAGGCATCGCGCCGGCCCATCACTGAAATTTGACCCAGGGGATACAAGGCAACGTCGCCTGCATGTCAAGCTGTGCTACATTTTTGAGTGCTTGGATAAGGGGATTGGAGTGCCATGTTTGCGACGCTCGCGATGCTGATCAGCCTCTCCGGTGCGACCCCCGTGGTGGCGGAACCTGGGGGAGGAGAGGTTGATGTGAAACTCGTCCTCGCGGTCGATACCTCTCGATCCATGGATCAGGAAGAGGCTCGCATCCAGCGCGAGGGCTATGTCGAGGCTCTCAAGCACAGGGAATTCATCGATGCGGTGACGGGGGGGCTCACAGGACGCATTGCGATCAGTTACTTCGAATGGGCGGGCTATGTGGTGCCGGATTCCGTCATCGACTGGCATGTGATCGCGACGGAACAGGACGCGATCGACTTTGCCAACAAGCTCGAGCAGCGGCCGATCGCAACGCAGCGCCGCACGTCGATCTCTACCGCGATTGCGCAAGGGGCCGCGATGATCGTTTCCAGCCCCTACACCGGCGTGCGTCAGGTGATCGACGTCTCGGGAGACGGTACGAACAATTCCGGCAATCCGGTTGCGCCAACCCGCGACAAGGCAGTGGAGACGGGCATGGTCATCAACGGACTTGCGCTCATGCTGCGCCCCTCCGGCGCGCCAGGTGGTCTCGACAAGTACTATGCGGACTGCGTGATCGGCGGCCCCGGTTCCTTCGTCCTCCCAGTCTACAAGATCGAGGATTTCGCAGTCGCGGTGCGTCGGAAACTTGTGCTTGAGGTTAGTGGCCTGTCTCCACCGCCGGCGACACAGCGAATTGCCGGCCAGCCCGCGACCGACTGCATGATCGGTGAGCGGCAATGGCAGGACATGTTCGAGCGATGATCGCAAACCGGCTGCCTTCCTCTCAGCCCCTCAATGTGTCGCGCAGCACGTCGAAGACGCTGACATCCAGCGTTTGAGAAACATTGAAGCGCATAAAGTTCTGGGCCGATTGTGAAAGGCTGAATGCGTTTCCCGGCGCCAGGACAATTTTCCGTTCCAGGGCAGCGCGTGCAACATCGGCCGCGTTGGCATCTCCGGGCAACCGGCACCAAAGAAACATGCCTGCCGAGGGTTCCAGCCAGGGAACGATGCCGAGGTTCTTCAGCTTGGTCGAGACGTTAAACATCGCCTCCGAGAGCCGGCTGCGCAGAGCCTCGACATGCTTGCGGTAGCTGCCATCACTGAGGACCTTATAAACAAGCTCGGACGAAAGCCGCCCGCCACCGAATGTGGTGGCGATCTTGAGATCGATCAGCGCATCGACCCATTCCGGCTTTGCGGCGATAAAACCGCAGCGGGCCGCGGCCGACAGGGTTTTGGAGAAGCTTCCGATATGGATGACCCTGTCCAAGCCATCGAACGCCGCAAGACGGGGCGCCGGCGTGTGCTCGAAATCGGCGAAAATATCGTCCTCGACGATGGTGAGATCGAATTGGTCGGCGATCTTCAAGACCCTGTGGGCCACGACAGGAGAAAGCGTCGCGCCTGTCGGGTTGTGGATGGCCGAGTTGGTGATGTAGAGGCGCGGTCGATGTTCAGCAACGACCTGGGCGAACAGTTCGATGTTCGGACCTGAGGGCGTATAGGGAACGCTGACGATCCTGGCACGATGGGCTCGCAGCAGCGCCTGGAAGTTGAAGTAGCAGGGATCATCCACCAGCACGACGTCATCAGGTTCGAGAAGGAAACGGCAGAGAAGATCGATCGCCTGTGTGCCCGATTCCGTCAGCATGATCTGATCCGGGGAGGCCTCCACGCCTCGCTCCGCCATGCGTCGCGCGACATGCTGGCGTAAGGGCGGTAATCCGAGAGGCGAACCGTAGTCGGCGAACGCCGAGTTGTCGGCGCGCGAAAGCGTTCGCAAGGCCCGTCGAATGCCGTCTTCCGGAAGCCAGGACGGTGGCAGCCAGCCGCAGCCTGGCTTCAGATCTCCGTCATCGGCTTCGAGCGACTGTCGGGAAACCCAGAAAGGATCGACGGCCCGGTCCAGCTTGGGGCCGATGTCGGCGAGGGAAAATGGAGCGGCCTGGTTTGCGACGTAGAAGCCGGAACCCGGTCGCGACAGGATCACGCCTTCGGCAACTAGGCGCTCATAGGCGTCGACGACCGTTGACGTGGACACGCCGGACGCCGCGGCCATTGCCCGAACGGATGGCAATTTCGCGCCTGGCGTAAGGTTGCGGCCGGCGATCCGTTGCCGGATCGTGGCCATGACCATCGCCACCCGGCTGATGTTGTGTTCCGTATTTGCATCCATCTGTACTGCCACCTCAGGCATAACAGTTTTCTTGAACTGTACCAGATTGTCGCTGGCGCTGCCATGGCTTCGGGCCGATAAGAACGGTATGTGAGAAAGGCAGTGTACATGGACCGCACGGCATCTGGATGGCTTAACGGCCTTATTGGCGTAGTGATTTTCAGCGGCTCGCTGCCGGCCACGCGTGTGGCGGTCATGCAGTTTGATCCGGTGTTTCTGACGGTGGCGCGGGCGGGAATCGCGGGCGCACTGGCGCTCTTGCTGTTGCTGCTGCTCAAAGAAAAGCGTCCGGCGAGAGATGATCTGATATCGCTGGTGGTGGTTGCCGCAGGCGTGGTGGTCGGCTTTCCATTGTTGACTGCGCTTGCCCTGCAGCATGTTACCTCGGCGCATTCGGTGGTCTTTATCGGACTGCTGCCGTTGGCCACCGCCATCTTTGGCGTCATCCGTGGTGGGGAACGTCCGAAGTTGGCGTTCTGGCTCTTCGCGGTGATGGGAAGTGCGTTGGTCTGCGGTTTCGCCGTCGCGCAGGGGCTCAGTGCCGCGCCGCTCGGGGATGCCCTGATGATGGCGGCGATCGTCGTCTGCGGGCTTGGTTACGCCGAAGGGGCGAAGCTTTCGCGAAAACTCGGGGGATGGCAGGTCATTTCCTGGGCGCTCGTTCTGTCGCTTCCGCTGATGATCTTGGCGTCGATCTGGTTCATGCCGAGAAGCTTCTCGGGCATCGATGCCCCCGCATTGGCTGGCCTCGTCTATGTCTCGCTTTTCAGCATGCTGATCGGCTTTGTTTTCTGGTATCGGGGCCTGGCTCAGGGCGGCATCGCCAGCGTCGGGCAACTGCAATTGCTTCAGCCCTTCCTCGGCCTGACGCTTGCCGCAACGCTGCTGCATGAAACGGTGACCTGGACGATGTTTGCGGTAACCGCAGCCGTGATTGCCTGCGTGGCGGCTGCCCGCAAATTCGCTCGATAGGCCGCGCCTGGTTGTCTGCACCGCGTTTCAAGCGCCGTCGAACTTAAGCGCTCCTTCCGCCTCCAGGCGAACGCGGCCCCTTCCGACCCTGATAATCCGGATTGGGGCCTGCTTCTCTTCGAGCCGCCGGCGCAGTAGCAACAACCGGGTTTCGAGATTGTCCTTGATCTCCGGCATCCGGCCGCCAACGGCCAGCCGCATCTCCCTGTTGGTGAACTCGTTGCGGCCGTCGTTCAGGTGCCATTCGAGCATCAGGCGAAGCAGCGTACCGGCAATGCCCTTTACGATATAGGTACCGTCGACGAACACGCTGTCGTCCACGCGATGATGGACAACACGGATATCCCGGCCGCTGGCCGCAGGTTCGGACGCAAGCGCGGGTGCACCCTGCGTCGGCTCGGCCGACGCCGCCTCCCGTTCGCTCGCCCTCAAGGCGCTGGCGGCCTGTCCCGCCAGAATTTCAAGCGCGGCCTCATCTTCCTCGCGAAAGGCCAGCCGTTCCGCGCTTTCGACGAAAAGAACTCCGGTCACGGCGCCTCGAACCGCCATGGGAACGGCGATCTGGCTCATCACCATGGGCAATTGCGGAAAGGCGACGATACGCGTGGCGTTTTCCGATGTCTCCGCCTCCATGCCGATCGCTTCGCCGAACCGGCGCACGCGGCTCATGTCGCTGACCTTGATCGTTTGTCCACTCGTTGCCGCCGCGCCGATCAGCCCCTCGCTCCCGGCGATTTCGGATCCCAGTCCCGAGCGGTCGTAGCCGAGGCTGCCGGTCGTGATCAGGCAGCCGCGATGGCTATCATGGATGAGCACGACCGCGTTTCGATATCCAAGAACGCGCTGAATGCCGGCGAGCAGGCTGTCGATGATCTCGTCCGCCTCTCCCTGCCGTTCGATCGCCCGGATCGCATCCGAGAGAGCTGTAAGGCTGACGGGATGACGGCCTGTAGGGGCATGCGCGGTTTCCACCGGAGAGGGGACCTTCTCGATGCGGCGTACACGGAAGATATCCGCGCTCCGCAGCCGCATCACCTCCGACATGCCGACCTGCGCGCTGCTCGCCTTGAGCTGGAGTGCGATCTTGTCGAACAGCTGGCCGGCATCGACGGAGCGCACGAATCCGATGTCGAGCAAAAATTGGTCGCCCGTGAAGCCATCGACCAGGATCAGCGCGACCTGGGGATTGGCGCGCACGTTCGCCGCCGTCTTGGCAAAGAACTGATTGGAGAGGGCGACATGGTCTTCGTCGACCCGCACGACATGAGACAGATAGGAGATATTCGGCGTACCGTCGGCAGAGGCTGTGGCGATGATCGAGGGGATGACGCCTTCGAAGCAGGCTGACAGGTCGCTGAGACGCAAGCTCATCGGGACCCCGCGCCAGCCAGCATGCCGGCAAGCGGGCCGGGCGTCTGGATATAGATTTCACTGACGGAAAGCCGAACGACCTTGGCCTCGCGGGCGGTAAGCCATGGCGTGATGAGGCGCCCCGGCACTCCCAGGGACTCCAGTTCGCCCGTGGCCGCTGCAATGAAGCGGTCGGCATAATCGAGATCGTGTGCCTCGGTGTCCCGCATCGAGGCCGATCCCTTGAGCTGAAAGCTCACATAGTCCGACGGACTGACGAACGTAGCGGCAATCCGGCCCGTTTGCCGGATGGAGACTTCAAGCCGCGGCCACTGCCAAGAGGAGAAGATGACGTCGATCGTTTCCCGGTCGAGCACGTGGAATCCGACGCCGCGTCCGGCGGATGGGCGCCCCGTTTCGTCAGCGGCAGCGATGATGCACATCAACGGTCGCTTGAAGAAATCGAGAAGCTTGTCGTCGACCTGCACCGCCGCCCCCACTGCGTGTCCTAACCCTCTTTAGCATCCTTTTAGGATATTCGGCACGGTTTGCACATTCTTTTAGGAACGCGCGTTTTTCCGGCGCGCTATAGAAACGCCGCACGGATTGGAACGCCGAGACCATGCCCGCAGGTCGGGCAGGCACGACATTAGCATCCATCCGAAAGCACGAAATCATCGCAAACCAAATGGTCGAAGCCTGGAGAGAATGATGGAGAAGTTTACCCGTGCGGCGGTATCACCGCCAGACCATGGAACGCCAGCAATGGCGTTCGGCAAACATGTCATACGCATGATGGCGGCCAATACCGGCGGTACGTTCGGCATGTTTGAGGCCATCGTGCCGCCGGGAGAAGGTCCACCGCTTCATATGCACGAGCGCGAGGATGAGTTCTTCCGTGTCCTGTCCGGACGCTTCGGTTTCTGGTGTGCCGGCGAGTATGTCGAACTAACGGAGGGTGGCTGCATCGCGCTGCCGCGCGGCGTCCCGCATCGCTTCCGGAATGTCGGCGAGAAGGAAGGCCATCTTATGGTCGTCGTGACTCCGGGCGGGTTCGAGAATTTCTTTCCGATCATCGAGCTCTGCAAGCCAGAAACGCCTGAGCAAATTGCCTCCGTCGCGATGGATTTCGGCCTGACCTTCCTGCCTGACGAAGGTCGCAAGGTCGCCTGAACCGGCGACAAGCCACCCTGAAATACAGCATCGAGAATTCAATAACGGTCCATCGAAAGGAGACCGAAGGATGACGCACGCGCCTTCAAACGAAAACGAAATGACCCTGACAGCCAATCAGCTGGAGACCTATCTCGCAAGGATCGGGATCGAGCGGCCCATCTCTCTCGACCTTCAGAGCCTGTCGAGACTGCATCGCGCCCATCTCATGACATTCACATGGGAGGCGCTGGATGCCTTCATGGAGTGGCCGTCCTCGATCACCCCGACATTCGCCTTTGCCAAGATGGTGGAGGGAAGGCGCGGTGGCTGGTGCTACGAGATGAATGGCCTCTTCGGTGCAGCTCTCGATGCACTCGGTTTCCGGGTGGCTCGCCTCTGCGGCGGCGTCGACCGTGAAAAGCTGGGCGACATCGCGATCGGCAACCACCTGACGCTGCGCGTCGACCTCGAGCGTCCCTATCTCGCCGAGGTGGGCGTGGCCGACGCTATCGTCGAACCCGTTCCACTTGCTGTCGGACCGATCAGCCAGCGCGGTTTCGATTTTTCTATCATGCCGACGGATGACGGCTGGCTGCGCTTCAACAATCACGTACATGGTATCGCGCGCAGCTTCGATTTCCGTGCCGATCACAGCGACGAGGCCGCCATGGCTGCCACACATGCCTGGTTGATGCGGGATCCGGGGTCGCCGTTCACAAACGCGCTTGCCGTTCTGCGGCATACCACGGACGGCTATGTCGCCCTGCAGAACGATCGCTTGCGCAGCGTAACGCCCAACAGCGTTCGCGAGCTGCGCATTACAAGCGCGGACCATCTCGCGGACACTTTCGAAACCTTTTTCAACCTCGACGTTCCCCAACTCGGACGGGTCTGGGAAAAGATTCAGGCGATTGGTCACAACAAGGCGGCCTGAAAAAGCCGCCCCTTTTTACAATATGGAACTCAAGGAAATATCCATGCTTCGCATAGCCGCATTCTGTATCGGTCTCGCCCTGAACACGGCATTTGCCGTTGCCGCGGACTCCGGTGAGCCGGCTCCCGCGGGAGCCTACAAGACCGACCCGTCGCATTCGAGCCTTAACTGGTCGTTCAGCCATTTTGGCCTGTCGCACTACACCGCGCGCTTCACAAAGGTCGACGCGCGGCTTGAATGGAACCCGGAGAAGCCGGAGAGATCCGCGCTTTCGGTCACGATCGACCCGCTTTCGGTTCGCACCGACTACCCCTGGCCCGAACAGGTCGACTTCGACGCGAAGATCGGTGGTGACGAAATGTTCCTCGCTGGCAAGCCGATCACTTTCGTCTCAAGGGCGATCCGCGTGACGGGCGACAGGTCTGGCACCGTCGAAGGGCTTCTGACCTTTCGCGGCCAAACGCACCCGGCAACCCTCGACCTCATCTTCAACGGCTCGATGGCGAAGCATCCTATGATGGGAATTCCAAAGGTCGGATTCTCTGCGACCGGCAGTATTCGGCGCAGCGATTGGGGACTGGACTTCGCCATTCCGGAGCTGAGCGACGAGGTGACGTTGGCCATCGAGACACAAATGGTTCCCGCCGATCACCAGTTCCAGTGATCGGCCCATTGCCGGCGGAACGGGTTCGGCCGGACTCGGATCATTTCATAAAACTCGCCGCTCTGCGAAGGATGGGATATTGCCATGTCCGCAGCCGGCGACCGATCCACCTGCAGAAAGGCAGAATGTTACGCGCAGTTCTGGTGGATTTACCGTTGCGTACTTCAGTCGCGACGAATTGAAGGCAAAACTCGATACGGACGGTGATGGGCTGAGATCAGCTCCCTGCCGCCGGATATCGGAGGAAGTCTGAATGACGGCGCGTGACGATATTTTCGAGCTTGGCAAACGGGTCAGCCAATCCATCATTGGTCAAAACACAATGGTCGAGCGGCTGATCATCGGTCTCCTTGCAAACGGGCACCTGCTTGTCGAAGGTCTTCCGGGGCTTGCGAAGACACGGGCGATCAAGAGCCTCGCGAAGAACCTCGATTCAGAGCTGTCACGAGTGCAGTTCACGCCGGATCTGCTTCCCGCCGACATCACGGGTTCGGAGGTGTATTTTTCCGAAGGTGGAAAGGGCGAGTTCAAATTTCAGCAGGGGCCGATCTTCGCAAACCTCATCCTCGCCGATGAGATAAACCGCGCGCCTGCCAAGGTCCAATCCGCGCTTTTGGAAGCGATGGAGGAGCGGCAGGTAACCGTCGGTGGCACAAGCTATCCGCTGCCCGACCTCTTCATGGTGATGGCGACGCAGAACCCTATTGAGCAGGAAGGCACGTATCCTTTGCCGGAAGCGCAGCTTGACCGCTTCCTGATGCATGTCGAAGTCGGCTACCCCGACGAAACGTCCGAGGCCGCAATCATGCGTCTCAATCGCGACGAGGAGAATGCGGGGCAGAGCAAAAACAAGCACGCCGATGCACCGAGGCTCGATCCCCAGGCGATATTCGACGCGCGGAAGGAAATCGGTGCCACAGCGGTTTCAGAGCCGGTGGAAAAATACATCGTCGCTCTGGTGATTGCGACGAGGTACCCGGATCGCTACGACAAGGACCTCGCCAAGCTATTGCATGTCGGGGCGAGCCCGCGCGGCGTCATCAGCCTCGATAAGGTTTCACGATCCCATGCCTGGCTCAAGGGACGCGACTATGTGACGCCTGACGACGTCAAAGCGGTCGTCAACGACGTCCTGCGCCATCGCCTTATTCTGTCCTATGAGGCGCATGCCTCTAATACGAGCGCGGATGAGGTGATCAATCGAATCACCGAATTGGTGGCAGTTTCATGAAGCCCCAGACAACACCAAGCATCGGCGACGGCACACATGTCACGACCCAGCAACTTGTTGCCCTGGAGGGACGTGCGCGCGATCTGACCTTCATAGAGCAGGCGCGTAGTCATCAGCAGCTGGCGGGGCGCATGCAGTCCTCTGTGCGTGGCCGGGGTTTGATTTTCGAAGAGCTGCGAGAGTATCTCCCGGGCGACGACGTCCGCGCGATCGATTGGCGCGTCACCGCCCGAACGAGGAAGCCCGTCGTCAGGGTCTACGGCGAGGAAAAGGAACGTCCTGCAATTGTTGTCGTAGACCAGCGCATCAACATGTTCTTTGGCAGCCGCTTCGCGATCAAATCGGTAGCCGCCGCGCAAGCGGCGATGCTCGCGGCCTGGCGCATACTGGGGTCTGGTGACCGCGTCGGCGGCTTCGTGTTCAATGATGACGACATCAGCGAGGTCAAGCCGCATCGCAGCCGGAATGCAGTGATTGCGCTGGCGGACAGGATCGCCGAAAAGAACAGCACGTTGAAGTCCACCTATACGGGGACGCCATCGCCCGAGGCATTGGACAACGTGCTTCGGAAAGTCGCGGGCGTTGCCCATCACGACTTTCTCCTGGTGGTGGTCAGCGACTACGATGGCCATGGGGACACAACGCGGCAGCTCCTTCTTGAGCTTTCCAGCCGCAACGATGTCATCTGCCTGCTGATCTACGATCCGTTCATGCTGGAATTGCCGACGACCGGAGATATCGTGGTGAGCGGCGGTGCGCTGCAAGCGGAGCTCTCGTTCAGACAAGCAGGCGTGCGCCAATCCATCGACACCTTCGCGCGAGATCGCGGTCGCGAACTGCGGGAATGGCAGCGGCAACTCGGCCTTCCGATGCTTCCGATTTCCACCGCAGAAGAAGTCGCTCCCCAGCTCAGAAGCCTGCTTGAGCAGTCCGCCTGGCGTCAGCGGAGGCGCTGATGGACTCCGAACCCAAACTCGACCCCATCACCGAAATGGCGGTTCGTTCGCTGAAGGACATCGTGGTCCTCGCGCCGGTTTCCTGGATGCCTCAAACCTGGGGCTGGCTGATTGTCGCGTTGGTCCTGCTCTTGGCAATCTTGTTCTGGTGCGCGCTCGCCTATCGTCGGTGGCGGAAAAACGCCTACCGCCGAGAAGCCTTGAAGCACCTTGAGGCAATAGAGGTCGCGGTTCGTGACGCTGACAAACGCGCGCGGGCGCTCCGCGACCTTGGTGAATTGCTCAAGCGTACAGCTTTGGCGGCTTGGCCGCGTGAGGACGTTGCCGCGACCTCCGGACCGGCGTGGGCAGCGTTTCTTGTCGCGCATGGCGATATAAGGAACCACGAGGCATTTCAGCGGTTCTTTGACGATCTCGAGTACCGGGCAGGTACGGTGGTTTCCACCGAGGCTGCAGACGAACTTGTTCGTGACGCTCGGCGCTGGATCGAGGGGCACCATGTACCAGCTTGATTTCCCCTGGCTGCTCTTGATCTTGCCGGCTCCCCTGATCGTGTGGTGGTTGTTGCCCGCGCATCGTGAAACTTCCGCTTCGATCCGCCTCCCGTTTTTCAACGAAGTCGCACGCGCTGCCGGCGTGGAGCCCACCGAGGGTTCCGTTGTGCCGAAGAGGTCCTGGATGCAGGCCGCGGTCGATCTGATCGCCTGGTGCCTCATCGTTCTAGCTCTTGCCCGGCCGCAATATGTCGAGCCACCGGTCGTGAAGAACGAACCGCAGCGAGACATCCTGCTCGCGCTCGATCTGTCGCAATCGATGGATACGCGGGACTTCGCCGCGCCCGACGGTACGTCAAAGGCGCGCGTTGACGCGGTTCGAAACGTCGTTGCCGATTTCGTCTCCAAGCGACCGGGGGATCGCCTCGGGCTGATCGCATTCGGAGACGCGCCGTATCCTCTCGCTCCCTTCACGATGGACCATGCCCTTGTCCAGAGCATGGTGGAGAGCCTTCTGCCCGGCATTGCTGGTCCGCGCACGGCTATGGGGGATTCGCTTGGGCTCGCCATCCGAATGTTTGAGAAGACAACGGTGCCGCAAAAAGTCCTGATACTGCTGACGGACGGGAATGATACAGCCAGCAAAATGCCGCCTCTGAAAGCTGCCGGCATCGCCAAGAGCAAGGGGATTGTCATCCACACGGTCGGCATTGGCGATCCTGCGGCGACGGGAGAGGACAAACTCGACACCGCGTCGCTCGAGAAGATCGCCACTGATACGGGAGGCCGTTACTTCTTTGGGGGCGATGAAAGCCAGCTTCAAGAGATTTACGACGAGCTCGACCGGATCACGCCTGAGGACCAAATGCAGCTTTCCTGGCGTCCCCGAACCGAGTTGTTCTTTTGGCCCCTGGGCGGCGCGATCGTCACGATGCTCGCCTGGTATGGCCTAACCGGATTGTTTAGCCTTGTTCGCAGGAGGTTGCCGGCATGATCTCCGACTTTCATTTCCTGCGCCCCCTGTGGCTGCTCGCTCTTCTGGCGCCACCGGCAATCGTCTGGATGGCTTCCCGCTCAGGCGATATTCGCAATCGCTGGAAGGGCATGATCGCGCCGCATCTGCTCGACAGCCTCGTGATCGAGCCCGACGGCCGACGTCGGTATCTGCCAGCATGGATGTTGGCCGGCGTGATTTCGATAGCGGTGCTTGGCGCTGCCGGACCGACCTGGAAACGCGAAGCCCCTCCCTTCGTCGCCGACACGGCTTCCCTGGTCATTGCCATCGACCTGTCGCCGACGATGGACGCCATCGACATCTCCCCCAGCAGACTTGAACGGGTCAAGCTGAAGATCCACGATATTCTGGCCGGCCGGAATGGCGCACGAACTGCCGTCGTCGCCTACGCGGGGACGGCGCATCTCGTGGTGCCCTTGACCGACGACATCGATCTCATCCAGACCTATACCGATGCCCTCGCGACAGGCATCATGCCAAAGCCCGGCAGGGATACGCCCGCGGCCCTGAAACTTGCCGACGGGCTGCTGCAGCGGGACGGCGCTGCCGGAACGATCCTCCTTGTTACCGATGGCGTCGAGGCCGGGGCGACAATCGCGTCCGACGGGCTGCATAGCGCAATTGTCGTTCTCGGCGTCGGCACCTCGGAAGGTGGTGTCGTCAAGCGCGCCGACGGGAGCTTCGTCAACGATGCGGGTGGCGCTCGGATCAATGCCAAGCTGGATGTGGAAGCCCTCAAGAAATTCGCGAATGACGCTGGAGCGGATGTCGCGACGATGACGGACGATGACACCGACATCAGGTGGGTCGGACAGCGCGTAAGGACGAATTTCGCTCAACAAACGACGTCGCAGGGAGATCGCTGGCACGACGTCGGGTGGTGGTTCATCGCACCGGCCGCTGCGCTATCAGCGCTGTCGTTTCGGCGAGGCTGGCTGGTCAAGTTCTCAGCGATCGGGCTGTGCTTTCATCTGCTCCAGCCTTCGTCCGCGAGTGCAGCGGGGTTCATGGACCTTTGGTTGACGCCCGATCAGCAGGGCCGTCTCGCGTATGAGCGAGGAGACTATGCATTGGCCTCCGCGCACTTCCGCGATCCCATGTGGAAGGGTACGGCGCTCTACCGTGCCGGCCACTATCAGGATGCCATCGATGCGTTTGCGTCGATCGACAGCGCGGACAGCTGGTACAATCAGGGAAACGCGTTCCTCCATCTGGGCGATCTGGAAGAGGCGGTTTCGGCCTATCAAAAGGCCTTGGAAAAACGGAAGGATTGGTCCGACGCGCAGGAAAACCTGGCAATCGCACAGCGACTTCTGAAGATACAGAAAGACAAGGAGCAGGAGCAGCAGCAGGATCCGAACGAGAAGCCCGACAGCGTTCAATTCGATAATAAAGCCGACAAGGGCCAGGCAGGGGAGGTCCAGGTCGTCGAACAGACGTCCGAGATGTGGATGAAGAACATTCAGGTGAGCCCCGCCGATCTCATGGCGCGAAAATTTGCCATCGAGGCGGGTGAGACGAAGCGATGATGAAGTTTCTGCCGGGTGTCTTCCTTTTGCTTTTACCGACCCTGGCATGGGGAGCTGAACCCTTCGCGCGCGCCATGGTGGAAGACAACGGCAACATAGTGCCCGGGCAGCAGGTGCGAGTTGATGTCGATGTGTTCGCACCCGATTTCTTTACCTCGCCTCCGCAGTTTCCTCTGTTTGATGTTCCAGACGCTCTTGTCACTCTTCCAGAAGAGCGGACGCAGAACATCAGTGAAGCCATCGACGGCGTTCAATATTCCGGAATTCGCAAATCCTACGCAGTCGTGCCGCAGGTGCCCGGAACGTTTGTTCTGCCGGAGATCGACATCGGGTTGGGCTATTCGGTCGATGGAAAGCCGACAAAGGCGACGGTGAAAATGCCTTCGGTTTCGTTCATCGCCGGAGAGGCATCCGGGGCCGCTGGACAAAAGATTGTCTTCGCAGCCAGCGACCTGACGATCGAACAGGCTTTCGACCCGAGCGCCCCGTCGCTCAAAGTCGGCGATGCTCTTGTCAGAACAATCACGGTGACGGCGGAAAACACGCAAGCCATGATGATACCCCCGGTTGGGGTCGGGACCGTTTCGGGGCTGCATCAATACGAGAAGCAACCGAAGATCGAAGACGGCATCCCCGTCGGGCGCGAGACGGCAAGCCGCCGAACCGAAACATATGTGTATACCGCGGACAAAGAAGGGTCGTTTATAGTCCCTTCGGTCTCCTACGATTGGTTCGACGTTGCGCGCCATGAGCAGGCATCTGCTTCGCTGCCGTCGGTGACGATTGCCGTCTCTCCCGCCGCGACCATTACACCGATCAAGCCTGTACTGGATGATGTCCGACGCCAGCCGCCCCACGTCATCAGGCAGAAAGTGGCGCTGGCTATCCTGGCGCTGTTGGCCGCGATGGGAGCGTTGTGGGCTGGCTTGCGCTTTTGGCCGGTGATCACCAGTCTGCTGCAGAACGCTCGGCTGAAACATCAAGCATCGCACAGCTATCGCTTGAAGCGGCTCCGCCAACTCATCCGCTCGGGGAGCGAACAGGAGATTTATAATGGTCTCCAAACCTGGAGCCGAAGTCTGGGGAACGGCACGCTGGAGGAATGGGTTCGTTTCGGCCCCACCGACCTACAGCGCCAAGTCGACATTCTTTCTCAAAAGCTGTTCCGATCCGGACGCGCTGAAATCGACAGAGAGCGACTGGTTGCAGTCGTTGAGTACCGTCGTCCAGTGAGCCTGGACGTGTCCCCCGTGCTTCCGCCGCTCAATCCTTGATCGGAAGCCATCGATGGTTCGCCTTTTGGCGGAGACCGTCCATTGGCGACGATATCGGGGAATGCGAGCTCCTGCTGACCTGCTGGCCGGGGTGGTGGGCGGCATTTACCAAACCTAAGAGGAAAGCGTTTCAAGCTCGTAGAGCTGGTCCATGCTCAATGTCGCGATTTCGGCAAAGGAGGTCTGGTTCTTGACGCGGCCACCTTGAAGTATGACGACTTCGTCGCAGAACGAGATGGTGCTGCGATGATGGCTGATGACGATTGTCGTGCGGCGGCCGGCTCTCGATTTCAAGGTTTCGACAATCGCCGCCTCGGACAGTCCGTCCATGGCATTCGTGGCCTCGTCCAGAATGAGGATTTCCGGATCGCGCACCAGGGCCCTTGCCAGCGCGATGCGCTGTCGCTGTCCAGCCGAAACGGTGGCTCCCCGATAGCCGACGACGGTCTCATATCCATCTGGCAGCTTCTCGATGAATTCGTGCGCCTCAGCAAGTTTGGCTGCGTTCTTCGCCTCAGCGAGCGAAGCGCGGTGGCCATAGGTGATATTTTCGAGAATGGTGCCATCAATCAGCTCGAGATCCTGGCTGGCGAGCGCGATTTGTCCCCGCCACTGCATCGGATCGATTTGATTGAGTGGGGTGCCGTCGACCAGAATGTTTCCTCCGTCAGGCTCGACAAATCGACACAACAGATTGACGATCGTCGTTTTTCCGGCGCCGGACCGTCCGATTATCGCGGTCGACTGACCTTTGCGAAGATCGAAAGTCGCGGCGCGCAGCACGACGGGTCGCGAGCCGGAGCCCGGATACTTGAACGTCACGCCATCGAATTTGATGTGGTGACGGATGCCCTGAACCGGAGCATCGCCGGCCGGTGGGTTCGGCTTGTCGGACGGATCCAGCAGCCACCTGACCTCTTCCAGAGACCCGCTCCAGCCTTGCACGGCGCTCCATGCCATTTGCAGCGCACGAACATGCGGCTGCAGCCGATAAAGCAAGACAACGAAGGCCACGATAACAGGAAAGCTTATACCCCAAAGCCAAGCGCTGACGACGACAGTCAAAAAGAGAGCCGAATGCAGCACCTCCGTCAGCGGCGGCAATACCGCCTGGCGGGACTGCAGAACGAAGCCGGCCTTTCTGACAGCGTCTGAAGAGGAGTCGAAGACTGCTTTCTCGCGCTGTTCTTGTCCGAAGGCGCGGATAAGCCGCCCGGCGTGAACGAGATGAAGCATCTTGGCGGCAAGGTCACTGTTGAACGACGTGACTTTGCGGCTTGGGGCTCGGAGGCTGGCGGAGAGCAGGGCGTGAAGGGCCTGGACCAGCACCAGTCCCAGAGCAACGCCAAGCGTCATCTGCCAGGAAAGAAGCAGGAGAAAGGCGAGGAGAATGACCACGGCCGATGCGTTTACGATCGCTGCGAGGGTGGTCTGGATTGCATCCGAAGCCCGCCAGGACTCGTTGGAGATGATGTTGAGCAGTCGCCCGGGGCTTTGCTGTAGGAAGAATGAATATCCGATCGTCAGAAGCTGGCCGGCAAGAGAGCTCCGCATGGCATGACCGGCCCTGCCGTAGATCAAATTGGTAAGTACGGCGTTGGCGAAGGCCAGCACATTCTTCAGGGTGATCAATCCGAGAATCGCGGCGGCAATTACAATCAGCCTTGCCCGGTCGTCCAACCCGGCGCCGACTTGCTGGAAGACTGCTGACAGCCCGGCCATTCCCGACGGTTCCTCCCTGCCGGCAATAATACCGAGCATCGGAATAATGAGACCGATGCCCGTCCCTTCGAGAACAGCAGTACTTAGTCCCAATATGACGACGACCACTAGCAGGCCGACCTGCCGGCCGAGTGCCTGACGCAATAGCCGAAAGCTCAACTTGGCGAACTCTAGCATGGCTGTGACCCCAGCAAGTGATGAACGCCTGCGCGCGGGAATTCGCGATACTTTCCGGCCATCATGCTAGCCCCTGAAGCGGCTGTACGGACTTGGCGGGCACCGATTGATAGTACCGCGTCATGAGATCCATGCGCCGGGTTGCACCGTCCGAGAAACGGCACAGCCACGGTGCATAAGCGGCGGAAAGAAGGCCGTATCGCTCTCGACGCCGGATGAGCCGCCACTTTCCCGTCTGCGTGAGAAAGGCGTGTGTCAGCTCCGGCCGCTGCTCATCGATAATGAGCTGATAGAGGAAATAGAAGAAGCACAAGGTTCCATGCGCATAGCTCGCGGATGCGAGGCCTGCCTGCTCGGCGATTTTTCTTTCGATCGTAAGTATGCAATCCGCAGCGCGGCGCACGGTGTCATGGGTGACGGCAGCACCAATATCGTGAAGGGCGCCGGGATCGTCGCAGAGAGACTGTCGTTCAAGGTTCTCGGCGACGATCTTTAGGTGGGTTCGGCGCATTTGCCGCTTGTGCCTACTTGAGACGCTGTCGCTGTGAATACGATAGGCGACCAGGCTCTCATCGATCATCGCCGCTGGAAATTGCCGCGCAATGCGTCCGAAGAGATCGAAATCCTCGGCATGGACGTAGCCTGCGTCATACACCAGCATGTCTTCGGGAATGACATTGCGGTTATACATCACCGTCGAGTGCAAAAAGATGGTAAAGAACATCGACAAGATGTGCCAATCGCCAGTCTGATAGATTGGATTTGGCCTGCCGCGGACTACCCGGTTGCCGAGAAGCTGATCGATGCCGGTGCCGCTGATGTCGAGCTGAGGCTGTCGGGCAAAGAGCGCGACCTGACGCGAGAAGCGCGACGGGTAGGAAATATCGTCCGCATCCATTCTGGCGATGAGATCGCCTTTCGCCAAGGCGATTCCCTCATTCAACGTCGCAATCAGCCCACGATTTTCCCGCGAGACGATCCGGATGCGATTGTCGGCGTTTTGATATCGTTGGAGGACCTCCAGCGAGCCATCGGTCGATCCGTCGTCAAGCGCGATGACCTCGAAGCGGGTGTAGTCCTGGCGCAAAATGCTTTCGAGTGCGGCGGCAACGTGGGGCTCACCGTTATAGACCGGCAGCACGACGGAGATCAGTGGATCAGACATCCTTCAGCTCCCGCGTTCATCAGGGTTGGCGTAGCTCGGGCGATAGGCAGAAGCCTCATACCCCCGCTCGCCGGCAATGCTCGGCCGGATCGACGACGTGCCGGGCCTCGCGGAGCTGACGTAGGGGAAATAGCGCTTGAGCTGGTTGAGCGGCTTCTCGAATGCCAGCCAGGAAATCGAAGCCAGCATCAATGTCGCTGCGGTCGCAACCACAAAACGACCGGGCCCCTGCTCTGAGACATTGACCGGGATCCAGGACTGAGCCTTGACGACGAGCGACAGCACAACTGGATGAAATAGGTAAACCCCGTAGCTCATACGTCCGATGGCCGTATTCGTCGGGCGTTCCAGCATCCGGCCGAATGCCCCCTGCATGCCCGAGGAGCAGCATCCGACCAGCATGACGAGGGGTATGAGAGGGAACACCTCCCCGCCGATCCATGTCACCCATTCCAGGACAGGTGTCATGGACACCGACTTCAACCAAAGGACCGTGATCGAGGCGGCGGTTAGGGGCACAACACTTAGCCCAATCCATCGGGGCCAAACCTCAGTTTTCCTCCGATGGACGGCAAGCAGAGCGCCGGCCACCAGCGCATCCACGGACGCCGGAGGAAGGAGGTCTCGCGCCAGAGATGGTGTGCCCGTAAATGGCCAATAGAGGCGATAGGCCAGCGAGAATGCTATGACGGCGACGCAAACAGGCGCAATCAGCCGGCGCGGAGCCAGCAGGATCACCAGCGGCCAGGCGATATAGAACTGTTCCTCGATGCTCAAGCTCCAGGCGTGACACAAGACCCAGGGCGTCCACTCGTTGCGAAGCGCATACCAGAAATTCGATAGATACAGCGCGTGCCACTTGAGGCTGCCCCGGGCTCCTTCAAGGTTGACAAACCAGATGAAGCCCAACATCGCGAAGTAAGGAGGAAATATGCGCAGTGCTCGGCGAATGTAGAATGCCTTCAGCGCCTCACTCGGCTGGTACTCGGCGGAGGAACGCGCATCTAGCAGCAGCCGGGTTATCAGAAAGCCACTGAGAACGAAGAACAGGCGTACGCCGAGATGGCCCAGGACTGATCCATCAACCGCAAAGAAGTGGTGGTAGAGGACCATTGTGACTGCGAGAGTCCTAAGTCCGTCCAGTTGCCGGTCGCGAGACATGAATCTCCTCAGCCTATCGGGACTCGCTCCTTGCGAGAGCCTTCCTCGATGGCATTCTTGCAGCTCGCATTGCTGCTGATTGTGCCGTCCCGGACGAGACGAACTGAAGTATCGACGCAGGCGCGAAAATTCTGGCGGAATCGGGCCAAACTGTGACCCTGGCGTGTGATCAGACTTTGGTCCGATGCCGCGCGACAACGCTTGCCCCGATCTCTGGGCGTCACGTATCGGCACTGATCCTCCAATTTTGCAGCCCAGATCGGGCTCCAAAAGCCGCTCGCGGGCACCCGGAACATGACGGCTTGTCGATTGCCAGCTGACATCAGACGAGCCGCAGGCCGCCATGCCCGAAAGTACCGCGGTGCTCGCTACAAGCGGGTGAATTGCACCCTCCTTGCGATGAGTTGGGAAGTCCTCAGGCCGTCATCGAGGCGTAATGTTGCAAACCAAAGTCGAGGCTATTTCTGCATGACCCTTTGCCGAAATTGAATTGGTCAGCCGGCGCAAGTTCGCGTCAATGTGCGGCCCGAGCCAAACAGTCGGTATGAGGGTTGCATGAGCAGGATCGTCTTTGTTCACGGGTCTTTCGTCCCCGAGGAGGAAGCGCGCATCAGTCTTTTCGATCGCGGCTTCCTGTTCGGCGACGCGGTCTACGAGGTCACGGCCGTGATCGATGGCCGGATGATCGATAACGATCTGCATCTGGCTCGGTTCGCCCGTTCTCTTAAAGAGATGAACATTCCTCTGGCCTTGCCTCTGGATCGCATCGTCTCGATTCAGTCGGAGCTGATCGAACGCAATGCCCTGCAGCACGGCACCGTCTATCTTCAGGTTTCGCGCGGCGCGGCCGATCGCGACTTCCTGTACAGCGACCAGATGGAGCCGAAGCTGATCGGCTTCACCCAGGCGAAGCGGCTTACCGGAACTGCGGCGCAGCGCGACGGAATTTCCGTCGACCTGGCATCGGATCAGCGTTGGCAGAGGCGAGACATCAAGACGGCAATGCTGCTCGCACAGGTCATGGCCAAACAGGCCGCACGCGCCGGAGGCTTCGACGATGTCTGGCTGGTCGAGGACGGACTGGTGACGGAAGGCGCGTCTTCGACTGCGCATATCATCACGGCGGATCGACGAATCCTCACCCGGCCGGCTTCCCGTGCCACGCTGCCGGGCTGTACGCAGCGCGCCGTTGCGCGTTTATGTGCCGAACAGGGATTGCTCTTCGAAGAGCGTGCCTTTACGCCCGAGGAAGCGCAGGGCGCCGCCGAGGCGTTCCAGACCTCAGCCTCGAGTCTGGTCATGCCGGTCGTGCGCATTGCCGACAAGTCGATCGGAGACGGCAAGCCTGGCCCGATGACGCGTCACCTCCAGACGCTCTATCTGAAGGCGGCTGGCGTTCTGGCATAGACAAGAGAATCGAGATGAGAACAGCGCGGGAACTCGGACTGACAGTTGAGGGAGTAATGGCTCCCGGGCCAGAAAACGCCATTACCGATGTGCCTGGCGTGGCGGTCGGGCACCGCTCGTTGCGCGGCGAAGGCATCCATACGGGCGTGACCGCCATTATTCCTCATCCAGGCGACATCTTTCGCAGGAAGCCGCGTGCGGCGGTCGACGTGATAAACGGCTTCGGCAAGTCGGCGGGACTGATGCAGGTCGCGGAACTCGGAACGATCGAGACACCGATTCTCCTGACCAATACGTTCGGTGTAGCCGCCTGCACGGAAGCACTGATTCGCCGTGCGATCGCGGCAAATCCGGCCATCGGGCGCAAGACCTCGACGGTCAATGGCCTCGTCTTCGAATGCAATGACGGTAACATCAGCGACATCCAGGCGATGGCGGTAACGCCAGCCGACGCCTGTGCGGCGCTGGACGCCGCACGGACAGGTGCGGTGGAGCAGGGTGCGGTCGGAGCCGGATCCGGCATGACGGCGTTCGGCTTCAAGGCTGGCATTGGTACCGCGTCGCGGCGACTGCGGATTGCGAAGCGTGATTTCACCTTGGGAACACTGGTTCTTGCCAATTTCGGCGCTGCCGGCGATCTCATTCTGCCCGATGGCCGCCGTCCGGATCCTCGCCGTCCAGCCAGCCCGGAGCGGGGCTCCGTCATCGTCGTCATGGCGACGGATTTGCCGCTCGGCGATCGCCAGCTGCAGCGCGTCGCCAAACGCGGCGGTGCGGGGCTGGCGCGACTCGGTGCTTTCTGGGGCAATGGTAGCGGCGATATCTGCCTGTGCTTCACCACCGCCGATCCGGTCGATCATGAACCGGCTTCGCCCATTACGGCCCAGGACCGGCTTTCCGACGCATTCATCGACACCGCCTTCCGCGCTGCCGCTGAAACCACCCAGGAGGCGGTACTGAACGCGCTCTGCATGGCGCCTGCAACGCCCGGCCGCAACGGCCGCCTCTATCCCGCCCTTGCCGACTGGCTACAGGAGAACCCGCTGCAATGAAAGTTTTCATCTCTGCCGATATCGAAGGTACCGCAGGTATCGTTCATTGGGACGAGGCCGAGCGCACGCATGCCGACTGGAACGAATTCCGCGCGCTGATGACTGCCGAGGTCGTTGCTGCCTGCGACGGGGCTCGCGCCGCGGGCGCGACCGAGGTCGTGATCAAGGATGCTCATGACAGCGGGCGCAACCTGATTCTCGATCGGTTGCCCGACTATGTCCGGATCGTGCGTGGCTGGTCGGGGCACCCCGATGCGATGATGTTCGGTCTCGATGCCGGTTTTGCGGCGGCAATCTACACCGGCTACCATTCCAAGGCAGGCAGCGAGGCCAATCCGCTCGCACACACGTCCAACCTGCGCATATCGCGCCTGCTTCTGAACGGTGAGGTCGCATCCGAATTCACGGTGAACGCGCTCTGCGCGGCGGGATATGGGGTGCCTTCCGTCTTCCTGTCTGGCGACGCTGCCATGTGCGCGGAAGCGCGCGCGATGGTGCCCGGCATGTTCACGGCGGAGACACTTGAGGGTAAAGGCCGTGCCTCCACGTCGATCTCGCCCGCTTGGTCGCGCCGGCTTATCCGCGAGGGTGTGGCGTCCGCGCTGTCGGCCGATTTCAGCCAGGCGTTGCCCGACCGCGCCGAGCGCTACGAAGTGGTGATCGAGTTCAACAATCCGACCGACGCCTATCGCGCGGGCTGGTACCCCGGCGCACGCGCCCATGGCCCGCGCGCCGTCGCTTTTGCCAATGCGGATTTCGCCGAGATCCTGCGCGCGCTGGTTTTCATGAAGGTCTGAGCCTGCCGTTTCGCGTGCCGGTCGTCAGGCCGGCTCGCGCTCCAGCAATTGCCTGGCCATGCGCCACAGTTCGTCGACCTTGCGATTGCGGCTTGCCGCATGGCGGTAGAGGCGGATTTCGAGATCGAGATTCCACCCCTCGTCCGCCGAGGCCGGCACGAGGCGCCCTGACCCCATCTCGTCACGAGCGAGACTTTCAGGCAGCCAGCAGACGCCCGCACCCGCAAGCGCCATGTTCATCAAACCGGCGCTGATCGTATTCTCATGTGTCGTCCGGCGGCGAAATGGCGGGCGGCGAAGCAGAAGACGCGAGAGAGCTACGCCGAAGAAGGAGTTGAAGCCGTAGCTGAGATAGGGGATTGCCAGCCGTTGCTGCTCGACCGCCCGGTCCAGCAAATTTCTTCCAGCCTGCGAGTTGCCGGAAACGACGACGTTCGGCGCCACCAGAGGGATCAGCCGGTCATGGGCGACGGTCAGCCATGCGAATTTGCCGCGGTCGAGATGGAACGGCACCTCCGGATGAGCGTATGTCAGGAAGAAATCGGCCTCGTCTCCGACGAGCGCATCCAGGTTCGCCTCGATACCACCTCGGTCTGGTATCAACGAGGTGTTAAACGCTCCCCCTGCTTTCTCCAACGCCCTCAACCATTGCGGAAAGAATGTAACCGTCAGCGTATGCAGTGCCGCGAAGCGAATAAGGCCGGGTTCATGTGACGGACGCAGCGCCTCTCGCGCCGCATAGCATGACCGGATCGTTTCCTGTGCGACGGGCAGGAAATTCCGGCCGGCCGGCGTCAACTCGGCGGGCATGGCCGCGCGGCTGATCAAGGTCGCGCCCAGCCATCCCTCGAGCTGCTTGATTCGGCGGCTGAAGGCCGGTTGTGTCACGTTGCGCAGTTCAGCCGCTCTCGAAAAACTGGAGGTATCCGCAAGTGTTACGAAGTCCTCCAGCCATTTGATTTCCATTCCATTCTCCTCCCCAATGCTCCCCGCCCAATTCAGCATAAGTCATTCATCTTGAATAGATATGCCAAATTCGCATGAGGTTGTGCCAAAACCGAATTGGCCAAGCCCGCCACAAGCTTTCACCTTGTCACACGACAGAAAATTCATGGACGGCGCGAACGGTTCGCATCGCCTGTCCTTAATGCCGGGTTCGTCCCGGTCGTGACAACGGAGCAGTTAATGGCAGTCAGAATTGAAGCCGATCTCATCCTTCACAACGGCCGCATCTGGTGCGGTCGCGAGGAAGGATCCTGCGAGGCGGTGGCCGTCTGGCAGGGAAAGGTTCTCGCAACCGGCAGCAGCGCAGAAATGCTGAGCCTTAAGGGATCGCGCACCGAGGTCATCGATCTGGACGGCCGTTTTGCCAGCCCCGGGCTGATCGACAACCACCTGCACCTGATTTCGACCGGCATCGTCATGGGCTGGGTGGACGCGACGCCTGCCGCGGCCCCCACCCACGCCGCGTTGATGCGCCAGATCGCCGAACGCGCGGCGGTGACGCCGAAGGGCGAGTGGGTTCGCGCACGTGGCTACGATCAGGTCAAGCTCGATACGGGCCGGCATCCGACACGCGAGGACCTTGATCGTGCTGCGCCGGATCATCCGGTTCTGGTGACGCGGGCGTGTGGCCATGTAGCGATCGCCAATTCGAGAGCTTTGGCGCTTGCAGGTGTGACCGAGGCGACACCGGTGCCGGATGGCGGCGTAATCGGCCTGACGGACGGCAAACTGAACGGCCTTCTGGCGGAGAACGCCATGAACCTCGTCAAGGCCGTGATCCCGTCGGCCACGACCGCCGAACTGATCGATGGGATCGAGCGCGCCGGGCAATATCTCTTGTCCCTCGGCATTACGAGTTGCATGGATGCCGCCGTTGGGCAGCTTTCCGGCTTTGCGGAAATTCAGGCCTATGAAATGGCCAAGATCGCGGGCCGCTTGCCAGTGCGCGTCTGGCTGACCCTTCTTGGTGACCCCGGCGTGTCGATCGTCGAGGATTGCTGGCGCGCGGGCCTCATCTCCGGCGCCGGCGACGACATGCTGCGCGTTGGCGCGGTGAAAATATTCCTTGATGGATCGGCAGGCGGACGCACGGCGTGGATGACGAAGCCTTACAAGGACGAGCCGGAAAACCTCGGCGTGCAGATGCTGCCCGACGCGGTCGTCGAGGAGATTGTGCGGTCCTGCCATGACCGGGGCTACCAAATGGCTTGCCATGCAATCGGCGACGGCGCCATCGAGCAGTTGATCACGGCTTACGAGAAGGCGCTTGCTGCCAATCCTGATCCAGATCGCCGCCACCGTGTGGAGCATTGCGGCTATCCCTCTTCGGAGCAAAACGCGCGCATGAAGGCGGCGGGCATTCTGCCGGCGCCGCAAATGGCCTTCATTCACGATTTCGGCGACAGCTATATCTCTGTCCTCGGCGAGGAGCGCGGAGTGAAGTCCTATCCGATCGGCACGTGGGCGCGCATGGGGCTCAAACCCTCCACCGGCTCCGACTCGCCGGTCTGCTCGCCCAATCCCTTCCCCGACCTCTACGCGATGATCACCCGCCAGACCGGCAAGGGCACCGTCATGGATGCTTCCGAGAAGCTGAGCCGCGAGGAGGCGCTGCAGGCCTACACGGAATACGGCGCCTATTCGCAGAAGGCTGAAAACGTGAAGGGGCGGCTGGTCGCTGGTCAGTGGGCCGATATCGCGGTCTTCGACAATGATCTTCTCACCGCATCGCCCGAGGCGATCCTGTCGGATACGCGCTGCCTGCTGACGCTGCTGGCGGGCCGCGTTGTGCACGACGCGCGGGGCTAAGCCGCTCAAACGAACGACTGACACGATGCCGAAAAGGGAACCCGGCACAAAGAGGGAGAACGAAATGCTGAAGAGACTTTCAATCGCTGCGATGCTCAGCCTGGGCGTCGCGACCATGGCGTTTGCGGATGGCGAACGCCATGGCGGTACGCTGGTATTCACCGCGCCTTATGGCTCCAGCTTCGCGACGCTGGATGTTCAGTCGAGCCCTAACACGCAGGAAGAATTCATCACCCAGGCCATTCACCGGGCGCTGTACAGCTGGGACTCGATCAACAACAAGCCGGTCCTGGAATTGGCGACCTCGGCTGATGTTTCCGAGGACGGGACGACTTACACCTATCATCTGCGCGACAACGCCGTCTTTCACAATGGCAAGCCACTGACGGCCGATGACATCATCTACAGCTACAAGCGCATCGGTAACCCGAAGAACGCGTTCCCCGGTGCTAGCTACATCGCCATCATCAAGGGCGCCGACGACTATATCGCCGGCAAGGCGCAAGACATCAGCGGCCTGAAGAAGATCGACGATCACACGCTGCAGGTCACCTATACCGGCCCAATCAATCCCGGCTTTTCGTTGATGCAGAATACGACGGTGATCTATCCCTCGAACGTCGCTGACGAGTCGACTTTCGGCAAAAACCCGATCGGTCTCGGCGCTTTCGCCTTCAAGGAATACACGCCTGGCTCGCAGGTTGTCGTGGAGAAGTTCGACAAGTACTACGAGAAGGGCAAGCCCTATCTCGACCGTGTGAAGATCGTGCTGATGGGTGAGGATTCCGCCCGCGACGTGGCCTTCCGCAACAAGGAAATCGACGTGTCGATCCTTGGGCCTACCCAGTATCAGGCCTATCAGGGCGAGGACGCACTGAAGGACCATCTGCTGGAGGTCGCCGAGGTCTACACCCGCAACATCGGCTTCAATCCCGCCTTCGAGCCGTTCAAGGACAAGCGGGTGCGCCAAGCGATCAACTACGCAATCAACACGCCGCTGATCGTCGAGCGCCTGGTCAAGAACAAGGCCTATCCGGCTTCCGGCTGGCTGCCGCTCTCCTCGCCGGCGTTCGACAAGGAAAAGCCTGCCTATGCTTACGACCCGGAAAAAGCCAAGGCGCTTCTCGCCGAAGCCGGTTACGCCAAAGGCTTCTCCTTCGAAGTGACCGCCAGCCCGAACGAAAGCTGGGGCGTGCCGATCGTCGAAGCCGTCCTGCCGATGCTGCAGAAGGTCGGCATCACGGTGAAGCCGAAGCCGGTCGAAAGCTCGGCACTCGGCGACGCGGTGACGTCCAATAACTTCCAGGCCTTCATCTGGTCGAACCTCTCCGGCCCGGATCCGCTGCAGGCGCTTCGCTGCTACTACTCCAAGACGCCGCAGTCGGCCTGCAACTACGAGAGCTTCTCGAACGCCGATTTCGATAAGCTCTACGAAGCAGCCCAGCAGGAACGCGACCCGGCCAAGCAGGACGAGTTGCTTCGCCAGGCCAACAACCTGATCCAGGACGAAGCGCCGGTCTGGTTCTTCAACTACAACAAGGCCGTGATGGCATACCAGCCGTGGATCCACGGGCTTGTCCCGAATGCGACCGAACTGGCGATCCAGCCTTACGATGAAATCTGGATCGACGACACGGCGCCGGACTCGCGCAGTTGATCCGAGAGTTCATGCCAGTGGCCGCGGGTTTCCCGCGGCCACTCGAATTCGCATTGCCGCGCGCCTCCCTAAAGGCGACCAAAACGGAATCGTTCATGCTTCGCTTCACTCTGCGCCGCATCCTGCAGATCGTGCCGACGGTGATCGTCGTGGCGTTGTTGATCTTCGTCATCTTCAGCGTTGTGCCAGGCAGTTTTGCCACCAGTCTTCTTGCCGATGGCAAGCGCACCGCTGACCCACAGCTGATTGCCCACCTCAACCAGGAATTCGGCCTCGACAAGCCGCTGACGGAGCGGTTCGTGAAATACGTTACCGACCTTGCGCGGCTCGACCTCGGGACCAGCTTTCGAAGTCGCCAGCCGGTCCTCGATCTGATCGGCGACCGCATGTGGGCTTCGCTGGAACTAGCGCTCGCCGCCATGGCGTTCGCGGTCGTGGTCGGCGTGCCCCTCGGATTTCTCGCCGCTCTCCGTCCCGGATCGCTTCTCGACACGACGACGATGATCGGCGCGGTCTCGGGTCTTTCCATGCCCCAGTTCTGGCTCGGACTCCTGATGATGTACGTCTTTGCGCTTCATCTGAACTGGCTGCCGAGCTTCGGCTATGGCGACGGATCGTTCCGTAACCTGATCCTGCCCGCCGTCACGCTCGGCGTTACGCCGCTCGCGCTTCTGGCACGCACCACGCGGGCGGGGGTTCTCGACGTGCTGAACGCCGATTTCATTCGTACCGCGCATTCGAAGGGCATGAGCGAAGCCAAGGTCGTGCGCTGGCACGTGATGCGCAACGCTCTCGTGCTGATCGTGACAACGGTCGGCCTGCAATTCGGATCGCTGATCGGGCAGGCCGTGGTGATCGAGAAACTTTTCGCCTGGCCTGGCATCGGCTCGCTTCTGGTGGACAGCGTGGCGATCCGCGACATTCCCGCGGTGCAGGGAACGATCCTGGTCATCGTCCTCTGGTTCCTCGTCATCAACACCCTTGTCGACCTGATCTACGCGGCGATCGACCCGCGTATCAAGCAGGGGTGAGGCGATGCGCTTTGGTTTCAATTTCATCCTCGGTGCACTTCTCACGGTGCTCGTCGTCCTCGCGGGCATTTTCGCTCCCTGGATCGCCCCCTTCGACCCGGTGCTGAATGCCGATTTGATGAATGCCGAATTGCCGCCCGATGTCACATTCTGGTTTGGCACGGACGCGCAAGGCCGTGACGTCTTCACGCGTATTCTCTTTGGCGCGCAGATTTCGCTGACGGTCGGGATCGTCTCGCAGGTCATCAACTCCATCATCGGCTGCACACTCGGTATGACCGCCGGATACTGGGGGGGCTGGTGGGACGATATCGTCAACGGGCTTACCAACGTGATGCTTGCCATCCCCTCGTTGATCTTCGCGCTGGCGGTCATGGCCGTACTTGGCCCGGGCCTGCCATCACTGCTGATTGCCCTGGGGCTCACGAATTGGAGCTGGACGTGCCGCATTGCGCGCTCCTCCACCCTGTCGCTGAAGACTCAGGGATATGTGAAGGCGGCGCAAACACTCGGCTACGGCGATCTGCGCATCATGTTCACGCAGATCCTGCCCAACATGATGGGGCCAATCCTAGTCATGGCAACATTGGGCATGGGCTCGGCGGTGCTTTCAGAGGCGGCTCTTTCCTTCCTCGGGCTTGGAGTCCAGCCGCCCTTTCCAAGCTGGGGCTCGATGCTGACGGATGCGCGCCAGTTGATCCGGACCGCGCCCTGGGTCGCGGTGTTTCCGGGGCTCGCCATCTTCTTATCCGTGCTCGGCTTCAACCTTCTGGGCGATGGGCTGCGCGACAGGCTCGATCCGCATATGAGGACGCGCACCCCATGACCGCTCCGCTCCTCGACATCAAGGAACTCAAGCTCGATGTTTCGGCCGGGCGCACTCTTCTTCCGATCCTCAAGGGCGTCTCGTTCCAGATCATGCCGGGTGAGGCCTATGGGCTGGTGGGAGAATCCGGCTCCGGCAAATCGGTGACTTCGCTTGCCGTGATGGGCCTCCTGAAAAAGCCGTTGCGCGTTTCGAGCGGTGAAGTCCTCTTCAAGGCCCAGAACCTGCTCGCCCTGCCGAAGCGCGAAATGAGACGGCTGCGGGGAAACCGTGTCGCCATGATCTTCCAGGAGCCGATGACGGCGCTCAATCCGCTCTCCACGGTCGGCCGCCAGATCGCCGAAATGTTCGTCCTGCACCAGGGCAAGGGCTGGGACGAGGCGATGAAACTTGCCGTCGATGCGCTCGCAAGTGTGCGCGTTCCCAATCCGGATCGGCGTGCCACGAATTATCCCCACCAGATGTCGGGTGGCTTGCGTCAGCGCGTGATGATCGCCATGGCGCTCGCCTGCAATCCAGACCTACTGATCGCGGACGAACCAACCACGGCGCTCGACGTGACCGTGCAGGCCGAGGTCTTGCGCCTGATTAAGGAGCTCTGTGCGGAGCGTGGCACCGCCGTGCTGTTCATCAGTCATGATCTTGGCGTGATCGCCAGCGTCTGCCAGCGTGTGGGCGTGATGTATGCCGGTTGCCTCGTGGAAGAGAACGACACCGCTCAGCTCTTCTCCGATCCCAGGCACGAATATACGCGCGGCCTTCTCGGAGCGCTGCCGCGGCTCGGGAGCCGCAGCCTGCATGGACGCCGGCGCCTGGTAGACATCGACAGCATCATCGCCGATCGCTCGAAGTTGACCGAGACGCGCTTCATTGCGCCGCGCCGCGCTGAAGGAGGAAAGCCGTGACCGCGCCTTTGCTGCAAGTTGACGATCTGCACGTACGCTTTCCAGTGTCTGGCAACGGGCTTTTGGGAACTGGACGGCGGACGCTCTACGCCGTCAATGGCATCAGCTTCGAATTGGGCAAGGGTGAGTGCCTGTCGATCGTTGGCGAATCCGGCTGCGGCAAGTCCACTACGGCGTTGTCGATCCTCGGTCTGCAGGCGCCGACCTCAGGAACGATCCGCTACCGGGGGCGACCTCTGACCGGCCCAGGCGCGCCAGGGCGCATGCAGCGCGCCAAGGCGGTGCAGATGGTGTTTCAGGATCCTTACGCCTCGCTGAACCCCCGCCAATCGATAAGGGCTTCTCTCGCAGCACCCTTGCGCCTTCATGGCATCACAGCGGCATCGGAGGTTTCCGACAGGATCGAGGCGATGCTGATCAATGTCGGCTTGAAGCCGGAACAGGCCAGTCGTTACCCGCACGAGTTCTCGGGTGGGCAGCGCCAGCGCATCGGCATTGCCCGCGCGCTCATCCTCGAGCCCGAGATCGTCGTATTGGACGAACCGGTATCGGCCCTCGACGTCTCGATCCGAGCCCAGATCATCAATCTTCTTCTGGATCTGCAGGAAAAGCTCGGTCTTTCCTATCTGATGATCAGCCATGACCTAAGCGTGGTGGAGCACATGAGCGATCGTGTGCTGGTGATGTTCTTCGGCCAGGTTGTCGAGGAAGGCGGGTGGCGACAGATCTTCGAGACGCCCGCCCATCCCTATACGCGCCGCCTTATCGGGGCCATTCCCGATCCCGAAATCGCCATCAGCGGGCAGCCGAAAACGGAGCGCTTCCATGATACCGAGATCCCGGCCGGACGCGGTTTCATGTCAGACGGAAGCCCCGCACCCGATGTCTTTGCGGCACCGATCCCGTCGGAGCTGGTCGAGATCGCCGACAATCACAGGGTGAGGCTGCCCGTCGCGGCGTAACTGGGTCCAATGTTTTGATTTTCGGCGAAAGCGGCCCCGAGTTGACGACTGTATAAACACGCCGATGGTCGATCTCGACGGAAGCGTCATGGCCTTCAACGACGCATTGACCGAGCTTGTCGATGCGCAGTTCGAAATGTTGGCAGACGGTTGCCTGCTCCCCACGAACAGGAATTGGGGAATGCGCCTAAGCTGCGGGCAATGAGACCCAGCTTAAGCCGCAAGTGGTTTACTCTAATCGTGTCGACTATCGGGCGCTCTGTGCATACCACCTTTTCGGTACGGACTAGTGCTATTCTGCGAAGTTTCACGCGATGCAACTTATTGTAACTTGGGCTGGCGTTACTCTTTTGCAAAGGAAGCCAGCATGTCATCGACTGAAGATCGGAAGCTGCCACTCAATACCGCGCGTAGGCATTTTCTAGGCGTGGCGGCCGCGGCCGGCGCACGTTTCGCGAGCGTTGCTGCCATAGCGACAGCAATTTCCTCTTCTCCTGCGCGGGCGTTGGGCCGGCGCTGGGGGCGTGGTCACTCCGGTGGAGGCGGGAACGGCAGCTCTGGTGGCGGGGGCGGCGGTGGTGGTGGCGCGCAGTGCTTCCTGCGTGGGACGTCGATCCTCACCGATTGTGGTGAAAAGCGTGTTGAAGATCTTCGCATCGGGGATCGCGTGACGCTTGCTGACGGTGATACACGACGAATCAAATGGGTCGGTCGCCAGGTGTTCAAGAAGGGTGGCGCACGCTGGCATGAGGGTGTTGTACCGATCCGGGTCTTGCGCCATGCGCTGGGTGATTGCGCGCCACATTCCGATCTCTACCTGTCGCCAGGCCATGCGCTGTTCCTGAATGGTATTCTGATCCGGGTCCGGGATCTCGTGAACGGTACGACGATTGCGCCGGCTCTTCCTGCCGACGACACGATGATCGAGTACTATGCGGTCTTGCTCGATACGCATGAGATAGTCCTTGCCGAGGGCGCCGCTGCCGAGACTTTCCATATGTCGGACAGCAATCACGAAAACTTCTCGAACTTTGCGGAATACGAGCGCCTTTACGCCGCGGAGGAACGCCCTAGAATGACGTCCTATGCCCCGGTTGTCGGCGAGGAAGGCGGTTGGAAGCATTTGAAAGCGCTTCTGCTGCTTGGTGCGTCGCATTTGATCCCGATGCGTGACCCGTACAAAGACGCGTGCAAGAATATCGACAACCGCGCTAAGGAACTGTCGAGCTGATACGGCGCGCCCGTCAAAGTGAGCAGCATAGAGACCTGTTCGCCGGCCCGCCGTAGAGGCCGTCGAACAAGTCATCCAGGCATTGACAAGATTGCACTGAACCTAATCAAACTTATAGACGAGCAGTCAGTCGACGAACTTGACGATCACGCCCGGCCTTACCATCGCCGCCAATTCCTCGACGTCCCAGTTGGTCAGGCGAACGCATCCATGCGATCCGCTCTTGTCGATAAGGGCTGGTTCCGGTGTGCCGTGAATTCCATACGTCGGCTCTGTCAGATCGATCCAGACGGTTCCAACGGGGCCATTGGGACCTTTGGGCAGCCTTAGCGCCTTCGTGTTCTTTCCCTGCTGAAAGTTGATTTTCGGATCGTAGCTGTAGGGGGGCATTCGCGCGACGCCTTTGACCCGATGGGTGCCTGACGGCGATGGCGTTTGCCTGCTACCGATCGTGGCGGGATAAACGGCAATCAAGGAGCCGCCTTTATCAAACGCCAGAACTTGCCCAATTCGTCGTCGCACCTCAATCCGCTTGACCGCACCTTCTTTCGTGTCGCCGGGCATCGCCACCAATATTGTCTTCCCGACCTCAAACGGCGTGCTGGCGTTCAGTGCCTTCAGAAGGTCGATGTCCATGTGGAATCGCTCGGACAGTTTCTCGGCAACACTTGTGTATCCGAGGTATCTCATCTTGGCTTGCTTGGCGTAGTCTTTGGGGATGCGGTCGACGAGATCTTGCGTGTCTTCGGAGGAGATTACATAGGGCTCGATGACTGGCCTGTCGTCACTCAGCAGGTGAATCACCTCAGGATCGAGCTTTCCATCTGCAGGGATGCCCTGCATCGCTTCGAGCCCGGCGATCGCCTTGGTGACGTTCTCGCCATAATGCCCGTCTATCACCCCGGGAGACGACCCCGCGCGATCCAGAAGCACCTGCAGACGTATGACCGCGGGTTCTGGTCGAGGGGAAGTTTTGGCCGGTCGCTCCGGTGGAATGGAGACGAGTGAGGCGCTGTTGATGGCCTCCGCGCCAAGCTCCTGGGCGCTCACGTTACCTAGCAGCCCTAATGTCAGCGACACTGCGAGAAAGATCGTTGGTTTCATGAGCGTGAAATCTACGACCGGCCAAGTTGTTCCAACGGCGGCGTCGGTTAAGGCCAGTCGGCTGTTCAGTATCATCAAACGTTATGCAGAATGCTTTCGCGCGGATCGCGACACTATTACAGGCCACATACCAGCCAGATCGCAAGACTGCGTCTTTAGAGAACGTAGCTAATCGGATCGTTACTGACCGGATGCGGAAAGACACCCATTTCCAAATCGAAGACCGATTTGAGCACATCGGATCTTACGATGTCGGCTGGCGTGCCGTGTGCCGAGATGCTGCCTTTCTTCAGAGCCACGATCTCGTCGCAATAGCGTGCGGCCAGATTGATATCGTGGAGGACGACGACGATTGTTAGCCGGCGCTCTTGGCTGAGTTCGCTGAGCAGCGCCAGCACGCTATCCTGGTGGAGAAGATCGAGCGCGGAGGTCGGCTCATCAAGAAGCAGGCATTCCGCATTCTGCGCCAGCATCATGGCAATCCAGGCGCGTTGCCGCTCGCCGCCGGACATGCTGGCGACCGGACTGTCTGCAAAACGCTTGAGATCCGTTCGCTCTATGGCCTCGTCGACGAGTTTCTGATCGGCGCTGGTGAAACGGCCGAGCGTTCCGTGCCAGGGGAAGCGGCCAAGCGCCACCAGTTCACGAACCGTCATGCCATCGGTCGCTGGTGTAAACTGCGGCATGTAGGCAACCTGCCGAGCGAAGGTTCTGGCGCCCCAGCGCGCAATCGCCTCGCCTTTCAGCTCGACGCCGCCAGAGGTCGGGCCAATCTGTCGGGCCATGATCTTCAGAAGCGTGCTCTTGCCGCTGCCGTTCTGCCCAACCAGACCGTAGATGCGTCCGCTCGTCAATGTCAGGTCGATTCCGGAAAGGATGCTTTTTCCTGCGGCTTGATAGGCAATCTGTGACGTCTTCAGGAAGTGTGTCGACATGCGGCTTCTCTTTGCTTGCACCAGATAGCGATCGCGGCTTCATACGCGCTCGTGCAAAACTTTACTGTTATTGTCAACTTAGATATTCTCTGGCGAGCAATTATTTCGAAATGACGCTTGGCGACCTTGAGGCTAGTTTCCCCGGATGCTGTATCAGAGAGGCTGGCCCTCTCCGCGCATGTCGGCAACAGCGGCTGAATGCAGACCGTCGTTCAACTTGCTCCCGACCTGCATAAATCCTTTCGCAGCGATCTTGATTGGGCTTCGCTGTCCCCTAGCTCAATTATGCAGGGCGTACGCGTGTGGGGCTGCGCAAATTTCAGCCGAATGGAGCCCACCATGAAACATCAGACATTGGAGCAACTGCAGAATATTGCGGATATCGACCAGGCATATCCGCACCGCATCATGTCGCGAAGCGAGCGTCTCGAGCGCTGGGTGGAGCTTCTCGAGTTGAGCCCGCATCGACGACTGGCGACCCTCTACCAGACCGAACATCAGCCGACTTCAGTGTTATCGCTCCTGCGTAGCGATAACTCGCCGATCTCGGTCGCCTTCGAGGACCCGATCCTACGAGCAGCGGGGCTTGAGAACGATACTTATGGCCAGGCCAAGAAGTTCTTCAGTCTCACCGATGGCGAACTGCACAACGTTCTTTGCTACTGCCATTTCGGCGCAACGGTCAGCGCCGCCACAGCTGCCCACTATGTACGCGGTATTCTTGGCGTGGATCGGCCAGGTTTATTCGCTCGCCTGCGGGCACTGTTCACATCTTGACTGGAGGGAGACCAGGCGCCATTCGAGCACCTGATTCCTGCTCCTGTCTTCAAGCCGCCGCTCCGGCGGTCGGCGGCTTGTCGCTCGCGATCGGCAGCTAGCTGATCACTCAGCATCATCGCCTGACAGTCCGGTTTGCTGCTCCAGACTGCTCAGGCACGCGTCGTTGTGGGCAAAGCGGAAAATACTATAGACCGCCAGTCCCCAGTCCTCGCTTCCCGAAATCGTAACGCTGGCCGACTGGGCATTCTGGAACTTTGTACTCAGATTGTCCCATTGCTCGAACACCTGCCGCTCTTGCGCGATGACCGCCTGCCTGAACATGCCGTCCTTTCCGAATTTGGACGTGGCGACATGGTCGACCTTCTCATCCGCTGGCCCGAACTGGGAAGCGAGCAGGGAAGCCGCCTCCTTGTAAACCTGCCGTGTCGTCGTGCCGCGCTGATCATCGTCGATGTAACGGGAGATCGCGACGACGTTGCAGATTCCCATGCCGTGGACGTAGGCGAGCACATACTGGTCGAAGAGGTCGCTTCCGCCAGGCAGAATGTTGCAAGAGTACTGGCCTGTCGTATCCGGCTGCTCGCCATTGATCGGTTTGCAGCCGAGCGCTGACGGCAGGGTATCCTGCGAAACGCCGAGTGGCCGGAAAGCGGGAACATTTGTCTCGGACGGTGAAATGGACGCAGTCACGGTTGCGGCAAAAGCCACGGACGCCAGAATATCGATTACGGCCATCGAATCTCTCCCGAGTAAGATCGGGCAATACCACAACAGCAGGCATCAGAAACCCGATCTGCGCGCCAGGCAGGGTGCCACAAGTTGACTTTCCACAGCCTTTCGCTTTCAGCAGATTTGCGCTGAAAATTGAAATCCGATGGTCGCCGGAATTGTTCCATCACGATTCTGTGGCGAAGGGAGCCGGGCGTGTCTGCATAGTGGCGCTATTTCGAGCATCTTGCCGATGAGTTGCTTGCTGGATGGGGTAGCTGTGGCAAACGGTCGCGCGCACCGATCGTGCTAGACAGGCATATGAGGAGATGCTTGCATGCCGCCGGCTGAGGGGCCGATGTGGGGATTAAGATCATGGACATTCGAAATCTCTTTGCGAATGGCAAGGAGAGCATGAACGTGTCAGCGCCGATCGGAGGCGAACCGATCGAGGTTGTTCAGTCGCTCTCCCAGGCCCAGCTCAATTACAGTATCGATAGCGATGATAGGGAAACACGCACCGAAAGGAGCGCACGCATGACGCAAGGAAGCTTCGGCTTTCCGCCTGCAGATCTTCGAGTTCGAGCCCTGGGGGAGATTCATGCGCGACCCTATGCGCTCGTTCAGGCGCCACGCGTCATCTTCCAGCTGGCCTTCTTGACGGAGAGTGCCGGTGACAATGACCACGAGATCCTTGCTGATCTTTCCCGCGCCAGCGGCGTTGCTCCTCCATCCAGCGAGACCAGCCATCATGCGCTAACCTGGGGCCAGGGCACGTTGCGCTGGGAGCGCCACACCGAATTTTCCACCTACTTCTGGGACTGCCCGGCGCCAGAGAAATTCGGCGCGCCGATCGCCGTTCATCCTTTCGGCGACAGCTTCTCGCCACCAGGTCCTTTCATATCGGGGATTCGCCTGGAAATACGCCCCGACACGCCCGAGACAGCACAGGAGATTGCCGTTTTCGACCCAACCAGCCTCTGCCGAAGCGAACTCAGAAACGGCCAGGCAACGATCCTCACCGACTTCCGCCAGGATGGCGACGGGCTGACGAAGTTTCTGGTGATCGATCGCGGCATGTCCGACAGCGCACGCGGTGCGCTAGTCCAGCGCCTTCTCGATATCGAGACCTATCGCACGCTTGCGATGATGGGCCTGCCGCTTGCGCAGTCGCTATCACCCGAAATCCGCCAGATCGAGTCCGGTCTGACCGCCATTACGCAGCGGATGAAACTGCATGCACGAGACGAAGCGGATCAGATGCTGTCCGAGATCACCCGCCTTGCGGCTGAACTCGAGGCAAACGCGGCGCTCAGCCTCTATCGGTTCGGGGCAAGCCGCGCCTATTACGAGATCGTTCAGGAGCGCATTCGCGCGCTTGCCGAAACGGCAATTCCAGGCAGCGAAACACTCGGTTCATTCCTGGAACGGCGACTGGCACCGGCCATGCGAACCTGTCAGTCAGTCGAGGAGCGCCAGGCGAACCTTTCGCGCAAGCTTGCCCGGGCCACGGCCCTGCTGCGAAGCTGGATCGACGTGGAACTCGAGCGCATCAATACGACGGTGCTGAATTCGATGGATCGCCGGGCGCAACTGCAGCTGCGGCTGCAGCAGACGGTCGAGGGCCTGTCGGTGGCGGCGATCTCTTACTACGTCGTCGGGCTCTTCGGTTATGTGGCAAAGGGCGCGCACAATGTCGGCTTCGAGGTGTCTCCCGAGACGCTGACGGGTCTCTCCGTACCGATCGTGGTTGCCGGCATGTGGCTGGTCGTGCGAAGCATCCGGCGAAGACATGCCGAAGAAGACAGGCGCTGACGTTTTGCGCTGTAGGCTGCCACCGCGCTATCCGGGCACGTCCGCCGGCCAGACGATGCCAGAGAAGTCTGTAATGACCGTCACCATACTTCCGGAGACAGACAAGGGAGCCTTCGTAATGGAAGGCGGCCACCACGTGCTCGATACGGAAGGCAAACCCATTCGTTGACCGCGGGCTGCGTGGCTCACACGGTTCCGCTTCTGCCAGCTGGCTTTAGAGTTGTGCTGTCGAACACTCGTAGAGCACCGCGCCGGTTCCGGCATCGACGCCGCTTATGCTCACGTCGTAACCCCAGAGGTGGCGAATGTGGCCGAGCGTGGCATCACGGGTGCTCTCTTCCAGGAGGATGCCGTTCTTCACATTGTGCTGTAGCCGAAGTTGCCGATCACCTAGCAAGTCCACGTCGATAACTTGGATATCGGGCTGTCTGGCCCCGACGTCGTAACTGTGGGCAAGCGCCGAGCGGATCTTGGAATAGCCGCGCTCGTTATGGATCGCGGATACTTCGCAATAGCTGTCGGTGGCGCGATCGGAGAGCAGGAACAGCCGGAACTTGCGGATCATCGCCGGGCTCAGATATTGCAGCATGAAGGACTCGTCGCGGTGGTTTGCCCAGGCGTCAAGCAGCGTCCCCTGCCAATCGCCATTGCCGGCAAACGACGGAAACCAGTCGCGATCTTCCGCCGTCGGTTCCATGCAGATCCGCTCGATGTCCTGCATCATCGCGAATCCCAGTGCATAAGGGTTTATGCCCGGAAAGCGCGGATCATCGAAGGCCGGCTGAAAGACCACGTTAGAGTGGCTTTTCAGCAATTCCAACATCGCCCCTTCGCTGATCCGGCCCTGATCGAAGAGGCGGTTCATGATCGTGTAGTGAACGAAGGTCGCGCAGCCCTCGTTCATCACCTTGGTTTGGCGCTGTGGATAGAAATACTGCGCAATGACGCGCACGATCCGGAGAAGTTCGCGCTGCCAGGGATCGAGGATGAGGCTGTGCTTTTCCAGAAAGTAGAGCAGGTTCTCCTCCGGAAGATTGAGAACCTTCTTGCGTTCCGACGCGTCGCGTTCGGCCTCTTCCGGATTGCGGTTTTCCGCTGCCAGCGGCAGGGTGCGCCACAGATCGCTGTAAGTCTGCTCTTCATATTCCAATCGCTCTCGGGCGCGCTCTCTCACTTTTTCGGAGGAAAGGCGGGGCGGGCGGCGGTAGCGGAAGACGCCTTGGTCCATCAAGGCGTGCGCTGAATCGAGGATCGCTTCCACAGCGTTCAAGCCATGCCGCTCCTCGCACTTGGCGATATATTTCTTGGCGAAGTCCATATAGCTCAGGATCGAACCGGCGTCCGTCCACTGGCGGAACAGGTAGTTGTTCTTGAAAAAATGATTGTGGCCGAAGGCTGCATGCGCGGTCACCAGCGCCTGCATCGCCATGGTGTTTTCTTCCATGAGATAGGTGATGCAGGGATTGGAATTGATGACCAACTCATAGGCGAGGCCACGCTGTCCCTTTCGATACAAGTGATCTTCGAAGATGAAGCGCTTGCCGAAGGACCAGTGCTGGTACATCAGGGGCATGCCGACCGACGAATAGGCGTCCAGCATCTGCTCGAAGGAAATGATCTCCAGCTGATTGGGATAGACGTCCAGTCCCATTTCATCGAGCGCAACGGTCTCGATCGCGTCGTAGGCGCGCGAAAGGGTCGTGAAATTCCAGTCGGAACCATCAAACAGCAGGCCTGAACTCGAGCGTCTCGCCATTCGGTCGTCCCTTACTTACGCGTGCGCATGGCAGGCTGTCGGGTAAAGAGCTTGCGGAACACGGGATAGATGTCTGCCGGCCTTGAGATCCGCGTCATTTGGAAGTTCGGCACTTCGCCGTCGACCGTGCGATAGGCGCGCCACAGCGACGTGCCGTTGTCGGTCGTTCCAAAGATTTCGGTTTCGCGCTCGTCGATGATCTCGACATAAGCATAATATTGGCACAGGCGCATCAGGTGGTCGCGAAGTAAGGCGGCGCATCGTTCAGAATCGCCGCTGATGTTGTCGCCGTCGGAAGCTTGAGCGGCGTAGATGTTCCACAGATGCGCCGGATAACGTTCCTCGATCACACGCAGCATTTCCTCTAGGGCAGTGGAAACGACGGTGCCGCCGCTCTGCTTGCTGTAGAAGAACGTCTCCTCGTCGACCTCGCGCGCCTCGTCGGTATGGCGGATGAAAACGATATCGATCCGCTCGTAACGGCGGGTCAGGAAGAGGTGGAGCAGCACGAAGAAGCGTTTCGCGAGGTCCTTTTCGCGTTCGCCCATCGAGGCCGACACGTCCATCAGGCAGAACATCACCGCGCTGGCATTGGGAAGCGGCTGGCGCTCGAAACGGTTGAAGCGAATATCAACCGGATCGACATAGGAGATGCGCCGACGCCTGCGTTCCAATTGCTCGAGCTCCTCGCGCAACGCCTGCAGGCGCCGTCGCTCCTGTGCCGACAGGTTCTGTTCGGCCTCCAAGGTGGCGATCTGGTCCGCAAGCGCTTTCACCGCCGCTTCGCTCGGGCGCTGCAGCGCCATCCGGCGGCCGAAGCTATTGCGCATCGTCCGCCCGACGTTGATGTTCGTGGGGGTGCCGGCTGTGCTGAAGCCGACGCGGTGCGGCTTGTAGGTCACCGTCTCCTTCAGGTTCAGCTTGACCATGTCAGGCAGTTCCAGATCCTCGAAGAAAAGGTCGAGAACCTCGTCTCGGGACAGGATGAACTGAAAGTCATCCTCGCTCTCGCCGCGGCCGGCGCCCTTACCGCTTCCACCGCCACCACCTTGCGGTCGCGAAAGCTTATCGCCCGCCATGTATTCCTTGTTTCCGGGGAGAATATACTCGCGCTCACCGCTGCCGGAGGCAGGCTGAAAAGTCGGCTCGCCGGCGCCGCGTTTCGGCATCGGAACGCCATGGGCGGCGTCCACGTCGGCAATCCTATCCGATTTGACCTGCTCCTTGATCGCCCGCTTGAGTTCCTCGCGGGCGCGCTTCAGGAAACGCTGCCGGTTGCCGAGGCTCTTATCCTTCGGGTTGAGCCGGCGGTCGATAAAATTCGCCATCTGCCATTCCCCCGGTTCGGCATCGTCAGCCGGCCTTATTGACCCGCATATACCAATCGACGAGCCGCCGGACTTGGCGAACGGTGTAGCCGCGTTCCGTCATGCGCTCGACGAATTCCGCGTGCTGCTTTTCCGTTGAGCTGTCCTTCTTGGAGCCAAAGCTGATGACTGGCAGGAGGTCTTCGACCTGGCCAAACATGCGCTTCTCGATCACTTCGCGAAGCTTTTCATAGCTCGTCCATGACGGGTTGCGCCCATGGTTCTTGGCGCGGGCACGCAGGGTGAACTTCACAACCTCATTGCGGAAGTCCTTGGGGTTGGCAATGCCCGCCGGCTTCTCGATTTGCGACAACTCGCTGTCGAGAATTTCGCGGTTGAGGATCTGGCCTGTGTCGTAGTCCTTGAAGTCCTGGTCTTCCAGCCAGGCATCGGCATAGGCGATGTACCGGTCGAACAGGTTTTGTCCATATTCGCTGTAGGATTCCAGATAGGCTTTCTGGATTTCATGACCGATGAATTCGGCATAGCGTGCTGCAAGCTCGGACTTGATGAAATCCAGGTAGCGCGCCTCCGTTTCCTTCGGGAACTGTTCGCGCCGAATTGCCTGCTCCATGATGTACATCAGGTGGACCGGGTCGGCGGCGACCTCCTTGGTGTCGTAGTTGAAGGTTTCCGACAGCACCTTGAAGGCAAAACGCGTGCTGACACCAGTCATGCCTTCGTCGACACCGGCGGCATCGCGATACTCCTGCACAGACTTGGCCTTGGGATCGGTGTCCTTCAGGTTCTCGCCGTCATAGACGCGCATCTTCGTGTAGAGCGGTGAATTTTCGTGAACATGGAGGCGTGTCGCAACGGTGAAGCGGCTAAGATTCTCGAGCACTTCAGGGGCGCACGGGCTCTTTGCCAGCTCGCTTTCACGAAGCAGCTTTTCATAGATTTGCCGCTCTTCGGTGACCCTCAGGCAATAGGGTACCTTGACGACGAGAATGCGGTCGAGGAATGCCTCGTTGTTCTTGTTGTTCTTGAATTGCAGCCACTCTGACTCGTTCGAGTGAGCGACGACAATGCCCTGGAACGGGAAGGCGCCGAAGTTCTCCGTACCGTTATAGCTGCCCTCCTGGGTAGCAGTCAGCAGGGGGTGCAGCACCTTGATAGGCGCCTTGAACATTTCGACGAACTCAAGAAGGCCCTGCGTCGTTCTGTTCAGTCCGCCGCTGTAGGAGTAGGCATCCGGATCGGCCTGGCTGAAGTTTTCAAGTTGACGGATGTCCACTTTGCCGACCAGCGCAGAAACATCCTGGTTGTTCTCGTCACCCGGCTCGGTCTTGGCGATTGCGATTTGTCGCAGACGGGAGGGTGTCAGTTTGACCACGCTGAACTTTGAAATGTCGCCGCCGATCTCGTCGAGTCGTTTCGTTGCCCAGGGCGAGATGAGGCCCGTGAGCCTTCGGGGCGCAATGCCATACTTGTCTTCCAGAAGACCCGCCATTCGTTCCGGGTGGAACAGGCCGAGAGGAGATTCGAAGACGGGGCTGATCTTGCCGTTGACGGCCAAAGTGTAGATCGGGCGCTGCTCCATCAGCCTCTTCAGGCGCTCGGCGAGCGACGATTTGCCGCCTCCGACCGGGCCAAGCAGATAAAGGATCTGCTTTCGTTCCTCGAGCCCTTGCGCCGCATATCTGAAGTACCCGACGATCCGCTCGATTGTATCTTCCATTCCGTAGAAATCAGCGAAGGACGGGTAAATCTTGACTGTGCGGTTGGCGAAAATCCGTCCTAGCCGCTCATCGGCGCTCGTATCGATTAATGTCGGCTCGCCGATCGCTTCGACCATTCGCTCCTGCGCCGTCGCATAGAGGCTTTTATCATCGCGGCAGGCGAGCAGATATTCTTGTAGGCTCAGTTCTTCTTGCGCGGCGCTTGTGTAAATTTCCGAGAAAAGATCGAAGACGTCACTCTCACCTTTTTGCATGATGCTCTCCCGCTGCCGGTAGGTTGAGGCGGGATTGCCGCCCTGTCGGCGCGCTCATTGAGACAACGGCACAAACTAGCATTCGTTCCTTCAAATACTTACAGGAATCCGAATTTGGCTCGAGTAGGCCATGTAGCATCTCATCGTCTCCATTCTTACGCCAGATCGCGACTCAAATGTTGAACAGTGCTGATTGCTAATATGGCACGAAAGACGTGCAATAACCATGGGTAAGGTAATCACGCTGTCGCTATGAACAGCACAATTTGGCCCGAGCCAATGCTATGTCGGCGAACAAAATCGCACCGCGGAGTGATCATGCGCCGGTGGACGGCAGCTCCAGAACCCGTGCCGTGCATGGCGAAGAAGCGGTAAAGTGAATTGCGAGCTGGCGCCCGTCGGGCGCTAGCTGATGCCGCCGAGGCAGACGTATTTAATTTCCATAAATTCTTCGATCCCGTACTTGGAACCCTCACGGCCCAAGCCGGAGAGTTTGACGCCGCCGAATGGAGCCTCCGCCGTCGAGATCAATCCGGTGTTTACACCAACCATTCCGTATTCGAGGGCCTCCGCCACGCGGAAGACGCGAGCGAGATCCTTCGCGTAGAAGTATGAGGCCAGGCCAAACTCGGTATCGTTTGCCTGCTCGATCACGTCGGCCTCGTCCTTGAAGCGGAAGAGCGGCGCCACCGGCCCGAAGGTCTCCTCGCGGGCAACGGCCATCTCCCTCGTGACATTGGAAAGCACCGTCGCCTCGTAGAAAGTGCCGCCGAGCACATGGCGCCTTCCGCCCTGTACGACGCGCGCGCCCTTGGCGAGCGCATCGGCAACGTGCTCCTCGACCTTCTCCAACGCCGGCTGGTCGATCAGCGGCCCCAGAATGACACCCTCGTCGAAGCCATTGCCGGTCTTCAATTTGCCGACGGCTGCCGCAAGCCTCTGTGAGAAAGCATCATAGACGCCATCCTGCACGTATAGCCGGTTTGCGCATACGCAAGTCTGGCCATTGTTGCGGAACTTGGCGATCAGCGCACCTTCGACGGCCGCATCGAGATCAGCGTCGTCGAAGACGATGAAGGGTGCATTGCCGCCGAGTTCCAGCCCAAGTTTCTTGATTGTCGGAGCACTCTGCTTGTAGAGCTCCGCGCCGATTTCGGTGGAACCGGTGAAGGTCAACTTGCGGACGGTCGGATTGGCGGTCATCTCGGCGCCAATCTCGCGTGCCGAGCCGGTGACAACCGAAAACAGACCCTTCGGAAGTCCGGCGCGTTCCGCAAGCACGGCAATCGCAATGGCCGAGAAGGGCGTCTGGCTGGCCGGCTTCAGCACCATGGCGCAACCGGCAGCAAAGGCAGGCCCCGCCTTTCGCGTGATCATGGCGTTCGGGAAGTTCCAGGGGGTGATCGCGGCGACCACGCCGATCGGCTGCTTCATCACCATGATGCGCTTGTCGGGCTGGTGGCCGGGAACCAGATCGCCATAGACCCGCCGTCCTTCCTCTGCGAACCATTCGACGAAGCTTGCGCCATAGACGATCTCGCCGGTCGCTTCGGCAACCGGTTTGCCCTGCTCAAGCGTCAGGATACGGCCGAGATCGTCCTTGTTGTCGATCATCAGCTCGAACCATTTGCGAAGAATGCCCGAGCGTTCCTTGGCGGTGCGCGCCGCCCAGCCCTTTTGGGCAATGCGAGCGGCCTCGATCGCGGCTTTTGTTTCGGCCGCTCCCAGCTTCGGCACGCGGCCGATGATTTCGCCCGTCGCCGGATTGTTGACTTCGATCGCATTCGCCGGATCGGCCTCGATCCATCGGTCGCCGATGAGGGCTGCTTGCCGAAAGAGTGTGGGGTCCTTGAGGTTCATGTTGTCCATCCCATCGAGAAATTGTGCCGGTTCCGCATCTCCGCGGCCGCCTCGGCGAAGCCTTACCATAATGTCGCCATCCTCCTCCGCCCTGTCAAACGCGTTGTGGTACAAGGGTCTCGGACAGTGCCGAGGCGCCATCTCGAAAATGGTTGGAGGTTTCCAACACCGGCGCGCAATTTTCGGGAACCTTTGCCGTCGAGCTCCATCTATATCAATGCCAGGGAGGTGACGATGTCGCAGATTCAAGCAGATGGGGCCGAAGCGCTCGATACGCTCGCCGATGTCGAGCTGGCGCGCCGCGCCGTCGCCCGCGATCGCCACGCTTTTCGCGCGATCATGAAGGCTCACAATCAGAGGCTCTACCGTTTGGCAAGAAGCATTGTTCGCAATGACAGCGAGGCGGAGGACGTTGTTCAGGAGGCCTATGTGCTCGGATTTGCGCATCTCGATCGTTTCCGGGGAGAGTCGTCGCTCGGGACCTGGCTTTCGCGCATCGTGATCAACGAAGCTCTCGGGCGTCTGCGCAAGAAACGGCGGGCGGCGGGCGGCGCGAGTCCTGCCGAAAGCAGTGGAGCGATGATCCTCCGATTTCCTGTCGACAACACCGGCGATCCGGAGCGGACCATGGCACAACGGCAAATCCTGCAATTGGTCGAGCAGGCGACCGACGCTCTGCCCGATATCTACCGAACCGTCTTTGTCGCAAGAGTGATCGAGGGGCTGAGCGTGGAGGAGACTGCGGCGTTGCTCGGCCTGCGGACCGAGACCGTCAAGAGTCGGCTGCATCGCGCCAGGCGCCTGGTGCGAGAGCGCCTCGACGAGCAGATCGGTCCTGTGCTCCTTTCCGCATTTCCCTTCGCGGGCCGTCGTTGCGAACGCCTGACGACGGCAGTGATGAACCGTCTCGGTTTTCTCGACTGAATCCGGGAACCTTCTCGTCGGGCTGACATCCAATGTTTGTTCCAGAAAATAATGCCCGGCCTTGCCGGTTCGGGCGAAGGAGGTTCCTATGCAGACTCGACAGATTACGACCCTGACCGCGCTTTGCCTGTTCGGACTTGCGCAAGCGGCGTGGGCCGCGGACAAGCCGACGGACCCGCAGATCGCGCATATCGCCTATACGGCCGGCACCATCGATATTGAAGCCGCAAAGCTTGCGATCTCGAAATCCAAGAACAAGGACGTTGTCGCCTTCGCGGAGGACATGGTGCGAGACCATGAGGCCGTAAACAAGCAGGCTCTCGCATTGGTCAAGAAGCTCAAGGTAACGCCGGAGGACAACGAGACGAGCAAGACGCTGACCAAGGCTGCGACCGATGAGCGCGCAAAACTGGCCAAGCTCAGCGGAGCGAGCTTCGACAAGGCCTATGTCGCCAACGAGGTCGCCTACCATAAGCAGGTCAATGGCGCGCTCGAGACGCTGTTGATCCCATCGGCGAGCAATGTCGAGCTCAAGGAGTTGCTCCAAACCGGCCTCAAGGTCTTCCAGGGCCATCAGCAGCATGCCGAGCATGTCGCTGCCGAGCTCAAATAGGAGATACCAGCATGCTGAGACGGCATCTGTGGATCGTTGCGGTACCTGCGTTGACCATCGGTGTCGTTCCGGTGCGGGCGGAAACAGTCACGGTAACAATTGAAAAGATGATGTTTTCGCCCGCTGAGATCAGCGCAAGACCAGGCGACACGATCGAATGGATCAACAAGGATATTCTCGCCCATACGGCGACCGTGAAGGGTGACTGGGAAGTGGTCATTCCTCCCGGGAAATCCGGAAGCGCCGTGCTGAAGGCTACCACCTCGGTTGATTATTACTGTCGCTTTCATCCGAACATGAAGGGCCGGATTTCGATACCGACGCAATAGTGAGGTTGCGCAGCGCGCTGTGCGGAGGGACTCTCCGCCGTCATATCCGTCCATCGCCGGATAAATCCGTCTTCGCTCGGCGGTCCTGCTGCCCTATACAGCTCTCATGTATTCGCTGGAACGTTCCGTAACCCTCGAGCAAATCGTAAAGAAAAGCCGGTTTCTGGCGATCGCCGTGCCGATCGCCAGCGAGCTCGACGCGAAGGAGGCGCTTGCCGTGCGCTCCCATGGCGATGCCAATCATAATTGTTGGGCCTGGCGTATCGGCCGGACGTACCGTTTCAGCGATGACGGCGAGCCAAGCGGAACAGCGGGAAAACCCATACTTCAGGCGATCGATGGCCAATCACTCGACAAGGTCATTGTCATCGTGACGCGCTGGTTCGGAGGTGTGCTTCTTGGCACCGGTGGGTTGATCCGCGCCTATGGCGGTACGGCAGCCGCCTGCCTCCGGTCCGGCGAACTCATCGAACTCGTTCCAACATTGGAAGGAACGATCCGCGCCGGATTTTCCGACCTTGCGATCCTCAAGGCGAGGCTCGCCGCCTTCGAAGGCGTCCACGTCCTGGGCGAGACTTTCTTTGGGGCCGGCGCGGAAATCGCGGTGAGCTTTCCGGAAGCAAGGTCGGACGAGATTGCTCGTTTGATTGCCGACACCACAAGCGGACGAAGCGCGCTCGCCCTCAAGCAATAGGGCGAGCGCGAGCCTTTAGGTCAGCATCGAATAAACCGCTCGAGCAAGCAATCCGGGGCCCGCCTTAACGCCAGCCTAGTGCCGGTGCCACATACTTGAGGATCGCCTCGATCACATGGGCGTTGTATTCGACACCGAGCTGATTGGGGACCGTCAGCAGCAGGGTGTCGGCTTCGGCAATGGCTTCATCCTCGGAGAGTTGCTTGACCAGCGCGTCGGGTTCGGCCGCATAGGAACGACCAAAGATGGCTTTGGTGTTGTCGTCGATATAGCCGATCGAATCCTGTTCCTTGCCGCCGCGGCCGAAATAGGCACGGTCGCGATCGTCGACGAGCGCGAAGATGCTGCGGCTGACCGACACGCGCGGCGTGCGACTATGGCCGGCTTCCTTCCACGCCTCCCGGTAGGCGCGGATTTGTGCGGCCTGCTGGACATGGAAGGGTTCGCCGGTTTCGTCATCCTTCAGCGTCGAACTCTGCAGGTTCATGCCGAGCTTGGCTGCCCAGATTGCAGTTGCATTGGAACCCGCGCCCCACCAGATGCGCTCGCGCAAGCCTTCCGAATAGGGTTCAAGCCGTAGTAGGCCGGGCGGGTTCGGGAACATCGGACGCGGGTTCGGCTGCGCAAAGCCTTCACCCTTGAGTGCTTCCATAAACACCTCGGCATGGCCACGGCCCATGTCGGCATCGCTCGAACCATCCTGTGGCTGGTAGCCGAAATAGCGCCAGCCATCGATGACCTGCTCCGGGGAGCCGCGGCTGATCCCCAGTTGCAGGCGGCCACCGGCGATGAGATCCGCAGCACCGGCGTCCTCGGCCATGTAGAGAGGGTTCTCGTAGCGCATGTCGATGACCGCGGTACCGATTTCTATGGTCTTCGTCCTGGCACCGACTGCCGCCAGGAGCGGAAACGGTGAGGCAAGCTGCCGCGCAAAGTGGTGGACGCGGAAATAGGCGCCGTCCGCACCGAGCTCTTCCGCCGCAACGGCAAGATCGATGGATTGGAGCAGCGCATCGCCCGCGGAGCGGGTCTGCGACTGGGGCGAGGGCGCCCAGTGGCCGAAGGAGAGAAAGCCGATTTTCTTCATGATTTGCCCCGTTGGATATCACGGTTTGCCGTGGGATTTGTGATTGCCATAACATGGGAAGCGGCGTCTGCGATGAAAAGACGATCGAACGCTCTGTTCACTTTTGGGTTGACGTCACCGCATGAACTCACTGCGGCGGTGCGACTGGTTTTGCAAACGGCAGAAAGAGCAGCGCGCACCCTGTCAGTACGGCCACAATCAGCCACGCCTCGTTAATCGCTTGGACGCTTGCTGCCGTCTGCACCAGCGGATCCAGCGCGGCGATTGCGTCGGGACTGAAGGTTCCCGCGCTATTGGTGACCGTGCCGGTTGGAGCCCCGACGAACGCTGCTGTGGCTGCGTCACCAGCTTTCAGTTGATCCCATAGTCCCTGCCCGAGTGGCTCTGATCTTGTGTAGATGATCGTATCGATCATGGCGATGCCGATCGCCCCGCCCAGATTGCGCATCAGATTGAAAAGGCCGCTTGCGTCGGGCACCCGCGATGCCGGCAAGGTTCCGAGGGCGAGGCGTGTCGGCGGCAGAAGGCAGAACATGATCGCAGCGCCGCGCACGACCTGGGGCCAGAACATGGCATTGAAGTCCGAGCGCGGATCATGGAATGCGCTCATCCCCAGTCCGATCGCAAACACCCCGAAGCCTGCGGCCGAGAGCAGACGCGGATCTGTCCGCTTTTCCAGCGCAACAGCGATCGGTGCGGTGAACAGCTGCGTTATGCCTGTGACCAGCATCGTCATGCCGATTTCCAGGGCATTGTGCCCCCTGACGAAGGCAAGGAACACCGGCATGAGATAGACCGAGCCGAACAGGCCGATCCCGAGCACGAAGCTGAGCGCGGATCCGACCAAGAAATTCCGATCGCGAAAATGATGCAGGTCGACGATGGGGCGCGGTCGGCGCAGCGACCGGGATGCGAAAGCAGACCCCGATACCAGGCTGAATGCTAGCAAGTTCAGGACGTAAGGCGAGATCCAGCCGCTCGTCGGCGCCTCCTTCAATCCCAGTTCCAGGCTCGCCAGCGCCAGCGCCATCATAAGGAGCGACAGACCATCGAGGTGCCGCAGTTCGGACACGTCGCCCTTCTGCCGGGGCAGGAACTGCCACGCCACCAGCGCCGAGACAATGCCGGGAACGATATTGATGAGGAACAGCCAATGCCACGAATAGGTTGACGTCAGCCAGCCGCCGATGATCGGTCCAACCGTCGGTGCCAAGACAGCCAGCACGCCGGCGATTGTCGTGGCGAGTGCCTGCCGCTCATTGGGAAAGAGGATGAAAACGGCCGAGAAAACCGCCGGGATCAGCGTTCCACCGGAAAAGCCCTGAACGACCCTCCAGGCAACCAGTTCGCCAAAGCCGTTGCTTGCCGCACAGCCGGTGGAGGCGACGACAAACAAGCTTATCGAGGCGACGAACAGCCATCGCATCGTCAGGACGCGCGTCAGCAAGCCGGTCAATGGTATCGCGATCACCTCTGCGATCAGGTAGACGGTCTGGATCCAGCTCATCTGGTCAGGATCGATATTGATGGCCTGCTGAATTGTAGGCAGGGATGTCGCGACCACCTGGATATCCAGGATCCCCATGAACATCCCGACGCACATTGCAACAAAGCCCACCCAAATCACCGCTGAAGGCGGACGAGACGAGGCGGGCTCAAGGTGGTGCGACATGCGGTTGCCCCGCGATCGGGATGGTTCAAGACGGCCCGTGCTGCGGACCTTCACTCAGGACGGTGGAAAAATGCTTCCAGGCGATAGCCATCCGGATCGATGACAAATGCTGCGTAGTAGAACGATCCGTACTCGGGGCGTATTCCCGGTTCTCCGTTGTCCGTCCCGCCGCTAGCCATGGCGTTTGCGTGAAAGGCCCGGACGCCTTCCTCGTTACCGGCAACAAAACAGAAGTGCAGTCCCGACTCCATGTCGGGAACGACAGGCCGCTCGGCGAGCTTTATCCAAAGCTGGGGCTGTTCAGCGCCGTAGCCCACCCATTTGTCACTCGTTGAAAGCCTCGTATAGCCCAACGGTTCAAGTGCTGCGTCGTAGAATTTTCTTGCACGCTCGAGATCGGACACGCCGATAGAAACATGATGAAACATCATTCCTCCTTCTAAGCCGGCGCTCGTGTGTGATGAGCCGCAGCCAATCGGGCCGCTCGCGACTGTACAGCGTCGCATCCGTAAAGCAAATGATGGGGCTCAATTGTCGATCCCGGCGCCGCCCCAAGAACTAACGGCAGCCGGGAAAATTGCCAAAGCAGGCCTGATTTCCTTGAGAAGAAACTGATGGATTGTGGCGCGAAGCGCGTTTGATAAGCCGTAAAGAATACACAGCGTCCGCTCAACGGCCGAGGCCCACAGCTTCGCATCATTTGCAGAGCTCTGGGCCTCAGACACGCTGAAGAGATACTGGCATTTCGCGTTCGCTTGCTGCGGACGCGAAAAGTACTCGATGCTAGTTCGCCTTAACCCTTCGCGCGAGAGCCATTACATAGTCGTCGGCGATATCGGCCAAGGTCAGAGCGACCTCGGTTTCCTTCCATCCCGCAGCAACGGCTCGCTGCACGAAAGCTCGAAAAGCCTGTGCAAGGACTTCCTCACGCTCGACGACGCGGTACGGATCATTCGTAGAATATTGAGGGTTGCTGATCTGGATCGTAGGGTTGGTCGGTTCCATGATATGCCCCTGAAAGTTGCCCCATCTGATGGCCGGCGCATTTCTTTGTGCGCTCCACCTCACTGCCTGCACTGCGATTATGCTTCTTTATTAAGGGGTTACCAGGATCCTGTCGTTAGCTACGCATCCGGAAACTTGCAGCAGCGTACATTTCTGCGGTTCCAGGGACTGCCCAGGTGCTCTCGCCGTTGAGCGATATTGGCACAGCCGTGGGTAATCGCCTTGCGCGCGACATGACCCAAACCCGCAGGAGCTAACCGTGGCAGGCATTCATCGCGGAAGGGATGATCGCCTTGCCGCGTTCTGCGTAAGGCGCCAACGCGACGGCATTGGCAGAACTCAGGCTCGGCGGCTATGCCCAAGTGTTTTCAACCATTTGTCGAAGGAATGAGCGCTCTCGGCCTCGGGTGCCGGCTCGACGGAATAGCCAATATTGGACGGCATGCCCACGGTCCTCGCCTCACGCGGGCTGTAGCCGAATTCCTTGCTGAAGGCGCGGCTGAAATGTGCGGCAGAGGAAAAGCCGGCCGCGAAGGCGATATCGGCGATTTGTTGCCGGTTGGACGGATCGCTCAGCGCGGCGTGCGCGGACAAAAGCCGGCGTCGCTGGATATAGTGATGCACCCCGCCGTCCGACTCGAAAGCCTGGTAGAGCCGGGTGCGGGAGACGCCCAGCTCTCGGCACAAACGGTCGGTGGTCAGGTCTGGTGACATCAGATTCTGCTGGACGAAGCGGTGGACGCGTTCCTTCAACGGCAAAGCGCTGCTTTGTTCTGGCGGTGAGACATGTGCTGACGACGATGAAACACAGGCCAGGATCAGATCGCGGACGGTCTGCACCACATGAGAAAGGTCCGCCTCAGCCAGCAACGCCAGCTTCGTCTCGACGCCATCCAGATAGTCGATCAGCAGTTTGGCGCGTGTTCCGACGAGCGCGATGTTGTTCTTGATCTCGACAGCGGAGGCGGGATGGAGCAATTCGCGAGGCAGATAGAGGGACAGGGTTTGGGCGTCCGTCGATCGACCACGAAAGGGATGCCCCAAAGTGCGCAATTCGACCTTTCCAGGCTCGCCCTCGGAAACGTGTCCGCCAACTTCCGTCCATGTTCGGCCGCTACGCAATACTGAGATGTGCCAGTGATCGATCGGGCTTGATCGAACCTTCGCTTCCGAACGCATGTAGCTATGGGCGGGCGTGCTTTGCTGAACGACAAGCATGCCGCCGAGGTTCCAGACTGCATGGTCGGCCACAAAACCCGTATCGGAGGGAGTGCTATCCGGGCGCCTGATATCGACAAGCGGTGCGACATAAGACTGCCAGGCGGAAAATTGCTGTGCCGGCTCAAGGTCGCGCGTGGAAAATCGTAGAGGTTTTAATGCCGGTGGAGGTGCGGGGTTCTCGTCCGATGGTTTGGTTTCGCGAGGATAACGACGGCGTTCCACCTGCACGGTATTACCATCGTCGCGCCTGCCGCCATCGGGTTGTTGAGGGGAGGGGGGAGATCGTTCGTCGTCCGGCAATTCGGTCTCCATCTCGGATCAGGGAGCACGGCCTAGGTATCCCACCAGTATTGAATCAGCTGTTTCGTCAAAGCTAGCGCATGCCGCGTTGCAGTCAATGAAATCGCTACCATAGGACGCCGTTATGCACACTCATGCGATCACGGTCCCGTTTACATGATCATCCAAGTGGGGGACGCCAGTCGAGCTCACCGCACGCAGCTTAGCGAGCCGCCCGCGCTATTCCCGCCAGCCTTCCAAGGTCTGGACGAAAGACGTCAGCCAGGCATTTGTCTGGTGGGCGTCCAGAGCGCGATGATCGATCGTTAGCGAGACATAAGCCATCGGTCGGATCTGGATGGTGTCGACGCCGTCGACCTCCCGCACGACGACGCGCTTCTCCATTTTTCCGACGCCAAGAATCGCCGACTGCGGCTGATTGATGACGATGGGCGTAGCGACCAGCGAGCCAGACACGCCATGGTTTGAGATGGTGAAGGTGCCGCCGCGCATGTCGGCGTTGGTCAGGCCACCCGAACGCCCACGATTGGTCAGGTCTTGAAGACTGGCGGCAATAGCCGACAACGCGAGATCCTGCGCTTTTTGGATCACCGGGACGACCAAGCCCTTGTCACCGAGGGCCATGCCGACGCCGATGTTGATATCGTCGAAGACCTCCAAATGATCGTCATGCCAGCGGCTGTTGATCTCTGGCACTGCCCGCATCGCCGCGACGCAGGCGGCGATGATGTAGGCCGTATAGGAGAGACCGATGCCTTCGGCGGCCAATGCCGCCCTGTTTTTTTCGCGATGTCTGATGACTGCCGTGAAATCGGCCTCAAAGATCGACGTGACATGCGGGGCCGCCGTGAGCGACTCCAGCATGTGCCGGGCGATGGAAAGCCGCATGGGCGTATGGGCGACCATACGCGACCCGATCTGATCGCGGGCGAGAGCGGCCGGCGAGCCGGTCGCCATGCTCACGGACGACGGTACCTCGTCGCGTCGCTGCTTTTTTTCGAACGCGGCATCCATATCCATGCGCGTAACACGTCCGTCCTGGCCGGTGCCAACCACCTCAGCCGGGTCGATCCCGTATTGCTCGCCGGCACTGCGAACCGCCGGCGAGAACCGGTCCCCGCCTGCATTGCTTGTCTCGCGAGGAGGCAAAGGTCGAGTATCCCGCGCATGGTCATCACCGGCGGTTGCGGCTTGGAGGCGAATGCGGCCGAGCACTGCGCCGGGCACAGCATCCATGCCTGACGCCATGACGATCTCGTCAAGTATCCCGGCCGCGGGTGCGGAAATCTCCTGCGTCACCTTGTCCGTCTCAAGCTCGACGAGGGGATCATCCAGGGCGACAGTCTCACCCGGTTGCTTCAGCCAGTTGCGGACGACCGTCTTCGTACCCTCCTGTTCCACGGGAACGAGGACTTCGGCGAAATCGACCATGGTCTAGTACTCCACGAGGGTGGTGATCTTCTGCCGGATGCCGTCCACCGACGGCAGGGCCCATTCGAGCAAGGACGGATTGTGCGGGCTTGGGATGTCCGGCATCGTCAATCGTGAGACCGGGGCATCGAGATCCGTGAAGGCCTCGTCGGCAACGACGGCGGCGATCTCCGCGCCGAAGCCGGCTGTCCCAAGGTCCTCATGCACGATAAGGCAGCGTCGTGTCCGACGAACCGACGAGATGACGCTCTCGCGGTCCCACGGCATCAATGTACGCAGATCAATGACATCGGCGGAGATGCCTTCTGCCGCTTCCTCGCAGCGTGGAACCATGGCACCCCAGGTCACGATCGTGATTGCGTCGCCCCTGCGTGTAAAGCGTGCCTTGCCAAAGGGAAGAGCGAAGTTGTCGCCGGGGTAGGGACGGCGGGCCCATGGATGGTCGAGCATGGCGCGATGCTCGAAGAAGATCACCGGATCGTTTCCGCGCAGGGCCGTTCGCAGCAGCCCGACGGCGTCTTCGGCATTCGAGGGAACAGCAACCTTCCAACCCGGCTGATGGACGAAGGCGACCTCGTTCGTCTGGCTGTGCCACGGATCCCCACATTTGAAAAAGCCGCCGGGCACACGCAGCACGACCGGCGCGGCGAACCGGTTGTTGGTGCGCCAGCGGATAGTACCGCAATCGTTGATCTGTTCCGTAGCGGGCTCGGCATATTTGCGGAACTGAATCTCGGGAACGGGAACGAGGCCCGCAAGCGCCATCCCAACGGCGCGACCGACGATGCCTTCTTCCGACAACGATGTGTCAAAGACACGGTCCTTGCCGAATTTCTCCTGGAGTCCAAGCGTGACCGCGTGAACGCCGCCCTTCGGGCCGATGTCCTCGCCAAACAGCACAACCCGTGGGTTGGTGGCCAATTCGTGGTCCAGTGTGCGCCTGATTGCCGTGACCATATTGATGCGCTGGCCGTCTGGCGCGGCCTCGTTGCTGCATTCCGGAGCCTGGTAGCCGTCGCAGTGTTGACCACCCATAGACTGCATCTCGCCGTCGAAGAACACATGTCGGGTAGCGGTTTCGGGAGACGAAACAGAACGGCCTTCGGCCTCGACGCGTGCCCTTTCCGCGGTGTCGCCGGCTTCAAGCCTGCAGGCTTCCCACTCGTCCGCGCTGATTGCCAAGGGGACCAGGTAGTCTCGCAGACGAGGCAGCGGATCGCGGGCCCATTCCGCCCTTACGAGCTCTTCACTCTTGTAGGACTGGGTGTCCTGGAAGCTATGGCCCTCCAGCCTCGGAACCGTCAGCCGCAGGAGAGCGGGCATTCTCTGCTCGCGGACGAAACCGACGGCGTTTTGCGTGAGGCGAGCCACGTCAGCAGGATCGCAGCCATCACCTTCAAAGATGGCAAGGCCGCGCCAGCTCGCGAGATTGGCTGCAATGTTTCCGCCAGGCGTTTGCATATCGGAGGGAACCGAGATCCCGAAGCCGTTATCCTCGACGTAAAACAACATCGGCAGCTTCTGCGTCGTGGCGATTGTCAGCGCCGACCAGAAGCCATTCGATGCGACCGAGCCATCTCCGCCAAGGACGACCGCTATCGCGTCACTGTAGTCATGCTCCCCTAGTACCGTTGCATAGTAGTGAATCGCCTGGGCCCAGCCTGCGGTCGGGGTGTACTGGGCTCCGACACCGCCGCACATCGGCAGGGCAGAGGCGCCGTCGCGGTTTGGATAGTTGAAGACGACGCCGATATCGCGACCGTCCGAATAGCCGCCGGCGCGCGCCATTGCCGAGCCGAGCGCATCGGCCGGATCGACGCCGAGCGACAACAGCAGCGGGCGTGACCGATAGTAGCCGCAGGTGGCGTCGTGGCGGTTTGTCAGCTGCAGCCCGAGCATGATCTGCGCCATGTCGTGGCCGCGGGCGGAAAACTGATAGAGGATCTTTTTCTCGGGGACGAGCCGCGTTTCCTCCATCTCGTCAAGGATGCGCGAGAGATGCAGGAGATAGGTTACGCGTTTCCAGTCTATTCCCTCATCGGGTGCGTTCCTGCCACGCATCAGAAGCGCGGTTGCCTGTGCCATCTTCGATCCTCCCAAATCTCTGATCCACGAGGAGGTTAGTACAGCCTTGAAGAAATTTCGTTTCAGCTTTCCGCGTAAACCGCAGTGATGTGAAACATCCGTTTCACCGGACGGCGACATTTCACATCATCAATTCGGCATCCGCGATAAGGTTCCAGTTTGACTGGCGTTGCCGGTGGCTACATATCGAGTCGCCGCGTCGATCCGCGTGTCGCAGAGGGATCACGCGGCTTTCCTTCGCAACCTGCATGTCGAGGCTGCAAATTCCAGATGCCTCATATGCAGTTTTCGAGGTGCTCATTCAGGCGGCAATGAGCTATATAATTGTGCAACGCACAAGGAGATATGACATGAAAATCGGCAACAGGATCGGAGAGTTCCTTCAGCTCCGCAAGGCATACAGAGACCTTTCCAGACTTGACGACTCGGCGCTGAAGGACATCGGCGTCAACCGTGGCGACATCAAGCGCCTGGTTTACGGCCGCTAAGGCACCGAAAACGAGATTGAGACATCAAGGCCCGCTCGAGCGGGCCTTTGTTTTTTTGGCGCCAGCAGCCACGCAATCCGCCCGCACCAAGGCCATTTCCCGCGATAGCCTTCTCTGCCCGACCTCGCACCGCGATCGACCTTAGACTTGAGGCGGTGTTTGCCTTGCTGTCCATTGCGGCTCGCTTCCAACGGAGTGACCAAGCGCGCGGCCATTCGGCTGTGGTGGCCACCATGCATCACCCTTCATTTTCGGACTTTCAGGGCGCACGAACCGCGACTTGTTAATGATCCGGGCGCCCGAAATTAACTATTTGTTAACCAAATCAGACATAGAAATGGTCAACGATTTCTTAACCTAGATGACCAAAGTGCTAACTGACGCTCGCTCGATCCGTATCAAGGGCCGCTCTTTTCTGGCGGTCATGCTTTCGCCAGATCTTCCCTTCGATGACTGGCTCGTAAGACTAGATGATCTTGCCGCGCGCTCCGCCGGTTTCTTCCTGGGGCGCCCGGTCGTGCTTGATGTCGGCGATCTCCAGATCGACCGGGCGCAGCTGAAGGGCCTGATCGCCGAGCTGGCGCAGCGCAACGTCAGCATCATGGGCATCGAGGGCTGCCGCCCGTCGCTGATCGGCCCCGGCATGCCCCCAGCCCTCAAGGGCGGGCGTCCGGTTTCGGATTTCGAGATTCCGCAGCAGGAGCCGGTCATCGATGTTCGCGCCGCTCAGCCCGAGGTCGTCGAGACCCGACCTGCTTTGCAGTCGATCGTCATCCGCGAGCCGATCCGTTCCGGCCAGTCGCTGATCTTTCCGGAAGGCGATGTCACGGTCATCGGGTCCGTCGCGTCCGGTTCGGAAATCATCGCCGGTGGCTCGGTCCATATCTACGGGACACTGAGGGGGCGGGCCATGGCGGGCTCCGTCGGAAATACATCGGCGCGCATCTTCTGCCGTAAGCTTGAAGCAGAGTTGGTGGCGATAGATGGCATCTACAAGATGGCGGAAGACATAACGCCGAACCTTCGCGGACAGCCCGTCCAGCTCTGGCTGGAAGGTGAATCGATCAAGGCAGAGAAACTTATCTAGGCCCGAAGCTGGCTATCACACAGGAGAGAAAGATGGGGAAAGTCATCGTCGTCACTTCGGGCAAGGGCGGAGTGGGCAAGACCACATCCACCGCAGCCCTCGGAGCAGCCTTGGCTCAAAGAAACGAGAAAGTCGTTGTTGTCGACTTTGACGTCGGCCTGCGCAATCTCGATCTCGTCATGGGCGCTGAGCGAAGGGTCGTCTACGATCTGATCAACGTCATCCAGGGGGATGCGAAGCTCTCGCAGGCGCTGATCCGTGACAAGAGACTTGAGACGCTCTTCCTGCTGCCGGCATCTCAGACGCGCGACAAGGACAATCTGACCGCCGAAGGCGTGGAGCGCGTCATCAACGACCTGAAGCGTCATTTCGACTGGATCATCTGCGACAGCCCGGCCGGGATCGAGCGCGGTGCGACGCTCGCCATGCGTCACGCCGACGTCGCCGTGGTCGTCACCAATCCCGAAGTCTCGTCAGTCCGTGATTCCGACCGTATCATCGGGCTGCTCGACTCGAAGACCGCGAAGGCCGAAAACGGAGAACGGATGGAAAAACATCTGCTCCTGACGCGCTACGACCCCAACCGTGCAGAACGCGGTGACATGCTGAAAGTCGACGACGTGCTGGAGATCCTCTCCATTCCACTTCTCGGCATCATCCCAGAAAGCTCGGATGTGCTTCGTGCATCCAACATCGGTGCCCCCGTGACCCTGGCCGACAGCCGCAGCGCGCCGGCTATGGCCTATTTCGATGCTGCGCGCAGGCTGGCGGGTGAGGAGCTTCCAGTCGTCGTTCCGGGAGAAAAGCGGGGCATCTTCGGTAAGATCTTCGGACGGAGGGCCGCTGCATGAGCATCTTCAACTTCTTTGGCAAACAAAGGACCGCGCCAGCGGCCCGGGAGCGACTACAGGTTCTGCTCGCGCATGAGCGCGTTTCGGCAGGATCCGATCTCGTATCGTTGCTGCGCGAGGAGATCCTCGCAGTTATCGCCAAACATGTGCAGGTCGATAGCGAACGAGTTCGCGTGACGATGGATCGCGACGAGCATATGTCGATCCTCGAGATCGACGTCGAAATCCCACTGGGCGCGACCGTCCGGGCAGCATGAACAAAGGGCGGCGCCACGAGCGCCGCTTCCCTCCTGGCGCGAAACCAAGCAATGGCGCTATTTCTGCGTCCGCAACCCGTCCATCAAAAGACCGATAAGCCGGTTCGAGCGATCCCGCCATTCCGCAGATGCCGGTAGCGAATAGATGCTCGAAAGGGCGTGCAGAAGGTCGGTCGTGTCGATATCCTTTCGAATGAAGCCCTGATCGGCCGCCGCTCTTAGGAGCCGCTCAACGGCGCCGCGCAGGATGCCGCTGCCTTCGGCAAACAGCGAGGCGTTGGAGTCCATCAGGATTTTCAAGCTGCTTGCCATCCCCCGCTTGGCGGCAATGTAGCCCACAAAGCGGCGCATCCATTCTTCCAGCGCAGCGTCAGGCGCGTGGCTTGCCGCGAGATCCTCCGCCGCCGCGGCGAGGCTTTCCAGTTCCCGCCGATAGACCACCTCAACCAAATGCTCGCGCGTTGGAAAATGCCGGTAGAGCGTTCCAATACCGACGCCGGCCCGGCGGGCAATGTCTTCCAGCGATGTTTCGACGCCAGCTTCCGCGAAGACGGCGGCGGCCACTTCGACGAGCTTCTCACGATTACGGCGGGCATCGGCGCGCAGTTGCGGCGGTGTCGACTGTGCTGTCTTCGGCGGTGCCGAGGCCAAAATAAGCTCCAAGGGCATTCTGGACTTGACGGCAACCGGCAAGTCACTAGATTAAACGGAGGCTCCTCCGTTTTTGAGGAGGTGCCTTTTACCTCTTAATCCAGAAGGGGGCAGGATGTCATGCCGAAACGTGCCCGGACTTGCTTCCCGTGAGTTTAGGTAGCGCTCCTATTCCCGGCGGCCACCCTCTTTCTAGATTTACCTCCAATCTCGTGACGATAGCAGGAGCTTATCATGACACGAACGGTTCATCTTTCCCTGGACATCAACGGACGTCGGCATGATCTCGATGTCGAGCCGCGCGTGATGTTGCTCGACGCACTGCGTGAGCAACTTGGTCTGACTGGCACGAAGAAGGGCTGCGACCAGGGGCAATGCGGCGCATGCACCGTCCATGTCGACGGCAAGCGCGTGCTCGCCTGTCTGACGCTCGCCGCCCAGGTCGAAGGGCGAAGCATCACGACGATCGAAGGACTTGCGGCCGAAAGCGGCGAACTGCATCCGGTACAGACCGCCTTCCTGGAACATGACGCCTTCCAGTGCGGCTATTGCACGCCGGGCCAGATCATGTCGGCCGTCGCCTGCATCCGCGAGGGGCGAGCAGGCTCGGACGCCGAGATCCGGGAATACATGGCCGGCAATCTCTGTCGGTGCGGCGCCTATAATCATATCGTGGCGGCGGTGCGCGAAGCAGCGGAGATGGCGTGATGAGAGACTTCAGCTATTTCCGGGCAGGTTCGCTCGACGACGCCCGCCAGCATGCCACGCAGCCAGGCGCGATGCTGCTTGCCGGCGGCACGACGCTTCTCGACCTTGCCAAATGCGGTGTTGCAGAGCCTGAATCCGTAATAGACATCAGCCACCTTGCGGGTCTGTCGCAGATTGCGGCGGATGCTGATGGCGTTACCATTGGCGCGCTGGCGAAAATGGAAGATGTGGCCTGCAGCCCAGGGATACGCGCCGACTATCCGGCCGTTTCGCAGTCGCTCTTGCTGGCGGCCTCTCCTCAGTTGCGCAATATGGCGACGATAGGCGGCAATCTTCTGCAGCGGACGCGGTGCCCCTATTTCCGTGACCCTGCGACGTTTTCCGCCTGCAACAAGCGCAACCCCGGTTCTGGCTGCTCGGCGATCGGGGGTGTCACCCGAAATCATGCGGTGCTGGGAACCAGCGAGGCTTGCATTGCTGTCTATCCGGGGGATCTCGCCGTTGCGCTGGTTGCACTGGACGCGACGATCGATCTCGGTGGCCGAAAGGTGACTGCGGACGAATTCTTCGTGCTTCCCGGCGACACACCCGATCGTGAAACGATCCTTGAGCGCGGCGAGATGGTCGTGGCCGTCCTCATTCCGGCATCGCCAATCGCCAGACATTCGACCTACCTCAAGATCCGGGACCGCCAGTCCTATGAATTCGCAGCCGCAAGTGCTGCCGTCGGTCTCGAGATGGAGCCAGACGGCAGGACGGTCCGCGACATCCGCGTCGCGTTGGGTGGCGTTGCCACCAAGCCCTGGCGCGCACGGGCCGTCGAGGAGGCTCTGGTTGGGAAGCCTCTCGATGTCGGCGTGATCGAGAAGGCAAGCCGACTGGCAATGGATGGCGCCATCGCGCATGGCGCCAATCGCTACAAGATCGAACTTGCGCCGCGTGTCATTGCGCGCGCCATCCTCAATTTGGGAGGTCTCGCATGACCATCATGGAACCCCGAAACAAACGTGGTGATGCTTCCGACGGCACGATCGGCGGTCGCCTCTCGCGCTTCGATGGAAAGCTGAAGATCGCCGGTAGCGCTACCTATGCTTTGGAACAGCCGGTCGAGGGCTTGGCCTATGCTGTCCTGGTGCAGAGCCGGATTGCTGCCGGTCGTGTCGTGAAGGTCGACACGACCCGGGCAGAGGCGGCTCCGGGCACGCTGCTGGTGCTGACACCCGATGTCGATCTCGGCCTGAAGGTGGCGTCCGACTGGTACGGAAACCGGCCGGACAACCAGCCCTATCATCCCCTTTCGCACAGTGTCAGCTTCAACGGTCAGGCGGTTGCTGCCGTGGTCGCGGAAACGCTGGAGCAGGCAACCGAAGCGGCAAGGTTGGTCGACATCACCTACGAGGAAGGGCCGGCGGTCGTCGATCTCGATGACCCGAAAGCCGGAGAAGGAAAGCTGCTCGATGCGCTCACGGTGAGCTGGGGTGATGCCGAGGCCGCGCTCGCCGCGTCCGCGGTGCGTGTCGAGGCAGAGTATCGAACGCCACGCGAATATCACGTGACGATCGAGCCGCATGGGCTGATTGCCAAATGGGAAGACGATCAACTGACCATCTGGGAGCCGAGCCAATGGACGCACGGGATGGCCCGCACCTATGCCGAGTGGTACGGACTGCCCCCTGAGAATGTGCGTATCGTCTCGCCCTTTATCGGTGGTGGCTTCGGCTCCAAGGCGACAGCCTATACCTATGGCGCCGTTGCGACGGCGGCAGCCCGCAAACTTGGGCGAGCGGTAAAGCTCGCTGTCGCGCGCCCGCAGACTTTTACGGCCTATGGTGGCCGTGCTGCGACCAGGCAGACAATCGCTCTCGGAGCCAACGCCGATGGCATGCTGCAGTCGATTGTGCATCGAGGTGCCAGCGAGACGGCGACTTACGCCGTTTTTCCCGAGCAGACGAACGCGGCGACGCCACTGATGTACGCTGTGGAGAATTTCAGCGCGAAACACAGCATCGTTCCCGTCAATACGGTTATGCCGGGAGCTTTGCGCGCCCCTGGCAAGAACCCAAGCGCCTTTGGCCTCGAAAGCGCCATGGATGAGCTCGCCTATGCTGTCGGGATCGATCCGGTCGAACTCAGGCTGCGCAACTATGCGGAGCGTGACCCGGAGTCCGGTAAGCCGTGGTCGACCCGCCGCTTGCGTGAGGCGCTTTCCGAAGGCGGCGAGGCGTTTGGATGGTCACGCCGTAGCTTCGAGCCACGCTCGATGCGAGATGGCAGACAACTCATCGGCTGGGGGGTCGCGTGCGGAACGTTCCCGGTTCTGCGCGCTTCGAGCGAGGCCCTGATCCGAATTCTCGCCGATGGTTCGGTGGAAGTCGTCAGTGGCGCGATCGACATGGGTCAGGGCACTTATACGATCCTCGCTCAAACCGCGGCTGAAGTGCTCGGTATTCCAGCCGAAAGCATCAATGTCCGGCTTGGTGATTCATCACTTCCCGGCGCTACGGTTGCTGGCGGCTCGATGCTCGCCGGCGCAATCACCGGGGCCGTCCACAAGGCCGCATCGGCTGCCCGCGACGAACTGATCGAGCTTGCCCTCAACGACAGCGCCTCTCCCTTCCGCGATACCGGCGCCAATACTTTGACGGTCGCGAACGGTCGGATTTCCGTGCCCCGCGACGGGGGGCGGTCTGCTTCCATCCCGGAACTGATGACAGCTCTTGGCCGAGACAGCATTGAGACACGGCGAAACACGCTGCCCGAAGGAGAGCAGGGGCCGGAAGGTCACCGGAAAGCCTGGACCACGATGGCAAGCATCAAGGGGCCGACTGCGGGCGAGTTCGCCATGCACAGCTGGTGCGCGCACTTCGTGGAGGTGAAGGTGGATGAGGATTTCGGTACCGTCCGTGTCTCCCGCATGGTCTCGGCCTTCGATTGCGGCAGGATCTACAACCCCAAGCTTACCGAAAGCCAATGGCGTGGTGGGATCATCATGGGGATCGGTCAGGCACTGCTCGAGGAAGGCCTGGTTGACCCGCGCAACGGGCGCGTCATCAACAACAACCTCGGCGACTACCTCGTTGCGACCAATGCCGACATTCCGCCGATCGAGGTAATCTCTGTAGGCATCCCCGACCTCAACGCCTCGGTGCTCGGGGGCAAGGGTGTCGGCGAAGTCGGCATCGTCGGCGTTGCGCCGGCAATTGCCAATGCCGTCTTTCACGCCACCGGCAAGCGGATTCGCGACCTGCCGATAACGCTTGAGAAGCTGCAGTGACGAGTGGCTTCGTCGGCTTGCGTTCTACGCAGGCGGCGGGCCGTGCAGCGGAAAGCGCGTATGGCGAGTTCCCGCGCATCCGTAATTGGATTGCGCGGGAATGATTCCCTTATGGAAAAATACATCCGCGACCGCGTGCCTGATGCCTGGCCGGGAGTGAATTCGCACCTCCCGGAAGGATGTGGAATTACAAGGCTTCGCTGATTTCTCAGCATCGAGGGCAGCCATTGGCATTCAGGCACAGGAAGCCGCTTCGAGGCCGCTAACCACACCGAAAATTTTGAACCCTATCAGCGCACTGCCTTGTTCCCTGAATTGAGCATTTGCTCATCCGTGGAGGTAGATGTCACGCAACGGTTATCTGCGCTCACTATACCGTGCCGCTAGCGCTGTCCGTTAGGCGGCTAAAGCGCAGACCGAGGGCCTCACGCAATGTCAGCTTCTGGAAGAGGCGTGCGTCGACGCTTCGCTCTGCCGGCTTGGCCTCGAGACGGGACGGTGCCTGTCACGTTGGTGGCAGCCGAGCGTCGCTTCCGTGAGGCGACACGTTCGACCAGTTGATCTTTACGGAAGGTATTTCCCATGACGAAAATCGTTGGCCATCGCGGAGCACGAAATATATGGCCCGAAAATTCGATGGAGGGTTTCAGTAAGACCCTGGAACTCCCGGTCGATGCGATCGAATTTGATGTACATTTGACCGACGCGGGCGAACTCGTCGTCATTCACGATGCCACGCTCGAGCGCACGACCGAGGGAGCGGGCAAGGTCCGGGCACTATCGCCTTCCGATCGCCAGGCGACCCGCCTCAAAGGATCGCAGGAGTCAATCCCGACCCTTGACGAGGTGCTTGCTCTTTTTGCTTCCTCGAGACCAGTCGAGCTTCATGTCGAGCTGAAGGCCGATGCGGATGGAGTGCAGTACGAAGGGCTTGAGGCCCTGGCGGCAGCGGCCATTCGACGTCACGGGCTTGCGAAGCGCAGCCTGCTGACAAGCTTCAATCTGGGGATTCTCACGCGGTGCCAACAGGTTGCGCCTGAAATCGGCCGCCTGTGCTCGATCAATGCCAAGTCCGCGGAGGCGCTAGGTGCGGCTGCGACCTTCGCCAAGGCTGCTGAAGTCGCCGGCCTCGTTGCCATCGAGAAGTCGCTGCTTGCCGCAACCTTTCACGACGTTGCCGCGGTCATTTCACGCGATCGTCTCTGCTGCTGGGTGTTGAATGAGCGAGAGGAGATCGAACACTGGCTCGGGCAGGGCGTCGGCTGGATCACCAGCGATGATCCGGCCCTGGCCCTGGCGGTCCGCGCCGGATCGCGGGATTCGGCCGCTTGATCACTTGGGCAACGCGCCAATGGCCTGCGCACGCAGGCGTGCAACCACGGAATACCCTGAATAGCGAACCTATGAGTAATTTAGACCTTCTGATTTTTGATTGCGACGGCGTGCTGATCGACAGCGAGCCGATTGCGGCGCGCACGCTTGCGCATGCCATAACCCAGGCTGGCATGGAGATGACGCCGCACCAGGTGCTCGTCGAGTTTACCGGAAAGTCGGAGGCTGAATTGCGGCAGATTCTGGCCAACCGCATCTCCGCCGACCTCGATTCCGTTTTTGCCGGATGGCATGCCGAAATATTTGCTGCCTTCCGCCGCGACCTCCTGCCGATGGAGGGCATCAGCGACGTTCTGCATGGGCTCGACGTTGCAAAATGCGTCGCATCGAACAGCACGGTCGAACGCCTCAGAAAGAGCCTGGGCCTTCTCGATCTGTGGTCACACTTTGCCCCGAACATATTCAGCGCCGAGATGGTAGCCGCTCCAAAGCCCGCGCCAGATCTCATCCAGCTCTGCCTGTCCAAAATGAACGCGAGCAGCGCGCGCAGCATCGTCATCGATGACAGCGCAGCGGGTATTCAGGCGGCAGTTGCTGCTGGTGTACCGGCAATCGGCTTCGTGGCGCCAAACGATCCGCGTTCAGGCAGGCGCGAGGCACTGCTGGCCGCAGGAGCCGAGGAAGTCGTTCTCGGTGCCAAAGAGCTGCTGCATGTCCTGTGGCGACGAGTCGGCAACCAGGACCAGGCGCGGCAATCGGTCGAGGTGGGGGCGTGACGTCGATCGACGCCGTGACGCAGATGAGGATGAACCAGCGGGAGGCGGGCGACATGATTGCAAGGCGAGATGACCATGGCAGCCGGCTCGATTTCACGGCCAAGGCTGGCTGGCTTTATTACATAGGGGGGCACAGCCAGGACGAGATCGCGCAGAAGCTCGGCGTTTCCCGGCAAACCGCCCAGCGTCTCGTATCGCGCGCCGTCTCGCAGGGCTTGATCAAGATCCGGCTCGATCACCCGGTTGGCCACTGCATGAGCATGGCAGCGAGGCTGAAGAACAAGTTTTCGCTGCAGTTCGTGGAAGTCATTCCGTCCGGCGATCAGGCTCAGGGCTTGAGCGGTGGCCTTGCCCAGGCGGCGGCTGCCGAAATCGAGCGCCGGTTGGCTTGCGACAAGCCTGCCGTGATCGCCATTGGTACCGGTCACACATTGAAGGCCGCGATCGAGGAAATGGTGCCCATGGATGCGCACCAGCACAAGATCGTTTCCTTGACCGGCAATATCACCCGCGAAGGCTCGGTCTGGTTCTATAATGTCGTCTTCAAGCTTGCCGATCTGATCACGGCGAAATGCTTTCCGATGCCGGTTCCGGTTATCGCCTCGTCGCGACAGGAACGGGCGGTCCTTCACAGCCAGCCCGTGATCCGCCAGACACTGTCGCTTGCCGCACGCGCTGACGTTGCCTTTGTCGGCATTGGGGACGTCGGCGTTCAGGCGCCTCTTTTCCTTGATGGTTTCATCCTGAAGGACGAACTGAAGCTCCTGCACCAGGCAGGCGCGGTCGGAGAGATTGTCGGGTGGACGTTCGACAAGGACGGCAGGCTGATTGAAGGCATTACCAACGATCGCGTCGCGAGCGCGCCCATTCCATCCTGCAGCAGGACATTGGTGATCGGCGTGGCGAAGGGTCAACAGAAGCTGGCGGCGATCCAGGGTGCCCTCAGGGGACGCCTGATCAACGGTCTGATGACTGACGAGATTACTGCACAGAGCCTGCTGGGATCATGACGGCCGGGTCGCCCGAAACGGCGACCTGATCGGCGAATTATGCATCGCTCGCTTTGGCTCGACGAAGAGCCCGTGAACCAAAATCCAGACGGATTGGGGGCGGAATTCGATGCCTGGATAATTCGAGATAAGTGAAGAAATACAGTATCTTAAATGTCACGTAAACTTCATCGTTTCATCAAGAAACCGACATGCAGTCTGCCATAAAACACCGCGACATTATGACCGATCCATTTCCGCCAAAACTTCGTCAAAGGGAGACCTTCATGCTTTCTATCAATCGACGCAACGTCCTGGGGTTGCTTGGTGCAACAGCAGGCACTGCGATTTTGCCACGCTTCGCGTTGAGCCAAGGCAAGCGGCCGTCCGTGACGATTGCCGTGCAGAAAATCACCAATAACAACACGCTTGATATCTGGAACGAACAGTCGAATGTCGGCGAGCGAGTTTTCTTCCCCAACCTCTGGGAAGGTTTGATCCTGCGTGACTGGATGGGCAATCAGGGTCCAGTTGCCGGTCTCGCCACAGAGTGGAAGCGCATCGACGACAAGACGCTGGAACTCAAGCTGCGTCAGGGCGTGAGGTTCCACAACGGCGACGAGTTGACTGCCGACGATGTCGTTTTCAGCTTTTCCTCCCAACGCGTGTTCGGCAGCACGCAGCCGGCAGGCGGCAAGACGATCTTCGAAAACGACAACAAGCCGACCTCCGTCAAGGAATTGCCGGCAATCGTACCGGGCGTCGGCCGTCGTCTGTGGCCGGCGCTCGCTGGCGTCGAAGCCGTCGACAAGTACACCGTTCGCTTCCACAACGCGACGCCTGACGTGACGCTCGAAGGCCGCCTCTACGCTTTCGGCAGCCAGATCGCCAATCGTCGCGCCTGGGACGAAGCTGGGACCTATGTCGATTGGGCCCGCAAGCCGGTCACGACAGGTCCTTACATGGTCGCCGAGTTCAAACCCGATGTGTCGCTGACACTCGTGGCCTTTGACGAATATTGGGGCGGTCGCCCGCCGCTCGAACAGATCCGCTTTGTTGAAGTTCCAGAAGTCGCCTCGCGCGTCAACGGTCTGCTTTCCGGTGAATATGATTTCGCCTGCGACCTTCCGCCCGACCAGATCGCAGCCGTTCAGGCGGCTCCTGGTTTCGAGGTGCAGGGTTCGACGATCAACAATCACCGCATCTCGGTCTTCAATATCCAGAATCCGATCCTGCAGAACCCGCTGGTGCGTCGCGCCATGACGCATTCGATCGACCGCCAGGCGATCGTCGACGCGCTGTGGGCGGGCCAGACGAAGATCCCGGCAGGCCTGCAGTTTCCGTTCTACGGCGACATGTTCGTCGAAGGCTGGTCGGTTCCGGAATACAATCCGGCCCTCGCCCAGGACCTCCTGAAGCAGGCGAACTACAAGGGCGACGCGATCCCCTTCCGGCTGCTCAACAACTACTACACCAACCAGACCGCCAACGGTCAGATCATGGTGGAGATGTGGAAGCAGGTCGGTCTCAACGTCGAGATCGAGATGAAGGAAAACTGGGGCCAGATCCACGATCCGGCAGGCGTCAAGGGGGTACGCGACTGGTCGGCCTCAGCCAACTTCAACGACCCCGTCTCCTCGATCGTTGCCCAGTTCGGCCCCAACGGCGAAGTCCAGCAGAAGAAGGACTGGTCGAACGCCGAGGTCAACCAGCTGTCTCAGATCCTGGAAACCAGCACGGACCGCGCGCAGCGCAAGAAGGCCTTTGCCCGCATGCTGGAAATCTGCGAGCGCGAAGACCCCGTCTACCAGGTCTTGCATCAGAACGCTGTCTTCACCGGCATGAAGTCGTCGCTGAAGTGGAAGGCCGCTCCCGCCTTTGCAATGGACTTCCGCGCCAACAACTGGCCGAGCTGATATCAGCGATGAACCGGATCCGGCGGCGACCAGCCGCCGGATCCATTTCGTTCGTTATGAACGCAACCGCCGACAGGAAGGGTTGAGCCAATGAGCACCGGTGCCACGAAGCTCGTGGAAATGCGCGGGCTGAAAGTCGCTTTCGATGGCGTGCAGGTACTGCATGGGATCGATCTCGACATTGCAAAAGGCGAGGCCGTCGGCCTGGTCGGTGAGTCGGGCTGCGGCAAGTCGGTGACATGGCTTGCGGCGCTGGGTCTGTTGCCCGGCAAGGCGAGCGTCATGGGATCGGTCAAAATCGCCGGGCAGGAATTGCTCGCCGCGCCTCGTTCCGCGCTGGAGCAAATCCGAGGTGGACGCGTCGCGATGATTTTCCAGGACCCGTCAAGCTCTCTCAATCCAGTTCTGAAGATCGGGCGCCAGATCACCGAGGCGCTTCTCGTTCATCGCGGCCTTCGCGGCGAGGCGGCAAAGACCGAAGCATGGCGGCTCATGGATATGGTCGGCATCCCGGATGCGCGGCGCCGTTTCGACCTCTATCCGCATGAATTCTCCGGCGGACAGTGCCAGCGGTTGATGATTGCGATGGCCCTCGCCGGCGAGCCGGATCTGCTGATCGCCGACGAGCCGACGACAGCGCTCGACGCGACAATCCAGGCGCAAATCCTGGACCTGTTGACCTCTCTCAGGACCGAGACGGGCATGGCGACCGTTTTCATCAGTCACGACCTCGGCGCGGTGTCGCAGGTCTGCGAGCGAGTCTGCGTCATGTATGCCGGGCGCATTGTCGAAGAAGGGATGGTGGACGAGCTTTTCGCTGAGCCACGCCATCCCTATACCCGCGGTCTCTTCGACGCCATTCCAAGCATCGATGGTCCACGGCAACGTTTGATCCCGATTGCAGGGACTGTGCCGGATCCACGGAACCTGCCCAAAGGGTGCTCCTTTTCGCCGCGCTGTCCTCGCGCCGTCGAGGCCTGCAGTCACGAGTTGCCTCCGCTTGTTTCGATCGGCCATGGACGCCAGCTCGCATGCGCTCGGCCAGTCCCGCCAGCGGCGATTGCCGCCGAGACGAGAGGCCGCATCGCAGAGGGGATGATGCATTGAAGCCGTTGATCGAAGCCCGCGACCTCGTTCGCATCTACCATGTCCGCCGTGGACTGTTTGGTCGCCCGACACCGGTGCGCGCTGTCGACGGTATCTCGCTTGCCGTCATGCCCGGCGAGACGCTGGGCATCGTCGGAGAGTCGGGTTCGGGAAAATCGACGCTCGGACGCATGCTGCTCGGGATCGACGCCGCACAAGAAGGCGAGGTCGTGTTCGATGGCAAGCCCATGCCGGAAAGCAGAACCCGGGAGTGGCGCAAGCTGCGGGCAAAGATGCAGCTCGTCTACCAGGATCCGCTGGCAGCCCTCGACCGACGCCTGACGATTGCCACGCAGCTGTCCGAGCCGCTGGAAATCCACCGGCTGATTCCAAAGGAACATCGTCCCGCAAGGGTTGCCGAGCTGATGAGCGCGGTTGGCCTTCGGCCGGACCAGGCCACACGCTTCCCGCACGAATTGTCAGGTGGCCAGCGCCAGCGCGCCGTGATCGCGCGCGCAATCGCTTCCCGCCCGAAGCTTCTCGTCTGCGACGAACCGGTTTCCGCACTCGATGTTTCTATCCAGGCCCAGATCATCAACATGCTTCGCGATCTTCAGCAACAGCACGGCATCGCCATGGTGTTCATCAGTCACGACCTGAAGGTGGTGCGCAACATGGCCGATCGGGTTGCCGTCATGTATCTCGGCCGTGTCGTCGAAGAGGCATCGGCTGACGTGATCTTCCACTCGCCGATGCATCCCTACACGCGCGCTCTGGTATCGAGCGTACCGCGTCCAGGCATACCACTGCAGGGACGCACGATCCTCCAGGGCGAACCACCCAATCCGGCAAATCGACCGTCAGGCTGTGCCTTTCATCCGCGCTGCCCGCTTGCGCGCGATCTCTGCCGTATCGAAGCGCCTCAGCTGAAGACGATCGGGGACGGGCGGACAGTGGCGTGCCACGTGACAGCGGGCGAAGACGCCCGGATTGCAGCATAGGGAAGTCTCAGATGATCCGCTTCGTTCTCGTGCGGTTGTTCCGGGCGCTGATCACGATCCTTGCTGTCGTGACGTTTGCCTTCGTCGTTTTGCGCATGTCAGGCGATCCGGCGCAGGTCATGCTAGGACCCGACGTGCCGCAGGATTCCATCGACGCCTTCAGAAAGGCGTGGGGTCTCGATCAGCCACTCTGGATCCAGTATATCGCTTATCTCAAATCGATATTCACCGGCGATTTTGGCGTGTCGATGCGCGACAAGGCGTCAGCTCTGCGCCTCGTCATGGAGCGCGTTCCGGCGACGCTGCAATTGACGGTGCCGGCGCTGATCCTGAAACTTGTGATCGGCATTCCGGCGGGCGTCTACGCCGCGCTGCACCGGCAGAGTTTTGCCGATCGCGGGGTTATTCTTCTGGCGATCTTCGGCTTCACCATTCCTTCCTTCGTGATGGGACTCGTGCTCGTGCTGATTTTCTCGGTCATGCTCGGGCTTCTGCCATCCGGCGGTCAGGATACGTGGATGCATGGTATCCTGCCGACGATCACGATGAGCATTGGCGGGATCGGCATCCTTGCCCGCTTTTCGCGCAGTGCGATGATCGAGGTGATGGGGCAGCCCTATATCCGGACGGCGTCTGCCAAGGGGCTGAAGTGGCGCGACGTCGTCTGGAGCCACGCACTGCCCAATGCCGCCGTCCCGATCGTCACCATCGTCGGCTTCATGGTCGGATCGCTGATCGCGGGTGCCGTTGTCGTGGAGTCGATCTTCTCCTGGCCAGGCATCGGTCGTTTGCTTGTCGTGTCTGTCAGCAATCGAGATCTGGCGGTCGTTCAATGCATTCTCCTGATCATCGCAGCCACGATGGTCGTTTCCAACCTTGTCGTGGATCTGCTCTATGGCTGGCTCGATCCGCGGTTGCGCTCTCACGCAGGACATTGAGGAAAGAAGCATGGCTACTGCCGAACTTGGTGCAGCGCGGACCGTCCGAAAGGAAAGCGACTGGATTTCGCGCCTGCGGCAAAGCGTGCCGCCGCTTGTTTTCCTTGGTATCCTGTGGCTCGCCGCCATGGTGGTGGTCGCCGCCTTCGCCGACCACATGCGGCCCTACAACATTACCGCCATGAACCTCAGCAGCCGGCTCTCCGCACCCGGCTCCACCAAACATTGGCTTGGTGCGGACGAGCTCGGTCGCGACGTTCTTTCGCGCCTGATCCAGTCGATCCGCCTCTCGTTGGTCATTGCCTTTGGCGCGACGCTGCTGTCAGCGGTTTTCGGCACGCTGCTCGGCTTTGCCGCCGCTCGCTTTCGTGGCGCTGTCGAGCATCTCGTGCTCGTGCTGGCGGACTTCCAGGCGGCCTTGCCTTTCCTGATCATGTCGCTTGCCGTGCTCGCCTTCTTCGGCTCCTCCATGGTGCTCCTGGTTTGCCTCATGGGCTTCTATGGCTGGGAGCGTTATGCCCGCATTGCGCGCGGCCTGGCCATCGCCGCTGGTGCGCAGGGCTATGCGGCGGCAGTTGTGCAGCTCGGCGCGACCCCGACGCGGGTCTATCTCCGCCACATCCTGCCCAATGTCGCTTCGACCCTCATCGTCTCGATGACGCTGACCTTTCCGGAGATCATCCTGATGGAAAGCGGCCTGTCGTTCCTCGGGCTGGGTGTCCAGCCGCCGGAGACCAGTCTTGGCAACATGGTCGGCTTCGGACGGGAATACCTGACGCGCGCGCCCTGGATCATGCTGGCACCAGCCACTGTCATCATGCTGACGACGCTTTCGATCTCGCTTGCCGGCGACTGGCTTCGCGACAAGCTGGACCCGACCGTCAGCTGAGGCGAACCCAAGCTCGCAAGCCGCACTCTCCATTCTGCGGCAACACCGCTGCAGCTCACCTCCCTCAACAAAGGACATACCATGAGCAATATAATCTCGACCGGCTTCAACTCCGGTTCCACCGACGGAGAACTCGACAGCCTCGAAACCGATCTGCGTCGCCTTGCTGGCCTCGGAGTGGAGACCGTCGAGCTCGGCCTGACGACGATCGACCTGATTGCCGGTGGCCGCGTCGTCAAGGAGCGCGCAGAACGCCTGGCCGCACTGACCGCCCAGTTTCCATTCCGCTACACGGTCCATGGGCTCGTATCGTCCAACTTCATGGATCCGGCAACCGCACGCTATCAGATCGACGCTGCCAAGGCGCTCGTCGAGGTTTGCGATCGGATCGGCGCAAGGGTGATCGTACAGCATGGCGGCCACCTGCGCGCCGACCAGCTGTTCGAGCGCGCCACGGCTGATCAACGCGAGCGCGAGGCTCTGTTCGAGCTGGCTGAACATGCCAAACGCTACGACGTGCGCATCGCCTTTGAAAACATCTTCACCACCGAACCGGGCCAGTACCGTCAGACGCCGGCCGAGGTTGCCGAGACGGTCAGGGCGGTTGGCCATCCGAACCTGGTGGCGCTGATCGACTTCAGCCATGCCTACATCGAGGCGACCTATCGCGGCCTGAACTTCCGCGAACAGATCCGCGCCATGGCGCCCGTCGCCGGACACCTGCACGTCCATGATTCCTTCGGTCGTCCGCAGGCCTTCTACAAGCCCTATCATCTTCAGGAATCGACCGCGCTCGGCATCGGCGACCTGCACATGCCGCTTGGCTGGGGTGATATCGATTGGGAGGATATCTTCAGCGAGCTTGAGTTCCTGCCAGGCACCGTCCTGATGATGGAAATCGGCGCCCGCTATCGCAACGAGCAGAGCGCGTCGCTCGAGCGCGCAAAACGCCTCATTGCGCTGAACAGCAACAGTACTGCCGTTGCCGCGGAATAACGGCCCAAGACAGAAATATTGGAGCCGGGCCCAGCCCGGCTCGCATGTCTCCTGGAACTACACCTGTCCAGACGAAACGTGGGATCTTGCCGGGGCTTGCCGATTTCAGCGACTAACGGTAGCATTTGTGAATTGCGGTTGATCTGAGAACTACTTCCAAGTGCCTTGAGTTGAGAAAGCCATCTCGGTTCTGCTGGAGACTGGTCGATGAAACTGCCACGTCGTGTTCCGCCAGCCTACCTACTTATCGTTCTTGCAGCTTGGATGGCCGCGCCTCAAGGCGCAGCGGCGCAGGCTGCCCCATCCGTCGGCGTTATCAGCGTTCCGGTGGAAGATGTTTCGCCTAAGCACGAATTCGTCGCGCGTGTAGAAGCGGTTAATGCCGTCGATATACGCTCGCGGATCGAAGGGTTCCTGGACAAGCGCCTTTTCGACGAAGGCCAGGTCGTGCAAAAGGATCAGGACCTCTTCCTTATCGATCCGCGATCACTGGAAATATCTTTGTCGGATGCCAAGGCAGCACTTGCGAGCGCACAGGCAACCTTGGCTGACGCCCAACGCCGGCTCGCGCGAAATCAGTCACTGACCACTCAGACCGTATCGCGTGCAACGCTGGAGGAAAGCCAGGCAGCGGTCGAAACCGCTCAGGCGGCCGTGATGTCGGCGCAAGCGCGAGTAGGCCAAGCGGAACTTAACCTCAGCTACACCCGAATATCCGCGCCGATCAAGGGGCGCATCGGGGCGGCCGAATTGTCGGTCGGAAGCTTCGTCAGCGGCAGTTCGGTGACACTGGCTCGCATCGTAGAATTGGACCCGATCCGCGTTGTATTCTCTGTCAGCGACCGATCGATCCTGGAACTGCGTGCGGCTGCCGGAGGTGCCAGCAAGGACGATCTTGCAAAGCGGTATGAGCCTACCCTCCGACTGTCCAACGGTCAGCAGTACAAGGAACCGGGCAAGATCGAGTTTTTCGGAAACGAAATCGACGAATCAACGGGAACGCTGGCAATTCGCGCGCTGTTTCCCAATCCGGAGCTCCTGCTCACTCCGGGCCAGTTCGTAACGGTGATAATATCGGAAAGGGAAAAGACGCTGCGCCCGGTTGTGCCGCTAGGAGCAGTCCAGCAGGATCGCGAGGGCAAGTTCGTACTACTCGTCGATGAAAAGAACGAGGTCGCGCTTCGACGCATAAAAGTCTCCCAACAAGTGGGTGCGAACTGGGAGGTCGACGACGGCCTGAAAGGCGGCGAGAAGCTGATCATCGAGGGCCTGCAGAATGTCTCCGAGGGCTTGGCTGTGACTGTCACTCAGATACCCCCTGATGACAACAGCCTGACCTCTGCCACTCCCGTCATATCACCATCCGGTTCGTCGCAATGAATATATCCGCGCCGTTCATTGCCAGGCCAAGGTTCGCGATGGTTATTGCGATCGTCATGATTATCGCAGGACTTGTCTCCCTTCTTCAGATACCCGTCGCGCAATTTCCGCAGATCACCCCGCCCGAAGTCCAGGTGACGGCAAGTTATCCGGGTGCGAGTGCCAGTGTCATGACTGACAGTGTGGGAGCACTGATCGAAGATCAGGTGAATGGCGTCGAAGACATGCTCTACATGTCGTCTTCGAGCACCAACAACGGCAGCTATAGCCTGACAGTCACATTTGCGGCGGGGACAGACCCGGCGATTGCCCAAGTCAACGTACAAAATCGCGTCGCAATGGCGACACCGCGCCTTCCTGCTGCGGTCTCCCAAACAGGCGTCTCGGTGAGAAGTCGTTCGTCGAGCATGCTCCTCGGTTTTGCGGTCTATTCCCCAAAGGGGACCAAGGACAGTGTCTTCATCAGCAACTACGCGACGGTCAACATCCGAGATGCGATCGCACGCCTGCCGGGCGTCGGGGAAGCAAGCGTATTTGGTCCCGTCTACAGCATGCGCGTATGGATGAACCCCGACCGGATGCAGGCCCTCGGGGTGACGGCATCCGATTTGACGGCCGCCATCCAGGCCCAGAACGCCCAGGCATCCGCCGGCCAGCTAGGATCTCCTCCATCGCCGACAGGCCAGCAATTGCAATTGACGGTTCAGGCCCAGGGACGGCTTGCCGATGCAACAGAGTTCGGCAACATAATCGTTCGCACCAACAGGGACGGAGCGATCGTACGTCTTCGCGACGTCGCCCGGGTGGAACTGGGAGCGCAATCATACGACACGGCGTCAACCCTGAACGGGCAGCCGAGTGCTACGGTTGTCGTATTTCAATCTCCTGATGCCAATGCGCTCGCCGTATCAACCGCGGTCCTGGCGGAACTGCAAACATTGTCGAAGCAGTTTCCTGACGACGTCGCTTATACAGTCGTTTTCGACACGACCACTTTCGTTCGCCAAACCATCGAGGAAATTTTCATTACGCTGGCAATCACCTTTGTGCTTGTCGTGGCGGTCGTCTACCTTTTCCTGCAGGACTGGCGTGCGACGGTCATTCCTACGTTGACGATTCCCGTTTCGCTGATAGGCGGCTTTGCCGTGCTTTACCTGATGGGGTACTCAGCGAATACAATCACGCTTTTCGCCATGATCCTTGCCGTCACTCTGGTCGTCGACGACGCGATCATCGTGGTGGAAAATGTCCAACGGATCATGAGCGAAACCGGCGTCGACGTGCGCGAGGCAACACTCCGCACCATGGACCAGGTCACGGGCCCGATCGTCGCCACCACACTGGTGCTGGCCGCCCTCTTCGTGCCAGTCGCCTTTCTCGCCGGCATAACCGGTGAGCTCTATCGGCAGTTTGCGGTCACCATCCTGGTCACGATCACTTTCTCGACGATCAACGCGCTGACGTTCAGTCCTGCAATTTGCGTTCTGATGCTCCGCCCCACCCCCGAGAGCCGCTCGCGGTTTTTTGTCAAGGTGAACCAAGGACTGGATGCTTCACGGCGTTTTTATCTGCGGTTGCTCGCCCTGTTTGCCCGCAAGCTTGCCCTCAGCGCGCTGGTTTTTGCTGTCATCGTGGGCGGTACATACGGTTTCTATCGCATCCTTCCGACTGGCTTTATTCCTTCAGAAGACCAGGGCTATCTCTTCATGAATGTGCAATTGCCGAATGCCGCTTCGCTCGAACGCACGCAACAGACGATTGCGACCGTCAGCTCCGTGCTTCAACGCACGCCGGGCGTTGCAAATACGATCGGAATTGCCGGCGCAAGCATGGTAGGCGGCGGCGGCTCCAATTCCGGAATGATCATTTCCGCCCTGAAGCCTTGGAATGAACGCGGGGCCGATCAAAGCGTCTTTGCTCTCATGGACCGATTGCGCGCGGAGTTCGCCGCGATTTCGACGGCCTCGGTCGTGCCGTTCAATCCGCCGGCAATTCCCGGTCTCGGCACGACAGGCGGTTTTGACTTCCGACTTCAGGCGCGGGCCGGACAAAGCCAGGCTGAACTTGCGGAAGTGATGCGAGGCCTGATTGTCGCCGCAAACCAGACGAAGACGTTGAGTAGTGTCTTCAGCACTTTTTCGGCCGACGTTCCGCAGGTCTATCTCGACATCGATAGGAAGCGCGCGGAGCTTTACGGCGTTTCGCCCGCCACGATCTTTGGTACGCTGCAAGCCCACCTGGGATCGTCATATGTGGACGACTTCAACATTTTTTCTCGCGTATACCAGGTCCGCCTTCAGGACGAACCAGGTTTTCGAACTCGCATCGAGGACATTCAACGGCTGAGAGTGCGAAGCCAGTCGGGGAGCCTTATTCCGCTACAGGGACTGCTGTCCATTTCTACCGTCTACGGACCCAACTCCATCAGCCGCTACAATCTTTTCCCGTCCGCTGCGATCAACGGACAGGCTGCCCCGGGAACAAGTACAGGCGCCGCCCTGGACGCCATGGAGACACTCGCTGCACAAAAGCTGCCACCCGGCTTCGGATACGAATGGACTGGCATGGCGCTTCAGGAAAAGCAGGCCGGTAACCAGACAACAATCATCCTGATTGCGGGGATCCTTTTCACCTACCTCTTCCTCGTTGCCCAGTATGAAAGTTGGAGCGTCCCGCTGGCAGTGATGCTGTCCGTGACGGTGGCCGTACTTGGAGCATTGGGCAGCCTTTTGATTGGTGGTATCGACCTCAATATCTACGCCCAAATTGGCCTGCTGCTGCTGGTTGGACTGGCCGCGAAAAATGCGATTCTCATCGTTGAGTTCGCTAAGAAGCGCCGGGAGGAAGGGCTAAGCATCATGGAAGCGGCGACCGATGGCACGTCACAGCGCTTCAGACCGGTGCTGATGACCGCGATGGCATCTGTGCTTGGCGTGGTGCCGCTGGTCGTGGCCACAGGTGCCGGAGCAAGCAGTAGGCAAGCAATCGGCACGACGGTTCTCGGCGGCCTAGTGGTCGGATCGGTCGTCGGCCTCCTGATAATTCCACTGCTCTATATCTTCGTTCAAACGGTCAGGGAGGCGGTCAAGCGTCAACTTTTCGGTGTCGATCGGGTCGACCCAGATAGCAAGCCTCCGGCGGCGGCGGCCGCGGATTAGAGACGCCACCTCGGTACGGAAAGCTGAGCATTGGGATTCTGTGCTGATCGCCGCGAGATGCAAAGCGCACTATAGTTCTTGAAAGCGGAACGTTTGGAAAATCGTGAGTTGTTAAGGGGCACCCATGGCTACGAATCCTACTGAAAAAGTCTCGCTTCAATCTCTTACCGCCATGGTCGTCGGATCCATGGTCGGGGCTGGCATTTTCAATCTGCCCGGTCGCTTCGGTGCCGCCACAGGACCTTTCGGAGCCATCATCGCCTGGGCAATCGCGGGAACCGGCATGTACATGCTCGCGCGCGTGTTTCAGGCACTCGCCGAGAAACGGCCGGACATCGACGCGGGCGTGTTCGCCTATGCCAAGGCTGGCTTCGGCAACTACATGGGTTTCCTTTCGGCCTTCGGCTACTGGCTAGGGAGTTGCCTCGGCAACGTCTTCTACTGGGTGCTCATAGGGTCAACGCTAGGGCGCTTTTTCCCGGGCATCTTCGGCGATGGAAGCAGCGCGATTGCGATCATCGTGTCGCTGCTGGGCGTCTGGGCATTTCATTTCATGATCCTTCGCGGCGTCGAACAGGCGACGGCCGTAAACACCATCGTCACCATCGCCAAGATTGTGCCGATCCTCGTCTTCATCCTGTTGCTGATCTTTTTCTTCAACTACACGCAGTTCTCTGAGAACTTCTTTGGCGGCGCGGACATGCCGGCAAAGTCCTTGGTTGCGCAGGTCCGCGATACCATGTTGATCACTGTGTTCGTGTTCATCGGCATCGAAGGCGCGAGCGTCTATTCACGCTTCGCCAAGAAGCGTTCGGACGTCGGCACGGCAACCATACTGGGCTTTGTCGGCGTCACGGGTCTGATGGTCGCGGTGACCTTGCTTCCCTATGCGGCGATGCCGCAATCGGCGATTGCCGCCGTCCAGCAGCCTTCAATGGCCGCTGTTCTCGAAGCCGTCGTCGGGCATTGGGGCGCCGTATTCATCTCGATCGGCGTTCTGGTCTCGGTGTTGGGCGCCTATCTCGCCTGGTCGCTGATCTGCGCCGAGGTGCTCTTCGCCGCGGCCAAGTCCGACGACATGCCGAGGCTCTTCGCCGCGCAGAACAGCAATCGCGTACCAGCCAACGCGTTGTGGTTGACGAATCTGGTGGTGTCGCTGTTCATCATCTCCACCTATTGGTCGCGCGACGCCTTCAATTTCATGCTCGACATGACGAGCGTCACCGCACTCCTGCCGTATCTCCTCGTCGCCGGCTACGGCGTTCTGCTTGCCCGCAGCGGCGTGGGCTATGAGGCAACGCCCGATGAGCGCGGCCGCGACCAGATCTTTGCCTGGATCGCCGTCATCTACACGATCTTCATGTTCATTGCCGCTGGTCTCAAATATGTGCTTCTCGTCGCCGTCCTCCTGGTGCCCGGAACCATTCTTTATGTCTGGGCCCGGCGCGAGCAGAAATTGCAGCTGTTTACCTCCACCGAACTCATCGTTTTCGCCGTCACATTGATTGCCGGCCTGATCGGGGCCTACGGCCTGTTGACGGGCATCATCACACCTTGAAAAGAAAGGCAGGAACGTCATGACATCAGACATCCCTTTCGGCGTGCATTCGGAAGTAGGTCAGCTTCGCAAGGTGATGGTCTGCGCGCCAGGCCGGGCTCACCAGCGCCTGACGCCGAGCAATTGTGACGACCTTCTCTTTGACGATGTGCTTTGGGTCGACAATGCCAAACGCGATCATTTCGACTTCATGACGAAGATGCGCGATCGCGGCGTCGAAGTCGTTGAGATGCACAATCTGCTCGCCGAAACAGTTGCCATCCCGGAAGCGAAGAAGTGGATTCTCGATAACCAGGTCGTGCCGAACCAGATCGGGCTCGGATTGCTCGACGAGGTTCGCTCCTATCTGGAAGGCCTTTCCAATCGCGAGCTCGCGGAAACGCTGATCGGCGGCTTGTCGACCTTTGAATTTCCGGAATCGATCGGCGGTGAGCAGCTCGCGCTGATACGCGACGCGGCGGGCGTGAACGAATACCTGCTGCCGCCGTTGCCCAACACGCTCTACACCCGCGACACCACCTGCTGGATCTACGGCGGGGTGACGCTCAACGCACTTTACTGGCCGGCCCGCCACGAGGAGACAATTCTCACGAGCTCGATTTACAAGTTCCATCCGGATTTCGCCGGAAAGGTGAACGTCTGGTGGGGCGATCCGACCAAGGATTGGGGGCTTGCCACGCTCGAGGGCGGCGACGTCATGCCAATCGGCAAAGGCAACGTGCTAATCGGCATGAGCGAGCGGACCTCACGCCAGGCGATCAGCCAGGTTGCCCAGGCCCTGTTCGAAAAAGGTGCGGCCGAACGCGTTATTGTCGCGGCCATGCCAAAGCTGCGCGCCGCCATGCATCTCGACACGGTCTTTACATTTGCCGACCGTGATTGCGTCCTGATCTACCCCGATATAGTCGACAAGATCGATGCCTTCTCCTACCGCCCGGACGGCAAAGGCGGCGTCGAGCTGCACAAGGACAAAGGCAGCTTCGTCGAGACGGTCCGCGATGCGCTCGGCTTGAAGAAGATGCGTGTCGTCCAGACCGGTGGCAATGACTACATGCGTGAGCGCACCCAATGGGATAGCGGCGCCAACCTCGTCTGCGCCTCCCCGGGCGTCGTCTATGCATATGACCGTAATACCTATACGAACACCCTGCTCCGCAAGGAAGGCATCGAAGTCATCACCATTATCGGTGCTGAACTTGGACGCGGGCGCGGCGGCGGCCACTGCATGACCTGCCCGATCATCCGCGACGCGGTAGACTACTAGGAGCAACGACACCTGAATCGCTCGCCCGGGCGGATTTTGGGCGCATGACGCGGTCGCCTGATGCTGGCGATCGCGCGGATACGCTTTGGCTCACTCAATGAGCGGTCCTCCAGAAAGGTCTAGTGTGATTTCACCAGACCGGAGAAACCGGCGACAGCCAGAAGGCTGAGGGCCCAGCCGATTACGGACTGGAAGAAAAAATATCTCAGGGAGAAGGTGCCGTTTGGCTTCATCGAATCCGGTCGCCAGTATTCCCTTTGACCAATGGACGCTACCGGCAGGAGGACATCCAGCGAATACATCGGAGCATTGAACTCCGGGTAGCTGGCCGCTTCCGGCTGATTGCGGAAGCAAGTGAGCTGGTTCTCTCCGACCGCGGCACGTCCAGCCAGGCCCTGTCCGGCTGATGGCATATAGCGGATTTCGGTTCGCGGGAGATCACACATTGTCCATTCGGGGGAACGCAGAACGATGGGATTATTCGGTTTCATTGCACCGTCGCGATAGGCGAATGCGAAAACACCCGTGCCGATCGCCCAAAAGAGCATCAGCCAGACCAGCACGAGCAGGGGCTGGCGCCCGTAACGAAGGGTGACGGCAAGCACACCGTCGACAATCGCCAGGCTTGCCCGCAAGATTGGATTTTTGGCACGCGCCCGGCGCGCACGTCGCTGCAGTCGCTCTTTGGCGATCAAGACCGCGCGGGCATCCTCGTCATGGCCCATTTCCCGCAATACCATTGACAGATGCTCGTAGGGCTGCGGCCAGAAGTCCGCGTTCCACCGTTCTGGCGTCTGACGCGATAGCCAGTCGAGCCGGCTTGCCGCATCGGCTGGTCCTCCAATGAAAGCACCGTACCGGCAGCGGTTCAAAAGCAGGTCGCCAGTCTTGGGCCAGCTGCTCTGATCGTCATCGATCGCGCCGATCGTCGTCGCAGTGAGGTCGAGCGCACCCTCGACGGATGCACCTTGTCGCAGGAAGAATGCGCCGTCGATGATGGCGCGATTGAGCCGCAGCGCATTGCCGTCCGGCTGCGAAAGTGATGCGGAGGTGCAATTGACGTCACCTCCGAAGCGGGCACCGAGCAGGCGCGTTTCGCCGACGATGGTCGCCCCACGCAAGGCAAGGTCGCCCCCTGCCACGATCGCGTCTCCGTTCAATGCGACTTCGCCCGGGCGTTCAATCTCTGCGCCGACCGCATTGACGTCGCCCCCAAGCCGCGCCGCCGAAAGATTGATGCCACCACGCACATTGGCGCCACGCAACAGGATGCCACCGCGTGTTTCCAATGCCTCGGCGTCGAAAGCGATATCGCCGGGCGAAGCGATCGAAACACCATCAGCCTCAATGCTACCGCCAATCCGCGCGCCGGGAAGGCGGATTTCACCGGTTACAATCGCGCCGCGAAGCGAAAGGACTCCCCGTGCCTCCAACCTGTCGGCCTGCAAGCCGGGCAAGGCCGAACCGTCCAGGAACAGATTGTCGATAACCGCCGAGCGCAGCACCGGCGAGGCGTCAAAGTGACAATCCTTGAGACCGATGTCGCGCGGTATCCGGCACCCCTCCAGGTCGAGAATGCCAGTGATCCAGGCTCCGCTCAGCCTCAACCCTTTCTCATGCAGGCGATAGTCACCGTTGCCAAGGATGAGATAGCGCAGGAGGTCCGCCCGCACCGTTCGCTCGGGGTCTTCCTGTTGCGGACGCAGACCGTCGCCTAATCGGTCGAAGTCTCCCAGCTGCAGATGTGCCACGATCTTCGTTTCAGCGGCGCTGAGCGGATGAAAATCGGCAAGGCTGGGTAGGACGGGAACATGAGATCCTGGTTGGGGCGCCTTCTGGTTCATGAAGCCGGCATCCGTCTGACACCGCGTGCAGATCCTGCTCGAACGCGGCCTTGCCGGAGAGGCCATCTTCCGGGTCTGCAAATCGGCAGATCGACAAGCGAGGCATGGCAATTCATGACGATCGTTCTCCTCCATCATGGCGTTCGCGCCGATCGTGAGCGACTATGCGCCTTACCACAGCGAAACGTGACCCAAGACATCGCTCAAACTATGAAGCTCCCGCTGGACCTCGGTTCCAAAGATATCGAATCGTCGCTCGCTTGGAAACGCGCCGGGGGAGCTCTTTTCCAGCCCGTGATTGATTTCGTCGTTTGGGTTGCGGGTCAAGAGATGACACCGAAATGCATCCTGTTGCAGCGGCGTATCGGCCCAGAAGCACAGTTTCTGGACGCAGTGCCGATCTGCCGCCAGCTAGCCCCCAATAGCAGACCTATCCCGCTGCCCCGCGGAACTAGCCCAAAGTGCCTGCAGTTTCGCGTGGCTATACCTGTCCCGCTACGTCCTTTTTGTGCCGTTAGTCGCAACCGCATGTCCAACGCGGTTTGGCATCGTTCAATTTCGACTCGTGGCAGACCTGGTTGTCCCAAGCGAAGCTGAACGTGATCCGGCTCATCGGCAGCTATTTTCAGCCACGGCTAGCGCCTTCGGGGGTCGCAATGTGTCGTGATCGATCTCGGCGGAAAGACAACTTAGGGCCATCGTATCGTGAGGTCACCAACCCATCATGCATCTGACGGTTGAGAAAAGAGGCTGAGAGGGCTAGATTGCGACCGGGAAGAGGCGCTGGCTATCGGGAGGAGTCGCAATTTGCTGGGACGATCCTAAATACCACGGCAGTCGTTACCCGCGAACGAACGACCGTCCTCGCAGCCCGCAGAAAACACTTCCCTTGCATCATTCAGACGTCACTTGCCCGCGCGTATGGGCTTAAGAGGAGAGCACGAATGAACTGCAACTCGCGTCGTGACATTGGGCAACCGGAGGTGACGCGATGACGAGTGAAGGCATCACGGCGCACGCAAGCTCGCTCGAGCGGCAGGAGATGGACCACGAGAGCCTTATGAGCCCGGGTCACAAGGACGCGATGTCGATAGTCAGCGAACCGTCGTACCTGCCGTCTTTCGAATTTTCGACCGCGGGGCGGCCTCGACCCGATCAGTTTGCAGCGTGGCACAAGAGTTTCGCGCCTATGCTCGAACTTGCTGAGATCGACCCGACGACCACCAGCTTCAGCGGCCGGCAGAAGCTTTGGGACCTTGGCAGTCTCGCTTTTGCCCATATCAGTACCGACAGCCTCGCGTTTTTCAGCCTGCCGGGACACGTCCGGCGCAGACCGCTCGATCACTGGACCATAACAGTCCTGCTGTCGGGAAAGATTCGGACCGACGCCACAAGACGCGCGTTTACTGCAGGTCCGAGGGAGATCCAGATTCATTCGCTTGGCCGCTCCTTTACCGGCGTCGTCGATAAGAGCGAAATGCTCATGCTGTTCGTGCCGCGCGATCTTTCCCCTGAGACGGCGGCTACACTTGGCGCAGCGGAATTCTCGACGCTTCAAACCGGCATGGGACAATTGCTTTCGGACTACCTGATCGATGTCGCCCGTCGTCTGTCGACGCTCACCCAGGCCGATCTGCCAGGGCTGGTGGCGGCCACGCGTGCAATGATCCTTGCCTGTGTGTCACCATCCACGGATCATACCGAGGCGGCAGAGGGTCCGATCGCCAATGTGCTTCTCGAAAGGGCACGGCAACTGGTGCACAGCCGCTTGCTCGACCCAAATCTCGGGAGTGAATTGGTGCGACGGGAGCTCGGCATCTCGCGCACGCGGCTTTACAGCCTGTTCGAGCCGTTTGGCGGGGTGATGCACTACATTCAGCACCGTCGGTTGCTCAGTGCCTATGCGACTTTGGCTGACCCCAATGACCGACGTCTCATATTCCAGATTGCCGAGGAGCACAGTTTCAACGACGGCGCGGAGTTTGGGCGCGCATTCAAGCGGGCGTTCGGCTGCAGCCCGAGCGAGGTGAAGAACCGTGGGGGAGGTGGCATCCTTCTTCGCTCAGGCCTTGGTGATTACCCATCGGAAGAGCGACTAGGCGTGCTTCTCCGGCGACTACAAGGTTAACCCAAAAATGCGCCCCGCCGGAGCGATTGGATAACGGGGAGCGCGAAGACAAACAGGCCATCGCCCACGGCAGCCGTCGCCGGGCGTGCTCTTACAGTCGCTGCTCATAGCATGCGGATCATCCATCCCTAGGTGACCGCACCCACCTGCCAGGGCACGAATTCGTTGTCGCCGTAATCGTAGACTTCGCTCAGCGTTTTCTTTCCTGATGCGACGGCGATGATGTCCTCGAATATCCGTTCGCCGGCGGCCTCGATCGTATCGTCTCCGGTGACGATGCCGCCGCAGTTGATATCCATATCCTCCTGCATGTGCTCATACATTTCGGTGTTTGTGGCGATCTTGATGCAAGGGGCCGGCTTGAAGCCGGAAACGGAACCGCGGCCCGTGGTGAAGCAGATGACATTGCAACCGCCGGCCACCTGGCCCGTCACCGCGACGGGATCATAGCCGGGCGTGTCCATGAAGACGAAGCCGGACTCATCGACGATTTCTGCATATTCGTAAACTGCTTTCAGGGGCATGGTGCCGCCCTTGGCGACGGCACCGAGCGACTTTTCGAGGATCGTCGTCAGACCGCCCAGCTTGTTGCCATGCGAGGGGTTGTTGTTGAGTTCGGCACCATTGCGCTCGGTATAGTCGCGCCACCAGTCGATCCGCGACAGCAGCTTTTCGGCGACGACAGGCGTAGCCGCGCGACGGGTCAGCAGATGTTCCGCGCCGTAGATTTCAGGCGTTTCGGCCAGAACGGACGTACCTCCATTACGGACGACGAGATCGGAGGCATAGCCGAGCGCCGGATTGGCCGAAATGCCCGAATACCCATCCGAGCCACCGCATTCGAGCGCCACCTTGAGGCCGGACAGCGGTTGTTTCGTGCGGCGGGCCGAGTTCACCTCCGGCAACATATCGCGGATCATCTCGCTTGCCGCTTCGATCGTCTTGCGCGTTCCGCCAAGTCCCTGGATCGTCATCGTGCGCAGGCGCTTGCCCTCTTCGAGCTTGTAGTGCTCGAGGATCGGCGCGATCTGGTTGGTCTCGCAGCCAAGCCCGATCATCAGGATCCCACCAAAGTTCGGATGCCGGGCATAGCCTTGCAGCGTGCGCGTGAGGTAGCGGTAACCCTCGGTCTTGGTATTGATGGCGCAGCCGCCGCCATGCGTCAGCGCCACAATGCCGTCGACATTGTCGAAGCCATCGAGCCCGCCCGTACGATTGAAGTGCTCGGCGATGTATTTGGATACGGTGGCCGAACAGTTCACCGTGGTAACGATGCCGATGAAGTTGCGCGTGCCGACGCCGCCCGCGCCGCGATCGAAGCCCATGAACGTGCGCCGCTCGTCCGGCGGCAGCATGCCGGTCTCTTCGATATCGACGCTGAACTGATGGCTGTGCTCGGATTCCACGACCGCCAGATTATGCAGATGCACGTGGCTTCCTCGTGGAATGAACATGGTTGCAATGCCGATCGGCTGGCCGAATTTGCGGACTTCCTCGCCGGCCGCGATGTCGCGGATCGCGACCTTGTGACCGCGCGGAATCTGGTCAACGGCCACGAGACCTTCAATCCCGGTTTGGCCGCCCGCCCTTATCATGACACGCGCCACGGCGACGTCGTCGATCGTATTGAGAAGGACCACCGGGGTGTTCGAACTAAACATCGTCATTTTTCCAAGATGGCTTTCAATTCATAGCCTTTGGTTCAGGGATACTGCGCACCGTTCGTCGTCAGATAAATGGCATAGACCGAGCGCGTCGCGGTGATGAACAGCCGGTTTCGGCGGGGGCCGCCGAATGTCAGGTTGGCGACCGTTTGCGGAACCTTGATCTTTCCAAGCAGCGTACCCTCGGGCGAGAAGCAGTGAACGCCGTCGCCGGCGCTCGACCAGAGATTGCCCTGCTTGTCCAAGCGGATACCGTCCGGAATTCCGGTATCGATGTTACAAAAGACCCCGCCATTCGTCAGGGTCCGGCCATCGACGACATCGAACACGCGAATATGACGGGGAGCCGTGGCGTCATGGCTGGCACCACTGTCGGCGATATAGAGTTTGGTTTCGTCCGGTGAGAAGGCCAGCCCGTTCGGCTGCAGAAAATCGCCGACGACCGCTGTCAGCTCGCCTCTATCAGGATCTAGGCGATATACATTGCGTCTGGACTGTTCGGGGTCGGACTTGTAGCCCTCATAATCGGACAGGATGCCGTAAGTGGGATCCGTGAACCAGATGCTGCCATCGGAGCGCACGACCACGTCGTTGGGGGAATTCAGCCGCTTGCCCTCAAAGCTCTCGGCGAGAACGGTGATGCTGCCATCGGGCTCCGTACGGGTGACACGGCGGGGGCCATGTTCGCAGGAGACCAGCCGTCCCTGGCGATCGCGCGTGTTGCCGTTGCTGAAGTTGGACGGGCTGCGAAAAACCGAAACACCGCCGTCCGGAACCCAGCGCATCATCCGCTGGTTCGGAATATCGCTCCACAAGAGACACTGCGCGTCGTCGAACCAGACCGGTCCTTCCGCCCAGCGGCATGAGCTATCGAGTTCCTCCAGTTGAGCACTTCCGACGAACAGGGCCGTGAAGCGTGCGTCATGGACTTCAAAATGTGGGGCATCGGGCATGGAACAATCCGCGTTCAGTGGTTTCTGAGCTTGCGGCCGCCAGCAATGACGATGACCGCAATGATGATGATCCCGGTCATGACGAGGCGGATGCCGGCGCCAAACCCGTAGGTGTTGAGCATCGAGACGACCAGGAACATGAACAGGGAGGCGCCCCAAATGCCAGGAACATTCGAATCGCCTCCCGCAACGGCGGTTCCGCCGATGACAACCACCGCAATCGATGTCAGCAGATATTCCTGACCCATGTTGAGCGCCGCGCCGCCAGCGAAGCTGGCAAGGAGATATCCGCAGACCGCGGCAAGAACCGAGCAGAACATGTATGTCGCGAACCGGACGCCATCGACGGGAATTCCAGCCATGCGAGCGGCATTGATGCTTTGACCGATTGCCGCAACCCAGCGCCCGTAGACACTCCGGTAGAGGAGAATGTAAGCCACGGCCGACAGGGCAAGGGCAACGATTGCCACGTTCGGCACACCCAAAGTGGTTTCCGTCGTGAAACTGGCGAGCGCCTCTGGCGGCTTTATACGCAGCCCACGATTCGTCCAGATGGCCGTGGACTGCACGATGAAACTCATCGACAGGGTCGCGATGATCGGCGGAATCCGCAGCAGCTTGATCAGCAGGTAATTCCCGATGCCGACCGCCACACCGACCGCTATCGCAACCAGCAGGCCGGGCAGGATCAAGGAGTTTTCGACATTCATGAACTTGAGGGCGACCGTGCCGGCCAGCGTCATGGTTGCAGGAACGCAGAGATCGATATTGCCGGGTCCGAGCGTGATGACGAACATCTGACCGATCCCGACGACGATCGAGAAGGCAGCGAAGGTCAGCGCGGCCTGGCTGAGACCGAGGGAGCTTGCCCCGCCCGTAAACAGGATGGTGATGAACCAGACCAGGAATGCGGCCGCGAAAGACCACACCCAGGGCTTGCGCGCGATGATGGCAAGCGTCGTCATGCGCGCTTCTCCCTCTTTTCGATGCGGTTCAGCAATAGCCGCAAGCCGAGCACGACGATCAGGATCGCGCCTTGCGCTCCGATCTGCCAATCCGGCGAAATGCGCAGGAAGGACAGGAAAGAGCCGGCCAGCGTCAATGTCAGCGCCCCGATGACGGCCCCGATCGGCGAAACGCGGCCACCCACGAACTCGCCTCCGCCCAGAATAACTCCCGCGATGGAGAGCAGCGTGTAGCGCAAGGCGATGTTGGCATCGGCGGAGGTCGTGAGGCCGACCAGCGCTATTCCAGCGAAGACGGCAAAGACAGCTGCCAGCGCGTAGGCGCCTCCCCTGATAGCTAGAACCGACCAGCCGGCGCGCTCCACCGAACGCGCATTGCCCCCTACACCGCGCAGCAGCGCACCGAGCGAGGAACGCATGACGAGGAAATGCGCAACGACCGCGATAACGACGCTGGCAACGATTGCCATCGGAACGAGGGGCGGCCGCGATGTCATCAGGCCGCGAGCCCATTCCGGCGCATGCCCGCCCGGCGCAGGCAGCAGGATTACGGCAAGTCCGCTCCAGACGAAGCTCATCCCGAGCGTGACGACGATCGACGGCAGATCGCGAACGTGGATCAGCATGCCGAGCCCAGCATAGCTGGCAATTGCGGCGATCAGAATGAGCAGGCCAAGCAGCGGATTCGATTGAAGGACGGTTGCACTGACGCAGGCGATGAAGCTGACGAATGCGCCCATCGAGAGATCAAGGTCGTTCACGGTCATGATCAGCATCTGCGCGATCGTCGCCAATGCGATCGGCACGGCCAGATTGAACAGCAGGTTCAGCCCGACGTAACTCATGGCGCGGGGCTGCAGGTAGAAAACCGAAACCAAGAGGATCGTGAGCGACAAGGCGGGAATGATCAGGCGGATGGTATCCGAAGACAGCCGAAGCTTCATGCGGCGGCTCCCGAAAAAGAGGCGGCCAGAATGTTTTCCTCCGTTATGTCGGCACCGATGAGTTCACGGACGATGACACCACCGTTGAAGATATAGACGCGATCGCAAAGGCTAAACTCGTCCATCTCCGTGGAGTACCAGACGAACGCGCGTCCCTTGTTCGCTTCCGCTCTTACAATGGCATAGACTTCCTGCTTGGTTCCGATATCGACGCCGCGCATTGGATCATCCATCAAGACAGCCGGCGCGCTCGTCGCGAGCGCCCGCGCGAACAGCACTTTCTGCTGGTTGCCGCCCGAGAGTGAGAGAATGGGATTGTCCATGTCCTTTGTCCGAATTTCGATGCGTTCCTTCCAGGAAGCGCCAAGCTCATCTTCCCTGTCCCGGCCCACCATGCCGCTGCGGGACAGATCGCTGAGGTTGGCGATGGTCAGGTTCTTCAAAATGCTCCACAGCGGAAACACCCCGTTCAAGGAGCGGTCGCCTGCCACGAAAGTCACGTTGGGATTCGGGCGACGGAGCCAGCTGCCGGTTTGCGACAGGTAAAGATCAAGGAGAATATCTGTCTGGCCATGCCCGCCCAATCCCGCGAGCCCGACCAGTTCGCCGGGGAAAGCGGCGAACGGCAGGCCTTTCCCCTTTCGCGGCGGGGCCGTCAACAAAGGCGAACCCTTGCCTCCGCCGGCGCGGCGTGGCGACGGGTCGCGCGCCTTGACCACGCTTCCCATGGCCGCAACAAGACTGCCGTGATCGAAATCCGCGGATTGCTTCTCGGTTACGACCTTTCCATCCTTCATGACGACGATGCGGTCCGTCGCGGACAGGATTTCGCCGAGGATGTGGGAAATCAGAATGATAGAGCCGCCCTTCTTGATGAAGGTGCGCACATAGGCAAGCAATTGCGCCGCAAGGCTCGCGTCGAGCGAGGATGTCGGCTCGTCGAGGATCACCAGCTTGGCCGGGTGGGATATCGTCGAAAAGGCCATGGCGATTTCGACCATCTGCCGCTCGGAAATGGACAGATCGCCGACCACGGCTTCGGGCTTTATGGCATGACCGGGAAATACCTCGTTCAGCATCTTGCGGATCATGTCGGCGGCACGGCTGCGCCAGCCCCACCCCTTTAGCTCCGGGTGCATGATGCGGGTGTTTTCGATCACGGTCAGATTGGGACACAGCGACAGTTCCTGGAAAACGCAGCGCACGCCATTGGCGCGCGCAGTGCCGATACCATGGCGCTCGACCTCAGTTCCGCCGTAACCGACCGTTCCCGCATGGGGCGTCAACCCGCCGTTGATGATGTTGACGATCGTCGATTTTCCCGCCCCGTTGTGACCTACGAGACCGATACACTCGCCAGCGGCAATACGGATCGTCACGCCATCCAGGGCATTAACCGCACCGAAATGTACCTTGACGTCCCGGACCTCGACGACGGACGGACGTTGAGCTTCAACGGTCAAAATTCAATCTCCCAATAAATGGAGGATCCGCCCGACGAGTCGGGCGGAGCAATGCGTTGGGAGGACCGGTTACTTGCTCTCTGCGATGATCTTCTCGGCGTCAGCCTGCGAATACTCAACGTTAGCGACGCCGCCAGCCTGGGTGGTGGCAAGGTTGGCTTCGAGATTGTCCTGGTCGATGCGCAGGAAAGGCACGACGAGATCCTTCTTGACATCCTTGCCGTCGAGGATTTGCTGCGCCACCCAGAACGCCAGCGTCGAGACGCCAGGCGCGATGGAGACGGACATGGTCTCGTAGTTGCTGGCGTCCTTCTGCTTCTTCCACCAGACGAGCTCATCCTGGCGGTTGCCCATCACGACGGTAGGCGTCGGGCGCTTGGCGGCTTCGAAAGCCTGAGCGGCGCCGTAGCCGTCACCGCCCTGGGTTACCACGGCCGCGATCTCAGGCAAGCTTGGCAGGATGCCCGCAACTGCCTTCTGCGCGACGTCCTGAGCCCAGTCGCCGTGAACGGAGCCGACGATCTTGAACTGCGGGTTCTTCTCCACGCCCGCATGGATGCCGGCCGAAATCTCATCGTCGACCGAAACGCCTGCAAGGCCGCGGATTTCGAGAAGATTGCCGCCCTTCGGGAGCTTCTTGGCGAGATAATCGATCTGGCTTTCACCCATCGCCTTGAAATCGACGGCGATGCGCCAGGCGCAGGGCTCCTTCACGATGCCATCGAACGAAACAACGACGATACCGGCATCGCAGGCCTCCTTGACGGCGCCGTTGAGCGCTGTCGGCGAGGCTGCGTTGATGACGATTGCATCGTAGCCCTGCAGGATCATGTTCTGGATCTGCGCGGCCTGTTCAGTGGCCTGGTTCTCCGCCGTCGTGAAGGGATCGGCGGATGCGACGACGCCGGCCTTGACGGCTTCGCCGGTCACCTTTTCCCAGCTCGTCAACATGGCCTGACGCCAGGAGTTCCCTGCGTAGTTGTTGGACAGTGCGATTTTTTTCGCCGAAGTATCGGCCATGGCCGTTACCGGAATAGCCGCGCAAGCCATGGCCGCGGACGCCAGAAGCAATTTTCTGAAATTCATGTGCTCTCTCCCTGTTGCTCGCGGTCCCACTTCCGGGGCGGATGCAACTTTGCAATAATGTCGAGTTTCCTCCTCTCGACGATGGGAGAATGTTATAGATCGACAGGCCTGTATAGTAAGAAAGAGGCACCCAATTTGCGGCATTTGCTCTAATTGATGCGGGATCCTGCAGGACGCAACCACACCATCTGGCGCTTACTAGGGCTGGCGCGCGGACGGGACCGCGCGAGGAGGAAACTATGCTCAAGCTGGCGCCTTCGGCGCTTCTCGACCACTATCTGGCGATTTCCCGTCTTCTAGCGGGGCAGCTGGAATTCCGGTCGGCCATCCGTGCGGTTGCCGCTGAGATTTCCCATATCATCCCGCATGATCATCTTGATGTATGCATCATGACGCATGGCGGAAAATATCATACCGCCTATGAAACCGGCATCGAAACGGCGTGGGGCAACCGCCCGTCGGCGCTCGTCTCCGAAAGCCCGATCCGCACACTACTTTGGGGTGAGGTCGGCTATCTTCTGACCGACGACGCCTGTGTCGATCCGCGGTTTAATTTTGATGGTGCCTTCTCACGCCCGATCCTCGAGGAGGCGCTGCGAAGCCGCATTCACGTTCCTCTCAAGGTCGAGGGCGACGTGATCGGCGCGCTTAGCTGTTCCGCGCATGATGCGGGTTTGTACACACTCGACGACGTTTCCAACGCCCGGTCCATTGCCGATCTGCTCTCGCCCTATTTCTTCGCTCTGCGTGCCGCCGAGCAAGCCCAGCAGTCGGCAATCGTCGAGGCGGAAGCACGGGCGCGAGAGGAAGGCTTGCGTCTCGGCGCGCTGAAGCTGACCGAGGCGCTCGAAGCCGAGCGACAGCGCATCGGCATGGACCTGCACGACCAGACCCTCGCGGATCTGACGCGCCTGTCGCGCCGTCTGGAACGGCTGACCCGCGAGCCGGAGATTTCGGGGGAAACGCTGGAGCCTCTTGCACGCAGCCTCCAGCACAGCATGCAGGATCTCCGTCAAATCATCGACGAGGCGAAGCCTTCGATATTGCAACTGTTCGGATTTGCCCAGGCAGTCGAAAACCAACTGGACCGCGCCATCCGGGATAGCGGCCTGTGCGTCACGCAACGACTTGTCGACAACACCGCCGGCGTCATCGACACGCTCGAGCCGACCGTCCGCATCGCACTTTTCCGCATCACGCAGGAAGCTATCAACAATGCCGTGCGGCACGGCCAGCCCGATCACATCACCGTCACACTGAGCGGGAAGCCCGACGGCATTTCGATCGAGGTATGCGACGACGGCATCGGCATTGCGAAGCTGAAACGCCGTAACGGCTCGGGCATCGACAATATGAAAACGCGGGCGCGGCTGATTTCGGCCAAGTTCACCATACTGGACGGACGGGATGCATCTGGAACCATCGTCGCAATTCATCTACCGACGACTGCTCAGCCGATCTCGCACGCCCAATCAAGGAATCAAGCATGAAGGTTCTGATCGTCGAAGATGACCCTCTGCACCGGTCCTATCTCCATGAGGCCATCTGCGCCTCGCTGCCGGAATGCGAGATGGTCATCGAGGCGCAAAATGGCAAAGAGGGAGAGAAACTTGCGCGCGACCACAAATCCGCGCACGTCGTCATGGATCTCCAGATGAACAACCGCAACGGCATAGAGGCTGCGCGCACGATCTGGAACGAGCGGCCTGATACCCGCATTCTCTTTTGGTCCAATTATTCCGACGAAGCTTATGTACGCGGCGTATCGCGCATCGTTCCCGACGGCGCGGCCTACGGCTACGTGCTAAAGTCGGCCTCGGACGAACGCCTCAGACTTGCCCTGCGGAGCATCTTTATCGAGGCGCAGTGTGTCATTGACCGTGAGGTTCGCGGCATGCAGCAAAAGAGCCTTGGTCACGCAAAAGGCTTCAGCGATACCGAATATGAGATCCTTGTCGATATTGCGCTCGGCCTTACGGATCGCGCGATCGCCCGGCGGCGCGGCCTTTCTCTGCGCAGCGTTCAAAACAGGCTACAGCAGCTATATGAAAAGCTGGAAGTCTATCAAAGCTCATCTGACGACAATGAGGATGGCCGCTTTAATCTGAGGGCCAGGGCAGTGACCGTCGCGCTGTTGCGGAAGCTTCTGAACTACAGTGCTCTGGAACGGGCTGAAACCGAACTCTCAGAATGGTTGTCGTCACTTTAATTCTTGCTTCCGCCTATACTTGACGGCCCTATGCAAAGGGCGCTATCAATTTCGAACATCGAAAAAAATCAGGCGGTTCGGCCTCACCGGGATGACATCCCGCGTGGGGTTTTTGTCGTTCATAGGTGCTTTTTTGGACACTCGGACGGTTGTTCAGGTCGGCGTATTGTTTTCCCGCTCCGGTCCCTACGCGGATCTGGGTGAGCAGGGCTATACCGGCACAATGGCAGGGATCGCCGCAGTCAATGCACGCACCGACCTGCCGTTCCGGATCGAGGCCCGTAGCGCCGATCCGAAGGGAAACTCTGATCGCTACGCTGCGCTTGCCGCAGAACTGGTAAGCGGCGGCGAGGTCCGCCATATTGTCGGATGCACGACATCGTGGAGCCGCAAGGAGGTCATCCCGGTCCTGGAAAAGACGCAGGCGCTCCTTTGGTACCCTTGCGTCTACGAGGGGTTCGAGGCGAACGAGAATGTTGTCTATGTCGGTGCCTGCGCCAATCAGCACATTCTGCCGCTTCTGGAATTCGCCCTTCCCGCCTTCGGCCGCCGGGGCTTTCTCCTCGGCTCCAATTACATCTGGGGCTGGGAGACCTGCCGCATTGCTCGCGATGTGATTCTGCGTTCCGGTGGCGAGGTCCTCGGCGAACGGCATGTTCCGCTGGGCGACGCCGATATCGACCGCATCATCGACGAAATTCACCGCAAAAGGCCGGATTTCATCCTCAATTCGCTGATCGGACCGTCCTCCTACGCTTTCCTGCGCGCCTATCGCGCGCTCGGCGAGCGCGACGGCGATTTCGCACCGGGCCGCCGCCCGGTGCTGAGCTGCAATCTCGGCGAAAACGAGATCGCCAAGATCATGCCTGCGGCCGAAGGGCACTATACCACGGCCACCTATTTCGAAACCTTGGAGACGGAGGAGAACGCGCGCTTTCTCGCGGGACTTCCCGAAGCCGCTCGCGCCGCCGGTATCTCGGCCTTCTTCGCGCAGGCCTATTCGGCGGTTTCGCTGATCGCTGCCGGGATTGAGGTAGCAGGCGAAGCGGCGGCACTCGACGTGCTCGACGCGGTCAAGGCGCGATCAGTCGAAACGCCCTTCGGCGCGTTGCGGATCGACTCGGCCAACAACCACATTCACGTGGTCGCACATGTGGCTCGGGCGACTGCCGACGGCCGTTATGATATCGTCCGGCAAGGACGCGACGCGATCGCACCGGATCCCTTCCTCATCCGTTCGGCGCTTGCCGTTCCCGCAATCGAAACCGCGACGACGCCGTCCCGACCACAGCTGAGACTCGTCTAATGAACAATGGCTTCATGACGCCTTCCTTCGAAGGCCTAAGAGCGCTGATCCTGCACCGCCAACACGCCAATACCGAGGCACTGGAACGCCAGTTCGCCCGGATCGGCGTCAGCGCCGTGACCGTCTGGCCGGAGCTTGCGTCCGAACAGTCATTTCGGGATTTTGACGTGCTGATGTTCGACGCCGATATGGGGTATGATGAGCAGTTTCCTTGGAGCGCCGGCGAGGCGCCCATTCCGACGATCGCCTTGATCGGGAGCGAAGCACCGGGACGGATCACCTGGGCCGTCAGCCACGGCGCCGACGCGCAGCTCCTGAAGCCGATCGGCAGTTCGGGCGTCTATAGCGCGCTGGTCATCGCCACGCATGCGTTCCAACGCCGCAAGTCGCTCGCAAGCGAGGTCGCAACGCTCTCCGAACGTTTGGCGAACCGGGAAAACCTCGCCGAGGCCACCGCGATCCTGATGGTGCGGGAGCAGTTGCCGGCCAACGCCGCCTATGCGCTGCTTCGGCGCCGCGCGATGGACGAACGCCGGACGATCGACGAGGTCGCTCAGATCATTCTGGAGGGGACCGGGTTGAACGAGGGCAAGCACCATGGCTGACGTCGCCATCTCCGTTCCTGCCGCCCCGACACCCGGCGTTTTTCGTCGCCTTCTGAAGCGCAAACTTGCCGTTTTCGGACTGATCGTCATTGCGCTGATCGTCTTCGCCGCAGTGTTTGCGCCATGGATCGTTCCTTATAATCCGGATGAGCAATTCTTCGAAGGATTGACGCTGGAAGGCGCGCCTCTCGCGCCAAACGCGCAGTTCTGGTTCGGCACCGATCTGGTCGGCCGCGATCTCCTGAGCCGCATCATCTACGGCGCGCGAACCTCGCTGATCATCGGCGTCATCGCCAACGGCGTCTCCGTCCTCATCGGCTCGGCGGTCGGCATCACGGCCGGCTATTTCAAGGGCTGGGTGAGCACTGTGCTGATGCGCTTCACCGATCTGATGATGGCATTTCCGGCGCTGTTGCTGGCCATCGTGCTTGCGGCGATCTTCCGACCGAGCCTCCTGATCGTCGCAATGGTGATCGCCATGGTCAACTGGGTGCAGATTGCCCGCGTGCTCTATACGGAAACCCGTTCGCTTGCCGAGCGGGATTTCGTCGAGGCTGAACGGGCGCTCGGAGCGGGGACGTTCCGCATCCTGACCCGCCACATTTTCCCGCATCTGGTATCGACCATCGTCGTCTACGCGACGCTCGGCATTGCAACGACGGTGCTGCTCGAGGCGACGCTGAGCTACCTCGGCATCGGCGTCCAGCCGCCGACTGCCTCCTGGGGCAACATCATCTTCGAGAACCAGACCTATTTCACCAGCGCGCCCTGGCTCGTCTTCATTCCGGGTTTTGCGATCATCCTCCTCGCGCTCGCGTTCAATCTCGTCGGCGATGCCCTGCGCGACATCCTCGACCCGACTCAACAGGGGCACCACTGATGATCTCCTACATCGCCCGCCGCCTGCTGCAATCGGCGCTCATTCTGGTCGGCATCAGTCTGGTCACCTTCGTACTGCTTTACCTGCTGCCCGCCGACCCCGCCCGCCAGATCGCCGGGCGTAGCGCGACCGCAGAGACAGTGGAAAGCATCCGCCAGCAGCTCGGGCTCAACCTGCCATTCTACCAGCAGTATCTGCGCTATGCGACCGGACTCCTGCACGGCGATTTCGGCCGCTCCTACCTGCAGAAAACCGAGGTGGTAGAGCTGATCGCCTCGCGCCTGCCGGCAAGCCTGCTTCTGATGGCAGGGGCGATCACCTGCGAACTCATTCTCGGCATCGCCATGGGTCTCGTCTCGGCGCTGCGCCGCGGCTCGGGGCTCGACAACGGGCTGATGCTTCTTTCCTTCGTCGGAGTTTCGGCGCCGCAATTCGTTATCGGCATCCTGATGCTCTACGTTTTCGCCGTGCAGCTCGGCTGGTTTCCGATCGGCGGTTACGGCACCTTCGCGCATCTGGTGCTGCCGTCGCTCACTCTCGGTGTGCTGGGAGCGGGCTGGTATGCGCGCATGATGCGTTCCTCGATGATCGAAGTGCTGCGCCAGGATTTCATCCGCACCGCTCATTCGAAGGGGCTGCGCCGCGCCACGGTAATTTTCCGCCACGCGCTGCCCAATGCCATTCTGCCGGTAATCGCGATGATCGGCATCGACATCGGGATGTTCATGTCAGGCATCGTCGTCGTCGAAAGCGTCTTCGGGTGGCCCGGTATCGGCCAGCTTGCCTGGCAAGCGATCCAGCGGGTGGACATTCCGATCATCATGGGAGTCACGCTGGTCTCGGCCTGCGCCATCGTCGTCGGCAATCTCATAGCGGACCTCATCGCCCCGATGATCGATCCGCGTATCAAGCTTCGCTGACGATCGTCGGCGGATAACGTGAACAGGAACAAAAAAACCAGAGGAGAATTGCAAATGCGTAAGACACTTCTTGCAGGCGTGGCGTTCTTTGCCATTGCCGCAGCGGGCATGACGGCGGCACACGCCGATGACATTAAACAGGGCGGCCAGATGGTCGTGACCTACAAGGACGACGTGTCGACGCTCGATCCGGCCATTGGCTATGACTGGCAGAACTGGTCGATGATCAAGAGCCTCTTCGACGGTCTCATGGACTACGAACCCGGCACTTCCACGCTTCGGAAAGATCTCGCCGAGGACTACACCATCTCCGACGACGGCAAGACCTTCACCTTCAAGCTGCGCAAGGGCGTGAAGTTCCACAACGGCCGCGAAATGACTGCTGAGGATGTGAAATATTCTCTGGATCGCGTCACCAACCCGGCGACCCAGAGCCCCGGCGCGGGCTTCTTCGGCTCGATCAAGGGCTTCGACAAGATGGCCGACGGTTCGGCCAAGTCGCTGGAGGGCGTCACTGTCGTTGATCCCTACACGATCAAGTTCGAACTGACCCGTCCGGACGCCACCTTCCTCCACGTCATGGCGATCAACTTCTCCTTTGTCGTGCCGAAGGAAGAAGTCGAAAAGTGGGGCGCCGACTTTGGCAAGCATCCGGTCGGTACGGGCGCGTTCAAGCTGGGCGAGTGGACGCTCGGCCAGAAGCTCGTGTTCGAGCGGAACAAGGATTACTGGAACGCCGGCCTTCCGAAGCTCGACCAGATCACTTTTGAGGTTGGTCAGGAGCCGGTCGTGGCACTCCTGCGCCTGCAGAAAGGCGAAGTTGACGTCGCCGGCGACGGCATTCCGCCGGCGAAGTTCCTCGAAGTGAAGAACGACCCCACCTATGCCAAGCTGATTGTCGAGGGCGGTCAGCTGCACACCGGCTATGTCACCATGAAGACGACGATGAAGCCCTTCGACAACGTCAAGGTGCGTCAGGCCGTCAACATGGCGATCAACAAGGATCGCATCATCCGCATCATCAACGGCCGCGCGGTTCCGGCGAATCAGCCGCTGCCGCCGACTATGCCGGGCTTCGCCAAGGATTACGAGGGCTACAAGTACGACGTGGAGGGCGCCAAGAAGCTGCTGGCGGAAGCCGGTCTGGCGGACGGATTCGAAACCGAACTATACGTCTACAACACCGACCCGCAGCCTCGCATCGCCCAGGCGATCCAACAGGATCTCGCCGCCATCGGCATCAAGGCTGAAATCAAATCGCTGGCCCAGGCCAACGTCATCGCCGCCGGCGGTGAGCCGGACCAGGCGCCGATGGTCTGGTCGGGCGGCATGGCCTGGATCGCCGACTTCCCGGATCCGTCCAACTTCTACGGCCCAATCCTCGGCTGCTCGGGCGCGGTGAAGGGTGGTTGGAACTGGTCCTACTACTGCAACAAGGCACTGGAAGAGCGTGCAACCGCGGCCGATTCGATCACCGATCCGGCCAAGAAGGCTGAGCGCGAGGAAGCCTGGCGGTCGATCTTCCTCGACATCATGAAGGATGCCCCGTGGGCACCGGTGTTCAACGAGCAGCGATTCACCATCCGCTCCGAGCGGCTCGGTGGTCCGGACGCGATTTTCGTCGATCCGGTCCACATCCCCATCAACTACGAGCAGGTTTACGCCAAAGATGTGCAATAACTGTAACTACACCATCCACGGCGCGCATCATCACTTCGGGTGGGATCGTTCGATCCCGCCCGTCGAGAAAGTCGCGCCGGGCTCGACGATCCGCTTCGAATGCATGGATAGCGGCAGCGGGCACTTCAATGCCAACAGCACCGCGGCCGATGTCGCGACGCTGGATTTCTCGAAGGTCAATCCGGTCACCGGTCCCGTCTATATCGACGGGGCCGAGCCCGGGGACGCGGTCAAGATCACCATCCACGAGTTCGAGCCGTCCGGCTTCGGCTGGACGGGGATCATTCCGGGTTTCGGACTTCTGGCGGATCAGTTCACCAGCCCGGCCCTGACCGTGTGGAAATATGATCCGGTTAGCATGGAGCCGGCGATGTTCGGCAAAAACGGCCGCGTGCCGTTGAAGCCGTTCGCCGGCACGATTGGGCTGGCGCTGGCTGAAGAAGGGCGTCATTCGGTCGTTCCGCCGCGGCGGGTGGGGGGCAACCTCGACATTCGGGACCTGTCCTCCGGCTCTGTGCTTTACCTGCCGGTCGAAGTCGCTGGCGGTCTGTTCTCGATCGGCGACACGCACGCGGCACAAGGCGATGGCGAGGTTTGCGGCACGGCGATCGAAAGCCAGATGAACCTCACGGTGACACTGGATCTCGTCAAGGACGCCAAGCTGTCGATGCCCCGCTTCACCACGCCCGGCCCGGTGACCCGTCATCTCGACGCCAAGGGCTACGAGGTGACGACCGGGATCGGAGCGGATTTGATGGAAGGGGCCAAGGCCGCCGTTTCCAACATGGTCGACCTGCTGGGCAAGCTTTACAACCTCTCCGCCGACGACGCCTATATGCTCTGCTCGGTCTGTGGCGATCTGCGCATCAGCGAAATCGTCGACATGCCGAATTGGGTCGTGTCGTTCTACTTCCCGCGGATCGTGTTCGAATAAGCCATGCGGAGCTGCGTTTCGGACGCGGCTCCGTTTCCCTCACCCTTATTGATCGCAAGCCATGACGACGACGCACAAGACATCCTCCGAACCGCTTCTTTCTGTTCGCGATCTCGTGACACAGGTGGCGACCCCAACAGGCGCGAAGACCGTCGTCGACGGCCTGAGTTTCGATCTCATGCGCGGAGAAACGCTGTGCATCGCCGGCGAAAGCGGTTCCGGCAAGTCGATGACGGCACTGTCGTTGATCCAGTTGCTGCCGAAGCCGATGGCTCGGGTCGCTTCCGGCCGGGCGCTGTTCAAGGGCCGCGATATCTTCGCGCTCGACCACGAGGAACTGCGCAAGGTACGCGGCAAGGAAATCGGCATGATCTTCCAGGAGCCGATGACCTCGCTCAACCCGGTGCTGACCATCGGCCGCCAGCTCGTCGAGGCGATCACGGCGCAACGGCCGATGCGCCATGCCGAAGCCATGGCCGAGGCACTGCGGCTTCTCGACCAAGTACAGATTTCCGACGCGGCGCGGCGGTTACGCCAATACCCGCATGAACTTTCAGGCGGCATGCGTCAACGTGTGATGATCGCGATCGCGCTGTCGCAAGGCCCCGATATCCTGATCGCCGACGAACCGACGACGGCGCTCGACGTAACCGTGCAGGCGCAAATCCTGAGCCTGATCCGCCACCTGCAGAAGGAGCACGGAACGGCGGTGATCATGATCACTCACGACATGGGCGTGGTCGCGGAAATGGCCGACCATGTCTTGGTGATGAAGAATGGCAAAGCCGTGGAATACGGCACCGTGCAGGATATCTTCGAAAAACCGAGCGCGCCCTACACCCAGATGCTGCTCGAGGCGGTTCCAACGCTCGGGGAAATGCACGGCATCGACACGCCGAAGCGTGCAAAACCGATCCCCGCCGTTCCTGCCTCCACGACCACGGAGGCTGCGGCACGGACCGACGGGCCGCTGGTCGAGGTAAGTGATCTCACCGTCCGCTTCGACATCAAGGGCGGCATTCTTCAGCGTCCGGTGAGCCGCGTCCACGCGGTCGAGAGCCTGAGCTTCAAGATCGCCAGGGGCGAGACCCTCTCGCTGGTCGGCGAAAGCGGCTGCGGCAAGTCGACGACCGGCAAGGCGCTGATGAACCTGATCCCGTGGTCCGGCTCGATCCGGGTTGCCGGACAGGAAACGAGCGGACTCGGCCGCCGGGCGATGAAGCCGATTCTCCGCGACGTGCAGATGGTGTTCCAGGATCCCTATGCCTCGCTCGATCCTCGCTATCGCGTTGGCGATCTCGTGGCTGAACCATTGGTAGTCCATGGCCTTGCGAAGGGCTCCGAGCTCAAGGACCGGGTGGAGTACTTGTTCCGCCGGGTTGGTCTGTCGCCGGATCAGATCAACCGCTATCCGCACGAATTTTCAGGCGGCCAGCGCCAGCGCATCTCGATTGCGCGCGCCTTGTCGCTATCACCGAAGGTCATCATCGCGGACGAAAGCGTCTCGGCGCTCGACGTATCGATCCAGGCGCAGGTTCTTGATCTGCTGCAGGATATCCAGAACGAGACCGGCATCGCCTATCTGTTCATTTCCCACGACATGGCCGTGGTCGAACAGATCAGTCACCGGGTGGCGGTGATGTATATGGGCCAGTTCGTGGAAGTGGGAACCCGCCGGCAGATCTTCGAAAACCCGCGGCACAGCTATACCCGCCAGCTGCTCAGCGCCGTGCCGGTACCGGATCCCCGCCGCGAGCGGCGGCTTTATGACGCAGCGGCGCGCGAGATCAAAAGTCCGATCCGGCCGCTCGGATACCAGCCGGTCTACAATCAGCTGACGGACATCGGCGATCGGCATCTGGTCGCGAACGCCTAAGGCGGTCACAGCTGGCCGATGGGACGGGGTTCGTGTCGCACAGCGATCATCGGCTGCGGTGATTGATCCGCCCATCCCATACCGGCCGGTGCTGCAGCAGATCCCTAGACCGCCTTCAAATCCCCGAGCAATGTCGGGATGAGTTCGGACACCGTTGGGTGGATCGGGACCGCCCATTTCAGTACCGGATAGGGCGCCTTGGCATTCATCGCATCGATAAAGCCGTGAATTGCCTCGTCACCCTCGATCCCGAGGATCGCGGCACCCAGGATCTGCTGCGTCTCGACGTCTGCGATCACCTTCATGAAGCCCTTGGTCTCGGCGCGCTCGTTGGCGCGGCCGACCCGGCTCATCGGCCGTGTAGAGATCATGATCTTCCGGCCGGAGGCCCGCGCTTCCTTCTCGGTCATCCCGACGCGACCGAGCGGCGGGTCGATGTAGAGCGCATAGGCGGGAATGCGATCGCTGACCTTGCGATCCTCGCCATCGAGCAGGTTCGCGGCAGCGATCTCGAAGTCGTTGTAGGATGTGTGGGTGAAGGCGCCCCGGCCATTGCAATCGCCAAGCGCGAAGATGCCCTCGACATTGGTGGCAAGCTTGTCGTCAACGGTGATGTAGCCGCGCCGATCGGTGACGACGCCGGCCTTGTCGAGGCCGAGGTCGTCGGTGTTCGGCGTGCGCCCGGTGGCAACCAGCACGTGGCTCGCCTCAATGGCCGCCTGACCATTGCCGATGCTGACGCTGATGCCGTCGGCCGTCTTGGCAAATCCGATCCCGTCGGCATCCGTGTGCACGGCAATGCCTTCCGAACGCAGGATGTCGGCAATCGCGTCTGAGATGTCGGCATCCTCCCGCGACGCTAGCTTCGGCCCGCGCTCGATTACCGTTACCTCAGCCCCGAAACGGCGATACATCTGCGCAAACTCAAGCCCGATATAGCTGCCGCCGATGACAGCAAGGTGCCTCGGAAGACGGTCGAGATGGATGATCGAGGTGCTTGTCAGGTAGTCTATGCTGCCAATCCCGGGCATATCGGGAATGGTTGGTCGCGCGCCGACATTCAGGAAGATCTTTGGGGCCGTCAGGGTCTCGCCGTTGACGGTCACGGTACGGGCATCCTCGAAGCGGGCATGCCCATAGATGACGGTCATGCCGTCCATGCCGGCGAACCAGTTGATCAGACCGTTGCGGGCGTTCATCGTCACGGTTTCGGCGCGCTTGCGCACGACAGTCATGTCGATAGCCACGCCACCTTGAAGCACCACGCCGAAGTCCGCGCCGCGCCGCGCCATGTGGGCCGCACGGGCACTTGCCACCAGCGTCTTGGTGGGCATGCAACCGGCATTGACGCAGGTGCCGCCCAGGAACTTGCGTTCAATCAACGCCACCTTCATGCCCTTCGCGACCATGCGCGCGGCGAGGAAGGGACCGGACTGGCCGGCCCCGATGACGATGGCGTCGAAACTAGGCATCACACTGCTCCCACGATGATGAGCGCGCCGATGATCGCAACCGCATCCTCGATCAGCGCTGCCGGTGTATCCTTGCCGAAGGCGGCGGCGAGTTTACCACGAGCCGCCGCTCCACCGAACGTGCCAACCGCAGCGCCAACGACACCTGCAATCAGTCCGCCAATGAGTGAGACGCCGGTAACACCGATCGTGGCGCCCGCCAGCCCGCCCATGATCAAGCGGGCGGCAAATTGCATCGGAACCTTACGGGACGGGGTCGAGGGCAGCTGGTCGGTGATCAGCTCGACGACAGCGAGCAGGGTGAACACCCACGGCGTCCAACGGTATCCCATGAAGGCAAGCGGCGTCTGCGAAACGTCAAGCCAGCCGAGAGCAGCCGCCCAGGCAACCGCGGCAGGCGCCGTCATGGCCCTGAGACCTGCGACAATTCCAATCAGAAATGCAAGAAGCAAAAGCATGTGCAATCCCCCATGCCGCGCACAATCCAAGCGCGGTCATGGGAAGCTTGCACATTGTCGCGCAGGTTTCAATTTGCGCGATGGTTTACTTGTTTCAATTGGCGAAGGCGGCAATGCCCGTGACGGCGCGGCCGAGGATAAGGGCGTGGACGTCATGCGTCCCCTCATAGGTGTTGACCACCTCGAGGTTGACGAGATGGCGGGCGATGCCAAACTCGTCGGAAATGCCGTTTCCGCCGAGCATGTCGCGCGCCAGCCTTGCGATGTCTAGCGCCTTGCCACAGGAATTGCGCTTGACGATCGAAGTCAGTTCCACGGGCGGGTGCCCGTCTTCCTTCATGCGGCCGAGCCGGATGCAGCCCTGCAGGCCGAGCGCGATTTCGGTGACCATGTCGGCGAGCTTCTTCTGGATCAGCTGGTTGGCAGCCAGCGGCCGGCCGAACTGCTTGCGGTCGAGCACATATTGACGGGCCTTGGCATAGCAGTCCTCGGCAGCGCCGAGCGCTCCCCAGGCAATGCCGAAGCGGGCCGAGTTCAGGCAGGTGAACGGACCCTTGAGGCCCGAAACGTTTGGCAGCAGGTTCTCTTCCGGCACGAACACCTCATCCATCACCACCTCGCCGGTGATCGAGGCGCGCAGGCCGACCTTGCCGTGGATCGTCGGCGCCGACAGGCCCTTCCAGCCCTTCTCGAGGATGAAGCCGCGTATGACGCCGTCTTCGGTCTTGGCCCAGACGACAAATACGTCGGCGATCGGAGCATTGGAAATCCATGTCTTGGCGCCGGAGAGGCTATAGCCGCCATCAACCTTTTTCGCCCGCGTCACCATCGAGCCCGGATCTGAGCCGTGGTTGGGCTCGGTGAGGCCGAAGCAGCCGATCCACTCGCCGGTCGCAAGCTTGGGCAGATACTTCTGCTTCTGCGCCTCGGAGCCGAAGGCGTCGATCGGAACCATGACGAGGGACGACTGCACGCTCATCATCGAGCGGTAGCCGCTGTCGACGCGCTCGACTTCGCGAGCGATCAGGCCATAAGCGACGTAGCCCAGCCCGGCGCCGCCATATTCCGGCGCGATCGTCGGCCCGAGCAGGCCTAGTTCGCCCATTTCGCGGAAAATCCCCGGGTCTGTCTTTTCATGACGGAAGGCTTCGAGCACGCGCGGCGCCAGCTTGTCCTGTGCATAAGCCTGCGCCGTCTCCTGCACCATGCGCTCTTCATCCGTCAGCTGCTCGACAAGGCGAAACGGATCGGCCCAATCAAAGATCTCGCGGGTATGCTGCATGGTCACTTCTCCTCATTTACCTGCTGGCACCAACATCCTTCGGGCATAGACCCGGCCGTCGGATGGGTCAACTCGCCAAGAACACTGCTCGGGGGCGCCTTATCGCTTCACCCAGGGCGGAATGAACCTGACGTCCTCGCCGGTCACCGCCTCGCGCAGGAAATCTATGACCGCACGCACCCGCGGCGACTGGCGAAGATCGCGATGGCAGGTGATCCAGTAGTGCCGCCTGAGATCGACCTCATCAGGAAGAACCCGCTCGAGTTCGGGGTAACGGCTGGCGAAGAAATAGGGAAGCACGCAAAGCCCGAGGCCGTTTCTGGTCGCCGTCAGCTGTGCAAAGATGCTCGAGCTCTGGAACTGCGGCTTGATGCGCGGATGCACGTCGCCAAGATAGTCCAGGCCAGGGGCGAAGATCATTTCCTCGATGTAGCTGATGAACGGGTGCGCCAGGAGGTCGTCGCGGCAGGTGATCGGCGCGCTTCGGTGCAGATAGTCACGCGAGCCATAGACCTGAAGATGGTAGTCGGTGAGCTTGTCGGATAAATACGGTCCGCCCTTCGGCTCATCGAGAACGACGGTGATATCGGCCTCCTTGCGCGACAGTGACATGATCTGCTGGATCGTCACCAGTTCGAGCGACAAATTCGGGTGTCGGGCGACGAACTGCGGCAACACGCGCGCAAAGAAGAAATTGGAGAAGCCCTCCGGCGCACTGAGGCGTACCACGCCGCGTTGCGTCGTTGCGCCGTCGGTGAGGTCGGCGCGCAGCCGTTCGGTCTCCTGCTCCATTTTCTCGGCGGTCTCGACGAAGCGGGCGCCCATCGCCGTCATCACATAGCCGCGCGGGTTGCGTTCGAAGAGCTTGACCTTGAGCGCGAACTCCAGCCGGTCGATGCGGCGCGACACGGTGGCATGGCTGGTCCGCAATTGCCGCGCCGCGGTCGACAGCTGTCCGGTGCGGGCAACCGCGAGAAAGAATTGCAGGTCATCCCAGGTAAATTGCGGCGGATTGGTCATTCGGATCCTCCAATCGGTCCTGGCATCGTGCGGCCGCTCCGACATTGGTCTTTCGTCTAATGCGGCGCAGCCTGCACCTCGCCGTCGTCCGCCCTAGGTTCCAACGAAAAGCGCCCTAACGATCTGCATTCATTGGGACGGAACCGCGAAAGAGCAACAGCTCTGTTCAAAAACGAACAGATACTGTTTGGAATTAGTTGTAAAGCGGCCTTGCCTGATTGGTGCATTTCCATGATCGTGAGGCACGGGCTGGCGGCTTTGAGGAGAGTGGCTGGCCAAATTTGAACAGATCCGCATTCTGGCCAATCTCTGGGAGGAGAGACATATGCGAAAGAATCTCATTGCATCGCTGGCATTCCTGCTTGCAAGCAGTACGGCTGTGCTCGCCGATGGTGCATCCGACGGCAAAGTGAAGATCGGCATCCTGAACGACCAGTCCGGCGTCTACGCCGATTTCGGCGGCAAGTCCTCCGTCGAGGCAGCCAAGATGGCGGTCGAGGATTTCGGCGGCAAGGTGCTTGGCGTGCCGGTGGAGATTGTAGACGCCGACCACCAGAACAAGCCCGACATCGCCTCCAACATTGCCCGGCAGTGGTATGACACCGAGCAGGTGGACGCGATCATGGAATTGACCACTTCGTCGGTAGCGCTTGCGGTTCAGGCGATCGCCAAGGAAAAGAAGAAGATCAACATCGTCACCGGGGCCGCGACCACGGATCTCACCGGGAAGGCCTGCTCGCCCTACGGTTTCCACTGGGCCTATGACACGCATGCCCTCGCCGTCGGCACGGGCGGTGCGCTCGTCAAGCAGGGCGGCGACAGTTGGTTCTTCCTGACGGCCGACTACGCTTTCGGCTACTCCCTGGAGCAGCAGACGAGCGACTTCGTCAAGTCCGCCGGCGGCAAGGTCGTCGGTTCTGTCCGCCATCCTCTGTCGAACCAGGATTTCTCGTCCTTCCTGCTGCAGGCACAATCCTCCGGCGCCAAGGTGATCGGCCTAGCCAATGCTGGCCTTGATACGTCCAACGCCATCAAGCAGGCTGCCGAGTTCGGCATCACTCAGGGTGGCCAGCATCTGGCTGCACTGCTCTTCACACTGGCCGAAGTCCACGGCCTCGGGCTCGAGGCAGCGCAAGGCCTGACGCTGACGGAAGGCTACTACTGGAACCTCGACGACAAGAGCCGCGAATTCGGCAAGAAGTTCTTCGCCCGCACCGGCAAGATGCCGAACATGATCCACGCCGGCACCTATTCGGCCGTGCTCCAGTATCTCAAGGCGATCGACAAGGCCGGCACCGATGACACCGAGGCCGTCGCCAAGCAGCTGCACGAACTGCCCGTCGACGACGTCTTCGCTCGCGGTGGCACCGTTGGCCCGAATGGCCGCATGATCCACGACATGTACCTGCTGCAGGTCAAGAAGCCGGCCGACAGCAAGGAGCCGTGGGACTACTTCAACGTTCTCGCGACCATTCCGGGCAAGGAAGCCTATATCGATCCCGCCAAGAGCGGCTGCGCCCTGGTGAACTAGGCGATGGCGGTTTCCGCGACCCAATCGAACGCAGCGCCGCGGGTGGTCCTTTCCGCTCGCGGCCTGCGTCGTGACTTCGGCGGCTTCACTGCCGTCAAGAATGTTGATCTCGACGTCCATGACGCGAGCGTGCATGCCCTGATCGGCCCCAACGGCGCGGGAAAGACGACGGTCTTCAACCTGCTGACGAAGTTCCTGCAGCCGACATCGGGCACCATCACGCTGATGGGTACTGATATCACCAGAACGGCACCCGACAAGGTGGCGCGCATGGGGTTGGTGCGATCGTTCCAGATCTCGGCTGTGTTTCCGCATCTCAGCGTTCTCGACAATGTGCGGGTGGCGCTGCAGCGGCCCAACAATCTGTCGACGCAATTCTGGCGCCCGCTGTCAGCACTCGACGCATTGAACGATCGCGCCGAACAGCTGCTTGCGAAGGTCGGCCTCTCCAAGGAACGCGACGCCATCGCCGCAGATCTTTCCTATGGCCGCAAGCGTGTCCTCGAGATCGCAACGACCTTGGCGCTTGATCCGAGAGTGCTCCTGCTCGACGAACCGATGGCCGGCATGGGGCACGAGGACGTCGGCGTCGTCTCCGCTCTGATCCGCGAGGTGGCGCGCGACCGCGCCGTCCTGATGGTCGAGCACAATCTGTCCGTCGTCGCCAACATCTGCCAGCATGTGACCGTGCTTCAACGTGGAGAAATCCTTGCTGAAGGCGACTATGCGACCGTCAGCGCCGATGAGCGGGTGCGCCAGGCCTACATGGGCTCGGAGGAGGGCTGATGGCGACACTTCTGGAAGTCCAGGGGCTCAACGCCTGGTACGGCGAAAGCCACATCCTGCACGGTGTCGACATGCGGGTCGGCGAGGGTGAGACCGTCACCATTCTTGGCCGCAACGGCGTCGGAAAGACGACGACGCTGCGCACCATCACTGGCATCGTTCGCACTCGCAGGGGCAAGCTGACATTCGCCGGCGAAGACTTGATGCAGGTGCCGTTACACAAGACGGCGCATCGCGGTATCGGCTTTGTGCCCGAGGAGCGCGGCATATTCTCGACGCTGACGGTGTCCGAAAACCTGTTGCTGCCGCCAGTCGTTGCCTCGGGCGGCATGACCGTTGACGAGATCTACGAGCTGTTTCCGAACCTCCACGAGCGCCGCAACAGTCCGGGCACGAAGCTGTCGGGCGGGGAGCAGCAAATGCTGGCGATCGCCCGCATTCTGCGCACCGGTGTTCGCATGCTCTTGCTCGACGAACCCACGGAGGGCCTGGCGCCCGTCATCGTCCAGCGTATCGGCGAAGTCCTGAAGCAATTGAAGGAGCGCGGCATGACGATCCTGCTTGTCGAGCAGAATTTCCGTTTCGCTAGCCGGATCGCCGATCGCTTCTATCTTATGGATCACGGGCAGATGGTTTCGGAGTTTCCGGTGGGCGAATTGCCCGAGCGGATGGATACGCTGCACAAGGTTCTGGGAGTGTGATCTGATGACGATGATCTTCGGCATTCCCCTGCAGGCGTTCATGGGCCAGTTGCTGATCGGCCTGATCAACGGCTCTTTCTATGCCCTTTTGAGCCTCGGGCTCGCCATCATCTTCGGCCTGTTGCGCGTCATCAATTTCGCGCACGGCGCGCAGTACATGCTCGGCGCATTCGCCGCCTACCTTCTGCTTGCCTATGCCGGCATCGGTTACTGGCCGTCGCTGATCCTGGCACCCGTCATCGTCGGATTGGCCGGCGCGGTAATCGAACGTTTGTTCCTCCGTCGGCTCTATGATCTCGATCCGCTCTACGGCCTGCTCTTCACCTTCGGCCTTGCCTTGGCGGTCGAAGGCACGTTCCGCTATCTCTACGGCTCGTCCGGCCAACCTTATGCGCAGCCCGCAGCACTCGCCGGCGCTGTCAATCTCGGCTTCATGTTCCTGCCGATCTATCGCGGCTGGGTGGTCGTCGTGTCGCTTGTGGTCTGTCTTGGCACCTGGCTGCTGATCGAGAAGACGAAGCTCGGCGCCTATCTCAGGGCCGCCACCGAGAATGCGACGCTCGTCCAGGCATTCGGCGTCAACGTGCCGGTCCTGTTGACGCTGACCTACGCCCTTGGAGCCGGTCTTGCAGCTTTCGCCGGCGTGCTTGCCGCTCCGATCTATCAGGTATCGCCGCTGATGGGCTCCAGCATGATCATCGTTGTCTTCGCCGTCGTCGTTGTCGGAGGAATGGGCTCGATCATGGGCGCGATCATCACCGGCTACGTGCTCGGCGTTGCCGAAGGCCTGACCAAGGTCTTTTATCCGGAGGCGTCCAACATCGTGATCTTCGTCATCATGGCAATTGTTCTTCTCATCAGGCCCGCGGGCCTCTTCGGCCGGGATGCCTGACGATGACAGAGATCACTGATACCATCAGGACGGAAAAGAGCCGGACCGCACTTTCGGTACAGGCCGCGTTCCTCATCATCGGCCTGCTGCTCCTCCTGTTGGCGCCGTTCTTCTTCTACCCGATCTTCCTGATGAAGCTGTTGTGCTTCGCGCTGTTTGCCTGCGCCTTCAACCTGCTGCTCGGCTATACCGGCCTACTGTCGTTCGGTCATGCGACCTTCTTCGGTGGGGCCGCCTACTTTACGGCCCATGCCGTGACGGAATGGGGGTTTTCGCCGGAACTCGGCATCCTGGTCGGAGTCGCAGGTGCCGCCATCCTCGGCCTCGTCATGGGTTTCTTCGCGATCCGCCGTCAGGGAATCTATTTCGCGATGATTACGCTCGCCCTCTCGCAGATGTTCTTCTTCTTCTGCCTGCAAGCCGAGTTCACGCATGGCGAGGATGGTATCCAGTCCGTGCCGCGCGGCCATCTGTTCGGCGTCCTCGATCTCAATAACTCCAGCAACATGTATTATTTCGTGCTGGCGGTCTTCGTCGTCGGCATCCTGATCATCTGGCGCTTTATCAATTCTCCGTTCGGGATGATCCTGAAATCGATCCGCGAGAACGAGCAGCGGGCGATATCGCTCGGTTATTCCGTCGCCCGCTACAAGCTGGGCGCATTCGTGATGTCGGCCGCACTCGCGGGCTTGGCCGGCGCGGTGAAATCGCTCGTCTTCCAGTTCGCGACCCTGACCGATGTCGCCTGGCAGATGTCGGGCGAGGTGATCCTGATGACCCTGCTTGGCGGCATCGGCACCTTGATCGGTCCGCTGTTTGGCGCCGGCCTGGTCGTGACGCTGGAAAACTACCTGGCAACCTCGGAATTCCCGGTGACGATCATCACAGGTGTGGTGTTCATGGTTTGCGTGCTGATCTTCCGCCGCGGCATCATCGGCGAGTTTTACGCGTCGCGTCTCGGCCGGAAGCTCGGCTTCGTCTACCGCCGCTAACCTGCGGGGTGGGATTCGCATGGATCGCTTCGACTACATTATCATTGGTGCCGGTAGCGCCGGCTGCGTTCTCGCCAACCGACTGTCGGAAGACAGAAACACGCGCGTTCTGCTGCTAGAGGCCGGCGGCAGCGACAATTACCACTGGATCCATATCCCCGTCGGCTATCTCTACTGCATCAACAACCCGCGCACCGATTGGTGCTTCACGACGGCTCCGCAAGCGGGATTGAACGGGCGCGCCCTCAATTATCCACGCGGCAAGGTGCTCGGCGGCTGCTCCTCAATCAACGGCATGATCTACATGCGCGGCCAGGCGCGCGACTACGACCTGTGGCGACAGATGGGATGCACGGGCTGGAGCTGGGACGACGTGCTTCCGTTCTTCCGCAAATCGGAGGACTACTATCGCGGCGAAAACGAGCTGCACGGCACGGGCGGTGAGTGGCGTGTGGAGAAAGCGCGTGTGCGCTGGGCGGTACTCGATGCCTTCCAGGCTGCCGCCAAGGAGGCCGGCATCCCGGAAACGCCTGACTTCAACACCGGCAACAACGAGGGTTCAGGCTACTTCGACGTCAATCAGCGGTCCGGCATTCGCTGGAATACGACCAAGGCCTTCCTGCGCCCGGCCATGCGGCGAGGCAATCTGACGGTTCTGACGAAGGCGCAGGCGCGCCGGCTGCTGATCGAGGAGGGCGCTGTCACCGGCGTCGACTATCAGCATGCGGGCACTACGAAGCGCGCTTACGCGACGAGGGAAACCATCCTTGCTGCGGGCGCGATCGGTTCACCGCACATTCTGGAGCTGTCCGGCCTTGGCCAAGGCGACGTACTGAGGAGTGCGGGCGTGGATGTCAAAGCCGAGGTGAAAGGCATCGGCGAGAATCTCCAGGACCACCTGCAGCTTCGTATGGCTTACAAGGTCACCGGCGTTCCGACGCTGAACGAGAAGGCAACAAGACTCATCGGCAAAGCAGCGATTGGGCTGGAATATCTGATCAGGCGTTCCGGGCCGATGGCAATGGCGCCGAGCCAGCTTGGCATCTTCACGCGCTCCGGCCCCGACAAGGAAACCCCGGACCTCCAATATCATGTGCAGCCGGTGTCGCTCGACAAGTTCGGCGATCCGGTTCACCCATTCCCTGCCATCACCGCGAGTGTCTGCAACCTCAGACCGGAAAGCCGCGGTTCGGTCCACGTGGCGAGCCCGGATTTTGCTCTCCAGCCAACGATCAGTCCGAATTATCTCTCGACCGAACGAGATCGCGACATAGCTCTTCGCTCGATACGCCTGACAAGGAAAATCATCGCGCAGCCGTCCTTCGCGCGGTTCCGGCCCGAGGAGTTCAAGCCTGGCCCGAATTACCAATCGGACGCGGAACTGGTGCAGGCAGCCGGCGATATTGGCACGACGATTTTCCACCCCGTCGGAACATGCCGGATGGGCTCCGATCGGGAAAGTGTTGTCGACCCTCGCCTCAAGTTCCGGGCGTTGGCGAAGCTCCGGATCGCAGACGCCTCCGTGATGCCGGCCATCACGTCGGGCAACACCAATTCGCCGACGATCATGATCGCCGAAAAGGCAGCCGCGATGATCCTGGCGGACAACAGATAGGAGAACGGCATGGCACGGATTGCATTCATCGGGCTTGGCAACATGGGCGGGCCGATGGCCGCCAACCTCGTCAAGGCTGGCCATGAAGTCACGGGCTTCGACCTCGCCGCCCCTGTCCTGCAAGCTGCGGAAGAGCACGGTGTGAAGGCGGCGAGCCATATCAGCCAAGCTATCTCGGACGCCGAAATCGTCGTGACCATGCTGCCGCAGGGCAAGCATGTGCTCAGCGCCTGGACGGATATCCTTCGCTCCATTCCCGCCGGAACGCTTATCATCGATAGTTCGACGATTGACGTCGACAGCGCCCGCAAGGCGCACGAGATGGCAAGCAGTGCCGGTTGCCTCTCCCTCGACGCTCCTGTCTCCGGCGGCACCGGCGGGGCGGCGGCGGGCACGCTGACCTTCATGGCCGGCGGCTCGGACGAAGCTTTCGCGAAGGCTAAGCCGATCCTGGAAGCCATGGGCAAGAAAATCGTCCATTGCGGGGAGAACGGAGCCGGGCAGGCAGCCAAGATCTGCAACAACATGATCCTCGGCATATCGATGATCGGCGTCTGCGAAGCTTTCGCGCTTGGCGAAAAGCTCGGTCTTTCGCATCAGGCGCTGTTCGACGTTGCCTCGACTTCATCGGGACAATGCTGGTCGATCAGCACCTATTGCCCTGTCCCGGGACCGGTTCCGACATCGCCCGCGAACAATGACTACAAGCCGGGTTTTGCGGCCGCGCTGATGCTGAAGGATCTCAGGCTATCGCAGGAGGCAGCGCTGTCGACCGGCGCCTCGACGCCGCTCGGGGCCGAAGCCTCGCAGCTCTACGCTCTTTTCGAGAAGCAGGGGAATGGCGGACGCGATTTCTCGGCGATCATCGAAATGCTGCGGGGCAAGACGGAATAACCCCTGCCTCGGCTTGACACTCCTCCTGATATGGGCGACGCCCCGGCTGCAGCAGCGATGCGGCGACCAGCAACAGGAATTCCGACATGCAACCGCAGCCTACCGCGACGGGCCTCAAGAACTTCGTGCTATTGGGCGTTGTTCTGATGCTTCTCGGGGACTTTCTCTTCGCGCTCAATGACGCGATGGGCAAGTGGCTCGTGACAAGCTTCTCTGTCGGCCAGGTGTTGCTGATCCGCTCGCTCGGATGCTTCATCATCCTGGGACCCTTGATTGCCAGGCAGGGCCCAGCCCAACTGTTCAGGGTAGAGCAGAAGGGGCTGCAGTTTCTTCGCGTGCTCTTCGCAACACTCGATGTCGGCTTGTTTTATGCCGCGGTCGCCTACCTGCCGCTCGCTGACGTCATGACCTTCTACATGGCCGGACCGATCTACGTCGCCGCGCTCTCGCACTTCTTCCTCAACGAACGGATCGGCTGGCGCCGGTGGCTTGCGGTCTTCGTCGGCTTCTGCGGCGTGGTGATCGCACTACGTCCGTCCTCGGCGATGCTGTCGCTGCCCTCGCTCTTCGGCATTGTCGGCAGCCTGTCCTTTTCAATGGCCCTGGTGCTTAACCGATATCTCCGCAACACCAGTGACACGACGCTCGTTACCTGGCAGATGGTCGCCGCTCTCATCGTCGGCGCGGTGCTTTCCATCGGCGCCTGGCAGCCAACAACCCCGGTCGAGCTCACCGGCATGCTCGCCCTCGGCGTCGTTGCATCCTGTGCGCACCTTCTGATCACGCGTTCGCTGAAGCTCGCCCCGGCATCCCTGCTGGCGCCGCTGCAATACAGCCTTCTGATCTGGGCGATTGCGCTCGGATACCTGTTCTTCGGCGACGTTCCGGATCTCTATGTGATCTCAGGTGGCACGATCATCGTCGTCGCCGGCCTGTTCATCTTCCACCGCAAGAGCCTGCTGGAAACAGTGCCGCCGGAGGCTGTTGCCCCAGACGGCCACTAACTCGCAGTTCATTTCCACTAGGCGGCCGCCGGCTTGATGACGCCGCGGCGTATCTGGTCGGCTTCGATCGATTCGAAGAGCGCCCGGAAGTTGCCTTCGCCGAAACCTTCGTCGCCCTTGCGCTGGATAAACTCGAAAAAGATCGGACCGATCACCGTCTTCGAGAAGATCTGCAGCAGGATCTTGGTCATGCCGCCATCGAGCACGCCTTCGCCGTCGATCAGGATGCCATGCTTGGCCATTCTGTCGATCGGCTCGTCATGTCCATGAACGCGGTCGCGTGACATATCGTAGTAGGTCTCCGGAGGGCCCGGCATGAAACGCAGGCCGTTTTCAGCAAGCTTGTCAGTCGCCTCGTAGATGGCGTCGGTTCCGACAGCAATGTGCTGAATGCCTTCACCTCTGTACTTCTTCAGGTACTCCTCGATCTGGCTGGTCTCGTCTTTCGATTCATTCAGGGGAATACGGATCTTGCCGCAGGGCGAGGTGATTGCACGGCTCATCAACCCGGTGATCCGGCCGTCGATGTTGAAGAAGTGAATCTGCTTGAAATTGAAGAGTTCGCGATAGAAGTCCCACCACTTGTCCATGTTGCCGCGATAGACGTTGTGGGTCAGGTGGTCGAGATAGAAGAAGCCGACGCCCTTGGGCCGCGGATCACGCTCGCCGATCCAGTCGAATTCGAGATCGTAGGCCGAGCCTTTCGCGCCGTAGCGCTCAACGAAGTAGAGAAGCGACCCGCCGATACCGACGATCGCCGGCACATCGAGGGTCTTATCGTCGCCCTCGTAGAGCGTCGCGCCTTTGGCAACGGCATGGTCGAAGGCATGCTTGGCATCGACGACACGCCACGCCATCGACGGCGCGCAGGGGCCGTGATCCTCTACGAAGCGCATGGCATGGCTGCCCGGCTCGGCATTGACGATGTAGTTGATGTCGCCCTGGCGCCAGACCGTGATGTCCTTGCTCTTGTGCTTTGCGACGGCGCGATACCCCATACGGTCGAACAGTTCCGCAAGCTTCTCGGGCGCTGGATGTGCGAATTCCACAAACTCGAATCCGTCCGTACCGGCAGGATTATCAACGGTGATCTGAGACGGCGGTGCGTCGTGCGGATACGGGCCCATTTGCTCCTCCTGAGGCTGCAACCATTTGGATGCAAATTATGGACCCAGGACCATGCAATGTGCTTGCATTGTGGACGCGCGTGGCAAAATATCCGCACGGAACATGCATATAACGGGGTGATTGTACAATGTCTGAGCAATTGGATGGTTTCGACCTGAGGATCCTCGCCGAACTCCAAAGCGACGGACGATTGACCAACATCGAACTGTCCGAGCGCATCAGCCTTTCGGCCTCCCAATGCTCGCGACGGCGAACGCGGTTGGAAGCAGAGGGTTTCATTCGCGGCTATCAGGCAAACCTCGATCCGGAGAAGCTGGGGCTCAATCTGCTGGTCGTCATCTCGGTCACGCTAGCAACCCATAATCGCGACAATGCCCGCCGCTTTCAGCAATTGGTCAACGGCCTGCCAGAGGTTCTGGAGGCCTATGCGCTGACAGGCGAGATGGACTATCACCTGAAAGTCGCGACCCGCGGCCTGTCGGGCCTGTCGCGGTTCGTCAATGACGTTCTGTTGCCGCACGAATCCGTCCAGCACGTGAAAACCTCGATCGTGCTCAACACATTGAAGGACTTCGAAGGCTACCCGCTCAGCGGCTCATAGTTTTATTTTGATTTGCGCCGCAGTCCTGCGGAAGCCTCGATCGCCGCAAGCGCGAGGTCGAGATGGCGGATTGCCTCTTCGCCAAGTTTCATGCGCACCGTCTCCTGGTAGGTGTGCGCGAGGACCGTGATCTTGCGATAGTACTCGCGTCCAAGCGCCGTGAGTTCGATCTGCTCGAAACGTCGGTCGGTATAGCTCGGAATCCTCTTCAGCCAATGCCGTTGCTCAAGCGAATGGACGGCCCGGCTCACCTTCGTCTTATGCATATGTGAATGGACGCCGATGTCCTTTGCCGTCATCGCGCCGACACTGCCGAGTGCGGCAAGCGTGCGCCATTCGGGCCGGGTCAGATCGAACTCCTGCTTGTACTGCCGCGCGAATGACAGGCTGATGAGTTCCGACGCCCGATTGAGACGGTAGGGAATAAAGCCGTCGAGCTCAAATCCACTCTCCATGGCCGCTCCTTGATAGTTACAAAATCGACGGTTACGTTTGTAACTATATAAATGGAGGAGACGCAAGCATGGACACCACCGAAGCACCAGCCTCCCGTGCGCGGGCGGGAACCAGCAAGCTGGCCTACATGCCGGGGTTCGGCAACGACTTCGAGACGGAGGCGCTCCCAGGGGCCTTGCCGCAGGGCCAGAACAGCCCGCAAAAATGCAACTATGGCCTTTATGCCGAGCAGCTGTCCGGCTCGCCGTTCACGGCTCCCAGAGGAACAAACGAGCGTTCCTGGCTCTATCGCATCAGGCCAAGCGTTCGCCACACGCGCCGCTTTGCCAATGCGAGCTACCCTTTCTGGAAATCGGCACCATGTCTCGACGATCACTCCCTGCCGCTCGGTCAGTTGCGCTGGGATCCGGTCCCGGCTCCAACGGTGAGCGCGGACTTTCTTGCCGGAATACGAACGATGACGGCAGCCGGGGACGTCATGACCCAAGTCGGGATGGCCGCGCATGCCTATGTCTTCAACGAGGATATGGTGGATGACTACTTCTTCAATGCCGACGGTGAACTGCTCATTGTTCCGCAACTCGGCGCCATCAGCGTCTTCACCGAGATGGGCGTGATGGAGGTCGAGCCGGCGGAAATCTGCCTGATCCCTCGTGGGATGATGTTCAAGGTTTCACGTCTCGGCGATGGCCCCGAGTGGCGCGGCTACATCTGCGAGAACTACGGAGCGAAGTTCACCATGCCGGATCGTGGACCGATCGGCGCCAACTGCCTGGCGAACGCCCGCGACTTCAAGACGCCGGTCGCCGCCTTCGAGGACAAGGAGACAGCGTGCCGCGTGCATGTGAAATGGTGCGGCAAGTTCTATGTGACCGAGATCGATCACTCGCCGCTCGACGTCGTCGCCTGGCACGGAAACTACATCCCCTTCAAATATGACCTCAGGACGTTCTCCCCGGTCGGGGCCATTCTCTTCGATCACCCGGACCCGTCGATTTTCACGGTCCTGACAGCGCCGAGTGGCGAAGAAGGGACGGCAAATGTCGACTTCGTGATCTTTCCGCCCCGCTGGCTCGTTGCCGAGCACACGTTCCGACCGCCCTGGTATCACCGCAACATCATGAGCGAGTTCATGGGGCTGATCCATGGACAATACGACGCCAAGGAAAAGGGCTTCGTCCCAGGCGGGATGAGCCTGCACAACATGATGCTGCCGCATGGGCCGGATGCCTCCGGCTTCGAAAAGGCATCCAACTCCGAGCTGAAGCCGGTCAAGCTCGATCACACGATGGCGTTCATGTTCGAGACACGCTTCCCGCAGCAGCTGACAAGATATGCCGCGGAACTGGAGACGCTGCAGGATGACTACATCGATTGCTGGGATGGTCTGGAGCGCCGCTTCGACGGAACGCCTGGCGTCAAGTAGGCTCGAACGCGGAGGATCACATGAAACTTGCCACGCTCAAAGACGGTTCGCGCGACGGCCGGCTGATCGTCGTCACCCGTGACCTGACGCGCTTTACCGATGCGGGCGAGGTCGCCCGCACCCTGCAGGCAGCGCTGGACGACTGGCCGGCAACCGCGCCAAAACTTACCCGCCTCGCCGAAAGCCTCGAAGCCGGCTCAGTGCCATCCGAGCCTTTTGATCCGCGCCATGTGCATTCCCCACTGCCGCGCGCCTACCAATGGGCGGACGGATCGGCCTACGTCAACCATGTCGAGCTGGTGCGAAAGGCCCGGAATGCCGACATGCCGACGACATTCTGGACCGATCCCCTGATGTACCAAGGCGGCTCCGACAACTTTCTCGCCCCTTGCGACCCGATCCTTGCCGCCGACGAACGCTACGGCATCGACATGGAAGGCGAAGTTGCCGTTATCGTCGACGACGTCCCCATGGGCGCGACACCTGAGCAGGCACGCGATGCTATCAGGCTGATGATGCTGGTGAACGACGTGTCGCTGCGCGGTCTCATTCCCGATGAGCTCGCCAAGGGCTTCGGCTTCTTCCAATCAAAACCCTCGTCATCTTTTTCGCCGGTCGCTGTGACGCCGGACGAACTCGGCGACGCCTGGAAGGACAGCAAGGTCCATCTTCCACTGCTCGTCAGCTTGAACGGCGTTCCGTTCGGCCGCGCCAACGCCGGCCGGGACATGACATTCGACTTCGGGCACCTTGTCTCGCACGCGGCGAAAACACGCGCGCTGACAGCAGGCTCGATCATCGGCTCCGGCACGGTTTCCAACAAGCGTGACGGCGGCCCCGGCAAGCCGATCGTCGAAGGCGGAGACGGATATTCCTGCATCGCCGAGATCAGAATGATCGAGACCATAGAGCACGGAGGCCCCAAAACGCCTTACCTGCACTTCGGCGACAGAGTTCGCATCGAGATGAAGGACAAGCACGGTGCATCGATTTTCGGCGCGATCGAGCAGACCGTGCGACGCTACGCCGGGGACGAGCGGCAATGACCGGGATCGTGCTCTACGACTACTGGCGCTCCTCGGCCAGCTACCGGGTCCGCATCGCGCTTCATGTGCTGGGGCTTGCCTTCGAGACCGTCCCGATCGACCTGCTTGCCTTGGCGCACAAGGATCCTGACTACCTGAAAATCAATCCCCAGGGTCTGGTCCCCGCCTTGCGCATCGGCGGACGCGCGCTCACGCAATCCCTGGCCATCATCGAATACCTTGCCGAGACCTATCCCGAAAGCGGGTTCCTGCCCGACACCGCCGTGGGGCGGCAGCGGGTGAGGGCGCTGTCTTATGCCGTTGCGATGGATATTCATCCGATCTGCAACCTTAATGTCGTCTCACACGTCGCTCACCTGACTGGCGAGGAGGGCGCCCGAGCCGAGTGGATCATCAAGTTCATTGGCAGCGGACTGCACGCTCTGGAACAGATGCTCGATGATCCGACAAACGGTCGCTTCTCGTTTGGCGACACGCCAACGATGGCAGATTTCTGCCTGGTGCCGCAGGTCTACAACGCCCGTCGCTGGGGTATCGAAATGTCGGCGTTCCCTCGCATCGCACGCATTGCCGACGCGTGCAACGAACTGCCGGCGTTCAAGGCTGCCCATCCGGACGCGGCAAAGCCGGTCTAACCAATATCACAATATAACGCACTGTAAGTTGTATCTCACCACTTGCAGCGGGTAACGATCCCTTCGTGGCGCCTGGCATACGGGCCATTGCGGGGCACTCAATAATTCCTTCTTCCGATTGACGATCGCCAACGCAAGCTGATTAAATCAAATTGATTGATCAAATGGAATCTCAGAACTCAGTCCCCCAACGCTATCAAGAGATGATGATGTCGATACAGCGCCAACCCGCCCTGCGGCTCGAAACCTCATGGCTGCCCGCTTCCGAAGAACGAGACCAAGCCTACACACTCAATCTCAAGAACCTTTCATTGAATTCGCTTGCCAACTTCACCCTCTGCATCAGCGGACCGGGAAGGGTGGATCCGGCTGTTCACATCGAGGGTGGCACGATCGGTCGCCGGCTATCGAATTTCACCGAATTTCTGCCGCCCGAGAATTTCGAGCTTGAAGCGGGCAAGACATGGACGTTGACCATCTCCGCGCTCAGCTGGCCATTCCAACATTGGACGGATGGGGCAACCGGTGCCTATGTGGCGTTCGCCGACGGCAGCACGCTTGCGCTATCGGTCGAGCCAACGCGCTCGCTTGCCAACAATGCGCCATTGAAACGTGGAGCAGAAATCTATCCCGTGCCGGTCAATCCGCCGGTGCCTGTCGCGATCGTCCCGTGGCCGAACGAGGTGCGGGTATCGGGCAAGCGCCCGGTGCCTTCCGGCTTTGCGCTCAATGCCAGCGATCCCCAGGCAATTGCGGCAGCGGCTTCCTTTGCCGGCCTCGTCGAACAGCTCTTTGCCGTCGAAGGGATCGTGCGTCCTGCCTCCGAAGGCGGAATGCCTGTGGTGCTCGACGTCGTCGAAGGCTTCGCACCGGAAGCCTATCGCGTGTCCTTCTCCGGCGAGATCGTACGCATTTCCGCCGGCACACAGACCGGCCTGCTTTATGGCCTGATCACGCTTGGCCAGGTCTGGCGTGGCGCGCACCTTTATCCGCACGCATTCCGCTTCCCCGTCGACGGCGAGATCCGCGATGAGCCATCCATGGGATGGCGCGGCCTTCATCTCGACGTTGCCCGTCAGTTCTACGGCAAGGCTGAAATAAAGAAGCTGCTCAGCATTCTCGCCTGGAACAAGGTCAATCGCTTCCATTGGCACCTCTCGGACGACGAGGCCTGGCGGATCGAGATCGACGCCTATCCTGCCCTGACCGAAGTCGGCGCCTGGCGGGGACATGGCCTTCCCATTCCGCCGCTTCTGGGCTCTGGCGCGGCCCGCAGCGGTGGTTATTACACCAAGGCCGCAGTGCGCGAGATCGTCGCGCACGCCAAGGAGCTCGGCATCGAGGTCGTGCCGGAAATCGACGTCCCTGGACATTGCTATGCCATGCAACAGGCGATCCCGGAACTTCGCGACCCGCAGGAAGCCGGGAGCTACCATTCGGTTCAAGGCTTCCCCGATAACTGCCTGAACCCGGCACGTAAGAAGACCTATGAGGTTCTGGAAACGATCTTCCGCGAGTTGATCGAGCTCTTTCCCTTCAAGACGATCCATATCGGCGCCGATGAAGTACCCCTCGGCGCCTGGTCGGGTTCGCCGGAGGCCTTGGCGCGGCTGCGAGAGATTGGCGGAGATGCGATAGCCGAGGCACATGCCAAGCGGCTCAACGTGTTCACCAATACCCACGGCGCCGACGACATCGACGGATCGGGGGCTGCCGTTCTGCAGTCCATTTTCCTCGCACGGATCCAGAAGTTTCTTGCGGAGCAAGGCTGCATCACCGGCGGATGGGAAGAGGCAGCGCACGGCAACGTCATCGACAAGGCAAAGAGCTATCTCTGTGGCTGGCGCAGCGTCGAAGTCTCGGCGGCCCTTGCCGGTCAGGGCTATGAAATGGTCGTTTGCCCTGGGCAAGTCTATTACCTCGACATGGCAAACAGCCCCGATTGGGATGAGCCGGGCGCCAGCTGGGCCGGGTGGTCGGAGCCGGAGAAGCTCTACAATTTCGACCCGGTCGAAGGCTGGAGCGACGAGCAGAAAAAGAAGCTGCGCGGCATCCAGGCCTGTATCTGGTCGGAGCCGATGACCGATCGCGCGGTCTTCGACCGCCTGGTGTTTCCGCGGATCTCGGCACTTGCCGAGAGCGCGTGGACGAAGCCCGCGGACAAGTCCTGGGAACGCTTCAAGGCCGTCGCGGGATTGATGCCGGTCCTCTACGCCTATCCGTGAGGTTGTCAGCCTAGAGGTTTTTGAAGGACATCGAACTGCGGGTTCGTTTCCGAGAAGATCGGCAGCGCCGCGGCGCCCAGAAGCGCCGTATCCCTGCCGGTCGCACCGATCATGATGCGGGGCAGGTTCCGTTCCTCTCCCGGATTGACCGGTGTATGCAAGGGCTCCAGTTGGCGAGCGAGTCGTTGCAGCAGTGAGGGGGGCATCGACCCGCCAAGCACGATCGTCTGCGGGTCGAAGGCCAATTCGAGAAAATCGATTGTCTGACGCAGGGGCTCTGCAGCAGCCTCTGCCCAGGCATCAATCCTGCTGTCCCGTTGCTCGATCAAGGCGGCAAGAGTTGCCGGATCGTGATGTCTGGAATCGCCTATGTCGAGATATTCGTAGGCCGAGCCGAGCGAGACGTAGCGGTCCAGACAGCCACGCTTGCCGCACACGCAGGCCAGCCCATCCGGGACCACGATCATATGACCGATTTCGCCGGCATTGCTGCGGCTTCCCTTGTAGAGGTGGCCGTCGAGAAACATGCCGGCACCGATACCCCCGCCGAGAAACAGATAGACAAAGCTGCTTAAGCCCCGCGCGACGCCGTGGAGCCGCTCGCCGATCGCAGAAGCGGTGGCGTCGTTCTCGACAAGAACCGGCACACCAACAAGCCGGGCAAGTTCTCTTGCGACGGGGAAACCCTGCCAGCCGGGAAGCGTCACCGGGCTGAGCGATGTCACACCTTCGGCCGCATAGCGCCCCGGCATTGCGATTCCGACACCCAGCAGGCGGGCGCGATCGAAGCGAAAGTTCCGTTGCAGTTCGTCAGCGATGCCGCCGAGGATCGGCATCGCCTCGGTCGGCGCGGGTCTGTCGACGGCCTTGTCGATCCTGGCGCGGACACGTCCCGAAAGATCGGTCAGCACGCCAACCGCACGATCCCGCTCCAGCTCCAGACCAATGGAGTAGGCACCGTCCGGATTGATCGAATAGGGCGTGATCGGCTGTCCGCGCGCCGCCTTCTGTGGCGCTTCCGCCTTCAGCAACTCAGCGCCCTCGAGTTCTTCGACGATGTTCGATACCGTCTGCGTGGTGAGTGCAGTCAACCGGGCGAGGGCCGCCCGCGACAACGGCCCGTTCGTTCGGATCGCTTCGATCACGACACGCCGGTTGTGCGATTTTGCCTGCTCGAGGTTGGTGCCTGAAATTGCCTTCATTGGCTCGACATGCGGGAGTTCGAAACAATCATTTGCTTATCGAATAAGCGGTTCCATGAAGGATATCCAGTGGATTGCATCCCGGCGGCCAGGGCGCCCGCCCGATTGTGCGGAGGGGAGCGTTGCAACGAAACGTAGGCGAGCCTCAGAGATATTAGAGGGTTGGCGCGGGGGCCGTTTTTATCGCCAGCGGCAGGCCGGGTTGACAGCATAGGGAGCGCATGGCACTTATGTAACTAAATAGTTATTTATTTGGGAGGAAGACGCAGATGGCGACGATTTCGCTTGGCATTATCATGCATGGGATCACCGGCCGCATGGGCTATAACCAGCATCTGGTGCGGTCCATTCTCGCGATCCGCGAGCAGGGGGGCCTTGAGCTTTCCAACGGCGACCGCCTGATGCCCGATCCGATCCTCGTCGGACGCAACGCCGACAAGATCGAGGCCATTGCCCGCAAGCACGGCCTGACGCGCACGACCACTGACCTCGACAGCGCCCTTGCCGATCCGAACAACAAGATCTTCTTTGACGCCGGCTCGACGCAAATGCGCGTCGCGCTGCTGAAGAAGGCAATCGAGGCCGGCAAGCATGTCTATTGCGAAAAGCCAATCTCGGAGACACTCGAGGAGGCGCTTTCCGTTGCGACGCTTGCCGAACAGCGTGGCGTCAAAAATGGCGTCGTGCAGGACAAGCTTTACCTGCCGGGACTGCGCAAGATCGCGCTGCTCAAGGACAGCGGCTTCTTCGGCAAGATACTCTCGGTGCGCGGCGAGTTCGGCTACTGGGTATTCGAGGGTGACTGGGGCGTGAAGGCGCAGCGCCCCTCCTGGAACTATCGCGCCGCCGATGGTGGCGGCATGATCCTCGATATGCTGCCGCACTGGCGCTACGTGCTCGACAATCTGTTCGGTGAGGTCAAGGCCGTCAGCTGCTACGCCTCCACCCATATCCCGAGCCGCGTCGATGAGAACGGCGAGACCTACCGGGCAGATGCCGACGACGCAGCCTATTCGACCTTCGAACTCGAGGGCGGCATCGTCGCTCACATCAATTCCTCCTGGGCGGTTCGCGTGCGTCGTGACGACCTCGTGACCTTCCAGGTCGACGGCACGCATGGCTCGGCCGTGTGCGGTCTGACCAAGTGCTGGACGCAACATCGCGTCAACACCCCGAAGCCCGTTTGGAATCCCGACCAGCCGCAGACGATCGACTTCTACAAGACATGGGACGAGGTTCCGGAAACCCAGGTGTTCGACAACGGCTTCAAGGCGCAGTGGGAAGACTACCTGCGCTACGTCGTCGAGGACGCGCCGTGGAAGTTCACGCTGCGCGAAGGCGCCAAGGGCGTTCAGCTTGCGGAGCTGGCGCACCAGAGCTGGAAGGAACGCCGCTGGGTGGATGTTCCCTCGCTCGCCGACACATCCGTCCGCAAGGTTGCCTGACGGCCATGGCAAAGTCACTTCGTCTTCCCGTCTCCGGCGGCACGCTGCAGGAGTATGCCATCGCCAACGCACCGCTTGCCGCGCCGGAACGGCCGGCCGGCGGCCATGCCTTCAACCGTGTCGCCTACGCGGCCGCCCATGTGGTGGTCGATCCGTTGGCGGACAACGATCCCTGGCTTGACCGCAACATCGACTGGGAGCGCACCGTTGCGTTCCGCGAGTACCTTTGGGATCTCGGCCTCGGCGTTGCCGAGGCGATGGACACCGCCCAACGCGGCATGGGGCTCGACTGGGCTGGCGCCAAGGAACTCATCGCCAATGTCCAATCGGCCGCGCGCAAGCGTCCGGACGCGCTGATTGCCTACGGGGCCGGCACCGACCATCTGTCTCCCGGCCCTGGCGTTAGCATCGATGATGTCATCCACGCTTATGAGGAGCAGGTCGCCTACGTCGAAGGGCAGGGCGGCAGGATCATCCTCATGGCAAGCCGCGCGCTTGCGGCCGCCGCCAAGAGCCCTGAGGATTACGTGCGTGTCTATGATCGCATCTTGCGGCAGGTCCGGCAGCCGGTGATCATCCATTGGCTGGGCGACATGTTCGATCCTGCGCTCGCCGGCTATTGGGGTTCGCGCAATGATATGCAGGCCATGGAAACGGCCGTCGCCATCATCAATGACCATGCAAGCAAGGTGGACGGCGTGAAGATCTCCCTCCTCTCCGCGGAGAAAGAGATCGTCATGCGTCGCCAGCTTGATCCGGCGGTCAAGATGTATACCGGCGATGACTTCAACTACGCGGAGCTTATCGCCGGCGACGAGCGGGGACACTCGCACGCCCTGCTCGGCATCTTCGATGCCATCGCGCCTGCGGCCAGCGCTGCCCTCCAGAAGCTTGGCGCAGACGATCTCGCCGGTTTCCACGATATCCTGGCGCCAACCGTGCCTCTATCCCGACATATCTTCAAGGCACCGACGCGGTTCTATAAGACGGGTGTCGTCTTCCTGGCCTATCTCAACGGCTTCCAGAATCACTTCCAGATGCTGGGCGGCCAGCAAAGCGCGCGCTCGATGGTGCACCTGGCGGAACTGTTCCGCCTTGCCGACCAAGCCCGCGTCCTGCGCGACCCGGATCTCGCCCTCAGTCGAATGAAGACGATTCTGGCAACCGCAGGCATCTGAACAGCATGCACTTCGCATCGGCGAGGTGAGGGAGGAATATGCAATGGCAGTCGAGGGACTTTCCATCAATCTCGCGACGGTGCGAGAGCAGTACGACATGAAGCAGGCGGTCGAGGCCTGCCTCAAACAGGATATTGTCGCGATCGCTCCCTGGCGCGATCAGGTGCATGCGATCGGCCTGTCGGAAGCGGCCCGCATCGTCGCCGACAACCGACTGCAGGTGACTGGGCTTTGCCGCGGCGGCATGTTCCCCGCCGCAGATCCTGCGGGGCGAGCGGCAGCAATCGACGACAACAAGAAGGCGATCGATGAGGCTGCCGCTCTCAACGCCGACTGCCTCGTTCTCGTCGTCGGCGGCCTACCTGCGGGGTCTAGGGATATTGCGCACGCGCGCGAGATGGTGGCCGACGGGATCGCCGCAATCCTCCCGCACGCCCGCGCATCCGGCGTACCACTTGCCATCGAACCGCTGCATCCGATGTATGCCGCCGATCGGGCATGCGTGAACACACTCGAGCAGGCCCTCGATATCTGCGACCTGCTCGGCGACGGGGTCGGCGTGGCCATTGACGTCTATCACGTTTGGTGGGACCCGAAACTCGAGCAGCAGATCGGCCGAGCTGGGGCGTCCGGCCGCATCCTCGCACACCACATCTGCGACTGGCTGGTGCCGACCACGGACCTGTTGCTGGACCGGGGCATGATGGGAGACGGCGTCATCGATCTCAAGGGGATCCGACGCGCCATCGAGGCGGCGGGTTATCACGGAGCGCAGGAAGTCGAGATCTTTTCAGCAGGGAACTGGTGGAAACGACCGGGGGAAAAGGTGCTCGCTACCTGTGTTGACCGCTTCCGGAGTGTCTGCTGACGCAGCCATGCCGCCGCTGCTAAATTATTGGTTAACCATGCATATTTCTGGTTACGGTAGCTAACGGCGCATTTTCTTCCGCCACGTATTGTCTGCTGAGTGAGAAGCGGGAGCCGGAAAATGCTTCTTTGTAGGTTTTATCGACGGAAATGCCTTCGAAAATTCGCTCTTCGTTGCTTCGTGCAGGCGGCGTGTGCGCCGTTACGTGCCAATAGAATCCCGGATCACACCGTCCTTTGTCAACCACATTTCGCCGGTCGTTGGGGGATTATCACCAACGGGCAACTTAACACGACACCCTTTCCTTTCGAGCCGACCCTGCCCAGCGCCGGAGGACAGCGCCACGACAAACCATTTGGCTCCCTGTTCCCCGCGGGGAACTCCGCCTGATCGGCGACCGTGCGAGCCCTGCGGCAACCAAGAATCAGGCCGTTGCCTAATCTTACGCCATCGTCTCGCCGGCATCTCCCGTTCCCTTTCCGGCAAGCTCAAAGTTTGGTCCGACAGACTCCGCCGGACTCCCCGGCGCCGCAATTCGTACACGCCTTCAATCACCCGGCACCACGACTTCCGCGACGGTCTAGCGATCGCGGCACCCGACTATTGCCCCGAAAGACGTCAGCCGCACTGCCGACGGGCCCTCTTATCGAAGCGCCATCAAGGACCCGTCATGCTATCCCTGCGCTCGCTCTCCCGCAGTACCGTCACCGACGCAAGTGGGTTCCACACTCGACCCTGGCGCGGCGTCGATCAGCAAACACTCACAGGCCCAACACAGACGAGCCGAAAATGGCGGTCGCGCCTACATGGACGCCGCAGATTGGCTCGGCATTCGTGCTCACTAGAATGGCGCAGGGCAGCACCTCGCTTACCGGCAAGCAACCCCGCGGACCCACAATCACAATCACTGATCCGGCCCTTCGCACCCAAATCTTGCTCGCGCGGCGACGAAATGACTGTCACTGCCCCCGCACTGCCAGCGCTGCGGACATCGATCGAATGTGGGGTGCTCCACCAGGTGGACGCCGAAAGGCTCGCCACGAGGCCATCGCCGCGACCGTGAAGGAGCCCTCAGCACGCTGCCCGTTCAGACGGATCACCGACAAAAAAAGGCGTCATCATTCAATTACGACCCATACCCCGCCAGCGAGCGCCGCCGCCGTGGAGCCCCGTCTCGCAGAGATCATTCCAAGAGACGGATGTATTAGTGAGAGTTTGTTGCGCGCGCCATGAACAGGGAGCTCCCGCTGGGTTGGCAACTGCCTCGTTGTTGAACGGACAAACAAGTGGGGCTCGGCATTGTCGAAGCAGTGCCGGGCCGCCGGACCACTTTCGAACGCCGCCCAAGCCGGTGAAGAATGCTGACGCCTGCGCAATCCCGGCCCGCACGAAACCTGCCGTCGCCATGACCGGCTGACAAATCCACAGCCGTCGGCGATACCCACCTCGACAGCGTCGAGCGCACGAACTATCTCTAAAATATGACTATTCATAACGACGACACGATAGCCGGTCGCATAAGTCGCGCGCTCGCAGAGCGCATCGTGACGGGCGCCTTGCCGCCCGGCTCGAAGCTGAAGCAGGACCATATAGCCGAGGAGTTCGGGTCCTCTCACGTTCCCGTGCGCGAGGCCCTTCGTCGACTGGAGGCGCAAGGCCTCGCTGTCAGCGAACCGCGCCGCGGCGTCCGTGTTGCTTCCTTCGACCTCAAGGAGGTGCAGGAAGTCGCGAAGATGCGCGCCGCCCTGGAAGGCCTTGCACTGCGCCACTCGGCAGAACACCTTACGCCTGCACGCCTTGACCAAGCCGAACAGGCGACGATCGACGGCGACAATGCGCGCGACGTTCGTACCTGGGAGGAGGCTAATCGGCGGTTTCACAAGCTCATCCTCGAACCCTGCGGGATGCCACGCCTGCTTTCGGCCATTGACGACCTGCATGCGGCGAGCGCTCGATTTCTGTTCGCCACCTGGCTCACCGACTGGGAACCGCGAGTCGACACCGACCACCGCACCATTCTCGCATTCCTTCGCGCCGGCAAGGTCGAGAATGCTGTGACCGCTCTGGAGCGACATGTGCAATGGATCGGCGGACCGCCGCGGCGAATGCAGCATGCCGCCCGCGAACGATTTGCGATCGTCGGTTAGCGACGGCTGCCATCGCGCTCCGCACAAGTTTCCATCTCAGCGGCGGCGTGCACTCCATTTGTGGCCCGAGCAATAGTCGAGCGCATCCCCTGCGCGCTTGCGATCTTTGCCGCAAGCTCGAACTCCCCTGATTCCTGACAGCCGCATCTAATCCGGATGCGAGACCTGTGCGAGGGGCGCGTCTCTCCCATTTTCGTCATGCACCGATTCAGAAAAACGCCCTTGCCTCACAGCGCATCAAATTATTATAGATAAAATCGATTTCTATCTACGACTCGCTGTCGTGCAACGAAAGGGATTTAGGCATATGCAGCCACGTATCGAGCATTCGGCGCCGGAGTTTCTCCACGGGGGCACTAGACCAGAGCGTCTCACGCAATCAGAAGCCCGAATTATCTATAATCTGCCATTCAACGACCTTCTCTTTCGCGCCCACGGCATCCATCGCGCCCATTTCGACCCGAACGCCGTACAGATGAGCCGCCTTCTATCCGTCAAGACCGGCGGTTGCGCCGAAGATTGTGGCTATTGCAGCCAGTCCGCCCACTATCCTACCGGGCTAAAGGCTTCGAGACTGATGGAGGTTGAGCGCGTACTTGCCGAAGCGCGAAAGGCCAAAGACGGGGGTGCGACGCGCTATTGCATGGGCGCCGCCTGGCGCAGTCCCAAGGATCGCGACATGGATGCGATTGTCGCCATGGTCGAGGGCGTCCGAGCGCTCGGCATGGAAACCTGCATGACACTCGGCATGTTGACACCCGAGCAATCAGCAAGGCTCGCGGACGCTGGCCTCGATTACTACAATCACAATATCGATACCTCGGAGCGCTTCTATAGCGAGATCATTACAAGCCGGACCTTCTCCGATCGCCTGGATACCCTTGCCAATGTCCGAGAGGCCGGCATCAAGGTCTGTGCGGGCGGCATTCTCGGCATGGGCGAGACGGCAGAAGATCGCATCTCGATGCTTGTCACGCTTGCGAATCTCCCCACACCGCCGGAGAGCGTTCCGATCAACATGCTGATCCCGATCCCCGGCTCAAGGCTCGCCAACGCCCAGCCGATCGATCCTATCGAGTTCGTGCGGACTGTCGCACTGGCACGTATCCTGATGCCTGCTTCCCACGTCCGCCTGTCTGCAGGACGCACGGATATGTCGGACGAGATGCAGGCGCTCTGTTTCTTCGCCGGCGCCAATTCCATCTTTGTCGGCGAAACCCTGCTGACCGCGGACAATCCCGGTGAGGACCATGACGCGGCTCTCTTTCGCCGCCTGGGGCTGAAGGCCGAGCAGCTGGAGCCAGCAGAATGAGTGCCGCAAACCTTGCGGTCTATGAGCGCAAGCTCGCTGGTCTTGATCGCAAAGGGAGGAGCCGGAGCCTTGTCGCCGCATCCGGCGCGGATTTCACCTCGAACGACTACCTTGGCCTTGCGCAATCGCAGCGGCTAAGAGATGCGCTTCGGTATGCGCTGGACCGCGGTGTGGCAGTGGGGGCCGGCGGTTCACGCCTGCTTCGTGGCAACCATCCGGAGCATGAGGCGCTAGAGCTGGAAGCCGCCGCCTATTTCGGGGCAGCACGGGCGCTCTACTTCGGCAGCGGCTATGCTGCCAATGTGGCGTTGTTCTCCACCTTGCCGCAGCGCAAGGACATCATCGTTCATGACGCACTCATCCATGCCAGCGCGCATGAGGGGATCTCGACAAGCCGGGCGGCATCGATCGCGACCGCACACAACGATGTCAGCGCCGTCGATGACGCCATCCGCACATGGCGTCGTGCCGGCGGCACCGGCCGCCCATGGATCGCGGTCGAGAGCCTCTACTCGATGGACGGGGATCGCGCGCCGCTTGGCGAGTTGGCCGAGCTTGCCACGCAGCATGATGGTTTCCTCGTCATCGATGAGGCACATGCAACGGGGATCTTCGGTCAAGCAGGGCGCGGCCTGTCGGAGCGGCTGGGGCATCCAGAAAACTGCATTACGCTGCACACCTGCGGCAAGGCGCTTGGTGCGTCGGGCGCGCTTGTCCTTGCACCGGCAATCATCTGCGATTTCCTCGTCAATCGCGCCCGGAACTTCATCTATTCGACGGCACCATCCCCGCTGATGGCTGCGACAGTTCGGGAGGCCTTGAGGATCCTTGCCGATGAACCGGAGCGACGCGACAAGCTCGCCGGACTTGTCTCCTTTGCCAATCGCGAGATGGAAACGACGATCGGGATGCAACCCAGCAGCTCACAGATCCTCCCCGTTCTGGTCGGCGACAATCGTCGCGCGGTGCGGATCGCCGAACGCTTGCGAGGCGAGGGCTTCGATGTCAGGCCCATCCGCCCACCAACCGTGCCTGAGGGCACCGCGCGATTGCGCATCTCCCTCACCCTCAACGTCGATCAAGAGACAATTTCGCGGCTGTTCGAGAGGCTAGCCGTTGTCATGCGGGAGGAGCAGCAATGACATCGCGCTTCGTCGTCACTGGCACCGACACGGGCATCGGCAAGACCGTCTTCGCCGCCGCATTGACGTCTGCGCTCCAGGCGCATTACTGGAAACCTGTCCAGTCGGGACTGGAGGAGGAGACAGACGCAGAAACGGTCGCCCGACTGGGCCACGTTCCGGCCGAACGGATTATCCCGGAGGCCTACCGGCTAAAGACGCCAGCATCCCCCCATCACGCAGCAGCGCTCGATAACGTGACGATAGATCCAGACGCGCTTCTGCTGCCGGCACTTCCAGGTCCGCTTGTCATTGAGGGCGCTGGTGGCGTTCTCGTTCCACTGACATCAGAAATCCTGGTTGCCGATATCTTCGCTCGCTGGCAGGCACCCGTCATCCTGTGCGCCAGAACCTCGCTCGGCACAATCAATCATACGCTGATGTCGGTAGAAGCGCTGCAGCGGCGAGGCGTGCCCATTTTCGGCATTGCCTTCGTCGGCGAAGAAAACGCCGAGACGCAGAGGATCATCATCCACATGAGTGGTGCTCGAGCATTGGGACGGCTGGAGCCGACCAACCCGCTTACCCATGACAGCCTGATGGCAGCCTTTCACCGCGGCTTCGACGTGTCGGTCTTTCAGGGTTCGAACTCATGACGCGCTCCCCGGTATGGCATCCATTCACCCAGCACGGCCTTGAGCCGCCAATGAAAAAGGTCATAGAGACCGAAGGCGCCTATTTGATCGATGAAGCCGGCAATCGCGTTCTTGACGCGATCTCCTCGTGGTGGGTCATCACCCACGGGCATCGGCATCCAACGATCATGGAGGCGATACGCCGTGCGACCGACAGCTATGACCAGGTCATCTTTGCCGAGTACACCCATGCCCCGGCCGAAGAACTCGCCCGTGGTCTGATCGAGGTGAGCCCCGCCGGGCTCGAGCACGTCTTTTATTCGGACAGCGGGTCGACGGCGGTCGAGGTTGCGCTGAAGATGGCGCTTGGGTTCTTCCACAACACCGGCAGGCGCCGCGACCGGATCGTCGTCATGGAGCACAGCTATCATGGCGACACGATCGGAACCATGTCCGTCGGCGAAAGGGGCATCTTCAATGCCGCCTACGAGCCCCTGCTGTTTGGCGTCGATCGACTTGCCTTTCCGGAGCCCGGTTCGGAGCAACAGACGCTTGATTCCTTTCACCTCCTTTGTGGCTCCGGCCACGTCGCGGCTTTGTTGATTGAGCCACTGGTGCTTGGCGCCGGTGGCATGAAGATGTTCGAGCCTTCCTTGCTCGGCGAGCTCAGCAAGATTGCCCGCTCTCACGATGTACTTCTCATCGCAGATGAAGTGATGACCGGCTGGGGCAGGACGGGCACGCTATTTGCCTGCGATCAGGCAGGTATTTGTCCGGATATCCTCTGCACATCAAAAGGACTGACCGGGGGCGCCTTGCCGCTCGCTGCCACGCTTTGCACAAGCGAGATCTTTGACGCGCATGTTTCCACCGACCGCCGCAAGACCTTCTTCCATTCGAGTTCCTACACGGCCAATCCGATTGCATGCGCAGCAGCGGTCGCCAACCTGAAGATCTGGGCGGAAGAGTCAGTCCAGGCGCGCATCGATCGCCTCGTTGCCGTGCAGGAGCAAGCGTTGCGACGCTTTGCCTGTGATCCACGCTTCATGAACGTTCGCCAGTCCGGAACCATTGCCGCGCTGGACGTGGCTGTCCGCTCGGAAGGATATTTAGCCGACATAGGACCGCGCTTGCGCGCCTTCTTCCGCGAGCGCCACCTGCTCATCCGGCCCCTTGGAAACGTCATCTACCTCATGCCGCCTTACTGCGTGTCGGAAGCCGAGATCGATCGACTCTATGATGCCATCGACGAGGCGGCGGACGTCCTGATCGGAACGGCAGCATGACGAACGTCCGCTCCGCGCGCATCGCAGGTTTTGGGCACAGTGTTCCAGGTCGCTGTGTCCAAAACGCCGAAATCGAGCAATCCCTCGGGCTGGAAACTGGCTGGATCGAGCGTCGCACTGGGATCCGCACTCGTTACTGGGCAGAGGAGAGCGACACTCTGAGCGGCCTTGCCACCGAAGCCGGAGCCATGGCCCTCGACACCGCTGGGATCGATCGATCCGAGATAGGCTTGATGCTCCTGGCAACCTCCACGCCGGATCACCTCCTGCCACCAACAGCGCCACTCGTGGCGCACAAGCTCGGGCTTGAACACTCGGGCGCCATCGACCTCGCCGGCGCCTGCTCCGGTTTTCTATACGCCCTGACGCTCGCCGACGCCTTCGTTCGCACCCAGGGGAGGGCCGTTCTTGTCATCGCCGCCAATATCCTCAGTCGCCGCATCAATCCGGCCGAGCGAGCCAGTAGCGTATTGTTTGCCGACGCGGCGGGCGCAGTCGTGCTGAGGCCCTCAAGCGATCCTGCCGTCGGAATTCTCGGCACTGAACTCTGCTCCGAGGGTAGCGGCTATGACCTGATCTCCATTGCCGCGGGCGGCAGCAACAAGCCCTTCGCGCCCGAGCGCGCCGCCGCGGACTATCTGATGACGATGCGAGATGGGCGTGAAGTGTTTTCCCGCGCAGTCGAGATGATGAGCGCCGCCTCGCAGCGGGCGCTCGACATGGCCGACGTGGAAGCTGCGGCAATCACTCGGTTTGTGCCGCATCAGGCCAATGTCCGGATATTCCAGGCAGTCGCAACCAATCTCGGGATCGTGCCCGAACGGACCGCCTGCTCGCTGGACCGGTTCGGAAACTCTTCTGCCGCGACGATCCCGCTCACCTTATCGCTGGACGCAGCCGCGCGCCCTCTCAGGGAGGGTGAAACCCTGCTTCTCGCCGCAGCTGGTGCAGGTCTCACGGGGGCGGCCGTCGTCTATCGCGCCTAGCGCTGACGGCGATCCTATTCCGGCCCGCGAGGTGCACGCGCCCTCTAGCGGTTGATACGCGTCGACAGGATGATCGAAGAAAGCGTTTTCTCGACGCCTTCGATATCGCCAATCTTGTCGATGGCGGCATCGAGCTCGCTGATCGACTCGGCCGCAACGATTGCGATCATGTCGAAGCTGCCGCTGACCGAATAGACCGAGCGGACGTCCGCAATTGCCTGCAGCTCTTGCGTGACGCGGCCGAGCGCCTTGGCAGCAAGGGTGATCAGCACGTGGGCCCTTATCTGGCCGCTCTCGAAGTTATCCGAAAGCCGCACGCCATAGCCTGCAATAACGCCATCCCGTTCCAGGCGCTCGATCTTGGCCTGGACTGTTGTGCGCGACAGGCCGAGCTTGCGAGCCAACATGGCGGTCGGCATCCGGGCGTTTTCGCTAAGAATCGACAGAAGTTGCCGATCCTTGTCACTCATAGTCATATTGATCAACCCAGGCGGCGATATGCCAAAAAAATCCAGTCGATTTTATCATTCTCGCGCTGTGAATCAACCAATCCGACGGGAATAAAGAGGGCATAAAGATTTCTCGATCCAATATGAGGGAACGCATATGAAAAACATCGTCGTCATCGGCGCTGGCAAGATCGGTTCGACGATCGCCCGTCTTCTCATCCATTCCGGTGACTACCACGTCACGCTTGCCGACCGCAGCAAGCAACAACTGGATCACATGGAAGCCAACTCCGCGCTCAGCCTGGCGGAAGTGGACATTGCCGACCACGCAGCCTTGGTCAAACTCCTTTCCGGCAAGTTTGCCGTGCTGAGTGCCGCCCCGTTCCATCTGACGATTGCCATTGCCGAGGCCGCGGCCGAGGCCGGCGTGCATTACCTCGACCTCACCGAAGACGTCGAATCCACCCGCCGCGTCAAGGCAATTGCCGCCGGTGCATCCACCGCGTTCATACCGCAATGCGGGCTGGCGCCGGGCTTCATCTCGATCGTCGCCAACGATCTTGCGAGCCGCTTCGACAAGCTCGACAGCGTTCGCATGCGCGTCGGTGCTTTGCCGCAATATCCCTCGAATGCCCTAAACTACAATCTGACCTGGAGCACCGACGGCGTCATCAACGAGTACATCGAGCCTTGCGAGGCGATCGTCGACGGCCAGCTTATCGAAGTGCCGGCACTGGAAGAGCGGGAAGAGTTCTCCCTCGACGGCGTAACCTATGAGGCCTTCAACACCTCCGGTGGTCTCGGCACCCTGTGTGAGACGCTGAAGGGCAAGGTTCGCACGCTGAACTATCGTACGATCCGCTATCCCGGCCACGCCGCCATCATGAAGGCACTGCTCAGCGATCTCGGTCTGCGTCATCGCCGCGAAGTTCTCAAGGACATCCTCGAGCACGCCTTGCCGTCCACGATGCAGGACGTCGTCATTGTCTTCGTCACAGTGTCCGGTTGGAAGAACGGCCGTCTCGTGCAGGAAACCTATGCCAACAAGGTCTACAGCGCTGTTGTCGCCGGTCGCATGATGAGTGCGATCCAGATCACCACGGCCTGCAGCATCTGCGCCGTGCTCGACATGCTGGCCAAGGGCGAGCTGCCTGGCAAGGGCTTCATCCGCCAGGAGGATATTGGTCTCGACGCGTTCCTCGACAGCCGCTTCGGCCACCACTATGCGCAGAAGGCTTACGGCGAAAAGATTGCCGGCTGATCACCCGATCAAAGCAGACAAAAGAAAGCGCCCGGAGATGATCCGGGCGTTTTTGCATTGCGTGCCCGGCGAAGGCCAAGCTCAACGCACTCTGGCTAGAGGCGCGAAATTGGCGAGCCCATCTCGCGCACAGTGACAATCAGCCGAGCTGCTGGCAAGCAGCAGCGATACGCTCCAGCGCTTCCTTCAGGTCCACTTCCGCTGAGGCGTAGGAGATCCTGAAATACGGCGACAGGCCGAAGGCCGAGCCCGGAACGACGGCGACATTTGCTTCCTCGAGGAGGTAGGCGCAAAACTCGCTATCCGTCGTGATCTTCCGACCGCTTGGCGTGGTCCGACCGAGAATGCCGCCACATCCGGAAAAGGTATAGAAGGCGCCCTCGGGAACACGGCAATCGAGACCATCAATTGCGTTCAGACCGGAAACGACGAGATCGCGGCGGCGCCTGAAGCTCTCAGTTCGCGCGGCAAGAAAATCCTGCGGCCCGTTGAGTGCGGCAACGGCGGCAGCCTGGCTGATCGAGGATGGGCAGGACGTTGCCTGGCTCTGCACCACGGCCATCGCCTTGATGAGCGCCTTCGGGCCGGCGGCATACCCGATACGCCACCCCGTCATCGCATAGGCCTTGGACACGCCGTTGATCGTCAGCGTGCGATCGCGCAGGCGCGGTTCCAGCTGCAATGGCGTGACGAACCGAAAATCGTCATAGACGATGTGCTCATACATATCGTCGACCATCAGCCAGACATGCGGGTGCCTGAGCAGCACATCCAGTAGTGGGCGATAGTCGTCAGCACTATAGGCCGCACCGGAAGGATTGGACGGTGAGTTCAGCAACAGCCACCGCGTTCGTGGTGTGATCGCTGCTTCGAGCTTCTCGGCCGTCAGCCGGAAGCCGCTCTCCGCATCGCATGGGACAAGCACGGGCTTGCCTTCACAGATCTGAACGATATCGGAATAGGACGTCCAATAGGGCGTGGGGATGATAACCTCGTCGCCGGTATCAATGGTCGCCATCATCGCGTTGAACAGGATCTGCTTCGCGCCGGTGGCAACGGTTATCTCGCCAACCTCGAAGGAAATATCGTTCTCGCGCTGAAATTTGGTGCGGATCGCTTCCTTCAATGCCGGCGTGCCGTCGAGCGCCGTGTACTTGGTGTCGCCGCGCTGCATCGCATCCCAGGCAGCCTGCTTGACATGGTCGGGCGTTTCGAAGTCGGGTTCGCCAGCGCCAAGGATGATGACCGGCTTGCCTTCCCGTTTCATGGCCGCTGCGCGCGCGCCGATCTGAAGGATCTCCGAGACGCCTATGGCGGATATTCTCGAGGCGGGTCGAAAGCCCGCCTCCTCAATCTTTACATCGATCGTCATGGCCGCACCTATTCGATCTCGAAGGAAACGCCCTGCGCCAGCGGCAGAGCCTTCGAATAGTTGATCGTGTTGGTCGCACGGCGCATGTAAGCCTTCCACGCATCCGAACCGGACTCGCGGCCACCGCCCGTCTCTTTCTCGCCACCGAATGCGCCACCGATTTCGGCGCCTGATGTTCCGATATTGACGTTCGCAATTCCGCAATCGGATCCATCGGCTGACAGGAAGCGCTCCCCTTCACGCAGGTCCAGCGTGAAGATCGACGAGGAAAGACCCGCGCCGACGGCGTTGTGGTCTTCGATAACCCTGTCGAAGTCGGTGTATTTCATTACGTAGAGTATCGGAGCGAAGGTCTCTTCCAGCACCGGCCCGACCTGCGACGGCATTTCCACCAGCGCCGGCTTGACGTAATAGGCCTTGTCGTGAGGCATCGCGACGCGTTCGCCGCCGTTGACCGCGCCGCCATGGGCTTTCGCCTCGCCAAGCGCCTTCTGCATATTGTCGAAGGCTGGCTTGTCGATCAATGGACCGACCAGAGCCGTGCTTTCGAGCGGATTGCCCACAGAGACATTGGCATAGGCCTTTTTCAGTCGCGGTACGAGTTGATCATAGACGCTCTCGTGGACGAACAGGCGGCGAAGCGTCGTGCAGCGCTGGCCGGCCGTGCCCATTGCACCGAAGGCGATGGCGCGCAGCGCCATGTCGAGATCGGCAGACGGGCAGACAATGCCGGCATTGTTGCCACCGAGTTCCAGGATCGAGCGAGCAAAGCGGCGAGCAAGACGAGGGCCTACTTCCCGGCCCATGCGCGTCGAGCCCGTTGCGGAAACGACTGGCACCTTCGGATGGTCGACCAGCAGCTCGCCGATGGCACGGTCACCAATCAGTACTTCGCTCAGGCCCTCTGGCGCATCACCGAAGCGGGCAATGGCGCGCTGCAGGATTGCCTGCGATGCAAGCGCCGTCAGCGGCGTCTTTTCGGAAGGCTTCCAGACGACCGCGTTACCGCAGACCAGCGCAAGGGCGGCGTTCCAGGCCCAGACAGCAACAGGGAAGTTAAAGGCAGAGATCACGCCGACAACACCGAGCGGATGCCAGGTTTCCATCATCCGATGTCCTGGCCGTTCGGTTGCGATGGTCAGACCGTAAAGCTGGCGGGAAAGACCCACCGCGAAATCGCAGATGTCGATCATCTCCTGTACTTCACCTAGGCCTTCGGAAGGAATCTTCCCGGCTTCGATCGAGACCAGTCGGCCAAGCTCCGTCTTGACGGCGCGCAGCTCCTCGCCGAGGAGGCGGACAAGCTCGCCGCGCTTCGGCGCCGGGACAAGGCGCCAGGTCTGGAACGCACGCGCAGCCTTGTCGATCTTCGCGGTCGCCGCCTCCCGGCTGTCTGTCTTCAGGGCCGCCAGCTGCTCGCCCGTGACCGGGCTGTAAGAGGCCATGTCTCCACCGGTGTAAAGCGCCTTGTCGACGCCGATCTTGTCGAGAAGCGCGACGGCTTCCTGGGTCACATTCACTGTTCTTGCTGCGATGGTCATTTGAGAACTCTTTGACGTTTTTGAATGGGTGTCGGTTCGGTCTGCTGCACTACTCGGCCGCTTGCGCCGCAGTCAGAAGGGCGCGGCATTCGGCGATCGATTGCGCTTCGATGCCGGCGTAGTGATCGAATTCATTGAGAACCGGGGCGCCGAGATCCCGCTCGAAGCGCTGCTGATTGGGGCTTGCCGTGAACTCCTGCGCGGCCTCGTCACCGAGGTTGGACTGGAAGATGCCGGCCGCGCTGACGGGCAGGAAGTCTTCGTAGACAATCGGGTCGAAGCAGATGAGACCTTCCGCGACGAGTTGATCGAGGCTGGCGTCAGCCGAGGCAATGGCGCTCCGGCCCTTCGGCGTGAGTGAGTAGCTGAAGTAGCCAAGACCCTGCTCGCGGATTTCGGCCCAGCTGTCGGGGAAGGGCACGAAAGCCTCGGCTAGCGCTTTTTCGTAGGCCGGGGCATTGGAGCCGTCAGCCGCCGGGCGCACGACCTTGCGCGAGTCAGTCAGGAGCTTGTCATAGAGCGCACGGCCTTTTGGCGTGAGCGCGATGCCGCGGCTTTCAATCTCCCCGAAACGCGCGGTATGCGTTCCCTCCTGCCAGTTGCCGCTCATATCCCGGAAGGAGACCGCTTCCTCGAGAGCCTTGAACGACGTCTGCCGCAGCAGGATCGCGCAACGACGGCTCGGCGGACCTTCGACCACGGCTTTGGGCGCAATGCCATATTCCGGCATCAGCCGCTGCACTTCGTCGATATCGAGCGTACGCGGGGTCAGATGATTGATATGCGGACCCTTGAATGAAACGACATCGGCTATCAGCCGGTGCGCATCGTGCAACCGGCCATACATTGCAAGGTCGACATTGGCCTGGTCATGCCAACGGAAGGTCTCCAGGACCTCCGCAACGAAACGCTTGGCATCGTCGTCGCCAAGACCGCCGTCGCGCTCCGCCTTTTCAGTCAGTTCGATGGCGCCAGCAGTGAAGATCTGACGCTTCTGCAGGATTGCCTCGGCTTCGGCGCGGAGTCCCTCGTCAGCAATCAGGTCGAGGCGTAGCAGGGAGGTGAAGACACGGAAAGGATTGCGCTTCAGCGCCACATCGCCGACCGGGCGGAATGCGGTGGAATGTACCGGTACGCCAGCCTCGCTGAGATCGTAATAGCCGACCGGGAACATGCCCATGACCGCGAAAACGCGTCGCATCATCGCGAGTTCTGCGGCGGTGCCCAGCCGGATGGCGCCGTGACGCTCCTCGGAGACTCGCTCGAGCGAGTCCGTTTCTTCCAACCTCTCCTTTAGAGCCGGATCGGCGGCAAGCGTTGCCACATTCACCTTGGCAACAATATCCATCAACGTGCCGTAAGCGGGCACCTCGGTTCGATACATCGCCGACATTGCCGCCGAGAATGCAGAGCGGATGCTGCAGGAGGAGACGAAACTTCTGGTCAACATATTTTATCTCACGCGCCAGTTGGAAGAGTTCATTCTGGATTGCGATCATATCGCCCGTGGAGTAGATCAATAACGATAATTCAAGCTTAGATGATGCGGTTTCGGAATGACCTTACCTCGGAAGCTGACGCCCGACCTGACAACGCTGCAATCATTCGAATCTGCCGCTCGCCACGGCAATTTCACGCGCGCCGCTCTTGAACTTCATCTGACGCAAAGCGCCATAAGCCGCCAGATCAAGGACCTGGAAACCCAGTTGGGGGTCCTTCTGTTCGAGCGTGTCCGCCAGCGGGCAATCCTGTCGGAAGCCGGCAAACGGCTGCTGCCCGAGGCAAGGCGGCTCCTGCATCAGACAGAAGAGATGATGATCCGGGCGGCATCGGGCGCCGATGCGACTGCGACGCTTTCGATTGCGACCCTGCCGACGTTTGGTAGTCGTTGGCTGACGCCCCGGCTGCCAGACTTCCTGGCTGCCCATCCCGGTTCGCTCGTCGACATAGGATCGCGCTCGGAGCCATTCGACTTCGAGCAGGAAAACTTCGACCTCGCCATTCACTACGGTCAACCGATCTGGGCACGGGCGACCTGCACTTTCCTTTGCGACGAGAAGATCGTGCCCGTCGCCAGCCCGACCCTGCTGCAAACGGATCCAGTTGCAACCCCGGCCGAGCTCATGCACAAACCGCTGCTGCACTTGGCGACGCGCCCACGGCTTTGGCGCCAATGGTTTGAACTCTGCGACGTCGACGCAAATCCCTCCTATCGCGGCAACCGCTTTGACCAGTTTTCGATGATCATCGAAGCGGCGACGATGGCGATGGGTTTTGCGCTTCTGCCGCTTTATCTGATCGAGCAAGAGCTAAGCGCTGGAAAATTGCAGATCGTCTTTGACCGGCCGATGTCGACGGAGAACAGCTATTACGTCGTCATGCCGGATGGTAAGCGCGAACATGCTCTCGGCGTTGCGTTCACGACCTGGCTGCTTTCACAGGTAAGCAACAAGGGTGCGACTGAATCGTGAGCGACGATCAAGTACCCTCCGACGTCCCCAGCGCGCGCATGCTGAGTTGGGCCAGAAACTCGACCATCTATCGCCTTGAGCGGCGAATGATGACCGAAAGACAGCTGTTTGATGCCATCATCCGCAAGGCGAAGCAGAAATTCGAGGGCATCACCGAAATGCAGCTCAGGGCGGTTGCGGATTCAGCCGTGGCGTTCGCCTATGAGAGTGGCGGGCTGAACGATGCCACCTATGCCGAGGTCAGCACGCGCTCCGGCGTTCGCAGCGGCAGGTCGAAGCGGCGCATCGCTCAGAAGCTTTCACAAAAGGGCGTCGATCAGGAAACCATCACGGCCGCGCTCGACGAGGCAGATGAATTGCTGGCAGCAGTGGTCTTTGCGCGCAAGCGCGCCTTCGGACCATTTCGTCGTGGCGATGTCGATCGGGAGCGCACCGGTAAGGAAATGGCGGCCTTCGGACGCAATGGCTTCAGCTTCGAAACGGGCAGGACGGTGCTCAACATGAGCCACGAAGAAGCCGAAGACTTGGTGATTGCGAGATCTCGCCAGGCCCGCTAGGCTTCAAACGCGTTTCCGGGACAGGCTCGCGAGAGACTTTTCACGCCGTCGAACCCCAGCGGACCGTGCAGGTGAGAGTGATGCTGTGGGGGCCTTCCAACCCGGCATCGTGGCGCTCGATAAGATCCACCACCGCATCGATGAAGGCGGCATGGTCGAGACTTAACGTCGTCAAGTCATTGCAGTCCCACGCCGCCATGGCAATACCGTCCTGACCGACGATGGCGATATCATCCGGTGTGCTCTTGCCGAGCACACGGCGGGCGGCATCGCGCGCGCCGATCGCCATAACGTCATTGCCACAGATGATCGCGTCCACCTTGGCGCGGTGAAGAAGCAGCACGGCTTCCTTGAAACCGGAATCGTAGCTGTAGTCGCCGAAGGCTTCCGCCTGCAGGGTCAGCCCGCGCTTGGTGAGCGCATCAACAAACCATTTGCGGCGGAGCTTGTCGATCCAGCTCGATTTCGTGCCCGAGAGATAGGCGAACCGCTTCTTGCCGTCGGCCACGATCTTGTCGATGATCTCGTCGGCGGCCGCCGAACCGTCGATCCGGACGCTTGAGACTTTTTCGTTCTCGAGCGGTTCGAAGGAAACGATGATCGGCTTCGTGGTGTGAAAGATGTCGACGGCATCCTGCATCGACACCATGTCGGAGAAGACGACGACGTGATCAACCTGATAGGTGGAAGCGAGCCGCATGAGTTGCAGCCTGTCATCGTGATCAGCACAGCACAAGATAATCGGTAGAAGCTGGCGGGCCTGCAGCCGATGAACAAGAAGCTGCTGCTCCTCGGCTTCGCACGGGTTTCCAATCGCGTTGACCACCAGTGCCACCAGCCGTGAACGCTGATTGTTGAGCGAGCGGGCGATCGCGTTCGGCTGGTAGCCATACTCGCGAGCGACCGCCAGGATGCGGTCACGGGTCGCGTTTCCGATCCTGGAATCGGGAGAAAAAGCGCGCGAGATCGTGGCGGAGGACACCCCGGCGAGCTTCGCCAGTTCCCTCGAGGTGATACGCCGCTTGTTCATTAAGACTTTCCACACGCTTATGGCGCGGCTATCCTGACAGGTGTCCCGTCTGCCGCGGCCGATTCCTTGATTGCATCCCAGAGCCTTGCGAATCGCAAGCCCATCTCGACGGAGCCGGTATTTTCCATCGTCCCTTCGCGAATGGCGAGGAAGTTTTTCATCGGATTGCCGAGAATTTCCGCTTCCTCGCGCGACTCGCTGGTTCGCCCGTGGCTGATCTCGCGCCATCCGCCCCAGGCGTCGATGCGAACGATCGCCTTCGAATAGAAGAAGGTAATGTAAGAGGCGCAGCCAGGAGGACCTTCTCCGGCCGCCGTCAGAGTGGCCAGCGCACCGTTCTTGAGGCGCGCCGAAACCGCTGTCGCTATGTCGACCTCCTTGCCAAGATTGTTCATGTAGGCTGAGACGCTCTCGAAATCCGAATTGGCGAGGAGGCAAACGGTGTTCATCATGTGCGCGCCAGTGTCGAACATGAAGCCGCCGCCTGAGATCTTCGGCTGCTGCTTCCAATGGCCGTCATAGTTGTCGGACCAGCTTTCCCAGATCATTCCCGATATCGCGATCAGATCGCCGAATTCACCGGCAACCGCCCGTTTGCGGGTATCGATCACCAAGGGAGAAAGCCCGCCCTGGAACGCGGTGACAACAGTCACTCCGCTCTTTTTCTGCGCCGCAATCAGTCGCTCAGCTTCCGCAACCGTCGTCACCATCGGTTTTTCCAGGAAGAGGTCGAATCCGGCTTCCGCGACAGCCGTTGCCTGCTCGCCGTGAAATGCATGCGGCGTGGAAACGTAGATGATGTCCAGCTCGTCCCGGCAGGACGCCAGCATCTCGCGGTAATCCTCGAAGCTCTTCGGCGCCGATGCGCCAGCGGCAATGCAAACGTCGATCAGACGCTGGCGGGAGGCAGGGACCGTATCGGCAAGCGCCACAAATTCGATCTCGGACATGCGCGCCCAGCTTGCCGCGTACTCAGCCGCTTTCAGGCCCGCGCCGATGACGCCAAGCCGCAATTTCCGTGACATGAAAGTTCCTCCCAGATATAGTATGTATACGGTTACACAAACCAAACATTGAAAACAACATTTATTAAAGCACGCATTTTCAACGTCTTACCAAGCTGACTACAAACCGCATAAAAACCATCTTGCCAGTATTTGGAATGCGTGTACATTTTTGCCGTGGTGCTGGAGGGCGCCGCGTACCAAAAGGGAGGACTTCCGTTGAAGAAGACGGTCATTGGTGGCCTGTGCGCCATTCTGCTCAGCGCCGTTTCGACGCTAGCGCATGCCGAGACAATCCGAATTGCCAATCACGGTCAGGCTGGCATCGACGCCATGAAGTCGACGGTCGAGCAGATCGAGAAGAAGTATGGCGTGACCGTCGAGGTCGTCGAATACCCCGCGCCTGACAAGGATTATCTGACAAAGCTGCTGACCGAGCTCGGTGCCGGCAATGCTCCTGACCTCTTTTCGATCCCGACGACAGCCGCCGTTGCCGATATGGTCGCGGCTGGCTACCTCGCGCCGGTGACCAAGGAAATCAATGCCTGGGACGGCTATGCCAATTTCTACGACGTCGCCAAGCAGCTGGCAGTCAGCCCGGATGGCGAAACCTATGTCATGCCGTTCATGCTCGGCATTCAGGAAATTTACTACCGCAAGGATGTTCTCGATAAAGCCGGCGTCTCGACCGAGCAGCCGAAGACCTGGAAAGAACTGCTCGAACGCGCCGCGGAAATCAAGAAGAAGACTGGCGCCTATGGTCTGCTTTTCCCCGCCGGCGTTTCCTGGGGCAGCGGTGCCTTCGATGAGGGCTTCCAGCACCTCGTCGTCGGCTCCAAAACGCCGCAACTCGTCGACGCCAACGGCAAGCTTGATCTGAACGGCGAAGGCATCAAGGATGTCTTTGATGTCTACAAGCAACTGATCGACAACGACCTGATGCCGACCCAGCCGCTGCTCGGTCCAGAGCCGTGGGTTGTGCCGAAGTATCAGATGTTCCCGGCCGGCAAACTGGCCGCAACCACCTGCGGTTCCTGGTGCTACATTTTCGACTGGGGTCGCGAAAGCAAGAACCCGATTCCTGAGGTGACCAAGGTCGTCGGCACCTGGACTGTTCCCGGCCAAACCGGTGGCCAGTATGTGCTCGCCAACCTGGCAGCTCCATGGGCCGTCAACTCGAAGTCCGCCAATGTCGAACTTGCAAAGAAAGCACTGATGGAGATCGGTTCGGTCGAGACGCAGGTTTCCTATGCCGCCCGCATCGGCAACATCCCGTCCAGCAAGGATGCCGCGAAGAATGCCGACTTCCAGAAGTTGACGGAACTTGTTCCGATCCATGCGGCGGCCGAAAACGGCACGTTCCTCAAGCAGGCTTCCGGCTTCGGCACGGTTGCCGAAGGTGTCGCACGCGCCACCGAAGCGCTGCTGCGCAAGGAAACCGACGCTGCCGGTGCCCAGAAGATCCTTGTCGATTACGTCAAGGAAACCCTTGGTGATGAGGTCGTAAAGTAAGCGTATACTTACCGATCAATGTAACGGAGACGTGGCCTGCCCGCGTCTCCAAGTTTCCTTCGAACGAGCTATCGAGCTTTCCATGGCCAGAAACGCCCACGAAAAGCGCGCCGAACGGCAGCTTCTTCTGATCCTGTTGCCGTCACTTGCGCTGCTTCTGGCCTTTGTAATCTATCCCGCGCTTTACTCCGTCTATCTGAGCTTCACCAACGAAGCCTTGACGGGTGCCGCCGCGCTGCGGCCGCGCTTTGTCGGCATTCGCAACTATACGAGGCTGTTCAACGACGCGAAATTCTGGAACGCCCTGCTTGTCACCTTCCTGTTTGTCGTCGGCTCGGCGGTGATCGGCCAGTTCGTGCTCGGTCTGGTTTCCGCGATGGCGCTTCGTCGCCGCATCCATTTTCGCCGGCTCTTCTCATCGATCATTCTTCTGCCGAATGCCGCGCCAGAGGTGGTTGCCGGCTTCATGTGGATCTCCATGCTGGCCGGAGGAGAGCAGGCGACACTCAGTCGGATCGTCAGCTTCTTCGGCGTGACCCCAGCGGACTGGCTGCAGGTTTTTCCGCTTTCGATGATCATCATCGTCAACGCCTGGCGCGGGATTGCCACGGCGATGATCCTTTTGACCGCCGGCCTCAGCACCATCCCCAATGAGATCTACGAAGCTGCCCGGATGGATGGCGCAACCCCTTCGCAGATGTTTCGCCGCATCACCCTGCCGCTGATGATGCCGACAATCCTGCTCTACATGTTGATCTCGGCCGTTTCGACCATCGCCGTCTTCGCTCTCGTCTATGCGCTGACCCGCGGCGGTCCGGGCGGAGCGACGGAGCTGATCAGCATCTATATCTACAACCAGTCCTTCAATGCCTTCCAACTCGGCTATGGTGCGGCGGTGGCCGTGGTCGCACTGCTGATCTCGTTGGTGCTTGGCATCGGCTATGTCAGAGCCATGAAGGTTGAGGTCTGACATGGCTGTGATCTCCCCGAGCGAAAACGCCAACAAGACCCGATCTGATCTGCTTGCCTATGCAACCCTGTCGCTGATCTCGATCTTCTGCGCCGTTCCCTTCTTCTGGGTGCTTCTCGCATCCTTCGATGGCAACGCCCAATTGTTCCTTCGCTGGCCCGAGCAATGGACCTTCGCCAACTACCTGCGTGTCTTCACCAAGGAAGACGGCGCAAAATGGCTCTTCAACTCGCTCTTCGTGGTCGGGAGCGCAACCGTGCTGGTCATGGTGCTCGCCGGTCTCGGCGGCTATGCTCTCTCGCGCACCAGGGCGTGGTGGAAGCTGCCGTTTCTTTACGCCATCCTATTGATCCGCGTTCTGCCGCCGACGGCGCTCGTCGTTCCGCTCTACAAGATCCTGCTGACCCTGAACAATGTCGAAGGCGCGATCCTGCGGCCGATCTTTGGCGAATACGCTCGGCCAATCATGCGCTGGGTCGGTTTCATCGATGGCTACCTCGGCTTGATCCTCGTGCTTGCGACGATGCAGTTGCCCCTTGCGCTGTGGATCATGAAGACTTTCTTCGACGGCCTGCCGCGCGATTATGAAGAGGCGGCACTGATGGACGGCGCAACCCTCGTCCAGCGCATCCGCCGCGTGCTCGTCCCGCTGGCACTGCCGGGGCTTGCGGCCGCGGGGCTCTTTGCCTTCATGTCAGCCTGGGGCGATTTCCTGCTGCCGCTGATCTTCCTCTCCTCGCCAGAATTGCAGACACTTCCGCTCGGTCTGTTTCGCGCATTCCTCCGCATCAACGAGATCGACTACGGGCTGCTTGCCGCGCTTGCCTTCATCTATCTCCTGCCCGCCGTGATCGCCTTCGGCTTTGCGCGCCGCTTCCTCGTGCAGACATTTGCCGGCGGCGTCAAAGGCTGACACCAGAAAGAGCTCTACGATGATCAATCTCAGGAACGTTCGCAAATTCTACGGTGCATTGGAGGTCATCAAGGGTGTCGATATCACTGTGGAAGACGGCGAGTTCGCGGTATTCGTCGGCCCATCGGGCTGCGGCAAGTCGACCTTGCTGCGAATGATTGCCGGGCTTGAGGGAATCGACGACGGCGATCTCATCCTCAATGGCAAGCGCATCAACGATGTCCCGCCCGATAAGCGCGGTATTGCCATGGTCTTCCAGTCCTACGCGCTCTATCCGCACATGACTGTCGCCGAGAATATCGGCTTCTCGCTCAGCCTGAAGAAAGTACCGGCAGCGGAAATCCGCCGGCAGGTCGAAGCTGTCGCCGAGATCCTGCAGCTGACAGACTATCTCGATCGTCGTCCCGCCGCCCTGTCCGGCGGTCAGCGACAGCGCGTCGCCATCGGCCGCGCCATCATCAAGAAGCCGTCGCTGATCCTTTTCGACGAACCTCTGTCCAATCTCGATTCCGCCTTGCGCGTCCAGATGCGAGCCGAACTGCAGCGCCTGCATCGCGAACTCAAGGCGACGGTCGTCTATGTGACGCATGATCAGGTCGAGGCCATGACCATGGCCGACCGCATCGTCATCCTCAACAAGGGAGTGGTTGCCCAGCAGGGGGCGCCGATGACGCTTTACCACCAGCCGGACAACGAGTTCGTCGCCACCTTCATCGGTTCCCCGAAGATGAACACCATTTCGGTGTCGATCACGAAGCCGGTCGCCGACAGGCTCCATGCCCAGGGTCCGCTCGGTCTATCGCTCGACCTGCCCGACGCCGGCGGGATTGTCCCACAGGGCCAGGTAATGCTCGGCATCCGGCCGGAGCACCTGAAGATCGTAGCAGACGGTCAGGGCGACTTCTCGGCAGAGGTCATGATCGTCGAGCGTCTCGGCGTCGAAACCTACATGACCGTTGGCTCACTGGAGCAGCCGATCGTTGTCCGTGCCGAAGGCGACATCGCCCTGAGGCCGGGTGATCGCGTGTCGCTCACAGCAGACACTTCCGCTTGCCACCTGTTCGATTCCGCCGGTCGGGTTATCCGTCCGGCTCAAGCTACATAACATCGAGGATACCATGACAATCAAGGTCACCATCTGGAACGAAGGCCGCCACGAACAACTGCATGAGGAGGTCCAGCAGATCTACCCCGATCGGATCGACGGCGCGATTGCGGCCGGCATCGCCAGCCCGGATTTCGAAATCCGCCGCGGCACACTCGACGATCCGCATGAAGGTCTCCCCGATTCCCTGCTCAATGACACCGATGTCCTGTTGTGGTGGGGTCACATGGCGCATGAGGACGTGAGCGAGGGTCTGATCGATCGTGTGCAGCAGCGGGTGCTCAAGGGGATGGGCCTTCTCGTCCTGCATTCCGGTCATCATTCGAAGCTATTTCGCCGATTGATGGGCACCAACGCCAATCTCTCCTGGCGCGAAACGCCGCAAGGTGATCTCGAGCGGGTCTGGGTCGTCAATCCCGCCCACCCGATCGCCGAAGGACTGCCTCCCTATTTCGAGGTCAACGCCTCAGAGATGTATGGCGAACCCTTTGACATTCCGCAGCCCGACGAGCTGGTCTTCATCTCCTGGTATTCCGGCGGCGAGGTTTTCCGCAGCGGCTGCACATGGCAACGTGGTCGCGGCCGCATCTTCTTCTTCAGCCCCGGACATGAGACCTATCCGATCTACCACGACAAGACCGTGCACAAGGTCATCTCCAACGGTATCCGCTGGGCCAAGCAGACGCACACCGATGGTCGCATTTTGGAGAACTGGCATCGCGCCGAACCCATCCACGGCCGCCCCGCGTAAGCCTTGATCTCGGAAATCCGACTCCTATGCCGGATGCCCTGCGTGGGCGTCCGGCTCCGGCAGTGCAAGCAGACCGCGCAATGGCACGGCGGGCCTCGTGAGGTCCGCGAGCGTGTAGCCGTCAAGTACATCGAGAAATGCCGCAGCCGCCGAGGCGAGCGCTCTCTTCAACACGCAGGCAGGCTGCACGGCACAGACGATCTCGGCGCTATTCTCCATACAGGGTACGATCGCGAAATCAGGTTCGCAGGCTCGAACGATCTCGCCGACGCCGATCTGCTCAGCGCCGCGCGCAAGCCGCATGCCGCCCTGACGACCACGCACCGTATCGATCAGGCCCTTTTGCCCGAGCTCGTGGGTGATCTTCATCAGGTGCGCCTTTGAGATATCATAGGCTTCGGCGATTTCCGCAATCGTCGACAGCCGCTCTCCCTTGAGCGCAAGATACATCATCAGCCGCAACGCGTAGTCGGAATAGACGGTCAAACGCATCTGCAGATCCTTCGCGAAAAGTCGTAGACATCAACACAAAGATACTCCCACGATGAATCAATTAGCAAGGCGGCCGCTGCGGGTCGCCTTGCCGTGCCAAACGCTTATGCGGCAGCGAGTTCATCGGCCGGGCCGAAGAACTCGTAGTGAATGCGGTCCTGCGGGACACCGGCTTTCGCGAGCCCGTTCACAAAGACTGCGAGGAAGGGCCGCGGGCCGCAGAGATAGAAGTCGGCGTCCGCAATCGGCGTATTCCTGGCCAGCCATTCAACCGTAATGAAACCATCGTGATCGAAGTGAACACCCTTCTCATCCTGCTCATGCGGACTGCCATAGAAGATTGTCGTCTTCAGATGCTGCCGGTCTCTGGCAATATCGCGAACATGCGATCCCATCGCATGGACACGCCCGTTTTCGGCACCGTGGACATAGTGTACGGGAACGTGCCGTCCGACGTTTGCAACGGTCTCGAGCATGCTTACCATCGGCGTCAGACCGACGCCGCCACTCAGCAAGACGACAGGCCTTTCCTGCCCAGCCGGCAAATGGAAGTCTCCCGTAGGAGGGGCAACCTCGATGACCGCGCCTTCCTCAATCTGGTCATGAAGGAACCTTGATACCAGCCCGTGCGTCTCTCGCTTGACCGAGATACGGTAGCTCTCGCCATTGGGAGCGGAAGAAATGCTGTAGTTCCGATGCTGCGGAGGAAGACCCGGAATATCGAACCGGAATGTCAGATATTGACCAGGCCGATGGTTGATCACCGCCTGACCATCAACCGGTCGCAGCACGAACGACGTGATGATGTCGCTCTCGCGACGTTTTGACACGACGGTAAACTGCCGCCAACCATTCCAGCCGCCTTCGGACGATTGCAGACCAATGTAAATCTGCTTCTCACGCTCGATCAGAATGTTCGCCAAAAACCAAAAGGCTTCGCCCCAACCATTGAGGATGTCATCCGTCGCCGCTTCGCCGAGAACGTCCTTGATTGCACTAAGCAGTGCTGTCGCGACATGGGGATAGTGCTCAGGTCGGATGTGCAAGCCGACGTGCTTCTGTGCGATCCGCTCCACAGCGGCGGTGAGTACGACTAGGTTGTCGATGTTCTGGGCGTAAGCAAGGATTGCCTGGGCTAGCGCCTTCGTCTGGCGCCCGCCTTCTCCCTGGTTCGACTGATTAAAAAGGTTGCGGACCTCTGCATTTTCAAACAGCCGCTTATACATGGCCGCCGTAATCTCGGTGCCGTGACTTGCGAGGGCAGGCGCTGTCGCGCGGACAATTGCCTTCGTGGTCTCGGTCAGTATTTGCGTCATCATGGTCTCCAAAAGTTGTTCCGTCGACACAGATGACGTAGCCGCCATAAGATATATTTACAATATATGTTATTGCCGCTGTGCCGTTCAGTCGCAGGTGCAGTTGGGTAGCCGGAAATTTCCAGACTTTGATTGAGAAATTCGCGCGATCGTCGAAACTGCGGTTGCAGGCTGCACTCAACGCCGCCAAGCCAGGCGTTCTGGCAAATGAGGCGGACTTTTCTGCTCGCAAGGTAATTTCGGGCGCGGGCCAAGGACGAGTACTTCGTCCACCGCACCGGTCACGCCGTAGGCATTGACGGTCATGAGCCGCCCTACGTCACGGCCACTTCCGACACGATCCTTGAAGAGGGGATGCTCTTCTCGATCGAGCCGGCATCTATCTGCGAGGCCGTTTCGGCATTCGGCTCGAGGACATCATTATCCTTCGCGCCGATGGGCCGGAAGTACTGTCGTCGCTGCCGCGACAGGTTCACGTGATTAGATCAGACGCCTGACAGTCGAACCAGGAAATCGCGGCGACTTTGGCAACGACGCGATTTCCGACCGGACCAATCCGCCGCCCTCGGCAGATTTCCGTGATTTGCTCGCAGCACCCGCAGTAAGACAACTCAGCCTGCGATATTGGCACAACCAGCGAAAGCACTATCCAGCCCGCCGTGTTCCGCCGCCGCGCGCACGCACAAGCGACATCAACATCGGACCGATCGAGAACTCACCTTTTTCCGCGCGACGGGTCAGGTCTCGCAGGTAACCGCCGGCCGAGTTGATATGGCCGCCGCGTTCAAGGATGCACGCCATGACTGTCGCCGCGTTCTCCGGCCCCATAATGTCCGCCGCCTCTTCGTAGGCCGACGCGCTAACACCTAGCATCCCTCGGACAACGACCGCAGCCGCCATCATGTCTCGCCAATTTGCGATCGAACCGCCTGGGCCGTAGCTCACCATGTCGGGGCAGGCCTGCAGGACCAATCCAAGAGGGAAGGATTTCAGGCCCGGACTATCGTTGGCCGCCTGACTTTGAATTGCGGCCGCGCTTCGGTCGTCACGTTTCTGTTTCTGCCTCTGCCTCAGCGTTACGGTGGGCGGCTCAATCGTGGATGCCGAGTTTGCCCCCTGCTTTGTTTCTAAAGCTGGTTCAAGATCAAATGTAGAGTCGGGGTTTGAATTATGTATGTGCCGCTCATCTTGAGCGGGATTGCCGCCTGTTTTTTCTGCTTTAAGGAATGTTTCCAGTCTATTAGTGATGTCGTCACGCAGAGTCTCCATAGTCTCGAGTGCCGTCGCCAGCTGCTCGGCCGTCGGCGTGCGCGGTATGGCGTCTACCAACTCCCTGAAATAGGCGAAGGCAGTTTCCCAATCACCCGCCAGCTGCTCATCCATCGCGGTCTCAATCAGCTTGGCGACGTCCCGGCGGCAAAGGCTGAGTTGCTCACGCAGTCGCTGCACATGCAGCCGCTCGGCCGCTACCTCCGCTGCCAAGCGTTCGATTTCCTCGGCGCGCACGATCAGCGGCGCCAGTGAAAAGCCGAATGCCTCTGCGAGTTCGCCCTCTTTCGCCCTACGGGCATAGCGTTTGCCGTTTGGGCTATCCTTGCGGATGATCAGCCCCGCCTCGACCAGGACCGCCAGGTGGCGGCGGATCGTCTGCTCCGCCATGCCGTGCGAGCGCAGCGAGAGCTGTTCGTTCGACGGAAAGACGACGAGGCCGTTTTCCTCCGATAGGACATTCTTCGGATAAAAGCTGAGCAACGCATTGAGCACTGCAAGCGCGCGATCCGTCACGCCAAGCAAAGGCTTGGCCGCGCACAGGGACCTGTAGATTTTCCACTTGTCGACCGATTGATCAGCCTGAAGCTCGCTCGCCGCCTTCTGGCTGGCGAGCATGCCAAGCGTCATCGGACGCTGCCCAAAGGGCGTCGTCACATTTCCTGTTTCCATCACCTTCACCTTGCTGAAGGCAAAAGAAATCCACTCACCAGATTGGTGCCCACACTTGACAGGGATTCTCGGAAATGCGATTCTCTAGCTGCTAACCTATGAGAAGGGCTTCCGTTACGGCAACGTTCGGGAGCTTTTTTCTTTTGCGGCGCTATCCTTTGCTTTTGCGTTGTGTTGACTGCACGAATTCGCTGTGAAGCGCCTCCATGCGATCGTTCAAGAAGTCGACGAAACTTGCCGGAACAGCCTTTGTGAAGCTGATCTTGGGGCCGGTCTTCGCGTAGCTGACGGTCGCCAGGAGAAAGCCATTTGCTCGTATCTCCGTCACGGCAGGCTGCGGAGCCGCCGGCGCAGCCTCAGCCTTCAGCGCGCCGAGAGCGATAGCAAACCGGTCTTTCCCGGCGACGACATTGCCTTCTCCCAGCGACTGCTTGATGCGCACCGCACCATCCTGGCGCTTGGCAAAGGCCTCCGCAAAATCGATCCATCGGCGACGGCCGATTTCCGGCGAGGCGCCGATCGCAAGCAGAACATCCCGGGGGATGGCCGTCGCGATCCGCAGCATCTCCGACACGTGCGACTTTCCTGTCGCCAGCGATGCACAGATCACGTCGCGCCGATAGCCAGCCTGCTCCTGTGACAGTGCGAATGCGCACTTCTCGATAAAGGACAGGTCATTCCGGTTCGCGTTTTCTTCGCCCTGGAAGACGATTGCCTCTTCGTCGCTGAGTTCGCGCACAATGGCCCGGAACTTCAGCCCAAGCGTCTTGACTGCAGCCAATCGGCGCCGGCCAAACACGATCTGGTATGGCAGCCCATCGCCCTTGTGCGGCCTTATCAAGCCGGGGACAATCTGCCCGCGCTCCTTGATGGACGTCGCAATTTCTTCGATGGCTGCATCGTCATAGGCGCCATCGAAGCGATCCGGGATGGAGGAGGGGGCGACGTCATTAGGATCGACCTCGACGATATGGTCGCCGTCCTTGAGAAGCCTGTCGAGAACCTCGCCCTTTTCCTGTATCTGCCTGACGCCTGCCGCGACCTTGAGAAGGTGTGGAGATGTCGTCGGCTTGGCGGCTGGCGCTGTCGTTGGTTGCTCGAGCTGGCCGAGCACATTGGCGAACATGCCACGCGAATCTTTGCGGCTCATTCGCGCCCCCATGCTGCCCAAAGCAATTTCTCGATCTCGGCATTGGCCGCGTTGATCGACTCCATTGCGCGGTCATAGGTCTTCGGCGCCGAAAAGCGTGAGCGCTGCACCTCGTAGAGGCTCTGCTTCCACGTCAACGCATCAGCAACCGCGGTTGACTTCGTCACCATGTTCAACAGCAGGTCTTCACCGAAGACCTGTCGCATCAACGCCGTCATGTTGGCCTGCGGGTGGTCGTTGGCTTCGAATTTCGTCACGAGGAACTTCGCGAAATCCCACTGCGCCGAGCTCCCCATCTCGCTCAGGATCTGCATGTAGGACGAGGCGAGTTCAAGGAATTTCCCCGTCGAGTCGACGTCCAGCATGTGCGCCGGGACCGGTATGATGACGCCGGTGGCAGCCGTCAGCGACGAGAGCGTCAGGAAGTTCAGCGAGGGCGCCGAATCCATCAGGATAACGTCATAGTCATCCGCAACCTGCTCGAGTGCCTGCGATACCCGCAGAAGGAAGCTCGTGCCCCCATTCTTGCGCATCTCAAGGGCGACGGCGGTTTCAAACTCCGTCAGGTCAAGCCCGGCACAGATCACGTCGAAGCCGGCAATATGCGTGTTGTGGACCAGCGATTTCGTCGGCTTGGGGTCCGAGAAGCGAATGGCCGCATAGAGCGTTTCGTCCTCGCGCGGATCGAAATCGGGAAGCGCGCCGTGCAGGCTGGTAAGCGACGCTTGCGGATCGAGATCGACCGCCAATACCCGGTAGCCCTTGAGCGCCAGGTAGTGGCCAAGATGAATGGTCGTGGATGTCTTGCTGGAGCCGCCCTTGAAGTTGGTGACCGCAATGATCTGGCATTCCTCACCCTCGACACGGCGAGGGTTCATCCACTTCTTGCGTCCCTTTCCGGCCAACATCAGCCGCAGCTCGAGAATCTGCTCGAGCGTGTACATACGACGGCCATTCGACGTGGTCTCGGGCGAGGGACCCTTGTCCTTCAGAACTATCTGCCTGATATAGGCTTCCGAGACATCCAGGAGCGCTGCGACTTCCGACGAGGAGAATTTCCGCATCTCGCGGCGCGCATCCGGGGGATACTGCGCCATCGAAAGATTTTGCAGAGCGAGCTCCAATTTCGTGGAAAAGCTCTGCATGAAGTCGAGGCTGCTTAAGTGCCGATTCACGATTCTTTCCTCAGTTCGTTTCAATAGCCTAAGCGCCGATATGGTTGATGAACCGCTAACTCAATAATTGTTTCGCTCTATAGCGATACTTCGCCCTTTTTGCGTAGTTAGAGAACTAGCTCGATTCGCGAGATTCGGCAAATCCGTTGCGGGATGCCTTATGTAGTCGGCTCACGGCGGCGGCGCATACGGCAGAGCGCTTCGCCCTGCTGTATCGAGCGGCGGGGGCCGTCGACTTGCGTGAGAAAAAACTTAAGGGGGAAACAGACCCAGGCGGGTTGGTCGCTGAGGGGGCGGGACTCGTATGGCGACACGAGCGTTCCGGATCAAAGAACGTGAAGGTTCAGAAAGCGCTGTTGCTTCTTGGGTCATCCTAGGAAGTTGGCGACGCCCCGGGGCTTGAAACGATTCTTGTCGCGCTCTTCGAGTCTGTTGGCGAAGCCATCGCTTGCACAACGGGCATTGTCGGGCCACCGCGCGTCGCGTCCGTGCGGTGGCCGAGTTCTCAAAAGCCTTACGGCTGCTCGACGATGACAGTCACCGGCGGCGTTTCATCCTCCACCGGCGCGCTTGCGACCGGCTCCGGCGCGGGCTCTTCCACGGGGAGAGTATCCCGAACCTGATCAATCTTGCCAACGGCCGGGCCCACTCCCAAGATGTCCTTTGCTCTTTCAAGAGCTCCGTCGCTCACTTCGCCCCCCTTGGTAAAGCTCGAAAGCGCGTCGCGCAGGGCTTCGTCGCTAAGAGCCGGGTCCGTAGGGATGGCATCAGGCCCATTCTCGGCCTCGAACTCTGCATAGGCCATCACATAGGCCGAAACCGCCGCCATTCGCGGATCGTTGGAATGCATGTAGGCGTGGTAGTTTCTGTTTAGCGAGTTCAGGCCCGCGAAGTCTGATTTGGCTGCCTTCGTGTTGGTCGTCGTGGCGGCCTTGGTCCTCGTCGTCGTTGCCGACTTCTTCTCGTGTGTGAAGAATGACTTCAACGTCGGGCGACCATTGCTGTTGTCGGCCTTGCTCTTTGCAAGCGAGCCGTGTGAGCCAACGGCGTCGGACTTCTTGCCGTGATCGGAACTGCCGCCGGCGTGGTTGCCCCCGCCACCATTGCCGCCCCCGTTTCCGTTTCCGTTGCCGCCGCCGTTGCCGTTGCCCCCTCCGGAATTGCCGTTCCCATTACCGCCCTTTGCATAGGCGATGCCCTCTAAGCCCATGAAAGCGCCACCTGCGGGTGCAACCGCGATTGTCAACGCAATAACACTGCGCCCAAGAATGCTGGAAATACTCATATCAACCTCCGGTCCAAAACCGCTTTGCGGTGTATTTTTGTTCGTAAGGCCGGAAAGCCTGGCTCCAAGCGGCGGGCAAGAAGCCAGCTTTCCGGCCTGACGCGGGCACGCCGCGTTTCAAATCACAAAGACGATAGCCCGCGTCCCACGTTGGCTCCATGGAGGTCAGACCTTTGCTTCGTCAGTTAGGACCTAGGTCCCATCCTTTACAGACCAAAGGTCCGAAACTTGGGGGCTGTGAGGCGATATCGTTTGACCCGTCGCTGGATGGAGCTAGGTTACAATCGAAATAAACTGAAGTGCCGCCGCAAAACCTGGGCGGCCGATCCCGAGACATCTCGTGCGGCCCCGTAAACTCATAAAACGATGGAATTCGCAATCGCTGGCTAGGCAGTTCCTCCTCACGGGAGGCGCTGTGTCGCTGGTGGCGATGGTCTTGGTCGGCGCATTCGTAAGCAGTCTGATTGAAGACGCAGTAACCCGCAATTCGGCGGCATCGACCGCGCTCTACGTCGACAGTGTGATCGCCCCCCTTCTGCCTGACATGCTCGCGGCCCAAGAACTCGACGATACCGTCTCCCGTGCGCTCGACGAGACGCTGGAGCAGGGCGCGCTTGGAAACCGCCTGATATCCTTCCGGCTCTGGCGCGCCGACGGCACGGTTCTCTATTCGAACGATAAAAGCATGCAAGGAAAGCGCTTCGAGTTGAACGACGACCTCAAGGCGGCCTTCTCCGGCAAGATGGTCGCTCAGTTCAATCGCCTGGAAGATGCGGAGGACCATGTCGAGCGGGCAAGCGGCAAACCTCTGCTTGAGATCTACAATCCCGTTCTTCAGCCATGGTCTGGCCAGGTCGTCGCTGTCTCCGAGTTTTATGAGATAGCCAATGATTTCGAGCGGAGCCTCAACGAGGCCCGGTTGCACAGCTGGATGGCTGTCGCGGCCTTCACGCTTGCCTTTTTCATCGTGCTGTCTGCGATCGTCTTGAGAGGCAGCCGAACCATCGAGGATCAGCGGCATGCGCTAAGGCGCCGCGTCGACGACCTTTCAGCGCTATTGTCTCAGAACCAAGCACTGCGGCAGCGCGTTCAGCGAGCGTCCCAACGCGCCACCGCCTTGAACGAAAGCCATTTGCGGCGCATTGGCGCCGACCTGCATGACGGACCGGCGCAACTCGTCGCCTTTGCCTCGCTCCGCCTGGACAGTAGTGCGCTGCTGGATCCAGCGACACCCGCATCCCTGCGGGAGCGCGAAATTACAGCCATCAAGGCAAGCCTTGACGAGGCCATGCATGAGATCAGGACGATCTGCAGTGGTCTTGTGCTGCCGCAGATCGAGGCCGCGAGCCTAACGGAAATAATGGAGCGCGGTGTCCGTGCGCATGAACAGCGAACCGGATCAAGCGTTGACCTGTCGGTGTCGGAAGCGCCCGAGCATCTTTCGACCTCCGCCAAGATCTGCATATACCGTTTTGTGCAGGAAGGGTTGAACAACGGCTACCGTCACGGCGGCGGCAAGGAGCAACGCGTGGTACAGCGCATGGAAGGTGACCGCATCAGCATTGAGGTTTCCGACGGCGGCACCGGTTTTGACCCCAACGACGTGGGCCCCACTAGCCTCGGCCTTGCGGGACTAAGAGAGCGGATTGAAAGCCTGGGCGGCACCTTCCAGCTCCGATCGTCCGCACAAGGTACCATAGTCAGCATGTCGCTCAGCAGCGAGGAGATTGCCCAGACATGACAGCAGGAATTCGCGTCGCCGTCATCGATGACCACCCATTGTTCAGGGAGGGGGTAACCCGAAGCCTGTCCGAAATCGACGGATTTCAAATCGTCGCGGAAGGAAGCACGAAGGACGATGCGATCAAGGTCGCCGAAACCCTTCAGCCCGATGTCCTGCTTATGGACATTTCGATGCCTGGCGGCGGGTTGAATGCGATCTCCCCCATCCTGGAAACCGTACCGTCGCAAAAGATTGTCATGCTCACGGTTTCCGAATCCAGCGACGACGTCACGGCCGCCTTGAACAGCGGTGCGAAGGGTTATGTGTTGAAAGGGGTCGGCTCAAGGGCCCTCGCGGAGATCATCCGGAGCGTGGCAGCCGGCGAAAGCTATGTCGCCCCTGCGCTGTCGGCACGTTTGCTTTCCAGTCGCTCCTCACCCGTTCCGAAGAAGACTTCAGCGCTCGAGGCACTGACCACACGTGAACAGCAGGTCCTGCAACTGGTCGCTTCGGGCCTGAGCAACAAGCATGTCGCAAGGAAGCTCGATCTTCACGAGAAGACCGTCAAGCATCACATGACGCAGATCATGGCTAAGCTCGGTGTCGCCAACCGAACGGAAGCAGCGATCGCACTACGCGATGCCACCGACGGACGGAACGATTAGTGACTAAAGGATTCAAGGCGCGTCTCATCGGCTGACGTTGCGCGCCGATTGACGATGGTGCGCCCCCTCGCGTCTTTCATGATGTAGCGGCCGTTCCGAATGAGTTCGCTCATTCCGTCGCGGTGCCGAACCTCCATCACCGAACTGTCCGCATCATCGACATCGCCTGTCGAGCCTGGCCCGGTCGTGGTGCTAGTACTACTACTGCTATTGGACCTGCCGCCGCTATTCCCGTTACCATTCCCCCCGCCGTTCCCGTTGCCCCCGCCATTGCCATTCCCCCCCCCATTGCCAT
>UBOA01000044.1:0-1050 GCA_900466985.1 Hyphomicrobiales bacterium
TAGAGCCTTTCATGTTTTGACGGAAGCGTAGCCGGCATTTGAGAAGTAGTTGGCGCATTCCTCTGGCTTTATGGTGTCGGCGAGTAAGCCCAGATGGCGCCACGTTTCCTCGATGGTTCGCTTTTGGGCGTGGCGCATCCAGTGCTTGATCTTGGCGAAGGCTTGCTCGATCGGATTAAGGTCGGGGGAATATTTCGGCAGGAACCATAGCCTGGCGCCGACGGCCCTGATGGCATCGCGGATGGCCTTGGCTTTGTGAGAGCCGAGATTATCGAGGATGACGATGTCGCCAGGTTTGAGGGTCGGGATCAACTGCTGGCGGACATAGGCGTGGAAGCATTCGCCATTAATGGGACCGTCGAAGACGCAGGGCGCAGTGAGCTTGTCGCAGCGTAGGGCGCCGAGGAAGGTCAGGGTGCGCCAGCGGCCATGCGGGGCAAAGCCGCGCAATCTTTTGCCCCTCGGCCCCCAGCCGCGTAACGGCGCCATGTTGGTGCGGATCCAGGTCTCGTCGATGAAGACGAGCCGCTTCGGATCGAAGCGGTCTTGCCAGGCTTTCCAGCGGGCTCTGCGCCGGGCAATGTCGACGCGGCCCTGCTCAAGGGCGAACAGCGTTTTTTTAAAGCTCAAGCCCTCGCGGCGCATGAACTGCCAGATGGCATTGTGGGAGACGCTCACGCCGCGGGCGGCCAACTCATCCTTCAGCCGATGTAGCGTCAGATGTGATGTCTGCTCGATCTGCTCGACGATGAAGGCGCGGTGCGGCTCCAGCACACGTCGGCGATGGCCGCCCATCTTGCCGGGCGACACACTACCGGTGGTCCGATAACGCTGCGACCACTTCACCACGGATGAGACAGCTATGTCGAACCGCTCCGCCACCACCCGGCAGCTCTGACCGTCCACAACCGCTGCAACGACGCGCTCACGAAGATCATTCGAATAGGGTCGTGTCATGGATGCTGGCCTCCATTCCAGCATCCATGATGAATCACAAATCTGCCGATTTGGGAATCGCGCACCGATTCCGATAAGCAATGATCCGCTCTA
>UBOA01000022.1:2500-6304 GCA_900466985.1 Hyphomicrobiales bacterium
GTTCTGCATATATCGTGAAGAGAAGATTGATCTGGAGGCTTCCAGGTGTTTTGCACAATCCTATGGATTGCGCGAGATGTCCGAGCCCAGTTCTGTTGAAACCAAGGATGGCTTAGTCGGCCGGATCTGGTGGAGGGACTGGAGGTAGGAGGGAAGCTTGTCATGAGGATTGACCATTGTTCGGTGCCTTCGGGTGCTGTCTGATGGTTGGTCTGATTACCGTTGCCTGACCGCGCGGTACCGGATTTAATCTCGAGAAGCTGGTCTTAAAGATCCGGCCCAAGCGAGCTGCTCGGCGTAGCTCCAATAAAGGGACCGGATCGAACACGTCGATGGCATCATGAGATGGCGCGGTTGTAAAAGGTAACCGTGCTGCTTTCGCATTCCTCTGGGAATGCTTTAGCTAACTGATGAGCATTGGCAATGAGAACGATTAAGTGTCGTAAGGGCATTTGGTGGATGCCTTGGCATGCACAGGCGATGAAGGACGTGATACGCTGCGAAAAGCCGTGGGGAGCTGCGAATAAGCTTTGATCCATGGATCTCCGAATGGGGCAACCCACCTTAAATGCTTGGAAAATCTAAGTTGTGCTTCGGTACGGCTTAGGTTTCCAAGCATTGTGATAAGGTATCTGCACCTGAATAAAATAGGGTGTAAGAAGCGAACGCAGGGAACTGAAACATCTAAGTACCTGCAGGAAAGGACATCAACCGAGACTCCGCAAGTAGTGGCGAGCGAACGCGGACCAGGCCAGTGGCAATTGTGTTTAAAGCGGAACAATCTGGAAAGTTTGGCCGTAGCGGGTGACAGCCCCGTACGCGTAGATAGCATGATTGTCCTAGAGTAGGGCGGGACACGAGAAATCCTGTCTGAACATGGGGAGACCACTCTCCAAGCCTAAGTACTCGTGCATGACCGATAGCGAACAAGTACCGTGAGGGAAAGGTGAAAAGCACCCCGACAAGGGGAGTGAAATAGAACCTGAAACCGGATGCCTACAAACAGTCGGAGCCCGCAAGGGTGACGGCGTACCTTTTGTATAATGGGTCAACGACTTAGTGTAACAAGCAAGCTTAAGCCGGTAGGTGTAGGCGAAGCGAAAGCGAGTCTGAATAGGGCGATTTAGTTTGTTGCATTAGACCCGAAACCGAGTGATCTAGCCATGAGCAGGTTGAAGGTTGGGTAACACCAACTGGAGGACCGAACCCGCATCTGTTGCAATAGATTGGGATGACTTGTGGCTAGGGGTGAAAGGCCAATCAAACTCGGAAATAGCTGGTTCTCCGCGAAATCTATTTAGGTAGAGCGTCGACCGAATACCCTGGGGGGTAGAGCACTGGATGGGCTATGGGGACTCACCGTCTTACTGATCCTAACCAAACTCCGAATACCCAGGAGTACTAGTCGGCAGACACACGGCGGGTGCTAACGTCCGTCGTGAAAAGGGCAACAACCCTAACCTCCAGCTAAGGTCCCCAAGTCATGGCTAAGTGGGAAAGGATGTGAGGATCCCAAAACAACCAGGATGTTGGCTTAGAAGCAGCCATCATTTAAAGAAAGCGTAACAGCTCACTGGTCTAAATAAGGGTCTTTGCGCCGAAAATGTAACGGGGCTGAAGCCATGCACCGAAGCTGAGGATGTGTCGCAAGACACGTGGTAGCGGAGCGTTCCGTAAGCTGATGAAGGGAGACCCGTGAGGGCTCCTGGAGGTATCGGAAGTGCGAATGTTGACATGAGTAACGATAAAGAGGGTGAGAGACCCTCTCGCCGAAAGACCAAGGGTTCCTGCTTAAAGTTAATCTGAGCAGGGTTAGCCGGCCCCTAAGACGAGGCGGACACGCGTAGTCGATGGGAACCACGTTAATATTCGTGGGCCTGGTGGTAGTGACGGATTGCTCAACTTGTGAGGTCTTATTGGATTGATCTTGCAGGGACGCGGTTCCAGGAAATAGCTCCACCGTATAGACCGTACCCGAAACCGACACAGGTGGTCAGGTAGAGTATACCAAGGCGCTTGAGAGAACTATGTTGAAGGAACTCGGCAAATTGCACGCGTAACTTCGGAAGAAGCGTGACCCCATGGTACGCAAGTATTGTGGGGTGGCACAGACCAGGGGGTAGCGACTGTTTATCAAAAACACAGGGCTCTGCGAAGTCGCAAGACGACGTATAGGGTCTGACGCCTGCCCGGTGCTGGAAGGTTAAGAGGAGAGGTGCAAGCTTTGAATCGAAGCCCCAGTAAACGGCGGCCGTAACTATAACGGTCCTAAGGTAGCGAAATTCCTTGTCGGGTAAGTTCCGACCTGCACGAATGGCGTAACGACTTCCCCGCTGTCTCCAACATAGACTCAGTGAAATTGAATTCCCCGTGAAGATGCGGGGTTCCTGCGGTCAGACGGAAAGACCCCGTGCACCTTTACTATAGCTTTACACTGGCATTCGTGTCGGCATGTGTAGGATAGGTGGTAGGCTTTGAAGCGGGGACGCCAGTTTCCGTGGAGCCATCCTTGAAATACCACCCTTATCGTCATGGATGTCTAACCGCGGTCCGTTATCCGGATCCGGGACAGTGTATGGTGGGTAGTTTGACTGGGGCGGTCGCCTCCGAAAGAGTAACGGAGGCGCGCGATGGTGGGCTCAGACCGGTCGGAAATCGGTCGTCGAGTGCAATGGCATAAGCCCGCCTGACTGCGAGACTGACAAGTCGAGCAGAGACGAAAGTCGGTCATAGTGATCCGGTGGTCCCGTGTGGAAGGGCCATCGCTCAACGGATAAAAGGTACGCCGGGGATAACAGGCTGATGACCCCCAAGAGTCCATATCGACGGGGTTGTTTGGCACCTCGATGTCGACTCATCGCATCCTGGGGCTGGAGCAGGTCCCAAGGGTATGGCTGTTCGCCATTTAAAGCGGTACGTGAGTTGGGTTCAGAACGTCGTGAGACAGTTCGGTCCCTATCTGCCGTGGGTGTAGGAATATTGACAGGATCTGTCCCTAGTACGAGAGGACCGGGATGGACATATCTCTGGTGGACCTGTTGTCCTGCCAAGGGCATAGCAGGGTAGCTACATATGGAATGGATAACCGCTGAAGGCATCTAAGCGGGAAACCAACCTGAAAACGAGTATTCCCTATCAGAGCCGTGGAAGACGACCACGTTGATAGGCCGGGTGTGGAAGCGCAGCAATGTGTGAAGCTTACCGGTACTAATAGCTCGATTGGCTTGATCGTTCTCATTGATCAATGCTCATGATCAGTCGAAAGACTGAAATGACGCCTAGACGTGTTCAACTCTAAAAAGAGGGCTCTGCCCTCACCAGCTTCTCATTTGTTGCGCTTCGCTGACCTGGTGGTTATGGCGGGGCGGCTGCACCCGTTCCCATTCCGAACACGGCCGTGAAACGCCCCAGCGCCTATGGTACTTCGTCTTAAGACGCGGGAGAGTCGGTCGCTGCCAGGTCTGCTAAACGCAACAACACATGCGCCGAATGTCGAAGACATTCGAAAGCTGCATGTGAAACAAAGATAATCTTCTCATCACGAAAACGGCCCTAAGCCGATCAAAAGGGCCGCCCACAAAGCGGCCTTTCTGCTATAATGGGCCCGGAAATATGCAGTGCGTCCCTTACACGAGACAAATCGCCTTCGGCAATTTGCTCGGGCAGTAGCGTAAACTGCTTCGCAGTTTACGTACCGTGACAAAACCCAAAGGGTTTTGCACTTGGCGCGGGGTGGAGCAGCCCGGTAGCTCGTCAGGCTCATAACCTGAAGGCCGCAGGTTCAAATCCTGCCCCCGCAACCAA
>UBOA01000038.1:0-49470 GCA_900466985.1 Hyphomicrobiales bacterium
GGCCGTTGACGACGATCTTGTCGCCGACAGCAAGGCCGCTTTCGACGATCCGCTGGCCGTCCGCGGACGGGCCGAGCTGGACCGGCCGGTAGCTGACCTTGTTTTCGGCATCGACGACGAACACGAACTTCTTGTCCTGGTCCGTACCGATTGCGCGGTCACTGATCAGGATCTTGTTCTCGGCCTTCGGCTCGCCCATGCGGACGCGGACGAACTGGCCGGGGATCAGCTTGCCGCCGGGATTGTCAAAGACGGCGCGAACGCCGATCGTACCGCTGGCCGCATCGACCTGGTTGTCGATCAGCTGCAGCTTGCCCTTGATCGGCGTGCCCTGGTCGGCCAGCGTACCAACCTCGACCGGGATCTGCTCGACGGCGGGAACGGCGCCATCGCCGGCCGGTAGCTCGGCGAGCGCCTTGGTGACCATCTCCTCGCTGGCGTTGAAGCTTGCGTAGATCGGATCGACCGACACCAGCGTCGTCAGGGCGGGAGATGCGGAGCCGGCCGCGACAAGATTACCGACTGTGATCTCGATCTTGCCGACACGACCCGCGACCGGAGCATGCACCTCGGTATAGCCAAGTTCGAGCTGCGCCGAGCGAAGAGCCGCCTGGGCAGTGCGAAGACCGGCCTGCGCCTCGGTGAAGGCATTCTGCCGCTGGTCGAGGTCGCTTTGCGAAATCGTCTTGTTGTCGGAAAGCCTGCGGCCGCGTTCCAGCTCGATCTGAGCAAGGTTGACCTTTGCCTCTGCCGAGGCAACCTGCCCTTCCGCCTGCGAAACCGCCGCCTGATAGGGCTCCGGATCGATGGTGAAGAGCAGATCGCCCGCCTTCACCAGCGCGCCTTCGCGGAAGTGCACGGACTGGACGGCCCCGGCGACGCGCGAGCGGATCTGCACGCGGTCGACGGCCTCAAGCCGTCCCGAAAACTCCTGCCACGTCGTAACGTCACGGCTGGCGACGACGGCAACCGTGACCGGCACAGCGGGAGCCTGCGCAGGTGTGGAAGCCGCCGTAGCAGTCGAGCTCATCGGCAGTTCGAAAAAGATGGCTGCGGCCGAAACGGACGCAACAAGTCCCAAGCCGGCGCCCACAAGGGCCCAGCGCTTCTTACTGGACGTCATTGGTACTCTCCTTACGGCCCTGTCTCAGTGGCCGAATTCAATCAGTTCGTCTTCAATGCAATAGGTTGGCTGCTAATATCCCGAACGAAGCCTTCGAATTGGTCCGTGATCGTCTGTTGCCAATTCGGTGCCTGTTCGCATTTCCCGCCATAAAGCAACGGCCAGCCTGCCCCGGCGGGGAGGACATTCCGGCGAACTGGAACACCAGCCTGTTTCAGGCGATCGGCGTAACCGAGCGTCTCGTCGCGAAGCGGATCATCCTCCGCCGTCAGAACGAGTGCCGGCGCGACCCCCGAAATACGGGAACACAGACACGGCGCCGCATAGGGATGACAGCCGCCGCCACTAAGATAGTGACTCCAGCCCTCGGCCCAGCGCTGACGCATGCCGATGCCATCCGCCTTGCGGATCGAGGACGTGCCCATGAAAGGATCAAGCAGCGCCGAAATCAGAACCTGGCCATTGAGCGCATCGGCATAATGGTCGCGCGCCTTGAAAGCGACGCCGGCAGCAATATTGCCGCCCGCCTCTTCGCCAGCCACGATCAGCAGCGAATTGCGGTCGCCAATACCGGACGCGCGCTTGTTGGCGAGATAGGAAAAGATCGAGTAACCGACTTCGAGCGGCTTCGGAAAGACGTTCCCAAGCGGCGCATTATAGTCAGGTACAGCGACAATCGCGCCAGCCTTCGCCAGGCTTTCGGCAACCACGCTGTCCTTGACGCCCGACTGCAGAAATGCGCCGCCGTGGAAAAACAGTACGATCGGTGAACCCTTGCCGAACTCGGCACCCTGATAGACGCGCGCGGAAACGGGGCCGGTGGCCACCTTTTCCAACACTATGTCTTTCACCTGCACCGTCATCGCTCGGGCTCTCGTTTTCACCGACCTAACGTATTGCGAGCCACGACGGCTTGCAATTTCTGTAAAAAAGATATTGTTATTTCCCTGACGGAATAAGAAGCTTCATAACGATTACACTGTTCCGAATTTCGAACAATGCCGCAGTGCAACCTGCTTAGGTGATTTTCCGATGGACCAGCTCTCGGCAATGCGCGCCTTCATCCGCGTCGTAGAGACGGGCAATTTCACACGGGCCGCCGACACGCTCGCCATGCCCAAGGCGACGGTGACCAATCTCATCCAGGGGCTTGAAGCGCATCTGCACACCAAGCTTCTCAACCGCACCACCCGCCGCGTCATGGTAACGACCGACGGCGCACTCTACTACGAGCGGGCGGCGCAGATCGTCTCCGAACTCGAGGAACTCGACGGCAGCCTTTCGAACTCGCAGGGCCTGCCGACCGGCCGCTTGCGCGTCGAAATGGCCGGCGCTTTCGCCGACTGGATTGTCGTGCCTGCGCTTTGCGATTTTTACCAGAAGTATCCGGACATCCGGGTAGACCTGGGTGTTGGCGACCGCACTGTCGACTACCTCGCGGAGAACGTCGACTGCGCGCTTCGCGGCGGCACGCCGGCCGACCAGTCGCTGATTGCAAGACGTGTCTCGGAGGTCGAAATGCTCACCTGCGCGGCGCCGCTCTACATCGAAAAATTCGGCGTTCCGACTCGCCCAGAAGAGCTGGAAAACGACCATTATTCAGTGAGTTACTTCCGCGCTCAGACGAACCGGACACTTCCCTTCGAATTCCGCAAGGACAATGAGGATCTGGAGATCAATCCGCGCTACCTGCTGTCGGTCAATGACAGCCGAACCTTCGTCAATGCGGCGCTGAACGGGCTCGGTATTGCCCAACTGCCGCGCTTCATGGTCCGCGATGCGCTGGCCAAGGGCGACCTAGTGGAGATCTTGCCGGAATGGAGCCGCGAACCGCTGCCGCTCTATATCGTCTATCCGCCGAACCGCCACCTCAGCAACAAGGTCCGTGTCTTCGTCGACTGGCTGGTGAAATTGCTCTCGGATGCCAAGCTGAATGATGCCTGACGCAATTGCGGCCCGGAAGGAGTTCCTTCGACGGGCCGCAACAGTCGATCATCGAATTCCATTCAGACCCTGCCGCGTCACCAGGGAAATGGCTCGGCCGGTATCTGAGGTTGGCGCCCGAGTTGGAGGTCTTCCCAGTCGCCTTTATAAAAATAATATAAGCCTGCTTTTTGCCGTTTGTTAAGTGCTGATTTGTGCACAGCAGGTTCGCAAAACCCGAACAATGGCCGGTATCACGGTTTAGTGAACGGCCGGCTTGAGAAGATCCTCCAAGCCGATCCGCCGGAACATTTCGGCGCGCACCCGATCGGCGACGCCATTGACGATCTCGGCACCGTCCTCTGACGGATCGATGTGCGTGCGGAACGGACGCGCGCCGAACGGCGTGGCGATAACCTCGGCAATCGCCATCGCAACCGTGCCCGCATCGGCATCGGCGGCGGCGGACCAAACCCGCCGCGGGGAGCCAGAGATCAGATGATGCCGCCGTTGGCACGCAACACCTGGCCGTTGATCCAGGCGCCGTCGGGACCTGCAAGGAACGAGACGGAGGCGGCGATATCTTCTGGCGTGCCCAGGCGCTCCAGCGGGTTCATCTTGGCCATGCGGGCGATCAGTTCCTCCGATTTCCCATCGAGGAAAAGGTCGGTTGCCGTCGGCCCCGGAGCCACGGCGTTGACGGTGATGTTACGGCCGCGCATTTCCTTCGACATGATCGCCGTCAGTGCTTCGACGGCAGCCTTGGTCGCGGCGTAGACGCCGTAAGTTTCCAACTTCAGGCCGACGATACTCGTCGACAGGTTGATGATGCGGCCGCCGTTGCGGAGGCGCTTTGCGGCTTCGCGCAATGTATTGAACGTGCCCTTCAGGTTCACGCTGACATGCCGATCGAAATGGGCATCGTCAGCATCGGCAATCGACGAGAGCTGCATGATACCGGCATTGTTGACGAGCACATCGATGCCGCCGAAGGCTGCTTCTGCCGCATCGAACATCCGGCGGACAGCCTCGGCATTGCTGACGTCGGCCTGCGCCGTCAGAGCCTTGCCGCCGTCGCGCTCGATCTTCTGCACAAGCTCCTCGGCGAGTGCGACGTTTCCTGAGTAGTTGACGACGACGGTGAGACCGTCTCTGGCCAGACGCTCCGCGATTGCGGCGCCGATGCCTCTCGATGCACCAGTAACCAGCGCAACCTTGTTCTCATTGTCCATTGCCTCTCTCCTTCTTTCGTTGTGCTCAGTACGTTTCTGATGGGGAGAAGATGCCGCTTTTCAGTTTGCGGATAATCGACCATTATCTGGCATCACTATCCGAATAACGCGAACAAATAAGATGGACAGATTCGATGCCATGCGGGTCTTCTCCCGCGTCGTGGAGCGCCGGAGCTTCACACTTGCCGCCGAGGACACCGGCCTGCCGCGCTCCACGGTGACGGATGCCGTCAAACAACTCGAAGCACGCCTCGGCGTGCGGCTGCTGCAGCGGACCACGCGCCATGTCAGCCCGACGCTGGACGGCGAAGCCTATTACCAACGCTGCCTCTCGATCCTCGCCGACATCGAAGACGCGGAAGGCGCGTTTGCCGACGCCAAGCCGAAAGGCACGCTGCGCGTGGACGTGCATGGCACGCTTGCCCGGCATTTTGTACTGCCGAGCCTTCCGCATTTCCTCGAAACTTATCCTGATATCGAGTTCTACATGAGCGAAGGCGACCGGCTGGTCGACCTCGTTCGCGAGGGCATCGATTGCGTGTTGCGCGTCGGCACGCCCCAGGACAGCGACATGGTAGCAAGACGCGTCGCAATGTTGAAGGAAGTTACCCTTGCAGCTCCCGCCTATGTCGAGAAACACGGCCTCCCCGAACATCCGGACAGGCTCGATGGCCACCGCATGGTCGGTTTCCGCTCGACGGCGACGGGCGGCGTGCTACCACTGGAATTCATCGTCGGCGGCAGCATCCGTAATGTCACCCTGCCCGCGACGGTGACGGTGAACGCCGCCGAGAGCTTCATGTCGGCTGCCCGGCTCGGCCTCGGCTTGATACAGGTGCCACGTTATCACGCCGAAGCGGATCTCGCGGCCGGCAAGCTTATTCACGTCCTGCCGGATTTCCCGTTGACCGAAACACCGGTCTCCCTGCTCTATCCGCGCAACCGGCAACTCTCGCCCCGCGTTCGCGTTTTCATCGACTGGCTGGTGAAGGTCTTTGCTCGACAATCCTAGCGAAAAGCGTTTCACTTGCAGTGACTGCCAGAACTGGAGAATTTTCATGGCCATCACAGACGTCACCGTGCATCCGAAGGACGGCAGTTTTGTCGTCATCTTCACGGATCAGTCCGGCAACAACATATCGGTCACGCTCTATGCCGCCGCCTCTCCCGGCCTAACGAGCGACAATGCGATTACCCGCGCGAGGGCGTTGCTCGCGACAACACTGCAGAGTTCGCAAGCCGATGGCACACGCGGCAAGGATGCCGCGCTTCTCGAAGAAGAACTCGAGGAAGGCCTCGAGGATACCTTTCCGGCAAGCGATCCCGTCTCGGTGACCGGATCTTCCATCTCTGCGCATGACCCGAAGGTCGGTCATTAGTGCCTCATGGACCGGAAGCCTGAAACAGATGACACGTGCCATCGGTGCGATCGGCGCCGCTCCCCTCGCCGGCCTCGATCTCACGCACTTTTTCGAGCGCGATGCGATTGCCGTCGCCCGGGATCTGCTGGGCTGCCATCTGCGCGTCGGCGATGTCGGCGGCCGCATAACCGAGACCGAAGCCTATTTCCCCGATGACGAAGCTTCGCACAGCTTCCGCGGCCCTACGCCCCGAAACGGCGCCATGTTCGGCCGACCGGGCAATGTCTATATTTACCGCATCTACGGGATACACTGGTGCCTGAATTTCGTGTGCACCCCCGGCTCGGCCGTGCTGATCCGCGCAATCGAGCCGGAAGCCGGCTTCGCAACGATGATCGAGCGCCGCAGCAACCATGCGCTGACGCAGCTCTGCAGCGGCCCCGGCAAGCTCTGCCAAGCGCTCGGCGTCGATCTCTCCCTGAACGACAGATTGCTCGACCGGCCGCCCTTCTCGATCGCTCCTTCCGCTCCCGTCGAAATTGTCGCCGGCCAACGGATCGGCATAACGAAAAATGCCGAAGCACCATGGCGCTTCGGCATCTCAGGATCTCGCTATCTCAGCAAACCGTTCCGCTGAGGCTCATTCCATCACGGCGCTGTGATCCATGGCAGGTGCCACTTTCGGCTTGCGCAGCAGCAGCGCGAGCGGAATGACCGCCAGCGACATCAGCATCAGCAGCTTGAAATCGTCTATATAGGCGATGATCGTCGACTGCAGGGTTATCACTTCGTTGAGAGCCGCACGACCGGCCGCAGTCAGCGGATTCAGCCCCTGCGCCGCCGTCGCCTCGAAGGCCCGGTTGAACGGCGTGACATAGGCAGCGATGCTCTCGTGGTTCACCTGAGCGTTCTCGACGAGAAGCGCCGAAACGATCGAAATGCCGACGCTCGAGCCGATGTTGCGTGAGAGGTTATAGAGGCCGGTGCCGTCGCCGCGCATATGGGCTGGCAGCGTCGAAAAGGCGATCGTCGTCAGCGGCACGAACAGGAAGCCGAGCCCGGCGCCCTGAATGAAGCCGACGGAAACGATCGTCCACTGCGAGACATCGGGCGTCCAGCCGGTCATGTCGTACATCGCCCAAGCAGTCAGCCCGAGTCCGGTCACCAAGAGCAGACGCGAGTCAACTTTTCCGATCAGCTTGCCGACGATAAACATGCAAAGCATCGTGCCGAGCCCACGCGGCCCCATGACGATGCCCGCGGTGATGACGGGATATCCCATCAGCGTCTGCAGATAGGGCGTCATCAGCGCCAGCGAGGCGAGGTAGGTGATGCCGATCACGAAGATGAAGAGCATGCTCACCGAGAAGTTCCGATCGAGGAACAGCTTCGGATTCACGAACGACTTTTCGGCAGTCAGCGTATGCACGATCAACAGATAGAAGGCAGCGGCACAGACGATCGCCTCGATCATGATCTCGCCTGATGCAAACCAGTTCAGCTGTTCGCCGCGATCGAGGAAGAGCTGCAGCGACGCGATGCCGAGACTCATCATCCCGAACCCGAACCAGTCGAGTTTCGCCAGCGCATCGAGCTTCGTCTCCGTTACGTAGATCACGATACCGGCAAACGCCAGCGCGCCGATCGGCACGTTGATATAGAACACCCAACGCCAGCTGATGTTATCGGTCAGCCAGCCGCCGATGACGGGGCCCAAGACCGGCCCGACCATGACCGAGACGCCAAATAAGGCCATGGCCGAGCCGCGCTCCTCGGCACTATAAATGTCGAGGAGGATGCCCTGAGAGAGAGGAACCAGAGACGCGCCGAACAGGCCCTGCAACAGGCGGAAGGCGACGATCTGGTTCAGCGATTGCGCAAGGCCGCAAAGAACGGAAGCGGCAACGAAGCCGGCGATTGCCACCAAAAGCACCCGTTTTCGACCGAACTTGGCGGCCAGAAAGCCTGATGGCGGCGTCATGATCGCGGCCGCCACGATGTAGGAGGTCAGGACCCAGTTGATCTGGTCGGCGCTCGCCGAGACGCTGCCCTGAATATAGGGCAGCGCGACGTTGGCGATCGTGGTGTCCAGCGCCTGCATGATCACGGCCAGGATGACGCAAGCCGTGATCGCGCCCCTGTTGGCAACCAGGGTGGCCGGTGATGACGCAGCGTTACTCATGGTCCTTGCCGCCAGAGCGGCCCAAAAGCTTGGAAACGAAATCCGGAAGGCCGCGGGCGCGGGCCGTATCGACATCGACGACCGTGCTCATGCCGACGCGAAGCGGCGGCTTGCCTGCCGCGTCATCGATGCTGACGCGCATCGGAATGCGCTGCACGACCTTGACCCAGTTGCCCGTCGTGTTCTGCGCCGGCAGCAGCGAGAAGCTGGAGCCGGAGGCCGGGCTGATGCTCTCGACCTTGCCCTTCCACTCCACGCCCGGATAGGTGTCGACATAGATCGTCACCGGCTGGCCCGGCTTCACATAGGTCAGTTCCGTTTCCTTCGGGCTCGCGGAAATCCAGAGGTTATTGTCCGAAACCAGCGAGAAGGCCTGCGTGGACGCCTGCAGGTAAGAGCCCGGCTGCAGCGAGTTGACGTTCGTCACGATCCCATCGAACGGCGCCTTGACGACGCTGTGGTCGAGTTCGCGCTGTGCGTCGTCCACCTTCGCCTTGGCTTCGAGATAGAGCGGGTTCTGCTCGACCGGCTGATCGGCATTGCCGCCGAGTTGGGCCAATGTCGCTGCCGCTTCGGCCTTTGCGACAGCGACCTTCTGGTGGCCGGCATCGAGATTGTGCTTGGCCTGATCGTAGGCCGTGCGCGTTGCCGCCGAGCTGTTCAGCAGGTTCTGCTGACGATCGAACTCGGTCTGATAGTACGGGATATCAGCTTCTGCCTGCGTGATCTCCGCAAGCGACTGCTGATAGCTGGCCTTCAGATTGAGGATTTGGTTCCGGACGGCGCCGAGCTGCGCTTCCGCACCGTCGAGAGCAATCTTGAAGGAATCCTGCCGCAGGCTAAAGAGCACCTGGCCCTTCTTCACGGCTTCGTTCTCATGCACGTTGATCTGGTCGACGATACCGGAAACGTCTGTCGTCAGCCCCACCATGTCAGCCTGGATATAGGCATTGTCGGTCGACATGATCTGACCGCCGTTGACGTAGTAATAGCCGCCAACAACGAGCGCGACGGGCAGCAGCGTGTACAGAACAGGGCGCGTGAGACTGCGCCGGCGGCGGACCTGAGTGCCGCCAGGCGCAGCCACAGCAGTAGCGGGCGCTGAATTGGATGAAGGCGCCTCGGCTACCGTTTTCTCACGAGGGGAAGCATCGTTTTCTTCAACTGGGTTCTTGGCATTTGCGTCTGCAACGACGCGCAGGGAGGACTTCTCAGCCATGTTTTGTCTCATTCTCGGCTACCGGGGATCGGCAGGCCTGCACCAGGTTCGTCTTCATTGCGGTTAGGATATCGAACAGCTGATCGCGCTGCTCGGAAGGGATGCCGGCGAATGCCTCGCCGCGTGTCAGATCACCAAGCTCGCGCATCTCGGCCAGAAGCGGATGGGCTTCCTCGCGCACATAGAGAAGCCAGATACGGCGATCGGTCGGATGCTGCCGGCGCTCGATGAGACCGCGATCGGCGAGTTTGTCGAGAATGCGGACAAGCGTGATCGGCTCGATTTCCAGGATCTCGGCAAGCCCGCCCTGGTGGATCCCCTCGTTGCTGCACAGATAAGCGAGGGTCTGCCACTGCGACCGCGTCAGCCCAAGGCAGCGCGCACGCTGCTCAAACCGCTTGCGAAGCAGCCGCGCGACGTCGTGCAATAGGAAGCCGAGGGTAGGATTGCCGTTCATGGGAGCCAGTGCCGATAATTCGTAAGCACACTTATAATACGCTCAGATATATTAAGCGTGTGCATAGCACAATAGGCGCTTCTCCAGATTCCGCCTGTGCGGCGAAAATGCCGCATTGGAATACGCGCGGAGATTTCGGAGGGCTTTTACAATTGCAACCGGTTGGCATTTGCAATTTCGAGCAGCAGCCGTTTAAAGTAGAAATCCAGAGGGTTACCGGCGGGAGACCAATTTTTCTCGACGGTAAGCCCCGGACGCGGCAGAACGCGGTAATCGTGACTTTACAACGGCATAGGTGAACGAGGGCAGAGCCTTTGTTCAGAGACATCAAGACATGAATGGCATCACATCAGCATAAGCGACGGCAGCGCTCGCGGCCGTCCGGACAAGGAAACCGCCATGCATTCCTCCCTTCGACGACTGCTGACTATTGGCACCGTGGCTCTCCTGCCGTTCGCCACGGCGATGGCCCAACAGCCAGGCTCTCCCCCTCCCGTATCCGTCGCCAAACCTGTCGTGCGCGATGTCGTCGACAATGATGAATTCATTGGCCGCTTCGAGCCGGTCGATCAGGTATCGGTGCGCTCGCGCATCGGCGGCTACCTGCAGGAGGTGCACTTCACCGACGGCGCGCTCGTCAAGCAGGGTGACCTGCTCTTCGTCATCGACCAGAGGCCATTCGTCACTGCCCTGAACGAGGCGAATGCGGCACTGGAAGTGGCCAAGTCGACGCTCGTCTACGCCGAAGCACAATTCAAGCGGGCCGAGAGCCTTGCGACCAGCGGTAGCCAGTCGATATCGATCCTTGATGACCGTCGGCGCGAATGGGTTTCGGCACAGGCGAACGTCCGCGGAGCGCAAGCGACGGCCGATCGCGCGGCACTCGACCTCGAATATACCAAGATCACAGCCCCAATCGGCGGCCGCATCGACCGCCGGCTGATCTCCGTCGGCAACCTTGTCCAGGCTGACCAATCGATTCTGACGACCATTGTCTCGGTGGATCCCATCGACTTCTATTTCGACGTCGATGAACGCCGCCTTCTCAACTTCGCGCAGACGGCCCGCGACCGCGGCGTCGATCTGCAGCAAGGCGGTGGCGGCGTGGAGGTCGAGGTCAGGATCACGGATTCGACCGGGAAGCCATTCAAGGGCAAGCTGGACTTCGCTGAAAACAGGATCGACAGCGAGACCGGCACGAAGCGCATACGCGCGCGCTTCGACAATCCGAACTACGTGCTCCAGCCGGGGCTGTTCGGTCGCGTTTCTGTCGAGGCATCAAACGTTTACAAGGCAATCCTGGTCCCCGACGAAGCGATCGGGTCCGACCAGAACCAGCGCGTCGTCTATATTGTTGGAGAGGATGGGACGGTCACTGCAAAGCCCGTCCGCCCGGGCCCGCGCCTCTACGGCTATCGCGTGATCCGCGAGGGCATGGACGGCAACGAGACGATCGTCATCAATGGCCTGCTGCGAGCCCGCCCCGGTTCCAAGGTCACGCCGCAGGTCGTCGAGCTACCGCAAAGCCGCGAGGAGATTGCGCCAGAAGCCGCCGGCCTGGAGCTCAGCCGATGAGATTTGCACACTTCTTCGTCGACCGCCCGATCTTTGCGTCGGTGCTCTCTATTGTGCTGCTGATTGTCGGCGGCATTGCCTATTTCCAACTGCCCGTGGCGCAATACCCGGAGATTGCGCCGCCGACCATCGTCATCCGCACCTCCTATCCCGGCGCTGACGCCGAGACGATCGCCAACACCGTGGCGACGCCGATCGAGCAAGAGGTCAACGGCGTCGAGGACATGCTCTACATGTCTTCCTATTCGACGGCCGATGGCTCCATGGCGCTGACCGTGACTTTCAAGCTCGGCACGGACCTCGACAAGGCGCAAGTGCTTGTCCAGAACCGCGTCGCGATCGCCGAGCCACGCCTTCCCGAAGAAGTGCGGCGCATTGGCATCACGACGGCAAAAAGCTCGCCCGACCTGATGATGGTGGTGCATCTGCTGTCGCCGAATTCCCGATACGACCAGCTTTATGTCTCCAACTACGCGCGCACCCGTATCCGCGACACGCTGGTTCGTCTTGACGGCGTTGGCGACGTCATCCTGTTCGGTGAACGCGAGTATTCGCTGCGAATCTGGCTCGACCCTCAGAAACTGTCGGCTTATGGCATGACCGCCAGCGATGTCGTCGACGCGCTGCGCGAACAAAACGTGCAGGTCTCCGGCGGCTCGATCGGCGGGCCGCCGGCCGCCGGCACCAACGCCTTCCAATATACGGTGACGACGCAGGGGCGTTTTTCGGATGCCCGGCAGTTCCGATACGTCATCGTCAAAGCGACCTCCGAGGGGCGTCTCGTCCAGTTGCAGGATATCGCCCGCATCGAACTCGGCGCCAAGGACTATGTCACCAATAGCTATCTGAACGGCAAGCCGGCGGTCGCGCTCGGCATTTTCGCGCGTCCCGGCACCAACGCGCTCGCAGCCGCGGCCGAAATCAAGAAGACGATGGACACAGTCTCCCAGGATTTCCCGCAAGGTCTTAGCTACGACATCGTCTACAACCCGACGGAGTTCATCGCGGAGTCGATCAACGAGGTCTACAAGACGATCGCCGAAGCCGCCCTTCTCGTCGCCATCGTGGTTCTCATCTTCCTACAGTCGTGGCGAACGGCAATCATCCCCATCGTTGCCATTCCGGTCTCGCTGATCGGCACCTTCGCGTTTCTGCTTGCCTTCGGCTTCTCGCTCAACATGTTGACGCTGTTTGGCCTCGTACTGGCGATCGGCATCGTCGTCGACGATGCCATCGTCGTGGTCGAAAATGTCGAGCGCAACCTGGCAAAGGGAATGACGCCGCGAGAGGCGGCGCATGTGACGATGAACGAGGTCGGAACGGCAGTCGTCGCCATCTCTCTCGTGCTGATCGCCGTGTTTGTCCCAACGGCCTTCATCCCCGGCATATCGGGCCAGTTTTATCGCCAGTTCGCCGTGACGATCGCGGTCGCAACCGCGATCTCGGCGTTGAATTCCCTGACCCTCTCGCCAGCGCTCGCCGCACTGGTGCTCAAGCCACACGAGGAGCACGAGAAGCGGCGCAATCCGATCGCGCGTTTCGGAAGCGCGCTTGCGAATGGATTCAACAATGGGTTCGACAGGCTCAGTGCCGGCTATTCATGGATCGTCCGTCATACGGTGCAGACAGTCGCAGCACTCTGCGTCGCACTGCTGATCTTTGTCGGCCTGCTCGGCGCCACATACTATATGAGCAGGATCGTTCCCGGCGGCTTCGTCCCGGTCATGGACCAGGGATACGCCATCGTCGTCGTGCAACTCCCTGACGGTGCAGCGCTTTCACGCACCGACGCGGTCGTCGAGCGCGCTTCGGAGATCATCCGCAACACGCCTGGCGTCAAGAATGCCGTTGCCTTCTCGGGCTTCAGCGGCGCGACGTTTACCAACGCTTCCAACGCCGGCGTGGTCTTTGCCGCCTTCGACACCTTCGAAAACCGTTTGGAGCATGGCGAGACGGCCACGAAGATCATCGGCCAGCTCTATGGGAGCCTGCAGGCGATCCAGGAAGCCTTCATCATCGCCATTCCGCCGCCGCCGATCTCCGGCATCGGCAATGCCGGCGGCTTCAAGATCCAGCTGATGGATCGCGAGAGCTCCGATATGCGCCGCGTCCTCGGCGTTGCCTATCAGCTGATGGGCATGGCGAACCAGACCGAGGGTCTGACGGGTGTCTTCACGACGTTTTCCGCCAACAGTCCACAATATTTCCTCGAAATCGACCGCGACAAGGCGCGCACGCTGAACGTTCCGATCACCAACATATTCGACACGCTGTCGATCAATCTCGGCACATCCTATGTCAACGATTTCAATGCCTTCGGGCGTGTCTACCAAGTGCGTGCGCAAGCCGACCAGCAGTATCGCGTCGAGCGTGACGACATCCTCGCCCTCAAGGTGAGATCTGCAACGGGTGCACTCGTCCCGCTCGGCACGCTGGTCGATATCCGTGATACCAGCGGCCCATCCCTCGTCCAGCATTACAATATGTATGTGTCCGTCCCCGTGCAGGGTAATGCCGCCCCGGGCGTTTCGACGGGTACCGCGCTCGACAAGATGGAGGGCCTTGCCAAGCAGATCCTGCCGGCAGGAACGGCCCTCGAGTGGACGGAAATCGCCTTCCAGGAGCGCAACACCGGCAACACGGCGATCTACATCTTCGCCCTGTCGGTGGTCTTCGTGTTCCTGGCGCTGTCGGCGCAGTATGAAAGCTGGGTTCTGCCGCTAGCCATCATCCTGATCGTCCCCCTTGCGATCCTCGGTGCCTTGCTTGGGGTCCATCTGCGCGGAATGGACAACAACATCCTGACGCAAATCGGCTTGATCGTGCTGATCGGGCTGGCGGCCAAGAACGCCATCCTGATCGTCGAATTCGCGAGACAGGCGCAGGACGAAGGCAAGTCGGCGACCGAAGCAGCCATCGAGGCCAGTCACCTGCGGCTGCGGCCGATCCTGATGACGGCCTTCGCGTTCATCTTCGGCGTCGTGCCGCTAATGATCGCCACCGGCCCCGGCGCCGAAATGCGCCAATCGCTCGGAACGGCCGTTTTCTCAGGGATGCTCGGCGTAACGATTTTCGGCCTGTTCCTGACACCCGTCTTTTACGTCGTGTTGCGCGGGCGCCGGCGAAAGCCTGTTGCGCAGGCCGAGCCCGCCCCGCCCTCCGAGGAGGCTGCCACTGAGACTTCTTCATGAAGGGCGCCGCTCGACGGCGCTCGGTTTGAACAGGTCTGACGACAGGATCTTCCGGAGCGGCTTCTCGACAAACTCGTAGGCTGCCGTTCCGAGGATCGTGCCGCCAATGACGGCAATTACGATCGTCGGCGTTGCCGACAGGCCAGCCGCGCCGGCAGCCTTGACGATCACGGAGATCGCCAGCGTGTGCCAGAGGTAGATCGAATAGGATGCATCGCCGAGATAGGTGAGAAGCGGTACGCGGCCTATGCTGCCGTCCGCCTCGAGCGATACCATGCCGTAGACCAAGGCGATGGCGAGCGGCCCGCAGATCGTTTCATTGAAATCGGCTCCGGTCAGAAAGATCATGGCGAAGCCGACGAGTGATGCGCCAACGAATGCGAGGCCGAGACTGGTGCCCGCAATCCAGCGCCGGATCCACAATTCGGCAAGCAGCACTCCGCCGAGGAATTCGAGGATGATCGACCGGCTATAGGTGTTCAGCACCGGCGACGCAGGCTTAAACACAAGGCCGATCAGGAAGAAGCTCCCGAAAATGGCCGTCAGATAGACCAGTCTCCAGCGGCGCGGCAGGAAGAGCGCGCCGGCAAACAATATGTAGAAGAACATCTCGAAGTTCAGCGTCCAGCCTTGGACGAGGACCGGCCAGATATCGCCAGTGCTCGGCGATTGGGCAGGAATGAAGAAAAGCGAGGAAAAGATATGGGCGCCGGTCAGCTTCAGGTTTGGAAACAGACCGACCAGGGCGCCGGCAATCATCACGCTCGTCACCAGCCAGTAGGAAGGCGCAATGCGGCGAATGCGATCAAGCAGGAACCCCTGTGGCGTCATTGGACGGCGGTCGCTGATGACCCACATGATGAAACCGCTGATGACGAAGAAAACATCGACGCCGGCTGCACCAATGGCGAAATGCTCACCGGTTCTTTCGGCCGCATGGAAGACCACGACGGCAAGTGCCGCGAAGGCGCGCAGATATTGGATGCCGTAAAGTGTCTTCATCCGTTTCCTCGGAGAACCGGTCCAAGCCCGGTCGAAAATGCAATGATGTTATTGAGTGACAGGCTCAGGCGACGCGTGGTGTTGCCATGAGCTCACCGCTGGTTGGCGGCGCGCTGTCGCCAGCTTTCCGGCGGCGAAATAGAAAAGAAACGTCCCGACGTTGTACGGTGTCAGAATATCGATCTCGACGAAGGAGCGGATCGTCAGCAGCACGGCGATCGAGAACAGCAGATAGGATTCGTCGTTCCTGAAATCCTCGATGACGCGGCGCAAGTGCCCCCACAAAATCCGCAACAGCATTCCTGCAAGAACGATCACGCCCGCGAGGCCCAGCTCGACGGCCGTTTCGATGTAGGTGTTGTGGAAGTGGAAGCCGCTCCGCGATCCGATGAAGAACTCTTCCCACAGGCGCTCCGGCTCGGAGAAGCCCTGAACCCAATAAGCCTGGTAGCCGATGCCGAAGATCGGATTCTGCTTTGCCGCCTCGATCCCCTGCTGCCAGAGATAGGTACGCCCGGTCAGCGTCGAATCCTTGCCGAAGATACCGAGAACGGCATCGACCGCGCCGAGATAGACGCCAGCAACGGCGAGAATGATGACGGCGACGCCACCGCCGACGACCAGCAGCTTGCGGTGGTCGGGAGTCAGCGCAAGAACGACGCGCAGCCCCATCATGAGGGCAATCACGACGGCCGTCGTCAAAACGGACGTCGCAGACTGGCAGGCGATGAGGCAGTAGGCCGATAACAACCCGACCACACCCGAAGCCGCCATCCAGAGGCGTCTCTCACCGAAGATAAAGACGGCCGCGAAGGAAACGATCAGCCCAAGCGACGCATAGAAGCCAAGCTGGTTCTTCGAGGCGAAGGCCCCCACGAAACTGAAGGTGCCATCCAGCGGGTCGTACTCGTAGTAGCCGAACAGCAGCGAATAGACGAGAACGATCCCCACACCGGCGATCATGCCCACCGTCAGGCTTCTGACGTCGACCACGCGGACTGCAATCAGGGCACAGATGACCTGAGTCAGGTACTGGATGCTGGCGCGTAGCGAAATGCTTGGAACCGCCGACCAGAAGACCGACAGGAAGGCAAGTGCCGCGAAGGCATAGATCCAGAGATAGCGACCATGGCTGCCGAGCACCTTCTTGTAGTCCACGGCAATCAGCGGCAACCAGAGCGCATAGTAAAGCAGGATCGCCACCTGCCCGAACTTAATCGAGTAGGCGAAGCAAAAAAGTGACAGCGCCACGGCAGGGATGGCGAAATTCGCATTCCTGCCTGGCTGAATGAGCACAGATTTTGCGATCCGCATTGCGGCCTCGTTATCTCATTGCCAATCCGGCGGTGACCTTGATCAGGTCGCCAGGCTGGAGTGCGGTATTTTCCTGAACCGGAATCTCCTTCGCCTTGCCGTCGACTTCGCGGACGATCGAATAGGCGATACTCGCAGCCCCAGTGCTGGTGTCAAAACGGGCGGCATCGGTGGATTGCGTCAATGCCTCCGCCATCAGCGAGTTGCTGGTTTCGAGCTTAAGATGGAGTTCGTCGAGTTGAGCTTCGGCATTCTGAAGTTCCTGGGCAAGCTGCGCATCCCAGTCGTTCCGAAGCGTGATCTCGTCCTGATTGGCCTTGCTGATATCCTGCTTGGCCTTCAGCGAATTGGTGTCGATATCGAGAAGCGTCGCCTCGGTATCGGCAGCGCGCTGCTCGGCGGCCATCTTGCGGGCGCTGAGCGCGAGACCCTTCTCCGCAAGATCCTCGACCTTGTCGCGGTCCGCTGTCGCAAGCTGCAATTGTCGAGTCTGCGTTTCGCTCTTTTTGGCGAGGGTCTCGACCTCGCTTTGCAGCAGTTGCTTGAGGTCAGCAAGAGCCTGAAGCTGCAGCGTCAGCCGCTTCTTGCGCGTGTTCATGAGAGCCGTTTCGCTGTCAAGCAGGGGCTTCGCCTCTGGCTTGTCTTGCAGCTCCTTCGGCATTTCGATCGTATCCTGGTTCGCGATCTCGGCGCGCAACCGCGCCTGCTTCACCAGCAGGCGTGCCCGGTCGGCCATGTAGACGACCGCGTCACCCTTGGCGTTGATGAAGTCGCGGGCGAAGCGTTGCCCGGCGTCCGCGCGGCGCAGGCCACCCGCGAGGCTCACGGCCTTGACGATCGTGAGATTGGGCGCGAACGGATATTCACCGGGCTTTTCAACGTCGCCGGAGAGATAGACCGGCCGGAATTCCGACAGTTCCACCGAGGCAGAAGGTCGGTCCTTCAGAGCAAATTGCTTCTGCAGAGCCGAACCGATCTCCTGGGCGATCGCATCCGTCGTCTTGCCGGATGCGGGCATGTCACCGACGAAAGGCAAGGAAATGCTTCCTGAAGGCCCGACCGTATAGTCCCCACTGATAACCGACCAATCGCGGATGCTGCCATCCGCGGTCTGCCATTCGGCCACCCGGATCCTCAGCTTGTCCATCATTCCGAGACGGTAGTCGTCGGCACTGGCAAGCGATGAGGACGCCAGAAAAGCAGCAAATCCGGCTGCGACAACAATACCGGATCTTAGCATGCGAAATCGTCCGGCCTTGCCGTCAAGAAAGCGTCTTTCCATGAACCTTCCCCGTGTCTCAGCACGACAAGCCGCAAGGCGTTGCCGCGCAGTACTGTTTTGGGTTTTGAGATGCGGCTTAGTAGCTGCCGCGTTGAGCGCATACCGCCGGGATTGTGCGTGCGATGATCACGACATCCCGAACCAGCGACCAGTTTTCGACGTAGTGCGTGTCGAAGGCGACGCGGGTGGCGTAAGAAACGTCATTGCGTCCGCTGATCTGCCAGAGGCCTGTCAGGCCAGGGCGAGCTTGCAGATAATAGACGGCCGCATTCTCGTATTTTTCGAGTTCGTCTCGAACGACGGGACGCGGACCGACGACGCTCATTTCGCCGCGGATGATATTGAAGAGCTGGGGCAGCTCATCAAGGCTCAATTTGCGTAGAACGGCACCAACGGCAGTAACCCGGGGGTCATCCTGCAGCTTGCGCGTTTCACGCCACTCTTCCATGGCCTTCGGATTGTTTCGCAGGTGCTCCTGCAGAACCTTGTCACCATTGGTGACCATTGTCCGAAACTTCAGGCAACGGAACTCCTGGCCATTGTGGCCGATGCGGCGATGTCCGTAGAAGATCGGCCCCCTGTCGGAGAGCTTCACAAGCAACATCACCATCAAAAAAAGCGGGCTCAGAAAGATGAGCCCGAGGCAGGCGGCGGACACATCGAATGCCCGTTTTGCGATCCCGCCAGTCGGCGGAAACACGCTCTGATGAACTGCGCCATAAAATGGCGAACTGTCCGATCTCGTCGCAGACTTCATAGAGGTAACTCCACTTATGTTTGCCGTTTGGTCGGGTAGGCTCAGGCTGAGGTGGCCCTGACGAATTCGAAGTGTATGAGGTGATTTTGTTTTTTTAAGCCACAATTTTACGACCGACGCTTTAAGACGTGTTTTTGCGGCCGCCGTTCGGCTTTTTTGTTTTTAAGAATCCGCTGAAATAGTCATACAATTCTCTGGCGATCTCGAAATAATCTATGCGTGTACCAATAAAAGTCTGGGCCATTGCTATCCGAGCCAAAGATACTGAAGTCTAGGTCGTTCCGGCATGGTGGAAGCAATTGGTGGTTTGCACTGGCGGCTTCTCGCAAAGCAATGGATTCTATTTGTCGAAAGAGTTCCCTATTGCATCGCACCATCAGTTTTGCACTGCACTAGCAAACCGATTGAAATTAAAAACTTTGTAATAAAAGTTGAACGCACAACCCCTCCAACGCACCCGTTGTGACCGACATTGTGGCACTAATGCTTACGTGTATTGCCAAATTAGGCGCAACCAAAGATCGATGTAATTTTCTTTAATCATCTTTCGCAAAAGCCCGCGAAGGGTGACAGCGCGTGGCATTTTTACCAATAGCCGGAAGAAACCTTTAAGATCGTCGCTGTACTACGCATTTCGCAGGCGCAAAAAACGTCTCCAGACCTTCAGTTGAAACAGGAAGTCCTGTAAAACATTATCCTAGGAAGGATCCTGGTGGCGCTTTCGTCTTCGATAATTGTTCGTTGAAGAAGCTCCGATGGAGGAGGCAACAGATGTATGCACCTCGCGTTATCTTCAGCATGCTCGGCGCGTTGGCCGTATTTGCTGTGGCGACGTATTGGCTGAGCGGTTCCCTCGCTGGCACCGCGATCAAGACCGCGATTTGCGCCGTCCTGCTTCAGGCCGGCTACTTTGGCGGCGTGCTTTACCTTGTCTGGAAGGAATCCAGGAGCCGCACGATTCGCCCCGCCGTAAAGCGCGAAGAAGCGGAAAAAATGCCTGTGTCGCCCTTCAAGGGCTCCGAGCCGTTCAACCGCTAAGCATCGCGATTCGTACAGCGGCCGTGCCTGTCCGGCATGGAGGGCATCCTTGCCCGTAACATCATTTGAACGGCCGCCCGTTGTCCGCCACATTTTGACGTCCTAGTTGTTGAGCGAAAACAACGGAGGCTACGCGTGGCAGAAACGGCAAGCATTTGCGTCATCATCGCAGCCAAGAACGCGGCGGACACGATAGAAACCGCCGTGAGATCGGCGCTTCGGGAGCCCGAAGTGACCGAAGTGGTGGTCGTCGATGACGGCTCCAGCGACGGCACGGCAGAGGCCGCGAGACGCGCGGACGACACCAGCGGAAGGCTGAATGTCGTCAGATTCGATCAGAACAAGGGCCCCTCTGCCGCCCGCAACCACGCCATCGACATCTCTTCGGCACCCCTGATCGCAATCCTCGATGCGGACGACTTCTTCTTCGAGGGCCGCTTTCGCCAGATGCTTGTGGAGGACGACTGGGAGTTCGTTGCCGACAACATCGCCTTTGTCGATGCCGATACAGCAAGCCAGGCGCCCCAGCGCCTACAGCAATTTGCCGCAAGCCCGCTCTTCCTCGACCTGCCCACCTTTGTCGACGGCAACATTTCCAAGCGTGGCGTTCGGCGCGGCGAGATTGGCTTCCTCAAGCCGATCATGCGACGCGCCTTCCTGGACAAGCATGGCCTGCGTTACCGCGAGGAGATGCGGCTTGGAGAGGATTACGACCTCTACATCAGGGCGCTGGCGCTCGGCGCGCGCTACAAGGTGATCCACAGCTGCGGCTACGGGGCCGTCGTGCGCGGAAATTCGCTTAGCGGTCGACACCGCACCGAAGATCTTCGTCGCCTCTACGAGGCCGACCGCGCACTGCTGGCATCGTCAAGATTGCCGCCTGATGCCGCCGAGGCCGTGCGTCGGCACGAGCGGCATGTGCGTGGCAAGTATGAGTTGCGGCGTTTCCTCGACATCAAATCGCAATCAGGCCCGCTGGCGGCCATCGCCTATATCGCAGGGCACCCAGCGGCCTTCCCGCCCGTTGCGACGGGCATCCTGATGGACAAGACCGAGCGCCTGCGAAATCCGGGTGGCGTTTCCGTCACCGCGCAAGGCGATGGCTTGCGATATCTTCTGAGCGCCCCGGCCAAGTAGCCGGGTTCGACTATCTGGAAAACTTGGCGGCCGCCAGCTCTAGCGCGCTCCGAAGCAATCGGGGATCGCGTGCCGCCCAGCGTGCGAGCAGCCGGAAATCCGGCTTCTTGCGGCGACGCAGAAGGCCGATCTGGCTCCAGATCGCCTGCTTTCGCGCGGTGTTCTTGTGCTCCTTGATCGTCTCCACCTCCTGCGGCCGGCGAGAGAAGCGGCTCTCCAGCTGGTCAAGTGCCATCCAGGTGATGAACTGCTGCTTGAGAAACTCCGGCGAGGCGTTGTCGACTCCGTGGAAGATGTTGATGCCCTCGCCGCGCAGCGCCCCAGGCTCGCCGCAGAGCAGCACCTGTTTCGCGGCGATGATGCAATCGCAAAAGAACAGAACGTCCTCGGCCGCCAAGCGCAGGGCCGCGTCGAAACGAACCTTCTCGAACAGCGGCCGGCCGATGACCATGCAGGACATGTGCAGGAAGGCCCAGTTCTTCAGCATGACGCCCGCGAGGTCAGGCACGTCAAGGATCAGCGGCTTGTCCCGGAGACGCCTCGCCCCCTCCTCCTTTTCGAGAGCGGCGATACCGAAATGGTAGTCGAACTCCTCGCCCCCTTCGATGGACGCCCAGTAGCAGTCGCCACCGAAAGCCTCCATCGCGCTGGCTGCATTGGCCAGATGATCCGGTGTCCAGACATCGTCGGAGTCGAGAAAGGCAACATATCGCGTCGCCTCCGGCACATGATCGAGTCCCGTGTTCCGGGCGCCACCCGGTCCGGCATTCGGCTGGGCGATCACCGTGATACGCGCCCTATCCTCCTCCGACAGCGACGCCAGGTCCGCATCCGGAGAGCGTGGCGACTGGTCGTCGACGACGATGACATCAACATCCTTGAAGCTTTGCGAGAAGACCGACGCCAGGGCGCGGCTGAGAATGCCGTCCTGACGCTGGTAGAAGGGGATGATGATCGTGAAGGTCGCCATACGCTCTCCTTGAGATACGCGAAGTGATGTTTTCCGCCCCCATCGCATCTAGGGGTGGATGAAAGCGCAGCAAGTCTGCTGCACTGCAAAATGATGACGTTCATTTCGGCCGAAGTTTGTCAAAGCGAATGATCTAGCGGGCCGCCCCAAACTGTATCGGAACGAAACGGCAGTTCGGTCAGAAGCCGCAATTCGGCCACGATCGGAGCAATTCGTCAGCCTCGCGTTGTAACAATCGTTCACTAGTCAACAAAAACTTTCATGCCCCGCGGCACAGAAAGAACCCAGAAATTGATGAATATCATCATGTTATGAAATGCACTGCTCACGTTGACGTTGAGCTCGATTCGGCAGACCCCTGCGTAGGCGTTTTCCCATACTGAGCCAGGACAGAACGACTGTTACGAAGTGGGACCGCCGATCACTTTTTGCTGCAGTGCCATATTTTCTTCCGGGAATCCGCCCTAGCTTTCTCGGCGCGGGCTCGAGTCTGCTCTGATTGAAAACGGTCGCAAGGGGAGGTGCGGCCCAAAAGGGGTGACTGATAACGTGAATGTTGATGCGAATGTATCGTCGCGGATCAATCTGATGCGCATCGTGCTCATTTCGGGCATTGTGTTTGTCCACATACCGTTCGATGCCGCCAGCAGTCCCTACGACGGGACCTACGGCGCATTTGACTGGATTCGGGTTTTCCTGACGGAGGCGCTGTTTCGCGTCGGCGTTCCCTGCCTGAGCGCGATCTCGGGCTATCTGCTGTTTCGCGGCGGACAGGAAAACTTCAGCTACAGAAAAACCGTGCGCACGAAGGTGCAGACGGTGTTCCTGCCATTCCTGCTCTGGAACTGCGCGTTCATTGCAGCGATCATTCTGGCGACCAGTGTCGGCATCGGTGACGGCTATCTGCCTGATCCGCTGAACGCGTCCGGCCGCGATCTCATGACGCAAGTGCTGGCAGTGGAGAATTTTCCTGACAATGTGCCGCTCTACTTCCTCCGCGATCTCTTCGTCTGCATCCTGCTTTCACCGATCCTCGCGTGGCTGATCAGCCGTGCGCCGATTTTGACCTTGACCGCCTTGCTGGTGATCGCGCTGATCCCGGAGCTGTCGATCTACATCGTTCTCAAGCGCTCGATCCTCTTCAGCTTCAGTCTCGGCATCTTCATTGCCCTGCAGCAGTTCGACCTGAAGGCTCTCGATCGCTTTGCGCCGGTTGGCGTCTTCCTCTTGCTCGCCGCCTCGGCGCTCCTAGCAACAGCGATCTTCTTCACGGGCCCGTCCTTGCCGGACTGGGTGCAATTGTTTCGCAACGCGCTAGCAATCGTCGGCGCTCTCGGCTTCTGGCTGCTATCGGCGCCGCTGATCAAGACGCAACTCGGCCAACGGCTCGCGAAAACGGGAAGCCTGAGCTTCTGGATCTTCTGCGCCCACTATCCGCTACTCGTCTTTTTCTGGATCCTATGGGGCAAGTCGGACCTGAGCTTCTACCCGCTCTTCTTCGTTCTGTCTTTCGCGCTGCTGTTTCCGTTTCTCACGTTCTCGAACGGGCTCTGCCGGAAGAATTTTCCGCGGCTCTACGCAATCCTGACGGGTGGCAGAACCAAACGGTCCGCGAAGCCGACGTCGCCGCACGACGTCTCCCCCGAACTTGTTACACAGCAAAGGTGACACATGACGACCCAAATCGCCCATGCGCGAAAACTTTGCCTCGGCCTGATCGCTATTACGGCAGCCTGCGCTTCAGCACTGCCAGCTTCGGCACAGCAGGCATCCGGAAAGTCCTTTGTCGATGATTTCGACAAGATCAACCATGGCTTCTGGTACGTTTCTGACGGCTGGAACAACGGCGCCCACCAGAATTGCACCTGGTCGAAGAACAACGTGAAGGCCGAGGACGGCGCCCTTCAGCTTTCGTTCGCCGACGGAAAATCGAAGGACCGCAACTACTTGTGCGGTGAGATCCAGACGACCAAGCGTTACAGCTACGGCACCTACGAAGCCCGCATCAAGGCTGGAACAGGCTCGGGTCTGAATTCCGCTTTCTTCACCTATATCGGTCCAGCCGACAAGCAGAAGCACGATGAGATCGACTTCGAAGTGCTGGGCAAGAACACCGGCGAGGTGCAGGTGAACCAGTATGTGCAGGCCAAGGGTGGCAACGAGAAACTCGTTCCCGTTGGCAGCAAGGCCGATGAAGGGTTCAATGACTATGCCTTCATCTGGGAAAAGGATCGCCTGCGTTACTACCTGAACGGCAAGCTTGTTCAGGACGTTACTGATCCGTCGAAGATACCGTCCAACCCGCAGAAGATCTTCTTCAGCCTATGGGGTTCGGACACGCTTTCGAACTGGATGGGGCGCTTCAACTACACGAAGCCGGCCACTCTCAGCGTCGACCGCGTGGCCTTCACCGCGCTCGGCGACAAGTGCCAATTCCCTGAATCGATCGCATGCACGCTCAACTGACCAGCGCGGGCCAAGCCCACACAGCAAAAGGAACGTCGATGCTCAAAGTGCTCTACCTCGTGCACGACCTGGCAGATCCTGCCGTCAGACGGCGGGTGCTGATGCTGCGCGAGGGCGGCGCCGAGGTCGTGCTTGCCGGTTTCCGCCGCGGCGAGAACCGGCTTGCGGAAGTGCATGGAGTCACGCCGATCGAGCTTGGACGCACCGCCGATGCCAAATTTGCGCAGCGCATGAGCGCCGTCGCCAAGGCGATGGCCGGCCTCAAGGCTCTGTTGAAGAACGTAGAGAAGCCCGATCTGATCATCGGCCGCAATCTGGAGGCACTAGCCGTCGCGCACAAAGCCAACACGCTTTTCGGTGGCAGCGTCCCCGTTGTCTATGAATGCCTGGATATCCATCGCCTTCTGCTGCGCTACGACGTGGTAGGCAAGGCGATCCGCCGCGCAGAGGCGCATTTCGGCAGAAATGCCAAGCTCATCGTGACGAGTTCTCCGGCCTTCATCGAGAACTATTTCAATCCTCGCTCCGGCGTCAAAGCCGAGACGCTTCTGATCGAGAACAAGGTCATCGCCCTTGACGAAGCCGCTGTCGAGCCGGCATTCGGCCGTCCCCTGAAGCAACCGGGCGAGCCGTGGAAGATCGGCTGGTTCGGGGCGCTTCGCTGCCGCAAGTCGCTCGGCCTTCTTGCCGAGTTCTCGCGCCGCATGGAAGGCAAGGTCGAGATCGTGCTGCGTGGTCGCCCCGCCTACTCGGAGTTCGAGGATTTCGATGCCTTCGTGCGCGACGAGCCCTATCTTCGTTTCGAAGGCCCCTATCGCAACCCCGAGGATTTGCGGGCGATCTACGACGACGTCCATTTCTCCTGGGCGATCGATTTCTTCGAGGAAGGCCTCAATTCGAGCTGGCTCCTGCCGAACCGGCTCTATGAGGGATGCCTGTATGGCGCCGTGCCGATCGCCCTCAACGGCACGGAGACCGCACGCTTCCTCCAGTCACGCGATATCGGCCTTGAGCTGTCCGAAGCCAGCGTTTCGCAGCTGGCAGAGTTGTTCGAAACCATGACCGGCGAGCGGTACCGCGCATTGAGCGAGGCCGTCGCCGCCAAGGATCGCAAGACCTGGCTTGCCGACCGCAGCGATTGCGCGGCTCTCGTCGCAAGCCTTTCCCGCCTTGTCCCGGCAACCGCAGAGAGGGGCGGTGCCGGTGCAATTATTCCAACAAGCGTGACTCCAGAAGGGTGGACAAACATGAAGCCTGATGTCGGTGCCAGCGTCTCCAGTCTCATCATCATTCCCTGCCTGAACGAAGAGAAGCATATCGAGGCTTTGCTCGCTAAGCTGTGCCTCGAAATCGATCACATGGATGCCCGGATCGTCGTCGCTGACGGCGGCAGCACGGATGCGACACGCGACATCGTCGCCCGCATCAGCGCTGCCGATCCGCGGATCGTGCTCTTGCACAATCCCCGACGGATCCAGAGTGCGGCGGTCAATCTCGCGGTTCAGACCTTTGGCCGTGACTACGACTACATGATCCGGATCGACGCACACGGCGATTACCCCCCCGATTACTGCCGACGCCTCGTTCAGGAGGCCGTGCTGACCCAGGCGAACTCCGTCGTGGTCGCCATGGAAACGGTCGGCTTCGGCGTTTTCCAGAAGGCAACGGCCTTTGCTCAGAATTCCAAACTCGGGAATGGCGGCTCCAAGCATCGCGAGGGCGCCAAGGGGCATTGGACCAATCACGGCCATCACGCGCTGATGCGCATCGCAGCCTTTGACACGGTCGGCGGCTACGATGAGACCTTCAGCCACAACGAGGATGCGGAACTCGACTACCGCCTGAAGCAGGCGGGCTTCGGCATCTGGATGACGGACAAGACGCGGATGACCTACTATCCGCGCTCGACCATCTCGACGCTGTTCCGCCAATATCTGGGCTACGGTCGCGGTCGCGCGAAGAACATCCTGAAGCACGGCAGCATGCCCAATCTTCGGCAGATGCTCCCGCTTCTCGTCGTTCCGGTCTTTATCGGCGCATTTCTTGCCGTTCTGAACTGGGCGGCCGTGATCCCATTCAGCCTCTGGGCGGTTGCTTGTGTTGGCTACGGCTTCTGGATGGCCATCGGCCACCGGAATCCATACGGCCCCCTCGCCGCCGTTTCGGCAATGGTCATGCACTTCGCCTGGTCAGCCGGTTTCTGGATGGAGCTTCTGAGCTTCCGCGGCAGAAAGGTCTCTTCATGAACGACATGCCCCCCCTGCAGATCGATATCGGCATTTGCACTTACCGCCGCGCTTCGCTTGACGAAGCGCTGCTTTCGCTTGCGGTCCTCGCCGTGCCCGATGGCGCAACGCTGCGGATCATCGTCGCCGACAACGACAAGGTTCCGAGCGCCAAGGAACGGGTCGATGCGCTTCGTCCGACCATTCCGCATGAAATTGCCTATGTGCACTGCCCGGCAGCGAACATTTCGATTGCCCGCAATGCATGCCTGGACAATGCGACAGGCGACTTCCTGGCCTTCATCGACGACGATGAGGATGCCAGTGAGGAATGGCTGGTGGAATTGCTTGCCGTTGCCAGGAAGACCAAGGCGGATGCCGTGCTTGGCCCCGTCCGCAGCGTCTACTCGCCCACGGCGCCGAATTGGATGCGCGAGGGCGACTTCCACTCGACCCTGCCCGTATGGGTCGGCGGTGAAATCCGCACCGGTTACACCTGCAACGTCCTTCTTCGCCTCGATTCGCCCCATTTGACCGGTCGCCGTTTCAACCTGGCGCTTGGGCGCACCGGCGGCGAGGACACGGAATTCTTCAGCCAAATGCATGCCGATGGCGGCGGGATTGCCTTTGCACCCGAGGCCTATGTTTATGAACCGGTGACCGAAAGCCGCGCTGGTCTGTCCTGGCTTGCCAAGCGCCGATTCCGCTTCGGCCAGACGCATGGGCGACTGCTCCAGGAAAAGAACGCCGGCCTGCAGCGGCTAAAGCAGATCGGCCTGGCCGCAGCCAAGGCGGCCTTCTGCTACGGCGCGGCGCTTGCCTGCGTCTTTTCTCCGGTTCCGCGGTATCGCTACGCCCTTCGCGGCCTCATGCATACCGGCGTGGTGAGTGGTTTGCTCGGCGTTCGTGAGATTCGTCAGTATGGAACGGCGGAGGCTGCATGACGCAAACCCAGCCCGACGTCAGCTTCGTCGTCGCCGCCTACAATGCGGCGGACACACTCGCCAAGGCGATCGACAGCGCCCTTGCACAAGAGGGCGTGTCGGTTGAGGTGATCGTCGCCGATGACTGCTCGACGGACGAGACGAGAGCCATTGCAGAAAGCTACGCGGACAGGGGCGTCAGGCTCCTGGCGCTTGCGCGCAATGGCGGGCCAGCGGCAGCGCGCAATGCCGCGTTGTCGGCTGCAACCGGCCGGTGGCTTGCCGTGCTCGACTCCGACGACACGGTCGAGCCGCAGCGTTTGCAGCGCATGATCAAGCGCGCTGAGAATGCCGGTGCCCAGATTGCCGTCGACAATCTCCGTGTCATTCGCGCCGACGGCACGCCACCGGAGACGATGTTTACTCAGCAATCGTTGGCCGAGACGCCGGAGCTGACGCTTCCGGTATTCATACGATCGAATGCCCTGTTTCAGACAACGCATAACTTTGGTTATCTCAAGCCGATCTTTCAGCGCGCCTTCATCGAACAGCATGGACTTCGCTTCAACGAAGCCCTCAAGGTCGGTGAGGACTATCTGTTTCTCGCCTCGGCCATGGCGCTTGGTGGGCGCTGCATGATCGAGCCGATCCCTGGCTACGACTATCAGATCCGTGAGGGATCGATTTCGCGCGTTCTTGCCCTTCATCACATCGATGCCATGATCGAGGGTGATAAAGCCTTCCTTCGAGATCACACGCTGGATGCGGAGGCGGCTGCCGCACAGGAGTTTCGCGAACAAAGCCTCCGCCGGGGCCGCGCATTCCTCATCCTCGTACAGAACATCAAAGACCGGTCGATCTCCGGAGCGATCAAGACGGCCTGGAGCAATCCTTCGGCGTTGGCCCATCTCAGGATGCCAATCGCCATTCGGATCAATCGCGCACTCGCGCCGCTTCGCCACTTGGTAAGCCCTCGGACCGACCTTACAGCCATCGATGGCGTGACCCGCTCCCGCAAAGGATAGAGCCATGAACCAACGGAACCTGACCTTGCACAGCACTCTGCCCAAAGCGGCCGACGATTCCGATTCCTTCATCGACATCGATCGCCTGATTGCCATCCTGATCCGGCGTGCCGGATCGATCGCGCTCTGCGTTGCCGCAACCGTGACGCTCGCCGTCATCTTTCTGCTCTTCGCGACCCCGCAATATACGTCGATGACGCAGATCCTGCTTGACGACGACATCGCGAAATACGCGCAGGATCCGACGCCGGCCGCCAGCTCGCAGCAGGTCGACATGCAGATCGCCAGCGCCGTCGAAATTCTCAAGTCGAACGAACTTGCGCTTCGCGTCGTCGATGCCGAGAAACTTCAGGACAATTCGACAATCCTTGACCCTTCGAAGTCGCCAGTCGAGCTAATCAAGTCCGGCGTGAAGCTGATCGTCAGCGCCTTGGCGCCCGGCGGTCCGCCGGTAACGGAAGACGATGCGCGCAACGGCCGCCGCCAGAAGGCGGCCGCCCTGCTGCAGGAGGCCGTGGCGGTATCGCGGGTCAATCGCAGCTCCGTTCTCGCGGTTTCCTTCCGCTCGACCGACAAGCTTCTGGCACAACGGATCACCAAGGCATACGCCACCGCCTACCTGAACGATCAGCTGAACGCCAACTTCGATGCGACGGAAAGCGCCTCGGTGTGGCTTCAGCAGCGCCTTGCGGATCTTCGCGAGCGGTCGCAACAGGCTGCCCTTGATGTCGCGAAGTTCAAGTCCGACAACGGCCTCACCTCGGCCAATGGCGAACTGATGTCGGAACAGCAGCTTGCCGACCTGAACAAGCAACTGATCGTCGCCCAGGCCGACAGTGCTAGCGCATCGGCTCGATACAGCCAGTTCAAGTCGATCATCGACCTTGGTCCGGAGAGCGCTGTCAACAACGCCGCGATCTCGTCAGGCCAAGCGGATAATACCGTAATCAAGGATTTGCGCACGCGTTACGCCGCGGTGAACAAGCGCGAGCAGGAGGTTACAACCAACTTCGGGGAAGACCATCCGCAGGCCGTCGCTTTGCGTGCCGAAAAGCAGGACCTGACCCGCCAGATCTATCAGGAACTGCAGCAACTGACGGCGAGCTACCACAACGAGTCCGAAGTCGCGCGCGTACGCGAGGCCTCGCTCCGCCAGAACATCGAACACCTGACCGGCAAGAATTCGGAGGCCGACAAGTCGCTCGTCCAACTCAACGATCTCGAGCAGCGCGCGACCGCCCTGAAGACTCTCTACGAGTCCTACCTTGGCAAGTACGAGGAGGCCTCGCAGCAGCAGTCCTTCCCGATAGCCAAGGCTCGCGTCATCTCTGAAGCCGGCGTGCCGGCATCGCCGTCCAGCCCGAAAAAGACCATGACGCTTGGCCTCGCCATCGTTCTCGGCCTGATGGCCGGGGGTGGACTTACGGCGTTCCAGGAATTCCGTGAACGGTTCTTCCGTGTCGAAGGCGATGTCAGGACGATCCTTGGCCTCAAGTTCCTCGGCTACCTGCCGCTGATCGGCAAGGCGCCGCGCGAGGGTAAGATCTTCCGGCCGCGCACCAATCCGCCGGTCGAAGCCGCCGAAGCAGAGTCGGATGCAACCTTCGAACGCATCATGCGCGTCGTCCTCGAGGCGCCACGCTCGGTCTTCGCCGAAACGCTGCGCAACGCGAAGCTTGCAAGCGACGTCATGTTCCTGGGCAAGTCGGACCGCGTCATCGGAGTCGTCTCGGCGATGCCGGGAGAAGGCAAGTCGACCACGGCGGCCAACTTCGCAGCACTGCTCGCCTCGAGCGGCAAGCGCACGCTGCTGATTGACGCCGACCTGCGCAATCCGGGCCTGACCCGGATGCTGAGGACCCCTCCGCAACAGGGTCTTGTCGAAGCAGTTCTCGGTGAGGTTCCGTGGGCGAGCGCCGTCAAGATCGATCCGATAACGAAGCTCGCGATCCTGCCGGTTCTGCCGAACGATCACCTCATGCACACGAGCGAACTGCTTGCTTCGCAGGGCATGTTCAATCTGATGGAAAATGCACGCAAGATGTTCGATTACATCGTGGTCGACCTTGCGCCGCTCGGCCCTGTTATCGACGCCAAGGCGTTTGCTCCGCAGGTGGACGGCTTCCTGTTTGTGACCGAATGGGGCTCGACCCCGACATCAGTCGTGCGCGACCTTCTGAATTCCGAGCCGCAGATCAAGTCGAAGATTCTGGGTGTGATCCTCAACAAGACCGACATGACGGAACTCGGCAAGTTCACCAACTTCGGCGGCACCGAACGCTACCGCCACAAATACGTGAGCTACTACACCGAAGAAACGTCGAGGAAGCGGGAGCCAGCAGAAGCCGGCGCCTGATCACGTCTGGAAGAGATGCACGCGCCCTCTCCACAGTCTGGCAACCGTAAGTTTGCCGCTGTGGAAGGCGGCGGTATCGAGATTGAGCCTCATCGGCAGGACCTCGGGCTCATCGTTCGGCGTATGGCCATGAACGATCACCTTCGGCAGCGGCCGGCTGCTCTCAAAAAAGCGATGGCGGATGAAAACGAGATCCTCGTCGCTTTGCGCATCGATCGGCAGCATCGGATCGATGCCGGCATGAACGAACAGAACATTCGGTGTGTCGACGAAGATCGGCAGGGATCGCAGGAAATCTATGTGCGGCTTCGGTATTGACTGCTTGATGTAGCCCTCGAGCTTGGCGGCGTTCGGAAAAACCAGTGGCAGTTGTTCCGGGTCGAGCCCGTAGGAACGCAGCAGCGCATCCGACCCCATCCGCATCCAATCCGAGAAGGAAACCAGACCGTCGAGATAGTCGAGCATCGTGGTCTCGTGGTTGCCGGTCAGGCAGATGCGGTCGAAATTCGCCGGCGGAGGCATCATCAGGTGCGAGATCACCTGTGCCGATGACGGTCCGCGATCAATGTAGTCACCGAGCGTGATGATAAGCTTGCGCCCCGGGATCACGGCAGCGTCGTCAATGATGGCCTGCTCCGCCTTCAGCAGCAGGTCGTACCTGCCGTGAATGTCACCGATGGCGTAGATCGGAATATCGCCGGGATCCAGTTTCAGTCGCTCATGGACTGTTAAAGGCATGTTGAACCTCTCATTGCGGACAGCGAAGCGTCGCATGCTTCGCATTAGTGCAATCAAGCGACAATAAAATTCAATCGCTCGTGCATTCGTAGAAAAACGCGCCTTATCATTGCACCCGCGATCCAGCAATCCTAGAGGCGCAACTGATAGGAGAAGCGATGGGAACCGTATCGCGGTTTCAAGACCGGACAAGACCAGCCGCGCACCGTATCGAAAGCGAGGAAGAGGCGATAGCCACCGCGCGCCGCCTTGCCGCGGACTTTGCGCTGCAGGCGAGCGAGCGTGATATTAATCGGGTGTTTCCTCGCGCGGAGCTCGACGCCCTTTTCCAGTCGGGATTGACGGCCGTGACCGTGCCGCCTGAGAACGAGGGGCTGGACGTCGGCAATGCGCTCCTCGGCGAGATCGTTGCCATAATCGCTGAAGGCGATTCTTCCATCGGGGAGTGCCTCGAACGCCATTTCACGGTGCTGGAGGAACTCCGGAGTGAACAGAATGAAGAGCGAAAGGCACTCCTCTTCGCTCACGTCCTTGCCGGCGATCATTTCGTCGCAGCAGCTTTTCCCGAAGCCGGTGCGGCTGTTTCCTCCGGCCTCCATTATCAATTAAGCGGCCGGAGCTTGCGTGCGCCCGGCATCCTCTTTGCCGATTGGATCGCTGTCGAAGCGACCGACACGCAAGGGCAATCGGTTCGCTTCTACCTTCCCCGCGAAGCCACGGGCCTGCAGATCATCGATGACTGGGATGGTTTCGGGCAACGGACGAATGGCGCCGGAACCGCTGTCGCCCAAGGTGTCACCGGGAACGCCGAAGAGACGGACGATCAACGGCAACGTCCCACGACCGGTTCGGCGCTGGCCGCCCTACTCCATGCTGGCACGGACCTCGGCATTGCCCGGGCCGCGCTCGCCAATCTCCGGGAAGCGCCGCCCTCAGCCAGCATCGGCAAGCTTGCCCTTTCCGTGCAAGCGACTGCGGCGCTCCTGGAAAGCGCCGGCAACAAACTCGATTTTTCCCAGGTCGGTCCATCGACCGGCGCAGTCGAACTGGCGTTCTTCTCCGCTTCAGCCGCCAAGATTATGGCAAGCAGGACGGCCCTGGAAGTCGCCAACGCGCTGTTCGAGCTGTCGGGATCCGGCGCGACAAGCATAGGCCGGAATCTCGATCGACATTGGAGAAATGCGCGGATTCGCGCGAATGATGCGGCCGACGACGATCTTTACCGGGCGGCTGCAGAGCATTATTTTGGCGGCAGCTGATGCTGTTCAGTTGGCGACCTTGATAGCGACTTCCTCGTCCGCATCGTCCAGCTTGCTGCCCGATGCGACGAACTGCTCAAGCGTCATATTGTCGAGAATGTCTGCGATCGCATCGCGGACCTCGGTCATGGAGCGCCGCACCTGACAGCTTTCGGGATCGGAACAGTCGTCGCAGGCTTCGTAAGCTGTACGGCTCGCACAGCGAATAGGCGCTAAAGGCCCGTCAAGCGTGCGGATGACGTGGCCAATGCGAATTTCAGACGCCGGACGCGACAGCGAGTACCCACCGCCCGGGCCCTTCTTCGACCGAAGAATGCCGACATTTCGCAATTCAAGAAGAATCGTATCAAGGAATTTCTTCGGAATGTTGTTGCGCGAAGCAACGTCATTGATGAAGGCCGTTTCTCCCGGTGCAAGCCGCGCCAAGTCAACCAGCGCCTTCAGCCCATACTTTCCCTTTTTCGTCAGCATTTCTTGTTGCCTTACGCCCCCGTAATCTCCATCCCCATTATTCAGCAAATAACGCCAAAACCGTGAACACACAACAAATAGCTATTATTTATATAGTTTATATTCGCCTTCTGCTTGCCCCGGGAACGGCTCCGGAAGGCGAAAGAGCTCGACCTTCTCCGAGAAGCCCTTGAGCGCGTGCCAGCCCACCGAGACGGCCTCGGCCTGCGCCTCGCGCCGAAATGCGTCGGACATCAGGAGCGGGACGCGAAGATCTCCGCATGCCGTTTGGATGCGACTGACCAGATTCACGTCCGGACCGATCAAGGTGAAATCGAGGCGGCGACCGGATCCGATATTGCCGTAACTGACTTCGCCATGGTGCAGGGCGATGCCGACGTTGAGCGCAATTTCGCCAAACTCGAATTGATCGATCTCACGCAGAATGTCCTTGGCGGCGATCAATGCCGAAGCGCTGCTGCGGGCCGGATCATAGCCGGGAAAAAACGCAAGGACGGCATCGCCCATAAATTTCAGAACTTCGCCGCCTTCCCGCGTGATGGCGGGAATGACCTTGTCGAAATAGGCGTTGAGTAGCTCGAGCACGCTGTTGCTTGGCAGCCTGTTGGATATCTCCGTGAACCCGCGCAGGTCGCAAAGCAGAAGAGCCGCCTCAATGGATTCGATCTCGCCCTGCCGCACTCGCCCGGCAAGGATGCGCTGCGCCGTCAGCGGGCCGATATAGGTATCGAGCAGGCTGAGTTCGACTTGGCGCATCACCCGCAGTTCGCAGGTGTTGCGCAACGCCGGGAGGATCCGCTCGAGAGCCTGGATTTCGGCAGGTGTAAAGCCGCCGGGCCGCCGCGTCCCGAAGGCAGCCGCGCTTACCGGCCCGTCGGCATTGCAAAGAGGCGCGATCATCAATTGCACGAGACCACGGCCTGCAAAGATATCGATATCCTGCCAGCGGCCGTGCATGCTCTCACCCAGCCCGACAACCAGCGGCTCGCGGCTGTCCATGACCTTGCGCAACGGACTGCTGGCAAAGGTCTGGCGCGCGCTATGTTCGCGATCGTGGATCTCGACCGGATCGCCGGGAGCCCAGGCAAGCGTACGGCCAATCAGTTCCGGATGAAGCGTCATGAGATGAAGCGTCATGCGATCGATCGGCAGTCCGAGCGCCAGCAGGCGGCGGCCGAGGGTGGAGATCAGGCCGGGCTCATCGAGCGCATGGCATTCATCGCCGGAGAGCCACTCGATCAACGACAGCAGTGAGTTTGTATTGCCTGCTACGCGATCCGTCTTTGAGGAGCGGGTCTCGGTTTCGATTTGGAGGGTGCGGTTCATGGCGTTTCTCCCTGGTGGCGGAGTGAGGCGCTAGTGGGCGCCGCCCCCGGACAGATGACCCGGCTTCTTCAGCAGCAGCGTTGCGAGCAGTGCGACGAGCAATGCGGCACCGAGCACGAAGAACGTGTCGCTGAAGGCCATGATGTTGGCCTGCTTGCGCAGCTTGAGCGCGATGGCAACGACGGCCTTGTGGGTGGCAACGGCCTGATCGCTGACACCGTGACTCATGAAGTAGGCGGTCAGTTTCGCGACACGATCCCGAGTGGCTTCTTCGAAGACCGAGATCGAATTCGTCAGGATGTTCGAATGGAATTGCTCGCGCTTGCTCAGAAAGGTCTGCAGGCTTGCGATGCCGACGGCGCCCCCGAGGTTACGCATCATGTTGAAGAGCGCGGATGCGGAACCTGCATTCTCCTGTTCGATGCCCGCTGTTGCGACGGCCGAGAGCGGCGCGAAGACAAGCGCCTGCCCGACGGCGCGGATGACGTTTGGCCAGAAGAGCTGGTCACTCGCATAGTCGGCGGTCATGTAGACATTCATGAAATTCGAGGCGGCAAACAGCGCAAAACCGAAGGCGATCAGTACGCGAACGTCAAAACGCTTCATCAGGCGGGGCACCAGCGGGATCAACAGCAGCTGCGGAATGCCCGTCCAGGCGAGGACCATGCCGATTTGCTCGGAATTGTAGCCCTGGATGCGCGACAGATAGATTGGAAGAACGAAGGCAGAGCCATAAAGGGCGATCCCGAGAAGGACGTTCGCCACGATCCCGAAGCCGAAGTTGCGACGGACGAGGAGCCTGAGGTTTAGCAGCGGATGGGCGGTCTTCAGCTCGATAATGAGAAACAGCGTCAACGACACCACAGCGATGATCGACAGGCGGACGATGAAATCCGATCCGAACCAGTCCTCCTTGTTCCCCTCCTCCAACACCGTCTGCAGGGCGGCAAGGCCGATTGCCATGGTGATGATGCCCGGCCAATCGCCCTTGGCGAGCAGGCCGAGATTCATCGGCGCACGATCGAGCGACGCCCAGAGCATTCCCACCATGAGCAAACCGGGAACCAGATTGACGTAGAAGATGAACTCCCAGCCGTAGTTCTCGGTCAGATATCCGCCGATGGTAGGCCCGATGGCGGGAGCAAAGGTCGCCGAGAGCGCAAAGAGCGCCAGACCGATCGGCTGCTTGGGCTTCGGCAGAAGCGTGATGATGATGGTGAACGCCATGGGAATCAGCACGCCGCCCGCAAAGCCCTGAACGGCGCGCAGCACGATCATCTGCTGGAGGTTCGCTGCGAAAGCACAGGCGACGGAAAATAGCAGGAACAAAATGGCGTTGGTCAGGAGATACTTGCGGACGGAAAAAACCTGAGCGAGCCAGCCGCTGAGAGGAATGACCACGATCTCCGCAATCAGGTAGGAGGTCGAAATCCAGCCGCCGTCATCCTTGCCCGCACCGATCGCACCCTGAATATCCGCGAGCGAAGCATTGACGATCTGGATATTGAGGACGGCCATGAACGCGCCGAGCGTCGAACCGACGACTGCGCTCCACATACGAAAGGCGCTCATCGCAGCTGCGGGCTTCAGAGCCGCAGCGTCCACAGGACGCGGGCTCGAATTGTTGGCGACGATCTGAAGTGTAGCCATGACGTCTCTCCTTCCGGCTATGCGGAAACAATCTCATGACGAGGTTCGGCTGATAATTCGGGAAAGGAGGGAAGGATCATCCAGTCAGACTGGATAATCCTTCCCCGGGACCACCTATCTGACGGCCGCTTTGGTATCGATCTCAGGCTCGACGGACATCCCGGCGCGAAGCAAACCGCTCACTTTCTCGTCGTCGATGACGATCTTTACCGGAATGCGCTGGACAATCTTGGTGAAGTTGCCGGTCGCATTGTCAGGGGGTAGCAGCGAGAATTCCAGCCCGCTCGCCGGTGAAATGCTGTCGACATGGCCCTTGATTTCCACGTCGGGGAAACTGTCCACCTTGACCTCGACAGGCTGCCCGGCGCGTACATGAGTGAGCTGTGTTTCCTTGAAGTTGGCGACGACGTAGACGGAATGCAGCGGCACGACCGCCATCAACTGCGTCCCCGAGGTTACGAACTGTCCCACTCGAATGGTGCGGGCGCCGACGGTGCCGTCGACCGGAGCGATGATCTGTGTGTAGGAAAGGTTGAGCTCAGCCTGATGCTGGGCGGCGGCGGCGCGCTCACGCTGCGCCACAGCCTGCTCGCGCTGTGTCTGAAGAACGGGCACCCTCTTTTCCGCGGCGACCAGCGCGGCCCGATCCCGTTCAAGTGCCGCCTGCGCCTGATCGCGAAGTGATTGGCTCTGTTCCGCCCGCGACTGCGTGCCGGCACCGTTGGTGATCAGCCGTTGCGAACGGGCAGCATCGGAACGGGCAAAATCCAGCGTCGCCAGTGATGCATTGATCGTCGCCCTGGCCTGGCCGATGATCGACTGCTGCAGTTCGATCTGCGCATCGAGATTTGTGATGGCTGCAGTTGCGGCCTTCACGTCGGCCTTGACCTGGGACAATGCGGCCTGATGGTCGCGATCGTCGATCTTGGCGAGCACCTGCCCAGCCTTGACTGCATCGTTATCACCGACAAGGACTGCGGCGACATAGCCCGAGACCTTCGGTGCAACGGTCGTATAGTCGGCCTTCACATAGGCATCATCAGTGGATTCGATGAAACGGCCAACCGTCCAATAGTGATGGCCGTAGTCCGCCACAAAGGCGGCGCCGGCAAGAAGCGCGGCAGCCATGATCGTCCGCTTGACGAGCTTGCGGCCCTTCTTGCCTTTGGCTTCGATGGCAGGGGCAACGTCCGCTGCCGGTGCAGCCGGCGCTTCGGCGACCCTTGCAACCTCGGGCTCGCCGGCCGCCTCGAAGGCTTCCTTGCGGGGTAATTCGACCATTGTCCTTCTCCAGTGGTTTGCCTCTCAGGCGAGGCTTAATTCGATGAGACAGACAATGCGTCGTTACGCGCGATCTGATAATCTGCTTAAATCGGGAAGGATCATCAACTCAGAGCGGATAATCTAGGGGGTGCAATGGACCGGCTGACGAGCCTCACAGTCTTTGGTCGCGTGGTCGAGTGCGGCGGCTTTTCAGCGGCCGCACGCCGTCTCAACATGTCGGTGACGATGGTCGGCAACCACGTGCAGTCCCTCGAGGACAGGCTGGGCGTCAGGTTGCTCAACCGCACCACGCGCAAGGTCAGCCTCACGGAAACCGGCAAGTACTACTACGAACGCTCGGCCCAGATCCTGGCCGATCTCGAAGAAGCCGACAGCACGGCCGGGGCAATGAGCTCGACACCGCGCGGCACGCTCAAGGTCTATACCAGCGCGGCCATCGTCCGCTTCCTGCTGCCCGTCGTCAGCGAGTATCTTGAGCTATATCCCTCGATCGCCCTCGACCTGAGTGTTGGGGAGCGGATGATCGATATGGTGGAGGAAGGTTATGACCTCGTGATCCGCACCGTGCCACCGCCGGATTCTAGCCTCGTTGTCAGGAAGCTGACGCCATGGCGGCATATCCTGGTGTGCTCGCCGAACTACCTTGAGAATCATCCGGCGCCACAGGTCCCGGCAGATTTGGCAAATCACAACTGCCTCCAATATACGTACTACCCCTACGAAGACGAGTGGCGCTTCGAAGATGCACATGGCGCCCAAGTGAGTGTGAAGATCGGCGGCAACGTCGTATCCAACAGTGCCGAGACCCTGCGCCACCTCACGACGACGGGTCAGGGCATATTCCTGGCACCGAGTTTCGTTGTGTTTGATGACATCGCCTCCGGACGATTTGTCCGGGTCATGCGCGACTATCGCGCCGTCGAGTTCAGCATCAATGCCATCTATCCGAACCGCAACCACTTGCCGACGAAAGTTCGCCTGTTCATCGACCTCCTCGCGGAGCGTTTCGCGGAGCACCGAAAATGGATGACGTGAGGGCCATGGTCAGTTCGTGTTCTGCGTCGGCGGCGGCGCGGTGCTCGGACTGCTTGCTCCTGCCGGCGCCTTCGGCGCGGGGCTAGTGCCGCCGCCTGTCCAAACACTGAACGCCAAGAGGACCATGGCAGCCACGAAGGCGACGGCGCCTAGCAATGCCCAGGCGGACAGGCTGCGCCCTTCTCGGGACAGCGCCGTTTCCTGCGCTTCGTACGCAGTTTGCCGATCGCTGGAGTGATTGTCCGGCCTGTTGTCATTGGCGGTCATCATTGCACCTCCGGCAACGAAACGCCGGCGGCGTACGCCAAGTTCCAAGAGATCAGATCAGAGGATCGCGTCCTTCGGCAGCGGCGAGGTTCAGTTCGCGGGCGATGTCCTCCGCGTCCCTCTTGCTAAGGCCGACGAAATCCCTTCCGTCCGTCGCCGCCGGCAAGGACGTCAAGGTATCGACGATCGTCCACCTGCCACGCGGCTCCTGACGGATTTCGTAACGGGGAAGATCCTCGGATGGACAAGCTTCATCTGTCACGTTCTTACCGCTACCTCAGAGTTCTCCTGGGCCACATCTGGCGCGATGCTTGGCTTTTGCAAGGCACCTCTGCCTACGCCTTTACATCCGGAACGTTCGCTTTCAATTCCTTGAGCCATATCCGGGCGTTGCCGTCAGACGGCGCGCGCCAATCGCCGCGGGGAGACAGCGAACCGCCCGACGTCACCTTCGGGCCGTTCGGCGATGCCGACCGCTTGAACTGGCTGATCGTGAAGAACCGGAAGAGGAAGACCTCCATCCAATGCTTGATGACGGGCAGATCGAAACTGCGGCGCTTGTCGGCGGGGAAATGCGGCGGCCAGACGCCGGCCTCGGCGTCCCGCCAGGCATTGTAGGCAAGGAAGGCGATTTTCGACGGGCGAAGCCCGAAGCGCGTTGTGTAGTAGAGCGCGAAGTCGTGCAGATCGTATGGGCCAATCTTGTCCTCCGTGCTCTGCATGACGCCGTTTTCATCGGCAGGCACCAGTTCCGGCGAAATCAGCGTGCCAAGAACGCTTTCCAATGTCGCATTGGCTTCCTCGTTGAAGTCCCCTGAGCGGATCACCCAGCGGATCAGGTGCTGGATCAAGGTCTTCGGCACCGATGCATTGACGTTGTAGTGGCTCATCTGGTCGCCGACACCGTAGGTCGACCAGCCGAGGCCGATTTCCGACAGGTCTCCGGTTCCCAGCACCAGCGCGTTCCGCTGGTTTGCCGCGCGGAACAGGAAGTCCGTGCGCAGGCCGGCCTGGACGTTTTCGAAGGTCGTATCGTAGACCGGCTTGCCGCCCGCGAAGGGATGCTTCAGGTCCTTTAGCAACTGTAGCGCCAACGGCCTGATATCGACCTCCTCCGCCGTGACGCCCATGCTGCGCATCAAGGCCCAGGCGTTCGACTTGGTGGCGTCGCCCGTCGCAAATCCCGGCATGGTGAAGCAAAGAATATCCGAGCGCGGCCAGCCGAGCTGGTCGAAAGCGCGTGCCGCGACGAGTAGCGCATGGGTGGAATCGAGCCCGCCCGAAATGCCAATGCAAAGCCGCTTGATGCCCGTCGAGCGCAGCCGCTTCATCAGTCCCTGCACCTGGATGTTGAACGTCTCATAGCAATCCAGATCGAGGCGGCTTTCGTCAGCCGGCACGAAGGGGAAGCGCGCAACATCGCGTTTGAGGCCAATGTCGCCCTTCGGCTTCTTGAACTGGAACCCTACTCGCCGGAATTCGCGACCGGCGGTAAGAGTGAGCGTCGCCGCATCATTGAACGTGCCCGTCCGCAGCCGCTCCAGCCGCAGTCTCTCGACATCGATATCCGCAACGCACATCTGCGACGAAATTGGGAAGCGGTCGGTTTCGGCAAGCAGGCTGCCGAGCTCATAGATGCAGGCCTGGCCGTCCCAGGCGAGGTCCGTCGTCGATTCGCCGGGGCCGGCTGCTGAATAGACATAAGCCGACAGGCTGCGCGCCGATTGTGCCGAGCACAAAAGCTTGCGGGTCTCAGCCTTTCCGACTGTTATGTTGCTGGCCGAGAGGTTGGCGAGAATCAAAGCGCCCGCCAGCGCACCGAAATCGCTCGGCGGCGCCGGAGCCCAGAGATCTTCGCAGATCTCGATATGGAAGACGAAATCATCCATGTCCTCGGCGGCGAACACGACGTCCGTTCCGAACGGCACCACCTCGCCGGCGACACGAATGTTTTCGCCGCGCACGTCTCGTCCCGACGCGAACCAGCGCTTCTCGTAGAATTCACGATAGTTCGGGAGATGCATCTTCGGAACGACGCCGAGAATACGACCAGCGTGAATGGCGACAGCGCAGTTGTAGAGCCGACCGCCACTCTGCAGCGGCGCGCCGACAAGAAGTACCGGCGTCAGATCGCGACTTGCCCGGACGATATCGCCGATTGCAGCATCCACACCCCTGAGAAGCGCATCCTGCCCCAAAAGATCGTCGATCGCGTAGCTCGAAATCCCAAGTTCGGGGAACACCATGAGGCCAACGCCCTCGGCGTGTCCCTGTCGCGCCAGTTCCGACGTTGCCTGCGCGTTGAAATCGGGATCGCCGATCTCGCAATTCGGGGTGCAGGCCGCGACACGGACAAAACCTTGATCGTATACCGAATAGAAATTCACCAATGCCTCCAGCAGTCACGCGCCTTATGACTGACCATTACATCCAAATGCCTCCGGGCAAAACCGGATCTCGCACACCCGGCAGACTTATTCGACATCACTCATGCAAACTGTAAATAGTATCGTTTAAAATGAATAACTTATCGGCAGTTGTGACAATGTGAAAATCAACATCGCTGCCCAAAATAAAATTACCAAACTGTCATAAAACTATGGAAGAGACAGCCTATATCGCTCGCGCGCACACTTCGATTTACCCTCTTCCAGAGCGATGAATGTCCAACTTTATCCGCGTCCGCGCCGGGCTGCTTCGGGAAACACATCCCGGTGAGCGTCGCGTTGCGTTGACGCCGGAGGACGTGCGGCGGCTTTCCAAGCGTATGTCGGTTCGTTTCGAGCGCGGTTGCGGTGTCGGCGCGGGCCATGTTGACGAGGCCTATGTCGCCGCCGGTGCCGAGCCAGCCGAGTTCGCTGATATGGTGCCCTCCTCGGACATATTCGTGAGCGTGCGGCAGCCGGCAACCACCCGGGTATTTCCAGCAACCGCGACCCTCGTTTTCCTTGGTTCGCACGCACCCCTGGCCACCCGTCTTCCCACCGGACCGCGACCGCTCCACCTCGACATCGCCCGCCTCTCCGGTGTGCAGGGGGTCAAGGGCGCGGACATCTCATCGAGACAGGCGGCAATCACCGGCCACGCCGCCGTCCTTGAGGCCGCCAGGCAGTTCGGCATTTCGCACCCAATGCTGATGGTGGACGGCAGCTTCGTGCGGCCGGTGAGAATGGCTGCCTTGGGCGGCGATGCTGCAAGCCTGCAGGCATTGGCAACCGCCCGTCGCCTCGGCGCACTGACTCATGGCTTTGGCCTTGCCAAGGATTCGCAGGAGAAGATCGAACGGCTCGGGGCCAGATTTCTCGGCACGACCCTAGCTCCGATGCCCTTCCCCCGGGCATTGCCGGAGCAAGAACTGGCACGGCTTCGCCGAGAGCTTTCGGATCCCCTCTCGAAGATGCAATTGATCACGACCAACGCCATGATAGCCGGTCAAACTGCCCCTCTCCTGCTGGCCGAAGACATGCTTTCGCGGCTGAGTTCCGGAACGGTCATTGTCGACCTTGCCGCAGAAAGCGGCGGCAATTGCACCCTGACGCGAGCAGACGAAATCATCAACGTCTTCGGCGTGCGGATCATCGGCTCCACGACACTTGCGAGCCACGAGGCTGCCGAAGCGAGCCGGCATTTCAGTGATGGTGTGAGAAACCTGCTGGAACACCTGATCGACGCGGATGGCGTTCTTAGGCTTGATCCATCCGATTCCACCGTTGCCGCACTGCTGGAGGATGAGGCCAAAACAAGGTGCGCGTCATCGTGATTCAAGCGCAGCATTGACGAAAGGACGAGCCGCAGTTGCGAGATAAATGCTGCATCGCAACAAAGTTATCCGGATAACATCCGTTTCGAAAACACGTTGAATACCAAATGGTTATAGGTTGCATTAGCAAGCGTTTTCTTGCGTAAAAAGCGACAGTTGCGATTACGCAACACCCCGATTTCGCTTTGCAGCAAAACCCGATTTTTGACTGTATCTATTATTGATACATTTAGTCGGAAATGTAATTTGGCGCTGCGGACGTACCGCGTTTCCCGCAAGGGCTTGTACGAAACAATTTGGGGTAGGTAGAGCCGGTTTCGGCAGTGATGACCTGTGCCCAATCGACAAAAGATTGGACTGAGAATGAACATTAAGATGATCCTTATGAGCTCGGCGGCGGCCTTGGCTGCCTTCTCGAGCGCCCAGGCTGCTGATGCCATCGTTGCTGCGGAGCCGGAACCGGTTGAATACGTCCGCGTTTGCGACGCATACGGCAGCGGCTATTTCTACATCCCGGGCACCGAAACCTGCCTGAAGGTTAGCGGTTACATCCGTTTCCAGGTTAACGCCGGCCCGAACGCCAGCGTAACCAAGGGCAACGGCAGCACTGTCGCCAACGACTCTGACTGGGACGCTTACACCCGTGGTCAGGTCCAGTTCACCGCCAAGAGCGACACCGAATACGGCCCGCTCACCGGTGTTATCGTTCTGCAGACGAATGCCGACAACGCTTCCTCGCAGGCAGCCGTGCTTGACTCCGCCTACATCGACATCGCTGGCTTCCGCGCCGGTCTGTTCTACAGCTGGTGGGACGATGGTCTCTCGGGCGAAACGGACGACATCGGCAGCAAGGTCACGCTGCACAACTCCATCCGTTATCAATATGAAGCTGAAAACTTCTACGCTGGCATCAGCGTTGACGAGCTGGAAGACGGCTACTTCAGCGCCGGTGAAAACCCGAACAACGTCGGCGTAGCAATCGGCATCGGCGGCAAGGCTGGCATCTTCAGCTACCAGATCACGGCCGGCTACGACACCGATAACGAAGAAGGTGCCGTTCGCGCCATGGGTACCGTTGCCGTCGGCCCAGGCACCCTCGGCCTCGCAGCAATCTACTCCAGCGGCCCGAACTCCTACTATCAGGCCGCCGAATGGGTTGTCGCTGCTGAATACGCCATCAAGGCGACCGACAAGCTGAAGATCACCCCCGGCTTCCAGTACTACGGCAACTACGGCATCGATACCGCTGGCGACTTCGACGACAACAACGATGCCTGGAAGGTTGGTTTGACGGTTGACTATCAGATCGTCGACAACCTCTACGCCAAGGCAACCGTCAACTACCTCGACCAGGACAAGGTCAAAGACGTAACGACGGGCTTCTTCCGCCTCCAGCGCGCATTCTAATTAAAAAAGCGGCGCCGCGTTTCCGCCTCTCTCCGTGGTTAGAGTCACGGGGAAAGGCAGCGCGGCGCCGCGCTTTAAGAGTTTCTGATCAGATTGACCTCCGATCAGTTAGGAGGGGTGGCCCGGGTTCCCTGCCCGGCCGCCCCTTTCCAGTTTGAGGACGAAACTATTCGGCGGCGTGGCGATCGCGAGCGAGGCTAGTACCTGTCGGATGCTGATGGCTGGCAGATTTCTCCGCCTCGAGCCGACGCAGCTCCGCCACACTGTCCTCGATGGTCACCGAACCAAGCATGTCGACGACAGCCTGCTCCGCTCGATCACACAGAAACTCCGAAAGGTCGCCGATATTCTCACCCACGAGTCCCTCATGCGGAATATCGTGCCGAGTCGCCCAGATCTTCTTGTCACCGGTCACGGCGGCATAGATCTGGCTGAGCAAAATCTGGTCACGTGGTCGTGCCAAACGAATGCCCCCCTTGCCGCCCTGGGAGGTAGCAAGAATTCCGCTTTCATTGAGCGGAAGCAACAGCTTGCGGACAAAGCTTGCGCTTGTATCGAGCCCTTGCGCAAGTGATTGGCTCGTGGTGCGGAGATTGGCCTCTTCATTGACGGCAACGCTGATGACAATCTGTAAAGCGGTCGAAAAGCGCGTGTCGATCATGCTGAGCTGAGGCCTTGCGTCGGAAGCCGGAGAGCACAGATATTTACCGCAGAAACCCGTTGTCAAGAACGCGTGGTTGAAATCACGGCAACTTGACTAAAGCCTCGACTAGGGCGTGTACGACCACCATACGGTGTGCGCTGTGAAATGAGCCCAAAAGCCGGGCCGCGGGGGCCGCACCCTTGAGACCGCCTACCAAGGTCCCATCACGCGATTTCGATTTTACGCCGCGACGTACCTGCAATACGCTTCGCCCCGCTAGAAATCTCAACCGGGGAGAGACGCCATGAGACGCAGGTTTGCCTATATCGCGGCCGCTTTGGCCTTTTCAGCGGTCGGGGTCCATGCTCAGGACACCGCCATGAGTTTCTTCGTGACCAGTGTGAACCCAGGCAAGGGCGGCGATCTCGGTGGTCTCGCCGGTGCGGACGCCTATTGCAATACGCTTGCCACTGCCGCTGGCTCCACGGGCAAGACCTGGAAAGCCTATCTTTCCACCGACGCCGAAAATGCAAAGGACCGCATTGGCTCTGGGCCCTGGTATAACGCCAAGGGCGAAAAGATCGCCGACGACGTGGCCTCTCTGCACAGCGACAAGAACAACCTGACCAAGCAGACCGCGCTCAATGAGAAGGGCGAAATCATCAACGGCAGAGGCGACACGCCGAACCGGCACGACATGCTCACCGGTTCGAAAGCCGATGGCACTGCGGCGCCGGAGACATGCGGCAACTGGACGATGGGCGGCGCTGAAGGTGTCGCGATCGTCGGCCACAGCGACCGAACAGGCCTTGATGACTCCGCCCAAGCGAAGTCGTGGAACTCCTCGCACCCAACACGCGGCGGCTGCACCGTCAAAGCCTTCAATGGGACTGGTGGCGACGGCCTGTTCTACTGCTTCGCAGCGAATTGATCGCATAGACGACAGCGCATTCAAGGCCCGGAGTCTGGGACGACGCCGTGCTCTAAAGCCAGCCGATACGCCGAAGCATCCAGAGCGTCGCAACGGATGTGATCGTCACGAATACGACAATAATGATGAAAGCCCAGGTGTCGTTGACCCCCGGAATGCCTCCGACATTCATTCCGAACAGGCCGGCCACGACACTCGGAGGCAGTAGCAAGGCCGCCAGCGCCGCCAGCCGGTTGGAATTGCGCGCGATGCGCTCGCTGATCACCGTCGAAAGGTCGTCGTGCAGGATACCCGTACGGTCGCGGATGGCATCGAGGTACTCGATGAAGCGCATCAGCTTGTCGATCACCTCGCGCATCCGCAGCTTGTCGCGCTCCAGCAGCCATGGCGCATCATCATGCTCGATGCGGTTCAACGCATCGCGCTGCGGCGCCAGATAGCGACGAAGCTGGACGGAACGCCGACGCAGCAGCTTGAGGCGCTCGCGCACCTGGCTTGCGTCGCCGTGAAAGATCAATTCGTCGAGCTCGTCCACCTCCTCGTCCATGGAATCGAGCACGGGCTCCAGGTCGCGCACAAGCTTGTCGCCGATCAACGCCAGCAGGTCACCGGTGCGATGCGGGCCCTTGCCTTTCTGGAGCGCTTGGCGAATGTCGCGAAGGGCAGTGATGTAGTGACCGCTGTCCCGCAGCGAAATCACCTTGTTCGCATCGGCCCACATATGAAGCGGCACGAGATCGATGTCGGCCTGCTTTTCCGACGCTTCGTCAGGCGCAGTCGCACAGACGCCGCGAAGGATGATCAGCAAGCCATCGTTGACTGGCTCGACGCGAGGCCGTGTTTCCTCTTCGAGAAGTGCTTCCGTCACGAAGCTGTCGAGACCGCTTTCCCGGTTGACCCAATTGGCCGCCGCCGCATGGTCGCGCTCGAAGTGCAGCCAGATGATCCCATCTTCCGGCTTCCACATTTGCGCCCGGGCAATGTCCAGCTGCGTGCAGCCGCCACACCCGTCCAACAGCAAGGCGAAGCGCAATCCTGGCTCCGCGCCGTAGGTCAGCTTAGAGGTAACTGCCGTCTCCATCGCGCCCCGCATATAGCCAGAGGGAACCAAAAAATGCAGCCGACACAAAAGCTTGGCACTGGAGATTCTAGCAGGTCGCGATCAGGGCGCAAGACCGCCGGAATCGGCACCGGGATTCGGCAGCCACGTGCTTCGGCGCTTAAAATAGGTCGCCTTCCTCTGCCAAGGCGATTTCAACACCGACCAGATTAGCGTATTATTCCAGTGCAACCGTGTGGGGCCGATCCATGAAGGAGGGCCAGATTGATCACGACAACCACCGACGACCGCAACTGGTCACAAGGCTTCAGCGCATCTCACGCGGGTGCGGCTCCACGCAACGTTCGTGATCTCACCAGCCATGCCGATATCGTGGTGCTGCTGCCCGATCCAGCCTCGGCACAAACCTGCCTCGATCTGGCCGACGACGCGGCCGATGCCGTGCAGGACAACATTGCCGCCGTGCACATCGGTGCCGATCCGCTGTCGATGCTCGTATCCGCCGAGGAAATCGAACTGCAAATGATGCGCGACCTAGAGGAAGGTTCGACGCACGAGCGGTACGAACACGTCAGGCAGCTGTTCGAGGAGTGGAAATTGCATGCGCCTCACCGGCAAGACTTGATACTCGGCGATTGCCAGGGCGATCTGCGCCGCTGCGTCAGCACTGTCTGCCGGAATGCGTCGCTTGTCGTAACGCCCTACAGAGGCAATCTCGACGCTCGTGATGCCTTTCACGATGTCCTCTTTCATGAAGGCAAGCTGGTGCTGGTCCCCCCGGCCAGTGGCTATCGGGGGCACCTGCTGGACCACGTCCTCATTGGCTGGAAGCCGCATGACCACGCACGACGGACAATGGTCGCCGCAAGGCCCTGGCTCGCCGCAGCCAACCGCATCACGGTGCTCTGTGTCGATGACAAACCGAACAGGCACTACGAAAAATCGGCCAGGGAAATCTGCCATCAGCTGGGCCTCGATGCCGAGATCGTCGTTACCTCGTCATCGGGCCGCTCGGTCGGCAACACCATCCTCGACTTTGGCGCATCGACGAACGCCACTTGCATTCTCATTGGCGCCTTCAAGCACGGGTATCTGCTTGAGCTGCTTCTCGGCCGCGTCACCTATCGCCTGCTGTCCCATGCCACTATTCCTCTTCTCATGAGCCATTGATGGAGCCGACCAGACCGGCGCTTGATCGACACCGCGCGCGACAAGGCGCGGAACGCTTCATGCGGGTTAAACCGCCTGTTCACGCAGACAGCTAGGAGGCGAATATGTCCCGAATATTCAATGAGAACCTGCGTTCACGGATCATGACGGCCGAGGACGCGGCGTCGCTGATAACCAGCGGCTCGACGGTGGGGATGAGCGGCTTTACCGGATCGGGTTATCCGAAATCCGTACCGCTTGCACTTGCGGCCAAGATCGAAGCAGAGCATGCGGCCGGCAATCCTTTCCATCTTCGTGTCTGGACCGGCGCTTCCACCGGTCCCGAACTCGACGGCGCCCTCGCCCGAGTGAACGGCATCGAGTTTCGACTGCCCTACAACTCCGATCCTTACGCCCGCGAAAAGATCAACCGAGGCGAAATGGAATACTTCGATATGCATCTTTCTCAGGTCGCGCCCATGGCCTGGCAGGGCTTTCTCGGCCCCCTTGATACCGCGATTGTCGAAGTCTCCGGCATTCGCGCCGATGGCTCGCTTATTCCGTCCTCCTCGGTCGGCAACAACAAGACCTGGCTCGACCGCGCAGAGAAGGTCATACTCGAGGTCAATCGTTGGCAGAGTCAGGCGCTCGAAGGCATGCACGACATCTATTATGGCACGGCACTGCCGCCGCACCGGGTCCCGATACCGTTGGTTCGGCCGGATGACCGGATCGGCGAAACGGCGTTCCGTTGCGATCCCAACAAGATCGTCGCTATTGTCGAAACAGATGCGCCGGATCGCAACTTGCCCTTTACGCCGCCGGACGACGCCGCCAAGGCCATTGCCGGCCACCTGCTGGAATTCTTCGGTCACGAAGTTGCCAAGGGGCGTTTGCCGGCTTCGCTTCTGCCAATCCAGTCCGGCGTCGGCAATATCGCCAATGCCGTGCTGACTGGCTTGATCGACAGCCCTTTCGAGAACATGACGGCGTTTACCGAGGTCATCCAGGACGGCATGCTTGACCTGCTCGATGCCGGTAAGCTCAGGATGGCTTCCGCGACCGCCTTCTCACTCAGCTCGGAGGCGGCACGTCGTCTTAACGAGAACATGGCAACCTATCGTAACAGGATGGTGCTGCGGCCGCAGGAGATCAGCAATCATCCCGAACTGATCCGCCGTCTTGGCTGTCTTGCGATGAATGGCCTGATCGAGGCCGATATCTATGGCAATGTTAACTCGACCCACATCATGGGCTCGCGCATCCAGAACGGTATCGGCGGCTCCGGGGACTTTGCGCGCAACGCCTATATCTCCATTTTCATGACGCCTTCGACTGCCAAGGGCGGCAAGATTTCTGCGATTGTGCCGCAGGCAAGTCATGTTGATCACATCAACCAGGACGTCCAGGTGCTGGTGACGGAACAGGGCCTTGCGGATCTGCGCGGGCTTTCGCCGAAGCAACGCGCACGGACGATCATCGACAGCTGTTCCCACCCCACCTACCGGCCCGCTCTTCTTGACTATTTCGAGCGCGCGCTCGCCGGCTCTTATGGCTTACAAACCCCAACCTTGCCGAAGGAAGCACTGTCGTGGCACCAGCGCTTCATCGAAACCGGCTCGATGTTGTGACGGAGCCAGCTTGCCATGCAAGCCATTGTTGTACGCTGGCGGCCGCTGTCGGCGCAAAGCCGTCAGTTGCCAATAACCGCTATTGATGCGGTGGACGGCTC
>UBOA01000007.1:0-119432 GCA_900466985.1 Hyphomicrobiales bacterium
CTGAACGACGTCAGCCAGCCCCATAGGGATAGTCGGCCACGTGAGGCTGGCTGACGTCGTTCAGTTTCGTCATTTCCTCTTCGGAAAGCAAAAGCTTTGCAGCGGCCAGGTTGTCTGCGAGCTGCTCGCTCGTACGCGCTCCGAGAATGACGGATGTTACCGCTGGTCGCGCTGCCGTCCATGCAAGGGCGACCTGTGCCATGCTCACACCACGGGCCTTGGCGATCGCCTCTACCGTCTCGATGATCGCCCATGTCCGCTCCTGCGCATTCCGCTGGGGGTAGGATTCCATGCCCCGGCTCGGATTTTCGCCCAGCCTGGTCGCACCGGTCGGCATCTGGTCGCGTCGGTACTTGCCCGTCAGCCAGCCGCCGCCGAGCGGCGACCACGGCAGCAGACCCATGCCGGCATCCTGGCATGCCGCGACGATCTCCAGTTCGATGTCGCGCACCAGCAGATTATACTGGGGTTGCAGCGTTACCGGGCGAGTGTAGCCGCGTGCCTTGGCGATCTCGGCTGCCTTGGCGATCTGCCATCCGACATAGTTGGAAAAGCCATAATAGCCGATCTTGCCGGCAGAGACGGCATCGTCGAGGAAGCGCAGCGTCTCCTCGATGGGGGTCAGTGCGTCCCATGCATGCATCTGATAGAGATCGATATGTTCGACGCCGAGCCGCCCAAGCGAGGCGTCGAGCGCCTGGTTCAGGTGGCGGCGCGAAAGGCCGATGTCGTTCGGACCCGGGCCCATCGGAAACCGTCCCTTGGTCGCGATCACGGCTTGCTTTGCCTCGGTCGGGCGCGCCCTCAGCCATCGCCCGATGATCTCTTCCGACTTGCCGGCGCTGTAGACGTCGGCTGTGTCGATGAAGTTTCCGCCCCAGGCGAAGTAATCGTCGAGCAGCTTGTGCGATGCAGTCTCGTCGGCCTCCGCACCGAACGTCATGGTGCCGAGGCAGTAGGCGGTCACGATAGCGCCGCTATGGCCGAGCTTGCGGTAGTCCATGGAAGATCCTCCTCTTCGAATAGTGGCGTTGCTTGCAAGGCTTGATTTTAAGTCGCTGAACCGTTCGCCGTCGTCTCTTCGAGCACGGCATCCGGAATATCGTCAAAGGACGCGTAGTTCAGGTTATAGAGCCGCGAATAGAGCTTGCGGTTCTTCATCAGCTGTTGGTGGTTGCCGCTTTCGATCAGCTCGCCATTCTGCAGGACGATGATGCGATCCGCCTCTCTGATGGTAGCAAGACGATGGGCGATGACCAGCCCGGTCCGATTTTCGAGCAACTTGACGAGCGCTTTCTGGATCAGCATCTCGGTGTAGCTGTCGATATTGGCGGTTGCCTCGTCCAGCACCAGGATTTTAGCATCGGCGACCAGCGCACGGGCAAAGCTCAAAAGCTGGCGCTGGCCGAGCGAGAGATTGCCGCCGCGCTCGCCGAGCATGCTGTCATAGCCCTGCGGCAGGCGCATGATGAAGTCGTGAGCTCCGACCGCCTTGGCCGCCTCGATGACCTGTTCGCGTGTCGCTTCCGCCTTGTGATAGCGAATGTTCTCGAACACCGTGCCCGTAAACAGGAACGGCTCCTGGAGAACCATGGCGATCTGGTTGCCGAGCGAATCCTGTGTCAGGTCGCGCACATCGTGTCCGCCGACCAGAACCTGTCCCTGCTGCACATCATAGAAACGATGGATCAGGGACATGCAGCTCGACTTGCCGGAGCCGGTCGGCCCGACTAGGGCAACCGTTTCGCCGGGGTTCACCTTGAAGCTCACGTGCTTCAAGACTGGGTGCTTGGGATGATAGCCGAAGACCACATCGCGAAACTCCACGGAGCCATCCATATTGGCGGAAAGCTCCTTCGCATTTGGCGCGTCCTTGATGTCGACGGGAACATCAAGAACCTCGGTCAGTCGCTGACCGGAGGCCATGGCACGCTGCATGACCGAATATTGCAGCGTCAGCGAGCGGATCGGATCGAAAAAGCGCTGGATGTAAAACAGGAAAGCGACGAGCACGCCGACATCGAGCGCCTGGTTGAGGACGCGCGCACCGCCAACGACAATGACGAGCGCCATGGCAACGCCGGTTAGCGAGTCCACGATTGGCACCATCACCTGAGCGTAGCGCGCCGCCGTCAGGTGTGTCTTCAGGTTTGCTTTCGCCTTGTCGTCGTAGAGCATGAAGTTGACGCCTTGGCGGTCCATGCTCTGGACGGCACGCACGCCATGGATGGCTTCGGCCAACGCGCCGTTGGCAACGGAATTGGTCTCATGCGCTGCCATGAAGGACTTGCGCGCCAGCGGCAGCCAGAAGAGGCGGACGACAAACAGGATCGGCAGGACCGAAAGCGTCAGAAGACCGAGCTTGAAGTCGAGATAGAGCATGACGAAGACGATGCCGAACAGCAGCGCGATATCGCCGACCGACAGGACCGACGTTTCCAGAAACTCCTGCATCGAATTGACGTCGCCCTGCAGGCGCGACATGAGGCGCCCGACCTCCGTCTTGTCCATGAAGGACAGCGAGACCCGCTGCAGATGCGAAAACATCGCCTTGCGGATGTCGAAGAGCACCTCTTCCGCCACGTTGCCCACCAGCGTTTCTTGCCAGTAACTGGCGCAGTAGTTGATCAGGATCGCGGCGAGAAAGGCGATCATCGCAAAGGTCAGCGCCGAGTGACTTCCACCCGGCTGCATGCCGTGATCGATCGCGTAGCGGATGATCAGCGGGATCAGCAGCTGCATGGCCGTGAACGTCAGCACTGCCGCGACAGATAGCAGAACCTGCCTGCGGTAGGGGTGCACGAACGCCCAGATGCGCTTGATGATGTTGCCGTCGAAGGCCTTGCCGAACATCTCCTCTTCGATGCGATGCGAGCCGACGACCGCGCGCGGCGGTCGGCGCCCATCCTCGCGCACGTCGGAGCGTTCGGTTTCCAGTTCCTCGGCCATTTCATTCCTCCCTAGGCGCTAAGCGCCTCATCGCCCGGCCGAACCTGCAGATCGTAGAGCGCCTTGTAGCGCCCGCCCGCGGACAGCAATTCCTCGTGCGTGCCGCGTTCGACGATTTCCCCGTTCTCGACGAACAGGATCTGGTCGGCATGCATCAGTGAGCTCAGGCGGTGTGCAACAATGATGGTCACGCGATCGGCCGCGTACTTGCGCATCGCGGAGCGAATGCGCTGTTCGGTCGCCGCATCGATCGCTGCCGTTGAATCATCAAAGACCATGACGGCGGGTTTCAACATCAGGGCACGGGCGATCGACAGGCGCTGGCGCTGCCCTCCCGACAGCGATACGCCGCGTTCTCCAACAACCGTGCCGTAGCCGGTGGGCAGGCCAAGCACGTAGTTGTGCAGTTGGGCACTTTCACTCGCGCGCTCGATTCGGCTTTCCTTTGCCCAGGGGTCGCCGTAGGCGATGTTGTTTTCAATCGAGGTGGTGAACAGGAAGGAGTCCTGCTGGACAACAGCAACGGCCCGACGAAGCGACTGCAGCGTCGCCTTGCGGATATCCTGTCCATCAATGGTGATCTTGCCCTTCGTGACGTCGTAGAAACGTGGGATCAGATGCGCAAGCGTCGATTTCCCGCTGCCGGGTGGCCCGACGATGCCGATCGTCTCGCCGCGCTTTGCCTCGAAGGAGACATTGCTCAGGACCTCGTGCATTGGTGGGCTCGGATAGGCGAAACTTACATTTTCGAAGCGAAGTGTCCCATCGGTCAGCGCCAGATCCTTGGCGTCAGGGGCATCCCGCACGGCAATTTCCAGGTCGAGCAAATTGAACAGCCGGGTGCCGCAGGTGGAAGCGCGGGCGAAAGCATTGACCATCAGGCCGAGTTGGCGGACAGGCATCTGCAGGATCGTCATGAAGGTCAGGAACGAAGTAAGCGTACCGACCGTCATCTCACCAGCCACCACCTTGCCGCCGCCAACCCAGAGGACGAGGCCCATGGAAGCGAAAAAGGAGAAGGTCATGGCGCTGGTGTTGACGACACGGATGCCGACGCGCTGATGGGCGAGCGACAAGGCGTTCTTGGAAGCGCCCTCGAATTTCATCATCTCGTGCGCCTGCGCGGCAAAGGCCCGGACCACGCGGATGCCACCGAGATTTTCCTCCATGATCCGCGTCAGCACCGATAGCCGCTCCTGCAGGTCGAGCCAGGTCGCGCGCAAGCGCAATTGCGTGACCGAGGAACGCCAGGCAACGAAAGGCACGAAGCTCAAGGCAAGCAAGCCGAGGACGACATCGGTGGAAAGCAGCATGTAGGCGCCGATGCCGATCAGCATGGTCAACAGCACCATGCGTACCAGCGCCGTCGAAAAATACATACGCACGCCTTCGAGGTCGAGCAGGCCGACGGTGATCAGATCGCCTGAGTGGACGCTGTCATGAAAACTGAAGGAGAGGCGCTGGATTTTCTCGTAGCAGGCAAGACGCAGCTCGTAGCCCATGTGGTGGCCGACGCTCTCGCTGTAGTAGTTCTGGATCATCGTGAAGATGCCACGCAGAACGCTGGCGCCGAGCAGCATCAGCGCCGTGGTCAGCAGTGCATCCTGCGCGATCTGCCCCGCCTGGCCGCCTTCCATCGCAACCTGCGTGTGGTCGACCGCCCGACCGAGCAGCCGAGGGATCATCAGCTGGAAGGTCGAAGCGACAAGCGTCGCCCCGATGGCGAAGCCGGATTGCCAGGGATGGCGAAACGCCATGACGGTGATGCGGACGAGCGTGAAGAGGCCCTTGCCCCAACCTGCCGCAGTCGCCTTCGCCATCGAAGCCGATGGCTTCGTCGTGCGTGTTAAAGCATTGCTGCTCACGGTCATATTCCAAAACAGAGGTGTGGTCGGACGCTGGTCCGGAAAGACGTCGAATCCATGAAGGGATTGATTAGCGCCCTTACCTTTGCCGATTCCTTTCGGCCCTTCAAGTCAAGAATTCACCAACTGGTTATTTTATCGTGAGCTCGACAGGGACAAGGAAGCGTCCTTCTGACCGGGCATTGCCTCTCGAAATGTCCGAACGGTTTCAGATGCTTATCCGCTCCAGACGCTGAGACTTGGAACAAAGGCTTGCCTAAATCATCTTTTGGAGCTTTGATACACGACCAGTTTGATAGACTATAGGGCGGTTCAAAACCGCGTGAACCAGCGCAACGCGCGAGCGATTTTTCCCGCGTTGAAACCAATCGAGACACGATGCGCAGACGGCCGCAGGGGAGTTGAGATGACGGTTCAAGGCCTGTTTTCTTCGAAGTCAGCGGCGGCAGCAAAGATCTCCGCCATGCCGCGTTTTGCCATTGTCGGCCGCGGCTTTTCCGGAATGATGATGGCGATCGCCCTGATGAAGACGGTGCGCCTGCCTTTTCATCTGCAACTCTTTGACCCCAACTCCTCGGTGAGCGGGGGGCAGGCACTCTCGTCGGCGCGGACCTCGACGATCCTGAATACGCGTGTTCGCGATCTTTCCGTCTTCGTTGGCGATACGGATGATTTCAACGACTGGCTTTGTAGCAACGCGGCATTCCGCGCCGCCGTGCCTGCGGCGATCCCGGGATTCCGCCAGATATTCGTGCCGAAAGACATTTTCAGCGACTACGTCTACGAGCGCTTCTCGGAAGCCTTGTCCGCCCGCAAGGACATTACGGTTCAGGTCTGCCATGAACCGGTTGTGGCGATCCGCAGGAGCCACGGCAACCGCTTCCTGCTCGAAAGCGCCAATCCAGCCAATCCTCTATTCGACACAGTCATACTTGCGACCGGCTATGGCCTGCCGGAGACCGAGGAGGCTCAACAGGATCCGTCGCCGGTCAGAGCCCAGCGCCTGATCGCACGCCCCCACACGGTTCTGCTCGGGAGCGGCATCAGGGTCGTCGACCAGCTCCTGCAACTGCGCGATGCCGGCTACGCGGGGCAGGTTACCATCCTTTCCCGACATGGCTTCCTGCCACAGAGCCATACGCCGAACTCCGCCGACCCGGTTTTTCCGGCCGACGCCCTGCCATCAAACCTGCCGGAGATCCTGCGCTTTATCCGCACTGCCTGCCGCGAGGCAGAGGAGCAAGGTCGAAGCTGGCAATCCGTCATGAACGGGTTGCGCAAACATGCCCGCTCTCTGTGGCGCGCACTGCCAGTCCATCAGAAGCATCAGTTCAACCGGCACTTGCGGGCGATCTATGACAGCCACCGCAACCGCTTGCCGGAGGCCATCTACGCCCGTCTCCAAAGCGAGCTCGTCAGTGGCAATACCGTACTGCGCCGTGGCGTCGTCGGACGGCAAGGCCTGAGCGGCCTCTTCTTCCGGCCTGCCGGCTCGCAGGCCGACGAGATCGTTCATGCCGAGCGTATCCTGGATTGTCGCTGTCGCGCGCCGCAACTGACCTCGCCATTGCTGGCAAGCCTTGTGAGCGGAGGTTTGGCCCTGGCAGACGAATTGTCGCTCGGGCTTGCCGTCAATCAGCGGGGCCAGCCCTGCCTTGAGGATGGATCAATGGTCGATGGACTGTTTGCCGTCGGGCCCCTCGGCCTTGGCAGTCTGCCTGACATCGACCTCGTACCCGAGATCGTCAGCCAGGCCTATGCGGTCGGCGAACATATGGCTGAGCGCTTCTATCCCCGGAGCAAGGCCGTCTGATCAGGATTGACGCGCCCGCAACTCGCCGCGGACGACGAAAGCGAGCAGTCCAGCGGCCATAGCCGCAAGTGCAAACCAGGTGATCGCGTAAACCAGATGGTTATTGGGGAAGGCGATCTGCGTCAGCCCACCGACCGGCAGGCCGCCCGGGTTGGGCGTCGCATCGGCATCGATAAAGTAGGGGGCGGTATCTGCCATGCCGCGACGATCGGCGATCGCGGTGACATCGCGTGAATACCAGCGATCATTGGCCGGATCATTGGACCTCACCAGCGTGCCTCCAGGCTCGGTAATCCGCAGCAGTCCGGTGATTTTTACCGGGGCTGCAATCTGCCCCTCGCTGCGTGTTGCCGGATCGCGCTTTTCCGTCGGGACGAAACCGCGGTTGATCAGGACCGAGGTGCTGTCGGCCAGTTTGAGGGGGGTGATCACCCAATAGCCGGGTCCGAGGGTCGTCGACGCGTAGACCAGCGTTTCCTTGTGGTTTTGCAGGATCCCTTCGGCGGTCACATGACGATATTCGTCATTGGCGCGGCTCACCTGCGCCCACTCTGTGCGTACCGGCGCGGGAACCGGGTCCGCATGGACACGCTGATCGACGCGGGCAATCAGATCCTCTTTCCAGGAAAGCCGCTCGACCTGCCAGACACCGAGCGCAAGCAGTGCGGCAATCATCACCAACATGAGACCGCAGAATATCGCAAGCCCGGCGGCAGTATGCTGTCTTTGTGCTTTCTCGGAGGGGGTGTCGGCCATTGCCAGAAAACCTTGGCGGGCGGCGTCACCACCGCCCGCTCCTGCCCTTTAGGGCATATTCTTCATCATTTCCGGGCTCATCGGCATCATGTTCGTATTAAGATGATGCATGACCCAGAGCGAGCCGGCGAGCGCGATGGCGACGAGCAGAAGCGTGAAGATCAACGCCATCATCGTCCAGCCGCCTTCCGAACGCGGGTTCATATGGAGGAAGAAGATCATATGAATGACGATCTGGACAGCTGCGAGCCCCATGACCCACGCGGCCGTTACCGATGGATTTTCGAAGACGCCGGCCATGACCAGCCAGAACGGGATCGCTGTCAGGATAACCGACAGCACGAAGCCGATCATATAGCTCTTGAAGGTGCCGTGGGCGGCCACGTGTCCATGGCTGTGACCATGATGGGCTTCGTGAGCGTCCTCGGTTACTGGTGCGTTAGAGGTCATCCGAGGACTCCCATAAGGTAGACGAAGGAGAAGACGCCGATCCAGACGACGTCAAGAAAGTGCCAGAACATCGACAGGCACATCAGGCGGCGGCGGTTTTCCGGGATCAAGCCACGGATCGACACCTGCACCATCAGGGTGATCAGCCAGACGATACCAAAGGTAACGTGCAGACCATGTGTGCCGACCAGCGTGAAGAAGCCGGACAGGAAGGCACTGCGGGTCGGACCTGCGCCCTCGTGGATCAGGTGCGAGAACTCGTAGAGTTCAATCCCAAGGAAGGCCAGCCCGAACAGGCCGGTAATGGCCAGCCAGAAGAGCGTGGCGCCCTTTTCCTGCCGCTCCATCTGCAGCATCGCAAAGCCGTAGGTGATGGAGGACAGAAGCAGCATCGAGGTGTTGATCGCCACCAGCGGCAGATCAAAGAGATCGGCCGGCGAGGGCCCGGCCGCAAAGTTGCGGCCGAGGACGGCGAAGGTTGCAAACAGCACCGCGAAGATGAGGCAGTCGCTCATCAGGTAGAGCCAGAAGCCAAGCATCGTGCTGCCTTCGGGATGGTGCTCCTCGGTGAGGTAGAATTCAGGCTTGTCTGCCTTGTCGATCACAGCTTCGCTCATGGTCTTACACCTGCTCGGCAAGCAGCGCGGTACGCTTGCGTTCCGTTTCCGTGACTTCTTCGGCGGGGATATAGAAGTCGCGATTGTAGTTGAAGGTATGGCCGATCGCGACGGCGATCATGGCGACGAAGGACAGGACGACCAGCCACCACATGTACCAGATGAGGGCAAATGCCAGCACGACGCTGATCGCACCGAGGATGACACCGGTTCCGGTGTTCTTCGGCATGTGGATCGGCTTGAAGCCTTCCAGCGGGCGGGCATAGCCGCGCGCCTTCATGTCGTACCAGGAATCATGGTCATGGACGACGGGCGTGAAGGCGAAGTTGTAGTCCGGGGGCGGCGACGAGGTCGACCATTCCAGCGTGCGGCCATCCCACGGATCACCCGTCGTATCGCGCAGCTCTTCGCGCTTGAAGAAGCTGACGACGAGCTGGATGATGAAGCTGGCGATACCGATCGCGATCAGGACGGCGCCGAAGGCGGCAAGGATGAACCAGATCTGCAGCGACGGATCTTCGAACTGCGACACGCGGCGCGTGACGCCCATCAGGCCGAGCACGTAGAGCGGCATGAAGGCGAAGTAGAAGCCGATCAGCCAAAACCAGAAGGACATCTTGCCCCAGAACGGATCCAGCTTGTAACCGAACGCCTTCGGGAACCAGTAGGTCACGCCAGCCATCAGGCCGAACACCACGCCGCCGATGATGACGTTGTGGAAGTGGGCGATCAGGAAGAGCGAGTTGTGCAGCACGAAGTCGGCTGGCGGAACGGCGAGCAGAACGCCGGTCATGCCGCCGATGACGAAGGTCACCATGAAGCCGAGCGTCCACAGCATCGGCACTTCGTAGCGAATGCGTCCCCGGTACATCGTGAACAGCCAGTTGAACATCTTCGCCCCTGTCGGGATCGAGATGATCATCGTGGTGATGCCGAAGAAGGAGTTGACGCTTGCACCCGAACCCATCGTGAAGAAGTGGTGCAGCCAGACGAGGTAGGACAGGATCATGATCACGCAGGTGGCGTAGACCATCGATGCGTAACCGAAGAGACGCTTGCCGCAGAAGGTGGCGACGACTTCCGAGAAGATGCCGAATGCCGGCAGCACAAGGATGTAGACTTCCGGGTGGCCCCAGATCCAGATGAGGTTGACGTACATCATCGGATTGCCGCCAAGGTCATTCGTGAAAAAATTCGTGCCGGCGTAACGGTCCAGCGACAGGAGCGCCAGCGTCGCCGTCAGGATCGGGAAGGTCGCGACAATCAGGATGTTGGTGCAGAGCGCGGTCCAGGTGAAGACCGGCATCTTCATGAAGCTCATGCCGGGTGCGCGCATCTTCACGATGGTCGCGATCAGGTTGATCCCCGAAAGTGTCGTGCCGACACCGGCCACCTGCAGACCCCAGATATAATAGTCGACCCCGACACCCGGGCTATAGGCGGCTCCCGACAGCGGTGGATAGGCAAGCCAGCCAGTCTGGGCGAATTCGCCGACGAAGAGCGAGATCATGATGATGATCGCACCGGCGGTCGTCATCCAGAACGAGAAGTTGTTCAGGAACGGGAAGGAAACGTCGCGGGCGCCGATCTGCAGCGGCACGACGAGGTTCATCAGTCCCGTGACGAACGGCATCGCCATGAAGAAGATCATGATGACGCCATGGGCCGTGAAGACCTGATCATAGTGATGCGGCGGCAGGTAGCCGGCGGATCCGTTGAAGGCGATGGCCTGTTGCAGACGCATCATAATCGCGTCGGAAAAGCCGCGCAGCAGCATGATGAGCGCCAGGATGACGTACATGATGCCGATCTTCTTGTGATCGACGCTCGTCAGCCAGTCGCGCCAGAGATAACCCCAAAGCTTGAAATAGGTAACAACACCCAGAAGCGCGATGCCGCCAAGTGCGACTGCCGCAAAGGTCACGACCAGGATCGGCTCGTGATAGGGGATCGATTCTAGGGTCAACCGACCGAAGATGAACTTCAGGAGGTCAGGATTGGAAAACATGGATGAACCCGTTCATTGATGTCGTATCGACGCAAAGCGCCAGGTCTAATTGCTGTTTGATTGCGCAGGCGCCGAGTCGCTGCCGGTACCGTGATCCATGCCGGGCATTGTGTGCCCATCATGCTGCATTCCTGGCATCGTTTGCGTGTCGCCAGACTGGCCGGCGCCGTTCGTAGCGTCTGCCGGCTTGGTTTCGCTGGCACCGGGGCTTTCGCCCGCAGGCGTCTCGTGACCGCCGCCGGCCCGATCGGAGTGGCGGTTGTCGTAGAGCAGCTTCTCGCGATTTTCGGCGCTTTCCTTGCCGCCGCCACCCATCCGGTCGATGTGCATCATTTCGTTCATGCACATCTGGCCGGGTGCCGCGCACATGTTGAGGATTGCGTTGAAGAGATCCTTGTCGACCGTCGAGAAGTAGCGCACCGGCTCCCTCTCACTCGGCCGCTCGAGCTTAAGATAGGTATCCCGGTTGAGCGCAGTGCCCTTTTCCCTGACCTGCGCAACCCATTGGTCGAAGCCCTGCTGGTTCACGCCATGGAACTTGAAGCGCATGTGGGAAAAACCCGCGCCGCTATAGTTGGCCGAGAAGCCGTCGAAGACGCCTTCCTGGTTGATGACGGCATGCAGCCTGGTCTCCATGCCGGGCATTGCGTAGATCTGGCCCGCAAGCGCTGGCACGTAGAAGGAGTTCATGACCGACGAGGACGTGATCCGGAAGCTGATTGGAACGTCAACCGGCGCCGCCATTTCATTGACGGTCGCAATCCCGAGTTCGGGATAGAAGAACAGCCATTTCCAGTCGAGTGCGACGACTTCGACGGTCAGCGGCTTGGTATTGGCAGGGATGGCGCGCTCGGCGTCAATCCGATCGAGCGGACGAAATGGGTCGAGCTTGTGGGTGCTGATCCAGGTGATGGCCCCGAGCGCGATGATGATGGCCAGCGGCGCTGACCAGATGACCACTTCGAGACGGGTGGAATGGTGCCATTCCGGATCATAGGTGGCAGCCGTGTTGGAGCGGCGATAGCGCCAGGCAAACAGCAGTGTCAGGAAGATCACCGGAACGATGATCAGCAGCATCAAAACCGTCGACACGATAATCAGGTCGCGTTGCTGCATGGCGATATCGCCCGAAGGCGACATGACCACCAAATTGCATCCCGCCAGCGTCAGAAGCAGGGGCAGAATGAGGAGATGGCGGGAAAACTTTGGCAGTTTTTGCACGTCTCTATGCTCTTGTTGTTTCGTCCAGACCGCGACTAAAGCACCGTACCTAATAGCAACATGAGGTGTTTGGTCGCAGTGCAGCAGAAATGCCGCACTGCGGGATAAGGCACGTGGCGCAGGATGTCAAAATCCTGATGAAAATTCGAAGGATTCTTGCGCGCAACCCATTTTGAAGGGCTAATATATCCGCACGTGCCGATCATGCCAGTCTTTTGCGCGCTGATTTCGAGGCACGAACGCGATTTTTCATCCACAGCTGATTTTCAAGCCCGATGATGAACTATTTGCGTTGATCGGGCTTGATAAGCGCAGTGGTTTGATCAAGATCGCTAGTGAGGCGCTTTGCCACAGGGTGCCTCAACGAGGGAGGCATTTAATGGCAAGTACATCACACTACGGACCATCTTCCACATCGATGGAGCAGGACGCGCGGCGAATTCATGCCGACAAGCCGATATCAGCCGGCAGTATCGCGATCGGCGTCGTCATCGGGCGTGCGTCCGAATTCTTCGATTTCTTCGTCTACGGCCTGGCATCCGTGCTGGTCTTCCCTCAGCTTGTCTTTCCTTTCGCACCCGACCGACTGACGGCAACGCTCTACTCCTTTGCGATCTTTTCGCTCGCATTTCTGGCGCGCCCGGTGGGATCGCTCGTGTTCATGACCATCGACCGTTTCTATGGCCGCGGCGCCAAGCTGACGATCGCATTGTTCCTGCTGGGGGGCTCGACGGCTTCGATCGCCTTCCTGCCTGGCTACAGCGAGATTGGCGCATGGTCGATTGCGTTGCTTGCCCTGTTCCGGCTCGGCCAGGGCTTTGCGCTCGGCGGCGCATGGGACGGTCTGGCGTCGCTGCTTGCACTCAACGCCCCGCCAAGCCACCGCGGCTGGTATGCGATGATCCCGCAGCTCGGCGCCCCGATCGGCTTTGCATTGGCAAGCGCGCTGTTTGGCTATTTCATCGCCAATCTGTCCGGTGAGGACTTCCTGAGCTGGGGCTGGCGCTATCCGTTCTTTGTCGCCTTTGCGATCAACGTGGTCGCGCTGTTTGCGCGTTTGCGTCTCGTCATGACGCCTGAATTCGGCTCGGCGCTAGAACAGCACGAGCTCGAGGCGGCACCGATCCGCGACGTGGTGCGCGTCCATGGTCGCGACATCCTGCTCGGCGCCTTCGTGCCGCTCGCGAGCTTCGCGATGTTCCACCTCGTGACCATCTTCCCGCTGGGCTGGGTGTATCTTTACGGAACCCAGCCGATCGGCGGTTTCATGGTTGTGCAGATCGTTGGCGCCGTGGTCGGTCTCGTCGCGATCGTCGTCTCCGGCATGATCGCAGACCTCATCGGCAGGCGTGCCCAGCTTGCGATCTGTGCCGTGCTGATTGCGATCTTCAGCTTTATCGGTCCGCTCCTGATGGCAGCCGGCTCCGGGGGACAGAGTGCCTTCGTGATCATCGGCTTCGGCGTCCTCGGCCTGTCCTTTGGTCAGGCGACCGGCTCGATTTCGTCGCGCTTCGGCAGAGGTTATCGCTATACCGGTGCGGCCTTTACCTCCGACCTTGCCTGGCTCGTCGGCGCCGGCTTTGCCCCGCTCGTCGCGCTGACCCTGTCCAGCCACTTTGGCCTGCCTTTTGTTGGCTACTACCTGCTGTCCGGCGCGATCTGCACGCTCGCGGCATTGGCCTTCAGCAGGGCGCTCGAACAGCGCGACTAATTCGTCACAAACAACAAGAGGCCTGCCTCACGATCGTGAGGCAGGCCTCTTGTTTTAGGGAAATATGAAATCGCTACATCGCGGCTACTTGCGGTTGCTTCGCCGCGCGCGCTGCGGTCAGTTCCGCCGTTGTATGGTTCAGACGGTCTGCCAACACGCGCATGATCTCGACGGCCATTTCGGGGAAATCGCTGAGTAATTTAAGGAAGTGTTCCTTGCTGATACGCAGTACTTCCAGGGGCGAGGTGGCGCGAATCGTCGCCGTACGCGAGACGTCGCACAATATGGCGATTTCGCCGACGATGGAGTTGGGCTCCACATCGGCGACCTTGATCTCGCCGGCAGGCGAGTGGACAAGAATGTCGGCCGTTCCGGACAGGACGACATAGGCGGCATCACCCGGGTCCCCCTGATGGAAGAGGTCTTGCCCGACGTTGTATGTCATGCGATCGGAAGTGAAGGCCAATAACTTGAGTTTTGCAGGTGCGATTCGCGAGAAGATCGGCACCCGCCGCAGCATTTCGACTTCGTCTCTCAACAACATATACGTACTACCCCCGTCGCGCTTTCCGGTGCACGACGCTTGACCGTGGCACCTCGCAAAAGGGCACCATCTTTATTGTCCCTCTTTAGGATATTACGATAACAGTTCCTTGAACATACCGTTTTGTTCGGAAAGCTCCGGAAAGTTGCCTGCCTCGGCCAGCGCACCGCGGTCAAACAGCAGGATTCGATCAAATATTTCCGCAAGTTTTGCGTTCGAAAGCACCCAGATGATGGCCGGCTGTTCGCCTTCCTTGTGCAATCCCTCGACCACATTTCGGGTAATCTGATCTTGAATACGCTGGTCGAGCGCGGATAACGGCCGGTTGAAGACAAAATAGTCAGACCGTTTGAGAAGCGCACGGGCAAGGTTCAGCTTCTGTCGTTGCACCATCGTCAGGCGCTTGCCGCCAGAACCGACATCAAACTCAAGCCCGATCGACAAGACGTCGTCGAAGAGTTCGAGAGAGTCGAAGAGATCGCCCATGATGGCCCGGATGCGGTCGGACGCGTCAGCCTGCTGATAGGCGATGCGCCCGAACAGGACGTTGTCCATGAGGCTTGCCGAGGAGATGAAGCCCTCCGGATCATACCGCTCGATGACGGCGGAAAGATCATCCGGAATATTCTCATGGAACTGTTTGCGGGCGCTGACGATCTTGGCCATCAGCGCGTCGGTCAGAAGACCGAAACGGTGCCGCGGCTCGATATAGGCAAAGCTGAGACGGATGATTGCGGAGCGCTCTTCGGGCGTTGCATCATCAAACCTTCGGCTCTGCAATTTCTGCAGCAGCGCCTGATAGGCCGGGATATCGTCCGCCGTCATGAAGGTCAGCTGCTGGAAGAACGGGTGATCCGGCGGCAGATCGTGGAAGAGTTCGACGGCATTCTCCGCGATCTCCAGACCCATGGCGTAGAGATCGTCGCTAAGGCCGGTCTCGCGGAAGAGCGCCTGGAAATAGGGGTGCGCCGCCAGCCGACGATTATTCATCAGCGGCCGTTTCATCGAGCCGAAGAGCAAATTCTCGCCGACGGTGGCTTGCGGATTGAACGTATCGAAATCAAACGGCACGACGATATTGCCGAGCTCCGACTCCTGCATGCGCTTGCGAAGTGCCGTACGCAGATCGACGATATGTCCGGCAAGCGTCACATGTACGGTCGTGTTGACCGTCGATCGAAGTGCCAGGTCGAGAATGTCCTGTGAGATGAGGACAGCATCGAGCACCGGACGGATTGCCGTCAGGATGTCCTCCGGGCCAGTCGCGCCGGCAGCCTGGTAGTCCACCCAGTCGCTGTTGATATCCATTGTCGGGTTGCCGGCCTTGATGGCCTCCTCGGCATGCCACTTGGCTTCCAGAGCCTCCTTGTCGTCGTACTGCGGCTCACGCAAGGGGGCATGCTTCAAGCCGTAAAGGAGATTGTCCCTGAGCGTTCCGTGGAAGAAGTAGCTATCGGCTGATGCGTAGGACATGCGCCGGCCGGTCACGGCTTCCGGCAGATCGAGAAGATCCCTGCCGTCGATCGTCACGCGGCCGGAATCCGGCCACACGAGCCGACCGAGGGCCTCCGCGAAGGCTTCGGCACCACTCGAGTTCGGGCCGACCACAGCGACCGTTTCATTGGGCTTGATTTCGACCGAGACGTGGTCGACCAGCCGCGCGCCGCTGTCGTCACTCACAGTGAGGTTTGTAACCACAAGCGGCGCCGTCAGGGCGCCGATCGTTTCTGACGAAATGTCCTGTATCTTGCCGTCGATCAATGGCTCGACATTGAACTGCTCGTAAACCTGCTGGTACTTGACCTGCACATCCTGGCGCATCTGATCCCAGTCGATCAGCTCCTTGAGCGGACCCGGAAGATCCTTGTAGGCGCTGATGACCGCAACAAGCTGACCGATGTCCAGTCGGCCCTGCAGCGCGAGATAGCCGCCGATTGCGTAAAACAGGAATGGAGTGACCTGGGCCAGGAAGTTGTTCAGGAACTTGACGAGGAACTTCCACTGGTAGAGGTCATAACGGATCGAGAAGATCAGCCCGAGTCTGGTGGCGATGTCGGCTCGCTCGAAATTCGATGTGTCGTTGCCGTGAATCGTGCCGATGCCGTCGACGATTTCGCCGACGCGGCCGGACAGTTCGCGGGCTGTCAGCTGACGCTGGCGACCAAGCTCGAGCAGGCGCTTTCTCATGCGCGGGATCACCACCGCCTGCACGCCGACGATCGCCGCGGCAATCATCCCGAGCCAGAAATTCTGCACGATGATGAAGGCGAGCGCGGTCAGCGCCTGCCCGCCGAGCAAGGCAGGCGAAACGAAGGCATCCCCCGTGAAGCCGCCCATCGGTTCGACTTCATCCTTGATCATCGTCGCAATCTCGGCGGACTTGACGCGCTTGAAATGCGACGGCGGGAAGCGGAGTACCCGGTCGATCAACTCGAAACGGATGCGACGCAGCATGCGCTCGCCAAGCCGTCCCTTGTAGGTGTTGATGTAGAATTTGAAGAGGCCGTTCAGGACGACCAGCGCGAGGAAAACGAGGCTGAGCCCCATCAGCATTTGCAGGCGGTCAAGCTGGAGGCCCTTGAAGAACTCTACCTCGCCGATGACCGGAAAGGTGTAGGACAACCGCATGAACGTCTGCGTTGCGCCTTCGCCCTCGAAGCCCGAGCCCTGAATCGGTCCGTTGACGATCTGCTTCGGCAGGTCGAAGGACAGAAAGTAGGGGATCATCGAGACTGCAACGACTGTCAAAATCCAGAGCTGCTGCAGCCGCGTGTTCGACCAGATGTAACGCGCGAGGCTTTTTTCCATTGCTAACCGTCAGTTGCCTGGGAAATCTGGGGGCAGTGAACCTGCGGCAAAGCGAAAGGGAATGCCGAAAACAGGATCATGCAACCGGACCGCCGGATCTCATAACGAAAACAAGGCGCATCGGATTTCCATCGTCATGCCGATTCTCGCCGGGACGTTGTTTATATCACATCATTTTCGCAAAATGCGAGGGTTTCACCCCATCATCGAACGAATGATTGATGCCGTTTTGCCGGCCCCTCCGAGATCGAGCGACATCGAGGCTACCGGAGGCTTTGCGAGTGCCGTTCTGACGGCATCGGCAACGATCCCGGGTGTCAGACCGGCCTCCGGCAGGATATCTGCAAGCCCGAGCGCCCTCAGCCGTTCCGCACGAACCGTTTGTTCCGTCTCTCCACCGGCAACGAAGGGAATGAGGATCGCCCGGCAATCGGTCTGAAGCAGATCGCCAACGGTGTTATAGCCCGCCTGCGAGATGGAAACGCGCGCGCCGCGCAGCAGCGATGGGAAATCCTTGCGAAACCGGGTAAGCGCAACGTTCGAGGGCGTTGCATTCGCAAGGCTGGCGAAGTCGGCCTCGGGAAGGTTCGGCCCGCTGATAAGGAGCCACCGCAGGTTCGCCGGCAACATCGCGGCCGCACCATTGGCCGCACGAAGCAGTTCGAGGCCGACGGCTCCGCCACCAGCGGATGCAACAATGTCGAAGGTCTCGTCAGGATCAGCCGCACGCGGGGCTGCCACCAAGCCGGTATAGAGGAGCTTGGAGGCAATCTCCGCCGTCAGGGGAAAGGTATCTTCCAGGCGAACGAAGCTCTGATCCCCGTGCACCAGGACGCCGTCGAAATGATCTCTGACCAGCGCCACGGTCTCCTCGTCGCGCCCGGGCTTTCGGTTCTGCTGCAGGATATCGCGCACCGAGCTGAAAAGCTTCGGCCGTGGATGCGTTTCCTCGATGGCATCGAGAAGCGGAAGCAACTCGAAACGCATCTGTCGGCGGCCAAAGGGAAATGCTTCGATGATCACGACGTCGGGCGCTGTCTCCCGGAAAGCCGCGAGCAGCAGATCGCGGCGTCGGCTCAGGAACGCTTCGTCCGCGGCAACGCCATTGCTGTCCGCAAGTCCGGAAAAACCGGCATTGCTCGCCACGACCGGTGGAAGAGCCACCGTCCTGACGCCGTCTCCCGGGAAACCCGGAACCGGCAGCCCTCCGGTAACGACGGTGACGTCGAACCCGTCGCTGACAAGCGCGCTCGCGATGCGGCTTGCCCGGGCAATATGCCCGATGCCAAGCAAATGCTGGACATAGAAAAAGACCCGGGGCGAGTTCATGAGGCTTTCTGCCATTCCCGTTCAAACAGATGGCCGAGCTCGATGATGCTCACCTCGTGGTCAAAATGTTCGCGCACGCGCTTCTCGGCTGCATCTCCCAGCCGCGACCGCAAGGCAGGATCGCGGATCATTGTCTCGAGTGCCGCCGCAAAGGCCGCAGGGTCTTCGGGCGGCACGACCCTGCCGTTTTCGCTGTCGACAAGAAGCTCCGGCACGCCGGATACCGATGTCGAGATGCAGGGCAGGCGCTGGCTCGACGCCTCCACCAATACGTTCGGCAAGCCGTCGCGATCGCCATTGGATGCAATCCGGCAGGCAAGTGCGAAAACATCGGCCTGGCGGTAGTGATCGAGCACGTCCTCCTGTGCGAGTGCGCCCTTCCAGCTGATCCGATCCGTCAGATTGAAATCCGCGGCAAGTGCCTTCAACTTCGGCAGCTTGTCGCCACCGCCGATATGTTCGAAACGCCAGTTCAGGTCGCCCGGCAGCAGTGCGAGTGCCTTGAGCAGCGTCTCGTAGCCCTTCTTCTCAACGGCACGGCCGACACTGAGAATGACGACAGGGTCCGCCGGGTCGCTGCCGTTGCGCTGCGATCGTTGTCCACCGAAATGCCCGAAGCGTGCCAAATCGAGGCCGTGATAGCTGAGATGCACGGCGTCCTTGCGGGGGGTCAAGGTGCGCATGTGCTCGTAGCCGCTTCGCGTGCAGGTCACCGTCCAGCGGGCGCTGCCAAGCTTCTCATGCAAGTCCCAGTCCGGCGATGTCCAGATGTCCTTGGCATGGGCCGAACAGGTCCAGGGGACGCCGGTAAGGATGCTCGCATATTCTGTCACGGAGGCAGGGGTATGGATGAAATGTGCGTGCAACCACTCACCGCTATCCGGCCATTCGCGTGCGAGCACCATCGCTTGTCCAAGCCGCCTGAAGCGGTTGCGAGAGATGTCACGTGGGAGGTCCTTGAGGAAGCGCTGCCAGAGCGCCTTGATCCCTGGCCGCCGGAAGCTCGCCAACAACCCCTTCAGCACGCGGATCGGCTCTTCGTGAAGATACTCCGGCAGATAGACGACGCGTGCCCTGATCTCGTCATGCACGGGATGCCGCTTTTTGTCGGTTGGCCGGCGCATCGAGATCAAGGTCAGGTCAAACCCGGCCTTTTCCAGGCCGAGCAGTTCCTGGGCGATAAAGGTCTCCGAAAGGCGCGGGTAGCCTTTCAGCACAACGAGAATCTTGCGACGCTTCGACAATGTCTTGTTCTTCACTCGGCCCCGACGACGGACAGATGTGGGCCTCGGCCATCCAGCCAATGTCCGACCGTCTGCGAAATGTGATCGAGGCCCTGCAACTGCAAGGTACAGCCGCTCTTGGACGGCGGCGCGCGTTCGGGCAGTCGTTTCAGGGCCTCGGACATCACCTTGGGATCTGCCGACTGGTCCGGTAGCAGCATGTCGATCAGGCCAAGCTCACTCGCGCGCTTGGCACGCAGCAGCTGCTCTTCGCGTGGCTTCACCCGGGGAACAATGAGTGCAGGCTTGTCGAATGAAAGGATTTCGCAATAGGTGTTATAGCCACCCATGGCCACAACGCCGGTGGCGCCCACGATCAGCTCTTCCATATGATTGTCGAACTCGATCACCTCGATGTAGGGAATGCGCGACCCTTTGGCCACCAGCTTGGTGCGCTCGGCAGCCGGCATATAGGGGCCGAGCACGACAAGCGCCTTTTGCTGCAGGGTAGGGTCTTGCTCATAGGCGTTCATGACATCGTGCACGAGATCGGACCCATCGCCGCCACCGCCGGTCGTGACCAGAATGTAGTTGTCCGAGCGCGCATTGATCGAGGTCTTGCTCGTGGAGACACTGCGCTGCAGAAATCCGACGAAATCCATCTTTCTGCGCACACTTGCCGGAACGTCCAGGCCGATCAGCGGATCGTAGAAATCCGGCGGTCCATAGACCCAGACGGAATCGTAATACTGGTCGATCTTCTGCATGATGCCGTTTCGCTTCCATTCGGCATCAAGCAGGTGCGGCGCATCCATGATCTCGCGCAGGCCAAGCACCAGAACGGTGCCCTGCGCCTTCAGATAGGCCAACGTCTCCTCGACTTCACCCTTCAGCCCCATCGGCTCCTTGTCGACGATGAAAATGTCGGGCTGAAAAGTCTCCGCGGTGTGCCGAATACTCGACTCACGCATCTTCAGCGTTTCATGCAGATCGATATGGCTCGCCATCGACGTATATTCGCCGTTGCGAAGCTTGATGACACTCGGGATCTTCACGAAGTCGACGCGCGCTCGGTAGTCGAACGCGCCGGCGATCGTGGCACCGGAGATGATCAGAATATTAAGCCCGCGATAGTCCTCGACCAGGGCATGCGCGATCGCGCGGCACCGGCGCAAATGGCCGAGTCCGAACGTGTCGTGGCTGTACATGAGGATACGGGCATCTTCCAGGCGCCGTGCCATGGGCAATCCTTCTGCGCTGTGGATCATACGAGCACCGCCGGTTTTTTGCTGGCCGTCAAAAGACAGAGCAGTGCTCCGCCGGGCTGGCCGCTATTTGTAGGGATCTGCCGCATCGCGCAAGCCGTCTCCCAGAAAGTTGAACGCCAAAATCACCAGAACGACAGGTATAATCGGAAAAAGCAACCACGGATAGAAGGCGATGACGCTTACGCTCTTTGCTTCTGTCAGCAGAATGCCCCAGCTGGTGATCGGCGGGCGCAGACCGAGGCCAAGGAAGCTGAGCGCCGTCTCGCCGAGAATCATGCCGGGAATAGAAATCGTGGCAGAGGCGATCAGGTGGGACATGAAGCCTGGAACAAGATGTCGGCCAATGATGCGCGGCGTGCTGGCGCCCATCAGCTGGGCAGCCTGGACATAATCCTCTTCACGCAGGGCCAAGAGCTTCGAGCGCACGGCTCGCGCAAGACCAGTCCAGTCGATGATACCCAGGATGACCGTGATCCCGAAATAGATGACGATCGGGCTCCATGTGACCGGCATGATCGCCGCCAGCGCCATCCATAGCGGCAGGCTTGGCAGCGACTGAAGAACTTCGATGAGGCGCTGGACGATCAGATCGAAGATGCCGCCCCAATAGCCTGCCAATCCGCCGATGACGATCCCGAGGCAGAAGCTGATGGCGATACCGATCAGGCCGATCGTCAGCGAAATGCGGGCGCCATAGAGAATGCGGGACAGCACATCGCGCCCGAGGCGGTCAGTGCCAAGCAGGAACATCTGCCCACCGACTGCCGGGCAAACCAGGTGAAGATCCGATTTGACCAGTCCCCAGAACTTGTAGGAATCGCCGCGGCAGAAGAAGCGGATCGGCTGCACTTCGTTCGGCTTGTCGGAGTAAAGCCGATGGAGCGTGTCGAGATCAAGCGACATGCTGCGCCCATAGACAAACGGCCCAATGAACCTGCCTTCATGGAAGAAATGCACGCGCTGTGGTGGGGAATGGATGAAGTCCACATTCTTGGTATGCAGCCCATAGGGTGCAATGAACTCGACGACTATAATCATAGAGTAGAGCGCAAGCAGGAAAATACCGGAGGCAAGCGCCAGCCGGTGCTGCTTGAACTTCCACCACATCAACTGCTTCTGCGAGGCAAGGTGGATGCGCGATTGCGCAGCCGTCATCCCCTCGGTCGCCATGGGATCGAAGGGTGCGGTCGAAACATAATGCGGCATCGGCGCGCCAGGCGGTGGCAAGGGCGACATCTATTTGGTGCTCCTGCCTTGCAGGCGAATACGCGGATCGAGGAAGCCAAGCGCGATATCGGAGACGAGCACCCCGATAACGTTGAGGAAGGCGAGGAACATCAGGAACGAACCGGCAAGATACATGTCCTGGCTCTGCAGGGCCTTGATGAGCATGGGCCCTGTCGTCTCGAGCGACAGCACGATGGCAACGATTTCCGCCCCTGAGATGATCGAAGGCAGGATCGATCCGATATCGGCGACGAAGAAGTTGAGAGCCATGCGCAGTGGATACTTCACCAGCGCGCGAAGCGGGTGAAGTCCCTTGGCGCGGGCGGTGACGACGTATTGTTTCTGCATCTCGTCGAGCAGATTGGCGCGAAGCCGGCGGATCATGCCGGCCGTCCCCGCCGTGCCGACGATAATGACCGGAATCCACAGATGCGAGAGAATGGATCGCGCCTTTTCCCAACTCATCGGTTCGTTGAGGAACCGCTGGTCCATCAAGTGGCCGATCGAGACGCCGAACCAGATGTTGGCGAAGTACATCAGGATCAAAGCCAGCATGAAATTCGGGATGGCGATGCCGAGCAGCCCCAGAAAGGTCAGCCCATAGTCGCCCCAACTGTACTGATGGGTCGCGGAATAGATCCCGATCGGAAAGGCGATCAACCACGTCAGCAGGATCGTGGAAAAGGAGACGAGCATCGTCAGCCAGAGGCGATCGCCGACGACTTCCGAGACTGGCAGCTGGTACTCGAACGAATAGCCGAAGTCCCCGTGCAGCATGCCGCCGACCCAGAAGAAGTAGCGGACGATCTCGGGCCTGTCGAAACCGTATTGTATCCTGAGCTCTTCGATTTCCTGAAGGTTGGCGCTCTCGCCCTGGGCGCGCAGCTCGGCGATTTGGCTCTCGAAGAAGTCGCCTGGCGGGAGTTCAATAATGGTAAAGACCAACGCCGAGATGATGAACAGTGTCGGCACCATCGCAGCAACGCGCCAGAGGATGTATTTCAGCATCCCTCAAGCCTCCTTGAACCAGAAGGTATCCGGCATGTAGAGGCCGAGATAGGATGTCGGGTCAAAACCATAGAGGGCCTCATCCGGCACGTTCTGCATTTTGGCAGATCTGACGATCGGCTGCAGCGTGCTGTTGATGAGGCCGATCGAGAAGACCTGCTGGGTGTAGAGCGCCAGCATCTGATGCCAGATCACCTCGCGCTCCTCGAATCTCGAGGTATCACCCCACTGTTTGAGAAGAGCGACGAGCTGCTGCACTTCCTCCAGGTCCGGCGCACTGCCTTCCTGCCCGGCAGACAGGTGATACATCCCCCAAAGCGGCCATTGCAGTTGATCGTCGACAGTGGGTGCAAGCTGCCCCGGAGACATGTCCGCGGTCGCGACGCCGTTCTCGATGCCGTACCAGATGGACATCATGATCGTGCCGCTCATGGCACGGCTGCGGAAAACGTCGCGCTGCGAGGTGCGGGTGTAGAGAGCAAGACCGACCTCGAGCCAATGATCACGCACAAGTTCCAAAACGTCCGTGTCGAGGTTGCTTTCGCCAGCGGTCTCCACGGTAATCTCGGCACGGCGACCGTCCGGCAACAGGCGGATGCCGTCGGCGCCACGGTTCGCCAGCCCGAGTTCGTCCAGGAGCTTGTTTGCCTGATCCGGATCGTGAGCAATGAAGGCTTCCGCATACTCGGGTCTGAAGAGGGGGCTATCGGGTAAAACGGTATCAGCGCTTGCCTTGCCGAGACCATAGAAGGCAACCATGTTGATCTCATGCCGATCGATCGACATCGACAGCGCACGGCGGAAGCGAGCTTCCCGGAACAGTTTGCGCCAGACCTCGTCGGCGCAGTTGAGGTTCGGCAAGAGTGCCACCCGCGATCCGCGCACCTGCTTCCACAGGTTGACCTTCACGGGGAACCGCTTCTCGGCATCCTTGAGGAATGTGTAATCGTTGAAGTCGACGCCCGTGGCTTGCAGGTCGGATTCACCGGCGCCCGCCTTGGCGGCGATGATCGAGGATGAACTGACGTTGAGGATGAACTTGTCGATGTAGGGGAGTTGTACCCCGTTCTCGTCGACGCGATGGAAAAACGGGTTTCGCACGAACACGAATTGGTCGGCCGGCAGCGGCGTCGTGTTGCGCCATGGATCGAGCGTCGGAAGATCCGGATTTTCGGGGCGCGAGGAACGCGACATCTTGATGTGCAAGTCCGCCCACTTCTTGACGCGGTTTTCCTTCATCAGCGCCGAAATACGGAAATCGTCCTGGTATTTCTTGTGAAACTGCTTGAGATAGTGCCCCGGCCCGAAGATCACGAGAGGCAGAGGGCCGGCAAGCGCCGGCAGGAACATCGGATTGGGTCGTTCCCAGGTGTAGCGAACTGTCAAAGCGTCGAGCACTTCGAATTTCGGCAACGTGCCATGGGGGCGCAACTCGAGCGCGCCACCACCAGGTGTCAGATCCTTGTTGAGGATCACGTCCTCCCACCAGTAGCGGAAATCGTCCACCGTAAAGGGTGCGCCGTCGGACCAGCGGTGACCTTCGCGCAGATAGAAGGTGAAGACCGTGTCATCCTTGGATTCGAAACCCAGGAGAATATCCGGCTGGAACATCAGATGCTTGTCGTAACCGACCAGGCGCGAGTAGCCATAGACGGTCATGTAGCGGATATCCTTCTGGCTGCCGATGATCGTACGCACCGTGCCGCCGTAGACGCCCGGCTGGCGCCCCGTATCCTTCATCTTGACGATCCGCGGATGCGTCGGCAGGCGATCCACCATGGGCGGAATGCGCCCCGCGCGCAACCAATCCCTGAGAAATTCCGGCTCAATGTCGCGATCCGCCGCCGCCTTGACGGCCGTAGGCAGCACTGCCGAACCGATAAGACCACCTAGAAACGTGCGCCGCGTTACCATGAGCGAAGCTCCTTTGCGTCTGCACCCTTACGGGCACGCACAAGATGGCCGTTGCCGAGATCAGCGTAGGCGAGCTCGGAAGCATCATCATGCTCCGCCGTAAAGGTAATGCCCCAGTTCTGCTTGTCCGCGGCGCCATTTCGTCTCAGCGCCTCGAAATCGAGCGGCCGGTTGAGGTCGGGGAAGGGGACTGCCGCCAAGAGCGACTTCGTATAGGGATGCACCGGGTCGCGCAGAATGATCTCGCGCGGGGCAATCTCGACGATGCGCCCCTTGCACATCACTGCAATGCGGTCGGCCATGTAGTCGACGACCGCCAGATTGTGCGAAATGAACAAATAGGTCAGCCCAAGATCCTTCTGCAAATCCTTCAGCAGGTTCAGGATCTGTGCCTGGACGGAAACGTCGAGCGCCGACACCGGCTCGTCAAGAATGATGAGCTTTGGCCCAAGTGCCAGCGCGCGCGCAATGCCGATGCGCTGGCGCTGCCCGCCGGAAAAACTGTGCGGGTAGCGGTTCAGATAGCGCCGGTCGAGGCCAATCGCACCCATCAGCGCCTCGACCCTCTGCTTGCGCTCGGCGCTATCCCCGCGGTCATGGATCTCCAGCGGCTCGCTGAGGATATTACGCACGGTCATGCGCGGCGACAGCGACGAGACCGGATCCTGGAACACCATCTGTATCTTGGTGCGCAGTTCCTGCAGATCGTCGCCGGAAACAGACAGGACGTCGATGACGTCCTTGCCATCATTGAAGACCACCGAGCCACCGTCCGGCGTCACGGCCCGCATCAAGATCTTGCTGACCGTGGTCTTGCCGCAGCCGGATTCGCCGACGAGCCCCAGGCATTCCCCTCGGCGGATGTCAAAGCTGACATCGTCGACAGCATGAACGACCGCAGCTTCGCGCGTTCCAAAGAGGCCGCGGTTGCGGGTCTTGAAGGTCTTGGAGAGGTTATTGACGGAAAGCAGGATCTCCGGCCCTTCGGCCTTCACCTTCTTCTTGCCGATCAGGGACTCGAGGTTGACAGGCACGTCGCGCAGCGCCTTGAGGCGTTCGCCGGGCTTCATGTCGAAATGCGGCACGGCAGCCATCAGGCCCTTGAGGTAAGGATGCTGCGGGTTGCGGAAGATCGATTCCACCGGTCCCGCCTCCATGATCTCGCCATGATAGATCACCACCACCTCGTCGGCCATGTTGGCGACGACGCCGAGATCGTGGGTGATCAGCAGCATCGCCATTCCGAGCTTGTGCTGCAGTTCGCGCAGCAGTTCCAGGATCTGTGCCTGGATGGTCACGTCGAGCGCCGTTGTCGGCTCGTCGGCGATCAGCAGCGCCGGTCTGCAGATCAGCGCCATTGCGATCATCGCGCGTTGGCGCATGCCGCCCGAGAGTTCGAAGGGGTACATGTCGAAGGTGCGCTTCGGATTGGCAAAGCCCACGAGGCCCAGCATTTCCTCGGTCTTTTCGCGCGCCTCCTTCTTGTCGGCTTCCGTGTGGATGAGGAGCGCTTCACTGATCTGATTGCCGACGGTGTGGAGCGGCGATAGCGAGGTCATCGGCTCCTGAAAGATCGTCGCCATGCGTCGGCCACGCAGGTCACGCATCTCCTCGCTGTCGCGAGAGTAGCGAAGAATGTCTGTCGTCTTGCCGTCCAGAGGGTCGGTAAAGAGGATCCGTCCCTCGGCCGTTGCCGGGTTTGGCAGGATGCCCATGATGCTTTGGCTGATGACCGATTTACCTGAGCCGGATTCTCCGACGAGCGCAGTGACCTTGCCCGGCAAAATACGGATATTCGCGTTTTTTACGACGCGCAGGCGATCGCCGAAAACCGAGAAGGAAACGTCGAGGTTCTCGATGCGCAACAGATCCGAGGCGGACGCCATACCAATGAAATTCCCCAGTTTTTCTATGTTCCCGTTAAGGCACACTATCGTACCGCAATCGGGGTGTCCAGTTGATGACGGACACGTAGAAACCTTGGCATTTTACAGGCTGAGGAAGATTAAATCTCGGCTAAATCCGGGTCAGTATCGCTACTGAATGAATTCCTCCACCGCTGGTCTTTTGGCCTGCTTGCGAGCATCGCGATGAAGCAGAATGACCTGTTCCGCCTCTGAAAGCCCGGCCGGTACGACCTCGCGGAAATTCTCTTCGACATGCAGGACGGGCGCCGGCACGTGCGGCTGCAAAACCGTGACCTTTTGGCGGATGCCACGGAGCTTTTCTTCGCCGAGAGTGCGCCACTCACCGCCGCAGTAGCCGGCAAAGGCCTGGCTCGCGATGACCTCGCTCGAATATTTCTTCGTCAGCGATTGCAGGCGCTGGACCTCGTTGACGGCCGAGCCGAACGCCGAAAAAGTCAGGCGATCCTTGAGGCCGACATTGCCGAACATGACGTTGCCGACGTGCAGGCCGATCCCGTACGAAACCTTGGTCAGGCCCGCTTCCAGTCGCTCCCGGTTCAATTCCGCGACACGCGCCTGTGCCTGATGGACGGCGGAAAGGGCTGCCTGACAGGCAATCTTGGATGGATCCTTGTGTCGCCCGCAAGGGTAGACGGCCAGGAAGCCGTCGCCGAGGAAGCTTAGGATTTCACCGCCATTGCGGTTGAACGGCGCAGCGATCGCGTCGAAAAACTGGTTCAGCGTATCGATATATGCCTGCCGCCCCTCCTTTTCGGCATACACGGTCGACTGGCGCATGTCGCCCATCACGAGAGCGGCACGGATCGTCTCGCCGTCGCCACGGCGGATCTGGCCATTCAACACCCGCTTGCCCGCATCGCCACCGAGATACGTGGTGAGCATGTTATTGGCGAGCTTGCCAAGAACTGCCATCTTCGCGGCAACGGCAAGATGGTTCTGCATGCGCAACAGCGCATCGATCATGTCGTCGGAGAAGCCGGCGTGGCTATCCGTCGACCACGAGCCCATCATGCCCTGAACCGAACCATCGCCGAATGGCTGGACGAAAGCCAGATAGTCGGTGATGCGCTCGTCGCGCAGGTCGAGGAAGACCGGGAATTCGGCAGGCCCATCAGCCGGTATGCGGCGACGGATGTGCTGGAGGTTGTTGTCCAGCAGATAGTAGTAGGGGCTCTGCAGGAAGCGGTCCGGCTTCTGCCCGGCGGTATGGCGATAACCTTCGATCGTGACGCCGCTTGTCCGTCGCCACGTGAAGCTCAGCGCGTCATAAAGCGGGTGCAGCATCGAAAATGTTAGATGCACGCGCGCGATCGGCAGCCCGGCCGCAGCAATACGTTCGCAGAATCCGCGAACGATGTTCTCGAGGTCATCTCCTGCCAGCGACGAATTCGTCAGCCATTCAGCGACCCGATCCAACAAAATAGAGGAGACGCTGGATTCAATCGTGCCCATTCTTGGTAGTATCCTCATAAAGCACGTCCATTCCTGAAAAGCGTCAGCAACCCTGCCTGCAGCAACGCAGTGCGCAGGGCGGGAAGGAGGATGGACGAGCGGTAAAATTGTGTCAACGATCTGCCGGGAGCCCGGCAGCGGCACCTGTCAAACCCTTGATAAAGTGGGTAGGATAGGCAGTCCTTTCTCGTGGTTCGTTATTCGGTGTAAATAGGCACGGGGCCAATCCCAAACAATGGCATCTGCGCATTTTCTGGCGCTGCGGTGAAATCTCTTGAGGCATCCGCGCCTTTTTGGTCACACTGGTCGGAACCGCGCGACAATTGGTGCACATCCGTGGCGCGAGTTTTCACGGTTGCGTCAGTGGGCATTGACCTGCGGGCGGGTTTCAATTGGCGCGCTCTTACATTAGATCAAGGTACCTTCAGCACTCAGACGAGACCTGCCTTGGCGAGTTCCTCCACCTACGACCTCCTTTCAAACAAGATCGAAACCCGTAGCGCCCGAGCCGGTGTGATAGGGCTCGGCTATGTTGGCTTGCCGCTGGCAATCGCGATCGCCCGCAGCGGTTTCGCAGTCACGGGCTTTGACATCGACCCCAATAAGATCGTCTCCCTGGATGCGCGGCGTTCCTATATCGATGCGGTCGCGAGCGACGATCTCGCTGCCGAAATTGACGGCCAGCGCTTTTCGGCTACGACGGATTTTGCCGGGCTTGCAACCTGCGACGTCATTGTCATCTGTGTACCGACGCCGCTCACCAAGCATCGCGACCCCGATCTCTCCTTTGTGGAGGCAACCTCTCGGTCGATTGCTGCCCATCTGCGTGCCGGCCAGCTTGTGGTGCTGGAGTCGACGACTTATCCGGGCACCACCGATGATGTCGTCAAGGTCATCCTGGAGAAGACGGGCCTGAAATCCGGCCGTGACTTCTTTATCGGCTTCTCGCCCGAGCGTGAGGATCCGGGCAACCAGCACTATCACACCGCGACAATTCCGAAGGTTGTCGCCGGCGATGGCGCAGAGGCCCTCTCCCTGATGAAGAGCTTCTACAGCGCTGCGGTCAAAACCGTCGTTCCGGTGTCTTCCAATGCGACTGCAGAAGCCGTGAAGCTGACGGAAAACATCTTCCGGTCGGTCAACATCGCGCTCGTCAACGAGCTGAAGACCGTCTACGCCGCCATGGGAATCGATGTCTGGGAAGTCATCGACGCGGCAAAGACCAAACCGTTCGGCTACATGCCTTTCTACCCCGGCCCGGGGCTTGGTGGCCACTGCATCCCGATCGATCCCTTCTACCTCACCTGGAAATCCCGCGAATACGAGTTGCCGACGCGCTTCATCGAGCTCGCTGGCGAGATCAATTCCGCGATGCCGCGCTACGTTGTCGGCAAACTTGCCGAAACGCTCGACATTAAGGCCGGCAAGGCGCTCAGCCGCTCGCGGGTCCTGATCCTTGGCCTCGCCTACAAGAAGAACGTCGCCGACATTCGCGAGAGCCCTTCATTGCGCCTGATGGAGATCATCGAAGAGCGCGGCGGCAAGGCCGACTATCACGATCCCCATGTCGGTGAGATCCCCTCGACGCGCGAATATCAGCATTTGAAAGGGCGGAAATCAGTGGACCTCACGCGCGGGGCTTTGGAAACGTATGACGCGGTTCTTGTCGCAACCGACCACGATCAACTCGACTATGCGGTGATCGCAAACAGTGCGCCGCTGATCATAGACACCCGCAATGTCTTCACGCGCCTCGGGTTGTTCGCCGACCACATCGTCAAGGCGTGATATTGACTGCTGACAGTGTCTTGCCCGTGATCTGGCTGGCAGCGACGGCGTAGCCGCCGCTGGCGCCGTCGATAAAGTGCACGTGGTCGCGTGACACCGGCGTCGGGACGAAACAGGTCATCAGCGCGGAGGACTGCCGGTGCAGACCGTAACGGGCAATGCCCTTTGCTTTCGCCTCTTCGAGGAGCGCCTGGATACGGCCAAGATGGCCGGCATCGACGTCGATCGTCATCTTCAGCCCGTCGTCGAACTTGCGGAAATCGGAATTTCCGGAGACGTCTTGCGTGTAGCGCCGGGCGTCGAAACGGCCGAGCTTGATGCCCAGCCTGTGGAGTGCGACGACAAGCGCGATCTGCAGCAGGATGATCAGCTTCCGCATCGCTCGCTTTCCCGGCAGTGCGGTTGCCCGTGCCTCACGATCGACGCCCTGCATCGAAAAGGCAAATTCAGGGCCATCCGCAGGGATCGGATGGCCGCCACGGCCCTGTTCCGAAGAGATAGCCACGACGTCCATCACGAGCTTGCGAAACTCCGGGCTGGGGCGCCCGCCTTCTGCCGGTACGGCGATAATGGAGACGATCTCGCCGTTATGCGCCGCAATCGGGCTCCACCGACACGAGAGACCGGTCAGATCCGGCCGCGTACCTAGCGGTGCAGGCTCGACACCATAGCGTCCGGCCTTCATCTGGCGCTCGGCCCAGCTGGCTCCGCCGCCGGCAAACATGGCATAAGTTACGAACGGACTGGCAGCGTGACGCGCGACGCGAACGTCCAGGCCTTCCTTGCGAATATCCGCAAGCGGCACGACCGCAATGCGCAGCGTCAGGCCCATTTCCTCCTCAACCCATCGCTGCGTTGCCGCCAGTGCACCGCGGGCCGCATTCTCGAGGTTCCCTGGCAGTGCAACTACGGCACCGTCGCCGCCAAACACGAACGGGTAGTCGCCCTTGTCAACCGCATTCAGCACGGCTGAAATGACGCTGACACCCGCCATGTTGACGTCCTTGTAGCGGCCGGCGGCGATCGCCTGCGTCGAACCGACGATATCTGCAAGCGCCAGGAACCAGCCGTCGGGGAGCGGGTGATAATTGCTCGTATCCGTCACCCGCTCGAAATCGGTGAAAACGGGCACGTCGGCAAAGAATCTTTCATTCGAGATGTCGTTCATCTGAGAAACCTAGCACAGACCCATGCTGTAACTGCAACGCCATTTTGCATCTACGGCAATCGACTTCATACAGTTTCATGTGCTAGCACCGCTTTCGAAAAACGATTGAATGGACAAGAACATAGATGAGCCGTCTGGACAGCTTCATCCGCCGATTGACGGCTCAGCGCGACATATTGAATGCAATCGTCGAGCTCGTGAACGGCACCGAGGGCCCGGTCCTGGAATTCGGCCTCGGCAATGGCCGCACCTACGATCACCTGCGCGAGCATTTTCCGGATCGGCGCATCATTGCCTTCGACCGCGACGTCCGATCCTATTCCTCTTCGACGCCCCCGTCGGAAAATATGGTGACTGGCGATATCCGCGAATCCGGCCAGGCCTTCGTCGGAATCGGAGCAGCACTCGCCCATGCCGATATCGGCACTGGCCATGACGATATCGACGCCGTCACATTGACGTGGCTGCCGCAACTCATGGTCGGCGTGCTTGCCAAGGATGGCATCGCGGTCAGCGGCCTGCCGCTGGATCGCCCGGAACTGGAGCCGCTTGAACTTCCGGCAGGGGTGAAGGAAGGCCGCTACTATCTCTATCGGCGGAGATAATTAGGGAAGAAACAGCACGTCATACTGTTCGATGCTGCCCGGCAGATTGACGACCTTCATTTCCTTTTCTTCCTCCTCGAAGAAGACCAGGCAATTCTCGTAGTAGCCGGCGAGCGTCTTGATGAATTCGCGGGTCTGTTCAGGTCCGTAAAAGAGCGGCGTGAATTCCATGTAGAGCGGCACGCGGCGCGACAGGAGCGGCGCCATCGATGCACAAGCGACAGGCTCATAGCCCTCGATATCCATCCAGACGAGGCCGATATCGGCGGGATCGATGGAGAGTTCGTCGAGGATCTGGGTCACCGGTTTGACCGGAACGGTGGTTTTCCGGTCGCTGGCGCTCTTTCGGTACGCGCTGCTTTTGCCGTGATTGTTGGCATTCATGAAAAAGTCGATCTCGCCAGCCGTCGCCCCGGCGGCACAGTTGACCAGCGTCACCATCCCATCAAGCTTGTTCTGGCGGATATTGGTCTGCAGGAGGGGGAAGTTGCGCGGATCGGGTTCGATACTGACAATGCGGGTATAGGCGCTGCTCAGTGCGAAGTAGACGGTCTGCGTCCCGATGTTGCCGCCAATCTCCAGAAGATAGCGCCCGTGCATGAGCCCGCGCTCACGCAGCACCGTGATCAGGCGGTCCACATGCTCGCGCTCGAAGTGCCCCTTTCGAAAGACCTTGCGCCCAATGTAATCGGACGGCGAGAACGTCATCAAATGATCGCCAGCATCGACAGTCATGGACACGACGCGCGGCCCGATGTTCTCGATCAGCAAACGCCTGCCGGTGCGGGTATTGAAGAACCTGCTTGCGACAGCGTTGCGTGCCTTTCGCAGCCGTTTCTGCCAGAGTTTCGTTTTGAGCCAGCCGCGGCTCTTCATGCATCTTTTCCTTTGATCAGTTCAGCGGCCTTGTCGCTCGGAATCACATAGACTTTCAAGGGCAGGGCGCGACCACGCACGCTGATTTCACGGCTTTCCACACCCGCCGTGTCAGCCCCGGAAAGGCTTGCGACCGCGTCTGAAATGACAATGGCTGCATCGAATTCCTTGGCTGCGGTCTCCAGCCGGCTTGCAACATTGACGGTGTCGCCGATCGCGGTGAGGCTGCGCACCCGGCCATAGCCGAGCGTTCCGACGACGGCCGGTCCCGTGTGAATGCCGATCGCGATATGGAGCGGCATGGATAGTTCGTCCGAAAGCTCGACGCCGAGCTTTTCGATGTCGCGCACGATGGCCGCTGCCGCGGCAAGCGCCTGGCGACATGCCTCCTCGGGCGCGCTGCCGATACCGAAGAGCGCCATGGCGCCGTCGCCGATGAACTTGTCGACACGGCCGCCTGCCTTTTCAACGGCGTTGCCGACCAGGGCGAAATAGCGGTTGAGCAAAAATACGATATCAAAGGGCAGGCGCATTTCCGTCAGTGACGTGAAGTGGCGAATGTCGCAGAAGAGAACCGTAATCTCACGCTCGCGTCCGGGGCTCGTCTCCTGTGTGTTTGGCGGCAGTGTCGCCTCCGGCGCCGCAACGAGCAGCGGTGCGACGGTCACGTCATGAGTGGGCCGCAGCTGGCAGGCAAGCCGCACATCGGGCGCTGCCTTGATCCTCTTCAGTGTCGATTGCTCCAGCTTGTCGGGCGGCGGCAGGTCCTCGTATCGACCGAGGATCTGGACGCGGCAGGTCGAGCATTGCCCCTTGCCGCCGCAGACGGAATAGTGTGGCAAGCCACCGAGCCGGCTTGCCTCGAGAACCGTAAAGCCACGCGGCACACTGATTGCTTCGCCACCCGGATAGCGCACGGTGATCTGATTGACCCGCTCCCTCCACCGTCGCCAGGTCCGCGCGCCGACGACGACCAGCAGCGCGCCTGAAAACGAGCCGTACAGGCCGGCGCGGATCATGGTAAGCTGGCGCTGTGCCTCAGGGTTGGAGTAATAGCGCGTGTTGAGATTCTCAAGATAGCGATTGGTGTTGACCATGCCCTCGTAGGCCGGCTCCGCGATCGTCCTTCCCATTTCAATGAAGCCGAGTATGCCAAGCACCGGCAAGAGGATCGCGACCGCGAGAAGCATGGCGGCGATGGTGTCGTACCATGGCCGGTAGCGCAGCCAGAAATGCAGGCCGATACAGCCGTGGATCCAGACGGCAAGAAGTGCGATGACCTGGCGCCATCCATTGCCCGGAGAGGTAATCCAGAGCAATCGAACGATCGTCTCGTAGTCGTCCCGGTAGTGAAACAGCGTATGGGCGATTCGCGTGCCGATGACATGGTCGATCAACAGCAGCGGGATCGCGATCCCGAGCACGATCTGGGTCATCTCGCCCGCCGGCATGACAAGGCTGCGGCGCCTGTAGACCGCCCTCAGCACCAGCGCGACGTGAACGAGGACGGCGCCGTAGAAGACGACGGTTCCGACAGGGTTGCGCCAGATCGCCAGGAAAAGCCTCCGCCCATCGTCGGCTACCGGGACGGAGATCAGACCCAGCGCATGGTTGGACAGATGCAGCAGGACAAAAAGAAACATGACGAGGCCGGAACCGAGCCGAGCTCTTCTGATCGTACGCTCTGAAAAAATACTGGTGGCAGCGACCGTCGCCATTCATTCCCGTTCTTGAATATCAAATGACAAATACAATAGAGAGGACGGAATTGAGGTGGAATTGCCGCCGTCTCTGATTGTGATCGCCTTTCACATGCTATCAGCAAAACCTAAGGAAGCCGACAATAGCGGAATTTCTCGTTGCAGGCCCAGTCATCGATTGTAAACAGTGTGTGTCCACGGAGGCGCTCTGATGCGGGTTGCATTCTATGCACCGTTGAAGTCCCCGAACCATCCCGTTCCGTCAGGCGACCGTCTGATGGCGCGGCTACTCATGCGGGCTCTGGAGCTAGCCGGACACTCCGTCGAGGTGGTCTCGGAATTCCGCAGCTTTGCAGCGACCGCCCAGGATGCCGCGGAGCTGCGGTCCGCGGGGCAAGTGGAACTGCAACGTCTCCGCAACTTCTGGTCAAGCGAGCTGCGCCCGGATCTCTGGTTCTGTTACCATCCCTACTACAAGTCACCCGATTTCTTCGGACCGACGCTCTGCCGGGAGTTCGCCATTCCCTACGTCACGGCCGAGGCATCCTATTCGGCGAAGCGGGACGCCACCGATTGGGCACCGCTGCAGAAACTGGTTGTGGACGGAGCCCGTAGCGCGGCCGTCAACATCGCTTTTACGGAACGCGACAGGGCGGGGCTGGCCGAAGTCCTGCCGACCGGCTCGTTCGCCGTACTCAAGCCCTTCATCGACACTGCGCTTTTCGAGACCGCCTTGCATCAGGCAAAGCCACAACGGCTGATCGCCGTCGCCATGATGCGCAGCGGCGACAAGATCAAGAGCTACACGATGCTTGCCAAGGCGCTGAGGCTGCTTAGCGATCGTGCCTGGACACTGGCGATCGCCGGTGATGGAGCGATGCGGGCCGACGTGGAGCGGCTGTTTGGCGCCTTCGAACCGGGCCGTATTGAATGGCTCGGAGAGCTGAATGGCAGACAAATCGCTGCTGAACTCAGCCGCTCCGGCATCTATGTGTGGCCGGGTTGCGGGGAAGCCTATGGGCTTGCCTATCTGGAGGCGCAGGCGGGCGGGTTACCAGTAGTTGCCCAGAGGACGGCGGGCGTTCCGGAGGTGGTCATCGACGGCACGACCGGCTATCTGACGGCCGACGGCGATCTACCTGGCTTTGCCGCGGCAATTGCGGCTTTGCTCGACGATCCCGTCAACCGCTCGACAATGGGTGCAAGCGCGCGCCAATTCGTTCTGGTAGAGCGTTCGCTGAAGGTCGCGGCGAAGGCGCTCGACACCATTTTGCGGACTTATGTGAGACGAGAAGCATGACCGACGATCAGATCTGGGTGCCCCTCCGACAGGAACTCGACCGCTGGCAGGGGGCAGGGCGCCAGGCACGGCTCTGGTTACGGGACGACGACGCGATCGAGCCTACCGATGCACTCGAGGCCCTGCTCGGGATCACACGTCAAGCTTCTGTCCCGCTGACGATTGCCGTCATTCCGGCCTCGACTGGCGAAGCACTGGCGTCACGCCTCTCGCGCGAAGATCACGTCCTCGTCGCCGTTCACGGCTGGTCACATGCGAACCATGCAGGCCCGGAGGAAAAGAAACAGGAACTCGGCCGCCATCGGCCGGCGCACGTCGTGCTCGGCGAATTGCGCGATGGCCTTGTCGCCCTTCAAGGGTTTTACGGCCCCAGGCTCGCTCCAATGCTCGTGCCGCCCTGGAACAGAATTAGCGCGGAGCTCGTTCCACTGATTGCCGCACAGGGGTTCGATGTGCTGTCGATATTCGGCAGGACCACGGCTCACAGCCCGATCCGCCTGCTGAACACGCATGTCGATGTCGTAAATCAGCGCGGACAACGTGGGAACCGTCCGCATGGCGATCTGGTCGCCGAATTGGTGGCAGAATTGAAAGAGCGCTTTGCGCGAGACGACGAGCCGGTTGGCATTCTCACCCACCATCTGGTGCACGGTGCATCGGAGTGGGAATTCCTGACCCGCCTCTTCCAGGAGACCGGGCATCATCCGGGCGCCGCCTGGATGTCGGCGCGCGATCTACTGGACTAGATTTCGAGGACCTGATTGTCCCTTGCGGCGAAAGCTCCTGGAAATGCGGCCTGGGCCTCCTGTTCCATCTGCTCCAGCTGCGTGTCCGTTCGCGATGGAGCATGGTGGAACAAGGCAAACTGCTTGGTACCCGCCATCTTCGCCAGTTCGACGCCATGTTGCCACGTGGAATGGCCGAAGCCCTTGAAGCGCTGCATCTCGTCTTCGTTGTAGGTGCAATCATAGACGGCGAGATCGACGTCCTTCATCATTTCAAGCGCAACTGGATCGTAGACGCCGGGGATATGCTCGATGTCGTAGATCAAGGCGACGGAGCGCCCCTTCCATTCAATGCGGTAGCCGATCGCACCGCCTGGATGGTTTAGCATGAAAGTCTTTATCTTGACGCCAGGGCGCGGCTCCAGCGTCTGGCCGGCGTGAAAGTCGCGGAAACTCATCGTCGCCTGGCAGATGTCGGTTTTGACGGGGAACCATGGCGGGCTGATGAACTGCTCGATCATCTCGCGCGTGCTCATCTTGCCGTCGAGGTGGCCCGACCAGATCGTCAGGTCGATCGTGGGATAATAGATGGCCTTGAAGAAGGGCAGCCCGATGATGTGGTCGTAATGGCAGTGGCTGAAGAACAGGTCGACATCCCTGACATCCTCGTTGAGCATGGCAAGCCCGGCTTCGCGCACGCCTGATCCGGCGTCGAAGATCATCCGGTATTCACCGCAGCGGATTTCGATACACGAGGTGTTGCCGCCATAGCGATCGAACTCGGGGCCCGAGACCGGGATGCTGCCGCGAACGCCCCAAAACTTTACCTGAAACAGATCTTTACTCATCGCGTCTTCAAAATGGGCCGACCTCTCTCCGCCATGGTAATCATACTTTGACGAACAAGCGAAGCCTTGAGTTCCGTCGGCGACCCGTATCCTTCGTGCCGTTTCTACCAGCTGTGAGCAGAATGGTAGATATTTCTAAGCAATCGGTTTTCACGCCAGAACGCAACTGCTTATGGTTTGTTTTCAGTAAACGGATGATGACGCCTGACAAGACGGGAGACGGCATGGTCCGCATTTCTTGTCTATTAGATGGTTTCTCGACTGCCGGAATACAATTGAATGCTCCTCCGTCTATAGTATGAGAACGCCGCGCGCGGTCCAGCTCCCCAGGGCAATCCGCTGATTGTGCCCCGCGTTGCTCCGGCCTAATGCAGTCCGCCCACACCAAGCAGGCGCTCCACAGCCGCGTGATCGTCCGACAGCCCCTTCGGAGTACCGGCCCAGGCGAGGCGCCCCCGCTCCAGCACGATCACATGGTCGGCAAAATCAAGCGCGCTCTGGATGCGTTGCTCGACCAGCAGAATGGTCATGTCGCCAGTCTTTGCGAGCTCGGCGAAGGCGGCCATCAGCTCCTCGCAGATAACAGGCGCCAATCCCTCAAGTGGTTCGTCCAGCAGAAGCACCGACGGGCGTCCGAGGATCGTGCGTGCCGTGGACAGCATCTGCTGCTCGCCACCGGATAGCTGGTTGCCGAGGTTGCGGCGCCGTTCCTTCAAGCGCGGAAACATCCCGTAGGCTTCCTCAAGCGCGCTCTTCGGCCGGCCCTTGAGGCCGACGAGGAGATTTTCCTCGACCGTCAACGTTGGAAAGATGCAGCGCGCCTGCGGCACATAGCCCAATCCTCTGTGGGCGCGTGCAGCACTCGGCATCGCCGTCACGTCGGCGTCGCCAATGCGGATCGTGCCATCATATCGCTTGGTCTGTCCGGCGAGCGTCGCAAGCAGGGTGGTCTTGCCCATTCCGTTGCGGCCGAGAATGGCAAGCCGCGCGCCTGATGGAACGGAGAACGAGATGCCTTCGAGAACGCGTGTCGGCCCGTAGCCTGCGGACAGGTTTTCGACCTCAAGCGGCGTGGCTGGCATTGGCATAGCTCCCGAGATAGGCCTCGCGAACGCGGGCATCCTTGGTAACGTCGGCGGGCGATCCATCGAAGATGATAGCGCCTGCGGCGAGGACGACGACGCGCTTGGCGAAACGGAAAACAAGATCCATGTCGTGCTCGATCATGAGAACAGCGAGATCGGCGGGCAAGTCGGCAAGCGCTTGCTCGATGCGGCCGGTGTCGCTCTGGGGAACACCGGCGGCCGGTTCATCGAGCAGGAGCACCTTTGGCCGCAGGGCCATCGCAACGGCGAGTTCCAGGAGGCGCTGCTGGCCGTATGCAATCTCATTCACTCTCCGATGCATGAGATGCGCTATACCCAGCGTACTGAGCAGGTCGCTCACCTCATCCATCACATCCGGCATGGCAAGAAAATTCCCGAACATGCGCCCCGTGCGTCCTTGACGCTGGAGGATGGCAAGGGCGACATGTTCGGCCGGCGTCATCTCGAGGAAGAGCCGGGTAACCTGGAATGACCTTACTAGGCCGCGCTTGACACGGCCATTGGCCCCAACCCTGGTGACGGTCTCGCCCGCAAGCCGGACATCGCCGGAATCGGGCCGCAAGTTGCCGGTCACAAGATTGACGAAGGTCGTTTTGCCCGCGCCGTTCGGCCCGATCAGCGCCACGCGATCGCCCGGCGCCATCGACAACGAGACATCGTTTGTTACGGCAAGGCCGCCGAAGGATTTCTTCAGATGGGCGACTTCGAAGACGGCGCTCATTGTCCCGCCTCCTTCTTGCGGCTCAGGAAGGCTGCGGCGGAGCCGTAGAGCCCCTTCGGCGCGAAAAGGACGACGGCGATCAGCAGGGCGCCAACCATCGTCAGCCAGTGGAATGGGTTTGCCGCCGAGACGTAGTCCTCGAACAGCATGAAGATCACGGTACCGGAAAGCGCGCCGAACAGTGATCCCGTTCCGCCAAGAACAAGCATGACCAGTGACTCCGCCGACAGGGTGAAGGAGAGGCTGTCGAGCCCCACGACCTGTGTAGTGATGGCGTTGAGCGCCCCACCGACGCCGGCGACCGCACCGGAGATCACGTACATCTTCATGAGGGCGGCCTTTGGCGAGGCGCCCATGGCTTTAATGCGCAACGGGTCCTCCTTTATGCCGCGACACAGCATGCCGAAGGGCGAGCGCACGATGAGACGCAGAAGCACAAAGACGATCAGCAGCAGGGCAATCGCAAAGACGTAGGCGGTATGGCCGTAGAGATCGAATTCAAAGTATCCGAAGATAGGGTCGGCAGAGATCCCGGACAGGCCGTCGCTACCGCCGGTCCAGCTGGATGCCTTGTTGGCGAACTCGTGGAAGAGATGGATGAGCGCGATCGACAGGACGAGCTGCGGCAGGCCATGGCCTCGCAGGATAATGACACCGCTGATTAGTCCCGCAACAGCGCCGCCAACGATGCCCGCAAGGGTCATGAGCAGCGGATCATTGACACCATAGTGCGCCGAGAGAATACCCGCAGCATAGGCGCCCGAACCGAAGAGGGCCGCGTGTCCAAGTGTCGCGACGCCGCAATAGCCAGTGACAAGATCGAGTGAGAGAACAAGCAGGGCTACGGCGACGATGCGGGTAAGCAGCGCAAGATTGTCTGGAAACAGGAAGTAGCCAATGACGGCAACGACCAAGATCGCCGCTGCGCCCACCGCATCGCGGCCCAATGATCGTTGTAGACGGGCAGAGGCGGAAACGCCTGCTTCGGTGTTCATGACGAGAGCCATTCTATTTCGCCCTTCCCGCAAGACCGCGCGGGAAGATGCAGATGATCGCAATGACCGCGAGGTAGAAGAAGAATTCGCCGAATTCCGGCATGAGATAGCGTCCTGTCGTGTCGATGCCGCCGAGTACGAGGCAGGCGATCAATGCGCCCGGGATGGACCCGGCTCCGCCCACCGAGACAACCACGAGGAAGGTCACCATATAGCGCAGCGCATAGTAGGGCTCGACCGGCAGCAGTTCGGCGCCGACCACGCCGCCGAAGGCGGCAAGTCCAACGGCAACGGCAAAGCTTAGCGCATAGATGATCTCGGTACGCACCCCAAGGGCGGCTGCCATCGCCGCATTATCGACGGACGCGCGGAGCTTCACCCCGAAGCTTGTTCTTTCGATCGCATACCAAAGTCCGCCGGCAACCACGAGACCGCACAGGATCGCAAACAGGCGGTGGACAGGGATGGTTCGGAAGCCAAGGTCAGCCGACCCCTGAAGTCCTGATGGTAGCGGGATCGTTTTCAGGGTCGGACCAAACACGTAGTTCGCAATACCGATGATGCAGAAGGTAATGCCGATCGTCATCAGCACCTGCGTCAGTTCTGGCGCCCCGTAGATGCGACGATAGAGAAAGCGCTCGACGGGAATTGCGATAATGACGGTGCCAACGACTGCGGCGATCACCGCAACGCCGTAACCGAGCCCGAGATCGCGTGCCGCATAGGATGCAATGTAGCCGCCGATCATGGCGAATGCGCCGTGGGCGAGATTGACGACGCGCATCAATCCCATTATTACCGACAGGCCGATCGAGATGACGAACAGCACCATGCCATAGGCAAGCGCATCGACGGCTATGCTGAAGACTGTTTGCATGAGGCTATCCCGATGCTGTTGGAGCGGGCCGGCGTTGTGGGGCTTGCAGCGAGCCTGGCGCTACAAGCATCCTCTGGTTCGCTGCAGATATCAGACGCCGTTACTTCGCAGCGGCAAGGCCAGGATCGCCCTGCTTTTCGAATGTCTGGACTTCCTTGTTGTAGTAGGTCCCGTCATCGGCCTTCGTGACTTCGCGCAGGTAGATGTTCTGCGTGATGTGGCGGCTTTCCGGATCGATCGAGACCGGCCCGCGCGGGCTGACCCACGTCAGGCCCTTGACGGCCTCGACGGCCTTGGCCGCATCCTGCTTGCCGCCGGTCGCGTCGATCATCTTGTAGATGACGTTCATGCCGTCATAAGCGCCGACAGCCGGGAAGGACAGTTCCGCCTTGTTGCCGATTGCCTTGGTCGCAGCTTCGACAAACGCCTTGTTTTCCGGCGAGTCATGCGAGACCGCATAATGGAATGTCGTCTGGATGCCGAGAGCGGCATCGCCCAGTGCCGGAAGATCGGATTCCTGCGTCAGGTCACCTGGCGCAAAGAACTTGATACCAGCAGCCTTGAGGCCGTTTTCATTGTAGGCCTTGACGAACCCGAGCGTCGTCGGACCGGACGGCAGGAAGGCGAAAACGCCCTGCGCGCCGGAATCCTTGATGCGCTGCATGATCGGGCTGAAGTCGTTTGTCGACAGCGGCATGCGGATCGCCTCGACGACCTGACCGCCTTCCTTCTCGAAGGCTGCCTTGAAGGCATTCTCCGCGTCGACGCCCGGACCGTAGTCGCTGACGACGGAGATGACCTTGCTGACGCCGGCGTCATGCGCCACCTTGGCGATCGGCGTCGAGGTCTGCCACGTCGTAAACGAAGTGCGAACCACCAGCGGGCTCTTGGTGACGATTGCCGATGTCGCCGCGTTCATGATCACGAGCGGCGTATTCGCCTGCTTCAGGATCGGCGTCACGGCCATCGCGTCAGGCGTGAAATAGAAGCCCGCGAGGTACTGGACCTTTTCCTTGACGACCAGCTCCTGCGCCAGTGCCTTGGACTGCGCCGGATCGGCGGCAGGCAGATCGCGATAGATCACTTCGACGGTGTTGTCGCCAACCTTGTTACCGTTGATCGCCATGTAGGCATCGATACCGGCTTTGAAGTTCTTGCCCTGCAGGGCGAATGGACCTGAGAACGGCCCTACGACGCCGACCTTGATGGTATCGGCATAGGCCGCTGTGCTCATAACGACTGCCGCAACGGCGGCCAGGACAAACCGTTTCATAAATCCTCCCATTGACGATGGCGCACTCCTACGCCGCTTTAGCTCACAGCTAAAGCCTTGGCGATAGTGTCTCATTCAAAACGGTAATGTAAAATGAAATAAACGGCAAAAATCATACCTCGGGGGTTATGATTTGTGCCCAATTCGCTTGATATTGCCGGCCAGTTCAAGCGCCAGGCGAAGCGAAGTGGCCGTCGCCATAACCATTTGCGGCAGAATGAGCCATTCCAGCGTCCACGCCGCGCCCGATCGCTCCTGTTCGTGCACCAGTGACTGATGCATGCCGGAGAGTTGGGTCGCATTGAAGCGCGCTAGAGCAACCAGCGTTTCGGCTGCGACCGGGTTTTGCTTGTGCGCCATGGCGGACGAACCGCCACCCCCGGAAAGCTCGATCTCATCGCCCGCCTGCGCCAGAAGCGCGACATCCTGCCCGAATTTGCCAAGGCTGCCACTGACGAGCGACAGCAGATTGGCGAAATCTGCGATCACCCCGCGTTGGCTTTGCCATTGCCGCGTGTCGGAAAGGCCGAGCTCGTGGGCAAGGGCGGAGCGCACGGCTGGGGCAAGATCCTGAAACTTGTCGAGCGTACCGGCTGCCCCGCCAAACTGCAGGGGAAACGACTGTTCGGTCAGCCGGTCGCGATAACCGGCAAGTGGTGCGCGCCAGGCGCGAAGACGATCCGATACGGTGATCGCGATCGCTGCTTGCATGCGGGTCCGCCCCATCAAAGGGTTCTTTCCGAACTGTGCGTCGAGACTGTCGAACACCTTGGCAAGCTTCGAAAGCCGGTTTGAAAACAGGAACGCGATTGCCTTCAGGCGAACCATCAAACTGGTGTCGATGACATCCTGGCTCGTCGCGCCGAGGTGAACGCAATCCGAGTACGGACTGCCAACTGCCTCGCGCAGCTGTTTGACGAGATCGGCAACCACAACCCCATCGCGGGCAGTGGCCGTTCTCAGATGCAGGACATTCGGCTCAAATGTTGCGCAAACCGTGCCGATATGGCGTGCCGCCTCGTGTGAAATCAGACCATGGACGGCCTCCGCCCTAGCGAGTGCGGCTTCGAACCCGAGCATGGCGCGAATGTCCGCCGCCGCGGAAAAATACAAAGCCGTCTCCTCGTCCCCAAGCAGGCCGGAGAGAAAGGGGTGATCGAAGGCTGAGATGGTCATCGGTGTCTTTCTTGCTGCGACCGATAACTGCGCCTGCAATGCTTGCGACGCAAGGCCCCGCGGTCAGATATCCAGGAACACGGTCTCCCTGTCGCCCTGGAGCCGGATGTCGAAAGTATAGGTCGATCCTTCGCGCTGGGCGATCAGCGTGTCGACGCGCTCCCGGTGCTCGATGCGCAGAAGCAGCGGGTCGGCCTTGTTGGCCTCGGCCTCCTCGGGAAAATACATGCGCGTATGCAGGCCGATGTTGATGCCGCGTGCGACGATCCAGAAGGTGATGTGTGGCGCCATCTTGCGGCCGTCCTTGAAGGGAACGCGGCCCGGCTTGACGGTGTCGAAGGTGAAAACGCCGTCTTCGGCGCGTGTCGGGCAGCGCCCCCAACCGGTGAAGTTCGGATCCGCCGTGCCGCGCATCTCGAACGGGCTGTTGTAGAGGCCGGCGCCGTCAGCCTGCCAGATTTCGATGACGGCATCGCGCACCAGCGCGCCGGCGCCATCAAAAACGCGGCCCGTCACTGTAATGCGGTCGCCGAGGGTCTTGTCATTGACCATTGCCGTTCCGAGGTCGGTTTCGTAGACACCGTTGATGTCACAGAAGTTCGGGGTCAGACCAATATGGACATAGGGGCCCGCCGTCTGCGAGGGCGTTTCCTTGAGGTAGCCGAGTTCCTGTACCATCAGTTCCCCTCCAGGCGATTTTCGAACATGGTCGAGCGGCGACCGCGCAGCACGATGTCGAACTTGTAGGCGCGCGCATCCATCGGAATTGTGTTGCCCCAGTCGAGCGGCGCAATCAATTGTTCGATGGCGCGCTTGTCCGGTATGGTGCCGACGATCGGACACTTCCAGATCATCGGATCACCCTCGAAATACATCTGCGTGATCAGACGCTGGGCAAAGCCGTGACCGAAGATCGAGAAGTGGATATGGGCTGGCCGCCAGTCGTTGACGCCATTCGGCCAGGGATAGGCTCCCGGGCGAACTGTGCGAAACGCATACTGGCCGTACTCATCGGTGATGCAGCGTCCGCATCCGCCGAAGTTCGGATCGATGGCGGCGAGGTAGGTTTCCTTCTTGTGCCGATAGCGCCCGCCGGCATTGGCCTGCCAGAACTCGACAAGGGCGCGCTGCACCGGGCGTCCGCGTTCGTCAAGAACGCGGCCGTGAACGACGATGCGCTCGCCGATGGCACTCTCGCCTGGCTTGGCGAAGTTGTGGATCAAATCGTTGTCGAGCTCGCCGATTATAGAGTGGCCGAAGACCGGCCCTGTGATCTCCGAGATCGTCCCGTCGAGCGACAACAGCGCACGTTGTGGCGAACGCAGGACCGAGGTCTTGTAGCCTGGGGTGAAGGCAGGCGCATGCCATTCGCGGTCTCGCGCGAAGAATGCTCCGGTTTCGGGCTTGCGGTTGGGGAGATCGGACATCCTATGCCTTTCAGGCCGCCTTGCCGGCGTCCATCTGTTCGAAAACATGCTTGGCGATCTTGATGGCGTGATTGGCGGCGGGAACGCCGGCATAGATCGCGACGTGCAGCAACGCCTCACAAATATCGTCGCGCGAGGCGCCGGTGTTGGCGGTGGCGCGGACATGCATCGCCACCTCGTCATCCTGGCCGAGCGCGGCCAAAAGCGCGATCGTCACGATCGACCGCTCGCGGCGCGTCAGCGTCGGGCGTGACCAGACGTGCCCCCAGGCAGCTTCCGTGATCAGGTCCTGGAACGGCTTGTCGAAGGGCGTCGAACTTGCCTCGGCGCGATCGACATGCGCATCTCCCAGCACGGCGCGGCGCGTTGCCATGCCCTGCTCAAAGCGCTCCGATGGATGGTGGAGTTCACTCATGGGCTCTTTTCTCCATGCAATGCGAAATCAATGAATGCGCGGATGATTGCCGTCATCGCTTCCGGCTGTTCCACGCAAGGGATATGGCCCGCGTCGCGTATGATCTCGAAGCGGGCGTTGGGAATGAGCCTGGCTGTCGACTTGACCAGATCGGGCGGCGTGGAACCGTCCTGATCACCGACAATGCAGATCGTCGGAACGCTGATCTTGGTAGCTGCGTCCGTGTAGTCCGCATCGCGGATCGCCTCGCAGGTGGCAAGATAGCCTTCCACCGGTTGGCGCACGAGCATGTTGCTGTAGCCGTGATAGGCCGCGTTCTCGGGCCGCCGGAACGCCGGCGTGAACCAGAGCTTCATGACGCCGTCGACAATGCTCGCAATACCCTTGCTGGCGACGGTTTCGATGCGTGTATTCCAGCTTTCGGTGGTGCCGATCTTGTGCGCCGTATCGCAAAGGATCAGTCCCTGCACCATGTCGGGCCGCGCCTTGTAGAGCGCTTGAGCAATCAACCCGCCCACGGAAAGACCGCAGATGAAGGCCTGCTTGACCGCCAGAAGATCGAGCAGGCCGGCAAGATCGGAAGCATGATCCTCGATCGAATAGGGAACCTGACCGACATCGGAAAGCCCGTGGCCTCGCTTGTCATAGACAACGATCGCATAATCCCCGGCCAGGCGCACGATCACGTCGCGCCAGATGCGGAAATCGGTGCCAAGCGAATTCGCAAAGACAATGACTGGCTTGTCAGCGGGACCGCTGATCAACTGGTAGTGAATCGCGATGTCGTTGATACGGGCAAACTGCACGGCAAATCTCCTCTCTGTGCCGGTTTCCATGCAAGTCGCACTCGACTTGATGAAGGGATCCGACACAGACCTTGGTTCAAATTGGATGTTTAATCTGGTTAGGTAAAATGATATTTCGTGGCATTTCGATAACTCCGGAGTTATGAAATCCATGATCGACAGTCGGGTGAAGTTTCGTCATCTACAGACATTTGTCGAGGTCGCGCGCCAGAAAAGCGTGATGAAGGCGGCCGAACTGCTCAATGTCAGCCAGCCGGCGGTGACGAAGACGATCCGCGAACTGGAGGAAGTGCTTGGCGTTGCGGTCTTCGAGCGCGACGGGCGCGGCATCAAGATCACCCGCTATGGCGACGTCTTTCTCCGCCACGCGGGGGCAGCGCTGACGGCCTTGCGCCAGGGCCTTGATTCGGTATCGCAGGAGCGTTTCGGCGAAGCGCCGCCGATCCGCATCGGCGCATTGCCGACGGTGTCGACGCGGATCATGCCGCGGGCGATGGAGCTCTTCCTCAAGGAAAACACCTGGAGCCGCATCAAGATCGTCACGGGAGAGAACGCGGTGCTTTTGGAGCAGTTGCGCGTCGGCGACCTCGATCTTGTCGTCGGGCGCCTTGCCGGCGCCGAGAAGATGGCCGGCTTTTCCTTCGAGCATCTTTACTCGGAACAGGTCGTCTTTGCCGTTCGCGCCGGCCATCCGCTGCTGAAGTCGCGCCAGTCGCTGTTTGCGAATCTTAGTGAATATACCGTGCTGATGCCGACGCGTGCCTCGATCATCCGTCCGTTCGTGGAAAGCTTCCTGATTGCCAATGGCGTCGCCAGCCTGCCGAACCAGATCGAAACGGTGTCTGACTCTTTCGGTCGCGCCTTCGTGCGGTCGAGCAACGCCATCTGGATCATTTCCACAGGAGTGGTCGCGACAGATATCGCCGACGGCCTCTTGGAGGTCTTGCCGATCGACACGAGTGAGACGAAAGGGCCGGTCGGGTTGACAATGCGCACGGACGCCAATCCTTCGCTGCCCCTGTCGATCCTCATGCAGACACTGCGGGAAGCGGCGACGGAGGTTGCCGCCAAGACCTGACGACCCTGTTGCGGATACGGCCTGCGTGGTATCGTCCAGCTCGTGCAACTGCGCGTGGGAGCCACACTATGGGAAGTGCAGCCGCATTACATGGAACATGGAGAATGGTATCCTGGACGCGCCGCGCTGTTGCGACCGGGGTGGTTACGAATGCGATGGGCCCTGACCCCGTCGGATATCTTTCCTATCATCCGGATGGCCGGGTGATGGCTGTGGTCGTCAGCCGCGAACGACCGGCGCTCAAAGGAGAAGTGCCGACGGACGCCGAGAAGGTCGCGCTGTTCGATTCCATGCTCGCCTATGCCGGAACCTACACCTTCGAGAATGGACGCGTCGTGCACCATGTCGATGCGAGCTGGAACCCGGCCTGGGGTGTCAGCGACCTGATCCGCCCGTTTTCAATCGACGGCAACAAGCTGGTGATCAGTGGAGCGCCAGGTGTCGATCCCAAGAACGGCGAGGAAGTCGTCTACGAACTCGAATTCCGCAAGGTCTGACGCCAGCAAGCCTGCCGGCCGACAGAGGGCCTGATCGATGGGCGAGCAGCGGTGGGACGCATTAACCACCGCCGCTCTCCGTGCACCCTTCCGTGGATGGCGGAAGGGAAGCTAGTAGGGAAGGCCGACATAGTTTTCCGCAAGCGCTGTCGAGGCTGCGCGTGAATGCGTCAGATAGTCGAGCTCGGCTTCCTGAATCTTTTGGTCGAAGTCACCGGTATCAGGGAACCGGTGCATCATCGCTGTCATCCACCAGGAGAAACGAACCGCCTTCCAAACCCGAGCGAGCGCCTTTTGGGAATAGGCGTCGATGCCTGCGTTCGAACGATCCTGGTAGTGTTCGATCAGGCCCGAGAACAGATAATGCACGTCGCTCGCGGCGAGATTGAGACCTTTTGCACCGGTCGGCGGAACAATATGGGCGGCATCGCCCACAAGGAACATGCGGCCGAAGCGCATCGGCTCGGCAACGAAGGAGCGAAGCGGTGCGATCGACTTCTCGAAGGAGGGCGCGGTCACAAGCGCCTCGGCATGGTGTACAGGCAGACGGCGCCGAAGTTCATCCCAGAAGCGGTCGTCGCTCCAATCCTCGACCCTTTCATCGAGTGGACATTGGATGTAGTAGCGGCTGCGATGCTCCGAGCGCATGGAACAGAGCGCAAATCCCCGCGGGTGATTGGCATAGATCAGCTCATGATTGACCGGAGCAACCTCGGCCAGAATTCCAAGCCAGCCGAAGGGATAGATCTTCTCGAAGGTGTGCAGCGACTTTGCGGGAACCGCCTTGCGGCTGGCGCCATGGAAACCATCGCAGCCGGCGATGAAATCGCAGTCGATGCGCTGGGTGGCACCATCTTTCTCGTAAGTGACGTAAGGGGCCGCTCCATCAAAATCGTGCGGCTCAACATTTGCTGCCTCGTAGATTGTCAGCGCGCCACTGGCTTCGCGCCGCTCCATAAGGTCACGGGTGACTTCCGTTTGCCCGTAGATCATGACGCGCTTGCCGCCGGTCAGACCGAACAAGTCGATGCGATGGTCGCGCCCGTCGAAGGCAAGGGAGAAACCGTCATGCGGGAGACCTTCGGCATGCATGCGCGCGCCGGCCTTCGCCTCGTCAATAAGTCCAACGGTTCCTTCCTCGAGTACGCCGGCGCGTACGCGGCCAAGGATGTAGTCCTTCCCAACGCGGTCCAGGATGACATTGTCGATGCCGGCTTCCGTCAGCAACTGGCCGAGCAAAAGCCCCGAAGGGCCGGAGCCAATGATGGCTACCTTGGTGCGCATGATGTCCTCCCGCACTTGTCTTTTGTCAAATCTTGACCGGGCAAAGCGCCATCAACAATGGACAAATCCATCAGGAAATTGCACAAAACGAACATTGGGCGAATGGAGGCAGGAAATGGCGAGGATTGTGCCGACTTATGAGCTCTACGGCGAGAATACCGGCAGAAGGCCGGAGTTTTGGCTGCACTGCGAAACAATTCCCTCCCGCAGCAGCCTGCATCATTGGGAGATCCGGCCGCATCGCCACGACAGTTTCTTTCAGATATTGTACATAGATAGCGGCTCCGGCGAGGCAATGTTCTCAGGTGCCTGGCACCCGATCGGAGCGCAGTCGGTGATTACCGTTCCACCAGGCCTCGATCACGGTTTTCGTTTCTCCAAGGACATCGACGGCTTCGTCATCACCGTGTTGAGCTCGCATCTGAAGGCTATTCCCGGCGACCGCAGCCGCCTCGGCGAGTGGATGGCATTGCCGCATCTGACGAAGCTCGACATGGAAGATGAGGAGGCGCGTTACGTCGCTGCCTGCCTGCAGCGGCTCGGACGGGAGTTCGCGCAGCGAAAGAGCGGGCGCAACGATCTGCTCGAGTCCTATCTGACGTCGGCCTTGTTGCTAACCGCGCGTCTCTCCTCCGAAAGGCAGGACGACGAGGCGGCGGCCGATGAGAATGAGCGGCGCATGGAGCTGCTGCACGGCCTGATCCAACGGCATTTCAAATCGCACCAGCCGGCAGCGTTCTATGCCAAGGCGCTCGGCATCTCGCCGACCCATCTGAACCGGATCGTGCGCGCCACGAGCGGTTACGGTGCGCATGAATTGATTGCCCGAAAGCTCCTCGATGAGGCAAAACGCGAGCTGGTCTTCACCTTCGGCAGCGTCCAGGAGATCGCCTATAGGCTCGGGTTTTCAGACCCCGCCTATTTCTCGCGTTTCTTCCTCAGGCAGGCCGGCGAGACACCACGATCCTGGCGCTTGGCGGAGCGCGCGAAACTTGGCGTCTAGCGCAGCACGAGGCTGAGCGCCTTCTGTGTCTCTCTCAGCAGCGGCAGATAGCGACCCGGCATTTCCGCTGCCGGTGCATGCGCTGCCGGCGCGCCGATATTGATCGCCGCCACCGTTTGCCCACGATCATTCTCGACTGGAACGGCAATGGAGCAAAGGCCGATTTCCAGTTCCTGGTCGATCACGGCGTAACCCTGCTCGCGCACACGCCGAAACTCTGCCATCAGTTCCTCGACGTCAGTCTTGGTATTCGGCGTGTTGGGCTTGAGGTCGGTGCGGGCAAGGATTGCCCTGGCCTCGGCCTCCGGCAGCGCTGCCAGCAGGACACGGCCCATCGAGGCGCAGAACGCGGGAAGGCGGCTGCCCGGCGTCAGGTTGATCGACATGACACGCCGCTGCGAGGCGCGGGCGATATAGACGATCTCCGTGCCGTCGAGCACGGAGGCGGATGCGCTCTGCCCGGCTCTTTCCGACAGTTGATCGAGGTGCGGCTGGATGAGGACGGGCAGGGGCGTTGCCGAGAGGTAGGAGTGCCCGAGCCGCAGGATCTTGGGCGTCAGGGCGAAAAACTTGCCGTCGTATTCGGCATAGCCGAGTTCGGCCAGCGTCAGCAACGACCTGCGCACCGTGGCGCGGTCGAGGCCGGTCAACTTCGCGGCGTCGGCGATCGAAAGCCGCTGGCGAGTCTCCTCGAACGCCTCGATGACCTTCAGTCCTCTGGCAAAGCCGCTGACAAAATCAGTTTCTCGCATGGTTCCTCCTTTGCTCGCGGCCTTGGTGTCGGACCCTTGTCCAAACGCAACTCACGTTTTCATTTTGTGCGATATACGAACAAATGTCAAATATCGCACAAAATGCTTGCCCGCCCAGCCTCCCCGTTTTATCCATCGGGTGAAAGGCGGAGAGGAGCATCCCGCCGGCAAGGAGTGATCCAGCATGGACAAGACCATCGGGAGCACGGCTGAGGCCGTCTCCGAAATCGGAGATGGAGCGACCGTCATGATCGGCGGCTTCGGCGGGTCGGGCGCACCGATCGAGCTGATCCACGCCCTGATCGACAAGGGGCCGAAGAACCTCACGGTGATCAACAACAATGCCGGCAACGGCCGCATCGGGATTGCCGCGATGATCGACGCCGGCATGGTGAAGAAGATGATCTGCTCCTTCCCGCGCTCGTCCGACCCGCGCGCCTTCACGGACAGGTATCTTGCGGGAGAGATCGAGCTGGAGCTGGTGCCCCAGGGGACGCTTGCCGAGCGCATCCGCGCAGGCGGCGCCGGCATCCCGGCCTTCTACACGCCGACGGGCTACGGCACCGAACTTGCCGAGGGCAAGGTCATCGCCGAATTCGACGGCCGGCATTATGTGCAGGAGCGCTGGCTGAAGGCCGATTTCGCCATCGTCAAGGCGCATGTCGGCGACACCCACGGCAACCTCACCTACAACAAGGCCGCTCGCAACTTCAATCCGTTGATGTGCATGGCGGCGGGCAAGACCATCGTCCAGGTTTCCAGCATCGTTCCCGCCGGCGGCATCGACCCCGAGCACGTCGTCACCCCCGGCATCTTCGTCGACCGTGTCGTCGAGGTCGCCAATCCCGCCCAGGAAGAAGAGCTCGTTCGAGCCGGAGTGGTCTATCAATGACCGTCGATATCAGCCCCATCAACACGCGGGAAGACATCAAGCTTTCCAACGCCAGCATCGCATGGCGCGCCGCCCAGGACATTGCCGATGGTGCCTATGTGAACCTCGGCATCGGCTTTCCGGAAATGGTGGCACGCTATCAGCCGCCCGGCCGCCAGGCGATCTTCCATACGGAAAACGGCATCCTCGATTTCGGCGAAGCACCGCCCGCCGGTGAGGAGAACTGGGATCTCATCAATGCCGGCAAGCGGCCGGTGACGCTGAAGCCCGGTTCGGCCTTCTTCCACCATGCCGACAGCTTCGTCATGGTTCGCGGCGGCCATCTCGACGTCGCGATCCTCGGCGCATACCAGGTGGCCCAGAATGGCGATCTGGCCAACTGGAGGGTTGGCGCCAAAGGCGTTCCGGCGGTTGGCGGCGCCATGGATCTCGTGCACGGCGCCAAACAGGTCTGCGTCATCACCGAGCACGTCACCAAGAACGGCGAGCCGAAGCTGGTCGACAAATGCACCTTCCCGCTGACCGGGGTAGGTTGCATCACCCGCGTCTATACGAGCCATGCCGTCATCGACATCGTGGACGGCCGTTTCGTGTTGCGCGAGAAGCTTGCCGCCATGACGGTCGAGGAGTTGCAGGCGATGACCGGCGCGCCCCTCTACATCGACGGCCCGGTTGCCGATCTCGTCGTCCCGGAACTCTAAAGGAGAAGCCTGATGGCCGAAGCCTATATCTGTGACTATATCCGCACGCCGATCGGCCGCTTCGGCGGTTCGCTGTCAGCCGTTCGCGCTGACGATCTCGGCGCAGTGCCGTTGAAGGCGCTGATTGAGCGCAACGGCAAGGTCGACTGGGAAGCGGTTGACGATGTAATCTTCGGCTGCGCCAACCAGGCCGGCGAAGACAACCGCAATGTCGCTCGCATGTCCTCGCTGCTGGCGGGCCTGCCAGTTTCGGTGTCCGGCACGACGATCAATCGCCTCTGCGGTTCCGGCATGGACGCCATCATCGCGGCTGCGCGCGCTATCCGGGCAGGCGAAGCCGAACTCATGATTGCAGGCGGCGTTGAAAGCATGTCGCGCGCGCCCTTTGTCATGCCGAAGGCCGAGACTGCCTTTTCCCGCCACGCCGAGATCTATGACACAACGATCGGCTGGCGTTTCATCAATCCCCTGATGAAGAAGCAGTACGGCGTCGATTCCATGCCGGAAACCGGCGAGAACGTCGCCGAGGACTACAAGGTCTCGCGCCAGGATCAGGACGCCTTTGCCGTTCGAAGCCAAGCCAAGGCGGCGGCCGCGCAGGCCAATGGGCGGCTGGCAAAGGAAATCACCTCCGTCACCATCGCCCAGCGCAAGGGCGATCCTGTCGTCGTGGAGAAGGATGAGCATCCGCGCGCGACGACAATCGAAGCGCTTGCCAAGCTTTCCACGCCCTTCAAGAAGGAGGGCGGGACAGTGACGGCAGGCAATGCCTCCGGCGTGAACGACGGCGCAGCCGCCCTGATCATTGCCAGCGAAGCTGCCGCCAGAAAGTATGGACTGACACCGATCGCCCGCATTCTGGGCGGGGCGGCTGCCGGCGTGCCGCCGCGCATCATGGGTATCGGCCCGGTTCCGGCATCGCGCAAACTGATGGCACGGCTTGGCATGAAGCAGGATCAGTTCGACGTCATCGAACTCAACGAGGCTTTCGCCTCGCAGGGTCTCGCCGTTCTCCGCGAACTCGGCGTAGCCGACGACGATGGCCGCGTGAACCGAAACGGCGGCGCCATCGCGCTCGGCCATCCGCTCGGCATGTCGGGCGCGCGTATCACGGGGACGGCGGCCATGGAATTGCGGGAAACCGGCGGGCGTTATTCGCTGTCGACCATGTGCATTGGCGTCGGGCAGGGGATTGCTGTCGCGCTCGAGCGCGTCTGATTCCCATCGCGAAATGAAAACGGCGCGGAGATTGTCCGCGCCATTTTTCCTTTCTTTGCGCAAGCTCATGCTTACGGCATCAACTGGCCGCCATTGACCTCTATGATCTGGCCGGTGATGTAGCCGGAAAGCGTTGGCGACGCCAAGAAGAGATAGGCGCCGACGCAATCCTCCGGCGTTCCGACGAAGCCCATCGGGATTGTCTTGCGCTGCAGTTCCATCTGTTCGTCGTTGGTGTAGCGCTCATGGAACGGCGTGCCGATGACGCCCGGCGCCACCGCGTTGACCCGAATGCGGTCAGGAACGAACTCCTTGGCATGGCCGCGAGTGATCGTCGAGACGAAGCCCTTCGATGCCGCATAGAGCACGGCACCATTGCCCCCGCCATTGCGGGCGGCAATCGAGGTCGTGTTGATGATGAAGCCGCCCTGCTTCTTCAGCCAGGGATGGGCAGCGCGCGTTGCGGCGAGAACCGAGCGGGCATTCAGATCCATGACCTTCATGTAGTGCTCGTCGGTATATTCGGCGGTTGGCTTGCGGCCGAGCATGCCGCCAGCATTGTTCACCAACCCGTCGAGATGCCCGAAGGTTCTCGCCGTCTCTTCGACGACACGTTCCGTCTCGCCCTCCTTCGACACGTCGCCGTTTACGAGGTGCACGGTGCCGCCGGCTGCCCGGATTTCGTCGGCAAGCGCTTCGGCAGGCTCCCGGCTCGCGTTGTAGTGAATGCCGACTTTCATATCCTGCGCAGCAAAGGCGCGGGCGAGCGCTGCACCGATACCGGTCGAGGCGCCTGTGATCAGCACCGCCTTGCCGGCGAGGTCCGGGATTTTGATGGATGCAAGCAATTGAGCAAGATTTGCCATGGCCGCGATAGCCTCCGGGAATGTGATGGGACGGATAGGGGCGAGTTGCAGGGACCTTATCAGCCTCCATCAACGCGGGGCAATGCCATATCTGCTACGGCATCAGATCAAGCTCCGGATAGTGCCTGAAAATTCCGTCCTCGTTGAAGGCAAGCCGGCGGTCCGACTGTAGATAGGCGGTGATGTTCGGGCGCTTGGCGACGGCATCGTGCAATGCGGTCAACCCTGGAAAATCGGCCGCATAGGCTTTCATCGCTTTCGGAAAGGCATGTCGCAGGCCCTCGATTACCTGAAACAGCGACAAGTCGACGTAGCTAAGCGCATCGCCAACGATGTGGCGCGGCCCCCGCGGGTTTTGTTGTAGCACCTGCTCGAAGTAGCCGAGAAATTTTGGAATGCGGTCGCTGATAAAGGCGGCAGAGCGAGCTTTCGCCGCCTCCTTCTGATCCTCGTAGTAGAGTGACGTGGCGATCGGGTGATGCGTATCGTGCACCTCTGCCACCAGATCCGTGATTGTCAGTTGCAGGCCATTGGCAACGTAGCACAACCTTTCATCCTCCGGCGCGAGACCAAGCTTCGGACCGAGATAGAAGAGAATGTTGGCGACATGGGAGACAATGAGCTCGCCGTCCTTGAGAAACGGTGGCGCAAAGGGAATGTGGGGCTCGTGCTTGCTCTTCATCAGCTCCAGCATCGCTCCGGTGCCCATCCCGCGCCCGGACTGCCTTGCGACGTCGACATACTCCGCCTGGGCTTCTTCCAGCGCCAGGCGAACAAATTCGCCGCGGCCTTGAATGCCATCCCAATAGTACAGTTCATATGCCATGAGGTCCCTCCCGGTGCCTTACTCCAGATCAGTGATGCGCATGCTGCGCGTTGCGCTTACGAGTCGCCGCTGCTTTCTTCGCGGAAGCCGAGCGCTCGGCCGCAGAACGCGCTGCGGAAGCGGCGCCGCCTTTGCGCCCACCCTTTTCGGATGCCTCGTGGGTATCTGGCTTGCCCCGACCGGATCCGGACTTGTTGCCGCCACCGCTTTCCTTGTTCACCGTCGCCCAAGCCCGCCGTTCGGCCTCCTTGGTGGAAACGCCACGGTCTTCGTAGCTTTCCTCGATATGTTCGGCTTTTCGTTTTTGCTTGTCCGAGTAAGCGGATTTGTCGCCTCTGGGCATGACTGCCTCCTTTCTGACAGAGAAAGGGCAACCGACTGATACGCGAAAAGTTCCAGCGTCCCGTTAACGCATAGAGACAGCTGACGGAGAACGCGCCGACGAGGTCGCCTATTTGCGATAGTATTTGCGGGACGCCGCCATCATCTTTTCTAAGGTGGGAAAATGCAGCGATGCGGCAGAACGCGCATCGGGGAAGAACAGTGCGACGAGATTGTCGATCGCATAAACAACAATCAAGGCGAGGGCCAGGTAGGCTAACGCGGCGATGACAAGAGCGGTCATTCTACCCTCAAAGGCGCGATGCGGAGGTAGCAATCCGCTACGACCGATCTATGAACATCCAAGTCCGATTTTAGTTCCATCGCCGACTGCCGCCGCAGCATTTTTTCTGCGAGGTCAGCGCTATGCGCATTCATTATAGTCTTCCCCCGACGCACCCTTCGTGCCCCATTGGAAATCAATAGGGCAGAAGCAATGCAATCATGTGACGAAGGGCGCCATCGTGATGCCCTTCGTCACAATGGAAGGAAGCATCAGGCCGATTTGCGGCTAGCTGTTTTCCTTGGGGCGGCGCCATTCGCGTTTGCAACGGAGGTGGTGCGTTTACGCGTCTTCACTTCCTTGCCATCCGGGGATGCCGCAGACCCTTCGAGCGCTTGGCGTTCGGCACGGGCTTGTTCCCAATGTGCGAAATCTCGTCCCGTTGGACGCCCTTCATCCTCCCAAAGCGCATAGGCACGCTTCCTGATCCACTCTTCGCGAGTTTCTGTCATCGCCGATCTCCAGTCAGTGAGGCCCGTGGTCTAACGCGATACTAGGCACAAGAGTTCCAGAGGAATGGCGCCGTTTCAAGCATTTTTTGACACACTGCAAAAAGAAATTCTGCATTGCAGCATTTCGCCATCGCGCGGTGCGCTGATTTTTCTTCGGACGACCGATCTCGCGCAAGCAAGTCGGGCCGCTTCATGCCCGTCAGTGCGCAATTGAACACTGCAGCTTTGTGGTTATAGTTCAACGCAATGTTTTATCTCATATCGACCTATTGGCCGCATATTCTATTCGTTGTTTCGCTCGCCATGGGCGCCGCGGCAGCGATCCATGCGGCCATGACGAAGGAGGAGGTCCGCGCCGCAATCGGCTGGGTCGGGGTGATCATCCTCTCGCCGATCGTCGGCGCCGTGCTTTATGCGATCGCCGGTATCAATCGTATCCGCCGTGCCTCGCTCAGCCTTCGGCGCGATGCGCTAATCCCCGACGCGGACCTCGACGAGCTCGAAAGCTTCGATGCCGACACAGATATCGTCATCAGTGGTTTCGGCCGGCGTTTCGCCGCACTACAGACATTGGGTGACCGCGTCGCCCGCATTCCGCTCGCAACCGGCAACACGATCGATATGCTGGAGACGGGCGACGACTGCTATGCCGCAATGGAGGCGGCGATCGACAGTGCGGCGCGGAGTGTTCTGCTTGAGACCTACATCTTTGACCGCGATCCGATCGGACTGAGGATTGCCGATTCCCTCATTGCCGCGGTCAAGCGGGGCGTCGAGGTGCGCGTGCTGATCGATGCCGTCGGCGCCCGCTATTCCGTGCCGAGCGTACTCGGATATCTTTCAGATGGCGGCGTTGCGGTCTCGGTTTTCAACGGAAACGTTATCATTGGGTTGCGTTTGCCCTATGCGAACCTGCGCACTCACCGCAAGATCCTCATCGTCGATGGCCGCATCGCGCTGACCGGCGGCATGAACATCCGGGCGGGCTTTACGCGCGAAATAGCAGGGGAGGACTTCGCCCGCGACACCCATTTCAGCGTCACCGGGCCGGTTGTTGCCGATCTCTTCAACGTCGCGGCCGAAGACTGGCGCTTCACGACCGGCGAGATCCTGGAAGGCGAAGCATGGCGAACCGCAATGCCCGACCGCCAACCGGGGGACCCCGTCTTCATGCGCGTCGTGGCGTCCGGGCCCGACAGGAGCATCGAAACGAACCACAAGATGCTGATGGGCGCCTTCTCCATTGCGCGAAAATCGATCCGCATCATGTCGCCCTACTTCCTGCCGGACCGAGAGCTGATCAGCGCACTGGCGACCGCCGCACGACGAGGGGTCGAGGTTGATATCGTCGTTCCGTCCGTCAACAACCTCGTCCTGGTCGACCGAGCCATGACCGCGCAATTTGACCAGATCCTCAGCAACTATTGCCGCATCTGGCGCTCCAGCGGTGCCTTCAGCCACTCCAAGCTGCTGTCGATCGACGGGGTCTGGTCCTACGTCGGGTCGTCCAATCTCGATCCAAGATCGCTGCGGCTGAATTTCGAGATCGACCTGGAAGTGCTGAACGAAGGCTTTGCCAACGAGATTGACGAGCATATCGACGAAGCCATCAAGTCGGCGTCGCCGGTTACGCTGCAGGGGCTGCGTGCGCGTCCTTTCGCAATCCGGCTGCTTGAGAAGGTTCTTTGGCTCGGATCGCCTTATTTGTAGCGGATTTCTTCGGCCTAAAGGCGTGGCAAGTTTGAATACCCGGCCTATACTCCGGACCGAACCTCTTCGACCAACGGAGCGCGAGCAAACTCCGATGCATGCCAAAAAGGACAATCTGCCCGCCAACATCCTCGCATCGATCCGCAATCGAAGAAAGCGACTGGATGCGGCACATTCGGAGCGGAAGCCGCGCTCGGACGGCACTCTGATTGCCTCCTACAATGTCCACAAATGTGTCGGCAACGACCGGCGTTTCGACCCGGAGCGCACCAGCCGCGTCATCCACGAAATCGATGCCGATGTGATCGCGCTACAGGAAGCCGACACCCGGTTTGGCGAGCGTACCGGCATTCTCGATCTCGGCCGGCTGGAACGGGAGACCGGATTGATTCCAGTGCCGATCAACGGCATGGCCAAGGCTCACGGCTGGCATGGCAATGTCGTGCTCTTCAAGCGTGGCCTCGTCCGCGACGTTCACCAGATCAACCTTCCAGGGCTGGAGCCGCGCGGCGCGCTTGTCGCCGAACTCGATCTGGAACGTGGCGGGGCATTGCGCATCATCGCCGCCCATTTCGGCCTCCTTCGCCATTCGCGCGCGCAGCAAGCCAAGATGCTGGTCGAGCTGATGGCCGACAAGAGTGAGGTTCCGACCATCCTGCTCGGCGATCTCAATGAGTGGCGGCTCGGCGACCGCTCATCGCTGCACACGTTCCAATCCGCTTTCGGCCCGCAGCCGCTCGCCGTGCCGAGCTTTCCCGCACGACTTCCCGTTCTCGCGCTTGATCGCATCATGGCAAACCGCAAGGGCGTCGTGACGGCGGTCGAGGCGCACGACACGCCGCTCGCCCGCATTGCCTCCGACCACCTGCCGGTCAAGGCCGTGGTCAATCTCAAGCGGGTGGAGGAGCTCGCGGCCAAAGCCTAGCCGGCATGCGACAGAGGCATTACTTTCGCACGCCGAAAAGGGTCGCTTCCTAAACCATGACGCGCTTGACAAGGCCTGTGGTCGTGGCAGGTTTCATCGTGTCTCGACAGATGTCTTGGATAGGAGGTTTCGGGGTGCTTAAGGTGGAGGTTTTGCGGGAGCGGGCCGAGGTGCCGCGCGGGCTTGCATCAGCGGCGATCGCGCGCTCGATAGCGGGATTGACCAAGATTTGTCTGGTCGCAAGCCTTGCCGTCGCGTTCTCGATGTCACCCACCAGCGCTGAGGACACGCCTGTCCAGACGCAAGCCTCGAAGGAGCAGGTCCGCAAGCTCGTCGAAACATGGAAGCAACATTATGCGAAGGCTGACAGCCTACGCGATCGGCGCAACGCGTTCGAAGACATGATGGAAACCACCCCCGAGCCGACGCGCGTGCAAATCAGGCCGGTGGATGCCGATGGTGTCGAAGCACAGCTCATCTGGCCAGCGAGGCTACACCACCCCATCGGGCGGCGCGCCATACTCTATATTCACGGCGGCGGCTTCTTTAGCGGTTCGTTGCGTACGCACCGAGCAATCGCCGGCTCGCTGGCCAAAGCGGCGTCCGCCGACGTGCTTCTCATCGACTACAGGCTTGCACCTGAGAACCCATATCCCGCACAAATCGACGACGCTCTGACCGCCTACCGGTGGCTGCTCGATTCCGGTTATGAGCCCAGCAACATCGTTGTGGTCGGCGAATCCGTTGGCGGGAACCTTGCGATCGAAGCCACGCTCAGGCAGATGCGGGTCAAGGGACCGTTGCCCGCGGCCGTCGTGGCGATGAGCCCCGTGACGGACCTGGCGGCAACCGGCGCATCGCTGGCGGCAACCGCCGGCACCGATCCACTGATCGATGCCGCTCAGCTCGATCTCATGCGCAAGGCTTATCTCGGAACACGCTCGCCCACCGATCCGATGGTGTCGCCCCTCTACGGCGACATGACCGGGTTTCCACCCTTGCTTGTCCAGGTCGGTTCGGGCGAGGCACTGCTGGACGATACCCTACGGCTTGCCGACAAGGCCCGAAAGGTCGGCGTCGACGTCGAGACCGAGATCTGGCCGGGCATGATCCATCAGTGGCAGCTCTTCCCGTTCTGGCTCGATGACGCAAGACGGTCGAACCAGCGCGTTGCGGAATACGCGATCAGGCATTTCGCTGACAAACCACAACAATAGCCTCGGTATCGCCAGGACTGAGACGATCGTCGGTGCCTTTGCGCCCCTTGGGCGATGATGGTTTGTGGCGCGTCGATTTTGGCGGTCTTGCTGCATCCGAGTGAGATGCCTCAAGTAACCAGCGCACGCTATTGCCAGCAAATGACCCTGAGCTACCGCTAGCGGGAGCCTTTGGCCCGACGTTCATCTGTCTCATGGTCAGTCGCCGCCTCTCGTGTCATCTCGACCATCGTCGGACGGAAGCCCATGGCGGTGAATAGGTTGCGCGCCGCCTCATTCCGGTAGGCGGTTGATAGGACAAAGCGGTCAGAGCCCATATCTTTCAGCTTGTTGATGGCCGCCTCGAGCAACAGTCGACCAACACCCTCCCGACGCCGCGCCGGGTCTACAAATAAGTCATGGAGGACGCCTGCCGGCCCCCGCAGCGACATGTAATCGTAACCCTCCAGTGCCGCGTAAACGTATCCGAGTATCGACCCGTTATCCTCGGCGACCAGAAGAACGGTGTCCGTCCGGGAGAGTTGGCTCTCGAGAAAAGCCGCATACTGCGCCGGGGTTCTTGTGGTGGGTTCAATGAAGCGCTTTGCGTCGAGCTCGTGATGCAGCCCGACAAGCAATGCACCGAAGGTCCCGAGTGCGGTTAAGTCTGCGCGAACAGCGGGACGGAGCTTCGCAGTGTGTTCGGCGGATTGCGTCGCCATATCCTATCCCAATCTCCGATCGCCTATTCTGCTACACCGCCTGACTCGCTCCCCATCATGACAAGTCCGACGCGGCCTGTCATCAGGCAGGCACGCGATGCAGTTCAAGGCAATTTGGCCACGCCAGGATCTTTCGCAAGGACACGAGCCTCCAAAATGGAAATGCCATAGGCTGCCATCAGCCACAAGCACAAGGCGACGCAACGCGGCACAGGCTTCTCGCCAGAGGCCAGCTGGCTTCTGGTTCGTTCGTCGATGCCAAGAAGTTCCTGAATGTCGCTTGCCGACATTCTTGCGACCACGACGGCCGCGCTAAACTCAGACGGTGTCATGTTGCCCCCAAGCGCGATTTCACACGCGCGGTATCTTGGGTGAGTCTCCTCTCCAATCAGGGGCAGTCTGCCAGCAACCGGGCTTTCGTTTCCGAGATCAGAGCGTTGTTTTAACTCCAAGCGGGCGGCATCGCCTGGCTCGAGAACAACACGCTCGACCTGACGGCCGAGCATCGGGAATAAACCCATACTCGGCCGGTGTCGGAAGCCTGTGTTCAGAGCCTTGTGACGATGACCTCCAAATATTCGCTTGGTACGACCACGGTGCCGTCGTCAGCACGATTGAAGCGTTCCATGAGCGCCAGCAGGTCGTTGGTCAGCGCATCTTGCGCCGCCGGGTCAAGAGCGGCGAATGTTTTCAGCATGGGACCATAATAGGTCCGGAAGACCTCAAGCCAATGGTCCGGTGCCTTGTAGCGAAACACGAACTGCCGCGGCGTCGCCGCGATCGACGCGACCGCTTTCGGGAACAATTCGTCAAGTCGTGCCCGCGAGCCCCAGAGCGCCGGCGAGCGAGCACCGGGCGGAGGCGGCACATGCTTGCCGATCGTCTTGAACATCTGCCCGATGAAACCGTCAGGGGTCCAGTTCGCGAGGCCAACCGAGCCACCGCGCTTGCAGACGCGAATGAGTTCGGACGCAGCGCGCTCCTGGTCGGGCGTAAACATCACGCCGAAAATCGACAGTACATTGTCGAAGGACTGATCGACAAACGGCAGATGTTCCGCATCGGCCTCCTGGAAGACGATCGGCAGCCGATCGGCTTTGGCGCGTTCCTGGCCGCGTTCGAGCAGCGCCGGAACATAGTCGGTCGCGGTGACCTCGCACCAGCGTCGGGCTGCGGCAAGTGCGCCGTTGCCGTTGCCGGCCGCAACGTCAAGCACCTTCGAGCCCGCGCGCAGATCGAGCGCCTCGCAAAGGCTTTCGCCGACAATCTGCAAGGTCGTCCCAACGATCGCGTAATCGCCCGAGGACCAAGCACTTTGTTGCCGCGCCTTGAGCGCGCTGAAATCGACGGTGGGCTGAGTATCATGCGCGACGGCCGCAGATGTGGACATTGTTTCCTCCTTGGGTCAGATTGATCAGCCTCATGGTGCGTCTATGGCAACCGTGGTTGGGCACGTGTCGTGCCACGGTCTCTGGCTTAGACAGGGATAGTGGGGGTCGGCGTGGCAGCTGGCGTGGGAATGAGCGTGGAATCGGGCGGCGGGGACGCAAATCAACCCAGACGCCCGCTCGAGATCCGACTGCTCGGGCCGATGGCGATCCGGCGAGAGGGCGTCGATCTGAAGCTCCCGGGCTCCCGGAAGGTGCGATCTCTTCTGGCCTACCTTGCACTTTCACCGCGGCCCTGCGGCAGGGCGCAGCTTTGCGATCTATTGTGGGATATCCCCGACGATCCGCGCGGCGAGTTGCGATGGTGCTTGAGCAAGATCCGCTCGCTGATCGGGGAACAACGGGTCACCACCCGGGGCGACACTATTGGACTGGATCTGTCGGGCTGCTTTATCGATGTGGTCGAGGCGACCGCGGCCTATCAGCATGGATTCAAGACGCAGTCGGTGGACCAGTTGCGATCCTTGGTGGCCCTCTTTGCTGGCGACTTTCACGAAGGATCCAGCGTCGAGCGCAGCCCGTCGTTCGAAACATGGCTGGTGTCGCAACGTCGTCGGCTCCGCGACATCCACACAGCCCTTCTCGAGCATATGGTGCAGCGTTTCCCACCCGAGGAAGGACAAACCTATCTCGATCGCTGGATCCAGCTTGCGCCCTTCGATATTCGCCCGCACGAATTGCTATTGATGTCCCTTGCCAGGGCGGGTCGTTTTCGCGAGGGCGAGGAGCATCTTGAAGCGACGGCGAAGCTGTTTAGTGCCGAGGGTCTCAACGAGCGATCCTTGCGCGACGCCTGGCAGGCGGCCCGAACCCAGAGAGACGAGACCTTCCGGCAGGAACGCCCAAGCGCAAGCGCTGTAGCTACATCGTCTCCACTTGATACCGAGAGCTTACTCAAGGAGCCTCGGCGCGCATCGATTGCGATCATGCCGTTCAATGAGCTGTCGGCCGTGGCCGCTCCCGGCGGTCCGTCCGATGCATTGGCATACGACATTATCACACGGCTTGCGAAGCTGCGCTCTTTCCATGTGATCGCGCAGGGCACGATGTTTGCGCTGAGAGAGCGGCACCACACGGTTGACGAGACAGCGCGGCTGCTCGGCGTCGACTACGTCGTCGACGGATCGTTTCAGCGCGTCGGCGACCGCATTATCGTTCGCGTCGAGTTGACAGAGGCAAGAACGGCTAGCATCGCCTGGACTGATGTCTTCGAGCGCCGTGTTGCCGACACCTTCCTCCTGCTTGAAGAAATCGGCAGCCGGATCGTCGTTTCGATCGAGCGCGAAGTCGAGACCATCGAGAGCAATCGTGCCCTCCTGAAGGCGCCGAACTCCCTCGACGCCTGGGAGGCCCACCACCGGGGGCTCTGGCACATGTATCGCTTTACCAAGAGCGACAACGAGCAAGCCCAGCGCTTCTTCGAAAGGGCAATTGGTCTCGACCCCACGTTTGCCCGTGCGCATGCGGGACTGTCCTTTACCCATTTCCAGAGTGCCTTCCAGCATTGGGCGGATCGGGACGCCGAGGCAGAGCTTGCCTACAGGGCGGCGAGCCAGAGCATGATGGTCGATGATCGCGACCCGACGGCACATCTCGCCATGGGTCGAGCACTATGGTTGAGAGCGCTGCACGATCAGTCCGTTGGCGAACTTCAACAGGCGGTCGAACTGAGCCCCAGTTTCGCCATCGCCCACTACTCTCTCGCTTTCGTGCAATCCCAGTCCGGTGATCCAGGCGCCGCGATCCTGGCAGCCGATCACTCCCGCGCGCTCAGTCCTTTCGACCCGATGCTCTTCGGCATGTTTGCAAGCCGCGCCCTCGCTCTCGTGCGCCTCGGAAGCTTCGAGGATGCCGCGGACTGGGGCGTCAAGGCCGCCGCCCGTCCCAATGCTCACGCTCACATTCTGGCGATCGCCGCACTTTGCCTGTCGATCGCGGGACGGCTCAGCGAGGGGCGGTCTTACCTCGCCATGATACACGATCGGTATCCCGCGTATCGGCTCAACGACTTCATGTCGGCATTCCATTTGCCGCCAACTGATCGCGCGCTATTCCGCCAAGGGGCCAAGCGTCTCGGCTTTGAGTAGGCGAGGGCCAAGTTGGTCGACTGGCCACCGTATTTCTCGAAAGCAACGAGAATTGGAAGAGTTAGCGATTTAAACTGCCCTCTGGCGTTAGTCGCTTTCGTCGCACGACTTCACTCCAGGTTTAAGGCGGCAAGGGAGCGGAGAAAAGAACCTGCCGATGGCAGCGAAACTCGTACGTCGACATGATGCCGCACAATCCACTCGGCCCGTCTGTACGGCTGCCACTGTGCATTTCTGCGCGGTAGTATCAAATTTCTCTTGGCTTGAGACCCGCAGCAGCCCCGCTGAGACCCGTCTCGGTTTTGACAATTCCGATTTCCTCCCGGTCCAACCGACGTTGGAAGGCCTGTGCTAGCGGGTTTCCAACGCTCCTGGTCTCGACATCGAAGGAAACGAGGAACTGTTGGCCAAGCAGAGTTTCGTGTTCTGGGAAGCGCCGCATCTGAAACGCCGGGATGGGTCGGTGACGAACTGGTGAACTATTCCAGAGTGGTCAGCGTCAAGATCCGATGTGGCGATTGCTTCGGGTCGCTGGCGCATTGCGCAGTTAAAACGACGGTTGGTCCGCTCGTTCGCCATCAGTATTTTTTGCTCACTGCGAAGCGATCCTCGGCCTTTTGACCGGAGGCGCGGCGACAGAGTGGCGCTTGACGAGGGAACATTCGAGCTTCGCAATCGGAAAACGTTTCTTATCGGACGTGCTCGCAGGACCAAGGTGCTCTATTGCCCATTGACCCATAGCGAAGTGCGGTAGCACGGATGTCGTTAGCGGCGGGACAAGATGCCGGGAAATATCCTCGTCATCATAGCCCACGACCGACATGTCCTGTGGAATGCGGAGACCCGCATCCTTGAGGGCTTCGTAGCATCCGATCGCAGTTCTGTCGTTTTGGCAGAAGATTGCGGTCGGCGGCTCCTTCAGAGCCAGCAGCTTGACTGTCGCGGCATAGCCGGCGCTGGCCGACCAGTCGCCTTCTATGACGAGTTCCGGATCGAAGGGAATATCGGCGGTCGCAAGCGCCCGGCGATATCCGGTAAGCCGGTCCTGCGCAGCCTGCATCCAGATTTCGCCGGTGATGGTCGCAATGCGATGGTGGCCGTGTGAGATCAGATGTCGGGTGGAACTCTGTCCTCCCGCTATCTCGCTCGGTACAACGGAGGGAAAGGCGTAATCCGCCGTATAACAGTTCAGCAGGACCGTTGGTATGTTGAGCTTGTAAATATAAGCGGGAAGTTCGACCTCGCGTGTATAGATTGTCATGTATATGAGCGCCGATATGCCGCCGCTCGTCAACGCTTTGATTGCCCTCGGTTCCATGACGGGATCGCTGAGCGTTTGCGTTACCAAAAGCACGTTGCCGGCGACCCAGGAGGCTTGCCGCGCGCCCTCAATCGCAACGATCGCTTCCGGGCTGGTCGCGAGCTGGTCGACGGCAAAACCGATCACGTTGTCCAGGCCAGAATAGGAGGCAGGCATTGCATATGTCGCCCCCATATAGCCAAGCGCTCGCGCTGCCTCGAACACGCGGTCGCGGGTCTGCTGTGAGATGCGGGTGCCGGGCGTGTTGTTGAGGACGAAGGAAACGGCGGCCTGCGAGCAACCGGCCGCCTTGGCGATATCCATCATCGTCACACGCTCGGGGCGAGAGGCCTTTCGGCTGCGCGCAGGCTTCCCTGTCGCAAGCGCGGTTTCGTCCGAGATCTTGGTTTTTCGCATTCGTGGAAGTCCGTTGCACAAATCGGTGAAGGTGAATGATTGCTCACTGGTGATAATTAATATTACCACCGATCCGTTCGTTAGCAATCACATGAAGTAGCATAGCCGCAGGCCGGTAATGATCGCCTCCAAGCGCAAAAATGCATTTCCAGCTGCTGTTCTATGAAATGTTTTGATCCGCATTGATAATACTATTTACTAATTAAGATTCTTGTATACCGTGAGGGGGCGATCGGAACCTATGCCACTCGTCGCACTGCGACGGCCCTTGGAGGGGGCGCGCATCCGGCCGGCCGTAAGTCGCAAATGGGCCTGCGCTACCGCGGCCCTTCGGGAGGTGTATTATGAATCAGCTGAAACGCAATGCAGCCTTGTTCTTCACCGGATTGATGCTGAGTGCCGCGCCTGTTGCGGTATCCCATGCCGCCGACAAGCCGACCTTGGCCTTCGTGGTCAACGTTGCTTCGGATTTCTGGAAGGCCGCTGAAGCCGGCGTAAAGAAGGCGCAGGGCGAAATGCCGGACTACAACATGGAGCTGAAATACCCCGAACAGGGATCGGTGGCCATTCAGCAGCGTCTCATGGAAGATCTCGTCAGCGCCGGCGTCAAGGGGATCATGGTCTCTGCCGTCGACCCCAAGACCCAGACGGATGGCCTCAACAAGATCGGCTCGCAGACGGCTCTCTTCACCACAGACAGCGACGCGCCGAAGACCAACCGCATAGCCTATATCGGTTCTTCCAACGTCGATGCCGGCAAGCAGGCCGCCGAAATCGCCAAGAAGGCGATGCCTGATGGCGGCAAGTGCCTCGGTTTCGTCGGCCTGCTCGGCGCCGACAATGCCAGAGAGCGCATCGAAGGCATGAAGGGCGGCCTCGAGGGCACCAAGATCGAGCTGATCGACGTCCGCGGCGACGACGGCGACCAGACGCGCGCCAAGAAGAACGTCGAGGATGCGTTGGTGGCCAGCCCCGACGTGACCTGCATGGTCGGCTTCTACTCCTACAACACGCCGCGCATCTATGAGGCGCTCCGCGAGGCGGGCAAGCTCGGCCAGATCACCGTCGTCGGCTTTGATGACGATCCGATCACGCTCGGCGGCGTCAAGGAAGGCACGATCGCCGCGACCGTCGTGCAGCAGCCGTTCGAATGGGCCTACCAGGGCATGAAGCTGATGGCGGCCTATCTCAAGGGCGACAAGTCTGGCGTTCCAGCCAACGGTCTGATCATCATCCCGACGGTCATCATCGGCAAGGATGATGTCGACAAATATGCTGCCAACCTGAAGGCCATGGCCGGCAAGTAATCCTTCCTTGCGGCGGTGGCGCCAGTCGCCGCCGCGAGTGACGTTTCATGCCGACAGCATTAGCAGCCATGGACAGGCGATGAACCACAGCTCCGATATCCCGTCACCGGACGCGCCCGCGACACCGTTCCTCTCGCTTTCCGGTGTTGGCAAGACTTATCCGGGCGTCGTCGCACTTGACGGCCTGTCAATGGACATCATGCCGGGCGAGGTGATCGGCCTCGTCGGCGAGAACGGGGCAGGAAAATCGACGCTCATGAAGATCCTCGGCGGCGTGATCGCGCCCGACCGGGGCACGATCGTGCTCGACGGGGCGGAGCTTCATTCCCTTGCCGTGGAATCGAGCATCTCGTCCGGCATCGCCTTCGTCCACCAGGAACTCAATCTCTTCGAAAACCTCGACGTGGCCGCCAATATCTTCCTGGGCCGCGAACCACTGAAGGCCGGGCCTCTCAAGCTCGTCGATCGTGATCGACTGAGGGAGATGGTAAGGCCGCTCCTGAAGCGCGTCGGGGCGCATTTTTCCGCCGACACGGCCGTGGCGTCGCTTTCGCTTGCCGAGCAGCAGATGGTGGAAATCGCCAAGGCATTGTCGATCAACGCGAGGCTCGTCATCTTCGATGAGCCCACATCCAGCCTTCCGTTGGCCGAAACCGAGCGGCTCTTGAGCATCATCAAGTCGCTGAAAGCAGATGGCATCAGTGTCATTTTCATCTCGCATCGCCTCCACGAGGTCGAGCGCGTCGCCGACCGCGTGGTCGTGCTACGCGATGGCACGCTCGTCGGTACGCTTGCAAAGGCCGAGATCGGCCACGACCAGATGGTCAAGCTGATGATTGGCCGGGTGCTTGCGGCGCGCACCGCCAAGCCGCAGCGCGCGCCCGGCTCGGTTGCGCTGACAGCAAGCGGCGTGCGCACCGGGGCCTATCCATCCCGGCCTGTTGATCTGGACATCAGGTATGGAGAGATCCTCGGGCTTGCCGGCCTTGTCGGTTCGGGGCGCACCGAGCTCGCAAGGGTGCTCTTCGGCATCGACCGGAGTTACGGTGGAGCCATTCTGCAGGATGGACAGCAAATTGTGGTCGGTTCTGCGCGTGACGCCGTTGCCCGTGGGATTTTCCTGGTGCCGGAGGACCGCAAGCGCAACGGCATTCTTCTTGATTTCCCGATTGCCCAGAATATTACCCTTGCCGACCTTCCAAATCTCGCGAACCGCCACATGCTATCCGCCGACCGGGAAACGGCGGCGGCCGAAAAGCAACGCATTCGCCTCGGCATCAAGGCGCCCTCCGTTTCGACCCGGACCGGCACTCTGTCGGGGGGCAATCAGCAGAAGGTGGTGCTTGCCAAATGGCTGTCGATGAACCCGAAGGTGATGATCTTCGACGAGCCAACGCGCGGCATCGATATCGGGGCGAAGAATGAAATCTACGGGCTGATGCGGGCCCTTGCCGATGCTGGCGTCGCCATCCTGATGATCTCAAGCGACATGGAAGAGGTGATCGGCGTTTCTGATCGCATCGCCGTCATGCATGAGGGCCAGATCGCCGGGATTTTGGAAGAGGATGACTTTAGCCAGGAAAGCGTCCTTTTGCTTGCCGTCGGCAAGAGAGTAAAATAGCGGCTGCGGCCATCATAGGTATCGGGGAACGGATCTCGAATGATCAAGAAAGACCTTGGACTGCTGCTTTTGATTGTCGTCGTCGGCATCGTCGTCGCCATCATCAATCCGCGCTTCCTGCTGCCGATCAATCTGGCAAACACCGCCAACCTGATCGGCCTGTTTGGCATCCTTTCGATCGGCCAGGCGTTTGTCATTATTACAGGCGGTATCGAGCTTTCCGTGGGTTCGCTCGTTGCTCTTCTCGGTGTCCTCTTCATCGATTTCATTGCGGTCCAGGATATGTCCTGGATGCTGGCGCTGCCGCTCATCCTCGTGCTCGGGGCGTTCATCGGCGCCATTCATGGCTGGCTGATAACCAGGCTGAATCTGCAACCCTTTGTCGTCACCTTGTGCGGCTTGCTGATTTATCGTGGAGCTGCGCGCTTCTATACCGCCGACGGGACGGCGGGATTTGCCTTCGGCCAGAATTTCCCGGACCTTGAATTCCTGACCGCGGGCCGGTTCTACGGCGTTCCCAACACCTTCATCGCACTCGCCATCATTACCGTGGTCATGTGGGTGGTGCTGCATCGCTCCGTCTTTGGGCGTTATCTTTACGCAATCGGCAAGAACGAGGAGGCAGCCCGCTATTCCGGCATTCGCACCGGCCGCATGATCATGTCGGCCTATGTCATCTGCGGGTTGCTTACGGCGCTTTCAGCGATCTATTTTGCCATGTATACGCGCTCGATCTCACCAGCGAGCCATGGGCAGTTCTACGAACTCTATGCTATTGCCGCTGCCGTGCTTGGCGGGTTTTCGCTGCGCGGCGGTGAGGGGTCGATCATCGGCGTCGTGCTCGGTACAGTCTTGCTTCAGGAATTGCAGAACCTTGTGAACCTGCTCGGCATCCCGTCGTCGTTGAACTTTGCCGTGATGGGCGGTGTGATCCTCATCGGCGTCCTGATCGACCAGCAATGGCATGCGATCCGGGCGCAGCGGCGCCTCGTGGCAGCAGCTCGACAGACAGAAGGCCGCCTGCACGACGAAGGTTCGCTGCCGGTGGTTGCACGTCAGGACTAGGCCAGCGGGGCCATGCCATGCTGTGCCACATGACTTAAACGGATGCGTCCGGGTTACTGAAAGCCGGAAGAAGATGAAAAGGCCGACCGTGATGTCTGGCCGGGGAGAGATGATGCTGTCTAACTTTATCGCGCCTGATTCCAGTGATCCGCGGCTGGGATCCAAATCCCGTTACCGCATGCTCGTTGATGGCAAGTCTGTTGACGCCGCCTCGGGCAAGACGATCGATCGGGTGAGCCCCGGCCATGCCGGTATCGTGGTCGGAACATGGCCGGATGCGTCGGCGGACGACGTTCGCTCAGCAATCGCAGCGGCACGGCGGGCGTTTGACACCGGTCCTTGGCCGCGCATGTCGGGCGCCGAGCGGTCGCGACTGATGTTCAAGGTGGCGGACCTCATTCTTGCCCACCAGGAAGAACTGGCGCTGATCGAGAGCCTCGAGGTCGGCAAGCCAATCGTCCAGGCTCGGGGAGAGATCGGATTTTGCGCGGATCTATGGTCCTATGCAGCCGGCCAGGCCCGGGCGCTTGAAGGGCAGACTCACAACAATATTGGCGAGGACCGGCTCGGCCTCGTCTTGCGCGAGCCGGTCGGCGTCGTCGGCATTGTCACGCCATGGAACTTCCCCTTCATCATTGCCTCGGAGCGCGTGCCGTGGGCGATAGGCGCCGGCTGCACGGTCGTGCTGAAACCCTCTGAATTCACCTCGGGCACCTCGATCCGCATGGCGGAACTCGCGCGCGAAGCCGGCATTCCGGACGGGGTCTTCAACGTCGTCACCGGCTACGGCGATCCGGCTGGCCAGGTGCTCGCGGAGGATCCTCGCATCGACATGGTGGCGTTCACCGGTTCCGTGCGCGTCGGCACGAAACTCGGCGAGATCGCCGCGCGAAGTGTCAAGCGGGTGGGACTGGAACTTGGCGGCAAGGGGCCGCAGATTGTCTTTGCCGATGCGGACCTCGACGCGGCGGCCGACGGCATCGCTTACGGTGTCTATCACAATGCCGGCCAGTGCTGCATTTCCGGCAGCCGGCTGCTGGTGCAGGAGGGCATCCGGGATGCCTTGATGGATCGGTTGCTCGATATTTCACGCAAGGTCACGTTTGGCGATCCCCTGAACGAGCGCACGAGGATCGGCGCGATGATTTCAGAGGCGCATCTGCAAAAGGTGCATTCCTATGTGGAGGCCGGGGTCCACTCGGGCGCGGAGCTTCTGCTCGGCGGCGAAAGGGTGGCCAAGCACGATGGCCTCTACTATGCGCCGACGGTTTTTGCCGGCGTCACTCCGGACATGTCGATCGCCCGAGAGGAAATTTTCGGGCCTGTGCTATCGACGTTGACCTTCAAGACATTAGACGAGGCCGTTGCACTCGCCAACGATACGGAATTCGGTCTGTCCGCATCCATCTGGTCAACCAGCCTGGAAAACGCGCTTCAGGGAATCCGCCGCATCCGGGCCGGACGGTGCTGGGTCAACAGCGTTATCGACGGAACGCCGGAGCTTCCGATAGGAGGCTACAAGAAGAGTGGCCTTGGTCGCGAGCTCGGTCGCTACGGCTTTGACGAATATTCCCAGTTCAAGGGCGTGCATGTGACGCTTGGGCGACCCTCATCCTGGTTCGGATGAGCTACCCTCAGGGGTCATTTCGGCTGCGATCTGCGAAGCGCTATCGGAACGGGCGCCGTTATGTCTCGGAACCAGGTTGCTTAAGGCTCGCCATATCGCCGCCGTGCAGCCAGACTGGGTCCGATACACGTCCTTACTTATCCAGCAGGACCGGAAGGATTACGAGGGATACATCTGCCGCGGCTCTAAGGGGGCTACTCCGTTTTCACTACATGGACAGTTTTGGCAAAATGGCTCCATAATGAACTCGAGGGAACTAATGGCCTGGGGACGTCCGAATGGAATCTGTTTCTATCGCGTTGGTCGATGATCATCCATTAATGCTGGCAGGTTTGGTCGATCTATTTAAACTGAACGAAGATTTCACGGTCGCGGCGACGGGGAGCAAGGCCAGCGACGTTCTCAAGATCAACGCGGAAATCCGCCCGGACGTATTCGTGGTGGACGTGATGATGCCTGGAAACATATTCGAGGTCATCGCGAAAATCGTCGCAACCTCGCCAAAGACAAAGTTCCTCGCCTTCACCGCCCTGACGAGAAGCGACATCGCCGTCCGCGCACTCAATGCCGGTGCGACCGGGTATGTTCTGAAGGGCAGTGATGCCGGCGAGCTTATTCAGGGCGTAAGGGCTGTGCATAACGGCGAAACGTTCATTACGCCGGCGTTTGCCTGCAAGGTCATTGAGGAGCTTAAGATTTCTTCGCTGCGCAAGATGGCGTCCGGAACCGTCAAGCTCAGTATTCGCGAGGGGCAAATTGTCGGCATGCTCATGCGCGGAGCCACAAACAAACAGATCGCAGCCGATTTGCGTATCGGCGAAAAGACCGTAAAGAACTACATGACCATCCTGATGCAGAAGCTTCATGCGCGAAACCGCCTCGAGGTGCTCATTGCGGCGCAGAAGCTTGAAGTCGACGATCATCAGGACAGGGAGCCAATGCTGCGCCATTGATGAATGTCTTCAGCTCTAGCTCGTAGTTATTTTCGCCGCTCTTGCCAGGTCTACGCGCTGTTGATTTCGAGTGGCACGCGGGTCACGAGTTGCATTCCCCCTTTGCCTCGCCGCCTGATTTGTACCGAGCCGGCAAAAGCTTCAACTCGGTTGCGAATTCCTTGCAGACCCAGCGGCCTACGGCGCGCTTCTGTCGTCGAAGTTGGTGAGAAACCCGGTCCACCGTCGCTGATTACGATTGTGATGGAGTCTTCATTCGCGATGGCGATGACACGTTGATCGCGGCCGGCTGCGTGATGAAAAGCATTGTTGAGCCCTTCCTGAACCACACGGTAAAGACAGATTTTCAGCGGGTGAGCGGTGCTCTTCTGAAGTCCCCGGTAGCGGGCCTTTACGATGGACCCGGTCGCATGCTCGTGCCGCTCGACGGCAACGCGAAGTGCGGCCTCCAAGGACATGTTTTCGAGCTCCGGAAGTACCAGGCCTGTCGAGAGCTCCCGCAACTCCGTCAACACCTGGCCCGCCAAGCGAAGTGGCGAGATGTCGGCTCTCGTCACGTTCGAGGGGCCGACGGCATCGGCCGGGTCGCCAGGCGTCTTCGGGGCCGGCGTCCCCAGCCTGAGGATCAGCAGGCCGAGCAACTGTATCGGCCCGTCGTGCAGATCTGAGCCGATGCGATTCAAGAGAGCCTCGTTTGATTTGCTGGCATCCATGCGCGCCTGATCGGCGGTCTTGCGCAACTGCCTATTCTGCTCCGCCAATGCTTGCGCGCTGGCGAGTTGGGCCTTGAGCGTCACGCTTTGGCGCCGGATCAGCCTACTGGCACGCCGAACGATCAGGAAGAGCAGGCCCATGATGGCGACCGTCGTTGCTCCAACGATGGCCCACGTCCTTCGTTGAACCCGGTCGCGTTGCGCAATAAACTCGCCAGCCTCCTCGTAAAGTTCTCCGACCGCCATGACCTCGTGGACGTTGGAACGATAGATCGGCCCATAGATTTCGATCAGTGGGCGCTGTTCCGGCTGTCCACCGTCCTCGTTATCATCGTGTCCAGTTTCCAGTTGTGCCACCACCTGGCCAGCAAACGCCTGCTCGATATCCTTTGACGGAAGGCGTTTGCCCATAAGCGATTTATCGGTGCTGTAGAGAACTGTTCCGTCCCGCTCCCAAATTCGGAACCCCTCTACGCGCGTTGCCAGATCCGTGCCGATCAGCAGCCTATCCAATTGCTGCTGACGCTCGGCTGTAACACGTGGGCCGTCCGGGCCTTCCTCAATATGCCCGGCAAGGAAGCCCTCCATGTAGAGGGCCCCGGATTCTGCCCGGCTCCGAAGCTGGTTCGCGGCAATCTGCGAACTCAGCCACTCGCCGAGGATCGCCATCGAGCCGCCGATGATTAAGGTAGCGACGAGCAAGAATTGGGTCGTCAGATCAAGGCTGTGCCAGAATCGGATTGCCCAGGAGCCGCGGCCGATGGCGGGTTCGTCGCCGGGGACATAAGTCACGCTCTCCTTTGGGTACAAAGTCCCTCCTTTCAGGCGACAAAAGTCCGCACAATTCTCTGGACCTTTGGAACTATTCCGTCCGGTGCCCTTCGCGACATTATCCCATCATCGAAGATTATGTCGTCTTTTCTTGCGTTTTTATCTGTTTTGCGAACGCAGGCGGCAAGAAAAGACAGTCGTGCGCCAAGCAACGCACGAGAATAGTTCAAGTTTCATCAAGTTTACCATGCGGTGAAGAAATTCAGCTGGTGCTAGGGAGAGCAAAATGGTCAGCTATATTCGTTCCGATCTCGAGTTCATTCTGGCGCAAATCAAGATCGCCGAAGCACATGCCGCTGGGCAGCCGCTGTATGGACCGGGCGGGCTGATCCCTACCTACAATCTGGCCTGGGGCCTGAGAACCGTCGACGGTAGCTACAACAACCTGCTCAATCCCAATTGGGGCTCATCGGACGAACCGTTCCGCGAGGGGCTCGGGACCGACTTCCGGACGCTGTTTGTCGATGCCGACCCGGGCCCCGGCGTTCAGATGACCCAGGTTACCTATACCCCAGGCGTCGATGTCGACGGCCCGACGATGACGCTTCCCGACGGTACGGTCATCGGCAATCGCGCAGGCCCCGGCGACGTGATCGATCCTGAAGTCCGCATCATCTCCAATCTCATTGTCGACCAGACCCTTGGAAATCCTTCGGCGATCCTGACCGCGCTGCAGCGCGCCGGCGTCGATGATCCCGGCCTTGTCATTACCGGGACAATTTCCGACGCCTATGCACCATTGCAGCCGCTGTTCGAGGTTCTGGGCGATGCCCAACGCGCCTATGCGAACGCGTCTGCCGCCGCTGCGGCAAGCCCGAACAATGCCGCCTTGCAGACGGCCGCCGCCAATGCCGCCGCTGCGGTCGAAGCAGCCAGAACGACGCTGGAAAGCGATCCCGGCTACACCACCCTGACAACCTTGCTCGACGATAACGGCATCGAGCTCGACGGCACCAACCTGCGCATCACCAACAGCGCGCCGGACGAAGGCCTGTCGGCGCCTTTCAATTCCTGGTTCACGCTGTTTGGCCAGTTCTTCGACCACGGCCTCGACCTCGTCGGCAAGGGCGGTAGCGGCACCGTGATGATCCCCCTGATGCCAGACGATCCGCTCTATGTACCCGGCAGTAGCACCAATTTCATGGTCTTGACCCGCGCGACCGTTGGTCCGGGGGCAGATGGCATCCTCGTCGACAACCCCAACACCGCTGTCGATGAAAGCGCCGACAACGTCCGGCCGATCAACACCACGACATCCTTCGTCGATCAGAACCAGACCTATACGTCACACCCCTCGCATCAGGTGTTCCTGCGCGAATATGTGATGAATGCCAACGGGCGCCCGGTTGCGACTGGTGAACTGATCCAAGGCCAGCAAGGCGGCATGGCCACCTGGGCGGACCTGAAGGCGCAGGCTGCCGACTTCCTTGGCATCCAGCTCTTAGACAGCGACGTGGGCAATGTTCCGCTGCTATTGACCGACCCCTATGGCGAATTCATCCGCGGACCGAACGGTTTCGTGCAGATCATGACAACGACCGGTCTGGTCGAAGCTGATCCCGCGGCCAACGGCGGTCTGGGTACACTGCTGCCTGCGAACACCTTGCGCACAGGCCACGCATTCCTCGCCGATATTGCGCATTCGGCGGTACCAGGCGGTCTGGCAGATGGCGATATCGAAATCGGTCTTAATAATCCCGGCAACCTACCGGGTGTCTACGACGACGAACTGCTAAATGCGCATTATGTGGCGGGCGATGGTCGCGCCAACGAGAATATCGGCCTGACCGCGGTCCACCATGTCTTCCATGCCGAGCATAACCGACTGGTAGCGCACACCAAGGCTGTCACGATCGCCGATGCGGCTGCCATGCTTGCGGGCGGAGCGACCCAGGCGGAGGCTGTCGCCTTCCTCAACGAATGGCTGCTCAATGACGTCACTGCCGTTCCCGTCGATCAAGCGGCAATAAATGCCCTGGTTTGGGATGGCGAGCGCCTGTTCCAGGCTGCAAAGTTCGGCACCGAGATGCAGTACCAGCACCTCGTCTTCGAAGAGTTCGCCCGTAAGATCCAGCCAAACATCAACGTGTTCCTTGTTCCCGACGGGTTTGACGTCACCATCGATCCCTCGATCGTCGCTGAGTTCGCTCATGTGGTGTATCGCTTCGGCCATTCGATGCTCACGGAAACGATCGACCGTTTCGACCCGTCCTTCACGCCGGATCAGATCGGCCTGATCGAAGGTTTCCTCAATCCCGTCCAGTTCACGAACAACGGTGGCAACGCCCCCATCGACGCCGAGGTTGCGGCCGGAGCCATCATTCGCGGCATGACGCGCCAGGCGGGTAACGAAATTGACGAGTTCGTTACCAGCGCGCTGCGCAACAACCTTCTCGGCTTGCCGCTCGACCTTGCGACCATCAATCTGGCGCGCGGTCGTGATACCGGCGTTCCCACCCTCAACGAGGCGCGCGCCCAATTCTACGAGGCAACCGACGAGAACTCGCTGCTGAAGCCCTATGAAAGCTGGGTGGACTTTGCCGGCAACCTCAAGCACGAAGCCTCGATCATCAATTTCATCGCGGCCTACGGCACGCACTCGACGCTGACGAACGCCACGACGCTCGAGGAGAAGCGTGCCGCCGCAATGGCCCTGGTCGGCCTCGGCGGAGGCACACTGGACGAAGCCGACCGACTGGCGTTCCTGAACGGCACGGGGATCTATGCCGGCGATCTCGGCGGTCTGAACAAGGTCGATCTCTGGATTGGTGGTCTGGCCGAGAAGATCATGCCCTTCGGCGGCATGCTGGGCTCCACCTTCAACTTCGTCTTCGAGACGCAGATGGAAAGTCTGCAGAACGGCGACCGCTTCTACTATCTGCAGCGCCTCGATGGCTTGCACCTGTTTGGCGAAATGGAAGCAAACTCCTTCGCCGCGATGATCATGCGTAATACAGATGCGACGCACCTGCCGTCCGACGTCTTCTCGACACCCGGCCTCATTCTCGAGATCGACCGCACCAAGCAATACAATCCGGGCCTTGGCGAAGCTGCGGGCGCCGACGGCATCATGGACGACGATCCGACCACGGCCGTCAACGAAGCCGCCGACAATATCGGCAACGATCCGACGGGCGGCAGCATTCTGACGCCGTTGGTGATCCGTGACAATCCGCAGACACCGACCGCCGATACCAACTACCTGCGCTACACCGGCGATGAGCATGTGCTGCTCGGTGGCACCAATGCGGCTGACGTGCTGATCGCCAGCATCGGCGACGACACCCTGTTCGGCGACGGCGGCAACGACCGCCTGGAGGGCGGCTTCGGCAACGACATCATCAACGGCGGCGCCGGTGACGATATCATCCGTGACGCCGGCGGCGACGACAACATCAAGGCCAACGAAGGCAACGACGTCGTCCATGCCGGCCCGGGCCTCGATCTCGTGCTCGGCGGCGACGGCCAGGACTTCATCGTGCTCGGTACTGACATGGGTTCGGAAGTCTTCGGCGGCACCGGCAACGACTTCATTCTCGGTAACAAGAACGCCGAACGCATCCTCGGCAACGAGGGTGACGACTGGTTGGAAACCGGCACGTTCGACGGTGCTCCTGGCGACAACTTCGATGAAATCTTCGCCCGTGACAGCATCCGCGGCAACGACGTGTTCCTCGGCGACGGCGGCTTCGACGAGTTCATCGGTGAAGGCGGCGACGACATCTTCGTCGGCAGCCCCGGCCGCGGCAAGATGGCCGGCATGTCCGGCTTCGACTGGGCGACCTACCAGGAAAACACCGCCTTCGTGAACGCAGATCTTTCGGTCCCTATCGTCTTCGACGAAGCGCCGACGCTGCCGCAGAACACCGCGCTCGACGAGTTCGAGTCGGTCAACGGCCTGTCCGGCACGCGGTTCAACGACATTCTCGCCGGTTCCAACGAGGATGCTGCAAGTCTCCTGCCGCTTGCTCAGGGCGGCGGGACGGGCTTCCTCGGCAGCGCGCTCGATGCGCAGGGGATTGCCCTGATCAACGGCCTGCAGGACGTGGTGGGTGCTGGCGTGACCTCCTTCGCGGCCGGCGACATCATCCTCGGCGGTGACGGCAGCGACACGATCAAGGGCAATGCCGGCGACGACATCATCGACGGCGACAAGTGGCTCAACGTGCGCATCAGCATCCGGCAGAATGTCGGTCCGAACGGCGGCACCGGCCCGGAAATCGCCAGTGCCTCGCGCATGACGGCGAACGTGACGCTGAATGGCGTGACGAAACCGCTGACGGCGTGGATGCTCGAAGGGGCGATCAACCCCGGGCAGCTGACCATCGTCCGCGAGATCCTGACCGACACGACTTCGGGCGACATCGACACCGCGGTCTATTCCGAAGTGATGGCGAACTACTCGTTCGCGACCGGCGCCGACGGCACGTTGCGCGTCTCCCATACCGGCGGCGCCAACCCGATCGAGGGCACCGACTCGCTACGCAACATCGAACGCCTGCAATTTTCCGACGCGACGGTTGGCGTGGTCGTCGGCACCCCGTTCAGCGACAACGGCGTGGCTCCGCAGGGCCCGCCGTCGGACAACCGCCCGGTCATCAACGGCACGGCGGGGAACGAGCTGATCCTCGGGCTTGCCGGCGCCGACGTGCTCAACGGATTTGCCGGGAACGATATTCTCGTCGGCGGTCCGGGTGCCAGCGTTGCACCTTCCAGCTATGCGGACAACTTCAACAGCAGCAGCTTCGGCAACACCGATGGTTCGGCCAATTGGGGACCGGATTGGATTGAAACCTCTGACAACAACAGCACGACCACAGGCCAGATCCAGATCGATGGCAATGCTGCGAACAATGCCTCCAATAATGTGCTGGCATTCCTTGCCGGCGATGGCGCGCAGATCCAGCGCACGCTTGACCTCAGCAATGCGACCGCCCCAACGCTGAACTACACCGTGACCAGGAATGGTCTGGACGGCGGTGCCGACAACGACAACGTCACCGTGTACTTCTCGAGAGATGGGAGCAACTTCGTGCAGGTCGACATCATCAGTTCGACCAGCACCATTACCCCTCGCGCGATCGACCTAACTCAGTTCGGCACTGGGCCCTTCACCGCCAACGCCGCAATCCGCTTCGTGGCGTCCAGCCTCGAAACCGGCGAGTCCGTAACGATCGACAACCTGGCGGTCAGCTTCACCGTTCCGACCGTCAACGGCGGTGTCGACACCCTCAACGGCGGCCTGGGAGACGACATCTATTCCTTCTCCCTCGGCGACGGTAACGACGTGATCAACGAAGCCGTGAACGCCACGAGCGGCGGCACGGCTGACCTGATCTCGATCCTTGCGCCGACCACCGGCATCGATCCGCTCACAGATGAGCCGATCCTGACGCTGACCGGGCTCAATGCCTTCGACGACAACACGAACTCGGCCACCGGAAACCTGGTCATCAACTACACCATGCCGAGCGGTGCGACCAACGTGACGCAGACGATCACGGTCAACGGTCAGTACACGGGCAACAACGCACAGACCGGCGTCGAACGCATCAACTTCAACAATGCCACCTACGAAGGCTACCTCCTGGGTGCTACCGACTATCTGATCAACCGCGCCGATGGTGGCGGCAACCGGACCATCGATCTCACCGCATCAGCGGCGAACAACTTCATCGCCGGTGAGAATGGCACCAACGACGATATTACCGGTGGCTTCGGCAACGATCTGATCTTCGGCGGGACTGGCGACAACGTTCTCGACGGCGGCGACGGCGATGACCTCATCGTCGGCGGTTCGGGCGCCGGCGACAATGACGTGATCGATGGCGGTCTCGGAATCGATACCATGATCGGCCTTGCGGGCAATGACACCTATGTCGTCGATGACCTGGAGGACGTCGTCGTCGAAGCAGCTGGCGCCGGCACAGATACCGTCGAGACCCTGATGGCTGCGCTTTCGATCGAGGCCATGGCGAATGTCGAAAACCTCACCTACACCGGCCTCGATGCTGACCAGTTCGTCGGCACAGGCAATGCGGGCAACAACATCATCAGCGGCGGCGACCTTGCCGATACGCTGAGCGGTCTGGCAGGTAACGACACGCTGAACGGCGGCATTGGTACCGACACGCTGATTGGCGGCGCGGGCACCGATACGCTCAATGGCGGCACCGAAGCCGACATCATGCAGGGTGGTGCCGATAACGACACCTATATCGTCGACGATGCCGGCGACGTGGTGACGGAACTCGCAGGCGGTGGCACAGCCGATGTGGTCAACGCCTCGATCACCTATACGCTTGGCGCAGAAGTTGAAAATCTGACGCTGACCGGCGCGGCCGCGATCAACGGCAGCGGCAATGGCCTCGCCAATGTTATCACCGGCAATGGCTCGAACAACCAGCTGTTCGGCGGTGGCGGCGGTGACACGATCGATGGCGGCAACGGCAACGATCTGATTGACGGCGGTCAGGGCGACGATACCTTGAGCGGCGGCATCGGCAACGACGTCGACAACATCATCGGCGGCACCGGCAACGACACGATCAACCTGCTGGCCAACGACGGCGGCAACGACGTCCTGATCTACAATGCCCTCGGGTTTGGCGATGACATCGTCAACAATTTCGATGCCACCGGCGGAACCGCTGCGACACAGGACCTCATCGATCTCAGTACCTTCGGTATCACCGCAGCCAACTTCGCAACGCGCGTCGGGATCGCCGCCGTCGGCGGCGCCAACAATACGCTCCTCACTGTACGCGATGCCGGCGGAGCCACCATTGGCACCATACGTATCAATGGCATCGCTCCAGCCAATATCACGACGTCGGACTTCATACTCGCCACAGCCACCAACACGATCAACGGAACAGCCGCGGGCACGACGATCCCAGGCACGGCGGGTGCCGATACGATCAACGCCCTTGCCGGCAATGACACGGTCAATGCCGGGGCGGGCAACGACATCATCAACGGTGGCACAGGCAACGATACGCTGAACGGCCAGGACGGCGACGATACGTTCAACTGGAACGCCAACCCGCCACCCCCCCCTGCCGGCAACGTGACCGACGGTCGGGACGTGATCGACGGCGGTAACGAGGGAGCGCTTGGCGATACCTTCGTCATCAGCGGCAATACGACGGCCGAAATCTACCGGATCTACACCCGGGCGGCCTTCGACGCTGTCGCGGGCAACAATCTCAACGGCATCAATGCCGCCACCGAGATCATCATTACCCGCAACGGCACCAACGCGGCTTCGATCATCGCAGAACTGCGCGACATCGAGGAAATCCGGATCAATAACGTCGAACCCGTCGTCAACGGTGCTGCGGGGAACGATACCTTCCAGATTATCGGCGATTTCTCTGGAACCAGCCTGCGTCTCAACACCATTGCGATCGACGGTGACGTGGGAGACGACACAATCGATATCTCGGCCCTGACCTCCGCACATCGGATCGTCTTCAGGTCGAACGGCGGCAACGACACGATCGTCGGGATGCTGCGGCCGCAGGACGTGATCGAATTGCCCGATGGAAAGACGGCAGCCGACTATACGACGACGACGGAAAATGGCGTGACGACCATGACCTGCGGCGATCACAGTATCACGTTCACCGCGTCCGGCGGCATGCCGCAGGTCGGCGGCGAAGACGACACACCGGCCGGTGACGATAATGAACAAGACGGCGACGATACGCCGGCGCCGGACACCGAAACAACGACCGGACCGGCCATGGTCGGCACAGCCAGTGCCGACGTGCTCCTCGGCACTGCAAATGGCGAGACGATCATCGCCCTTGGCGGCAACGATACGGCCATCGGTGGCGGCGGTGCCGACATCATGCGCGGCGAGGATGGTGACGACTTCATGAGTGCTGAAGGCGGCAACGACATCGTCTTCGGCGGCGTGGGCAATGATGACCTCCTCGGAGGGGCCGGCAACGACATGCTCTACGGCGATGCAGGGTCCGATCGGATCTTCGGCGATGCTGGAAATGACCTGATCCACACCGGTGCTGGCAACGACACTGCATACGGCGGGGAGGGCGACGATCTCTTCGTCGCCGAGGCCGGTGACGGCGATGACACATACTACGGCGATGCCGGAAGCGATACGCTCGACATGGCAGCGATCACCGCCAACCTTACGGTCGATCTCGGCAGTGGCTTCATGGGCAGGGGAAGCGCATCGAGCAGTCAGACCGGCAGCGACATGGTTTGGAACGTCGAAAACGTCGTCACCGGCTCAGGAGCCGATACAATCACCGCCAGCCGCGCGGCAAACGTTATCGACGGCGGCGCCGGCAGTGACACCTTCCGCTTCCTTTCCGAGGCGGACGCCGACGGCGATACCATCGTCAGCTTCCAGCCTGGAGACAAGATCGACTTCAGCGGTATCGATGCCAATGGCGGCGCCAGTGGCAACCAGTCCTTCACGCTGGTCGCGGCATCGACGCTGAGCAGTGCGGCTCAACTGATCGTTACGCATGAAACGCGTGAAGACGGTGACTATACGGTCGTGCAGGCGAACGTCGACGACGACAATGCCGCCGAGCTGCGACTGAGCATCAAGGGTACCCATAATCTCACAAACACGGATTTCAATCTGTAGTCCGAAAGGTGTGGCGAGCCTGCCGGCCCGCCACACCTCTCCCAGAGGCACGACTTCGTCATGACAACGATGCCCTTCAGGAGTTCTCTCCATTCTCAGGAATGGACGCGCGCTGCACCTTTCGCTCCGTGTCCCTTCGATAGTCTTTTTGCGTGCTGTCGCGAGGCTGGATCGCGCGTCGCGCCAATCGCAATCGGTTCGAGAATGATGGTCGATGCGTACGAAGTCCCTGAACTCGCACCTGAAATAGTCGCAGCCGATCAACTCGTTCAACAGTGAAACGGTACCCGAATATGCGCTCCAAAGCCCCTTTGACCGGAACCAGGCGGAAAAACGCGGAAAGCCTTACGCGAGGATTTCGAGGAATATTCGTTTTTCTCTTCACCACGTCCGGCGTCATCAATATTCTGGCTTTGACCGGCTCCTTCTACATGCTGCAGATATATGATCGCGCGCTTACAAGCGGCAGCATTCCGACATTGCTTGGCCTGTCGCTGCTCGCGGTGGGCCTTTATCTGTTTCAAGGCTTTTTCGACATCATTCGCTCGCAGGTGCTTGTTCGTGTCGGCGCGCGTCTCGATCGCAAAATTGCGCCGATGGCGCATCAGGTCGCGATCGATATGCCACGGTTCGGTTTTTCCACGGCAGAGGCACTGGAACGCGGCAGAGACGTCGATACCCTTCGCGGCTTTCTCGGCAGCCAGGGGCCAGTCGCCCTGTTCGACCTGCCCTGGATGCCGCTTTACCTGATCTTCGTCTACATGCTCCATCCCTATCTCGGCGCGCTCACTTTCGCCGGCGCATTCGTTCTCTCCATCCTGACGATTGTGACTGAGCTGATGACCCGCCGCCTGGCTGGTGCCACGCATCAGGCGGCAATTACCCGCAACGCCATCGCGGATTCGAATGCGCGTAACGCCGACATCCTGAAGGCGATGGGATTTGCAGGCAGGGCCGTCGATCGCTTCCGGCAGGCCAATCAGGAACATCTGGAGCTGCAGACGCGCACCAACGATATCAGCGGAACGTTCGGCGCTCTCTCGCGCGTGCTTCGCATGATCCTGCAATCGGCTGTCCTTGGCCTCGGCGCCTGGCTTACGATAAGAGGCGAGCTCTCTGCCGGCGCCATTGTCGCCGCCTCCGTGGCATCGGCCCGTGCGCTAGCGCCGGTTGATCTTGCGATCGGCAACTGGAAGGGCGTCGTTGCCGCGCGCACTGCGTTCCAACGCCTGAAGGACACTGTCATTGCCCTCGCGGGCATGGATGCGCCGTTGCTTCTGCCAGCTCCCGTCGATTCCCTGAAGGTGGAGAAGATCACCATCGCGGCTCCCGGATCGGGCCGTGTGTTGCTCAGCGAAGTCAGCTTCGAGATCAGGGCTGGCCAGGCGCTCGGCATCATTGGGCCAAGCGGGGGAGGGAAAACGACCCTCGCACGGGCCATGACCGGCATATGGCCGACGCTGCGCGGCAGCATCCGGCTCGACGATGCGGAGCTCACGCAATGGACCGACAGCAACCTCGGCCAGTTTATCGGCTATCTTCCGCAGGACGTGGCACTCCTCGACGCAACCGTTGAAGAGAATATCTCGCGGCTTGAGCCACAGGCCGATCCTCGCGCGATCGTCGAGGCCGCACAAATCACGGGCATTCATGAAATGATTGTGCGCATGCCGGATGGGTATCGCACGGCCCTTGGCCCGCAGGGCGCATCGTTGTCGGCCGGACAGCGTCAGCGCATTGGTTTGGCGCGCGCCCTCTATCGCAATCCGTTCGTCGTGGTCATGGACGAGCCCAACTCGAACCTGGATGCCGAGGGGGAGATGGCGCTTACCCAGGCGATCAAGTCCGTTCGAGCGCGCGGCGGCATCGCCGTTGTGATTGCCCATCGGCCAAGTGCGCTGACGGCGGTCGATCTGGTCGCCGTCATCCAGAACGGCAAGATGATCGCGTTCGGGCCGAAGGATGAAATCATGAAAGCGGCGGCTCCCGTTGAAAGCCGACCTGCGCCGGCCGCACACCCCCCGCACCGCATGGCATCGAGGATGTCGGAATGATTGACGTCAAGGGAACCAAGACCGTTACACCGAGGACAACGGAGTCCTACGAGCACTATGTCTTGAAGAATGAGGACAAGCGTTCGAGCGCACCCGCTTTCTTCGCCATGCTTCTCACGGGGCTTGCGCTCTATCTCAAGAGCGCTTTCCCAAGTTTGGCAAGGGCGGCGCCGGCTGAGCCAGAGGATGCTGTTGGAGAGGCGACGCCAACTTCGCCGGAGGTTGTTCCGGCGAGTGCGCCTGATCCAGGTCCGGTTGCGGAAGCGTTTGTTCCGGAAGCGGATGGACCGAAGCGCTCCGGCGAGCGATCCTTCGCCTACCGTGAGCCGAACGACTTCATGACAAGCGATCTGCCGGCGTTCGAGTTCCAGAACCTGAAGCTTCCGAGCTTTGCGCTTCTGAAAAGAATGGGCGGGATCACCGTGTCGTTTCCCGCCGCCAACGACAACGCTTGGACGGCGAAAGGAGGTGCGAATACTGCCGACGGGTCCCCGCATCCGGGAGGTGTCGCGCCAGATCGCGAATACGCCGCCGCCACTCCCGAAGTTGGCGACCTGGGCGAAGAGGAGACTGCCGATGAGCGGAATCCGGACAACAAGGCAGGAAACCGCGCCTGCCGGACCAGCGGTCCGGTTTATCTCCTTGATGTCTACGGTTGCGGGGTCACGGTGATCGGCTTGGCCGACCTGTTGCGTGGCGCCTGGGATCCGGACGGCGACGCTCTCAAGGTCCAGAATATCACCGTGTCATCGGGAGACATCACGCAGACGCCGGATGGCTGGTTGTTCGATCCCTCGATGCTCGGTCCGGTCACCATCAGCTACCAGATTACCGATGGCGAATTCTCCGTGGCACAGACCGCGATGTTCAACGTGCTGAACAGGCCGCCGGTCGTTGGCACCGCCGGCGACGACGTCATGCTTGGCACAGACTGTGCCGACGACATCGACGGACGCGATGGCGGCGATAACATCGACAGCCGCGGCGGCAGCGACACGGTGCTCGGCGGCGCGGGAAGCGACCATATCGTCGCCGGCGGCGGTAACGACGTCGTCTTTGCTGGCATCGGTAACGACATTGTCCTGGGTGGCGCGGGCGACGATCACATATGGGGCGGCGACGGCGATGACCGACTGTTCGGCGATGCCGGTCGCGACATCATTTTCGGTGAAGCCGGCAACGACACAATCAGCGGTGGCAACGATGACGACATGCTTTTTGGAGGCGGGGGCGCAGACGTCGTAGCCGGAGAGGGGGGCAACGACCTCCTCGATGGCGATCACGGTGACGACATACTCGACGGCGGCGATGGAAACGACATTGTCCTTGGACAGGCCGGTTCCGACGTGATCGACGGTGGCGAGGGCGACGATTTTCTCGCCGGCGGTGCCGGAGAGGACATCGTACGCGGCGGCGACGGCAACGATACGGTCGCCGGCGATGCGGACCTGGCCGCCGACACCTATGACGGCGGCCAGGGCGTCGACATGCTCGACTATTCGGCATCCCTGATGTCGCTCGTCGTCGATCTTGCCGCGGCGAGCGCCAGCGGCGGCGAGATCGGCAACGACCGCATCACGAATTTCGAGGTGGTCAAGGGCGGTGAAGGCAACGATGCGATCACCGGCAGCAGCGACGACGATACGCTGATCGGCAACGGCGGCGACGACTGCCTGAGCGACGGTGAAGGGGCTGATAATGTCAGCGCGGGCGCGGGCAATGACCTGGTGCTCGCAGCAGCCGATAGCTCCGACGATTGCTACCGGGGCGAGGCCGGCTTCGACACCCTCGACTATTCGGACGCGGCGCACGGCGTTCTCATCGACCTGACATCCGGCATCGCCACTGGCTTCGACGTCGGCCGCGACGTCATCGAAGGGTTTGAGCAATTCGTTGGCGGGTCCGGTGACGACGCCGTGCTGGTGTCGACGGCAGCCGTCGTCCTTTCCGGAGGAGAGGGCGCCGACACGTTCAATTTCCAGATTCCGAAAGGCAGCTCTGGCGCCGAGGTCATTCACCAGATCCTCGACTTCATGGTCGGCGATCGGATCGAGATGTCGAAATACCAGATTTTCGAGGAGGTCATGGACAGTCTCGAGGACCGTTTTGAGGACGCTTACGGTGAGGATGCGAAGGCTGATGTCCTGCCGATCCGGGTCCGGCACCAGGGGACGGGCGAACTCGAGGAAACGCTGGTGGAGGTAGACATGGACCAGGACGACCACTTCGAGATGACCATCAACCTGAGCGGCCATCATTTGTTGATGATTGTCGAAAACGCCTGAGTGAGGCCGCGCCCGCTGTGGCGGATTGGAGTGAACGATGTTTGGCAGGAATGAACGGAAGATGCGGCACCCCGATCTGGATGTCGAAGACGACAATGCCTTTCCGGTGGGCGCGCGTGTTTTCGCCGGCGTCATGCTTGGCACGCTGCTTTTCGCCGGCGCGGGCGGATGGGCAGCCACCACGCGGCTCAGCGGCGCGGTGATCGCATCGGGCGTGGTCGCGGTCGATCAGAATTTGAAAGCGATACAGCACCGCGACGGCGGCATCGTCAGCGAGATCGCTGTCAAGGAGGGCGATTTCGTCCACAAAGGTCAGATCCTGCTTCGGCTCGACGACGCCCAGACCCGCGCCGAACTTTCGATCGTTCGCACGCAGCTCGTCGAACTGCTGGCCCGCCGGGCGCGGCTCATGGCCGAGCGCGACAATCTGGAGAGAATCGAATTTACGCCGGAACTCATCGTGAAGCGCGACGAATTCCCGAGCATCTTCTTCGGCGAAAACCGCCTATTCGAAGGCAATCATCAAAATCGCAAGAGCCAGAAGCAACAGCTGGAACTGGGCATATCGCAACTGGACGAGGAAATCAGGGGCCTGACGTCGCAGAGCAATTCGAAAGCCGACGAGATCGCCCTGGTGCAGACCGAGCACGACAAGATCAAGGGACTGACCGACAAGCGGTTGATGGAAACGTCGCGCAAATACGTCATCGACCGGGAGATGGCGAAGCTTGTGGGAGAGCGCGGCGAGATTCAGGCGAATATCGCCCGCGCTCGCGCCCGAATGAGCGAAATCCAGCTGCAGATCCTCGCGATCGATGAAACCGCACGCACTGAGGCGCAGCGGGAACTCAGCGAGGTCGAACCGAAATTGTCCGAGCTCTTGGAGCGTCGCGTCGCCATTGAGGATCGGCTGGCGCGCACCGACATTCGGGCGCCGCTGTCGGGTACCGTCAACGAGCTCTCGATTCACACGATCGGCGGTGTCATCACGCCGGCTGAAAAGCTGGTGACGCTCGTCCCTGCCGACGCAGCTTTGAAGATACAGGCGAAACTGTCGCCGACCGATATCGATCAGATGTTCGTCGGCCAACCGGCCAAACTGCGCTTCTCAGCCTTCAACCAGCGCGCCACGCCCGAACTCCACGGCAAGGTCGACTACGTCTCTGCCGCTACCAGCAGCGATCCCTCAACCGGGCAAACCTACTACCTGGCCGACATCGTCGTTCCGCCGGCTGAACTGGCAAAGCTGGGAAACAACAAGCTCGTTCCGGGAATGCCTGTGGAGGTTTTCGTCTCGACGCAGGAGCGGACTGCGATGTCGTTTCTCTCGAAGCCACTGATGGATCAATTCAGTCGCGCATTCCGGGAAGAATAGGGGCGGAGGCCAGACCTGTCGCGCGCACTGATGGGCGGGGCATCGGATCTGACGGAGCAATATGGTGTGCCCTAAACGCGGCTACGCCGTGATGCCACAGGCTTCCAAGCTCACGACAATCGGATGGCAGAACCGATGCTGCAGGACATGCGCGAAGGTGCGATCCTTCTTGCAGACCGCGCCTACGATACCAATGCCTTGCGAGACTTGGCCAAAGAAAAACGGGCCTGGGCAAATATTCCAGCAAAACGGAACCGCAAGGCCAGCTTCCCCTTCGGCGCATGGGTTTATCCCCAACGCAATCTCATCGAGAGATTTTTCAACAAACCCAAAAAGTTCCGCGGCATCGCAACCAGGTATGACAAGGACCCGCGTAATTTTCTTGCTGCCATCAAGCTAGCCGCGACACGCATCTGGATTAGGTCGTTATGCGTCTATGCCCTAGCTGATATTCCCGGCATCGGCTGTCGCGATGATCCCATCGGTCTATATGTGTGATCCCTCGCGGCTCGGCTTGTGAATCTGCGGGTGGCCATTGTTAAAGCTTTGGCGACCGTTCTTCCAACCGGCGACGACCCGGGCGATCTCGCGCACGGCAGCCTTCGGCCCCGATGCCTCGACGAGGGTAATCGTTGCCTCGCTGCCGGCGGACAGGCCGTATGGTACGCCGAGTTGGCGGGCCGCCGATTGGCTCACCATATCGAATACCCCGGCGATATCCGCGTCGCGCGAGATTTGCGCGACATTGGCGTAGAGATTGGCCATGCGGACAAGCGAGGCGTCCCCATAGGGCGTGAAGGGATTGAGCACGTTGTTGGTGGCAATCGAGGTGATGACACCACGCGCGGCGAGCAGATGGGCCGGGGCGACACCGCGCGGTACCAGACGTTCCAGGCCGCGACCGTTGAGAAAGAGATCCGTCGCCGGCAGGACCGTCAGCGCAATACCCGCCTCGGATAGGCTGTCGGCGATCGCAATCACCGCAGCTTCCGGCAGCGCCGAAAGGTTGGTGACATGCCCGATCGCGACGCGGCCCTGCCAGCCATGGAGCTGCGTGGCGGCTATGACAGCAGGCAGGTCGGTCTCGGTCGGGTCGAGGCTGAAGTCGAGATGAAAATCGACAGCGACGTCGTGTTTCACCGCGAGTTCGAAGACTCGCGCGATATGCCTTTCGGGATCGAGGTCCATGTAAGGGCAGCCGCCAATGAGGTCGGCTCCGTCGGCAAGTGCGGCGTCGAGCATGTCCCAGGTTCCGGGCTCGTTTGTGAGGCCATCCTGCGCGAAGACGCAAATTTCGATGTCGACCGCGAAAGCATAGTCCGCCCTGATGCGCTTGATTGCTTCGAAGGAACGGACGCCAGCGCGCGGGTCGACCTCGACGAAAGTTCGCATACGGACCGTGCCGTGTGAGATCGCCTTTTCAACGACGCGAGCGGCCCTGGCATAAACATCGGCCTCGTCGAAGCCGATTTTCGCCCTTGCCGTTTCGCGCACGGCCTCGGCCAAAGTGCCTTCGCGGATCGTGCAACGGTCGAGAATGCAGGCCTTGTCGAGATGGATATGGGTATCGACGAAACCGCCGAACGCAAAGGCGCCCTGGCCGTCGACGGTCTTGATGGCCTCGCAGCGAAATCCAGGTTCTATCGCTGCGATATTGCCGTTGCGCACGGCAATATCGACGAGCACTCCGTCTTCCTCGACCCGGACATTGCGGATGACTAGGTCGAACAGAGTATCACTGGTGGCGCTCATAACCCGATCGCCCCGCCGTCGCTGCGTGGATCATGTGCGGCCTCGATCGTTCCGTCATCGCCGATCCGAATGACGCCTGCCTGACCGCCAAGCGGACTGAACGGGGCAATGGTCGTGACCTCGTGACCCATCGACGCAAGCATCGAGATCGAGTTGCTGCCGATATTCTCCTCGATCTTCAGGTTGTCGCGGCTATCGGAAAAGGTACGGCCAAGCAGGAAGCGTGGTTCGGAAAGGGCTGCCAGAGGGTCGAGGCCATGATCGATGAGGAGGCTTAATAGCAATGCCAGCGTCTGCGGCTGACCATCGGCACCTTGCGTGCCATAGACCAGATGCGGCCGGCCGTCCTTCAACGCCAGGCCCGGATTGAGCGTGTAGAAGGGGCGCTTTCCCGACTGGAAGCGGTTCGGGCTGGCAGGATCGATGCTAAAGGCGGCGCCGCGGTTCTGCCAGAGAATACCTGTATCGCCGGCAACGACGCCGCTGCCCCAATCGAAATAGATGCTTTGCAGCACGGACGCTGCCCGTCCCCTGGAATCGACCGCGGCCAGAAGCGCGGTGTCGCCTGCCTGATAGGGATGGGGCCAGATGGCAGCCCGGGGAGGGTCTATGGCCGCGGCCTTTTCGGCAAGGCGATCGGGATCGAGGAGCTTTGAGGAGACGTCGTCGCCGAATTCAGGATCGGCAATCAGGTGCCGATCGAGAAAGGCCTGTTTCACCGCCTCGACCAGCAGGTGATAATAGGACGCACTGCCGACCGCGTTGTCCGCCGGTGACAGATGGGCGAGCACGCCCATTATGCCGAGCGTGGTCACACCCTGGGTCGGCGGGGGTGGTGCCAAGAGCACCGTTTCGCCATAAGCAAGCCGCACGGGTTCTACGACCCGGGTCTGTGTCGCTGCGAGATCGGAAGCGGTCAGCGGCGAGCCGGTGGCGGCAAGGCCCCGAGCGATGCGGCTAGCCAGCGCACCCTCGTAGAACTCCCGGGCGCCATTACCGGCGATTGTTTCGAGTGTCCGCGCCAGAGCCGGCTGGTATTGGATGCCGCCTTGCCTGAAGAGGTCTCGAAAGCCTGGCCACGCGTCGGATTCCCCTGCGCGGAAATCGAACCAGAAAGCCTGCGACCGGCTGACGGCAAAGCCGTTCTCGGCGAGCGCGATCGCATCGTCGAGCAATCCCGCCAGCCGCTCGCTACCGCCCCATGCCGTTGCGGAATAGCTGAGTACCTTGTCCCAGCTGTCGACCAGACAAGCGGTCGTCAAGGTCGAGGTGGGGCCGCGCAGCGGGATCGCGATCCTGGGTATCGCATCTGCTGCCGCCTGGCCAATGCCGAGGAAGGTCCGTGCGTCACCGGTCTCGTCGGAGACCATCCAGACGGCGTCTCCACCGAGACCGCAGAAATGCGGGTAAACGACCGAGAGCACCGCTCCTGCTGCGACCAGCGCTTCGATCGCATTGCCGCCACGCGCTAACACCCTCGCACCGGCTTCGCTGGCCAGCCAATGCGGCGTCGTCACCATGCCGTCACGCGAGCGCGCGACGTCCGTTTCTGTCTGCCTGCCTCCGAGTTGCATCAGCGGACCACGGCTCCGTTTTCGGCCACCAGCCGGCCCTCCTTGAAGACGCGTCGCGGCTTGGGAACCGCGACGACCGCCTCCGGCACATGCTCGGCGGCGAGCGTCACGAAATCAGCCTTGGCGCCGACCGCGATCCCGTAGCCTTCGAGATTGAGTGCCTTGGCGCCCCCTGCCGTGACCACATCGAATGCAGCTGCCAACTCGGCATCGGTATAGAAGCCCGAACGATAGGCGATAATCTCGGCCCGGCGGAGCATGTCGCCGTCGCCGAAAGGCCACCACGAATCGCGGATATTGTCATTGCCCGAAAACACATTGACGCCGGCTGCCCGCAGCAATGCGACGGGCGGAAAATTGTGGTTTCCCGGCGCATTGGTCATGATCGAGACGCCGCTTCTTGCGATGAGGGCTGCGATCTTCTTGGCTGCGTCCAATCCGAGATCGCCGAGGCCGTAGGCGTGGCTGACGGCAACATGTCCCTGCATGCCGAGCGCGACAGTGCGTGCGCAGATCTCCTCGATTGTCATGGCTCCCATCGTGCCGGCATCGTGGAGATGGATATCGACATCGACGCCGCGCCTTTCGGCAATTCCGAACACGACGTCGAGATGGCCCTTGATATCACGATCGAAGGAAAGCGGATCGAGCCCGCCGACCAGATCGGCGCCCATGCCAATCGCCTCGTCCATCAGGTCGGGCGTGCCGGGGCTCTTGAGGATGCCACTCTGCGGGAAGGCCACGAGCTGGATGTCGATGATGTCCTTGTACTCTTCGCGGACGGCCAGGATGGTTTCGAGCGATTTCAGTCCGACCGAACCATCGACCATGACATGGCTGCGCATTTGCAGCGCGCCGTTCGAAATGCAGAGGTCGAGCTGGTTGCGGGCGCGTTCGTCCATTGGCGCGGCGGTTGCCATGTTTTCGGCCTGGAAGGCCACACGCTCATGCACGTCGAACCCGTTGGTGCACGGCTTATGCGGGATCCACTTGTCGCCGTAGAAGCTGGTGTCCAGATGGATGTGGCCTTCGACGAAGCTCGGGGCGAGAAGCGCCCCGGCCACATCGACGGTGCTTGGGGTTCCGCTGCCCGATCCAGCGGCAGTGATGGCAGAGACGCGGCCGTCGGAGACCAGAATGTCGTTGAGCGTGCCATCGGCCAGCCTGGCGTTCGTGAAGAGTGTTTTGGTCACCGGGATCTCCCTTGAGTTCTTTGTTGTGTCGTCTCTACGAATGCTCCTCCCCGAGAGGGTTGGGGAGGAAGCTTGTCAATTCATCGTCGCGCGCTGATCAGTTCTGCAGCAAGGTTCCCTGCACGCCTTCGATCAGCCAGGTCATGCCCTTGATGTCGGCATCGGTCTACGCCGGCAATGCCGGCCGCGGCACCGCTGGCCAGCATGCCAATCCAGACCGCCCGCCTGACCCCAAAGCCAGCATAACGCGCCGCTCCCTCGGAAAGCCCTGTGACCTTGAGCTGAAGCCCGCAAAGCTACGGCTCATGAACAGCCAGCCGGCAAGGATCGCGGCCAGTGCGAAGAGAACGCTGATGTTTGCGCGCGTATTCTCAATCAGGATCGGGAAAAGGGCTGCCGGCGCCAGCGGCTCCGATTGCGGAAAACTGAAGCCACCCGGGTCGCGCCAGAGCCCAAAGATCAGCCAGGAAAGCCACAATGCCGCGACATAATTCGGCATCAGGCTGACAAGGATTTCGCTGGCATTGAAGGCCACCCGCAAAGCACCGGCGAGGACCATTCCCGGCTCCACGGGCAGCCCGTAGCGGGTGGCGACCTCGGCAATCCTCTTTGACAAAGTCTCGATACTGGGCCTGCCCGGCAATGCCAGTGCGATGTTTTCGGCCACCGTCAGTGTGTCGAACAGCGCGAAATGCTGAAACACCATGCCGATGCCGAGCTTTTGGGCATCCGCTGGCGAGGCGATCGACACCTCGCGCCCGTCCCAGAGCACCTCGCCGGAATCGGGTCGCACCATGCCATAGATGATCTTCATCAACGTCGACTTGCCGGCGCCGTTTTCTCCGACCACGGCATGGATCTCGCCCGGATCGACTCTGAGGTCGATGCCGTCATTGGCAACCACAGCCGGGTAGGTCTTTCGGATGCCACGCAATTCGAGGCGATGTTCCGTATGCGCTAGTGCGGTGTGTGTCATGGGGAAAATCTGGTCTACATGATCATGTTGATAAGGTATGCAATACCGGTGCCAGAATGTATCGCAATTTTGTTGGATAGGTGGCTTTCCAATTAAAATACTGGATTCATTCATTTAAAATTGCGCATTCGCGGGACGGCTGCGCATCCATCATTGGGGTCGATTAAATTCAAGTCTACCAAAATTGCAAAATCGTGTATACATGACCGAAAAAGCGGCGGCCTGCAAAAGCGCGGGCAAACGTGGTTCTCGCTCACGAGGGAAGATGGGCGCGCAGCCGTATCGTCAAGGCGTCAGGAAATCAGGATTGGGAAGGGCAGCGGTCAGCCTGCGGCGCGTGTCGAGAAGCGGGCCAGGATCGAGCTGAGGTCGCGCTCGGCCGTAGCATCGTCATCGAAAAGGGCTCGGCTTTCGACGGACGACAGATGGTCGTCCATCAGGTGTTCTGCCGAAGCAAGGTCGCCCTGCTTCAGCGCATTGATAAGGCCAGAATGCTCGCTGATCGCGCATTCGCTGGAATGCGGACGGCTGTACATGGCAAGGATCAGTGAGCAGCGTGAGACCAGTTCGGAGAGGTAACGCTCAAGCAGCGCATTGCCCGCGAGTCCGGCGAGCTTGAGATGAAATTCGCCGGCGAGCCGTGTTGACAGACGTACGTCACCTTGGGCATGCGCTTCCTCCTCTTCCTGCACATGGTCACGTAGAATCTTCTCGAGAGCGGGGCTCCAGCGCTTCATCACGGCCTTCATCACCTCCCGCTCCAGTGCGCGACGGACGGCAAAGGCGTCGCGTGCTTCCTCGAGGCTGGGCTGTGCCACTGTGGCTGTGCGTTTGTGATAGGTGTCGACAAGTCCCTGGGCCTGGAGTTTCGCCAAGACGGAGCGAACCAGCGTGCGGCTCATCGAAAAATGCCTGCCAATCTCATCCTCGGGGAGCTTGGTACCAGCTTTCAGCGCCTGCTCGATAATGGCTTGCCTGAGCGTGCGATGGGCGATCTCGACCCGATCAGAATTGGATGACATTGGACTTCGAGAAATGTTTCACTGACGTATACATTATCGTGCCTTCAGGAATACAACAAGTACGGTTCGTGGGCAAACCTCACTGCGGCAGTGCTCTCCGCGCCGACCGCCTCGTCATTATCACCATCAGAGCCAGGATAGTTGATCTCTTGGCAGCCGCCCGCTGGGGTCGAAGATCGCTACCCGATGGGGCAGGTTCGGTCCCCAGTCCCAGAGCACGAGATTGCGGTCTGACGGGTCCGTGCCGGGCGCAAAACTCGGAACAACAATGCCGGCAATACCCTTGGCCGTAAGCCGGTCGTAGATTGACCAGGAGGTCGGCCGGTTGCCGTTCGCAAGCGCGGTCGCCCAGGCGCAGCTCATATCCTCCAACGTCACCGAGAATTCTTTCCGGCCCTCATCGGTGGAGAGATCGGCAATGTCCTCGCAGTCGATTTCATAGGAGCACAACACACAGGGGTCGATACGGTGAGCAAAACCTTGGTTGGCCTCTTTGATAGCCGTAAGGATGCTCAATCCGAGATAGAGCGCCGGTACGCCCTGCGGATTGAAGCGGGCGCCACGGATCGCCGCACCGTCACCGCTCGTCGGTTTGAAAGACCAACGTGGATCATGGGCTCTGTAACAGGTTGAGGCAAACCTCACGCAAAGCCACCAACCGCCATGTGATCGAGATAGTCCCTGACGGCCCCGGCCTTGCCGTCCTTGACGAGCGCTTCCGCTGTTCGTCCGCCAAATGCCGGAAGCGGTTGAGCCCGGTACCATGCCATGGCTTGTTCTTTGCCACCTGCCCAGTCACTGACCCGGCTGATGATTTCAAGCATTTCCCGTAGGCGCCCCTGCGCTTTTGCCGCTCTGCTCCGCTCAACTCTGTATAGCGTCTCCCGGGATAATCCGGCCGTTTCGGCAAGCTGGCCCTTGGACATTCCAAAACCATCAGCAACCTGCGCAATGCCAATCTTGCCGGACCTGTCCATGTAGGACAGAATTAAAGGCTCATTTTGAGCGGGTCGCTTGAGTGCCTGTCCCATCGTCATTCTGCCAAGTTGGATGTCATATTTTCTGTGCAGAATATATGGCGTACGTCGGCTTCGTTCAAGGAGGCAAAATACACAACATCGCTAGTCCTCTGTTGCTAGCTTGGCTGCAGCCGCCAAGTCCGGATTTCAAACGGCATAATATCTGCGGGTCCCACACGTTCAATCGGCTCTTCGAGGATGTTCAATGCTCCTGAAGCCTTCCATCCGGATGGCAAGGTAAGTGACAGGCGTCCGCGTCGGCCGGCGGGCTCGTAGAGTCGCAGGATCAGACCCTCTCCCTCCTCGGCAGGCTTCAATCCCGAGAGGGCGGCAGGTATGCCATCCACGCCGAGAGGCGATAGAGTGCCTGCCGACAGACCGCTTGCCTCGATGGTGACGAGTGGCTGATTGAGATCGATCGCCTCTTGCAGAACGCCTCCTTCATGCCAGGCGCCTTCATGCGGCATCAGTGCATAGGTGAAGCTTTGCTCGCCTTCGTCGGCAAGTGGATCGGGATAGATTGGTGAGCGCACGAGGCTCATACCGATGACATTGCCGCGCGCGCTGTGCCCGTATTTGGCGTTGTTGAGCAACGCGACGCCAAAGCCCGGTTCGCTTAGATCGACAAAACGATGCGCGGCAGCCTCGAACATCGCCTGTTCCCAAGACGTGTTCGTATGCGTTTGCCTCTCGACGACGCCGTAAGCGCATTCGAAGGTGGCGGTGCGTGAGCGCACAGCAACCGGGTTCAGCGTCCTCAACAGCGTACGCCGGTCATGCCAGTCGATCGTCGTCTCGACATCAAGCCGGCGCGCGTTTGCCGTCAACACATAAAGCTGCGTGACCGTCGAGTTCCGGTACCGGTAGGCGACACGGATCGCGGCACGATGCGGCCCCTGCTCGACAAGGGCAATGCTCTCAGGCTTATCGAGACGGACAGCCTTTTCGGCATAGTCGGCGTCAATGTCCCAGGCATCCCAATTGCGCGGCTTATCGGCCGGATAGACCCATAGCTGATTTGCCGCGCCTTCAATTGCTTCCCTTCCCGATGCCTTGTGAACAAGGTTTGAAACGGCGCCGTCCTTGCCGATGACGACTGACAAATGCTCGTTTTCGAGGCTATGCGCACTGGCTTTCAGCACGCCGGCGGGCCTGAGCGTCTTGCGATCAAAAATTGCGACGGAAAGAGGCGCGACGAGATCGGCGCATGACAGGACTGTTCCGTCGGAGAGCTTCGCAGCAAGTGGCCGCGGTGCAAGTGACGGATTGACCGCAATCAACGCGTCCGACACTCCACCTGCGGGAAGATTGGCGGATAGCAAATTGAGAGCCTTGGTCTGCTCCACCCCGGCATTGACTATAACCCAGTCGAGCTCCTCTTCGGCATCGATATAGACCTCGCGGATGCTCGAGCCCGGCAAGATGTCATGAAACTCGTTCTTCAGGACGACGCGCCAATCCGCCTCGAGGCTTTGAGGTTTGCCGGCGCCCAGCAGGTGAGCGAGTGAAGCGAGTGTCTCTGCTGTTATCAGCGCCCGTTCGGCCTGGCGGTGCTTGCGCTTGACGCCGCTTTGCGATGTCAGCGTGGCGCGGTGGAGCTCGAGGTAGATCTCCCCATCCCAGACCGGAAGGTCCTTTTCCGCCGCAACGCGGTGGGCCATTTCGTAATAGCCCTTCACTGTACCCCAGCGCGCCTTGGGGATAGCAGGAAAGTCACGCAGTTGCACTTCGCGTTCGACCATCTCCGGCGTAACACCGCCACCGCCATCGCCGTAGCCGACCGCCAGCAGAGACGTATCGTGCTGCGTCTTGCCGCGGAAATTCCTCCAGGTCGGCACGAAGCAATCCGGCTGCACAAAACCATTATAGCCATGCATGGGATTGTCGAAGGTATGGGTCAGTACCTTGCTTCCATCCAGCCCCTTCCACCAGAAAAGATCGGACGGAATATGATTGGTCTCGCTCCAGTTCACCTTGATCGTGAAGAAGCTGTCGATACCTCCAAGCCGCAAGATCTGTGGCAATGCCCCCGAAAAGCCAAAGCAATCTGGCAGCCAGCAAACCGTGTGGCGCAAGCCGAAGTGCTTTTCGAAGTAGCGCTGCCCATAAAGCACCTGCCGCGCAAGGCTTTCCCCGGTCGGCATGTTGGTGTCGGGTTCGACCCACATGCCGCCAACAGTCTCCCATTTGCCCTCGGCGACCTTCTTCTTGATGCGCTCGAGAAGCTCGGGATCATCCTCTTCCATCTGCGCGTAGTAGTGGGCAGTCGATTGATTGAACCGGAAGTCGTCCGACCGCTCCATCAGCGAAAGCGCGGTATTGAAAGTGCGCCGCATCTTCCGACGCGTCTCGCCGTAGGGCCAAAGCCAGGCGAGGTCGATATGGGCATGGCCGGTCAATAGCAACTCGCCGTTCGGCGGAAAACGCGTCTGAAGCTCCTTCAGTCGTGCAATCAGCGCATCGAAAGCCGTACCAACCAAAGCGCTCTGCACTTCAGTCAGGCCGGCCGGATTTGCCCGAAGCTCCGGCAGTTCCCAGATCTTCTGCTGCATCACCGCATCGGAGGTGCGCGAAATATAGGATGATGTGTCCGAAGGCCAGTCGAGGCTACAAAGCGCCTGTTCTGCCGCATCTATCAGGTGCGGCACCACCTCATGGTTTTCGAGTACGTCTGCAGCCTCGCCGATTTGCCGCAATAGGAGGTGAAGTTTGTGGACTGGCTCATCCAGCCAGATAAGCCGCGCCTTGTTGAGCCTCGGTGTCCGGTTCGGCTCTCCAAAGGGAAAGCGCGCGACGCTCTCGGTGCTGATCGAAAATTCCCTGCCCTTAATCGGAAACTCCTGATGATAGGGGTCTAGCCCGAATGTCTCGGACCGGCCGCCAGAATAGTGCAATGTGATCAAGCTCTCACCGCCAAGATCGAGCTGGAGGCGAATCGCATCGATTGGCCAGTCGCGCGGCGCCGTTACCGATGTCGCGAAATGAACTGTCCCCTTGCGGTGTGGCCAATCCTGATGATGCGCAATCGGCTCACCCTCAAAGGTCCAGCCGTCGATCAGGATGCTCTGCCTGTCGCGCCAGTGGGCGAGCTCGGCTGTGCGAACCTTCAGACGATCAAGACGTTGGGCAATCGTGAGAGACATGGCGGGTCCTTCGGAAAATCAGCAACTGACGGGCGGGGAGAGAATCTGGTCGCGCAACGAGGCCGCGTGCACCCGCGTCTCGTCTCCTCCAACCGGGGCGCGTTGCAGCGCTTAGATTAAGTAACTTTGTTTTCGCGTCAAGCGCACAAGAAATAAGTTGCGAGAGTTTTCCTTGTGATACACAAGCATTCAGGTGCTTGGGGAAGACAGTTATGCGGTATCTTCGTTCTGGGCCGCGACGACGCCAACCAGAGGAAACGGCCGTTACGCGGGGTAAAACAATCGGTTTGCGGTCGGGAGAAATCGCCGACAGAAATATCCGCGTCATCCTTGAGGCCATCCGCCGGCACGGTCCCTTGACCCGCATGGAGCTTGGCCAGCACTCCGGGCTCACCGGCCCAGGTATCACCAATATTCTGCGCCGCCTCGGTGACGAAGGTCTTGTGACATCTCACCGGCGAAGCGGCGCGGGTAGCGGTGCAACCGCGACCGAATTTGCACTACGCCCAGATGGCGCATTCTCGATCGGCGTCAGGGTCCGCCAAAGCAAGGGCGAAGCCGTCCTTATCGATCTTAGCGGCCAGGTCCGTGACCGCCAATACTTTCCGCTCGTGCCGACAGCAAGAGTTCCGTCGATCCTTTCAGCCACGCAGACCATGGTGGGCCGGCATGCAGGCCTGCCGATCATCGGCATGGGAATCGGGTCAAATGATTGGACTTCGCAAGAAAGCGATGAGCTCGACGCGGCATCGATCGTTGTTCGCAGCCATGTGGAAAATGAGTGCACCGCAAGCCTCCTTGCCGAGCGCACCATTGGCGCGCCTGCTCCCGAAGGTGGACTGGCAATGATCATCATCGACGAAGATGTGCAGGCCGGTTTCCTCGTTCGCGGCGTCCCTTATTCAGGCATGCATGGACGCGCAGGCAGCATCGGCGAGATGTTGACCGGCCCCGACAATGTCCAGCTGAACACTGTGGTCGGCTTCGGCGCCCTGCGCGCACTCGTCAGTGATGACGAGTTCAAGTGCCTTATCGCGGGCGAGGAGGCGTCTTCCCCTCAGTTGACCCAGTGGATCCGCGACGCCGCAAGCCACCTGCTCGACCCGATCATTGCGATTGCAGGCTTCATCGCGCCGAGCACCATCATGATCGGCGGCGACCTTCCGCGAGACGTCATCGAGGCGCTGATTCACCAGCTCTCCGTCGAACGCCGTGACACATCCAAGCGGCCCTTCCTGACGCCATGGATTTCGCCGATGAAACCCGCAAGCTTCAGTGGCGGCGGCGTTGCGTTGGGGGCGGCACTGCTACCCTTCCTCAACACCTTGCTGCCGCCCGTTTCCGCCTGACACCGACTGCCGGCTCAGGCCAATGCCTCGTCTTCGTGGCTGATGTCGGAGGCAAGCGCCTTATCGAGCACCTTTTGGATATTTGCCGCGCGGCGGAACGAAGGTTCCTGTGTCTTGCCTGCCCGGACGGCCTGCACGAACCGCTGATAGTTCGTCTCCACCGGATCGACAGGAACGTCACGCCATGTCGCGGTGTGAACGTCTTCGCCGAGGCAAGCGCGCAACGTTGACTTTCCGGTGTCATAGATCATCTCGATCGAACCGGTCTCGCCATAGACCCTGAGACGCAGTTGATCCATCTGGCCGGCGGCGGTTCGCGTTGCCTGGATGGTGCCGATCGCCCCCGTCGTGAAGTCGACATTCATGGTGAAGCTGTCATTCGCATCGAGATCATATTCGCCGATCTTGTCGCCTGGCGCCTTGTTGAAGGTTTTCAACCGCGCGAAGACATGGGCGACATCCAGCCCCGAGCCGTAGGACGCAAAGTCAACGATATGTATGCCGATATCGCCGAGCGCGCCGTTCGACCCATGCTTCTTGCTTAGACGCCAAAGCCATTTGCTCTCGGTTTTCCAGTCGCCCCAATGACGCCCGACAAGCCAACTCTGCAGATGCGATGCCTCGACGTGCCGAATTTCCCCAATCTCACCAGCCAGAACCATCTGACGCCCCTTCTGCAGAGCAGGGGAATTGCGATAGGTGAAGTTGACCATGCCGACCTTGCCCGCTTTCTCGATGGCATCGGTCATTTCCATCGCCTTTATTGCATCGGTCGCCAGCGGTTTTTCGCAAAAGACATGCTTGCCCGCTGCAATCGCCTGAAGCGTCGTCGGGTGGTGAATGCGGTCGGGCGTGACGTTGGCAACGGCATCAAACTCGCCCCAGGCAAGGGCTTCCTCCAGCGAGCTGAAATGGTTGGGGATGCTGTGCTCCGAGCAAAAGACCGCCAGGCGTTCTGGCACGACGTCGACCCCACCAACGACACTCACGCCGTCGATCGCCTTGAAATTTGCAGCATGCTGATTGGCCATCCCACCGGTGCCGAGAATGAGTAAGCGCATCTTTTCCTCCATAGAAGTCAGATTTGGCCACGTCACGTAGCCCAGGCAAAAACCTCACCACGCCATTGCGGGTGCCCGAAATGGCTCGATTTCTTTGTGATCGGGAAGTGCGGCTGCGATCCGCTAACTGGTGTTGAGTGTCGCCGGCATCTCAATCCTCCCAAGCTGCGGCTTGACATCAAATCAAAGTAACTTAATCTAATTAATGCAGCATGGAAATGAGGAGAGGTCAACTGACCACCACGCTGTATCCGTTTAAATGGGGAGGAGACCCATCATGAAGAGAGCGTTCATCAGCGCACTAGCGCTGAGCACAATGTTATTTTCAGTGCCTGCCGCATTTGCCCAGGAGCTCGCGACAAAGGACAGGATCGGCGCCGCCGACGCACCGAAAACCCTCGTCGTACGGCTCACGAACGATAGTCCCAACAACGCCGATCCGGCTATTGCCGAAGGGTACCAGAAACTCTTCGTCGACTTCATCAAGAAACATCCCGAGTGGAAACTGCAGATGCAGTTCATGTCGGCCGACATCGGCACCGAACAGGCCAAGATGCTCGAGCAGGCCAAGGCCGGAAATGCTCCGGATTGCGCTGCGGTCGACTCCTTCGTGCTCTCCCAGTTCATGGTCAACCACGTCCTCGCCGACTTCACACCCTATTTCTCGAAGGACGAGATCAGCGACCTTTTCCCCTTCATCCGCAACGGCATTACCGACAAGGACCAGACGATCCGTGCATGGTGGTGGGATACAGACCTTCGCGTCCTCTACCGCAACAAGTCGATCGTTGCCGATGCGCCGCAGACCTGGGATGACCTGAAGAAGGCCGGCCTTTCTTCGGTGGAACAAGGCATGGAAGGCATACTCTTCAACGCCGGCCGCTACGAGGGATCCACCTTCGATTGGCTGGCGAACTACTGGGCGCTCGGCGGCAAGCTCGTCGACGATTCCGGTAAGCCGATCTTCGGTGAGGGCGAAAACAAGGAGAAATTCCTGAAGGCCCTGACCTATTACAAGGACCTCGTCGATTCCGGTGCAGCGCCGAAGCGTGTGACAACCATCGGTAACTATGACGACCTCAACGCGGCGGCGGCCGCCGGAACCACTGCGCTCTTCATCGGTGGCAACTGGCAATATGCCCAGTTGAAGGTCACGCTCGACGAAGACGAGTTCAAGAACTGGACCTTCTCGCCGATCCCCGGCCCAACCGCCGATCAGCGCTCCACAGGTACCGGCGGATGGACGATCGCCTCGTTCAGCAAGGACAAGGACAAGGTGGAGATGTGCGCCAACCTTGCTCGCGAAGTCTATATGGGACCGGCCAACGCGCTGCAGCAGCAGTTGCCGACGCGCAAGACGCTCTTCGACAAATATGATGTCTTCGCCACCGAGGCCAACAAGACCTTTGCCGGGGCTCTCGTCGATGGTCAGGCCCGTCCTGGCGCCCCGATCTATCCGGAAATCTCCAACCAGATCCAGATCATGATGGGCGACGTGCTGTCCGGTACCAAAAAGCCGGAAGAGGCTCTCGATGCCGCGTTCAACGCGACGATGGAGGCTTACAAGCGTCTCTAACGATTGAGATCGCGGCGGCGCCCATGACGGGCGTCGCCGGTCGTGTCAAACCCGGACAGAGAAGCCCAATGAGCCCCATTGCCATCGAGGCGGCCAGTGCGCCTCACAGCAGACCGTTCATGCGCCGTTTTGCCGGGGCACCGTTGCCCTGGATCATGCCCGTGATCGTCGTCATCGGCATCTTCTATCTCTACCCGGTGATCGACGTTTTCCGCCTGTCGTTCACCAATGCAACGCTGATCGGGGATAATCCGGTCTATACGCTCAGCACGATATCGAACACGCTGAGTTCACCGCAGCTGCCTGACATCATGTGGGCAACCGTCATTTTCGTCGGCGGCAGCGTCATCGGTCAGCAGATACTGGGTCTTGCCGTGGCCGTCGTCGTCGTGCGCGGCGAAAAGCGTGGCCTGTTCGGCACGACCATCCTGCGTACGACAGCGCTCATTGCCTGGGTCGTTCCGGGGATTGCCGGCGGTATCATCTGGCAGATGCTGTTTTCCGAGGCTCCATACGGGGCGCTAAACAGCATCCTGCGGCTCATGCACCTGCCCGTCGTCGCCTGGCTTTCCGATCCGGCAATCGCGCCGTGGTCGGCGCTGATTGCCAACATCTGGCGCGGAACTGCCTTCTCGATGGTGGTCATGTACGCCGCGCTCAAATCGATCGACCCCTCGCTTTACGAAGCGGCTGATGTCGACGGCGCAACGGGCTCGCAGCAGTTCTTCTTCATCACCATCCCCCAGCTGCGCGCAGCCATGCTCGTCAATATGATCCTGATCACGATCATGACACTCAACACCTTCGATGCCATCATCACGCTGACGGGCGGCGGTCCCGGGCGCGCGACCGAGGTTATCTCGCTCTACGTGTTCAATATCGTCTTCCGCAATTACGACCTTTCCGGCGGAAGTGTGCTCTCCGTGGTGATGTTGATCATCAGCCTCGGACTTGCTCTTGTATACGCATCGTTCCTGCCCAAGGAGGAAGAGCAATGAGCAGGCGTACCGGCACGCGCTCCGGCGATTTCCTAAGCTACCTCTTCATGCTGGCGATGTTCATCTTCTTCGCCGGTCCCCTCAGCTATCTCCTGTCGATGGCCTTGCGTGACAAACGCGAAATCTATCGCGGCGTGGCACGCTATATCCCGCACAACCCCACCATCGACAATTTCGTGACAGTGCTCAATAACAGCTACTTTCCGCTTTATCTTTGGAACGGGCTGAAGCTTGCCGCGCTGAGCGGTCTCGGCGTCCTGATCGTCGCCTTGCCGGCCGCTTACGCCTTCTCGCGTTTCCAGTTCCGCGGCAAGGGGCTGTCGATGATGGGTCTTTTGCTCTTCCAGATGATCTCGCCGCTGGTCATCATGGTGCCGCTCTATCGCTACATGAACCGTCTCGGTCTGCTCGACACACATTTTGCGGTGACGATGGTCTACATTGCTCTTGGCGTGCCACTCGCGACGTGGCTGTTGAAAAGCACAGTCGACGGGATCCCCCGCAGTCTTGACGAAGCGGCCATGATCGACGGATGCAACCGGTTTTCGGTTTTCTGGCGGATCGTCCTGCCGCTGTCGGCGCCTGGTATCGCTTCCGTCTTCATCATCACCGTGATTGCAGGCTGGTCGCAGTTTCTCGTGCCCTTTCTTCTGCTCACACAAAACAATCTGATGCCGATCGGCGTTGGAATCTTTAACTTCCGTGGCATGCAAACCGACTCGTCCATCCAGCTGCTTGCGGCCGCCTGCCTGATCTCCGTCGTGCCCGCGATCGTGGCGTTCCTGTCGCTCCAGCGGCTAATCCTCGGTGCCATGACCAGCGGCGCGGTGAAGGGGTAAGGACGGTTTGCGTTTCCGTGGCTGATCAAGGATCCCGATTCATGAACCAGATAACCGGCACCGGATTGTCCCCCGACCTGACGGGGGCCAATGTTGAGGATGCGGGCGAGCACAACAGAGCCGTTGTGCTGCGCTGTATCCATCGGCAGGCACCGATTTCACGTGCCGAGATCGCCAGGCAGACCGGGTTTACCAAGCCGGCGATTGCCCGGATCGTTGATCGCCTGCTTGACGAGGGACTGATCATTGAGGCTCGCCGCCGGCATGGGTTGAGGGGCCAGCCGGCAATCGAGCTCGAGATCAATCCCGACGCCTTCTTCGCGATCGGCATCAACATCGACCGCGATCATCTGACGATCCTCGCCGTCGATGCCGTCGGCAACGTGCGCGCACGCGTCCATCACGAGAAACGCTACGTGCGCCCGGCCGAATTCATGCAACTGACGGCCGATGCGATATCGCATTTCCAGCGAAGCCGCCTGATCGACGACGCACATCTGGCCGGAATTGGCCTTGCGATGCCGGATTGGCTCGGCGAAATCTCCTTCCTCGGCATGCCTGACGACTACTCAGATTGGATGGAATTCGACGTACGCGCAGCACTGGAAAATCTGACGCAGCATCCGGTCTTCATTGAAAATGAGACGAATGCCGCAGCCCTCGCCGAGCTTGACTACGGCCTCGGGGCGGAAAGCCGCAGTTTCTTCTATATCGCCATCAACGCCTGCCTGGGCGGAGGCCTCGTGCTCGATGGCAACGGCCATCGCGGCGCCAGGGCTCTGAGCGGCGAAATCGGCTGGCTGCCCATTGCCAACCACCGGGACAAGACCGCACACAAAGTCGATCTCCTCGGCGAAAGGGTGACGCTCTTCTTTCTCTATAAATTCCTGGCCGAGCATGGCATCCGTGCGAGCGTACCCCAGGACCTCCTAACGCTTGATGCGCACGGCAGAGCGCTTGTTTCGAAGTGGCTGAAGGAAATGAGTGCGCATCTTGCCATTGCGGTCAAGCATATCGGCATGATCGTCGACCCTGACGCCATCATCATAGGAGGCCGACTGCCGATCCGCATGATCGACGAGTTGCTGCGCTATGTTCACCAACATCTGACGGCGGGAGACACCACTTTGCCTTCGCTGCATCGCGCCTCGCTCGGCGAGGACGCCTCAGCGCTTGGTGCGGCAGCGATGCCAATGGGGGCAGCCCTGATGCTGGCATCGGCCGACGCCGTCCAGCGCACCCGTTCGCCCCTCAAATTCATGGATCGTCTGAACAACTGAAGCAGCCGGCAATGCCACTGGGAGGATTTTGATGAGAATTGGCTTTTACACGTCGACGTTCAACGATCGGCCGCTCGAGGAAGTGGTGGAGTTCGCTGCCTCCGCCGGTTTCGACGCAATCGAAATCGATGTCGGCGGCCATATCAAGACGCCGGAGAGGGTGCGGGCTGCCGTAACACTCGCTCGCGACCACAAGCTCTTCGTCTCCTCTATCACCTACTTTGGCAATCAACTCGACAGCGATCCCGCGAAACGCAGCGAACTTCGCGCTCGCACGGAGGAATTTGCTGAGGCGATCGGCGAAGTGGGCGTGCCGATCTTCGTGATCTTTCCCGGATGCGACGACAATGCTGACGACGAAGCCAACTATGATGATTTTGCCGAGTTCGCCAATCGGCTGATCAGCAAGACGACAGCAAGCGGTCTCGTCTTCGCAATCGAAAACTGGCCTGGCCCCAAAGACAACTTCATTGGAACCACGCCGAAGGGCTGGCAGGAGCTCTTCAAGCGGATACCCGACCGTCGCTTCGGTCTTGAATTCGATCCTTCGCACCTCATCCGCATTGGCATTGACCCATATGCCGCGATGGACGCAGTCAGGGACCGCATCGCCATTCTTCACGCCAAGGATACCGCAATCGATGCGGTCACGCAGCAGGCCGTCGGCTATCACGGCAAAGGCTGGTGGCAATACAAGCTGCCAGGCGAGGGCCTCCTCGACTGGTCGCGATTCCTGCGCCAAGCGCGCATCAACGGCTTCACCGGTACCCTTTCGATCGAGCATGAGGACGCCGCCTACGGATGGCCGGGCAAGGATCTCGAAGCGCGAAAAGAGGGCGGACGCCTCGGCCTTGCCTACCTCAGAAACGTCTTGAACACGCTTTGAGAGTGACCCGGGAGGACGCAAATGGCCCATGTCAGAGTGAATAACGCGCGCAAGGATTACGGCGCCTTCAAAGCTATCAAGGGCGTTTCAGTCGATATTCGCGATGGCGAGTTCGTCGTGCTCGTCGGGCCCTCGGGTTGCGGCAAATCCACCCTGCTCAGAATGATCGCCGGTCTGGAAGACATCAGCTCGGGCGAGATCCAGATCGGCAAGCATATTGTCAACGAGCTGGCGCCAAAAGATCGCGACATTGCCATGGTGTTTCAGAATTACGCCCTCTATCCGCATATGACTGTCGCCAAGAACATGGGGTTCTCATTGCGGCTGAAGCGCATGCCGAAAGGGGAGATCGATCAGCGCGTCGGCAACGCTGCCAAGATCCTGGGCCTTGAGGCCCTTCTCGAGCGCTATCCGAAGCAATTGTCAGGCGGCCAGCGGCAGCGCGTTGCCATGGGCCGCGCGATCGTTCGGGATCCTGCCGTTTTCCTTTTCGACGAGCCGCTGTCGAACCTTGATGCCAAACTCCGTGTCCAGATGCGATCCGAGATCAAAGAGCTGCACCAGAGGTTGCAGACCACGACAATCTATGTCACGCACGATCAAATCGAGGCGATGACGATGGCGGACAAGATCGTCGTGATGAAGGACGGTCTGATTGAACAGTCGGGCTCGCCGCTCGAGCTCTACGATCGCCCGAACAACCTCTTCGTCGCGGGGTTCATCGGCTCTCCCGCCATGAACTTCCTCAAGGGAAGCATGACGAATGAGGGCTTCCGGACAGAAGACGGGCTCGTCCTGCCAAGTGAGCGGCGCCCACCCGGCGCCGTCACCTACGGCATTCGCCCGGAACACATCAGGCTCGACCCGAATGGCATCGAAGTGAAAACCGTTGTCGTCGAGCCGACGGGATCGGAGACGTTGGTGATAGCCCGTCTTGGTACCCAAACGATCAGCTGCGTCTTTCGTGAAAGGATCAGAGCGACCCCCGATGAGATACTGCGGATTGCTCCGATGCATGATGCCGTCCACCTGTTTGACGAGGGAGAACGGCGGATTACTGCAGGCGAACCGATGTAGCGGATTCGACTTCAAGATCGGGCTTGGCCTTCGCATTGGCTTGCCGCGCTTTCCAGTAATGCTGATCTGTGCGGGGCAGCCGCACAGGCAGCTCGTACAACTAACGGCTCCCTCGACTCAGAGTTCAGATGTGTCTTCGGCACACGACGGCGAGCTTGAACCCAAGTTTTCCCACACCCAGGGACAGGATGAACGCTACGGGCCAGGCGGCAATGAAAGCGTTGGCCCATTCAGCAAGCCACGCCGGAACTGAGGTCGCGTGGATAAGGCCGAAGAAGCCGATCATGAGGAATGCCATCATTCCTGAAATAAATAACTGAGCGACCATGATCGTTTTCGTGTCGTGCATGGAAATCTCCACTTGATAAGGTGGAGCACATTACGTGACGAGAGGATCTCGACGAGGGGCCGATCATTGAACAGGATGTCGCGCGAGTCACCCATGCGCAATCGCCGTCAGACTACGTCTCGATCGGCCGCGATGTGGAAAGCCAGGTCCTGGCGCGGGCGATCCACGCTCACATCCATCACAGGCTCTTCATGAACGGGAACAAGACGATCGTCTTTCCGCCAAGCCCCGACTCCTTCAAGTCCGAGCGGATGGGGTGAGGGCGCCGCTTCCGCGGACTTTGCGCTATGGTCTCACGCAGGCCGGAAAAAGCAGGCATTGCTTTGGATGTCGGCTAAACGGAAAACCAGTTCGGCGGCCCGAACGGTCGGTCTCAAGTCACCAGACGAATATCCGGCGACCCAGAGCGGGCTTGTCGGGCCTGTCTAACGCAATTTCTGCCGGCTCGCTTTGCTTCGTAAAGCGCCATGTCGGCCCGGCGCATTCCGTCGTCAAGGCTCTCTCCGACGGGAATTTCGGCAACACCGAAGCTCGCGCTAACGGTCAATGTTGGAGGCAACCCCTCCACAGTGATCCCCGTCGCTCCGCGTCGTACAGAGCTGGCAAACAGCATGGCTGTTTCGACCGTTGTGTTCGGCATGAACACGGCAAATTCCTCGCCGCCAATGCGCCCGACGACGAAATTCGGCGCGGCACTGGATTTGAGGAGGTCGGCAAAGGCGCGGATCACTTTGTCTCCGGCATGGTGCCCGAACGTGTCATTGATGCTTTTGAAGCGATCAATATCGCAGGTGATGACAGAATGCCGGGCAGCAGGTGCGACCAGGCGGGCGGCGGCGACACCGTTCTCGAAACCGCGGCGGTTGGCAAGATCCGAAAGAACGTCCCTTTCGGAATTGCTGCGTTCGTCAGCCATGATATCGAGGACCAGCACCGAAAGCAGTGTCAGTCCCACCGCTACGATTAGTACGGCGGTTGATCCTTGAGAAATCAATGCGTAGTTCGTGTGAATGTAATCGGTCGCTGCTGTACCAGCACCGGCGGTCACCGCCAGCGCAGCCTTTGCAAAGAAATGTAGACCGGTTGCGGTCAGCAGATAGCCGAGGACCCGATCGATCCTGGCGCGGCGTGACGAAGCGAAGACCGCCGCAGCGCTTGCGAGAATGACCAGGGCAAAAGGTGTTTGATAAGAAATGGCGTGTCGAAGGGTGCTACGGGGCAGGTGATAAATGAAGAGATCGATTAAGATACAAACCGCGAAGAAAGATATGGCCCAGAATGGCTTTATCCGGACGCCATAAAGCTCGCCAATACCGACGCGCAGAAGAATCATACCACCAAGCACACTTGCAAACGCCAGGACCGCGAAGAGCTTCGACAAATCTGTATATGCGACACAGAGTTCACTTATGGCAGAAAGAGAGGCGACAGCGAAACCTGCGGAGAACCACAGTGCAGCCTGGCGCGACTGGCTGCGTACGGCCACGACGGCGAACACCAGCGCAAAGCAGATTGCGATGATGAAATTCACCACGAGGAAGAAAACTGCTCCGTTCACCAATTGCCCGAGATTCCGCTGCCAAGCCCAGTGAAAGCTTCAGTACAGTCTCTTAATAAATTGTGAAACAAGAAGGGTGCGCCCAGCGGTGTCGACTGGATTTCTTCTTTTCGTGGAGGCAATGTTGGCGTCAGCAGTGTCGAAGACACCAAGGCCGCCAAACATGGGCACGGCGATGCTGGCGCATATTCTCCGACCCGGTAGCCGTAGGCTGCGCTAAATCTGATTGGGCTTTACCCCCACATCTCGATCATCGTCACTGTAAAACCAAGCCTTCGGCGAATGTCGGTCCGTGTTTGGCAAGATACCTTTAACGAATGAAAATCGGCCCGGCTAAGCCGGGCCGATCAATATCTTCACCTGATCAAGCAGGATCTTACCAGGACGGGATCAGGGCGCCCTTGAACTGCTCGTTGATGAACTTGCGGATGCTTTCATCATGGTAGGACTCGACCAGCGTCTTGGCCCAGGGCGCGTCCTTGTCGGCGGCGCGGACGACGATGACGTTGGCATAGGGTGACTTTTCACCTTCGATGGCGATGGCGTCGGTCTTCGGATGCAGGCCGGCTTCCATGGCGTAGTTGGTGTTGATGACGGCGGCATCGACGTCTTCAAGCGAGCGCGGCAGCTGGGCGGCGTCGATCTCGGCGAACTCGATATTCTTCGGGTTTTCGACGATATCGGCGACCGTCACCTTGATGCCCGGGTTTTCCTTGAACTTGATTAGGCCCTTGCTAGCCAGAACCAGAAGCGCGCGACCGCCGTTGGTCGGGTCGTTCGGGATGGCAACGGTAGCGCCTTCCTTCAGTTCGTCGAGGCTCTTAACCTTCTTCGAGTAGACGCCCATCGGGGTGGTGATCGTCGTGCCGATGCTGACGAGATCGAACTTGCGGTCGGCGATCTGGTTGTCGAGATAGGGCTGGTGCTGGAACGAGTTGGCCTGGATGTCGCCATCGGCAAGCGCCTGGTTCGGCACGACATAGTCGGAGAACTCGACGATCTCGATGTTCAGGCCCTTGGTCTTGGCGACTTCGGCGACCTTTTCCATGATCTGCGCGTGCTCGCCCGGCGTGACGCCGACCTTGATATCCTCGGCGAAGGCCGAGCCGGCTGCAAAGGCCGCAACCGCGGCGGCGATGATGAACTTCTTCATGGGAGACTCCTTGGTATGTTTACGGGGTATGCGTGTAAAAGATCAGTTCTTCCGGTTGCGCTTGTCGAAGCGCCGGGCAAGCCCGTCGCCGGCGCTCTGCACGACCTGCACGAGCACAATCAGCACTGCGACGACGAGGACCATCATCTCGGGATTGAAGCGCTGGTAGCCGAAGCGGATGCCGAGGTCGCCCAGTCCGCCGCCGCCGACAGCACCGACCATGGCCGAATAGCCGATCAGACTGACGATGGTCATCGTCAAGGCCATGAGGATGCTGGGCCGTGCTTCCGCAAGCAGCACCTTGAAGACGATCTGGAACGGCGTCGCGCCCATGGCGCGAGCGGCCTCGATCAGGCCCCTGTCGACCTCGCGGATGGCAGATTCAACCAGGCGCGCGAAGAACGGAATGGTGGCGATGGTCAGCGGCACGATCGCCGCCCATGTGCCGATCGATGTGCCGGTCAAGAGCCGCGTCAGCGGCACGATGGCAACGACCAGGATGATGAAGGGCGTCGAACGTGCGGCGTTGACGATCAAGCCCAGCACGCGATTGGTCTTCGGCGCCGGAAACAGCTCACCCTTGCCAGATGTGGCCAGAAACACGCCGATCGGCAGGCCGATGATCGACCCGACGATGCCGGCGACGAAGACCATCTGCAGGGTCTGCATCAGGGCCTTGGAGAGCAGGTTGAAGAGCATATCAGGCGACATAGCCGAGCACCTCCGTAGCGAGACCCGTCTCAGTGTAGAAGCGATTGGCGCGCGCGACGACATCCGGATCCGCCGAATAGGAGACGACGAGCGAGCCAAAGGGTTCGCCCGATATCTCCTCGATTGCACCGGCGAGGATATTGACGTCGGAGCCGAGCTCGGTGACCAGCCGGCCGGTCAGAGGTTGAAAGGCCGTGTCGCCGAAGAACACCAGCCGGACCAGCACACGATCGCCGGCCGATGGCTGCGGCTTGACGGCGGAGCGCAGCCAGTTCGGCAATTTCAGGGCCGAGGCGAGCAGCGTGCGCGTCGTCTCGTGCTGTGGGTTGGTATAGACATCGAAGGTGCGGCCGGATTCGACAATGCGGCCGGCATCGATGACAGCCACATGGCTGGCGATGGTTTTCACCACCTCCATCTCGTGCGTGATCAGGAGAACGGTGAGACCGAGATCGGCATTGATCTGCTTCAGGAGTTCGAGGATCGACTGCGTCGTCTCCGGATCGAGCGCCGAGGTCGCCTCATCGGAAAGCAGCAGCTTCGGTTCCGTCGCCAGCGCGCGGGCAATGCCGATGCGCTGCTTCTGGCCGCCCGAGAGTTCGGAAGGATAGCTGCCTGCTTTGTCGCCGAGGCCGACGAGATCGAGCAGCGGCCCGACCTTGGCGCGGATCGCGTTTTTATCGACGCCTGCTATCTCCAGCGGCAGCGCCACGTTGTCGAAGGCCGTGCGCGACGACAGAAGGTTGAAATGCTGGAAAATCATGCCGATCTGGCGGCGCAGGCCTCGCAGCCCGTCCTCGCCAAGGGCGCCGACATCGACGCCATCGACGAGCACCTTGCCCGACGTTGCCGTTTCAAGCCCGTTGACCATGCGGATGAGTGTCGACTTGCCGGCGCCGGAGCGACCGATGATGCCGGTGATGGCGCCGCGTCCAACTGTGAGATCGACGCTTTCGACGGCGGTGAACCCACCTTCGCCAGTTGGTCCGTAACGCTTCCCGGCGCTCTGGAAGGCCACCATCGGCACCGAATGCGCCTCGACGACCGGATCGCTTCCGGGCAGGCCGTCCGGCGCGGCGCCGGTAGCGCCTGGGCGGGCCGGATGTTGGGTTGTCATGCTATGCTCTCAGATGTTGGTCTTCATTTGCTGGCGGCTCTATAACCTCAAATGCACAAATTAGCCAATCGGGCTGCGCCGTCGAAGACAAAGACTTTCCAATGCCGAGCCTGTCGAATGCGGACTGCGAATTTCCCGTGAGCGAGAAGAGACGCCGCTACCGGCTCGAAGAGAGCCGGGCTTCGCCGTCCGCAAGCAAGTATCCACCCGCCCTCAGTGTCGGGATTCCTGACAAGCATGAATCCCGCCTCTTCGGCGCGGCGACGAGCATTCTTTTTGGGAGCCGTAAGCTCCCTTCGACATCGCTCCCCATCACAGTACTCCGGCATTATGGAGCAGTTGCGCACCTGCTCCACAATGCCGCAATATTTCGACTAAATCGGCCCTACTGTCATGAGTCTGTGACGCGGCGGGCGTAGCACGGCCTTCTGCACGCGAGCCAATGGAGAGGGCTATGAACAGACGCGACTTCCTTGTCACCACAACCGCTGCCGCCGGCATGCTGGTGCTGCCACGCCTGGCATCGGCCGCGACAAAGACGATCGATCTCTACAGCGGATCGGACGCGAATATCATCGACTTCTGGAACAACATCGTCCGCCCCGCCTTCGAAAAGGCTCATCCGGATTTGGCCGTGAAGATTACGGACGGAGGTGACAACACCGGTTTGCGCGCGATTGCAGACCGTGTTCTGGCAGCGCTCAAGACGAAGACGGATCCGAAGGCAGATATCTTCGAGAGCTTCGATCCACGTCTTCCCCCGGCGGGCGCTGAAGCCGGTCTCTGGGTCGAATTCTCGGCGCAGAACGTCGAAGGATTCGGCCACGTCAACCCACTCGCGTTCGACAACAAGTATTCGCTTCCCTATCGTGGCTCGCAGGTCTTGCTGGCCTACGACAAGACCAAACTCGATCCGAAAGATGCACCCAAAAGCTGGGAACAGCTGACGGCTTGGATCAAAGCAAATCCGGGCCAGTTCATCTACAATCGTCCCGATAAGGGAGGCTCCGGCGCGAACTTTGTTCGCCGCGCCATTCATGAAGCCAACGGCCGTGACCCGAAGAAGTTCACGATCGACAACTTCACGACTGACTACGCCAACCAGGCATTGACGCCAGCCTGGGCAATTCTCAACGGTCTGGCGCCATCGCTCTTCGAGAAGGGTGCCTATACGGCCGGCAACACGCAGTCGATCCAGCTTCTGGCGCAAGGCGTCGTGACGATGACGCCCGTCTGGTCCGACCAGGTGCTGCAGGCGATCTCGCAAGGTGTTCTACCGGACACAACTGGTCTCGTTCAACTGGGCGATCTCGCATTGTGCGGCGGCTTCTCCCGCATGACGGTGTTCTCGAACGGCGCCAACAAGGACGCAGCAATGAAGCTCGCCGCCTTCCTGCTGACCAAGGAAATGCAGGAAGCGATCATCACCGAAGTCGGCGGTTTCCCGGGCGTATCCTGGGAGCATATCTCGGACGAGTTGCGCGAGAAGTATGCCGATGTCATCCCGGCGACCATCCCCACCTTCCCGGGCGGTGATTGGGAAACCACGATCAACGACGGTTGGTATCGCAACGTCGCACCGGGTATCAGCCGCACCTGATGCGCAGGTCAGTATCACTTCCGCTGCTGGCGCGATTGTCAGCGCCAGTGAGCAGCCAAGGCTGGGTGGGGATTAGTTTGGTAGCCCTGCCTGTGCTCCTCCTGGCTTGGCTGATCATCTACCCGATCCTGTCGGCGGTCGCCAGCACGATCTTCGTCGCGCAGCCGGGTGGCGCATCGGCGATATCCTTCGCCTCCTACCAGTTCTTTTTCAGCGACCAGTACAGTCGTGCCAACCTTTGGATCACGCTCTGGACGACGCTGGTTTGCGGAGTGCTGCTTCTGGCAATTGGCCTGCCGATCGCGCTCTATCTCCGGTTTTCCCGCGGGCCGCTCTCGGCCTATGTGCAAGGGCTTGCCATCTTTCCGATGTTCGTGCCCTCGATCATTCTGTCCTATGCGCTGATCCGAACCTTTGGCCCCAATGGCGCCGTGGATGTGCTACTGAATGCCGTTGGGTTGCCGAAGCTGCCGTCGCCCTACCTGACTCCGTGGGGACCGGTTATCGGCCTCGTCTGGGATAACCTGCCGCTTACCGTCCTCATGCTGACGGCTGGACTGGGAAATATCCCAAAGAGCTCCATCGAAGCCGCACGTGACGTCGGCGCCTCGCCGCTGCGCGTCTTCCTGTCGATCATCATGCCGCTGATGGGCAATTCGCTGCTCGTTACCACCTCTTTTGCAATCCTCGGCATCTTCTCGTCCTTCACGCTGCCTTATCTACTCGGGCCGGCATCGCCGGAGATGATGGGGCCCTTCATGCAGCGGACGTTCTCGGACATGAACGACCCCGTGAACGCTCTCACGCAGGCTGTCATCGCCTTCGGCTTCTGCCTTGTCTTCGGAGTTTTTTACGTGCGTTCGATCGCCCGCAACAGGGGAGGCGCGTGATGCGGCCCGGAAGGCTTGCCGTCGCGGAGGCGGATTGGATCGGCGTTCTGTTGGCGTTGCTGCTGACGCTGTTCATTGCTTTGCCGCTTGTTGTCGTCGGAACTTGGGCTTTCAGCGAGGTCTGGCGCTACCCGGCTGTGATCCCCCAACAGTTCGGACTGCGCTACTGGTCGCTGACATTGTCGCGCACCGATGTGTGGGATGCCCTCTTTCTCAGCCTTCGTCTTGCGACGACGGTGACCATTCTTTCAGCGGTAATCTGTCTCCCGGCCGCCTATGCCTTCGCGCGCATGAAATTTCCGGGCAGGAATGTTCTCTTTCTGTCGTTTCTTGCCTCGCATGCGTTCCCGAAATTCGGGCTTCTGGTGGCGATCGCCGGCATCTTTCTGCAGATCGGATTGGTCAGCACATTTTGGGGCGTGGTTCTCATTCAACTGGTCGGAACGCTGATGCTGATGATCTGGATTCCCGTGGCGGCTTTCCAGAACGTCGATCACCGAATGGAAGAAGCCGCGCGCGACGCTGGGGCAAACCCCTTGCGTGTCTTTTGGTCGATTACCCTGCCGCAGGCGGCGCCAACGATCGCGGCCGCCGTCTTGCTAACCTTTGTCGGGACGTTCTACGAAACCGAAGGGGCGTGGCTGATCGGCGCGCCGCAGATCCGCACGATGCCGGTTCTGATGGTCATCTTCATCAACAACCAGATCGTCGTTCAGTATGGCGCCGTCCTATCGGTGATGTTGTGGGTTCCCTCTTTCGTTGCAATGATGTTTGCCCGGAGAGTGGTCGGCACCGGCACTTTTGCACGGGGGCTGGGAGCGTGATGTTCATTGCGGCGGATAGCGCCAGGAAGGGCTTCAGATGGCACGCTTGACCATAAAAGGGATATCCAAGAGCTTCGGCGCCACCTATGCGGTCCGCGATATCTCCCTGGATGTCGAGGATGGTGAACTGGTCTGTTTGCTTGGTCCTTCCGGATCAGGCAAGTCGACATTGCTGCGCATGATTGGCGGCTTCGAAACACCGACAGCTGGAAGCATTCTGATAGATGCAAAGGATGTTACGTCACTGCCGCCGGAAAAACGTCCGACAGGCATGGTGTTCCAAAGCCATGCCCTGTGGACGCATATGGACGTCTTCAACAATATTGCATTCGGCCTCAAGCTTCGCCGCCTTCCCAGGGCCGAGATAAAAGAGCGCGTCGAACAGGCGCTGGCGCTCGTTGGTCTTGCCGACTACGGCAGGCGCATCACCACGCAGCTTTCAGGTGGCCAGCAGCAGCGTGTGGCGCTGGCCCGCTCGCTAGTGCTCGAACCCAAGATCCTGCTGCTCGACGAGCCCTTCGCCAGCCTGGACCAGCACCTCCGCGAGCGGTTGCGCGAGGAGGTACGCGACATCCAGCAGCGGCTTGGCATCACGACACTCTTCGTCACGCACGGGCAGGATGAAGCATTGGCGCTCGCCGACCGGATCGTCGTGATGCGCGATGGCTGCACCGAGCAAATTGCGCCGCCCGATCGCATTTACCGCGAGCCGGAGACCGAATTTGTCGCCGGGTTCATCGGTTCGATGAACTTTATTCGCACCACGGTCAGGAATGGCATCAGCCAGCATGCAGCCTTTACGCTCCCTGTTCCAGTTGGGGACGGAGAAATCGTACTTGCGATCCGACCGGAAGCATTGTCACTTGTCGCCGCGAAGGGAATGGGTAGCGGCATCGTTCACCGCAGCATCGATTTTGGCACCCATAAGACCGTCGACGTCGATCTCAACGACGGAACAAGAATGAAAGCGATGACATCAAGTAACAGTGGCTGGACGAAGGGGACGTCGGTGGAACCGGTGACGGCCGCCTTCAGGGCGTTCCGAGACAACCGGCTCGTTCACGAAGCCGTCGCGGTCCCGACACAGGAGAACAATCGGGTGTTTGGCCGTGCTTGAGGGCCGTGGACTTGCGATCGACAGAGCCGAGCATCGTACCTGGCTGAAGTGGCACCGAGGGCATCGATTTGCCGGCGACATCTCCTTTACCGGCGCGCGCATCGTGGAAGGCATGGAACTCGGCGCCAGCGTCGAGGTCGATCTGATGCGCTTTGACGGTGATGGCTTTGCGGTGCTGCACGACGAGACACTTGATGCGGCGACAACCGGCACCGGCCCGGTTCGATCGGCATCCGAGGCTTACCTGCGTGGCCTATATCTTCGCGATCCCGTCGGGGCGCCGAGCGAACACAAGGTCATGATGCTTGCGGATCTCGGGCACCTGTTGGCTCAGGTCGGCCGGGATCCGAGGGCGCGCTTACAGCTTGACCTGAAAGAAAATTCCGACGTCATCCGTGACGCCGACGTCACCGCATTCGCGGCGGCTATTTCGCCTGTTGCCGGATCAGTCATTCTTTCAGGCGGTGACTCTGTTGCCGTCGAGCGGCTCTCGCAGGCGGTGCCCGACATGGCTATCGGCTACGACCCCTGCCACGATGGTGTCATCGAGCGGCTGATGGAAACACGCGATTTCGTGGGCTTCGTTGCCGGTGCGCTACGAGCCGTGCCGCGCGCGAAGATGATCTATCTCGATCACCGCTTGGTCCTTTTGGCGGATCAGGTGGGCTACGACGCGATCGGCGCATTTCACGAGGCAGGGCGGCTCGTCGACGCGTATACCATCAACTCCGCCGTCCCCTCCGCTTTGCCGGGCGTCAAACGTCTCCTGGATCTGAAGGCTGACCAGATCACGACGGATGATCCGGTCGGCCTGGAACGCCTTCTGATTGAGGATCAGGCCTGAAAGCCTTCGACGAGCCAGGGGTGTAAAGCCCGGTTTCCCGCGAGGATGTCGCCGTTTGTGGTGACGGGTCCACCATCGAATGCCGATATCTTGCCGCCTGCCTCGCGTACCAACAGTGCGGAAGCGCCATAGTCGTGTAACGACAATCCATCCTCGAAAAAACCGTCCAGGCGACCACAGGCGACATAGGCGATCGACAAGGCCGCCGAACCCAGCCGCCGCACGCCGGCGGTTGTGGCCATCAACCGCTTGAGCGCGTTGAAGTACACGTCTTCCGGCACGGCTTTTAATTGCCCGGGAATCGGCAGGCCGGCCCCTACGAGCACGTCTTCAACTCCCTTCGAGCTCACACACTGGATCCGCTCGCCATTCAAATAGGCTCCGCCGCCGAGCTCCGTGCTGAAAAGTTCGTCGAGCATCGCGTCGTAAACGACGCCAGCGACAAGTTCACCGTCCTCGACGATCGAGATTGTCATGCCGAAATGGGGAATGCCCCAGGCGAAGTTTGTCGTCCCGTCGATGGGATCGATATAGATGACAGGCACGCCGTCCTTTGCGTTCCGGTTGCCGACTGCTTCTTCGCCTTTGATCGCGTAGGTGGGAAAGGATCGGTTCAACTCATCCACGATGATGCGCTCGACGGCAACGTCGATCTCGGTCTGATAGTCCCTTGGCGCTTTTGCGACTAATTCGCTATCAAGGCGCCGACGCAGCGATGTTCGCGCTTTGGTGCCTCCAAGGAGAACGGCTTCCGCCAATGCCGCAAGGCGCGGCGAGGCAGTTGGTGAGATGCGGGATGACACGGGACGGATTTCGGCGGGATTTGGATTCGGCATCGTCATGAGGTGATGGCAGAGCTGCATGAAGCTTTAATGACGGGACGCCAACGCCAGCAGGTGTTCGCAGGACTTTACGGAATGAACTTTCAGAACATTCCGGGCCTGACGTTGCGGAATATCCTTCGACTGTGGGAAAGCATGATCACAGACACGCGCACGAACACCCCGCGAGACCGAGGTTATGAGTTGTGGATGACTTCGGGGGGATGGGGAACAGGCCGAGAGGTCGGAGAGTTCGACGCGGCTTTCTTGTAAATGATCCGAGAGTTGCTCTCGGTCGTTGCGGGCCTGGG
>UBOA01000010.1:0-57168 GCA_900466985.1 Hyphomicrobiales bacterium
AAGGTTGGCAAGGCTCAGAGCCGCGGAAAGCGTGCTACCGACCCGACTGATGCACAGATCCAGGCGAGTGGCGGTGTCGGGCGCCTTTTCCTGGCTCCGTTGAGCGGCATGGTCGACCGAAAGAAGCTCGTTATCTGCCTGGAACTTCTTCTCGCGCTAACACTGACCTGGGTCTCGCTTGTTGAAGCCTTCCGAGTTCATCTCGAGACGCATGCTCATGTGCTCCGATGCTTTGACGTCCAAAATTCGTCTTGTGCGGCTGACAGTATCCCCAGCCAGTGGCTTGCGGCGCCGTAGCAGGCGATCGCCGTGCCGCCGTGTCCTTATGCTCGAGTAGAAGGTCGCGAAGGATCCGGGCAGCATCCGCATCGCGACGCCAACCAACCTACCTCAAGCAACTTTTTCGGGAGACAGACCAGCAGAAGTCGCTACATCCACCGCATCGCGCTAACTCCTTGGACGATCGCGGTCTGGCCCTGAGGATTAATCAGGTGGCCTGACAGCTGGACCACCGCATCGCAGTGTGGATTGGCCTAATGGCTTACCGCATTGCGAAGAGATCCTGATGGAACCGCCGAGCCACGGGAAAGCCGTGCGCGGCGAAGTCGCGTTTCAGCGCTTCGCCGAAACCGATTGGGCCACAGAACCAGATACTCGCTTCACGCCACTTCGGAACGGCGGCTCGAATGCCCTCGCCTGTCAGGCGACCGTTACGCGCATCGACCCACACATGCAATCGGACTTCAGCGGACTCGGCATCCGCTGCGAGCTTGGCGAGGGCTTCTTCATCGACATCGGCGGTACTGTGGAACAGGTCCGCCGTCTGCCCCTCAGGCCAGTCGGGTTCGCCCTTCTGCAAGGCCATGTGTTTCATGCGCGCGACAAAGGGGGTAATGCCGATTCCGCCGCCGACCCAGATCTGATGCTGGCAATCGTCATCAAAGGTAAAGCAGCCATAGGGTCCTTCAATTTTCACGTCTTGCCCGACGCAGAGTTTCTCGCGCAGGCGGCTGGTGTGGTCGCCCAGTTCCTTGGTGATGAAGGAAATTCTTGGGCTTTCGGGATGCCATGCCGACGCGATGGTGTAGGGATGGCTGCCCTCCTCGACGTCGGAGGTCGCGAAGGCGAACTGGCCGGGCTTGTGCCCAGGCCAACCTCGCGGTACCTCGATCTCGGTTTCAAGCGCGCGCACGCCTGGATAATAGCGGAGCGAGGCGATCGTGCCCTTCACTTGCCGGTCCGCCCCAACCCGGCGCAGGAGGACAATGACGGCCGCCCACGTGCCATAGGCAAGCAGCACCGCTGTCAACCAGCCAATAGGCAATGTCCAGTAGCTGAACCTGGTAAGCACGACCGCGTGGAGTGCGAGAGCCAGATAAGCGACGGCAAGAAGGCGGTGCGTCTTATAGAACAGCCGATAAGGAAAATACTGCATGAGCGCCAGCGCGATGAGGAGCACGGCCGAATAAAAGGCCCATTCACCAACGGTCTCCGCGAATCCGCGCTGACCCGCCAGGAATGCCTCGACCGGGTTGTCGATTAGAGGCCGCTCGGCGCGCACTGGACGCTCGAGCCAGCCCCAACCCACTGCCCATTTAGGGCCCTGGGCCCAGAGCCAATGAACGATGGCAACGACAAGCGCCGCGATGCCGAGCCACTTGTGCAGACGGTACATCTTGTCGAGGCCGCCAAACCAAGCTTCGGGCCAGCGCGGTCGCAGGGCCAAGACCATCGCGAGGCTCATGCAACCGATGGCAACAATGCCGGTAAACTGCATCATTGCTGCGCGAAGCCCAAAGAAGCTGGCGGACGGGATGAACGATGGTTCCGCAAGGAACCACAGCATGGCCAATAGCGCGAGCAGGCCCCAAAATGCATACTTTAGGTTTCGCATGCGACGCGCCTTCTAGGTCTGGGTTTACCCTCGAAGAGGTCTGATGCACTGATCGTTCAACTTGGCGTATGCGGGCGACAATTTCAATTGTCGGTGTCCGCAGAGACGCCTTCAGCGCGTCTCATCCCTTTAGGAGTACGCAACGCCGAGCATTGCGGCCGCACCTACGAAGAATTCGAGCAAGCGATGGATCGCGACCGCTTCATGACGGCGGAAGAGGCATTGGAATGGGGCCTTATCGACCGCATCCTGCAGGTTCGGGAAGATGCCACCGACCACGTCGGCGCGATGGGGGTGCTCGCGTTTGGCCGAGCTGGTCAAGCGCGAGTGTGCCTCAGTTGTCTTTTCGACCTCGCGAGATGCGGCCGCCACCGGCGACGGTGAGTTCACCAGAATGGCGTGCGTTGGCGAACCCCTTAATCTGCCTGCATGTAATCCGCCACGCTGTAGCAATGGCTCGCCTGATAGGCGTTCCGCCCCCGGTTCATGTGCGTCAGGTTGAACGTGCGAATGGCGCTCAGTACGCGGCGGCTCGCGAGGAATGTGCGGATCGAGACAGAGCCGCGCACATTGATGCCGAAAATGTCCGCACCATGCGGGAAGAAATAACTGACGTGTTCTGGCATCGCGACACTTTGCTCGAGAAACTGTTCGTCCACCCGGCTCGGCGTCGCTGAACCATCTGTAGTGAAATCCGAAAGATGCACGATGAATCTGGCTCGGATATCATCGCCGTGGGCGTAGAGCGTGAAGAGCTCCATCCAGCTCGCATTGACGCGTACAAGCGGCTTGTCCGACGTGGATGGCAGACAGGAAACCGACCAATAGTGGCGCTCGGTCTTGCGCATTATCGGAATGCAGTTTGGACCGTATAGCCCGAGAATGTCCAGCACTTCCCCCGCTTGCGGGCGACTAAGGAGCTTCTCAAATCGAGCGACATATTTGAAGCGCTGTTCCAGGGACTCTGAGCGGTCGCCCGCGTCCGGCAAGTCGATCTTGCCCGCTATCCAATCGCGCTGCTGCTCAAGATCAAGGAATTGCCGCACACCGGTGGTTCTGGGGCGAGAAGTCGTGCCCATGTCAGGCACTCTGCGAAATTCGTGTGCTTGTCATCGGCCGACTCCTGTGTTGTCGCTTGGGTGGTTGCGATTCTAAGCATCGCGCCCAATGCGCCTCCGAATGATACGTCGCGGACGGAGAATTTGGAACGGCTGCGCGACCACGAGGAGAAAGTCGCCTCACCGTTCGCTGCCTTCGCAACGGCTTGACTTCAAGGCTGATGTTGCCGGCTCTGCAGAGCGGCCGCTTCTGGGATCAGAGCTCGATCTACACGATGGCCGCAATGGAGGCGCAAAGCTGTTATAGCCCGAGACACCTTTGGTCTTGAAGGGAATTGAACCTGAGGCCTATCTGTTATCGAAACTGTATGTCTCAAGAATACTCGGGTCTGAAGACTGAAGCGAAATTCTCACGCGCTAACGCCACAATGCCGATATTGGAACAGCGGACAAACGTTCCCCGAAAGGGATCACCTTATGGTGGTCATACAAGACCATGCCCGAAACAAACCGTTCTCCGGATGCCTCGGCTAATATTCGCAATCCCGAAAAATCGGAATTGGAGACGGATGCTGCCGCCTTTATCTCGATACCGACGATCCGCCCCCTTCTATCTTCGATGACGATATCGACTTCGTTCTGCTGCTTGTCACGAAAATGCGAAAACTCGAAGCGGGTTTGCCCGCCGCTGGCGAGTTTAAGGATCTCGGCAAAAACGAAAGTCTCCAGCAATGCCCCGAACTGACCCCTGTCGTCGTGGAGGCGGTCGAGAGAGAGGTCACGAAGGGATGCAAGAAGACCAGAATCGAGGAAATGTATTTTCGGTGTCTTCGTGAGACGTTTCAGTTTGTTAGAAAACCAGGGTTGTACGGTTCGAGCGAGGAACAGGCTCTCGAAGATACCGACATATTTTTGCGTTGTGATGTGGTTCATCCCAATGGCCGCACCAATCCGGGAATAGTTCACCAGCTGTCCCGAATGCTCCGCCAGAATGCGTAGCAGGCGCGGCATTTGAGCAATCTGCTCGATTTGCGCGACATCACGAACGTCGCGTTGAACGATCGCCTGGATATAATCCGCATACCAGTCCTGTCTGCGGCTCAAGGTTTTGCGGCCCAGCGCCTCGGGATATCCACCGGCCAAAACTGCAGCCATAAGGTCGTCTCCGAAGATTGGCTCTCCGGCCTTGGCTTCGTTTCGAAAGGCGTCGCGCAGGAAGCTGCTTCCGGCGGTTCTGATCTCGCTTTGCGCAAGCGGCAGCAATCGAACGACCTCCATGCGCCCTGCGAGCGAGTCTGCCACGCGTGGCAACATCATGAGATTGGCTGAACCCGTCAGAAGGAAACGCCCTGGTCGCTGGTCGGTATCCACGCTTTCCTTGATGGCCAACAACAGCTCGGGCGCGCGCTGAATTTCATCGATGATGGCGCGATCCATACCTCTTACAAAGCCAACTGGATCCTGTCGCGCGGCGTCCAGAGTCGTTGCGTTGTCCAGCGTGTAATACTCCATCCCTTCATTGGCCATCTTCTTGGCCAACGTCGTTTTTCCTGATTGTCTGGGACCGACGATCAGCACGACTCTCGTGTCTGACATGGCGTCGGCAACGCGTTGCTCAGTGAGCCTTGGATACAGCGCCACAACTTCATTCCTTTGATGACTGTTTGAAATTACGGCGATGACCAATTGAAAGTCAACATGTGACTATTTGAAATTGACATGACGGCAGATTGAAACGAGAATCCAAAAAGTGGGTGGCATGTCAGATGGCGGCATGAGGGTAGGCCATAGGCCACGCAGGCGCCGCTGAACCTTTCGCTGACTGGTCGCCGGAACTGGCCCAACTGATCCTCAACGGAGGGGTATCTGATCAGAAGCGAAACGAACGCAGAAATTATATTCTATTTCGGAGCGACAGCAGGAACTTTTGTAATTGGAAAGGCTGCGCCCGAGCGGGCATGTTTCCGGCTTATCGGTGTGGCTCGCATGCCGTTCAAGGAGATATGACTGGCTTTGTCAGCGCCCACCGCGCCCAGATGCGCTCGCGAAAAGCCGGTATCCCAGGGATCAGAAGCTGTCTGGGTAATGGAACGAGGCGCTCGACACAATCCTGTCTCACAGCAGCGTCTGCGACCATCTCCCTCAATCCGTTCCCTACCGATTGACCACGACGGATGCGGCGATTTCTCGCCGCATCCAACAGATCTGGCTCTACGCCTTGATGAAGGCCAGGAGATCGGCGTTCAGGACATCGGCGTTAACCGTCAGCATACCGTGCGAAAAGCCTGGATAGGTTTTGAGCGAACCGTTTTTCAAAAGCTTGGTCGACTTGAGTGCCGAATCCGCGATCGGCACAATCTGATCGTCCTCACCGTGTAGGACAAGCGTCGGCACGGTGATTTCCTTCAGGCCTTCCGTCTGATCGGTTTCGGAGAACGCTTTGATGCCATCATAGTGGGCCTTGGCGCCGCCCATCATGCCCTGACGCCACCAATTCTGAATCACGCCTTCCTGGATCTTCGCACCGTCGCGGTTGAAGCCATAGAATGGGCCGGCCGGAACATCGCGGAAGAACTGCGCGCGGTTGGCGGCAAGTGCCGAACGGAAGCCGTCAAAAACTTCGATCGGCAGGCCCTCGGGGTTCGAGGCCGTCTTGACCATGAGCGGTGGAACGGCGGAGACGAGAACCGCGTTGGCGACCCTGCCGGCCTTTTGACCATGCTTGGCGACATAGCGAGCGACTTCACCGCCGCCTGTCGAGTGACCGATATGCGCGACATTCTTTAGGTTCAGGTGCTCGACGACGGCAAAAGCATCGGAGGCCGTAATAATCCATGTCGTGACCTTCGGAGACCTGGGCCGAACGGCTGTGACCGCGGCGGTCATTGCCGAGCATCTGCGAAGCGGCCGCCTCGTGCACGTGTTCCAGGGCTGGGCGCCGCCGGACCTGTGGCTGACGCTCTATTGGCCCTATCAGGCACTGCCACCTCGCATTGCTACTTTCTCCAAATTCTTCGAGGAGCAAGTGGCCTCGCAAATGACGCTGCTCGGCTGACGCCGGTAAGATTGATCCCGATCCGCAACACGATACGTCTATTCTCCGGGAGGGCAGCCTTTGCGTCCGCCATTTTCCGCAGCGACTCGATCACTCCCGACGGAGCATTGACCGCGCTTGCGAACTCCAGAGGGGACCCGTCTCCCATCACTTTGACAACGCGGCCGCTGTGCGCTCGCACGATAGGCTCGAGAATGGTTGTTCGGCGCCCCTTCAACAAGGCCAGCATCGTGGCCTCGTCCCGCTCCATCAAGCGCGAGTAACTACGACGACGATTGCTGCAAGAAGGGCTCTATGCCATCCCACCAGACTAAGGCTCGATGGGATGTTCGCTGAGAGCGAAGCGCTCCACTTTGAAATGCCGCCGAAGTTCACGATGGATGACTTCGGTATTGGCGGATAATCCGGTCTTCCATCTAACGTCGAACACGAGGAGTTGCTGCGCGTCTTGACGAGTGCGGCTTGAAACGAAGCTGACCTCGCAATCATGAGTATTGAGCACGCGTCGCAGTTCCTCGGCTTCAACCGATGACTCATCCTCGAGGATCAGCACGCCGAGGGCAAAGCGCAATACGTCCATGCGCGCGAAACCGGAATGCTCTGCGTTTCCTTCCACGACCAGCAACGCGTTTGCCTGTAGCATCGCCAGGCATGCGGCCAAGCCAACCAGAACAGTCGTTCTGAAGCCCGCATAACCTCATCATCGCTGGCAGGTTCGCCTGACGGCTCCGAGGATGGAGGATAGATGTCGCTCCTGTCCGCATCCGGGGCAAAGAGCGAGTTTTCCTTTCGTGGCGTTTGATCTCGCGCATAAGTGGCTTCTCCTGACGCAGGAGAATGTTCTTCTTCGACCTCAATTGCCTTGGCATCGGCCTCGTTGTCCGGTGAACTTGTGTCCCCTTGCGTTCGTCGTCGGCGCGACGTTAGCTGAGCCAGGAATTTCCAGGGTGATTTCATCGTGCTTCAACCTCGAGCAATCTGCACCACGACGTTGCAGCAGTTTTTCGGTCGGGCCGCATCTGAGCCCGACCAAATTAGTCTTGACGATTTTAGTCGTCATTCTGGTTACCGCAACTGACCGAGTGTTTTTCCGAACCGTCAGTTGAGCCCGAGCCGTTTGCGAAGGTCAGCATTTTCAGCGCGCAGCTTTTCTGCAAGCGCTTTGCGCAGCCGGCTGTTCTCTTCCTCGAGTTGGATCAGGTCTGCCATATCGTCAAATGCCGAGACAGTAGCGGGAGCCGTGTTGGTCGCTTGTTTTTCCGCTCCAGGTTTCCGGCCCCGCTTGACCGTGCCCGTCGCTTTCACCTTGCTGGTCGCTAGCGAAGCAGCTGGTTTTGGCTCGCCCACCGGCTCTTGCGTTTTCTTGCGGCGACCTCCCGGCGATTTTACGACTGGCCCTGCTGCCAAGTCGGCGGCAGTCTTCTGACGTCGCGGTCCCCGCGTTTTTTTTGGCGTTGGCGCCTCCGTCGAAGTGATTGCTTCGGCGCCCTCGGTTGTCGACGCGGTATTGTTTTCGTCAGCCATGGTTATCTCCCTCACTAGCCGGAGCTTTTCAACTGTACGACGCACGGAGTCAACATTAGGAAATTCCCACTAAGTTTTGTGCGCTTTCTTTTAAGCCAGGTCGCAGTATGACGACACCGGTTCTTCCCTTGGTTCAAGACGTGAGCGGCACTCTTTGGCAAGTGGTCCGCCTATGCAGAGCAGGGACAGGCTGGTGCTGTATATCGTACGAGTGCTGTGCGAGTTCGGCAAGCATCGTTCGGTACATGATGTCGATTTGCTTCACGGTTTGGAATCTCGTCCGGCACAATCGGCCTTTTCGAAGTTGCGGCTAATCTCATGAGATCGGCGGCTGTCAGGACAGTCCACCGTATCCCCTCTACTCGTCTTGTCAGCAAAAGCGAACTCGCGTATGACGCGTATCGTTGCTACAGCAAGGCCGACCTGACCAAGACCGCTGGAGTGGCCGTTTCCTCTGACTTTAAATCTGCGCTTTAGGACCCGGATGTGCCGAATGCAATGACCCCGTTGGACGGTCAGGACGGAAGTGGTTGGGCATTTGCGAGTATCCGCCGAAACCCTAAAGACCGGGAGCCATGAAAATGCGTATCGAGCCGCAGGTGCGAATTTATGCGTGCTTCTTCCTCTTTTCGGCATCAACCGGTGCCCTGCTCTCCCGCCTTCCCGACCTCCAGGATGCTCTCCAGGTCAACAAGTCGGAACTGGGGCTTACGCTTATCGGCGCTGCCATCGGTGCACTGATATCCCTAACATTCTTTTCGCCCCTAGTTGCCCGATTGGGCGCCCGTACTACAGCGTTTATAACCGTGCTTGGGACGTCCGCGCTAATTGCGTCGGTCCCGTGGATGACTAGCGCCGAAGTCGTTTTTGGGGTTTTGTTTTTGGAAGGATTGCTCGCAGGAGCCCTTGAAATAAACCTCAACGTCGAAATTGATCGTATCGAAGCGCAGCTCGGCCGGGGCGTCATGAACCGTGCCCATGGTTTCTGGAGCCTCGGATTTTTCATCACTGCGCTCACTTCATCGGCGGTGCGGCAGGCCGACGTCTCGATGCAACTCCACCTGGCACTAACATTTATTGCCGTGCTGTTCGTGGGCGCTATCGCGATCAGTGGAATGCGCGGCGCACCGGCGCGGACCTCGAACGAGCATGCGGACGCGGGCCATGTTGCATTGCCGACGCTCGGTCTCCTTCCGCTTTGCATCATTGGCATTGCTGCTTTTCTGGTGGAGGGTGCAGGCATAGATTGGTCAGCGATTTATATGCGCGATGTCTTCCAGGTTGAGCCATTTGTGGGCGGCCTCGGATTGACATTGTTCACTCTGTTCATGGCGCTTACGCGACTATTTGCGGATCGCTTTGTCGATCAATATGGCTCCCGGGCGGTCGCGGTTACTTTGCTCCTGATCTCGACCGCTGGGCTCACGGCGGTTTGGCTTGCTCCCCATCCCCAGGTCGCCCTCGTTGGCTTTGCATTAATGGGTGGCGGCTGCAGCGCCGTCTATCCGCTTGCCGTTTCGGCTGCCGCTCAGCGGATAGACCGGCCTGCGCATATGAATGTTGCAGCTCTGGGTCAGATGTCCTTCATCGTCTTTTTCCTCGCTCCACCATTGCTCGGCTTTGTCGCTGAGCACGCAGGTATTCGAACCTCATACCTGGTCTGCATTCCACTCGTTGTCGCGGCACTATTCTGCGTCAAATCGCTTTCAACAAGGCGAAGTGCTTTCGCATAGCGACATAAGACAGGGACCCGAACCGCGAGAGGATGATATTGAATCTTGCAAGTGTCGGAGGACGTCCAGTCTTCTGAGCGACAGCCAACCAATTTCTGACCCAGAATTTCGCTTGGACTGCTAGCTCCAACGATATGGCGGCGGCGGGAACGGCGCGAGAACGCAGGACATGGTCGAAAAGCCTTGCAATTATGAGTCCCATTTTGGCCAGGCACTATTGGATTTCTTTGGGAAGCCTGTCGATTAAGCCCACGAGGTACGGCACGCTCACCGGTTGGTTCGAGCGAAACTTCAAGACGCCATTCAGATCGACCAGAACCTCGAATTCGTCTGATGAAGGACCGTCAAGGTCGTTGCTAACCTCATCGGCTCCAATGTCCGCCGCAATATCGAGACTGGTAAAGACGCCTCCTCCAGCGACCCGTAAGATGGCAACCATTCGCGATTCAAGGGCGTCTTGCTCGTTGGCAAGGAGCTGTTCCTGCTTCTCAGGGCGTTCATCGGCCGCTCCTTCAAATAGAACGAGGACCCAAGATGTGTTACGAAACCCCAGAAGGCTGGGGCACGGATCATGGATTGCAGGTGACGTGCCGATGATCTCCTTGAAGAGAGACTTTAGCATGTGACCGCTCCTTCGCTGAGGGAACCTCGGCTCCCCTAATGGGAGGTGCGCTCAGGTTTTCCCTTCCGCTTTGTCGAGGCGAATTCTTCCAGTTGCCGTTCGCTCATCGAGTCCGCCATTTCTCGGGACGCACCCTTAGTCTGTTTTTCGGCGTCTGACCGCGCTTTGCCGCGAGAGCGGCGCCGGCCGCTTTTTGTTGTGCCTTGGATTTTGCGGGCATCTTCTTTTCCTCATCGGTGACGACATGGAATAACCAAATGAAAAAGCAAAAGTTCCGCGGCTCCCTCGATCGCAGCCTCGATATACGGTTGCGGTCCCTGGCACCCAAGCTTTGATGGCGGCCAAAGGTGCTTCTCGGCCGGTGCGGTTTGTCGGCCATGCGGCCACTCTCTCTTACCCGTCGGTCGGCAAACCCGGGTTAATCAGCAGTGGCGTTTTGATGGAGCCCGCATGCTCACCCCGTTGGATTTCAGCCATGACAAAGCCATCTTACTGTCTGCAACCATATCCGAGCTGTTCTCCATTCCCACCCTTTCGAGGGCGGTGCGGCCCTCAGTCGGTGTCCCCCAAAACGCGAAGCATTTTGCGGATCAGAAGGTCCGGCGGCCGCCGTGTCTATATTGCATGCCTGGCACAGTGCTGTTTTTGCGAAGCGGCTGGAACAAGTTTTAGCGGCGGATGTTTTGAAGTGCCGGGAGAAAAGGAATGCCTGTGGGCGAGTTCTCGCATTTCAACTCGGCGATCGAAACGGCGGCCTTGCGCTGCCGTTATCAAGCTAGGTGGCACTTGAACAGGGGTTACGAAACCAAGACTGCTTTGTTGAGGCTCCTTCCGAGAGTCAATTGCGTCCACCGTCTCTGTGATATCGGCCAGCCGATGGTCGGCCAAGGATACCGAGGCTGAGATTATGGATGCGCTGATCGATCTTACCCACGAAAGGACCATCGAGCTCTTGCCTGGCAACCAGTTGAGAGTGCTGAGACGGAGGTATTAAAGCGAGTTCCAGGTACGGGGAGATTGAAATGCCTGCTGCACTATTAAGACTGGCCTTTTGTTTCGCGAGCCTGTGCGGTTGCCGTTGTCGGCAACGAAGACGGCGCCCATCACGTTTCAGCGGAAATCTATCAGGCACTGAACGACATTGGCTTCACAATCCCGGCAAACGCCCTACTGGGTTGATGAAGCGATGAGCAGCAAGAATTTCGTCGATCTCGAGACTGTCCCGAAATCGGTAACGCAGGCTGCCGAGATGCTTGCCAGCAACACTGCGCACCTTGCCAGCCTCCTAAAGCAGAACGGATATCCCGGGCTTGTGGGAAAGGATTAGAGGGGCCGTTTTACGCATAGCGGCACGGCGCATCGCTCCGCATTCCGAGGACCTGCAGGAGGCCGCCGACATCGTGAATGCCGGAGAGCAGATTGCCATTCTGGGGGGAGCGGGAGCACTTGGGCGCGACCGATCGGCTTATCGCCCTTTTCCGACAAGGGGCGCCGAAATCACATGCGCTTTCGGGAACCAATAGGAGACCTGATTGTTGGATTTTTGCCTTGAACATCAAAAGCGATCGCTGGTGCGCCAACCAACACACTGTCGTCGAGCAACCTTGAGGAAAACCACCCATGAAGACCGCCGCCCTCCCCTGTGTACTCTCTGCTTTAATAGTGACGCCAGCCTTTGCCCAATCGGCAGCAGAAAAATCAGGCGTGAATTCACTGATCGGAGTCGCTCCGAAGACCGAAGATTTCGTGACGGAGGCCGCGACCAGCGACATGTTCGAGATTGAATCAAGCAAGCTCGCGGTTCAGCGCTCCGACGCGGCTACAAAGTCTTTTTGCGGAGCAAATGATCACGGATCATCTGAAGACGACCGATGAGTTGAAGGGACTTGTTACGAGCGGCAAAGTCAAGGCATCGCTTCCGACCGCGATGACATCGACGCAGATCGACAAGTTGAATATCCTGAAGGGGCTTCAAGGTGCCGAGTTTACGAAGCAGTATCACTCGGATCAGGCAGAAGCGCACGAAGACGCTATCGATCTTTTCAAGCGATACGGCAAAGAGGGGGAAAACCCCGATCTGAAAGCATGGGCTGAAAGGACTGACCCCGCACTGGTGCACCATTTGCAGATGGCCAAGGACCTAAACAAGTAAGCCCTCGTGACCGGCGCCGCGGCGCGAACCAGCTATCCCATCTGTTTTTCTGCCGGAACCGCGGACAACCGCAACGCGGCGCAAGAAGCCGATCAGTTGACCGATCCATTGGTAAGCTTTTTTCGGTCTAAAGCAACATCAGAAGCATGACGGAAACACTGGTGAACATCCCGAGCCCGATTCCGATTTTCCTGGCCCTGGCCTGTGACTTGCGCTTTGTTATTCGACGTTGCGCTGTCTTGATCTGCCCCTGCACCAAACGCTCCGCCTCCCGGTAGCGCCGTCTCTGCTCACCAGCCAGCTCCTCGCGGACTTCCGGCGTGTCTTCCGATATCAGTTTGATACGGGCGGTACAGCCACGGGCTTTGCAATATTCGACGTCGGCGAGAGCCTCTTTCATGGTGTCGAAGACGCCTTCGATCCTGTAGTCGACCATCGTAAAGTACTTCATGGCTCCATCCCCCGGGCACACAGCATCTTAGACCTCTGCGGACTTGGGAGTCACTAAGGCGCTTGGGCTTATCTGCGAAGGAGACGGACCCCATTCGCAAGTAGTTCGGCTCCCAGGTAACGCTGTTAGATATAGCCCAAAATTCCTTGTTCAGCGTTTCGTTGGAATTTGCTATGTCTTGGCCCGTATGACAGGAACAACGATACTTCGCTGGGACTTTCGACATGGAACAGGAACTCCATCCTGCCGCGATTGCACACCTGCCAGTCTTCATTACCGCACCGGGTCAGACCGACTATCTTTTCGTGGCGGTAGCAATCTTTCTCCTGGTTATGGTCCTCGTTATCGGCAATCTCTATTTTCAGCTACATGCGCTTCCGGAGCGGATGGCGCATAAGACCAGCAAGATCCAGCTGGAAATCGTGGCGGTGCTGGGCCTGATCTCGTTATTCACGCACAACCATCTGTTTTGGATTGCCGGTCTTTTACTGGCTTTCATCGAATTTCCGGACTTCTCGACGCCGCTCTATTCCATTGCCCGGTCGCTGGGCAAGCTCTCCGGCCGTGACCTGCAGTCGACAGGCGATCCCGCGCTGGTTCTAGAAGAACCGATCGTGCCCGAAGCGAAGGCGGATTCCCGAGGAGAGGGCATCTGAGCCATGTTCGAACTACTCCTGTGTTCCCTGCTCACGATCGTTCCCGACTACCTCTACCGACGCTACGGCCAAGGAAAGCGGATAGGCCGCGAAATCACCCTCTACAGCGTGTGGTACGAGCTGCGCTGGGGCATTTCCGCTTGCCTCCTGCTGACGATTTCGCTGATCACGATGATCTTCTACTTCCATCCGTCGACGTCGAATGTCACCGCCATATTCCGGACCGTAACGATCCTGCCGGAAACAGGCGGGCGTGTGGAGGAGGTCTATGTCGGGATCAACCAGAAGGTCCAGGCCGGGGATCCGCTGTTCAGGCTCAACAGCGACACCCAGCAAGCCGCAATCGATGCGGCCCGGCGCAAGATCGCCGAAGTCGACGCCGCAATGAAAGTTGCTCAGAGCGAGCTCGCAAGCGCAGACGGCCAAATCAAGCAAGCCCAGGGAGACTATCAGACGGCCGTCGACGAATACGAAATGAAAGCGCAGCTCTTGAAGAGCGACGCCGTGGCCAGGCGCGAGGTTGAGCGGCTTGAGACCAATATCGAAAGTCGAAAGGGCGCGCTGGATTCAGACATCGCGAAAAAGCAGACATTGCAGACGCAGATCGAGGAACTTCTGCCGGCTCAAAAGGCAAGTGCCGAGGCGGCCGAGAAACAGGCGCAAGTCGATCTAGACAAGACCGTCGTCAGGGCTGGCGTCGCAGGGACGGTTCAGCAATTCACGCTTCGTCGTGGCGACGTGGTCAACCCCCTGCTACGTCCAGCCGGCATCCTGGTCCCACAAAGTGCCGGCAAGAACGTCCTCATCGCAGGCTTCGGACAGATCGAGGCGCAGGTGTTGAAGACAGGAATGATCGCCGAGGCAACTTGCATCGGCCGGCCGTTCACCATTATTCCGATGGTCGTAACCGAGGTTCAGGACGTCATCGCCGCAGGACAATACCGGCCGACGGACCAACTGCTCGACGTCCGGCAGGTATCGCAGCCTGGGACCTTGACGGTGTTCCTGGAGCCTCTCTTCGCCGGCGGCCTCAACGGCGTTCCGCCAGGAAGCAGCTGCATCGCCAACGCCTACACGAACAACCACGACGCCCTTGCCGACAAGAACATCGGCACCCTGCGGTGGATCTTCCTGCATGTCGTGGATACTGTCGGGCTCGTCTACGCCATGATCTTGCGGTTGCAAGCTCTGTTGCTGCCGGTGCAGACGCTTGTTTTGCAGGGCCATTAAATTTCATCGACATTCATGCTTGAACGGGAGCAAATCGGCGTGCGTGGCCGCCTCGGTCAAGCGAAGGTGCCAAGCACGGAAGCCGTTCAAGCGCCATCGTTTTAGAAATTGCGACCTATGGCTGGAAGAGCATCTCGAGGCCTCAGACACAAGCGTAGTCGCGTCGTCGGGCGGAAAAATCCGCATACGGTCAGTCGCCGATCAAAGGAGTCGCGACAGGGCGCATACTTAAGCCCCATGGAGAGAGCGACCAGGGCGAAGGCTATCTGCGTCCATTCCCCGAAGTCAGCGAACCTTTTTTGACAACAACCGTTTCCACCTCACGGACAAGGATCCGTCCATCGTCCAATTCTGTTTAGGAGTGTTGAAATGGCAGGCAAGTCACTCGCCGATTTATCCGAAAAGGTCCGCAAGATCGATTTTTGCATGATGTCGACCAAGACATCGAGCGGAGTTATATCAAATCGCCCCATGAGCAACAACGGAGACACGGAGTATGATGGCGATAGCTATTTCTTTTCATATGACAACACCTCAAAAATCACTGACATCGATCGCGATCCCTCCGTGACGCTTGCTTTTTGCGAAGCACCCAGTCTCCTCGGCAGCCCCGGCATGTTCATCTCGATTGAGGGCAAGGCGACACTCGTCCGGAATCGCGTTATGTTCGAAGACCACTGGGTGAAAGATCTGGAACGCTGGTTTCCGCAAGGCGTCGAGACCCCGGGGCTTCTGCTGATCAAGGTCCATGCGGACCGGCTGAAATATTGGGATGGCGAAGAGAACGGTGTCCTCGAGGTGTGACCGATACCAAGTCGGACACACGCTCCGCCCTTCTTCAGTTCTTCCTCTCGCAACGGGCTAAGGCAGCCACATTCTTCCCAATGCCCTCTGCACAAGGCAAGAGAATAGACGGCAGACGTGACCCATTCGAGCTTTCCGCCCTTTAGAGACATCACCGTCAACCAAGAATAGTCGAGCTTCCCCCGAAGCGAGAAGTCAACGATTGCCATCAGTGCGTTTCCCACAAGGGGCTTAATGCTTTTGAGCAAATCGACTACTTTGGCGACCAATCATATATTAGTAATGTCGAAATCTTCGGGAAGAGACAAAAATGAAATTATACCTCAAATCCTGCGGATCCCCGCCGCAGAGGAGTTCTCTTCAGAAATATAGGGGAGGTTCTCGCCCTCTCGTGAACCTCCCTCCTGCTCAGCACCCGGGCTGCAGCGAGGAACGGCATGAGACGCGTCATTTGAAACATGTCGATGCTGCCCACACTACTTCCGTATCCATGCACGCCCGAGGGCCTTAATGATCGAGATCTTGCTGACATAGCAATCTGGGCGCTTGAAACGTTCGGCCACAGCGCTAAATTTTACGATGCAGCGCTCTGCTGTCGGGGCCCCCAACGCCTGTGGGGTCCATGCAAAAAGCCCGACGATGACCCCGTCCGTCGGGCTTTTGCTTTTTCAATATGCTCACAGAGGGCGCGTAAGCGATTTTTAGTAGCTTGAACGATTTCAATCCAATTGCGGGACCACAAATGGACCGTGTCGACTTTTCCGTCGTGAATTCAGTTCTTAAGACGATCTGTCGCGAGAATGGAATTGATAGAGACCGGAAAGCAGTCCTTCAGATCGCCACATTGTTGTTGGCCCTTTGGAAGCAAGGCGAGCACGAAGGAGCCGGGCTAGAACGCGCTGCGCGTGAAAAGCTGGCAGAGGCTTCGTTCACCCTCCCCGATACAGATAAGGAACAATCAAGCCTGGATCCGGTTTAGCCATACAAGGTCCCTAGATCGCGGAGGCGATGATGTGGGCAATCTTCCGCGACGTCCTTGAACCTGATTTCGCTCTCTTTGAGCGTCTGTGCATAGGCTTCGACAGTTTTTGCTGAGGCCTCCAGAGCCGAGGTCGAACGGCGAGCATTTCTGACCACCAGAACAGCAAATGCCGCGAGCACGACAAGGGCGATGCCGAGTGGCGGCAGGATGAAGCGGAGGAGCTGCTCGCCAGGTTTTGGCGGTGACCAGGAAATCGTTCCGAGGAAAACGCGATCCTGCGTCAGGAGTGGGATCGAGGCCTCGGCACCCTCAACTCGATCAAGAGAGATCTTCAAATCGGAGAGCAGGTGGTCGTGCCCCATCCGATCGAGAAACTTCTGGTCCAGTCGTTCGGCGAAAACCAACATGGTGAGGTCTTGTGACTTCACGTTCGAACGGTCAATGGCGGGCGGAAGTATTACGTTGGCCGCCACCACATAGATATCGTTTCCGGACTTGATCAAGCTTGTCGTGGGGTTTGCCTGGATGGAGGCGACATTCAGAAGATCCCGAAGGCCGCGTGGCATCACTGTCAGCGCGTCGACGTCCTTCAGCTCTCCATCGATCAATCCATAGATCGTGCGGTTGCCTGGACCGACGGCAAAGACCAGTTCGTATCCGAGGTTCTTGTAAATGTTCGGCCCGATATTCCCGTCCGTCGCGGCCCAGGCAATGTTGGCTCTTCTGGAAAGGTTTTCATACACATCCTGACGGATCGTGTAATCGCCCAGGTGCCGTCCGACCTCTCGGGCTTTTACATGGAGTGCGGTGGTAGCAAGCCTCGTGGATGCTTCGACTTCCAACCTGTTTTGTTGCCGTGCCGACAAAACAAGAACAGCGGTTACGACCATGATCGCGACAACCATGACTGCCGCCATGGGATAGACGATCCGCCCAATGCAACGGCGACATTGCCGCATATCTCAGGGATCGGCGGAGTTTGATGACAGGTGCGTCGCTGGCGGCAAGCGTCAAACCAGACGTCACGTAAGGCCAAGCGCCTCCATGCGAACTTCGTTCGATCGATGAAGGTAAGGAACGAGTTGCTGGCAGAGATCCGTCAATACTGTCCCATGGATGTCTCCTTCTCTCGTTTTTCAGGATCGCCCGCTGAGGGCTGCAGGTCGCGACGACTATCTGGCGCTGAAACGACGACGTGCCTCACGTGGCCCTTATCGAACTTCACGGAATGGGCAATCTCTTTGCTCTCTTGGATAGTCAGGAGGGCTTTCCTGCAGCGGCCTCTTCGTTTTCGGCTTCGACAAGTGAAGTGTGCGTCACGAGACAGCAAGGCATCCGATACCTTTGCTGCTTCCTGTTCGATGATGTCGTCAACTCCACCGACCACGTCAAGCGCAGGACCATGACGATTTGCTCGGGCGGACTACCGTGCGCTACTGAGGGGCGGCCAATGTCGTCGCGGCTTCTCGAGCTCGCTCGCCTTTTTGGGTTCCAGCGCCGAAACATCATCGCGGCTTGCCTCAGTCACCAGCCCAAGACGCTTTGCTAACATGTGCGCATCGGCGGGCGCTCGAACCTTAACGTCGTTGTCGAAATAGAGGTAAACATCCCGGCCCTTTTTGGACGGCGGTAGCGGCGCGGCAATTCGTTCAGCGTCAGCCGGCTCTTCGCCCCGAGCCCACGCAGCCACCCGCCCGGCCCAGCTTTCCAAAGCTTGATTGTCATAGCCGCTGACATAGAGTTCCTGGGACCCATGGAGGCGACAATAAACAAAGTCGGCTGTAACATCCATTAAGCGCGGCCATTCGACTGTGTCCGCACACACCAGTCCGACACGATGCTCCCTGAGCAGTTCCACGAACTGTGCATTTCGAAAGCTGTCGTTCCTGATCTCCAAGGCGTGCCGAATGAGTTGGTTGCCTTCGTGCCGGAGCCAGCATCGATCGTTGAGCCTGCTATCGTGCTGCCTGGCCAGATTGAGGGCTTGGTCCGTATCGCCAGGCAATAGCGCAAGGAACGATGCAAGGCGATTTTCGTCAAACTTGAAATTGGGAGGAAACTGCCAAAGGATTGGACCAAGCTTTGGCCCGAGCCGTAACAAGCCGGATGCGAAGAAATTTGCAAGCGGCGCCTTCACGTCCTTTAACCTCAAAAGATGCGTAATGTAGCGGGACCCTTTGATCGAAAACACAAAGTCGTCTGGCGTATCTTTACGCCAGCGGAGAAAGGCGTCGGGCTTCTGCAGCCCGTAAAAAGTGCCGTTTATCTCTATTGAGGAAAATCGCCGGGAGGCGTAGGCCAATTCCTGCTTCTGCGGAAGCCCCTCGGGATAGAAGACGCCGCGCCACGGCTTGTACGTCCAACCAGACAATCCAATACGAACAATCCCAAGTTTCCTCATTTTAAGAAACGAGGAGAAGTAGTGCTTGTTCCCGCTTGCCGTCGGCCATTCGGCTTCCAGAGAACGTGACCGAACAATTGACAGGATGGACGCTAATGTTCAATGATGCGACCCAACATCCGGTCCCGGACATTTTCAGGTCCGACGATCAACGCGGCGATTGAAGTTGCTCGTTCCCGCTCAGCGTAACCGTTAACGTAGCCCTCTAGCAGGATGACGGGACCTAGCATTCTCATCGTGATCGCAGAGCTATCCAGATCGGGATCGGCGGACATCGCCGCTTCAACGGATGCGATGGTCGAAGCCGAGCTATGGCCGCTCGTGCAATGTTGTTCATGTCTAAAGCTGTCTGATCCGAACTTCATTGTCATTTCTCCTTCTGTCCCCTTAGGAAACAGTCGAAGGATCATTAGGTTTCTCGCATTGGACTTAGGTCTGAGTGACAGGCGACGACCGAGCCCGGTCGCTATCGCGGCCCTCTTGTCGTCCTCAGAGGAACGAAGTTTTGGGCACCGTGAACATCACAGCGATACGGTCGAGAGGGCACCGGGCCGATTCCCTCAGGAGCGGAAGTCCAACGGGCATCGGAAGAGCTGCGAGGCTGGCTCCTGTTATTAGCTGGCCTTCTTCATTTCGACCTGATCGTCGGGCAAGACAGCCAGACCTGCTTCGTGGGCTGCTTCGACGAAGGCACATCGTGCCGTTTCACCATCAATATAGCATTCGATAGCCTCCACCGACCGCCAGAGCGCGCTGTGGAATGCCTTTCCGTTTGCAGGCCATTTTCCGCCCACAAGCATTTGGGCCAATTCCTGGACCGTCTCGGCATGTCGATACTTGCCGATACCGTCGATATCCACATTCAGCGGCCTGATGAAAACAGGAAGAACAACGTCCATTGATGACCTCCTTACCACGCAGAGAATCAGCAAATGATAAAGTCGGCCGCATTCGTCCAGGCAGGTCGCGAAATTTATATTCGTGGCACAACACATGATCTAGAAAATTACAGGGGAAAACAGGCAGGGCGCTCGACCCTTGCGGGGAGCGCGCCCTGCCAAACCCGGACGACCGCAGTCGGCAGATAGCTGCTCGCCAAGGATCATCGAAACGGGTAGTGGGCAATAGATGATGCGCGCCTGTTCGGATTCAAGTATCGTTGGCCCGTTGTTGTTCAAAAAAGTAGATGCGGTCGTCGCCTGTGATCGTCATCACTCCCATGATTGTCTTCTCATCAACACGGCGGAAATAGTCGACAATCGGCTGCTCGTCATAGACCATCGCCGCACTCTCGGCGCCGGCAAACGGCATCATCCTCAGGCAAGCGACCGGACCCCTCGCCTGAAACCCTCGCCGTACACAGGAGAACGGGATCCGCGCCAGCCGCGTGCACCCGAGCTTGTGGAAACGAAGTGCCCACCGAAGCGGTATCCGCGCTGGATCGATGGCAATCAGCCGCCGCTCGCGCGACCAAAACACCAAGGCGTCCGCACTCATGTCCGCCTTAAACCGTTTGCCGAACCAGTCGAGATTTTCCAGCACGCCGTCGAGCGGATGCCCGGTAGGGATGCCGCGCCCTTGCCATAGTCTGACGATTTCGGTCGGCTCGACCGACGGCAGACTTCGGAATCGTTCAAGAGCGGCGGCCTGCAATTCTTTCACCTGAAGACGAGCTTTTGCTTCTACGCTGTCTCGCCCGCTTTCTGGATCTGGCGTCGCGTCGCGCAGTTCGCAATTCGTTAAGCGTCGCCTTCCACCAGCCGCGATCGAGTTCGCTCTGATTGGGCGGGGTTCGTGCAGGCCATGTTGTCGCCAATTCTTCCAGTGTGCCTGTGCGCCATGATGCCCAGACATATTCTACGCCTGCCGTTGCAGCAAAGTAGAACGCGCTGACCGTGGGCTGGTCTGCCATCTCGCCATCCGTCCCGGTGAAGAAGACAACCCCTGCATGCGTTCCGATCGCGCGCGCGAAGGGCGGGCCATCATGCAAAGGAACAGGGTATCGCTTTCGCCGTCGCTCCCGCGTTCTCGCCCCGGACACGATCTCTTCCGTCGTTCCCTTGATTGCCTCACGCCGCGCCCGTAGTGCTTCAGGCTCGCTGCGTTGGGAAGCCACTTCGATCGCTGGCCATCGGCGCCGGAGCTCGTCGAGCGAGCGGTAGGGCACAGTCCATAAACGGCGATCGGCGTCCCAGCGTGCATAGGGAATCTCTCGGATCTCCCTGATGACGCTTCGTGAATAGGGCGTCCGGATCTGGAACGTCGCTGTTCCGGCTTCGAGATACGGGCTCATGATCGGATCGAATGCGAAGGCGTCCCTGCCTTTTTCGTCAGCAAACGCACCCGCCTCTGCCTCAAGTTCGGCGAGCCATCGGTTGATACGCCTCTCGGCGGTGGGGCCCGGCACAAACCAGGCGTTCAGGTCGTCGCTCCACCGCGCTCTGGGAAACGCTTCCCGAAAACGCTGCACCGTCATCCGGTCGTGCGGCAGATCGGTCGTCGCACCAACACGCCAAGGCTGAGCCAATGTGTTTTTACCTTCCTTGTCCATATGCCGTGGCCTGAATGCAGCATTGGCCAACTCACGCTGCCCGTTTTGCTTTTCCGAGGCGATTGATCGCCACTTCGAGTGGTCGCTCGCCATCACAATAATCCTGCCAGGCTGCGCTTTTCCGAAGAAGCGCGGGCACTGTCCGTACGGTAAACCGCGCCGGATCGAGATCGGACTTTACCTGGGGCCAGGTCAGCGGCATCGACACGTTAGCGCCCGGCCGTGCGCGTGGCGACAGAGGCGCCACTGCCGTCGCCATGCGGTCGTTGCGCAGATAGTCGAGGAAGATCCTGCCGTTCCGCAGGCTTTTGGTCATTTTCACAAGAAAAAGGTCTGGGGCGTCGCGCGCCATCTGCTGGCAGACATCGCGGGCAAATCCTTTCGCTTGCGCCCAGGCGACCGGTTTACGCTGGTTGACGGCAAGTGGGGTCACGACATGCAGACCCTTGCCACCGGTCGTCTTGCAGAAACTGACCAGCCCGAGCTCCTCGAGCCGATCGCGCATCTCGCGCGCAGCGGCGACAACGGTCGAAAATGGCACTTCGGGCCCGGGATCGAGGTCGAAGACCAGCCGGCCCGGCACCTCCGGCTGGCCAGGCTCGCAATTCCACGGATGCAGCTCGACGCCGCCGATCTGCGCGATCGCTGCCAGCCCCTCAATCCGATCGATTTGCAGATATGGCTTCTTATCACCGAAGACCTTTATCAGTTCCAGAAGATTGGAGGTGCCGGGCATTGCATGTCGCTGAAAGAACTTCTCACCACCAATACCGTCTGGCGCGCGAACGATCGAACACGGTCGCCCCTTGATGTGCTTCACGAGCCAGGGGCCCACCAATTCATGATAACGCGCAAGGTCCTCCTTGGTAACAGGCTTGCCATCGCCGCCATCCGGCCATAACGGCTTGTCTGGACTGGAGATAAGGACACCCATGACTTCGGCTCTCGTTCCTTTCCGACGAATAGGTCTGTCCTTGGAGGTGGGGACCACCGGGTCCGGCGTGTCGGCCTTGGCCGGAGAGGCAGGCAAATCGGCCTCGACCTCCGCAGCTGGTTTATCTTCGCGCAGACCCTTGAACACTGCCTGGCGAACAAGACCGTCGGCCGTCCAGCCAGCAAACTCGATCTCCGCCACAAGTTCCGGCCTTAACCAGACGACCTCTTTATCTTGCTTTGGCGCCGCAATCCCGGTGAAGGGCGATTTTGGTGTTTCCACCGACCGGAGCTTCGGCAACAGGTTTTGGACTTTTCGGCTGCCGAAACCAGTGCCGACCCGGCCAACATAGACGAAGTGTTCGCCGCGGTGGACCCCGACCAGCAGGGAGCGGAATTTGCCGTTGGTCTTGGCGTAGCCGCCAATCAGAACCTCATGGCCGGCGCGGCACTTCGACTTCGCCCAGCTGTCCGTCCGTCCCGATCGGTAGGGTGCGTCCAACTGTTTGGAGACGATGCCTTCAAGCGATAGCTTGCAGGCGGAGCGCAGCACCGCATCGCCACCGGACTCGAAATGTTCGACGAAGCGGATGCGGGGATCGTCGCTCGCCTCGGCAAGAAGGTTTTGCAATCGCTCCTTGCGCTTGATCAGCGGCGCGGACCGCAAGTCCTCACCGCCGTCAAAGAGCAGGTCGAATGCGAAATAGACCAGATTGACAGTCGTTCCTTCCGACAGGGCAGCCTGGAGGGCGGCGAAATCGGGAGCACCGTCCTCTTCGAGCGCGCAAATCTCCCCGTCGATGATGCAGTCGGGGAGCCCGGAGGCTGCCTCGGCGATCTCGGGGTATTTTTTTGTCCAGTCCAGCCCCGCGCGCGTCTTCAAAGTGGCTTTGCCGTCAGCAACCCGCATCTGGATCCGATAGCCATCGAATTTGATCTCATGCAGCCAATTGTCGCCAGACGGAGGACGAGCAAGCGTCTCGCAAAGCTGCGGAGCGATGAAATCCGGCAGGTCAGCCCCGGTCGACGTCGCAATGCTGCGGGAATTTTTACTGCGCTCATCGGCGGCCAGAGCGTGCTTGCTGTCCCAGACCGCGTCTGCGTCGACCTCCGCGCTAGTCATAAACGGTCTTGGCTTGCGCCCCTTGCCACCGGCGATCTGCTCCATGCTTCGGCCGGACGCAACTGACATCGCGTTCTCCTCAAGGATTGCCGCACCTTTATTGTCAACGGAATAGTCGTCGTGATGCTTGATCAGCAACCAGTTGCTCCGATTGCTGTCATCGCCATCATTACGCATGCGCACGAGGACGAAGCTGCCGTGAAGGCGCTTGCCATCGAGCGTGAATTTGAAATCCCCCTTTCTGAGTGCTTCTTGCGGTGATTTTTTGCCTGCTGGCTCCCAGTAACCGCGGTCCCACAGCATCACGGTGCCGCCACCATATTGGCCTCTCGGAATTGTGCCTTCAAAGTCGCCATAGCCGAGCGGATGATCCTCGACCTCGACAGCCAGACGTTTGTCATGAGGATCAAGCGACGGCCCCTTGGTTACCGCCCAGGATTTGAAGACGCCATCAAGTTCCAGTCGAAGGTCATAGTGCAGTCGGGTCGCGTCATGCTTCTGGATCACAAACCGGCGGCGGGTTGATGGCCTGACGACATCCGGACCGCTCGGTTCGCTGGTCTTCTTGAAATCACGTTTGGCGCGGTATTTCGAAAGATTGTCGGCCATGAGTTCGCAGTCCCTTGGAGGAGCAGCCCCGCTGGCGCGTGCCGCTGAATGTAAAGTTGCTAGGATTAGAACGCCTTCGAAGGCTGGGAGTTTCGCGAGGTAAAGACCCGGTCGATCGAATGCGGTTGACTTGACCGGGCACCGCGGAGCTGAGGCCGCTTGCCGGCAAGCTTTGGCGCTATTACAAGACGCGGGGGATCAGCAGTACGACGTGACCGTAATGATCAAGTGCCCGGATGTCGCGCTCGCGACGCGCGGCCGAAAAGGCGCGGGTGCCGGTCGGCAGCCCAGAAGCCGGAGCGATTTCGACGATCGCCATGACTTCGCTTGGCTCTAGGTCTGCTTACTTCGCCGGTAAAGGCCCGACATCTCAGGCCCATCTTATCGCTGGTACCTGTTACGACTGGCAAGTGGCGCCATCAGTAGTAAGGCGAAACACACGCCTGTCGGGGACCGTAATAGGGCTGGAACGTGTTGTCGTAACTCCTGTAGGATCGATAACGCGCATAACACCAGCGCGTATGTGCGTCGCCACCGTAATAGGCTCTGCGGTAATACCGTGGCGTATAGTAGGACGGCCCATAATAACCCGGGTCGTAGTAACCAGGGGCGTAGTAGTTCGGCTGCGCCAGCAATCCACCGATTATAGCGCCCGCCGCGAGACCGCCGAGCGCCCAGCCCCAACCGCCATTGCCATGATGATTATAGTATCCGCCGTGGTAGTAACCGCCGTGCCCGCCATGGTAGTCCACCGGCTGCGCCTGTGGGGCCTCAATCTTTAGAGCAACAATGGTGGGATAGGCCATGACGGGCGAGACGCTCGTCAACGCCGTCGCAAGCGACACGGCAACGAATGCTAGCCTTTTCATCGGCTTCCCTCCGTCAACCTCGCAGTCCACCATTATATCCCGGAAAGGACCGCACCGCACTTGATTTCAAGTTGCTCCGTGGCGTTTCGGCATAGATGTCTTTATTCTAAACACTGCTTGGGCTTCGATCCAACCTGCAGTTTGAAGGCACACGCCAGGTGTTGCTTCTCTGCCAGAGAGAGTTCCGGATCAGCCTGCACGTGTGCCGAGCGCTACGAAACCTGATACCAAGGCTTGCCGTCTGTGTGTGAGAGCCCCCGTTAAGGCGAAGGCGGGCTGCGATAGCAAGGTCGGCAGAGAAGCGCAGGCGTTGCCTGCGAAGAGCTGAACATCTCTTCCTCTAGCATTCGAGATTTCGTCCTGTACAGGATGCTCGGTCCCCAGTTGCGCCCTGTTTAAGCCGCACCGTTCGGCCATCGGGCAACATTGGCGATCCCCAAAATGATTGAAATCAGGTTTCTCAACGATCGATATGGAACTGAGAACGTTGCGACCGTTCGCGAGGTCGGCATCGGCATCCAGCCGAGGCATTCTAAGGAACGACTCCCAGATAACGCCCTCGACCCGCCGCCTTCAGGGTTTCGACCGTGTGCTAGGAATATCTAGCTTGCTCGACGGAGATGGAAGAAGAGCGCCTCCTCGAGCAAGTTGGAGATAGCCTGAGACAACAAGCGCCACAAGATCAGTTGCCGAATGGGAAATGCGCCGACTGCAAAACCATCACAGCAGTTCAATATTGATAGCCTTGGGGCCTTTTCCTCTTTTATCCGGTTCCGTGTCGAACGAGACTTTCTGGCCCTCGCGGATGTCTTGGATCCCAAGACGCCTGAAGCGCCGAGATGTGCACAAACACTTCGTTACCGCCGCCATCAGGAGTAATAAAACCGAAACCCATGGAGCCGACGTGCAGTGAACGCAAGCGAAAACAGAATGTACCAACGTCAGGTCGTCATCACGCACAGACAGATCGCTCATGTTCTTGCGGGAGTCTCGATCCGGTGATGCCGAGGCGACTGCTCTACGCCAGATCTGTAGCAGGACCGATAGCGGCCTAAGGGCTCGCGTCGCTTCGTTGTTGTCGGCTGGTCGGAAGAGGTTTACCTTTGCGGCGACATCGGGACGTGACTTACTGTGTTTTGCATTGTGGACCAAGCGCGGTTCTCTCAATAACCCCGCGCAGGGTCGGGCCCACATCATACCGTCAAATTGATCGGCGTCCCACACTGGATCTTCGAGTGTTTGCAGTTGGGAGGCAACTCATGGCTCAGATGATGAAGGCCGCTGTCGTTCGACAGTTCCGCACACCACTGGTAATTGAAGATGTGAACGTCCCATCTCCACAGGCGGGTCAGATACTCGTCAAATACGAGGCGACTGGTGTGTGTCACACCGATCTCCATGCAGCCAAAGGGGATTGGCCGGTGAAGCCGAACCCGCCCTTCATACCCGGGCACGAGGGCGTCGGCTATGTTTCGGCAATCGGCGCGGGCGTGAGAAGAGTGAAGGAAGGTGACCGTGTTGGCGTGCCCTGGCTTCATAGCGCGTGCGGCTACTGCCCGCAGTGCCGGACCGGTTGGGAAACACTCTGCGCCTCACAGTCGAATACCGGATACTCCGTCAATGGCACGTTCGCCGAATATGGACTTGCTGATCCAGACTTCGTCGGCAGTCTGCCCGACCGTTTGGAGTTCGGCACTGCTGCCCCGGTTCTTTGCGCTGGCGTGACTGTTTACAAGGGATTGAAAGAGACAGAAGTACACCCTGGCGAATGGGTCGCCATTTCGGGCGTCGGAGGTTTGGGCCACATGGCCGTCCAGTACGCCAAGGCGATGGGCATGCATGTCGTTGCCGCCGACATCTTCGAAGAGAAACTGGCCTTGGCAAGAACGCTCGGGGCCGACATCACAATCAATGGCAAGGCTGAGGACGCAATCGAGCAGGTTCAGAAGGCGACCGATGGGGGTGTGCACGGTGCTCTTGTTACGGCGGTCTCTCCTGCCGCCATGGAGCAGGCCTTTGGCTTCCTGCGATCGCGTGGGACGATGGCACTGGTCGGCCTGCCACCCGGAATGATATCGCTGCCTGTGTTCGAAACGGTCCTGAAGCGCATAACGGTTCGGGGATCGATCGTCGGTACGCGTCAGGATCTGGAGGAATCGCTGCAATTCGCGGCCGAAGGAAAAGTCGCGCCGCATTTCTCCTGGGAGAGTCTCGAGAATATCAATGACATTTTCCAGCGAATGGAAGCGGGAAAGATTGACGGTCGCATCGTGATGAGAATGTGACGGCGTTACCAGCCAACCGGCGGTTCCGACTTTGACGACGTTGGTGGGCGGGACTTCGGCCGGTTGCGAAACGACCGTTGCTCGCCCAAAACCGCGCTGCGGCGGCAGGTTCGCGGCATAGCAGAGCCAATGACCTTTTACCCACAGAAAGGGTGTCGCCATGAACAGGGGCTTGTTGTCTGATGCGCGTGACGGATTGTCCAGAAGAGATCTCCTGCTGGTGGCGGGAACCGCCGCCGCAACGATCGTAAGTTACGGCAATACCGCCAAGTCCGCGTCTCAGCCGGACCCATTCACCATCGAGGACGTGAAACAGGGCGAGGACATTTTTGGCTACATCGACAGAATGAAGGGCGGTTTTGATCCGACCGTATATCAACAGGTTATCGGCGCTGCCAACGAGTTCAAGGAAGGGGATCAAGCAATCGGGGTGGGCGCCGATAATGATGAAACGCGAAGAAATGCACGCATTCTTTTGACAAATACGAAGCTCGCAGACCTCTATGCGAAGCCACTTTATCAGGACAACCTGCAACAACTTATCTGGCAGACCACCGATCAGGCCCAATACGAAAAGGTCAAGGACTGGAGCATGGGCCAATTGAAGGAATTTCTTCTGTCCGAGCCAGAAGAGAAGATCAAGGGTGTCATGAATGGCCTGACCAGCGACACCATCGGCTGCGTGCCGAAATTGATGAGCAACGACGAGCTGGTGTCGGTCAGTCGAAAGATCTTCAACGTGATGCCTGGCACCAAGCTTGGCGCAAAGGGGTACATGGGCGCACGCATCCAGCCCAATTCACCGACGGATCATCCCGACGACATAATCTGGCAGGTCTTCGACGCATTTTCCTATGCCACAGGCGACATCGTCATCGGCACCAATCCTGTTGACAGCACGGTCAACAGCGTAGCAACGGTCGAACGCGCGCTCAAAGACGTTGTCGATACCTTCAAACTGCAGGACGTGATCCCATGGTGCGTGCTCTCGCACATCGATGTCCAGGCAGAGGTAGGCGAGAGCTTTCCCAAAACCGTCTCCACGATGTTCCAGAGCCTTGCTGGAACTGACGATTGTAACAAGATTTTCGACATCACGAATGACAAGATCCTGAAATATGCGCGGGCGAAGAAAGGGGAGCGATATGGCCTCTACTTCGAAACCGGACAGGGCTCGGAATTCACCAACGGGGCGGCGAACGGCGTCGACATGATGGTTCTTGAGTCGCGAAAATACGGCTTCAGCAGGGCCGTAGGATTGGAGCTTGGCAAGGTACAACCCACGGGCGCTTGGCTTCACGTTAACGATGTCGCCGGTTTCATCGGACCGGAGGTCTTCAAAAGCCGCGACCAACTCGTGAGATGCTGTCTCGAGGACTTGGTCATGGGCAAGCTCCACGGCCTTACCATCGGCCTGGACATTTGCACGACATTGCACATGACAGTAAGCCTTGACGACCTGGATTGGTGCCAGGATCAGATCATGCCGGCCAATCCCGCTTATCTGATCGCGCTGCCCACCAAGAATGACCCGATGTTGAGCTACCTCACCACATCGTTCCAGGATCACGTGCGCTTGCGCAACAAGTTCGGGTTCAGGGTCAACGATGCTATTTGGGACTTTTACAAGCGGATCGGCGTCGTGGGCACGGACAACCGCTACACGGCAAACTATGGAAACCCTCTTTGGGTGTTTTTCCAATATCGCTTGGCCAAGGGCGATAAAAGATCCCGTGAACAGATCTATGCGGAAGGCCGACGGAAGATGCGGGAGATCGAGAAGCGAGGGGTCGACATTGCCACAGGTCATGGGAAAAGCAGATGGGATCTCAATCAGGCGCTCTCATCAAAGGTCAAGGGCTTGTACGAGGACGCCAAGCAGTCTCTCTGGGCCGAATTCACACCCGAGTTTATCGCTGGGATTCCCGATGCCATTTCAGTACGCACGCTATCCAAGGATCGCAATGACTACATAGCCCATCCGATGAGCGGCGAGGTTCTTGACGCGGCAGGGCTAAGAGACGTCGAAAGGCTAAGAGATGCGTGGGGGGAGAATATCCCTCAGGGTCAGATCGTCATTTCCGACGGACTCAACGCGAAGGCCATCATGGATGATGGGCATCTTGTACCGTATCTTGAGGAGATGCGCCGGCTTCTGGCCGGAGCTGGCGTCGTAATGAGCCCTAAGAACATTGTTGTTACCAGCGGCAGGGTGCGGGCCGGGTACAGGATCGGGGAAGTTCTTTTCGCCAGTGCAGATCCCAACAGCTTCCGGGGTATTCTTCACATCATAGGCGAACGGCCAGGGACGATGCACCACGCCTATTCGGTGTATATTACCGTCGCCAAGGGCAAGCGATGGTCCGAGAAGGACATCGATCACGACATTACCAAGCTTGTCAGCAACGTCGCCGATACGGCTCTTCCGCCAGACGAAGCCGCCAGAGAAACACTGACCATCATCAGGGAAATCGTCGGACGAAATGTGAACGGCAGCCGTCGCTACGGGGAATAGAGAAGTGGAATGCTGATGCCTCCTCTGCCGGCCATTAGAACCGCTGGTCAGACCTGATCAATCGTCCCCTCGGCCCACGCGCACCAGGTGTTCGTCCGGATCGGACACTGCGAATTCGAACATGCCCCACGGAAGGGCCGCCAGGAGTTAGCGGCCCAAATGGTTTTAAGGTCACGTTGCGGAAGGTGCCCCTCGACAATCACGCAGCCTGCGCGACATCGTCCCGATGATGTATTTCCGTCCCGAGCACCTTCAGGCACTCACGGATGAAGGCAGCAAGCGCTGTCCATCCCTTGGCCGACACCATCGTCCCATCGACATAAGCTTCGGTTGGGGACAGGTCGACATAAGTGCCGCCAGCGAGTGTGACCTCCGGCTCGCATGCGCCGAGTGCTCCAACTTTCTTGCCCCGAACGACACCGTCCACCGCAATAAGGATTTGGACGCCATGGCAGATCGTGAAGATCGGCTTCTGCTTCTCGTGGAAATGACGAACAATGGCCTGCACCCGCTTGTCGGTGCGGATGTATTCCGGGCCGCGGCCACCGGCAGCATATACCGCATGGTACTGGTCAAGCTGGGCCTCGGCTTCGGAGAACGTCTTATTGATTGTGAAGAAGTGTCCGAGCTTCTCGGTGTAGGTCTGATCGCCTTCAAAGTCGTGGAGCGAGGTCTTGATGAGGTCGCCCGCCTTTTTGTCGGGGCATATGACATGGACCGTATGACCGACGGCTTCCATCGCCTGCTGGAAAACGTAGATTTCGTACTCCTCGGTGAACTCACCGGTCAGCATCAGTATCTTCTTGCCTGGCATGTTTTACTCCTCTTGGCTCATGCTGCGGGGTGGCGACACGCCACCCCTGTTTCAATAATCAGAACGGCGAATCCGGAAAATAGTATTCCTTGGCGTTTGCTTGCGTGATGAGCGGCGCGTCGAGTTTGACGTTGCCTCTGATGGGCGCCTGGCCAACCAGGTTCGCGACCGTCATATAGATCGCAGTCTTGATCATGGCTGGGGGATAGGGCGTCTCGACCGGGGTCATGGCGTCCCCGTCGATGACCTTCTTGACGATGTCCTTCATGCCGTTGCCGCCGAGTGCCAGCTTGATGTCCTTACGCCCAGCCTCTTTGACTGCCTCCAGGACGCCGAGCAGCATGTCGTCGTCGTTAGCCCAGACAGCGTCGATCTGGGGGTACTTGGCGAGATAATCCTGCATCAGTTTGAAGGCTTCATCGCTGTTCCAGTTGGCGTACTGAATGTCGAGAACCTTCAGATCCGTTCCCTTTATGGCGTCCTGAAAGCCCTGAATCCGCTCGTCGTCGATGACAGTGGGAATCCCGCGGAGGACAACTAGGTTTCCCTTCCCCCCAAGTTTGTCGATCATGAACTTCGCCGTGTTGCGGCCGACCGCGATATTGTCGCCTGCAAGGTAGAGATCCTGGATTGTCGGGTCATTCAGACCACGGTCAACCACAGTGATAAACGTCCCCGCATCCTTCACCGCCTTGACAGGGGTTGTCAATTCTTCGGACGTGTAAGGCAGAATGACAAGAGCATCGAGCTTGCGCCCCGCCGACAGATCCTCAAGAGCGCTCACCTGTGCGGTGGCGGACGGCGAAGTCTTTACAACGACTTCCACATCCGGAAACGCAGCATTGATTTCCTTTGCGGCCGCCTGCGCGTGGTACACGATGCCGGCCGTCCAGCCGTGGTCGGCTGCCGGGATTGACACTGCGACCACCTTCTTGTCGGCTCCGAAGGCGTGGCCCGCCAGCAGCACCGAACTAACGGCGAGCGCCGCAACCCATTTCCTATTCAACATGCATTCCTCCCAGAATTAGACCGTCAAGAAATGATCCCCCGCGCGGTCCGGTCGCGGATTACTTTGAGAACCTTTGAATGAGCATGGCTATGATGATGATGACCCCTTGGACGCCTGCCACGAGGTATTCTGAAACGAAATCGGATAGCACCATGAGGTTGGCGATCAGTTCGAGGATGACCGCACCTGCGACCGTACCCCAGACATGGCCTTTTCCACCGCGGAGTGCCGTTCCGCCTATTACCACAGCAGTAATGACCTGCAGCTCCCAGAGAACACCCGTGGTGGGGGTCGCCGCCCCCAGACGAGGCACGTAACAGATCGCGGCGATTGCGACGCACACCCCCTGGATCGTGTAGGCTATGGTCCGTGTCTTGACGATGGAGATCCCCGAATAACGGGCAACGTCTTCATTGGCGCCAACTGCCGCGCATTTGCGGCCATACTTCATCTTGTAGAGAATGAACGAAGCGATAACAGCGACGGCGATCGAGATCAGGATCGGCAACGGTATGCCCGCAACAGTGCCGAAATAAACAGGGCGGTAGGCGTCGCGAAGGCTGCGATCGATCGGGATCGTGCCGCCGTCCGACATATAGGTGATGAGCGCCCGGAATATGCCCATGGTGCCGAGCGTGGCGATGAATGGCTCGATCTTCCCGACAGTGACGATAAGCCCGTTCATCAATCCGCAGAGAAGGCCTACGACAATCGCCACAACCATGCCGGCAGGGATCGCCGACACTCCCCAGTCGGGTGCCATCCGGTTCATGAACATGATCGTGATCCCGGTGATGAACGCCGCCATCGAGCCAACGGAGAGATCAAGACCACCCGACGAGATGACGAAGGTTGCCCCGACTGCAATAATCGCGATGAAGGCGCTACGCGTGATGACGTTGCCGAGGTTTGTCGCCGAAAGGAAATCCGGATTGATCGCGAAGCCGATTACCATCAGGGCAGCCAAGGCCACGAATGGACCGACATCCGTCCATCCGATATTCCATTCCCGCTCCGGCCTAACCGGGGTCGATCCAGTGATAACCGTCATCTTTTACCTCCCTCGCCGCTGCCCGGAGCGACATCGCTCGTAGCCAGAAGCGCGACATTATGTTCCGTCATTTCATCCCCTGAGACCTCGCCTGTGATGTGCCCCTCTCGCATCACAAGGATCCGATCGCAGATCCCGATCAGTTCCTGCATTTCGGAGGAGATCACAACGCACGCCTTCCCCTCCGCCACGAGCCGCTGGATGAACGCGTAAATCTGCGCCTTGTTGGCGATATCGATGCCACGCGTCGGCTCGTCGATGACGACGACCGAGGGCGCGGTCAACAACACCTTCGCAAGCAGAAGCTTCTGTTGATTGCCACCGGATAGCTGTCCTGCTTTCACCCCCATACTCTTCAACCGGATGTCGTATTGATCGACGGCCTGTGTCAGAGCGGTCTGTTCGCGGCGTCGCCGCATCAACAAACCGGGATGAAACCGTTGAAGCGCGGACAGGGTGAGGTTGGGTGCAAGCCGCTCCTGGAGGAGAAGGCCCTTTCCCTTCCGGTCTTCGGTCAAGTAACCGATCCCGGCGTCGATCGCCGCACGCGCTGAATGAATGTTGATCGACTTGCCTTCGAGTTCGACCTCGCCAGTTGCGGGTCTCAACCCCATGATCCCTTCGAATAGCTCCGTCCGGCCCGCCCCGATCATTCCGGCGAAGCCGAGGATCTCGGACTTGCGAACGTCGAAGGTGACATCCTTTGCAAAACCCGGAACGGACAGGTTCCGGACTGAAAGCATCTGTTCCCCAGCGGCCGCCGCGGGTGACTTTTCCGGGTAAAGCGTCGCAAGGTCGCGTCCGACCATCAGACGCGCCATGTCCAACTGACTGAGACTGTGGCCCGGGTGCGTGCCGACCAGCTTGCCGTCGCGCAGCACCGTTACCTTGTCTGCAATTCGCTGCACCTCGTCGAGACGGTGGCTGATATAGAGGACAGCAATCTCCTGAGCCTTAAGTTGCAAGATGATCGAGAGCAATCGCTCGACCTCGTCCCCCGTAAGGACGGCGGTCGGTTCGTCGAAGATCACCAGCTTATGATCATCCAGCAGCGCTCGAGCGATCTGGACAAGCTGGCGGTCGGCAAGCGAGATGTTTCGCACCAGCGCATTGGGGGAAACCATGCTTCCGAGTTCGGCCAGCTTCTCAGCGGCCAGACGACGCATCGTCCGGTCGTCAACGATCCCGTTGCGCATCAATTCGCGGCCGAGGAACAGGTTTTCCGCGACTGTCAGGGCATCGGCAAGCAGAATTTCCTGGTGGACCAGAACAATACCAGCCTGTTGGGCCTGCTCAGGCCTGGCAAAACGGACCTCGCCTTTGTCCATGGCCAGTGAACCTGCGGTAGGTTCGGCGTAGCCGGACAGAAGCCGCATGAAAGTCGATTTGCCGGCACCGTTCTCGCCGATGATCGCGTGAATCTCGCCGGGAAGGATGTCGAGTGTCACATCCGAAAGAACCGTGACCGAGCCATATTCCTTGGAAAGGTTTTCGGCACGCAACACCGGCTGGCGTGTGAGGTCATCGGCCTGAACCACGGGCGCTCTTCCATCTCTCTGAATGCTGACGACGCTCGACATCGAAGATTCCTCAATCGAAAGCAGGGAGCAGCCGGTCCCGTGAATGCTCAAGGTGGACGCGCATCGCCTTCTCGGCCCCGGAAGCGTCGCCTGCAGCGAATGCCGTCAGTAACGCTTCGTGTTCGTCGAGAGCCTCCTCGGTCACCCGTGAGTGGAACATCAGACGGAAGATATGGAAATGCGTGTGCTGGTGATTGAGCGTCTCGCGGATGAGCTCGTTGCCCGCATATTCGAGGATACGGTCGTGGAACATTGCATCCTGGCGCGCGAAGGTTGAATAGCGAAGGCGCTCATCGGTCCCATCACGTCGCCCCATCACTCCGGCTGCCTCGCGAAGCGTTGCAAGCTTTTCACCGTCCATCGCCAGCGCCGCTCTGGCTGCGCTGTCCGGCTCAAGCAGAAGACGAAGCTGATAAAGCTCGTCGAAGCGGCGTCGGGCGATCTGGGGAGCCGCGCTGTAACCGATTAGGTGGGTCTTGACCACCAGTCCCTCCCCTTCCAGCCGCCCAAGCGCCTCGCGGATGGGAGTCTGCGAGACGTTCAGTTCGCGCACCAGATTATCGACATTGATCCTTGCGCCTGGGGGAATCTTCAAAGCCATCAATTGGGCGAAGATTGCCTCATAGACGCTTCCCGCGAGACTATTGGACCTCGGGATGAACGCGCCCGTGTCCGGCGCATCGTTAGGGATCGTGGGTGTTCTGTTCTGCATCATCTATTGCCTCTTGACAGAACCAATCGCTATCACGATGCTCGCCGATATTCAATACTATATCCTATAGGATTTTATTTGGAGGCGTCGTGAGGGTAAAGAGGGAGATAGCGGCGGACCTGGTGAGGAACCTTCTCGAGAAAAAAGGAACCCCTCGTTCACACGCTTTGCAGCAAACCGAAGTTCTCGTCGAAGCAGAGTTGAGAGGTCATCCATCGCATGGCCTTCAAAGGCTGCCGAGGATTCTTAGGAGGATTGGCAAGGGTCTCATCGATCCAAGCACCCAAGGGAAATCACACTGGCAAACGCCGTCATTCCTGAAGATCGACGGTCTGCGCGGACTGGGGCCAGTGGTCGCGCTCCAGGCATGCGCGATGGTCTCTGAACGAGCCTCTTCGACAGGCGTGGCCATTGCTGGCATCACCAACTCAAACCACCTGGGGATGCTGGCTTATTACGTAGAGCGCCTCGCGAAAGAAGGCATCATCGGGATTGCGTTATCTTCGAGCGAGGCACTCGTCCACCCATATGGCGGAACAACGCCCCTCCTTGGCACCAATCCCCTTGCGATTGCCGTGCCGACTGCGGACCGACCGCTGGTAGTCGATCTCGCGACCTCGGTGGTTTCAATGGGGAAGATCCATCACCATGCGGCAAACGGGTGCGCGATCCCGCAGGGTTGGGCACGCGACAGCGACGGAGAAATGACGACCGACGCCGCCGCTGCAATGAACGGGTCGATCGCTCCGTTCGGCGACGCCAAGGGATACACTCTTGGTATGGCACTTGAATTGCTGGTGGCCTCGATTGCGGGCTCATCGACTGCGCCTGACGTCCGGGGAACGCTGGATGCCGATGCCATCTGCAACAAGGGGGACGTGTTGATTGCCATCGACGCCGGCAAACAGCCCGACCTCCTTGCTTGCTTCAGTAGCTACCTCGATCGCATCCGGAAATCGCGACCAGCCGATCCCACGCGACCAGTAACGGTCCCTGGCGACGGCACCTGGTCGCGCCGCCGGCAGGCCCTCTGCGACGGAATAGAAATTCCTGGAAGGCTTTGGGACGAACTTACCGCCCTTTCCCGCTCAAACGAAGCACTTGTCAAAGGACATGCACAATGACCCTTTTCGCCGCCATTCGGCTTCCCCAGGAAATTTTATTCGGCAAGGGACAACGTCATGCCCTTCCGCGTGTCGCCGCCAGGCTGGGCAAGCGTGCGTTGTTATGCACTGACGAGCGGTTCGCGGGTACGCCCGTCTTCGCGGATATCGTGAAGGCGCTCGAGGCCGCCTCGATCGCAGTACTGATCCACGATGGTGTCCAGCCGGACGTTCCCATCGAGACAGTTTCCGTCTGTGTGGAGGAAGCACGAACCTTTCATCCGGACATGGTGATCGGCATTGGGGGAGGAAGCTGCCTGGACATGGCAAAGTGTGCCGCCTTGCTTCTTAGCCATGGCGGGCAGTTGAAGGACTACTACGGCGAGTACAAGGTGCCCGGCCCGACGCTTCCGATCATCGCTGTGCCGACGACGGCGGGGACGGGGTCCGAAGTCACGCCCGTCGCTGTCATTTCCGATTCCGAACGCACGCTCAAGGTCGGGATATCCAGTCCCTATCTGATCGCCACGACCGCCATCTGCGATCCCGAACTGACGATGACCTGCCCGCCGGGACTGACGGCGGTTGCGGGGGCCGACGCCCTCACCCACGCAATCGAGGCCTTCACCGCGGCGCGACGCGGTGCCGATCCGCTGCTTGCTCAGAACCATGTATTCATCGGAAAGAGCGCTCTTACCGATCATTTCGCGTTGCTGGCGATCAAGCTTCTCGCCCGCAGCCTGGAGAGGGCCTGCAAGAATGGCTCCGATGAAGACGCACGGGCCGATGTCATGATGGGTGCGTTGGCGGCCGGATGTGCCTTCGGGACTGCAGGGACCGCTGCAGCTCACGCAATCCAATATCCGGCCGGAGCGCTGACCCACACAGCACACGGCCTCGGTGTCGCTACCATGATGCCCTATGTGATGAATTACAACAGATCCGTGTCCGCTGCCGAGATGGCCGAAATCGGCACCGCACTCGGCCTCGACAACGCGAACGGTAGCGAGGAAGAACTTGCAGTCGCCGCTATCGAAGAGATCCGCAGGCTGTTTGCAACAATAGGCATTACACGGACGCTCGCGGATCTGGGCCTTGCTGCCGACAAGCTGGACTGGACCGCTGAACAGGCCTTCGGCATCGACAGGCTCATCAAAAACAATCCGCGGTCTTTTGACCTCGACGCCATGAAGCGTCTCGTCAGAGCGGCCTACGAAGGCGATCTCGCCGCATCCGCCATCTAAGAGAATCGGGGAAGCACCATGACCATTGCCCAACACATACCTCAAGTCGACCACCAACTGCCGGATCTCACGGCGACCGCACGCGGCCTCTACATCGATGGAGCCTGGCAGCCATCTCGGTCAGGTCGGACAATCGACGTCGTGAACCCTTCGACGGGCGAGGTTCTCGCCACCGTGCCGGATGCCACGATCGAGGATGCCCGCGCCAGTGTCGAAGCTGCATCCGCTGCAGCGCCGGGATGGCGGGCTACGCCGCCACGCAAGCGCTCCGAGATCCTGCGCCGGTGCTTCGAGCTTATGATCGAGCGCTCCGAGATGCTGGCGACACTGATCTCGCTGGAAAATGGCAAGGCGTTGCGCGACGCGCGTGGTGAGGTCGCCTACGCAGCCGAGTTCTTCCGCTGGAATGCGGAAGAAGCTGTCCGCATTACGGGCGAGTTCGGCATAGCGCCATCAGGCACCAATCGCATCATCGTCGACTACCAGCCGATAGGCATCTGCCTGCTGATCACTCCGTGGAATTTTCCGGCGGCGATGGCTACCCGGAAGATCGCGCCTGCGCTTGCTGCTGGTTGCACCGTGATACTCAAGCCCGCCAGCGAAACACCGCTGACTGCTTATGCATTGGCTGCCATCTATGAGGAGGCCGGGGTGCCGAACGGTGTCGTAAACGTACTGACGACGACCAGCCCCGGACCATTAACGGCAGAGGTTCTCGCGGATCCACGTGTCAGAAAGCTCTCTTTTACAGGATCGACTGGTGTCGGTCGCGGCCTCTTGGCCGAGGCTGCGAAGAATGTCATCTCCTGCTCCATGGAGTTGGGCGGCAACGCACCCTTCGTGGTGTTCGACGACGCAGACCTGGAAGCGGCCCTTGACGGTGCGATGATCGCCAAGATGCGAAACGCCGGCGAAGCCTGCACCGCGGCCAACCGCTTCTACGTCCAGTCGGGGATATACGATGCATTTGCCGAAGGCCTCACAAGGCGCATGGGCGCGCTCATTGTGGGGTCGGGAGTTTCCGGGGACACCGAATGCGGTCCAATGATCACCCGCAAGGCGGTCGACAAGATCGCACGCCTCGTGGACGATGCAAAGGTCCGAGGAGCCCGTGTACTCTGTGGCGGCGACGTCCCGGCAGGTGACGGCTATTTCTATCCTCCGACCGTTCTGGCGGATGTCCCTCCTGAGTCAGAGATGGCCTCAGAGGAAATCTTTGGTCCGGTCGCGCCGCTCTATCGCTTCGAAACCGAGGAAGAAGCCGTCCGGAGAGCCAATGACACGGAATACGGCCTGGCTGCCTACGTCTATACGCGCGACCTTGCACGCGGGCTGCGGGTCTCCAACGGCATCGAGGCTGGGATGATTGCTTTAAACCGTGGTCTTGTATCCGATCCTGCAGCCCCGTTTGGCGGTGTGAAGCAAAGCGGCCTTGGCCGCGAGGGTGGTCAGCATCATGGCATTGCCGAATTCATGGAAGCGAAATATATCGCAACAAGTTTCTGAGCCGGGGAGCAATCGTGGAAACGGACCCATTTCGCATACGTGATCATGTTGCGCACTTCGACAGCATTGTCAGCGAGATCGTGAAAGCGAGTGAAAGAACTCGCGAAACTCTATCAATGACTGGGAACGTCGTCTATGGCGACGGTCCCTCCGAAAGCTTGGATATCTTCTATCCGGAAGGGACACGAAAGAACCTTCCGGTCCACATGTTCATCCATGGGGGCTATTGGCGGATGTTTTCCAAGCGCGACTATTCCTGTGTCGCAAACACCGTCACCCAGGCAGGCGCGATCGCGGTCATCGTCGACTATGCATTAATGCCTGCCCACAGGATGGAGGTCCTTGTCGACCAAGTCGTACGCGCCAGACGATGGGTGATTGACCACATCGCAGAGTATGGAGGCGACCCCTCGACATTAACGTTGAGCGGGCATTCGGCAGGCGCACACCTGGCAAGCTTCCTATTTCATGGGAGTACCATCCCCTCCGGCATCGAAGGTGCGTTCTTGCTCGGTGGCCTTTACGACCTCGCTCCATTGCAGCGGTCGTTTCTTCAAAACGAGATTGCGCTATCGGATGAAGAGGTGGCGCGATTCACACCTCTCTCTCACAACCACGACCCGCACTGCCGCGTTATCCTAGCGGTCGGAGCAAAAGAGACAGATCCTTTTCATGCGCAATCTAATGCGTTTCTGTCTACCTTGCGAGGGCAAGGGCTCCCGGCGGTCCTGAAGATCCTGGCAGCTCGGAACCACATGGACTCAGTCCGTGACCTCGGTGTCCCTGGCTCCGAGGCTGGAGATCTTCTTGCCCGATTAGTGACTGGCGAGCGGTGTCCCGCCTGAAGATTCGATGCTTCCATGCTTCGGTCCATGCTTGCAACGCGCGCGAAGCTGATAATGGCGCCAAACCGGGATCCGCCCGCTTGATCATCGAAAAAGGACGGAGCCATGAAAGCGACCAATATCGATCTTGCGAGCCGCCCCAGCGGCACGCCGACATGATTACCGACCGGGGCTCACCAATACGCTCATCCGTGCTGACCGCGTGACTGCGAGTGGAGAGCGAGTTCACCTGTCGAATGACTTGAGGCGCTCAGCTCCATCCAACATCGATCACAGCACGGATTCGCCACCTTTCCAGGTGCTCCATCCCGGCCATTGAGGATGCGTTTCCCGTTATGAAGTCCGATTTGACCGCGGTCAACAACAATGCCATCCTCCGTGCCTAAGAACAGGAGAAGCGCTGAAACCCGCGTCATCGCCTTTCAACGCACTAGTTTTGATTTCCTAGCATCGCAAGAGAAACTGCTAAACATGGAGAGGCTTGTATGCCGGGCTCGCAGCGTTCCGCTCTCGGATCTTTGATGCTGATTGCCGCGGTGGTCGGTTTCAGCGTCGGCGCCTTCGCGTACACTGCCGGCTGGCTTTCGCCCGGCCGCCTTTCTTCAGCAGAACTTGTCAGCGCCCTGGCGCCTCCGGGCGGACCCGCGGCGGGACATCGGCGAAATCACGCAAAGGGCGTCTGCTTCACTGGCACCTTTGAAGCGAATGGGACCGCTGTGGCGCTTTCGAAGGCAACGGTATTCACCACAGGGCACTACCCCGTTCTCGGGCGCTTCAACTTGGCAACGCCTGATCCGAACGCCGCTGATCCGACGGTACGGGTGCGGGGCGTCGGCGTGCAAATCTCAGTGCCTGACAACAGCGTCTGGCGCATGGCACTAATTGACCCACCCGTCTTCGCGGTCTCGACGCCTCACGGGTTCTACGACCTGCTTGAGGCCTCGAAGAGTAAGGATCCCGAAGCGATGAAAGGCTTCGTGGCAACACATCCAGAATTCGCTGCGTTTGGCGAGTGGGCAACAACGGCTCCCTGGATGGCCAGCTACGCGGAGGTGACTTTTAACAGTCTCAATGCATTCATTTTCACGGATGCCGCGGGTACAAAGAACGCAGTGCGTTGGTCATTGCGCCCAGAAACGCAGGCCGTGCCACTCTCCGGCGCGGAATTCGCGAAACTCGGCCCCAATCATCTCGAAGAAGACATTACTGAGCGCGTTGCCAAATCGCCGCAGCGCTGGACACTCGTGCTGACAGTTGCCGACCCCTCAGATCCAACATCGGATCCGACGAGGGCCTGGCCGCCCGAGCGGCGTACTGTCGAAGCTGGAACGCTCGTGGTGCAGAAAATCGAGCCGGAGGTTGATGGTCCCTGCCGGGATATCAATTTTGACCCGACCATTTTGCCTGACGGTATCAAGGTTGGCGATGATCCGTTCCCGGCAGCCCGATCGGCAGCTTATGCCAGATCCTATGATCTGCGTACCAGTGAGGCGAACCACTATCCTCGAACAGCAGCGAGCGCAAAGCCATGACGGACATAAAAACACGCTTCTCCGCCGTTCAGCGTTTGTTGCATTGGCTGATGGCGATCGGAATTCTGGCCATGCTATTCATCGGCGTCGGAATGGTCTCGACCATCGGACGGCAGTACGTACCGCTGCTGATAACCCACAAGACGCTGGGAATCGCCATTCTCGTTCTCGCCTTGGTTCGTCTTTTGGTGCGCTTCGTATCAGGCGCACCAGCACTGCCCGCAGACCTTCCCGAGCCGATGAGACTCGCTGCGCATCTCTCCCATGTTGGCTTGTACGCGCTGATGATCGGCATGCCCCTGATCGGCTGGGCCATGATGTCCGCAGCCGCCTATCCCATCGTGCTTTTTGGTGGGTTCCGCCTTCCGCCGATCCTACCGCAGAGCGCGAGCCTCCACACAATGCTGTGGAGCGCGCATTTCTATCTCGCCTTCGCGTTCTTTGCCCTCGTGATGGTGCATCTGGCGGCAGCGCTCTTCCATGGTTTAGTTCGACGCGATGGGGTCCTGCAAACGATGCTGTCTGGCAAGTAAGCTCGCTCCGATCGACGAGGTCGCCCTGAAAAGGACTTCGTTCGTGAGGCCCGAAGGCCATTTTTCCCCCGGACCTGTCCGTACATAGCCAAGCCCAGCTCAATGCTATCGCCAGGCAGCTCAACGAACGCCCAAGAAAGACCTTGCTTTATCAGACGCCCGCGGAAAAATTTGCAGAATGTGTTGCGGCGATCAATTGAACCCACTGCCCAAAGCAGCCGTTCCGAGAACGAAACACGTCGCCGAGCGCACGATTCGCGAGCGTTGGGAGCGCCCACATTTATCTTGATGATCGGGTTTGCTGAGCCTCCGCGATCCTCTAGGTTATCGTGCCCTCAAGGCAGGTGTCACGATTTAGCCGACGCCCTCGGACGGCGACCCGAAGCCGTTGCGTCTGTCAGAATTGAATCTCGATGAGCTCGGGAGGCTCCTTGTTGAAATCGGAATATCGAATCCACCGCGGCGTTGCTTTGAACATCTCGGCCCCTCTCTCGATGAACTCCCTTTCCGCCGGGACGCTGTTGAGATGGGCTTCCTGGTATTGTTCGATATCTGCGGCAGGAAGCCTTGTGGCCTCACCCTCGTATTGAACCGTGATGTTGTCGTCCCATCCGACAACGAACGCGACGCCGGGACGCTCCGCAAGATTGTTGAACTTCCGGGTGTCTTTGAAAGTGTCGAACACGATCTCAAGATTGTCCCGCACCGAGAAGTCGACCGTAGCCGCCTCCGGCGTTCCATTGCCGTGGCATGTCGCAATGACCGCCAAAGTGTGCTTCCTCAGGAATTCAAGGATCATGCGTTTCGTATGATCTTCGTCCATTGCCTCATCCCTCAGTGAGTATTCACGATTTTTGTGCAGTCTCATTCGACAGCCCGCCGGCTTCACCGGAGTTTGGCCGCCAGCGCCGCGAACTTGCGAGATATGCGTTCACCGCCCGATCCAGAGATAGATGCGTCCGTTCAAATCTCATGCCTTCCAGGCCGATTAACACATTGCTCGCCCTCGTTCGATGGTCGTCGAGACCGTGACCTGGACCTCGAGCGGACTGATTGTGGTTTTGTTCCGCTTCGTGCGCGCCTCAGCAGTTCAGACTGCATGCAAGCGAGGAAGTGGTTGCCGAGGTGCTCTCCCACGTCATCTGCCGGCAGGGTCCTGCGCCGAACATCATGAAGGTCAAGGTTCTAAAAGAACGCAAGATCGCCGACAGGACGTTGCTTCACTTGCACGGGAATGATCGCTCTTGCCGCAAAGCAGACACGTCGCCCTGCCCTTGCGCCCAAAATAATCATGGGCGCAGATGGGAACGGATGCGAAACGCGGCCCATCCGCGCCCGAAAAAAAGCGCTTTGTTTTCAATGTTCGTGGCGCAACAGGGCGGCCGGCAACTGGCGCTTCCTACTGCCGCTCTCCGAACGATATCGGATAGGTGTGGTTGCGAAACGTCAGCATGGGGTCAGCCGGTTCGATACCAGGGTGACTGGTACCCGGGAGGAAAAGCGTTTGCTTGTCGGCTACGGCCTTATCGCGCGGTAAGCCATCGAAGTTGAAGGTGCCAAGCCTTACGAGGTTGCGGCTCTCCGGCCATGCAATAGACGGGTCTTCGATCTTGTCGCCATCTTCGGCCACCTGCGCATACCAATCGAATATGACCGGCTTCTTGGAAATCCTCGACACGATTTCCTCTTGGAGATAGTTCGGTCCCATCCTGTTGAGTTCCTCTGGATTCAAGTAATGCTCTCCGGCTTTCGGCACAAAGCGATAGCGCACAAACGCCGACTTTCCGTCACCATTAGTAAATTTGAATGAGTTGATCCCAAAGAAGGTCGCGGTTGCGTAGGATGCGGGGGACGTGAGTGTCTCGACAAAATGCTTAGAGATTGGATGGCTATCGAGGAACTTTTCCAACGGCGTCGGATGTTCCACGCCCGGACCGCTCGCGGCTACCAAGCGTAGAAAGTTGGCGAATTCGTCACTCGTCGCGACGACGAATCCGTTGTGTTGATCGGTGGCGAAATCAAACTCAGTCCCGTCCTTGGCCTTGATTTTGATCGCTAGGCCGGTTGGTGCCGCGCCATTCGCCGTATCTGGAATGTCGGGCACGCCGGCAAAAAGGGAGAAACGCGCAACGACGGGCAGTTTTCCTTCGGAGAACACCGAAGCTTTCGTGAGTTTACTCGCGTCCCTGGTCGGCGTGAATGTACCAACGACCATCACGCCCTTGGTGTGCACCGCCCGTTCGTGGTGCGCACCAAATGTCCCGTGGAGTGTGTTTATGAGGTCCTGCGGCGTTTCTTTCTGCCCGTCCGCCCAGGCGGCCGACGTTATCATGGCGGCCCAAAAGACTGATGCCGCCAGGCAACGTTTGATCCGGAAATTGGCGGAAGTGAGGTTCGACATGCGATTGCTCCTTTTCGCTATATTCACCGCGCAATTTTGCCCGAGACGCCACAATCCGGATTTTCCGCAACTGTCATTCTTTTCCAAATCGGGCCATCAAATTGAACATTCAGGTGCAGTACGGAATGGCCGGATAGTGCAAGCAGCGGCGCCACCGTCCAATACCTGCGAACCTGAGTGAACTATCCTGCAACGGCAAAAGAAGCTGGGAGGCATCCGTGAAAGAGTTCGCTGCATCACTTGAAACCGCAACGCCCCGCGAAGGCGTCGATCTGGCCGCCAGGCTTGCATGGGAAATGGTGAGGAAGGTCCAGCCTTCGAAGAGCATACGGGACCGGCTGGTGGTGATCTACGAGGACGATGCCGAAACCATTTTAATGGCCTGCCAAATCATTGCGATGAACTTTCAAGCCATCGCTGCGGCGAACAACTATTGGCACGATCGACCCATTGCATAGAGAGGAGGCAAACAAAGAGCAAATTGAATCCGTACGAAAGTGCAAAAGAGCGACCGGTAGTGATAGTCAGTGGACACCACGCGGGTCGGTCCCGACTTTTCGGATGAAATCGCCGACGAAGTCGGAAACTTGCTCATAACCAAGGAGCGCGGCCACTTCTCCTGCTTCGTAGCCGCGGACCAACAGGCGCTTCGCACGCTCAATCCTGAGGTCGTCCCTCCAGGCGTGAACGGAGCCGCCGACGGTTTCCTCGAAGGCGGACACAAATTCTAGTGGCGACATGCCGCACTCATCCGAAAGTTCCTCCAGCCTGAGGTCACCGTCCAGATGTTCTGAGAGCTTTTCCTGTGCTCTTGAGACCTCTCCGTCCGACAAGGTCTTGCGCCGCGTCGCTTTTTGTCGAAACGCACATGCGTGATGGCGCACTGCGTGGGCGGTTGCAGCAACTGTCAGATGGTCGACAAACAACTGATTGGCGAGACCAGGGGAACGGAACGCCGGAAGTATGGCACGGACCAAATTATGCATGACGGGGTCCTGCACGCCAACGCCCGGGTTGTGATTGAAAGCGTCGACCGACGGAATTCCTTCCTTATCGGTGATAGCCGTCAATGCTGTTCGGGGCACATAGAAGCTGATGTGGTTAAAAGCGCTTATACTATTGGCCACCGGAGACGAGCGCAGATCGTAAAAGCTCGTTGTCCCCACAGGCAGAAACGCGGTTTTCATTTGCTTGCCATCAAGGAACAGGTCGTGAGCGGGAACGTCGCGCAACTGCACGGTCATGAGGAACGCGTCCTCGACTGCGATCGGCTCGCTCAGGCCCGTGTTTGCCTTATCGCAACGGATTTCCGTGATGGCGATCCGGGCGTTCTTCAAGGTTTTGGCGACAAGGGATGGCGCGCGGGCGACTTTGAAAGTCTTTCTCAACCGCTCACCGTAAGCACCGGTCTCTTCCATATCGTTCTCCTAAGCGCGCCTGCGCCACGCACCGGGCGAGATGCCGACAATGCGGGAAAAGGTGCGGGTGAAATGACTTTGGTCTGCGAAACCGCAGGCGAGTGCGATGTCGGAAATCGGCAATCGAGTATCCCGAAGCAGGTGCTTTGCCCGATCGCAACGCCGCACCACCATCCAGTGATGCGCGGGCATTCCCGTAGATTGCTTGAAGGCGCGCGCGAAATGGCGGGGCGACAGTCCGCAGTGCGATGCAAGTTCCGCGAGGGAAATCTCTCCCGTAAGATTGGCGTCGATGATTTCCTTCGCGCGCCGTTCATTCTTCGCGGAGAGACCTCCAGCGACAGCCCGCGCAATCACGTGCAGACCGCCGTAACGGTGGGCGATATGATTGGCGACGGCAAGCGTCGTGTGATCGAGGAAGAGTTGGCTCGCATATTCGGGATTTGCAAAAGCGGGCATCAGGGTTGTGCTAAGGGCGGCGATGACCGGATCATCAGCGGGCTTGTCGGACCGCATCTCCAGCTCTCCAAATCGCTTGCCATGTTCCTCCGCTATCATATCCATGGCGCTTTTCGGCAGGTAGTACATCATGCAATTCGAAGTTTCGCCGATGAAGGACGTTGGGTCTTCACGCAGATCGTAAAAGGATGTTTGGCCGCCGAAAAAGGGAAGCCTGCCGGTACCCCTGCCGTTGATCCAAAGCTCGTGCTCGATGCAGTCTTCGATCTGATACGCCACCAGATAGGCATCTTCGGGCGGGATCGATGACGTCAGGCTAGGTTTCCGACACTTAATGTGTGTGACCGCCACTTCCGATCGCTTCAGCGTCTTAGTCACGATGGCCGGAGCGTCGTCCAGGTGAAAGTGGTCTCCGAGACTTTGTCCATAAACTCCCTGACTGCGCATCTCAGTTTCCTCGCGGGCAGCTCTCGTAGTTCGATCGGTCGTTATTGGCGCTTTGCCAAGGAAATTCGATAGGCCTTCAGACGCGCGGCGAAGATTTCGTCGGGCGGATAGCCAACTCCGTGGGCCAACGTACCCGGATCGAAAATCGAGACATCGCAGGCATGATCACTATCGATCGCATCGATCGTGATCGTACCGAGGACAACTGTTTCACGTTCATCTTCTCCGGGCCAGCGAGCGGTAACATCCATGGTCGGATCGCCTGGTCGATCGAGCAACGCCAGAATGTCAAACTCTATCGGGCCGTTCCGGATGCGATCCTCAAGGTCATGGTGGAGAAAGTCCACAGCCTTCTCTTTCGCCTCTTCATCGGTCAGAACGATCTCTCCGATCCGTGGCACGATCTTGAATTTAATGAATCTCGTCTTGCCTGCTTCGTTGATAACGGGGAATGAGTGAACTCCCCAGTACGTGGTTCCCGCAAAGCTCGCCGGGAGCGAACGGGCCGCAATGTACTTCGCCTGGTTGAGTGTCTCGGGATTGGCGTCCGAAAAGGATTTGACTTTGGCGGGGTCCGGTTTGCCGTCCGGCCCGGGAATGCGGGCCTTAAGGAAGGCAAGCATCTGGTCGAGAGTGCGAGCGAAATGGACCGGTGCGCTTTCGACAAGGATGTCCGACGTCTCGCCGTCGGTCTCGATGCGAAAGCTGAACCCGCGCAACACCAACCTGTTCGTATCCGGCACATTCGGGTTGCCGCCACCCATCGAGAACCGCGCGAGTACACGGCCTGGTCTCGTGAAATTCACAGAACGTGTAATTTCCGCCGCGCGCTCGGAAGGTACGTAGCGGCCGCGCACGCACCGACCCTTTGCGAAACTCGCTCGAACCTTTGGAGGATTGCCCGCAACAGCCTTGAGGGCTGCCACAATCGACGCCGGCGTCGCGGCTTCCTCGGTCGGGACAAATTCGGTGTTTTCGATCACATCAGACATCGCCTATACCTCCGGCGAACCGCGTTGGTGTTCGTTGAGTTTAGTAGCGGCATCTCGGGTGTCGTGAACTGGGCGGCGATGTTTTGTCTAAAAAGGACAAAATCGTCTGCGCTTCATGATCAATCAACGGCTTCCCGGAGCAGGTTCCCGGCAGCCTTCAGAAGGCCCGGAATCGGTGTGAAGCTCGTGTGGAGCAAATGGATGCGGCCGCCGACTGTCGCTACACCGATCATCTGCTCGCCCTCGATGCCGACAAAAACCGATGGCCCCCAAAGGGCTTCGACACGGACCGCGCCTAGGCGTCAGACAAGGGCGCTTCCCCAAGGTTCGAGAGCATCATTTCGCAAGCACAAGCCTGTAACTCGATGGCGGCGAGCTCCTCGACCGAGGGCGAAGCGTCGAAGATACGCTGAAACGCACCGAAGGACTCGACAATTGCCTCTCGAGTCTTCATCGGCATCAGGTCTTGGCGGATATCCCTGGCCAAATCCCAGAGCCCGGTCGCGATGCCCGGCGCGTATCCGCCGATCGGGAAGACGATGGAGACAACACAGTCGTCTGTGATACCAAGCGTCGGCCTGAGATTGACCGGGGATACGGCGCGGATTGTCGTGTCGCACCATGCTTTTGAAAGCCGCCGACCTGCCAGAATGATGGCCGACAGGAGCGCGCCATGGACGGTCGTCGCATGACGCCGCACAGCCACCCTAAGCTGCGCTGAGAATTCTTGCGACAGTTGCAGGCTCGAAATGACGGGCCAGCCCTTTGACCTATCAAGCATTCGCGCCGGGATCGCCGTTGCGGACTGGGCTGCCCCGACGGAATTAACGTCCCATTCCGAGGCGATGCTCTCTTGCGCGAGGGCCAGCCCGAGCTGTCCGCGGTGACCGCCACTCATCACCTCTAGCATGTCTCGTAATACAAATGCGATCGACATGCCGTCAGCTACTGCGTGATGCGCAGTGAAGACCAGTGTCGCATGGCGAGGTGAGTGAAACAAAACTGCGCGAACGAGCGGCGCATCGGTTTGTTCGAACGGCTTCATCAGTTCATCCGACACCACTGTCTTCCACGCATGTGGCGGCTCGGAACTGATGACTTCTAGCGGGATCGGGCGACCACTGCCCATGTAAAAACTTGGAACGCCGAACTCATTCCGCGCGATCTTCGAACGCAGGAGTGGGTGCCGCAACCGGGTAGCCTCGAGAGCACTCTTCCAGGATTCAATTGTCGTTTCGCCCGACACCTGCAGCGTCATGCAGAAGTGTTTGGGACTATTTTGGTCGCTAAGCCAGAAGTATTGCTCCACAGCGCCTAAGGGACGAAGTGGAATGCTGGATTGTGGGGCGACTGATGGCTTTACCCGCTGTTCCATGACGAATTCCTTTGTTCGGACGGCCAGCAACGATTGCCGCATACTCGGGGGTCAGGCTGCCGCTTTGGAAAGCGCGCACTGCGACCACAAGGACGAGAGTGCGCCAACGAGGTGTTCGATGTCCGCATCGGTGTGAAGTGGTGTAGGCGTGATCCGGAGACGCTCGGTCCGACGGGGGACAGTCGGATAGTTGATTGGCTGCGCGTAAATGCCGAAATCCCGAACGAGAAGGTCGGATACCCACTTGCATTTGGCCGCGTCGCCAATGACGATCGGGATAATGTGGCTAGGATTGTCGATGTGAGGAATGGCGGCTCGACGAGAAGCGCGCGCAATCGGGCGACCCGATCCTGATGCCGGGCGCGCTCGAATGGACTCTTTTTAAGATGCCTAATGGAAGCTAATGCCCCGGCGGCAAGCGCCGGTGGCAACGCTGTCGTAAAAATGAAGCCAGAGGCGAACGAGCGAATGAAATCACAGAGCGCTGCCGACGCGGCGATGTAACCGCCCATGACCCCGTACGCCTTGGCCAGCGTTCCCTCGATAATCGTCAGACGGTCTGATAAACCCTGACTTTCGGCAATACCGCCGCCGGTGTGCCCGTACATTCCGACGGCATGGACCTCATCAAGGTAGGTCATCGCACCATAGTTCTCGGCGAGGTTGCAGATATCACGGATGGGAGCAATGTCACCATCCATCGAATAGAGAGATTCAAAGGCAATCAGTTTCGGGGCGTGAGGATCGGCTGCACGGAGCTTGTCGTCCAGATCGCGGACGTCATTGTGCCGCCAGACAATGCGCTCACACCTCGAATGGCGGATGCCTTCAATCATCGAAGCGTGATTAGCTGCGTCCGAGAAGACAATAAGATCGGGTATATGCGTGCCTAGTGTCGTCAGAGTGGCCCAGTTCGACATATAGCCGGAACTGAATGTCAAAGCCGCCTCTTTGCGATGCAAGGTGGCAAGTTCGCTCTCAAGAAGGACATGAAGGTGATTGGTACCGGCGATATTGCGGGTGCCCCCGGCTCCAGCCCCATATGCATCCACGGCCTCCTTCATAGCGGAGACGACAGCAGGGTGCTGCCCCATACCGAGATAGTCGTTGGAGCACCACACGATCACTTCACGTGATCCGTCCGGCGAATGAATCATAGCTCGGGGGAACGTGCCCTCGGTGCGCTCCAGATCGGCGAAAATCCGATACCTGCCCTCAGACCTAAGGTCTGACAACCGCTCGTTGAAAAATGCCTCGTAGTCCATCTTTTTCTCCCGCGTTTCCGACTGAAGACGGGATCATCCTAAGCGATGAACTGGAAGGCCGCTGGAAGCGACGGGTCATCTATTGTTTGATTCGGACAGGAATAAGTTAAGGGCGGATCGCTGTTCTCTCGGCCCTGACGATGCTCACATGGCGTTATTCCGCCGCCATAACCCTGGGCTCGTCCCGGTTAGCGCCACGAAAACTCGTGTGAAATGGCTCTGGTCAGCAAAGCCGCAAGCCAGGGCCACCTGGGTGAGGTTCAGTTCGTTGGCGGCGAGAAGCCGCTTCGCAGTCTCCACGCGTTGCTGCGTCAGCCACTGGTGCGGCGAAATACCGGTCGATTGTCGAAACGCCCGGGAAAAATGACGGGCCGAAACCCCGCATTCGCTGGCGACTGCGGCGAGCGAGATATCCTCACCAAGCCTAGAAACGATCATTTCCTTAGCCCGCTTCTCCTGCCAAGGTGCAAGCCCGCCGCGCGCGCCTTCCCGCCTAAGCCTCATGCCGCCATAGCGAGCGGCCACGTGGATGCCGATCGCAAGCATCACATGGTCCATAAAGAGCACGCTCGCTTCTTCGGGGCGCCCAAAGAACGGCAACAATCCGGCTGACATATTCCGCATAATAGGATCGTCGGTGGCCAATGCCGGCTTGTATTGCAGCTCATCGATAGGAGAAGCACCTGCTTCCTCTGAGATGGCGCTTAGGGCGGCACGGGAGAAATAGTAGTGAACCGTGTGGAAGCCGTGATTCAGGAGAAATGTCGGCTGTCGCTTGAGGTCATAAATGATGGTCTGCCCTTGACCTATTGCCGAGGCCGGAGCGGGACGACCACTCTCCCAGTAAAGATAGGATGGACAGTCGACAAGATAGTGCCCGACCATGAACGCATCTTCCTCCTTTGGAGGAGTGGAGAGTTCAAAGCTCGGATTATCATATCGGAGTTCGGTTGCGGCGATGGTCGATTTTCGAAGCGCTCTGCTGACAAAGGACGTTGCCTGCGCGCCAAGCCTTTTACCGAAGCCTTCCCCGTAGCCACCGCTATCGCGCATTTAGCCACCACGATCACTTTTTAATGGATGCGCATAATATGACAGCCATTTGGCGATGCAATATGTCGTTAGAGAATGTGAAACAGACCGGCCGGGAAAGATGCCAGAGACGTTAAGGCCGCTGCTTGGCACGAATAACCGCTGGCTTGAGACCAGAGTGCCACCACCCGTTCTGCCTTCGACGACTGGATACTCGACCCGTATGGGAATTGCTTTAGGGCAGCTATAAGGTTTTGGCAGATAATTATAACGGCGATATGAGCGGAATCGATTTCGTTAAAAATGAGGGAAAGCGAATGGATAAGGCGTGGGAGGTGTTTGTCGCTTATGCCGCCACCACGCCCCAGAAGGCGCGATGCGATTAGAGGTCCGTGACACGCTCCGGATCGGCCGAAGCCAACGCAGCGGCGCGCTCGGGTAGCGGTGGATAGATCCAGACGGTATTGATTTCCTGCTTGGTCGCCTTCGCTTTCTCACCGACCATCTCCACCTTGCGATCCCAGCCTCGGGTAAAGAGTGCTCCCGCATCGCCAAGATCAAGGCAAGTCACATAGGCTTTTTGATGATATCGCCGGGCGGGCACGCCCAAGAGCTCGGCTGCGGCATTGTTACCAGCGAAGGCACCCATGCGTGTCGCGTGCTGGCATGACATCAGTGCGTAGTTGCCGCAGTCGTCGCAAGCGGCACGCGCTGCATCCCCGGTGGCGAAGACGCCTGGCACGGACGGCACACGCAGGTAGCTGTCGACCAGCAGTCGGTCAAATTTGTCACGTTCGCCGGGAATTTTGGTGGTTAGCGGATTAGCACGCATGCCTGCCGCCCAAATCACAGTCATGGTTTCGACATGCTCGCCGGTGCTTAGCGTAACACCAGACCTATCCAGCGATGAAACCCCCGCGTTGAGCCGCGTCTCCACACCGAGCTTCCGCAACGCTTCCTCAATGATCGGGCGGGGACCTTCGCCCATATCGGGGGCCACTGCGCTGCTGCGGTCGACGATGATGACGCGCGGATTGGCGGTTTTGTCGAACAGGGTGCGCAGTCGCGAAGGCATCTCGGTCGCTGCTTCGATACCTGTGAACCCCGCGCCCGCAACAACGACGGTATCGCGCGCGGACGAAGCCGGCATCTTCGCAAGCTCGTGGAGGTGGCGATCGAGAGCAATGGCGTCATCGACATTGTCGATGCTGAAGGCGTATTCGGCGAGGCCAGGAATGGTCGGACGGAACAAACGGCTGCCGGTGGCGATGACAAGGCGATGATACTGAAGGGACTTTCGGTCACCCTTGGCGTTGACGACCTCAACGATGCGGGCCTTCGTGTCAATCGCCTCGGCACTGCCCTGTACGTAAGCAACGTCGATGGCGTCAAAAACATCCTGCAGAGGCGCTGTCAGGGTCTCTGGATTGGGCTCGTAAAGCCGGGGGCGGATGACAAGCGTCGGTTCCGGGGATACCAGCGCGATTTCTAGTTCTTCGGGCGAAACGCCTTCGATATCGCGCAGACGAGCCGCGGAAAGTGCGGCATACATGCCGGCGAAACCGGCACCTACAATCACAAGTCTCATGTTATTTATTCCCATGGGTTAGTAGATTCAGAGGGCCGCGCGTCACCGTGGCGTTCCTGACGGCGAGATGCTCGATAATTGATGACGCGCGGTTGGTGAAACGACGTCGCTTAGGAGGTGATGAAGGCCAGCATGTCGGCATTCAGGAGGTCTGCATGGGTGGTGCACAGCCCATGCGGCAGCTTCTCGTAGATTTTCAGCGTGCCGGCCCGCAGGAGCTTCGCCGACAGCGGTGCGGAGGCAGCGATCGGGACGATCTGGTCGTCATCGCCATGCAACACCAGCGTTGGCACGGTGATACTCTTCAGGTCCTCGGTGAAATCCGTCTCCGAGAATGCTTTGATTCCCTCGTAATGCGCTTTAGCGCCTCCCATCATACCCTGACGCCACCAATTCGCGATGACCGCCTCGGAGGGCTCGGCACCCGGGCGGTTGTAGCCGTAAAAGGGACCGCTCGGAAAATCGCGATAGAACTTCGAACGGTTGGCCGCCAGCTGGCTGCGCAACCCGTCGAATGCCTCGATCGGCAAACCACCGGGATTGGTCGCGGTCTTCAGCATCAACGGCGGCACCGCCCCAATCAGGATCAGTTTGTCAGCACGATCCTTGCCGTGGCGCGCGACATACCGCGCGGCTTCACCGCCGCCGGTCGAGTGGCCGATATGGATCGCGTTTCGAAGATCGAGGTGGTCGACCATTGCGGCAACGTCGGAGGCGTAGTGATCCATGTCGTGACCGTCGCTTGCCTGGCTCGATCGGCCATGGCCGCGGCGGTCATGGGCAATCACGCGAAAGCCCTTACCGAGGAAGAAGAGCATTTGATTATCCCAATCGTCGGAGCTGAGTGGCCACCCGTGGTGGAAGACGATCGGCCGAGCGGACTTCGGTCCCCAGTCCTTGTAGAAAAGTTGAACGCCGTCGCTAGTTATAATGGAGGTCATCGTGCTGATCCTTTGTAGAATAATTATTCGGCGCCCGTAATCAGTTCGAACGGACGGTTGCGGATAGATGCAGGCCGCTAGGGCACGCTTGGTTATGCGAGCGACCTGTAGTCGGTGTCTCAGACCATGCTTTGCCTCCGCAGAGCATCCATCGGTCTGGGCGCAATATTGGTTTAGCGAAGCCGGTCCGTGGTTGCGCCAGAGAGATTGGCGCCATTGAAGAGCAATTGCGGTTTAACGGATGCGCAGTTTATCGCCCGGTTTACCCAGCTTTCGAAATGTGACGGCCAAGGCTATTTACGAGGAGCAGTCAATTCGCCCGCAACCAACGCCGTAACAGGGTGATTGCACGTCATGATCAACGCGAGCCGATGGCGGGGAGCCGAACAACGCAGCAATCAGGAATCGGAGGCGAGCGCGAAAGGAAATTCTGGTCAGCCGTGGCGGCGGCGCCAATCAGTCGGTGTCTCACCAGTCAATTTTCGGAATGCAGCTGCAAATGCTGTTTGCGAAGCATAACCGAGGGAAGCCGCCACCAACGCGACCGAATTTTGAGGATCGCGCAGCATATTTATCGCCTGCTCGAGCCGATATTGACGCAGCCAGTTGTGAGGCGAAAGCCCCGTGCTTTCCTTGAAAGCGCGACAGAAATGAAACCGCGACAGCCCGGCATCGGCAGCGAGAGCCACGAGGGAGACGTCCGCTTCAGCGTCCGACCGTAACCGTTCGGTGGCCCGGCGCAGCACGCTCGGCGCGAGGCCGCCGTGCGCCGGCTGATAGTTCGGTGCTTTGCCGGTATGCGCTGCCAGCAGGCGCGTGGCCAGAAGGTCAGTCAACTGCTGCCTGAACAGTGCATCCAATGCCGTATTACCTTCCAGGGCATCGGCCGCGCTCAAAAGCAATCGGGATGTAATGAGGTCCGGGTGCGCCGTTCGCTCCAAAAGATCGGTTGGCGTGACCGTATCGGCTTCGTCGGCAATGCGCGTAATTGTCGCGCGGGGAAGATAGAGCTGGACGACATCAACCGGTTTTGGAATATCCCATCGCGAGCTTGATCCGGCCGGGATAATGATCACAACCCCGCGACGAAATGTTCCGCTCTCGATCGATCTTCCGGACCGCCGCTCCATGCGCTGTATCGCGCCGTTGTAAGCCATGATGACGTGGTCGGTCATGGGCTCGACGACATCATGCAAAGGGCCGTGATTCCAGTGGGCGATTGCACCGCCGGAGGCGTCTGCAGCAACATGAATTGGCGCAGTCCTCAGAACGCGCGACATTTCTTTTGCAGGATTTTGGTCAGCAGCCGGCATTCCGTCCCGGCGCGCCTCAATTGTCTCAGTCGACGAGCTCTCGAGAGGATCGCAGGAGTAAGGTAAGCTCACGGTTGCGCCTTCGCTGATTGGCGCTGCTTATGTGTTATCCCGACTGCAATCATAGGATCGTCGAGCGTTTGCCTATGGACGCCGACTTTATCAGTCTTCCTACCCATGACATCTCCCGATGGCGAGTGATTTCGCTCCGCCCTGTTTGTTCGTGCGGTCCGTGCAGAAGAAATATCAAAAATCTCGAGCGTGAGAACCTATTCGTCGGGATAGGTTGCGTTCGCGTTGGGCCTCGCTCGCTTCGAATAAGGAAACCTCGACGAAGCATGGGCTTTGCGTTTTAGCGATGCGCACACGGAACAGCTTGGCGGAGCGCCCATTGCTTTCGATGACCCGGCCCTGAGTGCGGTCAGAACCCTACTAGATCCGCCAACTGCATAGTTCCTGCCAGAATTCGTCGTGACCACTCGCTCCTGGTGCGGAGGGGCTCCGGTCTCAATCTCGTCGTCAGCCCGATCGTCTGTTCATCCTTAGCCGCACTGTCATGCTATTCACAGCACCAGCCGAACCAATCCATAGGCATTGCTAGCTGGAGCAGGTCAATCTCACCGGCACCTACTCCTGGACATCGATCGCAGTTGCCAAGAAACTACAGATCCCCTCCGGCCCGCAAAATCAGACACCTGTCGTGTCTGCGAGAACAGTTCTTGTTTGTGCTCTCCTGAAGAGCGGATCATGACCATTCCGTAACGCCACCCCCTGCCCGGCAATACCCTCGACGATTGCACGCATGTGGATGGGTCAGCAGCAATTGCTCTACAGCGACAGCAATCATTCTGGCGCAGTCACAGATCGGTTTCGATAGATCAATAGAGGACACCTCAGCAGTGAATGTGTCGCCGATCTCGAAATGCCGCACCGACTGCGCTTCCTGTTCAGGGACCGCAAGCCGCCCAAGTTTAGCACCAACATTGGACAAAGGAGTTTTCAAAGATGGATCAGACGGTCAACAATACTCAGAAAGCAAGCATTAAAATGGATAATACCTCCAACTCCGGCAAACGGGAGCACGACGAGTTGGTCCCGTCGCGCTATGCGCTGCGGATTGGCGCAATTGACGTGCTGGTGGTCAGTGACGGCGTGCTTCCGCTCCCAACCGAAATGTTGGGACACAACGCCGCCCTAGCGGACAGGGAAACCTGGCTGGGTGACATGTTCCTGCCGAAAGATGCCTGCGACTGGGCACTGAACGTGGTCGTCGTGCGCAGTGGCGCACAGACCATACTCATCGATGCGGGGCTGGGTCTGGATCCTGACTTGAACCTGCCGAAGGCCGGGCAATTGGTCAGGCGACTGGAGGCCGCAGGCATTGATCTCGGCTCGGTGACCGACATTGTATTGACCCATATGCATATGGACCACGTTGGTGGCTTGATCGTCGGCGGCGTGAAGGAACGGCTGCGTCCGGATCTGCGGATCCACGTGGCAGCCGCCGAGGTCAAATTCTGGGAGTCGCCCGACTTCTCCCACGTGCACATGCCGCCCGGTTTCCCGGACGCACTTCGCGCCGCCGCCAAGCGCTTCGCGGAAGAATATCAAAGCAATCTGCGACTGTTCGATGAGGAGTACGAGGTAGCACCGGGAGTGGTTGTTTCTCGCACCGGCGGCCACACCCCCGGCCATAGCATCGTGCGCCTAACGTCCGGCGGCGATCGATTGATGTTCGCTGGTGACGCTGTGTTCACAGTCGGGTTCGACCACCCCGACTGGCACAACGGTTTCGAACACGACCCCCAGGAGGCTGCCCGCGTTCGGGTCCGACTTTTGCGGGAACTGGCCGCGACCGGCGAACTGCTTGTAGCCACGCACATGCCGTTCCCGTCCACCGGTCACGTCGCGCTCGATGGTGACGCCTTTCGTTGGGTCCCGATCGCCTGGGATTACTGATCCCACTTGAATTGCGGAGCGAACCGGGACGCATGCCCTGAAGACCATGGCCGGTTCGCCCTTTCACCCTGGCACCTATTGAATGATGCAACCCATCTGTGAGGTTGCAAATGGAGGTATCTTATGAAAATCGTTGTCATTGGCGGCACCGGACTGATCGGCTCGAAGACCGTCGAACGGCTGCGGAAAAAGGGCCACGACGTCCTCGCAGCCTCCCCAAATACGGGTGTCGACACTCTCACCGGCAAGGGCCTGGACGACGCGCTGGCCGGCGCGAAGGTGGTGATCGACCTCGCCAATTCGCCCTCGTTCGAGGACAAGGCGGTGATGGAATTCTTCCAGACCGCGGGACGTAACCTCCTCAAGGCAGCCGCCGTGGCAGGCGTCGAACATCATATCGCCCTTTCCATTGTCGGCGTGGAGCGGCTCGAGGGCAGCGGCTACATGCGCGCCAAGATGGCCCAGGAAGCGCTGATCCGTGCTTCTGGCATTCCCTACACGATCGTGCATTCGACGCAGTTCCTGGAATTCATTCCGGGCATCGTCCAGTCAGGCACGGTCGACCAGACGGTGCATCTGTCCTCCGCCTATGTGCAGCCGAT
>UBOA01000026.1:0-93640 GCA_900466985.1 Hyphomicrobiales bacterium
AAAACATGAAAGGCTCTAGATGTGGTGTCGCAGCTGGTCAGAACGATCCAACAAGAGTTCCGAGCACGATGACGACGACCAGCGCAACAAGGGCGCTTGCGATGGCGGCCATGGCGAGGTCCAGGTAACCATCCTTATGTGAGACACCACAGACAGAAAGGAGCGTCACGACAGCACCGTTGTGCGGCAAGCTGTCCAGCGTGCCGGCGCCGATGACCGCAACTCGGTGCATCAGTTCGGGATCGAGACCCGTCTGCTGGGCAATTTGCATGTAGGTCGGGCCCAGGGCATCGAGCGCGATCGTCAGCCCGCCCGACGCCGAACCGGTCAATGCCGCAAGGATATTCGTCGCAATCGCAAGGGAGACCAGTGGCCCTCCCTCGATGCCCAGGACCCAGACCTTCACCGTCTCGAATGCAGGCAGGGCAGCCACGACGGCTCCGAAGCCAACAAGGCTTGCAACGCTCACTATCGGCAGGACAGCCGCGTTGACGCCGGCATCGATGATGGAACGGAGACCAGGAAGGCGGCGAAAGTTGGTAACGAGGAGCGCCACGATGCCCGCCGTCAATGCCACAATCACCGACCAGACACCCGCAACCGCCGAAAGTGTGGTCGAGCCCCATGCAGCTTCCGCCAGATAACCCGCGTCGATGCGCGGCAAGATAGCGAACGTCATCACCAGATTGGTCGCAACGACGACCACCAACGGCAGCGCTGCGATCAGAAAACCCGGTCGCATTGCCGCATGACCGCCGCGCGTAATTTCACCCGGATCGAAGTCATGCGCGACCGCGCCACGCTCCCGCATCCTGTCGTCATGGGAAACGGCATCAGCCGCCGTCGCGCCCGCATAGCGATAAGTCTCCCCTGCCAGCTTCGCCTTCCGCCGCGCCATCTGCAGCCACCACATGCCGAAACCAAGCATGACCGCCGAGGCAATGACGCCGAGCCCGGGGGCAGCAAACGGATTGGTGCCAAAAAATGGCATCGGGATCGCATTCTGGATCGCCGGCGTGCCCGGCATGGCAGACATGGTGAAGGTGGATGTTCCAAGGGCGATTGCCGCCGGCATGAGCCGGTGCGGAATGTCGGCCGCCTTGAAGAGAGCATGCCCCATTGGAGCAAGGACGAAGAAAGCGACAAACAGGCTGACGCCGCCATATGTCACGAAGGCGCCAGCAAGCACGACGGCGAATATGGCTCGTCCTGCCCCGAGTTTCTCGGTCATCGTCACGGCAATTGCCTCGACAGATCCACTGGCTTCCATGAGCTTGCCGAAAAGAGCGCCAAGCAGAAAAATCGGGAAGAACTGGGCAATGAAATCTGCCGCGTTGCGCATGAAAGTCTGCGTCCAGCTGGCAAGCAACGGCTGGCCAGCCAGCAGCGCCGCAAGCAAGGCACAAAGTGGTGCGAGAAGAAGGATGCTCCAACCGCGGTAAGCGAGCGCGACGAGAACACCAAGAGCGATAAGGACGCCGACAATATCCATGACGTGGCTTTGCGCTCTGACGTCTATTGCAGGACGGTATCGAGCAGGCTTTCGATGTCGAAGCTCGCTCGCTTTCCAATATCGGCGCCATGGCTGACGAGAAATTCTTGCGCGGTTTCGCGCCCTTCCTGCCGTAGCATCGAAAGAAACTCCCACTCGCCGTTCATCTTGGATGAGGCGCTGAGTTCCACCATGCGCGGTGGCGTTGCAATTCGATGAAGACGTATGCTTGACCATTCCTTCGCCCAGGCGATTTCATCCGGCGCAACGCCGCTTTCCGAAAGCATCCGCTGGAGTATGGCCATCGCTCGCAATTCCTTCTTCAGGCTGGAGTTAAAGGAGATTTCGTTGATGCGATTGAGAATTTCACGCGCAGTCCTCGGAACGCCCGCGCGCTCTACCGGATTGACCTGAACAAGCACGATGTCGCGTGCCGCACTCTCCCGCACGACAGGTGTGAGGAGCGGGTTGCCCGAGAATCCACCGTCCCAGTAGGGGTCACCGTCTATTTCGATCGCCTGATGCAGCATCGGCAGGCACGCCGAGGCCAGCACGACGTCCGCACTCAGGCCATCGTTGCGAAACACCCGCGGCAGCCCCGTTCGAACGTTGGTAGCGTTGATAAACAGCTTGATCTCAGAGCGCTTCAAGGCCTCGAAATCCACGCTCTCCTCAAGGATGTCGCGGAGCGGATTGATATTGCCCGGATTGATCTCATAGGGCGAAAACAAGCGGCTCATAAGGTCGAAGAAGAGATAGGCCGGCGAGTGGTCAAGCGACCAGTTCCCGGTCATCACGTCAAACGCCGTCCGCTGAAACGGGCTGAACCGCGCCACTTCGCTGACCCGGGACCAGAATGCCTCGAGAGCCACCTTTGCGCCCTGTCGACCGTCCAGCGCATAACCATGTGCAAGTACCACCGCGTTCATTGCGCCGGCCGAGGTTCCGGTTATGCTTGAAATCTCCAGCCAAGGTTCATCAATGAGCCGTTCGATCACACCCCAGGTAAAAGCGCCGTGCGCGCCACCTCCCTGGAGAGCCAGATCGATTGCAATCGGATCGCGATCGGATCGCGTGGCCCGGGCATTGCTGTACGGTCTTGGCGGCATTCGGACCTCCGAGTTCAGCATCTCTACCCTATGGCGATTATTGCAGCGCAGCAATAGCAGTTCTCAACTGACAAGAATTTCGCTCGATGAGGTCGGACCCCAGGACTAAGAGAAATTCGCTTGCGTTTCCCCATGGCGTTGGGACATTTTGGCTGAGTTCCTGCGCTGCGAGGAACTTTGAAGCATTCTGAGGCATTCCTGATCATCTCCAAGGGGAGGACGTCATGAAGTGCTGCCGACATGCTGCTGTGGCCGCGCTATTCTGGCTGGTCACAGGCTTCGCATATGCCGACGAGGCGCCTTTCCTCCAGTCGCTTGCTGGCGATTGGACGGGCGGAGGCATGATGAAACGCACGACCTCCTCGTCCCCGATCAACCTGAGTTGCAATTTCACATCCCAGGCCAATGGCGAGGCGCTTTCGATGAAGGGGACCTGCCGCGGGATGATCGTTATCACGCGACCGGTGTCGGCCGATATCACGGTTACCGGAACGCAGTATGCCGGTCGTTACGTCGGTCCGTCCGGTGGCGTATCCGGACTTCAAGGAAGCCGCCGCGGCGACGCCATCAATCTCGCGGTGCGCTGGTCAAAAGTGATAAACGGTGACCGCAGCGCCAACATGACCATCCAGCGCGTCGATGCCAATGCGATCCGCATCCGAACGGTCGACAAGGATCCGGCGTCCGGCCAGCAGGTGGTGACCAGTGAGATCAACCTGCAGCGCGACTAGGCGCCAGGCCGATGCAACCTCTCGTCGGAGCAGCAGCGCAAACCTATATAGATCGCAAAATGCCGGTGATGTCCGCCGGCTGAACCGGAGATATGCATGAGCGGCGACCCATACGAGCTTCTCGGCGTGAAGAAGGACGCCACGCAGAAAGACATTCAAAGCGCATTTCGTAAGCTCGCCAAAAAACTTCACCCCGATCTTAATCCCGGCGACAAGAAGGCAGAGGACCGCTTCAAGGAGATTTCCGCTGCTTACGAGCTGCTGAGCGATGAAGAAAAGCGCGGGCGCTTTGACCGCGGCGAGATCGACATGACCGGTGCCGAGCAGGCTCCGCGTCACTACTATCGCGATTATGCCTCTGCCGGAAACGCCGGCGACCCTTATCACAACAGCGCGGGCTTTGCCGATTTCGGCGACAACGACGATATTTTCTCGAGCTTCTTTTCGCGACGAACGCGCGGAGGCGATTTCCATGCGCACGGCCAGAACCGGCAGTATTCGATGGAGGTCGATTTCCTCGATGCCGTCAACGGCACGAAGACGCAGATCCGGTTGCCGGATGGGCCGGCGCTCGACCTGCAGATACCGCCTGGCACGCGCGACGGCCAGACGCTCAGACTGCGCGGCAAGGGCGAGGCCGGTATTGGCGGCGGCCGGCCGGGAGATGCGCTTGTCGAAATTCGCGTGCGTCCGCATCGCTTCTATGTTCGTGACGGCGACGACATTCGCTTCGACCTGCCGATTACGCTGCGCGAGGCCGTGCTCGGCGGCAAGGTGCGCGCTCCGACGCCGTCAGGTCCGGTCAACCTCACATTGCCGCCGCACTCGAACACCGGGAAGGTTTTGCGCCTGAAGGGTAAGGGCGTTCCGAAGAAAGGCGGCAGCGCTGGAGACATCTACATCTCTCTGAAAATCGTGCTGCCGGACGGGCCGGATCAGCAGCTGACCGACTTCATGACCGACTGGACGGCTGGCGATGCGCAGGATCCGAGAAAGGGCATGGGAGAATAGCCATGGATGATCTTGAATTCCGGCGGTTTCTGAAAATCGACGTGAGGGTGTTAGAGGTGTGGGTCGAGCAGGGATGGCTGCTGCCTCAGACACGTGACGGCGCTCGCGATTTTCGCGACACCGACGTCGCGCGGGCGCAGCTCATCCTCGACCTGACGCGTGACATGGGTGTCAACGATGCCGGCGTCGATCTGATCATGGATCTCATCGATCAGATCCATGGACTGCGCGGAACGCTTCGCGAAATGCTCGCCGCCATGGAAGGGCAGGACGAGGAGGTAAAGCTCAGACTGCGCGGCAAGCTCGATGAGCTCTCCGGCATCCACGGCCTTTAGCCCATAGCCAGGGAACACGATGGCAACGACCCGATTGCCGGAAGGAGATGCAATGACCGAGGTTCCGCATGATCACGACCACAATCCGATCGACTGGCGCGAGCATGGCGTGAAGGTCATTCCGGGCAATTCACTCGATCCCAATACCGCCCAGACCCCAGGGATGAACCGGGCGACGGCGATCAACCATGCCCGTGCCGGGGCGGAGAAAATATGGGCCGGCACCGTCACCATCCATGCGAATGCGAAGACCGGCGCCCATCACCACGGGGATCTCGAAAGCATCATCTATGTGGTGAAGGGGAAGGCACGCATGCGCTGGGGCGACCACCTCGAATTCACGGCAGAGGCCGGCCCAGGTGATTTCATCTACGTGCCGCCTTACGTTCCCCATCAAGAGATCAATGCCAGCCGCGACGAGACGCTCGAATGTGTTCTTATGCGGTCCGGCCAGGAACCGGTGGTCGTCAATCTCGATATCGAGCCGGTCGAACAGCCGGAAGATGTTCCATGGATCGACCCGATCCATCGGTCATGACCGCTTTTACAGCGAACCCTTGAGAATGGCTGCAAAGCTCGGGTCGAAAGCGCGGCTGATCGGGTCGGCGGCTGCGCCAAGCGCGACTGCCCAGGGATCAGTCATTCCAAGCTGGAAGCGAGGAATGACCCGGCCACGGCGATCGGCGATTGATGGCGGCAGGGGGTGCATCGCCTCGACCAGACGTCGCGCCAGGGCTTCAGGTGCACCACCGCAGAGAATCACGGTTTGCGGATCGAAGATCGATTCGATCAGATGTACGCTCCAGCGCAGATCCATCACGGCTTCCTCGATCCAGCTCTGTATTCTCGCATCATTCTTCAGCGCCAGTTCGTTCACCATCGCATAGACGCCGGGATCCGCCGGATCGATCGCCAGGTGCTGGTAGAGCGAAGCGAGTGAGGCACGATGCTCGAGTGGCGTCGGGCTGCCGCTTGCAGAAAGCAGTGCCATACCGATTTCGCCGGCGTTGCCGTTGGCACCGCTGTAGAGTTCCCCGCCGAGGATGAGGCCGGCACCGATGCCGTAACCGAGATAGAGGCAAACGGCATGGTCGAGCCCATGGGCGGCGCCAACCATACGCTCTGCCGTGGCGCATGCGGCCGCGTCGTTTTGCAAGCGAACGCCAAGGCCCGTGCCTGCCGCCAGCGTTTCCAATAGCGGAAACTTTTGCCAGGCGGCCATCATCCAGGGATCGTCACCCGTTGCCTCGATCCCGAACGGGCCGGGCATCGCCGCGCCCAGGCCAACGAGCCGGCGCTCCGATTGGGCAACGAGGCCGGCCAGGTCACGGCGAACCTTCTCGATGAGTTCGAGAATAACGGCTGCACCGCGTGACGGCCCGTCGGGAGGCAGGTTCGCCTCGGCCCGCGTGAGTACATTGCCGACAAGGTCGACTGCTATCGCCCGGGTTACGTGACGATCGATCTGCAGCCCGATCGCAAACGCCCCTTCCGGCACCAGCCGATAGGGTGTCGACGGCTGTCCCCTGCCCTTGCGAACAGCTTCCTGCGCGGTGACCAGCCCTTCCTGTTCGAGTTCGTCGATGATGTTCGATACAGTCTGTTTGGTGAGCTTGGTGGCGCGCGCCAGGTCTGCCCGCGAGAGTGCCCCGTTCATTCTCAAGGCATCCATCATCACTCGCCTGTTATGGGCGCTGGTGCCTTCGTGATTGGTGCCTGCCTTTGCCCGTATCGGGCGCGCTTCGTTCATTCCGAATTCCCTCTTGACAGCAATAGAATATTGAAGAAGAAATAAGTCAAGACAATTGACTTAATAAGGAACCAAAGAGTTCCAGGGAACGCAAAAGGGCCGGAAAGCGGCTCTAACGACGCTCCGAATCCGGCAGCCGGCCCACCGGCGCCTTTTCAAAACTGATGGCGGCGACAGCCGCCCTCGGACAAACGGGTGAATGTCAAAAAACTGGAGGCTGGAATGTTGAAATCCTTAAATAAGACGCTGCTTGGTGCAGCACTGATCGGCGCATCTTTCGCGCCGCACGCCTTTGCCGAAACGACGATCAATGCGCTGTTTATGGCGCAAGCGGCCTATAGCGAGGCCGACGTCCGTGCCATGACGGATGCGTTCTCCAAGGCAAACCCCGACGTCAAGGTCAATCTCGAATTCGTGCCTTACGAAGGCCTGCACGACAAGACGGTGCTCGCCCAGGGGTCTGGCGGTTACGATGTCGTCCTCTTTGACGTCATCTGGCCGGCCGAGTACGCGACCAACAATGTCCTCGTCGACGTCACCGCGCGCATCACCGACGATATGAAGAAGGGTGTCCTTCCTGGTGCATGGACGACCGTTCAGTATGACGGCAAATACTACGGGATGCCGTGGATTCTCGACACCAAGTATTTGTTCTACAACAAGGAAATCCTGGAGAAGGCCGGCATCAAGACGCCGCCGAAGACCTGGGACGAACTGGCCGAACAGGCAAAGACGATCAAGGACAAGGGCCTTCTCGCAACGCCGATCGCCTGGAGCTGGGCGCAGGCCGAAGCCGCGATCTGTGATTACACGACGCTCGTCAGCGCCTACAAGGGCGATTTCCTGAAGGACGGCAAGCCGGCCTTCCAGAGTGGCGGCGGTCTCGACGCGCTGAACTATATGGTGTCCAGCTACAAATCCGGCCTGACCAACCCGAACTCCAAGGAATTCCTGGAAGAGGACGTTCGTAAGGTCTTCCAGAACGGCGATGCCGCTTTTGCGCTGAACTGGACCTACATGTACAACATGGCGAACGACCCGAAGGACAGCAAGGTCGCGGGTAAGGTCGGCGTCGTCCCGGCTCCGGGTGTCGCGGGCAAGAGCGAAGCGTCGGCCGTCAACGGCTCGATGGGTCTTGGTGTTACCACGGCCAGCAAGCATCCGGATGAGGCTTGGAAGTACGTCACCTTCATGACCTCGCAGCCGACGCAGAACCAGTATGCCAAGCTCAGCCTGCCGATCTGGGCCTCCTCTTATCAGGATCCGGCGGTGACGAAGGGTCAAGAGGAACTGATCGCTGCGGCCAAGGTCGGTCTTGCGGCGATGTATCCGCGCCCGACCACGCCGAAGTACCAGGAGCTTTCTACGGCTCTGCAGCAGGCGATCCAGGAATCACTGCTCGGCCAGTCTTCGCCGGAGGACGCCCTGAAGTCGGCTGCCGACAACAGCGGTCTCTAAGCGAGTGTAAACGTCCAGGCGGCCCTGCGCCGCCTGGCTTCCACTTTACCAGTCCGATGAATTGAGAGGGCGCCTTATGTCCGGCACCTGGATGACGACCCGCGCGTGGCTTTTGATGTTGCCGCTGCTTGTCGTGATGATCGCCGTCATCGGATGGCCATTGGTCGACACCGTCGGCCTGTCTTTCACAGACGCCAAGCTTGTCGGCACGGCAGGCAATTTCGTCGGCATAGACAACTACGTGAAGATGATCTCCGGTTCGAATTTTCAGCGAACCTTGATCACGACCACCTGGTTCGCGGTCATTTCGGTTGCTGCCGAGATGGTGATCGGCGTGCTTGCAGCACTTCTCCTCAACCAGAACTTCCGGGGCCGCGCGGTGCTGCGCGCCCTGATGATCCTTCCCTGGGCACTGCCAACCGTCGTCAACGCCACCCTCTGGCGACTGATCTACAATCCGGAATACGGTGCGCTCAACGCCGCGCTGATGCAAGTTGGGCTGATCGACGCTTATCGCTCCTGGCTTGGCGAACCGGGCACAGCGCTTGCCGCTCTGATCGTCGCCGATTGCTGGAAGAACTTCCCGCTGGTCGCGCTCATTGCGCTTGCTGCCTTACAAGCCGTGCCGCGTGACGTCACCGCCGCCTCATTGGTCGACGGCGCCGGTCCCTTCGCCCGCTTCCGCTTCGTGATCCTGCCCTATCTCGCGGGTCCGCTGATGGTGGCCCTGGTGTTGCGCACGATCGAGGCCTTCAAGGTATTCGACATCATCTGGGTCATGACCCGCGGCGGCCCGGCTAACAGTACGAGGACGCTGTCGATCCTCGTCTATCAGGAAGCGTTTTCCTTCCAGCGGGCCGGCTCCGGCGCTTCATTGGCCTTGATCGTCACATTGTTGGTAACGGTGCTGGCTCTCGCCTATGCCGCGCTGGTGCGCAAGACCGCAGGGAGTGCCGCCTGATGGAACGCAAGAGCCCGATCTTTACAGCTTTCATCTACGTCTGCGCCTTGCTGCTTGCGGCCGTCATTCTGGCGCCGATTCTCTGGCTGTTCATCATGAGCATCTCGCCGGCTGCCGATCTGGCCGCCAAGCCGCTGCGCTGGTGGCCGCAAACGGCTGATTTCTCCCGTTACGCCGCCTTGCTGTCGACGATTGAGAACAGCGCTGGCGCCGCCTTCACCTCGTCGCTCAGAAACAGCATCGAGGTTGCCGGCATGGCGACGATCGCCGCTATCGCGCTGGCGATTCCGGCCGGTTGGGCGGTGTCGCGAACACCCTCCGTCGGTTGGTCGCTTTCAATGGTCATTGCCACGTACATGCTGCCGCCGGTTGCACTTGCCGTACCCCTCTACATGGGCCTGGCCTATCTCGGAATGCTGAACAACGTCTTCGGCCTCGCTCTCGTCTATCTGACGATCCTCGCCCCCTTCACGACATGGCTCATGAAATCCGGCTTCGATTCCATCCCGAAGGAGATCGAAGCCGCGGCAATGATCGACGGCGCGGGCCTGTTCCAAACCTGGAAGATCATCACTCTGCCACTGGCTATGCCTGTTGTCGCCACCTCGGCGCTGTTCGCCTTCCTGCTCGGCTGGGATGAATTCTTCTATGCGCTGCTCTTCACCTCCGATCAGCGCGCCAAGACACTTACGGTTGCCATCGCCGACCTGGCCGGTGGCCGTGTCTCCGATTACGGACTGATCGCGACCGCCGGTGTGCTTGCCGCTCTGCCGCCGGTGCTGGTTGGTCTCGTCATGCAACGTGCCCTGATATCCGGGCTGACAAGCGGCGGCGTCAAGGGATGACAAGAACCATGGAAACCACACGACCAGCCGGCCTGATTGCAATTGATCGCGAAATGGCGCGTCAGCATACGGATGCACTGGCATCCTACGACAACGCAAAACAAACCGCTCAGGCCATTGCCGAATCGCTGAAGAAAAACGGCAAGCTTCTTCTTCTCGGCATGGGCGGATCTCATGCCGTCGGTCGGGCCGTCGAGCCGCTCTACCGTGCCTGCGGCATCGACGCGATCGCTGTCCCCCTGTCCGAACAGCTCGGGCAGCCGCTGATGCTCGACGGCAGAACCGTTATTATCACCTCTCAATCTGGCGAAAGTGCCGAGGTGGTGCGCTGGTTCTCCGAAACAGGAGGCAGTGGTGACACATTCGGGCTGACGCTGGAGCAAGGATCATTCCTGGCGCGTACGGCGCGTTCCCTCATCGGAGCGGGTGGCACAGAATTGGCGTTTGCTGCAACGCGCAGCCTGACCGTCTCCTTTGCTCTGCATCTTGCAGTGCTGGCAGCCCTTGGCGAGGATCCCGCGACAGCACTTGCAGCACTCTCTGCCCCGGAAACGCCGGGCATCGATGCCGCTCTTGCCGCTCTCAATGGCGTGGCGACGGTCGTTACCTCGGGCAGGCGCCTGCAGGGTCTTGCCGAAGCGCTGGCCCTTGGCCTGACAGAACTCTCCCGCCTTCCCTGCTTTTCGCTCGAAGGCGGGCAGTTGCGGCACGGACCAATGGAGATGCTCGGCCCGGCCGTCGGTGTCGTTCTTTTCCGGGGCCAGGACAGCACCGCCGGTCTGGTCACGGCCATGGCCGTATCGGCCGTCGAAACCGGCGCTCCGGTGATCATCTTCGATGCATCGGGCGAAGCCCCGGTTGCGGGTGCGGTGACGATCGGCTTCAAGCCAGCTTCGGGCCTGGCTGCCGTCTTTGCGATGCTCCCCGTGGCACAGCGCTTCATGGTTGCCTTCGCCGATGCACGTGTTGAGAACGCCGGCACGCCGGTGCGCTCGACAAAGATCACCCGGAGCGAATGATGCGCCCGCTTGCCGTCGTCGGAAACGTGAATATCGATCTCATCCTCGGCCCTGCTGCTCCTTGGCCGAAGGCCGGTACCGAGATCATCGTCGACCACGACGAATTGCGCGTCGGCGGGGCCGCCGGCAACAGCGCCCTCGCGTGGGAAGGTCTCGGCGTCGAGTTCGAGATCGCCGCCAATGTCGGAAACGACCAGTTCGGTCGCTGGTTGAGCGAGGCTTTCGGAAAGCGGTCCGCGAAGTGGCCGGTGCGCCCGGAGCAGACGACACTGTCTGTTGGCGTCACCCATCCCGATGGAGAGCGTACCTTTTTCACCACCCGCGGTCACCTGCCGCGCTTCAGCCTTTCCGATGTCTTTGCCGTCCTGGATGGCACGAAGCTGTCGGGAGGCTGCGTGTTGCTCTGCGGCTCGTTCCTGACGGAGGACCTGACCCGCGAGTACGATGCCTTCTTCGACTGGGCGGACAAGCACCAGATTGCGATTGCACTCGATACCGGCTGGCCGCTCGATGGCTGGACGAACGAGAATTGCGAAGCCACTCGGCATTGGCTTTCCCGCTGCGCGATTGCGCTGCTTAACGAAGTGGAGTCCACCACCCTCACCGGCCTCGACGACCCGATCGAAGCGGGGACCGAAATCCGATCCCATATGCCTGAGGGTGCCATCGTCGTCGTCAAGCGCGGCCCGGACGGAGCGCTCGCAATTGGTGCGGACGGGCAGTGCATTGCCGCTGCGGCTCCCTCCGTCACGGTCGTCGATACGATCGGCGCCGGCGATGTCTTCAACGCCGGTTTTCTAGCGGCGCTGGCGCAAGAAAAACCTCTCGCCGACTGCCTGCAGGCCGGAACCACAGTCGCATCACGGGCCATTTCGACCCTTCCCCGCAATTACGGCGGACCATCCACATCCAAGGAGCCCGCTCAATGAGTGCTCTTGAAATTGCCAATATCTGCAAGACATACGGCGATGTCGAAACCCTGAAGGGCATCGACATCGCACTCGAGAGCGGCGAGTTTCTCGTGCTGCTTGGCTCTTCCGGTTGCGGAAAATCGACACTGCTCAACATCATCGCAGGGTTGGCGGAAGCAACCAGCGGCGACGTGCGTATCGGCGGACGCTCGGTCCTTGGCGTGCATCCGAAGGATCGTGACATCGCGATGGTCTTTCAGTCCTATGCGCTTTATCCAAACCTGACGGTCCACCGTAACATCGGTTTCGGCCTGGAAATGCGCAGGGTTCCGAGCGCCGAGCGCGACACGGCGGTGCGCGACGCAGCTAAATTACTGCAAATCGAAAGCCTTCTCGACCGGAAGCCAAGCCAACTTTCGGGCGGCCAGCGGCAGCGCGTTGCGATCGGCCGCGCCCTTGTGCGCAAGCCGGAAGTCTTCCTGTTCGACGAGCCACTATCCAATCTGGATGCAAAACTGCGCATGGAGATGCGCACCGAACTCAAGCGTCTGCATCAGATGCTCAAGACCACGGTCGTCTACGTTACGCACGACCAGATCGAGGCCATGACGCTCGCCACCCGCATTGCGGTTATGCGCGACGGGCGGATCGAGCAACTCGGCACCCCGTCGGAGATTTACGATCGGCCAGCAACTCTTTATGTCGCCACGTTTGTCGGCGCGCCGCCAATGAACCTTTTGACCGCTACGGCTCGCGGCGGCGAACTTCAGATCGACGGCAGCGACATCGTGCTGCCGCTGCCGGACGGCCTCCAAACCAGGCCCAAAGACGGGCAGAAGCTGATAGCCGGAATACGGCCGGAAGCACTTCGGCTTGGTTCGTCCGGCCTCACGATACCGGCGAAATGCGAGGTTGCCGAATTGACCGGACCGGAGCTTGTCGTCACCGCTTTTGCGGGCACGCAACGGATCATGGCCTGCCTGCCGCCCCGCACGAATTTGGAGAATGGTCAGTCGCTGACGCTATTTTTCGACCGCGAGGCAATTCATCTCTTCGACGCAGAGAGTGGATTGCGCTGCAGCTAGCCTGGAGCGTTACGCCGATTTGCCGGCCGAGACGAAGCGGTTCATCGCATCGAACGAGAAGGCTGCAACCGGTAAGCTGGTTCCGCCTTGAAGTGCCAGGTCGGCGAGAATCTCGCCGACGACGCTCGTGAACTTGAAGCCATGGCCGGAGCAGGGCGACGCGACGACGACGTTCGGGTTGCCAGGGGCAACGTCGAGCAGGAAATCCTCGCTCGGCAGCATCGTGTAGCGGCATGTGACGGCGCTGACCCGCGGCCCGGCAGCTGCCGGCACGCGCCTGGCGATGAAGCTGTCGAGGAGTGCTGTATCTCTGTCGTTGACGGGCGGATTGGGCTCATTGGGATCGATCGGCTCGCGGAAATGCGCGTGCCTCCCGACTTTGACGCTGTCCATGCCGATCGCCGGAAAACCGAAGTAGGAGCCCTCTGCCCCCTCGTCCCGAAGGAAGCACGGCATGCGCTGCGGTTCCGTCGCAAATCCGTCCTGCGACTGATACCAGGCGACGACCTGTCGGATTGGCACCGCATGTTCTTTCAAATCGGGAACGAGTTCGGCGATCCATGAACCGGTGGCAACCACAACCTTTTTGGCGCGATAGTGGCCCTCGACCGATCGGATCGTCACCCCGCCGTCGCCCGGCTCGATCGCTGTTACCCGTTCGCCGAAGTGAAGAACCGCACCGTCTTGCGCCGCAAGTTTGAGATAGCCCATGACAGCCGCCTCGGGCCTGAGGTAGCCCCCCTGCGGATCGAGGACAGCGATGTCTTCGTCATCCAGTTGGAAGGCGGGAAACCGACGCGCCACATCCGCCTTGTCGAGGACCTCATGCGGCAGCTCGTGCATCTTGCAGGACGCCCGCGTTCCCGTAACGATCTTGCTGTCTTCGGCCCCGATCTGGAGAACGCCGGTGATCGTCAGAATTTCCGTGCGAAGCCGCGCCTCCAAAGCGCGCCAGTTGCTATAGGCGCGCTGCAGAAGCGGCACATAGGACGGATCTTCGAAGTAGCCCATCCGGATCAGACGGCTATCCCCATGCGAAGAGCTCAGAGCATGGGCAGGAAAATAGGCGTCGATGCCAATCGTCCTGGCGCCGCGCGCCGCAAGGAAGGAGATGGCAGCGCTCCCCATGGCGCCGAGGCCGATCACGGCAACGTCGAAATCAGCTGTCATTTCTGCTCCTCAGATCTACGCAGGCGGCGCTTCTTGCCGGATAAAGGTCCGAAGCGTTTCAATGTCGCCGGCGAGCGGACGATCGTCGGCGTAATGCGGGACGACCTGACGTACCGCACGGTGGATTGCGTCCGTCCCGTTGGCGCGCTTTGCTGTCGATGTCAGGAAATCATGCGCCTGTGCCGCCGCCATCAACTCGATTGCAACAATGTATTCAGCGTTGTCGATGACCGAAAGAAGCTTATTTGCCGCAGCCGTCGGATGCGCGAGAAAATCCTCCTGCAGGCCGGAGGTAATGCCGCCATCGGTGGAAGCGGGTGCAGCCAGCCTGCGGTTCTCATTGCTGAGCGCGGCTGCGGTGTATTGCGCGATCATGAAGCCGGAATTGCTGCCGGCATCACTTGCCAGAAACGGCGGCAGGTTGCTTATCAACGGATTGACGAGTCTGTCCATGCGGCGCTCGCTCATGGCGGATATCTGAGCGATGGCGATCGCCAGGCTGTCGGAGGCCTGCGCGAGGGCCGGCGCCACGGCATGGGCCTCCGATGAGACGACAGGATTTTCAGGTGTTCCCGAGACCGCCGGGTTGTCGGTGACTGAGGCAAGTTCGCGATCGACAACGTCGGATGCATTGTCAAAGACGTCGCGAGCTGCTCCATGGGCATGCGGGACCGAGCGTAGGCTGAGCGCATCCTGCGTGCGTTTTCCGAAGGCCGCCGTGATCAGCCCGCTGCCCTCCAGGCGCCGCCTCAAGGAAGCGCCGACCTGCGCGATGCCGCGCGACGGACGTAGCGCCAGGACGGCTTCGTCGAAGGCCGCCATCTGACACCCGGAAGCCTCCAGCGTCAGGGCAGCCACCGCATCCGCCCAATCGAGCAGATGGTTCGCGCGTGCGAGCGCGACGCTGGCTAGGCCCGTTGCACAGGCCGTGCCGTTGACAAGGCTTAGCCCCTCCTTTGCGCCGAGCACGAGTGGTGCAAGACCAAGGGCACCCAGCGCCTCTCGACCATTCATTCGCTTGCCCGCCACCGAAGCGCTTCCCTCGCCGATCAGGACGAGCGCCGTATGGGCATTGTGCGTGAGGTAACCGGCTGAGCCCTTCGACGGGACATCGGGCACGCAACCGTGCTCCAGAAATGCCGTGAGATGGCGGATGATATCCGCCCGCACGCCGGAATGGCCATGCGCGAAATTGGCGACTTGCGCCGCGATGATTGCCCGCACCTCGCGCGCCGCCAAGAGTTCGCCGACGCCACAGGCGTGACTGAGGACGATGTTGCGCGACAGCCGGCTTTGGGAGTTGCGATCGACCACCATATCGGACAGCGCGCCGACGCCGGTATTGATGCCGTAGGCACGCACGCCCGTCTCGACGATGCGTTCGATGATCCGGCTGGCATTGTCCACACGGGCCCAGGCCCCGGTTGATAGCGCAAGCGTCTCGCCGGCTGCGACGCGTGCGACGTCACGCCAGCCGATCCGCGTCTCGATCGTGACCGTCATTGGCCGCTTCCGAAATGACCGATGAACTGCCGGAAGGCCGGTGATGCTCCGCCACCGAACATCTCGTCAGGTGCGCCGCTGCTTTCAACCAGGCCTTCCTTCATGAAGACGACGCGATTGGAAACATTGCGGGCAAAGCTCATCTCGTGCGTGACGACCAGCATGGTCATCCCCTCCTCGGCAAGCGCACGCATGACACGCAACACCTCGCCGACGAGTTCCGGGTCGAGCGCCGAGGTTGGCTCGTCGAAGAGCATGACTTTCGGTTTCATCGCGAGCGCCCGGGCGATCGCCGCGCGCTGCTGCTGGCCGCCCGACAGGTGCGCGGGATAGGCATGGCGCTTGTCGACAATGCCGACCTTCTCGAGAAGCGCCTCTGCCTCGGCCACGCATTCGGAACGCGGACGCTTGAGCACGTGGACCGGTCCCTCGATTACATTCTGCAGGATCGTCATGTGTGACCACAGATTGAAGGACTGGAAGACCATGCCCAGTTCCGAGCGGATATGGTCGACCTGCTTCTGGCTCGCCGGCCGGCTAGTGCCGCCCTTGTGGATCATGCGGATCTGCTCGCCATCCACCCAGATCTCGCCGTCGGTTGCCGTTTCCAACAGGTTGATGCAGCGCAGGAAGGTGGACTTGCCGGAACCCGAGGCCCCGAGCAGGGATATGACGTCGCCATCCTGGGCATCAAGCGAGATGCCGCGCAAGACCTCGTGCGTGCCGAAGCTTTTGCGGATGTTGCGGACGGAAAGTCGGGTAACGCCTGGCATGGAAGCTCCAATCGTGTCCGGAGGGCTCTCAGGCTTTCAGCGCCGGCGGGATCGCACGGCGGTGTCGCGAGAGCGAATATTCAAGCAGGGACATCGCCTGCAGGATGATGAAGTTGAGAACGAGATAGATGATCGCCGCACAGAGGAACACTTCCATCGTACGGTACGTTTGCGAGATCAGCCGCTGTGCCACGCCGGTCACTTCCCATACGGTGACCAGGCTTGCGAGTGCAGTCGATTTCATCATCAGGACGATCTCGGTGGAATAGGCCGGCAGCGCATGCCGGAAGGCGATCGGCGCCAGGATGCGGCGCACGAGAAGAGCACCGGACATGCCGATCGAGCGAGCGGCCTCGATCTCTCGCGGCGAGACGGCGCGAATGCCACCACGGAAGATCTCGGCAGAATAGCCGGCGGTGCAGAGTGCCAGCGACAGCACCGCGCAAACGAACGGTTCGCGCAGGAACGGCCACAGGAAGGAATAGCGGATGAAGCCGAACTGGCCGAGACCGTAGAAGACGAGGAACATCTGGATCAGTAGCGGCGAGCCACGAAAGACGAAGATGTATCCCTTGGCAATCGACGCCAGCACCGGGTTGCCGCCGACACGCATCCAGACGATCAGGAGGGCGAGAAGGCCACCAAAAAAGACCGAGAGAGAGAACAGAGCCAAGGTCATCGGGACGGCCTTGAGCAGGGTCGTCATCGTTTGAGCGAGAAAAGCGAAATCCATCGTGCTACCTCACGCCTTTCCCATAGCCGCTGTCGGCATGCTGCGATTGGCACGCCGCTCGGCGCCGTTGAAAACCCGGTCGGAGAGGCTTGTCAGGATCAGGTAGAGGATGCCGCCGACGATGAAGAACAGGAAATACTGCCGTGTCGAACCGGCAGCGACCTGGCTGGTGCGCATCAGTTCCGCCAAACCCGTCACCGAGATTAGCGCGGAATCCTTGAGGCTGAGCTGCCAGACGTTGCCGAGACCGGGGATCGCGAAGCGCAGCACCTGCGGAATGATGATCCGGCGAAAGCGCAGGCCACGATGCATGCCGATCGCAGATGCCGCCTCCAATTCACCCTTGGAAATGGCAAGGTAAGCCCCGCGGAATACTTCCGCCTGATAGGCGCCGGAAATGATCCCCACAGCCAGCGCGCCGGCCAGAAACGACGGCAGCCCGAGGAAGCCCTCATAGCCCATCGCTGTGCCGATCGAGGTGACTGCGGAGGAACCTCCGAAATAGATCAGGTAGATGATCAGCAATTCCGGCACACCGCGAAAGACGGTCGTGTAGACGTTGCCGAGCGCAACAAGCCATGCCTTGCCGGAAAGCTTGGCAGCAGAGATTATCGCCCCGAGCACCGCGCCGATCGCAAGCGCGCTTGCAGTCACGGCCAGCGTCATCAACGCGGCGAGCAGAAGCAGCGCGCCCCATCCGGTCGAGCCGAACCCAATCAGTTCCAGTGTTGCCATATCATGTTCCCCGCGCCCGCCGCTGTCCCGGCGGTGTCAGAATAGCATGCGGTCCCCGGCTTTGAAGCCGGAGACCGGGACCTCCGGCCTCCGCCGGAAATCAGTTCTGCGGGCTGACGTCGACCTTGAACCACTTCATCGACAGGTTCTTCACCGTACCGTCGGCAAGCGCGGATTTGATCGCTTCGTTGAACTTGTCACGAAGGTCGGTATCCGCCTGGCGGATGCCGAGACCCTCGCCCTCGCCCCAGATTGGGCCAACGATCTCGGGGCCGGTAAAGGCCAGCGTGTCGTTTGCGGACTGGAAAGCATTGGCGAAATAAACGGCATCGTCGAAGCCAAGATCGATACGGCCGTTCTGCAGATCGAGATCGCGGTCGGCACCGGTCTTGTATTCGCGGATTTCTGCGATATCGCCGAAATTGTCGTAAACGAACTTCGCGTAAACGGTCGCGGCCTGAATCCCGATCGTCTTGCCCTTGAAGGCTTCCTTCAGCGCATCGACTTCCTTAACGCCGGTCTGGCCGGGCGTCATCTTGATCGTCGCACCGGTACCGGCTGCATTGGCAAGCGGGCTATCCTTGGCGGTCGCGAAGGCGGCCGGCGTCGCAGCATAAGGGATGGTGAAGCCGATGACCTTCTTGCGGTCATCAGTGATCGACAGCGCGTCCATGATGACGTCGAATTTGCCGGCATTGAGTGCCGGGATCATGCCATCCCAGTCGGATGCGACGAGCTTGCAGTCGATCTTGGCACGTTCGCACAAAACCTTGGCAAGTTCGGGCTCGAAGCCACCAAGCGTGCCGTCGGCATTGGTCATGTTCCAGGGCGCATAGGCGCCCTCAAGCGTAATGGTGGCCGTCTTCCAGTCCTTGGCGGCGACGGGCGCGACGAAGGCCGAAAGGGCAAAAGCGCTGGAAAGAAGAAGCGCGCTGAATTTCATTGGTTCTATCTCCTCTGAAGTGACGATTGACCTTGCGGTCCGACACCGGTCTTCGCCGGCTTGCTCGACGCCGACCTTTGTTGATCGATCTTTCGAGTGGTTGTATATGGTACCATATGAGATATTTTGTGTTATGCAAGAGGAAAGTCGATTTATCGAGCGGATTCCGCGATTGCAAAGGGAATAGGCAATGAAGCGTCCAAGCGAGATGATGAGGGATAACGATACCGCACCGCTCTACGCCGGCGTCAAGCAGATGATACTCGACCGCATCCATAGCGGCGAGTGGCCTCCGAAGCATCGCGTGCCTTCCGAAAACGAATTGGTGACCGAGCTCGGGGTCAGCAAGATGACCGCCAATAGGGCGCTGCGCGAACTCGCCAACGAAGGCGAACTGGTCCGCATCCAGGGCGTCGGCTCCTTCGTCGCGGAGCGCAAGGGGTATTCGGCCCTGTTCGAGGTGCGCAATATCGCCGAGGAGATTGCCGAGCGCGGCCACGCGCATGAGGCCTCGGTGGTGATTTTGGCCCAGGAGACAGCGTCTCCCGAGACGGCAGACGCGCTGGAGCTCGATATCGGCGCACCCGTCTTTCACTCCCTGATCGTGCACAGCGAAAACGGCGTGCCGGTGCAGATCGAAGACCGGTTCGTCAATCCGGCAGCGGCCCCCGACTATCTGGCGCAGGATTTTGCCTCGCTGACCCCGAACGCCTATCTGACGGCTGCCGCCCCGCTCAGCGGATCCGAGCACATCGTCGAGGCGGCCATGCCGCAGTCCTGGGAGTGCAAGCTCCTGACGATTCTAAAGAGCGAGCCTTGCCTGGCGATCCGCCGCCGCACCTGGTCCGGGCGGCACGTCGTCTCCACGGCCCGCCTCATCTATCCCGGCAACCGCTACCGGCTCGAGGCTCGCACCGGCAAGGTATTCGAGGAATAGTGGTCAGTTGTATATGGAACACGATTCGAGTTCAGACCCGGGAATGTAGAAACTGCGGATTGGTTTCGCAGCTGATATCGCTACCCGCGGGCAAGTGGAGGGAGCTTCAGTCGAAAAAGCCCGCATCCTCTTCCCTGAGATATCTTCTGGCCCTTTCAGCGTCGATATCGAGGCCTAGCCCCGGCGCTTCCAGTAGGTCCACCATGCTGTCCTTCACGATCTGCGGCGGCAAGCCGATTACCAGATCCTCCCACCAGGGGTCGGAGGCGGTGGGATATTCGAACGCGACGTAGTTTGCCGGCAGCGTAGCGCAGACATTGATCAACGCGCCGAGGCCCAGCAGGCCGTTGGCGGTGCCGTGCGGTGCCATCAGGATCGAGTGCATGTAGGCGTGCTCGGCGACCCATTTGAGCTCTGCAATGCCGCCAACATCGGCTGGGTCCGGGCCAATGACGCGCACCGCCTGCGTCTCGATCAGTTCCTTGAAATTGTGCCGCAGGTAGATCTGCTCACCGGTGTGGATTGGCGTAGAGGTGGAAGTGGTCAGTTCCCGATAGGCCTGAGGATTGACCCACGGCACGTAGTCGCCTGTCAGCATATCCTCGAGCCACATCAAATTGTACTTCTCGACCGCGCGAGCGAATTTGATCGCATCGGGGAGCATCCAGCCCGGGCCGCAGTCGAGCGCCAGACTGACTTTGTCGCCGAGCACTTCCTTCATCGCGATCACGCAGTCGATCATGTGATTGAAGCCGCGCTCGCTGATCACGCCCTGATCCATGGCGCCGTGATAGCCGGCCTTCTTCTGCGTCACACCGTAGTGGAAGCCCTCGATGGTGTCCTTCATGGTGGAGTGGAACGAGATCCCCTGCTTGATCATGAAGAAGTTCTGCGGCTGCTCCATCATCCACTTGACGTCAGCGGCGTAATCCTCCGGCCGGTCGCCCGTGCGTTTTTGGCGAACCGAGCCATTGTAGACGCGCACCTTGTCCCGCACCTTGCCGCCGAGCAGTTTATAGGTGGGCACACCCGCGGCCTTGCCAGCAATATCCCACAGCGCATGCTCGATAGCGCTCACCGCCGCGCCGTACGGCTTGAAAGAACCACGCTGGCGGATCTTCAGCATCACTCTCTCGACGTCGGTCGGGTCTTCGCCGACAAGTGCGTCGCGGAAATGCAGCACCCAGGGCTTGAGATAGGACTTGGTGAATTCGACTTCACCCAAACCATAGAGGCCCTCGTCAGTCATGATGCGGACGATCGGATGTTTGCCGATAACGGCGCAGCGGAGATCAGTGATCTTCATCTTCGTTCCTTTTCGGCTCAGCTCCAGGTACGATCCCAGGAATACTCATCGTCCCAGCGATCCGTAGGCTGCCAAATGCCGGTGACACCCGGCTGCAGATGCTGCGTGATCACCTCGTCGACGACGTCGTCAATCCCGAGACCCGGCTTGTCCGGAACAGTGATGAAGCCGTTCTTCACCAGCGGCTTGGGAAGGCCCGTGACGATATCGTCCCACCAGTCGACGTCGGCGGAATGGTATTCGAGCGCCATGAAGTTTTCGGTCGCCGCCGCGACATGTGCGGCGGCCATTGCGGCGATTGGACTTTCTGCCATGTGGATGGCCATGGGGACACCATGGTCCTGCGCCATATCGCCGATCTTCTTGGTCTCGAGTATGCCCCCACTGGTAAGCAGGTCCGGGTGAATAACGGAGACGCCGCCACTCTTCAGCAAAGGCTCGAAGCCCTCCTTGAGGTATATGTCCTCGCCGGTGCAGATCGGCACCGTAGTGGCATCCTGCAGCCGTTGGTACTGCTCGGTATACTGCCATGGGATCACATCCTCGAGCCAGGCTGGCACGTATTTTTCAATTCGCCTGGCAAGGCGAATGCCGTTCTGTACCGAGATGTGGCCGATATGGTCGATGGCGAGCGGAATATCCATGCCGATGACCTCACGAACCTCGGCAATGTATTGCTCAAGGAAGTCGAGGCCCTTGTCGGAAAAGTGGAGGCCGGTAAACGGGTGCTGGACATTGTGCAGATCGTACGCCGCGTTGCGGAGACGCCGCTCTTCGACAGTCTTCAGCGGCCCGCGACGGGGACCCTGGCGGTACCCCTCCAGTGAGCCGGCAGGAGACACGACCGCACCGGGCACATCCGCGATCTGCATCAGCCCCAGATCCATCTTGAGGAAGGTGAAGCCGAGCTCCATGCGCTGCTTGAGGCGCTTGCCGGTCTCGGTGCCGCTCGGCACCGTTGCATCGGTATCGCAGTAGACGCGCACTTTTTCCCGAAACCGGCCGCCGAGCATCTGGTAGATGGGGACGCCGTAGGCCTTGCCGGCCAGATCCCACAACGCGATTTCAACCGCCGATACGCCGCCGCCTTGCCGACCGTGTCCGCCGAACTGCTTGATACGGCGAAACAGTCGATCGATGTTGCAAGGGTTCTCGCCAAGCAACCGGCTCTTCAGCATCAGCGCGTAAGTGGCGCTGGCGCCGTCGCGCACCTCGCCAAGCCCGACGATGCCCTGGTTGGTGTAAATCTTGAGCAGCACTGAGGTGAACGGCGCCCCGACAATTTCCGCTACCCGCATGTCGGTGATGCGAAGCTCGGACGGCTTGGAATACATGTTCACCCGATTGAGCGCCTCGTCGGCTCCATCTGCCTCTGGCATGATTTATCCTCGTTTTGGTGGGCGGGGCTCATCGCCGCGCGCGCTGGGGCGGCGTGGTGCGTTGCTAGTTAGTCCAGCTCTATCTCATGGTTTTGAAGGTAGTCGCGGTTCATCTCAACGCCGAGACCAGGCTTGGGCGTAAGCTTGAGACTGCCGTCCGAAACATCGAGCGGCCGGTCGATGAGGTGATCGTATTTGCCAAGGTTCCACTCCGACGTTTCGAGTTTGTAGAAGTTAGGAACGGTCATCATCACCTGTGCTCCCGCAACCACGTTGATCGGCCCTGCCGCGTCATGCGGCGAGACCGGGATGTAGTAGGCTTCGCACAGGGCAGAAATCTTCTTGAGTTCAGTAATGCCGCCGGTCCAGGTGACATCAGGCATAATGTAGTCAGCGAGCTTGTTTTCGAGCACCGGCACGAAATCCCACTTCGTGTGACCGCGCTCGCCCCACGAGATGGCGGCGCTGACCTTCTCACGGACCTGTCGGAGAGCATTGAGGCTCTCCGGCGGACAGGGCTCCTCGAACCAGTCGATCTGACCAGCTTCCTCGAGGCTTCGACAAAGGCGAATGGCGGTCGGAACGTCGAACCGGCCATGCGCATCAATGAGAATGTCGACATCAGAGCCTGCCGTTTCCCGGATCAGAGCCGTGAGTTCGGCGGCTTCGCGCTCGTCCTTGCGCGACATGCTGCCATCGAGGTACCCGTCCCGCTGTTCGCGAGGCTGGCCATCGGCGACGCGCCCTTGGTAGGGGAAGGGATCGAACTTGAGCGCGGTGTGGCCGGATTCGACGATGTCGCGGATTTCGCGGACGACAGCCTCCTTGCTGGTAAATTTGGCCTGGTTTGGGTGGGTGTAGAGTGCAATTTCATCGCGTACCGATCCGCCCAAAAGCTCGTAAATCGGCTTGCCGAGTACCTTGCCTCGGATATCCCAGAGAGCAATGTCAATGGCGCTGACGCATTCGACCGCGGCCCCGCGACTGCCCATATAGGTGAAGCTGCGGAATATCTTGTGCCAGAGATACTCGATACGCGCAGGGTCCTCGCCCGTCACTGCGGCACCGATCTGCCGCAGGATCGTGCAGAGGGCACGATTGGCAAGCCTTGTCGTGGTGGTGATCTCTCCCCAGCCGCTCACCCCCTCATCCGTCGTCACCTCGACGAACAGAAACTCTCCCCAATAAGAAGCCTCGGACTTGATCAGCCACGGCCGCACGCTGGTGATTTTCATCTCAACTGCCTTTATCCGAAGTGGTTGGGATAACGATATTCCAGGCGATCTTTTCTATCCTGCTCGAGCGGCGTTGCGCGCACGCATGTGTTCGAGGATGTGTCGGCCGGAGCCCTCGACATGGCGCGCAATGAGTTCGGCTGCCTCGTTCGCGTTGCCCGCCTTTACGTGCTCGATGAGCTCTCGATGCTCGCTAAGGATCGCCGCACGCCGGGCGAGTGTGAAGTTGAAACGCCGGCTCACGGCTCGAAGCACTTCGCGATGCTTCCACCAAAGCTCGGCGGCATGGCGGTTATAGTGCCTCTGGTACATTACGGTGTGAAAGGCGGTGTCGAGCTCACTGTGCCTGAACGTGTCGGCGAAGTCGTTCTCTTCAATCAGCGCCTGGATGCGTTCGAGTTCAGCAATGTCTTCGACGGTCGCCATGCTGACGAACCATCGTGTCAGTGCCGGCTCGATCAAGACTCCTATCTCGTAGATGTCCCGAACAAAATCCTGATCAATCGGCCGGACGCGCGCTCCGCGGTTGGGAACAAGGGTCACAAAGCCCTCCCCGCGCAACAGTTGCAGAGCCTCGCGCACGGGGTTAGTCGAGGTGCCGTGACGTCGGGCGAGATCAGTGACCACCAGCCGTTCGTTGGCGGCGAGCCGCCCTTCGATGATGTCTTCCCTGATCAGTTGATAGAGCGAGGCACCCTCGCTGGAGGCCCCGATCGCGTCGATCCCTTCGGGTGGCTGCGCTTTGAAATCGCTCGTATCGGCCAAGACTGTCCCCAATTAATACACGCCTTTCTTAAATATCACGCGAGGCTCCTCCAAACAATGTACGATTTCGCCGGTTGACAGGCAATCGACGATCTGAAAACGTATAATTAGCTTTAAGGCATACACTGGATAAAAACGTCCTGCGGCCGAGGAGCAAAAGACCGCTCGCCTTGAGGCAGAGCGGCATGGGAGCGAACCCGGAGGATACCTATGACGAGGATTTCACTCGGAAGTGCCGTCCTGCGCGGCACTGTCTCAACCGCTTTGATGATATCGTTGATGTCTGCGTCGGCGCTCGGTGCGTCGATCGATTTGAGCAAGTGGTCGCCGCAATATGTGCGCTCCATTGCCGGCACCCAGAATTTTGACACGGCGGGCGATTGCGCCAAGGTCACCCCGCTCGACTATAAGGGGCGACTGACTTTCTGGTATCAGGGCGTGTTCGAGGGCGACCCCGACCTCCTGAGAGAGTATTACAAGGACTTCTTCCAGACCTTCCGCAAAACCTATCCAAACATCCAGCTTGAGGAACAGGCTCTCACCTATAACGACCTGCTGGACAAGTTCCGGACGGCACTCCTTGGCAATGCAGCACCGATGGCGGTCCGCCTGCAGATCCTCGGCGGCACAGAGTTTGCCTCAAAGGGCTATTTGCAGCCGCTCAAACCCGAGGATGTAGGGTATTCGACCGAGGATTTCTGGCCGGGCGCAATGAAGGCTGTAACCTGGGATGGAGTGACCTACGGCATTCCCACCAACAACGAGACGATGGCGTTCATCTGGAACGCCGACATCTTCAAGCGTGCAGGCCTTGATCCGGACAAGGCTCCGGCAACCTGGGACGACGTCGTCAAGTATTCCAAGCAGATCCACGACAAGCTCGGCATTGCCGGTTATGGCCTCGTAGCACGCAAGAATGCCGGCAACACGCCGTACCGCTTCATGCCGCAACTGTGGGCCTATGGCGGCGGCGTCTTCGACGAAGCTACGGCCAACCCGACCTATAAGGTGGTCGAGCTCAACTCCCCACAGAGCAAGGCGGCCCTGCAAGCTTCCTACGATATGTATGTGCGCGACAAGTCGGTTCCGGTTTCGGCGCTTACCAACCAGCAGGCCGACAACCAGCCCCTCTTCCTCGCTGGCCAGCTCGGCATGATGATCTCGCACCCGTCCGACTACAACGTCATGCTCGACCTGCAGAAAAAGGCGACGGATACCGACAAGGTCAAGGCGCAGACGGTAATCGACAACATGCGCTATGGCCTCATTCCCACCGGCCCGGACGGCAAGCGTGCCGTCGTGTTTGGCGGCTCCAACATTCATATCCTGAAGCCCGAATATGTGGAGGGCGGCAAGGTAGACGAGCCGGCTGCAAAGGCTATCATCTGCATGTGGACGAGCCCCGAATGGTCGCTGAAGATGGCCTATGCCGGCTCGAACCCGGGAAATCTTAACGGCTTCAAGACCAAATGGATGAAGGAACGTCTGGATAGCATCAAGTTCCTCGATGTCACGACCTCGATGCTGCCATACGGCATCCCGTTCCCGGCGCTGCCGCAGTCCCCCGAGATCATGAACATCATCGTCCCGGACATGCTGCAGAATGCCCTGACCGGGGCCATGACCGTCGACCAAGCAGCGGACGACGCAGCCAAGAAGGTAAAAGACCTGACGGATGGCGGACTCTAGTCCAGGCCTGACGATCTGACCGGCTGCGCCTTGATCGCAGCCGGTTTGCTCCAAAGAACAAGGGTGCGGCACAGTGACGATCTTGACTGGCAAGGCCGAGGTTAGCCGAAGACTGCACCCCGATAGGTCCGGCGTGCTGCGAAAGATGTGGGAGCATCGCGCTGACTACGCGTACGTGCTGCCTGCGATCGCCGTGATGCTCATCGTTATAGCCTACCCTATCTACTACACGATCGAGCTGTCGTTCTTTAATACGCCTCCCGGCCTGCAGCTCCGGGACAAGATTTTTGTCGGCATCGACAACTACATCGCCATCCTCACAAGTCCGGTGTTCTGGAAGGTCACCTCGAACACTCTTATCTGGACGCTCGGGTCCACTTTCATCTCATTTGTCCTGGGGTTTGCCTGCGCCTTGGCGCTCCATCGTGACTTTATCGGCCGTGGCATCCTGCGCGCCGTCCTGATCATTCCCTGGGTCATCAGCGCGGTCGCCGCGTCCTACATCTGGAAGTGGATCTACCATTCGGACTTTGGGATCATTGGCGCGGTGCTGGTCGGCCTCGGATTGGCGGACCGGCCGCCGAATTTCATCGACAGCGTCAGCACCGTGCTGCCCTCGCTGATCGTCGTCAATATCTGGCGAGAGTTTCCGTTTGCCATGATCATGATGATGGCTGGCCTGCAGACGGTTCCCGACCAGTTGCTGCGCGCCGCAAAGGTGGACGGGGCCAATGCATGGCAGCGGTTCTGGCACGTCACCTTTCCGCACTTGAGAAACGTCTCGACGGTGACGATCCTTCTGCTTGCCGTGGCCAACTTCAATTCGTTCATCATACCCTGGATCATGACCGGCGGCGGGCCGTCGAACGCTTCGCATATCTGGATCACCCACATTTATGAGCTCGCCTTCGGCCGCCAGCGCTGGGGAGTGGCATCGGCCTATTCGGTACTGCTGTTCCTGATCTTGATGTCGCTCGGCTACTTCTACGTCCGTGCGCTGAGCGGCAACGAGCAGAGGGATGCGAGCGAATGAGCACGATTGCCGAGACTCCTCATCGAGACCAGGGGCGTCGCCGCATGCGCATTGATGGATGGCGCTGGGGCGGACGCATCTTCCTTGTGTTCATGCTGCTTTATACCGCATTGCCGATGATCTGGATGCTGATCACCTCGATCAAGTCCGGTTTCGCGGCCATGCAATTCCCGCCACAATGGTGGCCGGACCAACCCACGCTCGCCAGCTACCAGAAGCTGCTCGATCCGCAAAACAGCGTCGGCCAGGACTTCCTGCGCTTCTTCTGGAATAGCCTTTTCGTCTCCACCGCCACGACCATCCTTTCGGTGATCGTGGCAGTTCCTGCGGCCTACGCGTTTTCACGCTTTACCTTCCCGGGGCGGAACTTTCTGTTCTTCGCCGTCTTGCTTCGCAACATGTTCCCGGCAGTGATCTTTCTCGTGCCGCTCTTCATCCTGATGCGCGCGATCGGGCTGGTAAACACGCATGGGTCGCTCATCCTCACCTACCTCACATTCGGCCTGCCGCTGGCAATCTGGCTCCTCAAGGGCTTCTATGACAACATCCCGGTGCAACTCGAGCAGGCGGCGCGCATCGACGGCGCAACGCGGTTCCAGGCCTTTGTCCTGATCGTGATGCCGCTCTCGGCGCCAGGAATCATTGCCACAGCGATCTATTCCTTCATCGGCGCATGGAACGAGTACATCTACGCCTACACCTTCCTCTCCAAAAACGAGCAGTTGACGCTGCCGGTCGGCATCCAGCGCTTCTTCTCGGAGAATACGACGGACTTTCCGGGCCTGATGGCGGCCAGCTTCATGATGAGCGTGCCCGTCGTGGTCCTGTTTCTCGTCCTGCAACGATACTTCGTACGCGCCCTCACGGAAGGCGCAGTCAAGCACTAGGGGAGTTGCCGTTGGCCCACGTGGTCCTCAAAGATCTGGTCAAGACCTATGGCAGCTTCAAAGCTGTCAACAATGTTTCGCTGACGGTCAACGACGGCGAATTCGTTGCGCTTGTCGGCCCGTCAGGCTGCGGCAAGACAACCACGCTCAATCTTGTGGCGGGGCTTATCCCCATCACATCTGGCGACATCGTCATCGGCGACCGGGTGGTCAACCACCTGGATCCCAAGGACCGGGATATCGCAATGGTGTTCCAGAACTACGCGCTCTATCCGCAGAAATCGGTCTACAAGAATCTCGCGTTCCCGCTGCAGATGCGCAAACTGCCAAGGGACGAGATCGACAAGAAGGTCAAGGAAGCAGCGCGAGTGCTCGACATGACGCAGCTGCTCGAGCGCAAGCCACGCGAACTTTCGGGCGGGCAACAGCAGCGCGTGGCCCTGGGCCGTGCCCTTGTTCGCGATCCGGCGGTATTTCTGATGGATGAACCACTCTCCAACCTCGACGCAAAGCTGCGCGTGCAGATGCGGTCGGAGATCAAGCGTTTCCACCAGGACCTCAAGGCGACGATCATCTACGTGACGCACGACCAGCTCGAAGCGGTAACCATGGCCGACAGGATGGCGGTGATGAACGGCGGCTACCTGCAGCAATACGATTCGCCGGCGCAGGTCTTTGCCCACCCGGTCAACATGTTCGTCGCCAGCTTCGTCGGCAGCCCGGCAATGAGCCTTGTTCCGCTAGAGGCATCAACGGCAAGCGGAAATACTGTGTTGACCAGCGCGGAGGGCTGGCGTCTCGAGCTCTCGCCAAATAACGCCCGGAAGGTCGAAAAGGCCAAAACCCGGAAAGTCGTGCTCGGCGCACGTCACTCGACGATCAAGCTGCACAAGAGTGCGATGCCCGGAAGCGTCCCTGCCAAGGCCTACACGGTAGAGCCGACCGGAGATGTCACCTTCGTTCAAGCGTTTCTGTCCGGCGCCATCGTCAATGTCAGCGTGCCGCCGACCATCGCCGTCGCGCCCGATGAACAGATTTGGCTCGAATTCGATCAGGAGCGGATGCATCTGTTCGACGGTGAAACAGAAATGGCCCTCAAGGCCAACTGAGACCAAGCGGATGCGTGTGAAACGAGGGCGTGGATGACCACGAAGCTTAAAATTACGACGATCAAGCCCTATCCGGTATGGGTCGGAACGCGTAACCAAATGCTGGTCAAGGTCGAGACCGACAACGGCCTCTTCGGCTGGGGCGAGAGCGGCTTAAGCGGTCGCGAGTTGGCCGTGGCCGGCGCGATCGAGCACTTTCGCGAATTTCTCATCGGCCGCGACCCGATGCAGATTGGTCGGATCTGGCAGGAACTCTACCGCAGCCAATACTTCGAAGGCGGGCGCGTTCTGCAGGCGGCGATTTCCGCAATCGACATTGCCCTTCACGACATCAAAGGCAAGGCGTTGGGGGTGCCGGTCTACGAACTGCTGGGCGGCAAGCAGCGCGACCGCATTCCTACCTTCGCCTCGACCGGAGATGAAGCCGAGGGCGATGTTGCCATTGAACGAGCTCGCGAACTACGCGCGCAAGGGTGGCAGGCGATCCGCTTCTTCCCCATCGGGCAAAGTAGCAAGGACATCTTTGAGCCGCGCGAGTCGATTGGGCCCACAGCAACCATGCTGAACAAGGCGCGCGAGGCGCTGGGCAACGACGTCGTCCTCGGCATCGACTATCATCATCGGCTGTCGGTGGCCGAGGCGGCGAGCTTCTGTAACAAGCTCGGCCGCGGCGTGCTCGATTTCCTCGAGGAGCCGATACGAGACGAGACACCCGGGGCCTACGAGTCCCTGCGCACGATGACCGACATCCCGTTCGCCATAGGCGAGGAATTTGCCAGCAAGTGGCAATTCCTGCCCTACATCGAGCGTGGCATCCATCAGTTCAACCGGCTCGATGTTTGCAATGTGGGCGGGCTCACCGAAGCGATGAAGGTCGCGGGTTGGAGCGAGGCGCACTATGTGGACCTGATGCCCCACAATCCCCTCGGGCCAGTCTGCACAGCCGCAACCATCCACCTCGCCGCAGCGGTGCCGAATTTCGCTTGGCTCGAGACCAGGGCTCCCGAAGCAAAGCTGGGCTTCGATAATTCCGACTTCTTCCCCGTGCAACCACGCCTCGACGGCTCCAACTACCCGGTCAGCGATCTGCCGGGGCTCGGTGTCGAGGTCAACGAAGAGGCGGTCAAGGCGGAGAGCTTTCGTTTCTGGGAAGCGCCTCACCTGAAGCGCCGCGACGGTTCTGTCACAAACTGGTAGTTTCATCCACCGGAGTCTAAAATGACGCATACGCCCGACATTACGCGACCGCCCAAGGAGCTGATCGACGCACTGAAGGAAATCGGCGCCGCGACGGTTGCCGGCACACTTGGCCACATGGGCTTCCGCAATCCGCACATGGTCGGTCCCGTGTCGCAGAACCGCGGGAAATCGATCGTCGGGCCCGCGCTGACGCTTCAATTCTTGCCGCAGCGACCGGACCTCTTCAGCGAGGGAGAATATGCCGATCCGGAGACGCAGTTGCACCGCCACGTGCTCTATCACGCGCAAGAGGGCGATGTGGTCGTGGTCGACGCCCGCGGCGACATGAGCTCGGGCGTCTTCGGCGATATGATGTCGACGTATTTCAAGGGCAGAGGCGGCGCCGGCATCGTGATCGATGGGTGCATGCGCGATCGGCCTAATGTCGAGAAGCTAGGTCTCTCCCTATGGCTGCGCGGCTGGACGCCCAACTATCATGTGCAGACGAGCATCTATCCCAATGCCGTCAACGTCCCGATTGCCTGCGGCGGTGTCACTGTAATCCCCGGAGACATCATCGTCGCCGACGATGACGGGGTAGTGGTGCTTCCAGTCGCAATGGCCGCGAAGGTAATCGAAGAATCTCAAAAGCATCACGATTGGGAGGAGTTCTCGCGAATGAAGCTCATGGAGGGTGGGTCGTTGCAGCGCTACTATCCACTGCATGACGATGCCCGCGGAGAGTACGAGGAGTGGCGCAAAACAAATCGCTTGGGAACGACCTAGCCAATGGATTACCCAAGGCGGGCGGCGAACTTTCTGGGGTATCGCCGGCGTCTACACTTTCGCAGCTCTTGTTGATGCATGCCCGAGGCGAGGCGTGATCGTCTCAGACAGGCGGCGAGATAGTCGGATCAAACAAAACATCGTCCAGCTATTGCATCCTCAGGGCCATCTCCGCTGCCTTTTCCGCGATCATGATCACCGGGGAGTTCGTATTGCCGGACACGATCGTCGGCATGATCGAGGCATCAACAACGCGGAGCTTCTCAAGCCCATGCACGCGCAGATTTGCATCCACCACCGCCATCGGATCGCTTCCCATCCTGCAGGTGCCGACAGGGTGAAAGATCGTGGTGGCGATATCACCGGCACGATGGATCAACTCGTCATCGCTCTGATATTGCCGGCCCGGCAGCATCTCCTGCGGTCGAAAACGGGAGATAGCCTTCGTTTCCATAAGGCTGCGCGCATGGCGGATAGAATTTGCCGCGAGCAGCCGGTCGCCCGCGGTCGACAGATAGTTGGGACGGATTTCAGGGGCGGCCGAGGCATCACGAGTCGTCATGTGCACCGTGCCGCGACTTTCCGGCCGGAGGTTGCAGACAGAGACGGTTACGGCAGGATAACGATGAAGCGGTTCACCGAGACGGTCGGTGCTGAGCGGCTGGACGTGATATTCGAGATCGGCCGTCGCAACGGCCGGATCGCTTCTGGCGAAAATGCCGAGTTGGCTCGGCGCCATCGACAAGGGACCGGAGCGGCTGATTGCATATTGCAGGCCCATGCCGGCCCGGCTGAAGAGGTTGTGATAGAGCTGGTTCAGCGTGCGTGCGCCCTCGATCTGGAAGACGGTGCGGATTTGCAGATGGTCCTGCAGATTTTCGCCAACGCCTTGAAGATCGTGCAAGACAGGAATGTCGAGCGCCGAAAGAACATCCGACCGGCCGACCCCCGAGAGCTCCAGAATTTTCGGCGAGTTGATTGCCCCGGCCGAGAGCACGACCTCGCGTGACGCCCGCGCAATACAGAATCTGCCCTTCCGGCGGAAACGCACGCCCGTTACCATCTTCCCGTCAAATTCCAGCCGCTCGGTTTCGGCGCCCGTCAGCACGCGCAAATTCCGGCGCTTCATCGCCGGCCGCAGGAAGGCTTTCGTCGTGTTCCACCGTAGCCCGCCCTTTTGATTGACCTCGAAATAGCCGGACCCTTCGTTGTCGCCGTCGTTGAAATCGTCGGTCTTTCGGATACCCAGTTCTTCCGCGGCATCGCGAAACGCATCGAGAATCGGCCAGGACAGCCGCTGGCGCTCGACGCGCCATTCGCCGCCCGCGCCGTGCATGACCGATCTGCCGCGATAATTGTCTTCCGATTTCAGAAAATAGGGCAGCACGTCATCCCAGCCCCAGCCGGCGTTGCCCGCCTGCCGCCAGCCATCGTAATCGGCCGCCTGCCCCCGCATGTAGATCATGCCGTTGATGGAGGAGCAGCCCCCGAGCACCTTACCGCGCGGATAGCTGAGCACGCGGCCGTTGAGACCTTTTTCAGCGGCCGTCTTCATCATCCAGTCGGTGCGCGGATTGCCCATGCAATAGAGATAACCGATCGGCACGTGCACCCAATGATACCGATCCGAGCCGCCGGCTTCGAGCAGCAACACCCGGTTTTTCGGATCGGCCGAGAGCCGGTTTGCCAGTACGCAACCAGCCGACCCCGCGCCAACGACGATGAAATCGTAGCTGCCTTCATCCACCGGCATTTCATTCATGGGCATGGTCACGCTGCAACTCCTGTCGCGGGGCTTTGCGCTTCCGAAAGGCGCCGCCACAGCGGCGCCATCGCCTCAGCAATATCCTTGTAGAGCCCATAGCGACGGTCGTAGTGGGCCGACAGCGCGCCGTTCGGCTGATAATGCCGATCGTTGCGGACCATGGCGGTGGCCCCTTCGGTGAAATCCGCAAACAGGCCGACACCCATCCCGGCCGCGATTGCAGCCCCGAGCGCCCCGGTTTCCCGCGAAACGGCGACGGTGACAGGAACGCCGAGGACATCCGCAAAGATCTGCGGCCAGAGCTTGCTGCGCGAGCCTCCGCCGGAGAGCACAGCTTCCTCGAAGGTTGCGCCTGCCTTGCGGATCGTCTCGATATGCTGGCGATGGCCGAAGGCGACGCCTTCCAGAAGCGCCCGGATCAGGTGCCCCTTGGTGTGCCAGCCGGCCATGCCGTAGAAGCCGGCCCGCGCGTGGCCATCCTGCTGGGCGCCATAGAGATAGGGGTGATAGAGCGGATCGTCGGTCGCCGGCGTGACCGCGGCTGCAAGCGCGCAGGCCGCATCGAAGGGCGAGACGCTTTTCTCATGCTCCCCTTCGAAGAACTCTCGCACCAGCCATTCGAGATTGGCGGCCGACGTCGCGCTATTTTCCATCGCCATATAGCGGCTGCGATCGAAGGTGGAGGACATGAAGACAGGGCCATTGAGATCGGGACCATCGATGATCACCTGGTTGATGCTCCAGGTGCCGGCGATGATCGAGGCGCTGCCGGTGCGCGACACGCCCGAGCCGAGCGCCGAGGCCACGACGTCGAACAGCCCGCCGACGACCGGTGTGCCGGCCGCAAGCCCGGTCTCAGTCGCGACCCCTTGCGTCACATGGCCGGCGACATCCGCGCTTTCAATGAGTGGCGGCAGCATGTGCATGCTGTCGGCAAGACCGTAAGCTGCCATCAGCGTCTTGTCATAGCGACGGGCGGCGAGGTCGAGCATGCCGGCGCCGGACATATCGGAGACCTCGCTGACGCGGCTGCCGGTCAACCGGTTGACGACGAAATCCTTGGAGAAGAACACCGTACCAATGCGCTGGAAGAGGTCGGGACGATGGCGTTTCAGCCAGGCAAGCAGGGTCGGCGTCTGGGATGGCCAGGGGCGCTGGCGGGCGATCGGCGCGGTGCGGTCGCCGACCCCTTCAGCCGCCCAGTCATCGACAAGTCCCGTTGCACGCGTGTCGAGGGACTGGATTCCGATCAGCGGCTGGCCATCGCGATCAAGGGCATAGAGGCCGTTGCCATGGCCGGCGCAGCCGATGGCGGCAATATCGGAGGCAGCAATGTCCGCCTTGTCGAGGCAAGTGCGGATCACCCGTTTGGCATTGACCCAGAGTTCGCCGAGATCGCGCTCGACATGGCCGGGGCACGGCATGCGGCTATGGCCCTCCTCCCCGGCATGCGCCAGTTCCCGGCCTTCGGGATCAAAGATCACAGCCTTGATGACGGTGTTTCCGGCATCGAGCCCCAACAGATATTTTGCCATTGCGAACCCCTCCCAAGGTTCTGTCAGTCTTGCGCGGTTTCAGCCGAAAGCCTAGCGCCGATCCCCTCTTCTCCCCAGCAGGAAGAAGGTGGCCCGAAGGGCCGGATGAGGGGCTACCGGCATACTCAGGATCTGCCGCACCACCAACCTCACCCCTGCTGATAAACGGCAAACGCCTCTTCGCCGCTTGCATCCTCGTGAATGATCGCCATCAGGCCGCACACGACGGCGCTTGGCTTGGCGTGCTGATAGATGTTGCGCCCGTAGACCATGCCCATCGCACCCTGCCGCATCAAGGCCGCGGACTTCGCGAATACCGCGGACAGATCCTCCTTGCCGCCGCCGCGGACCAGAACCGGGCAACGCGCCGCCTCGATGACGCGATGAAAATCCTCCGGGTTAGTCGTCGGATCGGCCTTGACGATATCGGCGCCCATTTCGCGGGCAAGCCGCGTCAGCGTCACGATCTTTTCGGCATCGCCATCGACCATGTAACCGCCGCGCTCGGTCACCGGCTGCATCACCAGGGGCTCGATCATCAGCGGCATGCCGTATTTCTCGCAATCGGCACGCACGCGCGAAATATTCTGGACGCACTGGCGGAAGAGATCGGGCTCATCCGGCAGCATGAACAGATTGACGACGACGCAGGCCGCATCCATCAGCAACGCGCCGATCAGCGGCTCGGCTTCGTTCTGCAACACGGCCCACATATCGCGGTGGCGGATGCGGTTGTAAGGGTTGCCCATGTCAAGACGCATGACGAGCGCTGGTTTGTCCTTGCCGGGCAAGTCCTGCAGCAGGTCGGCCTGGCCGTAATTCATCTGGATCGCGTCGGGTTTCGCATCCATCAGCGCCTTCACGACGGCCGGCATGTTCTCCAGCCCGTCGAGGAAGGACGGCTCGTTGCAGACGCCATGATCGATCGCCACGTCCAGGCAACGACCGTTGCCGAACAGCCGGTTCATCCGGACCTTGCTGATGTCTCGCATTGTTCACTCCTTTGTTCGTTCCTTGCGGAAAGAGTTTGCTCCGAAACACCATGACGGTTGTTCAGGAGGGTCAGAAAATGGGTTCGCTCCTCGGCCGCGCGCTGCGGCGACCAACCTTTCTCGGCGGCGAGAATGGCGAGGGCGGCGTCGGCCATGTCGAGCGAGAGTTCGCCGGTGATGGCGAGCGTCGTGCGCCGCAGGAGAAGGTCGTCCAGATGCTCCACCGCTTCCGACCGGATGAGATGGATGAGCTCGCGGGCGCTGTAGCCGGCATGCGGCAGGGTGTGATCGGCAGGCAGGGCATGATCCGCTGCGACGAGGAAGCGGGCGATTTCGGCAGCGTCGGTACCATAGCGTGTGAAGAGGGTGGCGATGCGATCTTCCTGAAGGCCGGTCGCGGATGAAAGCTGCCGTAGCCAGTCGCTGCGATCCTTGGGAAAGCTGCGCCCGCCGCCGAAGGTGCGATCGGCGGTATCGATGCGGCGTTTGCGGCCGAGCTGGTCGAGCGCCATGTCGGCGGCGAGTTCGCCGAAGGACCTGAAGGTGGTCCACTTGCCGCCGATCATGCAGAGCACCGGCGGGCCAAGATCGCGGCCCTCGATCACCGTGCAGAAATGATCGCGCGGGATGCGGCCGGTGAAGCTGTCGTTGCTGGCCGGCAGCGGCCGAACGCCCGCGAACTGGAAGACGATCTCTTCCGGGTGGATGACGATGCCCGGCAGCACGAAGGCCAGCGATTGCAGGATGTAATCGCGCTCGTCGGCCTCGCAGCGCACCGTGCCGGGATCATCGACGCGGATATCGGTGGATCCGACCAGCACCTTACCAAGATAGGGAAAGAGGATGCAGATGCGGCCGTCCTCGTTCTCGTAATAGATCATGTGGCCATTGAGCATGTCGCGCAGGCCCGGGTGATCGATGATCAGGTGCGAGCCCTTGGTGCCGCCCATCAACGACGCGGGACGGGCATCCTCCGGGAAGAGCGAGCCATTGGCGATATCGACCCAGCCGCCCGTGGCGTTGACGATCAGCGCGGGACTGATCGGCAGCGTTTCGCCAGAGATGGCATCGTGCAGTAGAAAGCGGCCGGCGGGGGCCCGTTCGAGCGTCGCATAGTTGAGGGCCAGCGCGTTCGGACCCGCCGAGAGCCCGTCGCGTAGAAGCTCGATGCCGATGCGTTCCGGGTGGCTTACCCAGGCATCGTAATAGGTCGCGGCGCTGCGGATTGCCGGGTTGAGCGCCGGCCATTTGGCAAGCGTGCCGCGGCGTCCGCGAAACTGGTGTTTCGGCATCAACGCCCGTTTGCGGGTCAGGAAATCATAAATGGCAAGGCCCGTCTTGATGGCGATGGCACCGCGGCGGCTCGGGCGGCGGGTGAGGCCGAGAAACCGCACGATGCAGTTGCCGAGGCCAGAGAAAATGTCGAAGATCGGTACTGTGGTCGGCAGCGGTGCGACGTAATGCGGTGCGTTGCGCAGCAGCCGGTCGCGCTCGACCAGCGATTCGCGCACAAGGCTGAACTCGCCGTTTTCGAGATAACGCAGGCCGCCATGCACCATGCGCGACAGCGCGGCACTCGCGCCGGAGCAATAGTCACCCTTCTCGACCAGCAGCACGTTCACGCCCTGCAGCGCCAGCTCGCGGAAGACGCTGAGCCCGTTGATGCCGCCGCCGAGGACGCACACGTCCACCTTCGGGCTTTTGCGCAACCCGTTCCATATCTCTTCACGGTTCATGATGACAGCCTGTTATCCGTCCATGGGGACCAGTTTCGCAGCCAGCGCCGCGTCGATGGCCTTGAGATCGTCCGCCGAAAGCCGGAGCGTGCCGGCCCTTGCATTGTCGAGTGCCTGTGTCGGGGTGCGCGCGCCACAGAGGGCAAAAGTCACGCCCGGCTGCGCCAGCGTCCAAGCGATCACCACCTGGGCGATGCTCGCGCCATGCCGCTCGGCGACGGGTCGGATCGCCTCTGAGAAATCCTTTGCCTTCTGCCGGTTGGCGACGGAGAAGCGCGGATTGCCTTTGCGTTGGTCGTCACCCGTGAAAATGCGATCCGGTCCGATGGTGCCGGAGAGCAGGCCGAGTGCCAGCGAGGAATAGCTGAGCGTCGACACGCCGTTTTGAACAGTGAGCGGCAGCAGGTCCGCCTCGATCTCGCGATCGATCATGCTGAACCGCTCCTGGATCGCATCGAGTGATCCGGTTTGGATGTATTGCTGAAGCTCAGAGCGATCGACATTGCTGGCGCCGATGGCGCGGATCTTGCCGGCCGCCTTCAACTCTTCAAGCGCCCGCACCGTCTCCTCGATCGGCGTCGTGATGTCCTGCCAGTGGGTGATGTAGAGATCGATATAATCCGTGCCGAGCCGGCGCAGGCTTTGCTCGACCTCATGGATGATCGAGTCGCGCCCGAGGTAGCGGTAAACGGGCTTGCCATCCTGACCGAAGAAATGCTTGCCGTTTTGCGTATGCCAGACAAGGCCGCATTTGGTGGCGATGACGGCCTTGTCGCGGCGGCCGGCGATGGCCTTGCCGACGATCTCCTCCGAGCGGCCGAGGCCGTAAGCCGGAGCAGTGTCGATGAGGGTCACGCCGGCATCAAGCGAGGCCTGGATGGCGGCGATGGATTGCGCCTCATCGGTGCCGCCCCACATCCAACCGCCGATCGCCCAGGTACCCAGCCCTACGGCCGAGGCCCCGACGCCGGAGCGCCCGATCTCGCGGATCAACTGTTCGCCGCTCATGCCGAAAACCCTTCCTCGGATGCTATTTCAAGGATACGCGCCCCGGTCGCCTCGTCGGTGACGAGCGTATCGAGGTGGTTGCCGCGCAGCACGCTCAGGATGGAGCCGGCCTTGTTGAGGCCGCTTGCCACGCCGATCTTGGTCGGGATCGCCGCGAATTCCTCAAGCGTCAGCGAAACCAGTGCGCGGTTGAGGCTGTAGTCGCAGACCCGGCCTTCTCCATCGAGCAGATGGGCCAGCAGTTCCGCCCTCGCGCCGGAATGTTCGATGGTCTTGCGGTCCTCGCTGGAAGAGGGGTGCAGGTCGTAATAGGTCGAGTCTGAGCTCAGGATCGAGCCGATGCCGACGACCGCGACCTTGGCTTCTCGTGCCCGCTGGAAGACATCGGCGACGGCGCGCATGTTGATGAGCATGCCCCGCTGCTCGGCATCATCGGCAAAGAGCGGCGCGTGGATCTGGTAGGAGCGTCCGCCGAGCCGGTCCGCCATCAGGGTGGAGACGTGGTTGACGTCGGTATAGTGCTTGCCCTGCACGCAGCCGGTCGCCGGGATCACCTCGACATCGAAGCGACGAGCGGGCTGCAGGCCGGCGACGACGGCGCCGACACCCTTGCCCCCGGTGATGCAGATGGTATCGCCATCGGTGATCTCCTCGATCAGCAGGCGGGCCGCTGCCTCGCCCACAGCCTGCAGCGCCGTCTGGGGATTGTCGGATACGGTCGGCACCACCACGGCACGGCTGATGCCGCCGAGCGCCAGTAGCCGTTCTTCCATATCCACCAGCGGCTCGACCGGCGATTTGATCTTGATCTCGACGAGGCCGAGCTGGCGGCCGCGCTTGATCAGCCGGTTGACGGTGGCGTGCGAGATACCGAGCTGGTCGGCGATCTGTGCCTGCGTCAGGCCTTCGAGAAAATGCAGCACGAGCGCCTGGTGCATCTGGCGGGCGATGACGATTTCCTCGCGCGGCGCTGTCGTCTTGGGTTTCAGTTTGGCGATTGGCATATCAGGCGGCCTTCCGCTTGTGCAGGAAATGGTCGATGGAAACGGCGGCAAGCAGAATGCAGCCTTTGATCATGTCTTGCCAATAGACAGAGACATCGAGCAGGATCAACGACGACGTGACGACCGAGAGCAGCGCGATGCCGAGGATGGCGCCGAAGATCGTGCCGAAGCCGCCGTTGAGCGAGGCACCGCCGATGACCGCCGCCGCGATGATGTTGAGTTCCATGCCCACTCCGAAGGTCGGGGTCGCCGCGCCGAAGCGGGACATGTAGATCACCCCTGCGACGCCCGCGAGGGTCGAGCAGAGAACCGTCACCCAGAATTTCACCTGGTTGGTCCTGATGCCGGAATAGAGCGCCGCCTTCTCGTTGCTGCCGGTATAGAACACCTTGCGGAAGGCGGTGGCCCGGCGCAGCAGGAAATCGAACAGGACGACGACGGCGACGAAGATAAGGATGACGTAGGGAATGCCGTGGAACGTGCCCTGCCCAACCGCCTTGAAGCCTGCCGGCAGGGTGAAGAGCGAGAGCGGCGTGCCCTTGGTGATGACGAGGCAGAGACCGCGCACGATCACCATGCCGGCAAGCGATGTGATGAAGTGGTTGAGCCCGACCACCGTCACGAAGAAACCCATGATCGCGCCGATGACGCCGCTGGCAAGGATGCCGACGAGCGATGCCGTCCATGGATCGAACCCGGCAAGAAACAGAGAGCCGGAGAGCACCATGGCGAAGCAGACGACCGAGCCGACGGCGAGATCGATGCCGCCGACGATGAGCAGGATCGTCATCCCGACGACGACGATGCCTTCCACCGAAAAGCTCATCAGCATGGCGCGGAAATTGCCGAGCGTAAGGAAATGCGGCGAGGCGAAGCTCATGACGACGCAAAGCGCCAGGATGATCGCGATCAGTCCCGCTTCGCGCATGGTGCCGATGCGTTTCCAGTGCCCCGTTTTCGGCATGTCCGCCGCCATCGTGTCGATTGCCATTCCCGTCTCTCCCTCCTTACGCGGCATGATCTGCCGTCCTTGCCGCACTGACCCCCGATGCAAGGCGGATCACGGCTTCTTCCGTCATATCGTCCGCGCCCAGCTCGCCGGCAATGCGCCCTTCGCGCACGACCAGAACGCGGTCGCAGAGCCCGAGCAGCTCCGGCATTTCCGATGAAATGACGACGATGCCGATGCCTGAGCGCCGCGCGAGATCGCGCAGCAGCCGATGGATTTCGGTCTTCGCGCCGACATCGATGCCGCGTGTCGGCTCGTCCATCAGGATTACCTTGGGTTTGACGGCAAGCTGCTTGGCAATCGCCACTTTCTGCTGGTTGCCGCCGGACAGCGATTTGACGGGCGCCTCGACGCCGCCCATGCGCACAGCAAGCCGCCGCGCGAAATCCTCCGCCAGCGCCGCCTCGGCGCGACCGTTGAGCAGGCCGACATGGTTGGTGAGTGCCTTCAAGTTCAGCACCGAGATATTCTGGGCGATAGACATCTCCAGGAACACGCCGGAGCCCTTGCGGTCTTCCGACAGATAGACGATGCCCGCCTTGACTGCATCCGCATAGGCGCGGATTGCCTGCGGCCTGCCATGCAGGCGGACTTGACCGGCGGTATGGGTGCGAAGCCCGCAAATGCCTTCGGCGATCTCCGTGCGGCCGGAGCCGATCAGGCCACCGATACCGAGGATTTCACCCGGGCGCAGATCGAAGCTGATATCATGGAATCGTGCACCATCACCGAGGCCATCCACTTCGAGGATGGTTTCGCGAGAGGCGACTTCGGCCCCGAGCTTTTCCGGATAGAGCTGGGTGATCTCGCGGCCAACCATGCGGCGCACCACATCATCAGCCGTGACATCGTCAATCTTGTCGGTGCAGACATACCGACCGTCACGAAAAACGGTCACGCGGTCGCAGAGGCTGAAGATCTCGGCCATGCGGTGGCTGATATAGATGATCGAGATGCCGTTCGCCTTGAGGTCGCGGATGATGGCGAAGAGCTGCTGTGCCTCAGTTTCGGTAAGCGCTGCGGTCGGCTCGTCCAGAATGAGCACGCGGCAGTCGAGCGTCAGCGCCTTGGCGATCTCGACAAGCTGCTGACTGGAAATCGGCAGATCCGCGACCTTCCGGCGGACGTCGATGGCGGCGAGCCGGTTCATCACTTGCTGGGCGTCGCGCTCCAGAGCACGGTAATTCATGAAAGGGGAACGCCGGCGATTGGTCGCGGCCATGAACATATTCTCGGCCACCGTGGCATCAGGGCAGAGGGCGATTTCCTGATGCACCAGACCAATGCCGAGCGCCTGCGCGGCAGCCGGTGAAGCGATGCGAACGGGTTTCCCATCAACACGGATTTCGCCTTCGGTCGGCTGCAGTACGCCAGCGATGATGTTCATCAGCGTTGATTTGCCGGCGCCATTTTCGCCGCAGAGCGCATGGACTTCGCCGCGCTCAAGCGTGAAGTCGACCTCCGTCAGCGCCCGGATCGCCCCGAAATGCTTGCTTACGCCATGAATGGTGAGCACCGGCTCCGCCATTTTCATTTTCCTTATTCATAACCGGTCCCCGATCGAGGCGGCTGAGATGATCTGCCTCTTCTCCCCAGCAGGGAGAAGTGCCAAGCTTACGAGGCGTTGAGGGGATAGCGCGGCAAGTTCAGGCCCAACCATCTCCCTCATCCGGCCCTCCGGCCAGCTTCTCCTCGAAGGTGACAAGGCCGACGCCCTTACTCCTCGATACCCTTCGTACCGCGGCGCTTCAGGTACTTGTCCCAATAGAAGTCGTCGGCATTTTCGGCAGTGACGATCGAAAGACCATTATCGACCACCGGGATGCTCATCGGGTTGAAGCCCGAGCGCTTGGCGTCGTTCATCGGGTCGATCAGTTCTGGATGCTTGGCAAGCCACAACAGCATGAAGCCCATATAGCCCTGCATGCCCTGGTTCGGATTGATCGAGCCGAAGACTTCACCGGCCTTGATCATGTCGAGAATGTTGGCGTTGACGTCGGCGCACATGACAAGAACCTTGCCGCCGTTTTCCTTGGACGCCTGTGAGGCGCCGATAGCGGAGTTTGCTTCCGGCATGAAGACCGCGCCGAGATTCGGATTGGCCTGGATGATGCTCGAAAGCCCCTGATAGGCCTTGGTCGGGTCCTGGTTAGAAGCGGCACGACCGACCAGCTTCATCTCCGGCCACTTTTCCTCCATACGGCCGATGAAGGCGGCGATGCGCTTGTCATGATTGTCCTGGCCCGGATTTTCCAGAACCGCATACTCGCCCTTGCCACCCAGCTTCCCGGCGATTGCGTCGGCGGCATAGATGCCTTCGCGGGTATTGTCCGAGGTGATGAACGAGACGCGCTTGGAAAGCGGCGAGTCGGCGGCAAACGTGACGACGGCCGTACCCTGTTCGGTGGCACGGTTGATCGGCTCGATGAACGGATCGGAGTTCATCGGATGGACGAGGATGCCAGCCGGGTTCTGGGCCAGCGCCTGGTCGAAGGTGGCGATCTGCTTGTTGACGTCATATTCCGGTGTACCGGTATATGCGGTTTCGCAGCCGAGCTGCTGACCGGCCTGTTTGAACATCTCGTAGACCGGGAACCAGTATTCCACACCCGAGACCATAACGTTCATGACGTATTTTTCACCCGGCTTGCAGCGGAACGGACTGTCCGTTTCCGCGGATGCCGTGCCCGCAAAAAGCGTTGCTGCAAGGACCACCATGGCGGGCGAGCTGATAAATTTGCACAAGATTCCTCCTCGAGGCCGAAGCCCCTCCCAAAAGCCTGAGGGCGTCACGTTGACGCCGCTGATCGCGTTGAAACCGAACTTCCTCCTCGAAGTCCGATGAGAGCAATAAAGGCGAAGATGAAATGCGTGTCAATATAATTCACATGATGAAATAAATTTCACAACCACACAAGGCAGATCGAAATCCCTGCAGCGTTCCGATAGTCAACGCCCGGAGTCGTTCGACCACCCGGAGTGGCACAACAGTTTCGAACATACTTCCAAGGAGGAGACGTGCGTCCGGCTTTCGTCTTATGAGGAAGCTCGCACAAACGGGTTCGTGGCTGGTATCGACAGACTTGCCCTTGTTGCAACCGACAAGGCCGACGTTCTGGGGCAACCCATCGAAGCCAAGGCTGCCAAGCTTGTGATAGCACTCGTGGCAGGCCTGTTTGTCATAGTCGAGGCGATCGACCAGAGTCACGCACATATCCGCTGGCCCTAGCAAGTCAACGTCATGCGATGAACTCGAACCCGCCCATCTGACGATCAGGCGGGTAGAAACCTCACGGCAGAGACGGCGACATCAGTGATGTGCGTGTCGGGCGTCGGTATCGGCGGAAGCCGCTCGGCTGCAGGCCTCTCTCAACTTCGTTTTTGCTTCTTCGAGGGCCTCCTCACCATATAAAGTCACGAAGCTCTCTTGATAGTAACCATTCGCCGCCAGTCCCCCATGGATTTCCATCGGCAGTGCATGCGGGGAAAGCCGACTGATCTCCTGAAGATTATCCTTGCCGACCGTCTCCATCAGATGAAGGCTATGCTTTCCATCGACAATCACGCTCACCATCGAGATTTCCCGCCCGGGACTTGAATGGTCGGCAGGCATGATGCGGCATTCGACGGACATCTCTTCCGGTAACCCGTGCTGCTTGCCCTTCTCTGGCTCGGGAAAGATCGAATAGCCAATAATCTTCGCATTGCTGGTGGCCGGCCTGAAGGCATGCGCGTTCGGCTGGCGGACAGGGTGTTCGCAGAGAAGGGCGTTAAGCCGGGCCAGTATGGCATCTGCGGACCCGACAAGGGGCTGACTTCCGAGCATCGTCAGGCGGAGCTGCCCGTCCTTTACACGAGGTACGCTGAAGATGAAGTTGGGACTGTTGAAATTCCTCTGCACGATCTTGAATGCAATTTGGGAATCAACGAGGTCGTAAAAGAGACCGGATGGGATCACGGCACTTCTCCTTTGAGAGTCTTGAAACACCAAACGAGAAACAAGGGCTGGGGCAATGCTGATCGCCGCAACAAGATGGCAGCGAACCGAATCGCTTCCATTAGGGTCCCTTTTATCCTGTGCTGTGTCAATTTGACGGAGCATGAGGCCGAGAACCTGGCTTGGGAGCGCAGGATCCTAGTCAGCGCCGAGCCGACTGAGGGAGACACCACCCGAGCCTGATGAGCGCCTCCTGCAGGAGGGTGACGACTTCGATTGGCGTATGTCTCGAGGTGATGAACGGCAGGCCTTTGCGACGTGCCGTCCACCCCACGACCGTGACATCTCTCGCTGACGGCTCGAAGCGCTGTGCCAAGGCAAAGGTCTTGCAGTCAATTGCGGCAACGTCTGCTGCGCCTTCAGCGACCGCCTTGATCGACCGGCGGTGGCTGCCGCTCTGTTTCCGGTCAGAGAAGATGTCGAGCGTCTCGCCCATGCCTTCGAGGTCTGACGCCAATGCCAGAATGCCGGACATGGAGTCGACATCATTGTAGGCAAATCGCTGACCGCGCAGCAGATCCAATGGAATAGCGGCACCGCGGTCGGAGGGGGGCGGCATCGCCTGCGCCCCACCCCGCATTATTATCGCGCTAGAGTAGAAAGGACCCTTTCCTCCCTCGACACCATCGTAACTGGGTTGGCCAACTATTCGAATGTGATCCGCAAGCCCGCGCTCTATCGGACCCCAGCATGCCTGTGCAAGAAGCAGTTCGGGATGCAGCCAGAGCGCATTTAGATCGAGTTCATCGGCAGGCAAATTTGCCGGACCGGACGCCATGGCCTTTCCGCCGGCATCCCGGAGACCTCCCGGGATGGAAGGAAGGTCTTTGCGAGTGCGGGCCAGGCGTTCCGGCGCGCCGATACCCCGCAAACGCAACTCGTCGCGAAGCCGCTCCCAGTGCGCGTCGATCTCCGCTCGCACCTCGGGCCAATCATACATGGGCAGGGCGGCAACTAGGTTCATGGACCCGGCGAATTCCTTCCTTGCTGGGAATTTCTGATCTGATCGCTGCAGCGGCATTGTATGTTATCGCGGTAGGAGGATGATCACTATTAGATCGATGTCTCGGTCGATGCCAGCGTCGGATAAAGCTGCAAGCCTCGCAAAGCCTGTTCGCTCCGACGCTTACAGAGCGGTGGCCGTTAGCTGTCGACAGACAAGGCAGAACGATCAAGTATGTCCTCGATCAGGCCCTTTTTCATCATAGCGGCGCGGTCGCACATATGGGCGACGACGCCGGGGTCGTGGCTGACCAGAATGAAAGTGATCCCCTGTGAGGTCTTGAGGTCGTTCAAGAGATTGAGGATCCCCGCCTGTACTGAAACGTCGAGTGCCGAGGTTGGCTCGTCGAGCAGCAGCAATTTGGGTTTGAGCAGCAGCGCTCGCGCTATGGCCACGCGCTGTCGCTGTCCGCCGGAAATCTGGTGCGGGTAGCGCTGCGCAACCACCGCCGGTAGCCCGACCTGGTCGAGCGCAACACGCACGCGTTCGGTAACGTCTGGTATGCCGCGGATTGACAGCGGTTCGCCCAAGATGCGCGCGATGTGATGGCGAGGATGCAGCGACGAATATGGATCCTGGAACACCATCTGGATCTCCTCGCGCAGCATCCCGGTGATCCTGCGTCCCACTGCCAGGGGCTGACCGAAGACAGAAATGTCGCCCTGCCAATTCGTGTTCAACCCGGCGATTGCGCGCAGCACACTCGTCTTGCCGCATCCTGAAGGTCCGATGAGACCAAAGGTTTCACCAGCGGCAACGTCGAAGGAGACGCCGCGTACGGCCGTGAAGCCCTTCGAGGTGCCCTGAAAGGTGACCGAAAGATCCTTTACCGCCAGCGCGCTCACTGCTCGTCCTCGTAAACCGGCAACCGCGTGCCATAGGTGGCCGCCGACGGTCGCGCCGCCCAGAGCGCGCGGGTATAGGGTGATCCGGCGTGGGAGAGGTCGGCGGATGTCATTTCTTCCTCGATACGTCCCTGCCGCATGACGAGGACACGGTCTGCGTAGCGAGACACCTGCTGCAGGTCGTGACTGATCAGCAGGAGGCCCATGCCGAACTCCTCCGTCAACGAACGCAAGAGCGTCAGCATCTGGTCCTGCAGGTCACGGTCGAGAGCCGAAGTCGGCTCGTCGGCAATGAGCAGCTTCGGCCGATTGATCAGCATTGCAGCGATCATCACCCGCTGTCCCATGCCGCCGGAGAGTGCCGCCGGATAGCTTGCGTAGATGCGCTTCGGATCCGGCAGTCCGACTTTCTCCAGCATGTCCAGTGCCCGCTCGCGTCGCTCGACAGCCGAAAGCTTCGTGTGCAGAAGTAGCGCCTCTTCGACCTGCCGGCCGACCCGGTGCGCCGGATTAAGGGAATATCTCGGATCCTGCAAAATCAGACCCAAGCCTGTCCCGCGCAGTGCGTTCCAGTCAGCTCTCGAACGCGTGGCCAGGTTCATTCCGTCAAAGACCAGGCGCCTGGCACGCATGATTGCGCCGCGCGGCAGCAGACCCATGATGGCCCGTCCCGTCATTGACTTGCCAGAGCCGGATTCTCCAACGAGCGCCAGGATCTCGTGTCCGACTGAAAAGGAGATCCGGTCGACAACGGAAACCAGACCTGCATCGGAGGGAAAGGAGATCGAAAGCTCCTCGGCAGACAGAAGCGGTTCAAGCATGGCGCGGATCCAGAATGTCACGCAGTCCATCGGCCAGCAAATTGAAGCCGAGCGAGGTAACAAGGATTGCAAGCCCAGGCACGGCAGCGACCCACCATTGATCGAAGATCACCTGCGTGCCCTCGGCGACCATTGAGCCCCACTCCGCCGTCGGCGGTCGTACTCCGAGGCCGAGAAAGCCAAGGCCGGCGGCAGCAAGGATGATGCCTGAAAGGTCGAGCGCCAGCCGAATGACGGCCGATGGCAACACCAGCGGAAGGACATGTCCCCAGAGCAGCCTGGCACCCTTGATGCCGACCATCTCGGCGGCCGCGAGATAGTCGCTCTGCCTGAGCGCTCCGGTCTCGACACGAGCCTGACGGGCGTAGGCCGGCCAACTCGTTAAGGCGAGCGCCAGCGCACCGTTGATAAGCCCAGGCCCCAAGATCGCTACAAAGGCGAAAGACAACAGTAATCGCGGGAAGGACATGACGATGTCGGTGATACGCATCAGGATACGCTCCGTCGCGCCGCCGAAAAAGCCAGCGAGTATACCAACGGCAATACCGAGCGGTGCCATCAGCAACGCCACGATAAGCACCAGGAGCAGGGTCGGCCGCGCCCCGTAGATCAAGCGGGAGAGTATGTCGCGTCCGAAGCCATCGGTGCCGAGCCAATGGGCAGCACTCGGGGCCATGAGGCGATTGGCCGTTTCCTGCAGATTCGGATCGTAGGGCGCGACAAGCGGCGCAAGCAGTGCAACGGCGAGGATGAAGATCACGATGCCGCCGCCCGCCGCTGCCGAAGGCGACCGAAGCATCCGTCGTCCAAACGACATCCCGCCGATCCACACTTGTTCGATGGCACTCATCGCTTTCTCCCCACTTCTAGCCGAGCCACGCCGAGATCGGTTAGCGCGTTGAGAAGCACGAAGGAGGCGCCGACGACAAGTGTGCCCCCCAGGATCGCAGGCATGTCGCCGGCAAACATCGCCGTAGTCAGGTAACGTCCGATACCCGGCCATGCGAAGACAGTTTCGGTCAGGACGGCTCCCTCAAGCAGGCTTGCATAGGAAAGGGCAATCACAGTTAGCAACGTCCCGGAAATGTTCGGCAGAATATGAACGAAGACGATCCGCCCCAGGCCGGCTCCTTTTGCTCGTGCGGTGGTTATATATTCTTGGCCGAGCTCGGTAAGGATCGACGCCCTCGTCAACCGCGAGATCGCAGCAAGAGCATGAATGGCAAGCACGATTGCCGGCAATGCCAGATGCGCCAGCGCATCACGAAATGCACCGGGCCTGCCGGAACTCCACGTATCGATCAGCGCGAAACCGGTAACCGGCTTGACGGTATATTGGAACACCACATCCGCCCTGCCCGGCCCGGGCGCCCAATGCAGACGGGCATAGAAGAGCAGCAGCAGCAAGAGGCCGAGCCAGAAAATCGGCACCGAATAGCCTAATAGGGATATGAAGCGGCAAACACTGTCGATCCATGTCCCCTGCCTCATCGCCGCAATGATACCGAGCGCCAAGCCGATTGTCGCGCCGAGGGCGATTGCCGTCGTGGCAAGCTCTATCGTCGCCGGAAACGTGCGGGCGATATCATGCGCGACCGGTTGACCGGTCGAGATTGACTGGCCGAGGTTGCCAGAGAGGGCCGTCTCGACATAGCGCAGGAACTGCAGCGGCAATGGCTCGTCGAGCCCGAGTTCGAGCCGCGCCTGTTCATAGGTCGACTGGCTGGCATGGTCGCCAACGAGCTGCAGCGCCGGATCGATCGGGGAAAGCCGCGTCATGGCAAAGGTCACGATTGCCAGCCCAAAGAGCGTCAGTGCCAAGGACCACAGCCACTTGATAAGGGGTAACGCGAAAGACAACTCCCGCCAGCTTCTGTGCTGGCGGGAGTTGCTCATGTCGGTATTCGGAGGTGTTGCCGCCTGCGGCACTTACTTTTCTACCTTGTCGTAATAGACCTGGTCTGCGTTCAGGCCTTGGGCATAGTTCTTCACCTTGTCGCTTAGCACGACCTGGTCATTGCCCTGAAGCGTAAAGATGTACGGAGAGCTTGCCTGGATCTTCTTCTGCAGGTCCTGATAGAGGGCGACGCGCTTGGCGGCATCCTGCTCCTTGACGGCGGCAAGCGTCGCATCGCTCAGTTCCGGAATCACCCAGCCGGCCTGCTTGGCTACGGTATTGGCGGAATTATCCTTGTTGATCGCGAAGGCGCTGGCATTGGAATGGGCATCGAAATAGTCCGGGATCCAATAACGCAGCGTCATTTCGTATTTGCCGGCGCGTCCACGGGCATAGATGTCGCTTGCAACACCCGGCTGGATGTCGAGCGTGATCCCGGCCTGCGCGAAGGTCGCCTGCAACGACTGCGCGATCGAAAGGAATGGCTGGTCGTTGAAGACGATGAATTCGATCTTGAACGGCGTCTTGATACCTGCGTCCGCCAGAATCTTCTTCGCCTTCTCGACATCGAGCTTGAAGGGGGTATCCGTCAGCGCACCCGGGAAGCCTACCGGCAGGAAGGCCTGGTGGACAGTGCTCTGACCACGCAGCAGATTCTTGGCAATGCCGTCGTAGTCGACCAGATAGCGAGCAGCCTCCCAGAACGCCGGCTTGCCGAGCGTCTCGTTCGCCTTGCTGTTCAAGAGGATATAGTCGGTGCGGGCAGAGGGAACGGAGAGGACCTTAATGCCACTCTTATCCTTCAGCGCCTCGATCTGGTCGGCGGAGAGACCGCGGGCGATATCTGCGTCGCCCTGTTCGACGAGCAGGCGGCGTGCGCCGACGTCCGGCACGTTGCGGATGATGACACTCTCGAGCTTCGGCTTGTCGTTCGAATTGGCGTTGGCCTGAAGTACCAGCGCCTCGTGAGGCGTGTAGGTTCCGATCGCGTAGGCACCGCTCCCAGCCGAATTGGTCTTCAGCCATGCGTTGCCGAAATCGTTGTCCTTTGCGTTTGCGGCAACGGTCTGCTCGTCGACAATCGAGGCGATCGGCGCGGTCAGCAACGATAGCGCGAAACCAGAGCCAACATCGGCAGTCCAGGTGAGCTTCACATGCTTGTCATCAACCTTGGTGACGGCCGCATCGACATTATCGGCCTTCCAGCCGAGCTCGTTCAGGATGAACGCCGGCGACTTGTTGAGCTTGACGGCGCGCGTCAGCGAGAAGATCACGTCCTCCGGGCGCACCGGGTTACCCGAGGCGAACTTCGCGTCGGCGAGCGCAAAGGTCAGGCTCTTGCCGTCGCTGCCCGCTTCCCAGGAAGCGGCAAGCGCCGGATCGATCCTGGTGCCGTCATCACGATTTGACTGAACTAGGCGCTGGTAGAGATTGTTGAAGGACTGGACGGTTGTGAGCTCGAAGCCCTCAGCCGGGTCGAAGCTAACGGCGTCATCAATCGACTGGGCAACGACCAGAACATTCTGCGGCGTTTCGGCATGGACCGGCGCACCGATCAACAACCCCAGGGTAAAAACGGTGCCAAGCAATTTCGCACGGTGAGCGATAAAATTCATATGCATATCTCCACAAAGTAGTGCCTAACGCGGCAGCCGCGCTTGGTAGCCGCCTATTGGCCGCAAAATAGCTGGCCGCTCGCCGGTCACGAGTGCGGATCGTTCCATTTATCTGTTCCTCGATGGAAAATCTTTCCGTCAGGCACCACTGGCAGCGCGGCCGGCTCGGCGCATGCCCATTTGCCCTATCCATATGCTTCACGGTTCCTCCTGTGGCAATGCAGAATCCAGTGGAGCCTTGGCGTGCAGGATGCGACAGGCATGCCCGGGCGATTGCATTTCGAGCAAACGCGCATTGTAATAGACCATCGGGTGGAAATCAGGCAGCGGTGTATGGACCCAACTCACTTGTTCGAGCTGGTGATCGTGATGTTCTTGGCGATCATCGCGTTGCATTACGCCGCCCACCGGTTTGGATTGCCGCCCTCCGTGGCGCTGCTCGCCGGAGGTGCGCTACTTGCCTTTCTGCCGGGCCTGCCTGCCATTACCATTGATCCCGATCTGGTACTCGTCATCTTTCTGCCGCCACTGTTGATGGACGGTGCCTGGTTCATCGCTCTCGGTCGGCTGCGCCGCCACATGATCGGAATTGCTTCGCTTGCCGTCGGCGCGGTCTTTTTCACCTGCGCCGTCGTGGCGGTGGCGGTCCACTTCCTCTTTCCTTCGTTGCCATGGGCGGCCTGCGCGGTTCTCGGGGCGATCGTGTCACCCCCTGATGCGATCTCCGCTCGCGCCGTGCTGCAACGGGTTAAGCTGCCCCGCCGCCTTCAAATCCTGCTCGAGGGCGAGAGCCTGCTCAATGATGCAAGCGGTTTGGTGCTGTTCCGGTTCGCCATCGCCGCCGGCATCACGGGCGCCTTCAGCACGGCCGAGGCGATGGGAAGTTTCTTTCTGCTGGCACTCGGAGGCGCCCTCGTCGGTATAGCCATCGGGACGGTATGGGTGGTGTTTGTCCGCCGTCTGAACGACGAATATCTGATCATCGCGGCCACGACCCTGCTGGCCTGGATCTCCTATATGCTCGGCGAAATGATCCATGTTTCCGGCGTCATCGCCACCGTCACGACGGGCCTGATCGCGGGCTGGTATCAGCATACCGTGTTTTCGGCCTCGATGCGCATGCGCGGCACGTCGTTCTGGACTGTAATGATCTTTCTGATGGAAGCCTCGGTTTTCATGCTGATCGGGTCATCCTTGCGGGGCGTGGTCGAACGTGGCGGTGGCTTCGGCATCGTGATCGCCACCATGGGATTGCCGATGCTCGTGGTCCTGATCGCACTTACACTTGCGCGCTTCGCTTGGGTGTTTGGATCGGACCTTGTGGTCAAGTTTTGCAATGCCTTGGGCCTTAGGCGATACACGCCGCTTGGCGCGCGCGGTTCAATCGTTCTGAGCTGGGCGGGCGTTCGCGGTGTGGTCACTCTTGCCCTGGCCCTGAGCGTGCCCGAAGGTTTTCCCGGTCGCGACTTCATCCTGGTGACGTCGTTCGCCGTCATCCTCGGAACCGTGCTAGTCCAGGGCACGACGCTGGGGCGCGTGATCAAATGGGCGAAGCTGATCGAGCCGGAGTCAGAAAAGGCGCGCCTCAATCTGAACCAAGCGGAAGCCGTCATGGCTGAGGCGCAATTGGCGACCGTCAGAGACAGGGCCTATGACAGGGAGGGCAATCTCATCCATCCCCGTCTGCTGGAGCGTTATCAACTCAGGGCCAGGGTGATCGTCGACTATATCCAGCACACGGAACACCACGACCTTCTGCTCCATGCCCATTTCGACGTCGTTCTGGCGGCGATCGCTACCGGACGCCGGGAACTCATCCGTCTTCACCGCGCCGGCGATATCGACGACGAAACGCTGCATGAACTGGAACGGGACCTCGATCTCGAAGAATTGAGCGCGCTTTCCGCCAAGTCCTAGTTGTCGTGGATCGTGACGTGAATCTCGCCGCGCTTCACGTGCACCGCAAATCTCCTGGTGAACTGTGCACTTGGGAATTTCGGCGAAGTTGGAACAACATGTTCAGCCGCGGTGCTGACCCGGCTCCCATTTGTAGAAAATCGCGCGTGCCGGAGGACACAAGAACTGCTATTTTAAATGGCAATCGGCATATTGGCGGCGGAGGGGCGCTATGCGGATCGCGTTGACTGCTTCGGGAGCGGTGGCAACTTCGGAGGGCGCCCTATGAGCGCCGATACCGCCGTCTCATGCACCGATGAATCACAGGCGATGTTCAACAGGCAGCTTGCGACATACCGCAAGATCGTCGGCGCCAATCTGATGTACCATCGTGAAGTCTACACGCTCCTGAGCGAGGTGCTTGCCAAGGACATAACCGGGCCTTTCCGGTTTCTCGACATAGCCTGCGGCGATGCAAGCGCCTCGTCAGGCATGCTCGTGAAGACCGCCGTCGCGCACTATTGCGGAATCGACCTTTCGCCGGAATCCCTCGCAATGGCACGCGAGTCCGTGGCCGTGCTCGAATGCCCCGTAGATCTGCGATGCTGCGACTTCGCGGATGCCATGTCGACATGGACCGATCCCGTGGATGTCATCTGGATCGGCATGTCGCTCCACCATCTGCAGGCTGACGGCAAGGCGCGCCTCATGCAGCATGTGTACGACGCGCTCGATCGCAACGGCCTCTTCCTCATTTGGGAACCGACACTCCTCAATGGCGAGAGCCGCGAGGAACATTGGGACAGGTTCACGGCACAACGGTCCGATTGGGCGGCCCTGACGGATGAGGAGTTCGCCGCAATGGACGCGCACATGCGAATGGCCGATTTTCCGGAGTCTCCCCACGACTGGATCTCAATGGGAGTGCAAGCCGGCTTTTCGAAAGCCGAACAAATCTTCCTGATGCCGAACCGAATGGGCGGTGTTTTCCAATACAGGCACTGACCCACACCAGCGCCTGCTGCTTTCGCTACTTGGTTGGGCCTCTTCGTCCGTCGAAATGATACGGTTTCACTCGAAAATGAGCAGCAGTTGATCCGGCGACGTACCAGCCTCGGAGGTGCCCGACGTCAGGCAGGTGCTGCAGGGAATGGCGGGCGGCAATCTGGATATCCGCCTGAACAATGACTTTTTCCGGCGCGCTCGATGTGGAACGCGCGAGCTTCAACAATTCGGTCGAGCAGGCCGCCATGCGCGCGATCGGCCAGAGTGCCGCCTCGATCCACACCGTCGCGCGCCAGATCAGCGACGCCTCCGACAATCTCGCCCGGCGCACCGAGCAGCAGGCTGCCTCGATCAAGGAGACTGCAGCGGCGCTTGACCAGATCATCGCGGTGGTCGTGAGGCATGCCGACGAGAGCTGACTTCAACGTCCTCCCACGGCTCGTTCCGTTGTGCGAGGATCCCCGCAATCGAGACGATCGCGCAGCCAGGTTTCGCCGCGGAAGCGCTCGTATTGCTCGGCGCGCAACCGGTCGGCAAGTCGCCCGGGCGGCAGCGCGACGTCGTCGTAGGTGATCACCGCGTCCCTGGGGACGGAGCGCAACAAACGGCACCCCTGCACAAGACCTTCGGGAAGATAGCGGCCCTTGCTCATCTCCTCGACGTTGGCGGCCTCGCCATAGGTCATGTACATGCCGTAGTCGTCTAATATTTCGCCCGCCTGCAGATCGCGTTTGGCAACCGCACAGACCTCGACGACAGGCCCATCGAGCGGCGGGGCCAGATTGTCGCCAAACAGCACGACACGCGCGATCGCGTTCGGCGTTTCGAAATGCACGAGGTGATAGGGCACCCAGAATGGGTACAGCGGCCCTTCACCGAGCTTGTAGAGATTGAGGTAGTGGCGCTGCTTGGGATCGGCATGCTCGGCAAGGATGAAGGCCTTAACGCCGCTCGGACCGACCGTATAGTCGACAATGCCACCGAGTTCGCGCAGTTCGTCCAAGTCATACAGTTGCGATATGTCCATGATTGAGGCGTTGTACGCGACGCCGCGACTCATGCCACGGTTGCGAACCTTAAACCCGGTCGCATTTGCCACGATCGTCTGCTCGAAGCTGATCTTGGATCCGTCAGCGAAGGAGGTGACCATGGCGGCATTCTGCTCCCACCGATCGGCCCAGGCTTTTTGGGTGGTCGGGTTCCGATAGGGATCCTGAAGCCCCTTGATGTTGCAGATGACCCTCGGGATTAATCCCAGCCCCACGATCCAGCGATATAGGTTCATCTGAAGCCCGGGCTCATCGCCGTCGCAGGCTGACAGGATTACTCCGTGCCGCCGGGCATAGACCTGCAGGATCGGTCCGATCGTCGCGTCGACCTCGGCGTTCATCATTACGACGTGCTTACCGTGCTGAAACGCATCCATGAACACGTTGGCGCCGAATTCCACGGAGCCGGTGACGTCGACAATGACATCGATGAGGGTGGAGCGGCAGATGAGGGACGGATCTTCGGCAACGACGGGTCGGCCGATCCGGATCGCGTCGTCGAGCGCATCGACCGTGCTGGCACGGACCACATCGCCGAGGCCGGCGTAATTATACACCCGCACGGCCCTTTCCGGCGTCCGATTGTAGATTGCCGACATCTGCATGCCGGGAACGCTGTTGGCAATCTGATTCGTGAGGCCCTGGCCCATGAAGCCCGCGCCAACCATACCGACGCGGATCGGCCTTCCGGCAGCCTCGCGCGCCTTTAGCGCATTGTCGACGATGATCACGACAACTCTCCCTCAGTCGCGGCGAGCGCGCCGAACTGCATCTTCTCACGCACGTCGCGCTCAACCTCGTCGAGCAGCCGCCACGCCTGGTCCTTCGGCGAAATCTCCGCGACCGGAAGCGGCCACATCAGCCCAAGGCGAGGATCGTCGTATCGCAGACCGCCTTCGGCCGCGGGGGTATAGAACTCGCCGACCTGATAGCTTGTCTCTGTCAAATCCTCGAGCACCTGGTAGCCGTGAGCAAAGCGCTCCGGCACGTACAAGGCCTTGCAGTTGTCAGCGGTCAGCTCCACGGCGATGTGCTGTAAATATGTCGGGCTCTCCGGACGAAGATCGACAATGATGTCCAAAATCGCGCCGCGCGTGCAACGAACCAGCTTCGTTTCAGCTGCCGGAGGATACTGAAAATGCATACCGCGCAGTGTCCCCTTGTATCGGTTGAACGCCAAGTTCGTCTGCGCGATCGTTGGCTTCAGCCCGTGCTCGGCGAACTCCTTCTGGCAAAAAGTGCGGGCAAAGAAGCCGCGATCATCCTCACGCCGCTCGAGCTCAATGATGAACGCTCCGGCAAGTTTCGTTTCCTTAAAAATCATCTCAGCTTCTTTCGTTCACGCTGGGTTGACCCGACCAAAGCGTATTCGTGGGATAAGGCTAGTATGGTTTTCCCCACTCCGTCGGGCAGATCCTGTGGATGACTGTAGAAGCAGAATACGATCTCAATCAAGTAGAGCAAAACAAATGTGGTAGGTCACACGTTAACTGCATGAGTGACAACTGACATTGCCAGCAAGAAATCTCAGAAAAATCTAACGCTATCGTTTTATCAATAGAGATTTACTCGATCACATTACTATAAGAATCAACAAAAAGCGGTACACAGACATGATTACACATCACATAGCGTTAGAGCGTGAGGCAGACATGGACGATTGAAATCGCTTCCAAGTGAGCCCGATTTTCCCGATCGATCAACCGGCGTGAGATCTGGCGACGACGTTCTATGCAATGACAGGGATTGGGAAAAACTGATGAGAAACGGCATCTGAGCGTTACTGTTCGGTGCTCAGCCAGCGGTGAACAAGTCCGGCTTCCTGAAAAAGATCGGCGAGGAGGCGGTGATGTCGGCGCAGCCTGCGAAGCTCCGGTTCCACGCGCACGAGCGGTCGCACGCATGCCGGGCAATATGCCGGGGCCGTCGTCGGCCACAGCCCTGCTTCGCAAGCTCGCGAGCGTCTTCGGCTGATGCTTCGGATGCCTGCAATGAAAAAGGCCCTGCGTGTCCCCGGCGCGCAGGCTTTTTCATTGTCTGCGCATAGCAAGAGAATGCCGAGAATTTCGTGCTTTGCCGCCCGATCGGCCTCTTCGCTGCGCGCCGCAGAAATCGTGACACGCGACGAATTTACCAACGATATCGGTCAGCTTTGCACGTCGAGCCCGATATCCAGCGTCGGCGCGCTGTGCGTACACCAGCCGACTGAGATGAGATCGACGCCTGAGGCGCCGACCGCGGCGACCGTTGCGGGCGTTATTCTTCCCGACGCCTCGGTGATCGCGCGACCGTCGACGATTGCGACGGCTTCGCGCAGCTGCGCCGGCGTCATATTGTCGAGCAAGACTGCGTCAACGCCCTCTCGCATCGCTTCACTGAGCTGCTCGAGCGTATCCACCTCGACCTCGATCTTGACCATGTGTCCAACGCCGGCGCGGGCGCGGCGGATCGCCTCGGCTACGCCGCCGGCGATCGCCACGTGATTGTCCTTGATCAGGACGGCATCATGCAGCGCATACCGATGGTTCATGCCGCCGCCGGCGCGAACCGCGTATTTTTCTAGAGCCCGCAGGCCAGGTGTCGTCTTGCGGGTGCAGGCGATCGATGCCTTGGTGCCCCTCACCGCCTCGACCAGGCTTGCCGTCACCGTCGCGATTCCGGACAGATGTCCAAGAAAATTGAGCGCCGTGCGCTCCCCCGTCAGCAGACCGCGCGACGGTCCGGTGATCGTCGCGATGGTGTCACCGGGCCTGACCGGGGATCCGTCCTCCATATGTCGGGCCATGGTGATCGTCGGCTCGACTAGCTGGAAGGAGAGTTCGGCGGCATCCAGGCCGGCAACGACGCCTGGCTGCCGCGCCACCATAACCAGAGACGAGCGATGATCGGCGGGGATGACCGCCGCCGAGGTAATGTCGCCGGCAAGGCCGAGATCCTCAACGAGGGCTGTGCGCACCATCGGTTCGATGACAAGGCGCGGCAATGGGGCAAGGGACATATCAGGCACTCCGAGCGAAAGAATGGGTGGCGGCATGCGCGACATCGAGCACATCGGCAAGTGTCATGAAGCGGCGTTCCGCAACGGGCAGCTTTAGCGGAAAATCGGTGCGCGCATGGGCACCGCGGCTTTCCTTGCGCAGCATTGCGAAGACGGCAATTGTCAACGCAACAATCGCCGGATCGGCGGTAGGTCCCTCGGCTTCCGCAAGCGGCAGCAGCGTGGCGATCGCACCCTGGAGAGCCCCAGCATTGCGCAGAACGCCGAGGTGACGCGACACGATCGCGCGCACCGCAGACGCATCCGGTGCCGGCTCGGCTGAGACTGCCGGGGCCGACCGAACGGTGCCGGGCAATGTCGCTCCAATATCACGGGCAGCCCGGATACCAAGGGCCGCCGCCTCGAGCAGCGAATTGCTGGCCAGACGATTGGCGCCGTGCAGCCCGGTCGAGGCGGCCTCGCCGATGACCCAAAGACCTGGGATCGAACTGCGCCCCGTCAAATCGGTCGCAACACCGCCCATGTGGTAGTGGACGGCGGGGCGCACCGGAATGGGATCGATTGCCGGGTCGATTCCCGCCTCATGACAGAGCGCGTGGATCGTTGGAAAGCGGGAGGCAAAGCGATCGCGGAGCGCACCACGGGCATCGAGAAAGACACGCCGTCCCAGCGAGAGCTCGGCGCTGATGGCACGCGCAACGACATCGCGCGGAGCAAGCTCGGCGCCGTCGAAACCGGTCATGAAGCGCTCACCCCTGTCATTGATGAGAACAGCTCCTTCGCCGCGCACCGCCTCGCTGACAAGCGCCAGTGGCCGTCGCGCAGAATCAAGGCCGGTCGGGTGGAACTGCACGAATTCCATATCGGCGAGCCTTGCCCCTGCCCTTGCCGCCAGCGCGATCCCCTGGCCGAAATTGCACATGGGGTTGGTTGTGGCATCGTAGAGTCCGCCGATCCCACCTGTGGCCAACACCACTCTGTTCGTCATGATGGCTGTGGCCTGTCCTCCCCGGCTGATGACTACGCCGCCGACGGATCCGTCATGGGTCAGAAGCGAGCGTATCTCGGTTGCATCAAGCGTCGTAATCGAAGGCGTGTTGTCGACTGCCCGCACCAGAGCGGCGATGATCGCAGCACCCGACCCGTCTCCGGATGCATGCACGATACGTCGGCGCGAATGCGCTGCCTCCAGGCCAAGCACGAGACGACCCCGGCTGTCCTGATCGAAAGACACACCGGCGCGCTCCAGGGCGGCGATAACGGCCGGGCCCTCTCCAATGATCTCGGATGCCGCTTGCGGATCACACAGGCCGTCGCCGGCAGCAAGCGTATCGGACAGATGCAACTGGGTGCTGTCATTCTCGTCAAGACTTGCGGCAATCCCCCCTTGTGCCCAGGCGCTCGAAGTCTGCGCACCAATGGCGCCGCGGGTGATGAGCACAACCGGCTGCGGCGCCAGCGTCAGCGCCGTCATCATACCGGCGAGCCCGCTTCCGACGACGACGACTTGTCCGCTCAATGGCCCGAGAAGCGCGGTCATATCGCAAGCATCCGCTCGACCGCACGCCTTGCAGCGACGGCAACTTTAGGGTCGACCGTGACCTCGTGGCGGTTTTCTTCGAGTGCAACCCGGATGTTGGCGAGCGTGATCCGTTTCATATGAGGGCAAACGTTGCAGGGGCGAATGAACTCGACATCGGGGTGGTGCACCGCGACGTTGTCGCTCATCGAGCACTCGGTGAGGAGCACGACGCGGGCCGGACGCTGCTGCCCGACGAAATCCGACATCACCGCGGTCGATCCGGCAAAGTCAGCCTCAGCCACGACATCCGGCGGACATTCGGGATGCGCCAGCACAGTCACGCCGGGATAGTTCTCACGAAGCTGCCTGACGTCATCAGCCGTGAAGAGTTCATGGACCTCACAATGACCATGCCAGGCAAGCACCTCGACCGACGTTTCGCGGGCGACGTTTCGGGCGAGATACTCGTCTGGAATCATCAGCACACGCGGCACACCGAGCGACTCGACAACCTGCTTGGCATTTCCCGACGTGCAGCAAATGTCCGATACCGCCTTCACGGCCGCCGAGGTATTCACATAGGTAATAATAGGCACGCCCGGGTGGGCTTCACGCAGCAGTGCCACGTCAGCAGGCGTGATCGAATCCGCGAGCGAGCAGCCCGCCCCCATATCCGGGATCAGTACCGTCTTGTCGGGATTGAGGAGTTTGGCCGTTTCGGCCATGAAATGCACCCCGGCGAGCACGATGATATCAGCCTCGACGTCAATCGCCTTGCGCGCCAGCGCCAAGCTGTCGCCGACGATATCGGCAACCCCGTGGAAGATCTCCGGCGTCTGATAGTTATGCGCAAGAATGACCGCGTTTCGCCGTCGCTTCAGCTCAAGGATCGCCTCGACGTCGTCTTCGAACGACATCCACTCCGCTTTGGGGATAACACGACGAACGCGCTCGTACAGCGAGGATGCGGAAACGCGGTGGTTCATAGCCGACTCCTTGTTATGCTCATTTTGAGCATATTGTGCGCAAATAGATATTCTCGTTGTGAGCATATGTCAATTGCGGGAGATTGGCAGTCTTGATCCGGCGAGCGCGCGCTCTTCCAGGATGGCATGGCGATAACGGAAAAGCTTTGCGGGGCGCCCGCCCGTTTCACTCGTCGTCTCGCCGGTTTCCTCGACAAGTTCCTGCTGTTCAATCAGTCGGCGGAAATTCTGCTTGTGCAGCGTCAGCCCGGCGAGCGCTTCGACACTGCGCTGCAACTGCAGCAGCGTAAAGCTCGCCGGCATCAGCTCGAAAACGACCGGGCGGTATTTGATTTTCGCGCGCAATCTCGCAATACCTGTCGCAAGGATACGCCGATGGTCCGCGAACATTGCTCGGCCCGGATTGGTTTCGGCCGCACAGCCCGACTCGGTCACAACGCCCGCTTCATAGAGAAGCTCATAACGCTGCAACACGAGATCCTCGTTCCATGAGGCCTCGCCGAGCCCAAAGGCGAAATTTGCGCGGCGCATGCGATCCTCACGACGGGACGGATAACGCTCGGCCCAGGCGATAAGGCAGGCGACTATGTGGTCGAGGACCACCGGTCGCCCGGTGCGCCAGTCTTCCCACGGAAAATAGCTATACCAGCCCTGCCAGCCGGGGCGGCCGCCACCTGGCGTCGCCTGCTCATGCACGAGACCGAGGTAGCTGATCGAAATCGTCCTGCCACCCCGGATCTCGTTGTTTCGATCGCGGTCGGCGAAGGTATAGAGCTGCTCCAGATAGCCGACCGGATGGCCCGTCTGCTCCTGAACCCATTCGCGCAGACCGCTTTGCAGCGTGCGATGACCCATTTCGAACGGACCGGACGGCAGCGCGTCGCCGGCTCGGATCGTCATGACACGCGGCTCGCCGCCCGTCACCGCAACCAGCACGGCTATCAATTCGGCATGGGCAAACCCGATCGTCACGGCAACTACGAATCCATCACTATCAACTCACCTACCTCTGGCACACCACATCGCTGCGCGAAAGCGGTCTGGTGTTTGCCTGCGGAAATACTCGCCGTCGCACCAGCATTGCCTCAACCAGACTGAAAAATCCGTCCCCTTGAGGCGGCCAGCTGTGCACGACCAGTGGTTGCGCTCCTCTTTTACGGAAATTTGCGATTTAAACCACTCGTAAATCAGGCCGAAAGCCGAATATCCAATATGTTGCCCATAGGCTCTCTATGCGGGATAAAAAACGTATCAACGCAATTGATCCGTTCAATTATCTCCGTTAGGTTGATTGCTGGCATAATAGTCGCGTAACAACCGGCGTTGGAAGGAGAGAGCGATGAAGGAAGGTCCCCATGCAGTTGATGTTCACGTCGGGAAGACAATCCGCATAAAGCGTCTGATGCGTAAAGTATCGCAGACCGAACTTGGCGATCGGGTCGGCGTCACCTTCCAGCAGATTCAAAAATACGAAAAGGGATCCAACCGCGTTTCAGCGAGCATGCTGGTCGAAATTGCTGGCGCCCTCGATGTCGACGTTCGATCTTTCTTCGAGGACGTCAACCCCAACTCGGCCAACGATAATCCGACGCCCAGCGAGGAATTCGTTGTTTCGCGCGACGGCGTGCTGCTCAATGCCGCTTTCCTGTCGATCAAGAACGAGCAAGTTCGCAAGAAGATCGTAAAGCTCGTACAGGCAATTGCCGGCATGGAACAGTTGGACGACGCCGAGTAAAGGCGCAGTCCCAAAGTCACCTCGGTCCGTCAGTGGCAGTCGAGAAGCACTAGATTCTCGCTGGCATCCTTCATTGCGACCTGCGTCTTGGTGCCGATCAGCTTTTCAAGATTGACGTCGAGTTCTCGTTCGGGGTCAATCCCGTCCCAGTCGATGACCACCTGAAGAAGGGCCATGTTGGTCAGGTGCATCAGGTTGTTCAGCTTGAGCTTCTGGGCTTCGTCTTTTGCCGCCGAGAGCAACCGGAAGATTCTCGCGTACTCGCTCCCCGTTCCCTCGTCGCGCGTCAGAATGTTCATTGTTACCGCCTTCTCCAATGATGAGCCTTCCGGGCTTCAGCGACATCCATCATTCAGGTCCGGCGTTACTTGGGCGTTACAGGCGTGACAGCGCCTGTGACTTCCGCCCTCAAAAGCTCCCAGTGCGAGGTGGCGGCGAAGCCCCAGTCACGCTGCTGAGCTGCAAGCTTCACCTCCCGCAGATATTGCAGGACGAGTTCGGCATCCTGACGCTTGCGCTCGACCTTTCCGGCGCGAATCAGTCGCAGGATCTCCTTGGCGCGGCCGTCGCCGGAAAGAGTGCAACCCTCGACGACCTTGGGATAGGTGCGTTCTGAAAAATGCAGCGAGCGGCCGGCGAGCAACAGCATTTTACGCTCGGCAAGTGATAGCGCGCCCTGCCGATACAGACCGTCGATCGTCGGCTGAAAATCCACCCACGGGATTGAAAGCGGCAACCAGCCGAGCTCCTCGGGCGCATGCACGAGCGCGACGGCCTCATCATCGATCAGGCGGCCCTCAGCATAGTCCTCGTAGATCGTGCCGACCCCTACCATTCCGAATGCATCGCATTCCGCGGCGCGAAGCGCGCCCATGCTGGCGCCACCGACAACGAGGATATCGTGCTGCAGCGCGTAGAGGATTTCCTTGTGCCACACTGAGGGCACTTCCCCGAAGTAGCCGTCAACTATTCCGATTGCATGAGCTCCATCCCGCACCGCCTGGAATATGTCGCCGCGCGCAGCCGGCCCGCGAAAGACGATCGAAGGGTTCTCGGCGCGTAGCTTGTCGATGTCGGTGCCAAAACTTGGACCCGCAAAAATGACCTTCATTGCATTGCTCCCTGCATGGCGTTGACGGCACGCAATCCGAGTTGAATGAATTCGCCGCTGACATCCACCTCGAGGCCAGGAACGATCATGCGAACGACCGAGACCGGCAGACCCGGATGGGGAAGTGGCACGGCTACCACCTGATTGATACCCCTCGCCTTGAGGCGATCGAGAATACGGCTGGTGTTCTCCTGGATGGTGCGCTGCGGACCTTCGAGAGAGAATTTGGGAGCGACTGGGGCTTCGTCGCAGAGATTGATGAGCTCCTGCATCGGGCCACCATCGTCGAGCCTCTGATAGAGACGTGGCGAAAAGTCGTCGCGACTGCCGGCAATCGCCGTCAGACGGCTCTGTGCTGCCTCGGTGATTGCGCGGAGCGCCGCCCGAACAGGATCAGGATGACATCCGCATCCCCCGCAAACATGGGTCCAGCGAGCATCCACACGGTCGCCTAGATTGCCGGGAATGATGACTGCCAGAAAGCTGGGAACGCCAATGTCCGTCGTCATATCGAGCAGCAATAGACGCATTCCAGCGCGCCGGATGCGATCGACAACGATATCCAGCACGGGGTCGCCGAACGCGGTCGGATCGATCCGCGCACCGCGCAGCTGTTCATAGGGCCGCAACTGCGTCAGCGCCCATGCGTCGCGTTCAACCAGTTCGCAGAGACCGTGAAGCACGGCTTCCGCCGGCCGGTTTCCGGAAGCGAGGCCATCGCTCGACTGCTCAAAGCCGGACGGCCGGATGCCCCGATGGTCGAGGCCGACGAGCGGCCAGGGCACGAAGACCGGGCGGTTGGACATGATATCGAGGCCTTCGCCCCAGGCGATCGGCTCGGAAGCAATCTCGGAAGGAACGCAACGGGCCACCGAATCGAGATCGATCATCGGCGCATGCTCAGACCTCATGCCGGCGACAGTCGCAATGACGAGGTCGCTCGGCCGGTTTTCCGCAACGCGCGTCTCCACGGCCTCCATCGCCGCCGAGGTCATTGCGGCCTCCTCGTCGATGCCCTTTCCCTGGAAGACGGAAAGCGTGTAGCTGTTGGGTCGCGTGGCAAAAGCTACGGGGATCTCCAGGAGATCCAGCGCGGTGAGCAGGCCCACTCGCGTAATACCGAGTTCCTTGAAATGCGGCTTGATCGCCGCGAATGTCTGCCCAGGCGTCAACGAGCGGTCGTGATAGCTGTTGATTCCGGCCGATGAGAGGCTGAGATCTTGCGCCAGGCGCTCGAGTGCGGTCTGAACAGACATTCGCATCAATCCTCAACGGAACTTCAGGGCGTGAACGATATTTGCCGTTGCGTTCGTGTCGAGTTGCACGGCTTCCTGCTTCAGGACGGCCTGAGCGGCTGCCGAAAGACGGACTGCAACGGGCTTGATCTGTGTCGTCGTCATTGTGTCATCTCCTGTTTGAAACAGCATTACGCTGCGGACAAAGAGAAGATGCACCAAGGGGCGTTATTTCGGCGTGACCGAGATTCGCATCAGAAAAGAGGGGAAAACGCCGAAGTTGTAACGCTTCAGGACAGTCCGGCGATGCGAAGACCGTCGATCAACTGACGCGTGTCCTCCGGATTGCGATCCGGGACGAATTGCCAGACATCATCCGTGCGGAAATCTGGGAAGTTTTCGAGGACAATGGCGGCATAACGTGATGCGGTCCTGAGGTCGCCGTTCTTCGCATGAGCTGCGGCCAAGAGGCGCGAGGTCGCCGGACGATCCTTGACACGATCGAGAACCTCGATCGCCTTTGCGTAATTTTCCTGCACGAAGTGAATGCCCCCGAGATTCCAGTAGTAGTAATCCGGTGGCAGCGGATTGAGCTTGATCGCCGCTAAGCTCAAGTCCAGTGCCCTGTCACTCTGTCCGTCATGCAGCAGCGCATCCGCGTGATCGGCGAGAATATCGGCGTCATTCGGGTTGAGCATCTGCGCTTCTGCGAAGAAATCGAGGCTGTCGCTGAAGCGGCGACGGTAAAGGGCGACAAAGCCCAACTCGCGCATCGCCCGGCCGCTGTTGGGGTCGCTGTCGCGCGCCAGCCAGGCGGACCGGTCGGCGTCCTCCAGCAATTGCGTGTCCTTCATCCCGCGCACCAGCCACTCCATGCCGAGCACACGCGCCATTCCGGCGTGCGCGGATGAGAATCTGTCGTGGCGGGCCAGCGCTGATTTGAACCATTTGCGCGCCTGCCGCAGATGCTGCAGATCCGTCTTCGAAACGAGACGCTTTCCTTCAAGGTACAACCGATATGCCGACGGGTTGACGTCGTGCGTCATGTCCAGAAGCTCACGGCGCTCGATCGTGTCGGCAAGCGTCATCACGATACGCCGCGCAAGCTGCCCGAAGGACTGATTGACCTTCTGCATGGCGAGCGGCAGGTCGATCGCCCACAGCACCTCGGCCGTTGAGGTCTTCGTCAATCGGCACGTCGCATAAATGTCGTCATCGCGGCCATGGATCGTGACATAGACCGTATAGTCAAACCGCAGTTCGGGCGGCGTTGGCGCGGCAATGCCCGCGAGATTGCGATTGACGATTTCCAAACTGGTATGAGCGGCAATAACCTTGAAGCCACGCTGCTGGCTCAACCCGATCGTTACCTCCTCGAGCAAAGCTCGCCCCACGCGCTGCAGCATCGGATCAGACAGAATCGAATCCGGCGGCAGAATCAGGACGCGGGGCTGTCCGACCGGGTCGGTGGGCGCGTTCCCCGGCACGGTGATGGACGAACTAGTCAGCATGGCAGGAGCGATGATCCCGAGTTCCTGCGCTAGAGCCTGCGTCACGCCATCCGGTTCCGCACCGTATTCGGTTTTCAGCTCACTGCGGCATCTGAAATATGCCTGGCGTGCCGCCGCGAGATCTTCGGCATCAACATGCCTTTTCATCAGCGCCCTGCAAGCGACCTCATTCGCAGGGTCGGCTTCGACGAGCAGACCCGCTAGGAAGAGGACATCATCAGACGTCCGCTTTTCCGGCCTTTCGAGCAGCGCAACGATATGCGCTTCGCGTCGGTCGGCGATGCGCTGTCGCTCCACACCGATGCGCTCTTCCGCTTCAATCGTCGGCGCCTTGAACCCCTCGACAAGATCGCCGCGAAGCAAATCCCACGCAGGACGCGGCAACGGCGCGGCGGTATAGCTCAAGACCAGGACATCAGCATCCCAGCCCTCGTTGTTAAACGAGACATGGGTGTTGGTCGTCTTGACAAGGCGGGGCATGTCATCAGGAATGCTGCGATCAATACGCGCAAGTAGCTGGCGCAAGCTGCCAGCACGCTGTTTGGATTGATCCGATTGCCAAAGTATGCCGCGCAGGATCTCGCGGTCCATGGAATATTGCGGCGCGCTCACCAGGAGGGCGAGCAACGCATAGGCCTTCTCCGGCAATGCAATCTCGTGCCCCTCTGCAAAAAGCGCAGGCGTTCCGAGCAAGCGGAGGAAGTGGCTGTGTTTCCCTGTCACGGCAACTCGCGATTGGAGGATCCGCTAGGAGTATAGGACCAAACACCGACAACGCAAAAGGATTATGCTTGTCCGGCTGGAGTTTTCAACCACTGGGTGATTTTGGTGAAGCGTTCGCGACAGCGCGTGCCAGGACTGTTCGGCAGCAAGTTCTGTGTCAGTTGGACCCGACAGCAAGGAAATGGCGCCGATCAGCCGACCGGCGCCACCAAACCTAACGCAAGATTGCTGGCTTAGGCCGCGGCCGAAGCAAAACCGGCAGTCGGAACTTCCGAGATCGTCTTCAGAACCTGCGAAGCGATCTGGTAGGGGCAACCCTGGGAGTTCGGACGACGATCTTCCAGGTAACCGCGATAGCCATTCTTGACGAAGGAATGCGGAACGCGGATCGAGGCACCGCGATCGGCAACACCGTAGGAGAACTTGTTCCACGGAGCCGTCTCATGCTTGCCGGTCAGTCGCTTGTCGTTATCAGGGCCATAGACGTTGATGTGGTCCATCAGGTTCTTGTCGAACTGCGCCATCAGCGCTTCGAAATAAGCCTTGCCGCCGACTTCGCGCATGAACTTGGTCGAGAAGTTGCAGTGCATGCCCGAGCCGTTCCAGTCTGTATCGCCGAGAGGCTTGCAGTGATACTCGATGTCGATGCCGTACTTTTCCGTCAGGCGCTGCAGCAGATAGCGTGCCATCCAGATCTGGTCGGCAGCCCTCTTTGAGCCCTTGCCGAAGACCTGGAACTCCCACTGACCCTTCGCCACTTCGGCGTTGATGCCTTCGTGGTTGATGCCAGCTGCGAGGCACAGGTCGAGGTGTTCTTCAACGATCTCGCGAGCGATCGAACCCACGTTCGAGTAGCCAACGCCGGTGTAGTACGGACCCTGCGGAGCCGGATAGCCGGTTTCCGGGAAGCCGAGCGGACGACCGTTCTCGTAGAAGAAGTATTCCTGTTCGAAACCGAACCATGCGTCTTCATCGTCGAGGATGGTGGCACGGCTGTTGGACGGATGTGGGGTGACGCCATCAGGCATCATGACTTCGCACATGACGAGAACGCCGTTCGTGCGCGCCGGGTCCGGATAGATCGCGACCGGCTTCAGCACGCAGTCAGAGCTGCGACCTTCGGCCTGCATCGTGGACGAACCATCGAAGCCCCAGAGCGGGAGCTGCTCGAGCGTCGGAAAAGCGTCGAATTCCTTGATCTGTGTCTTGCCGCGGAGATTTGGTACCGGGGTGTACCCATCGAGCCAGATGTACTCGAGCTTATACTTGGTCATTTGCGAGTCTCTCAAACATAAATCGTGAGCAAAACCTCACGCGAACCGACCGTTGAAGCGACCAGGCCGCGAAGGGATGCCAACTGATATGCACGTGGCGTGCCAGTTTGGTTTTAACGGCATCGCGAGCTGTTTAAAGGTTGCCGGTCGGCCGGCAGCCTATCGGCCAAGTGGCCGCGATCGTGGGCGGGGAACTGGTAGCGGAGTCAATCATTTAGTCCCCGAAGAAATGCTCCGAGCAACAGTCGCCCAGCTCCGGTGACGGAGTGCCGTCAAGTGCAACATTTTTTTCGCACCCACCTCGCAATGATCAAAATTATATCATTTGCCTACCTTTTGGACTTTCGCAGATTCTGATATAAACCACAGCAGATTTCAATGCCCATTATTCCAACAAATATTGCACTTTTTTCAATCATATCGCGCAAATCATGTGCACATGTGCTATGGTCGCGTCGACGTCTTCGGAGGCAGGTGAACAAGGAGGCACGAAATGGCCGTTGGTGTGCATCACGAGACTGCAACGATCTACGCATTTCCACAGAAGCGCTTCTCCGCAGGCGAAACACGTCAAACCGTTGATATTGAACAGGGTATGGCTCCATCAGTTTACGAAAGTTGCTGGTATCACGAAGAAGCGATGAAGAAAGCCGAGACACCCGCAAAGCCGAAATTCACGCCCCGCATCGTGGATTGATCCTCGCCCTTGATGCCAGCCACGTTGTACGGTGCCTAAGGCGGCGGCGCCTAACTGTCCGCAGGCACGGGTTCTGCAGAACATAGCCCCATTTAAATACACAGGATGTGTTGGAGCGTCCCGCACCCATCGTAGCGCTCTTGCACATGGCGCTCGCGCGGGCCATGAGAGAGTTTGCAGATCGAGCCTGGGCACATTTCATGGTCAAGAAGCAAATCGCGATCCTCGGCGGCGGGCCGGCGGGCCTGATGGCCGCTGAAAGCCTGTCGTCGGCTGGGCACGCAGTCACAGTCTATGAAGCGATGCCGACGGTTGCGCGGAAGTTTCTCCTTGCCGGCAAGTCCGGGCTGAACATGACCCACTCCGAGGACTACGATCGGTTTGCGTCACGCTTCGGCACGTCGAATGCCCGCCTCCGCCAAGCGTTGGACGGCTTCAAGCCGTCGGATGTGAGAGCCTGGGCCGCAGGGCTCGGCACCGAAACATTCGTGGGATCTTCGGGCCGGGTGTTTCCAACGGCCATGAAAGCCTCGCCGCTCCTGCGCGCGTGGCTGCGAAGGCTTGAGGCGCAAGGCGTTCGAATCCTCACCCGGCACCGCTGGATAGGTTTTTCGGATGGGGGCTATGTGATCGGAGCACGCGAGGGTGCACATGCGATCACGCCGGATGCCGCCCTGCTCGCACTTGGCGGGAAGAGTTGGCCGCAGCTCGGTTCCGATGGAGGCTGGCTGCCTTGGCTGAGAGAAAAGAACATCGCGGTCGACGAGTTTCAGCCAGCCAATTGCGGCTTCGATGTCGATTGGAGCGAGCATCTGCGGCAGCGCTTTTCCGGCGAGCCGGTCAAATCGGTCACGGCGACCTCGACAGCGGGCACCCTTCCCGGAGAATTCGTCATAACCCGGCATGGCATCGAGGGCAGCCTCGTCTATGCTCACGCGGCCGCATTGAGGGACAGCTTGGCCGTCGGCGAAATTGCAACGCTTGACGTCGACTTGGTGCCGGGACGCACCCAGGACCGCATTGCGCGTGAGCTTGGGAGGCAAGATCCGAAGGCAAGCCTGTCAAACCGGCTCCGCAAGGCTGTTGGCCTCGATGGCGTTAAGGTGGCGCTGCTGCGAGAGCTCGCAAGTGCCGCAGACCTCAGCGATCCTCAGAGGCTGGCCGGCCTGATCAAGGCGCTGCCTATCCCCGTTCAAAGAACGCGCCCGATCGCCGAGGCGATTTCCTCGGCAGGTGGCGTCGAGTGGGGGGAGATTGACCGGAACTATATGCTGAAGGCGCTACCCGGCCTGTTCGTCGCCGGTGAGATGATCGATTGGGAAGCCCCGACCGGCGGCTATCTTCTAACAGCATGCCTTGCCACCGGCCGGGCCGCCGCGCGAGGGATCGACGCCTGGCTCCGTGAACGCTAAACGCCGCCCCCAATCCGTGTTCCAGCGCCATGGCGGAAGGCCTTGCCGCTCACCCGTGACGCACGGGATCACAGGTGGCGACCAAACACTATGGCTTCCGTTGGAACGTATGTTCCTTGGCGGGGAACTGGCCCGCGCGGACCTCCTCGGCGTAAGCTTCGACGGCTTGAGACACCAGCGGGCTCAATTCGGCATAGCGTTTCACGAAGCGCGGCTTGAAGTCGTTGAAAAGCCCCAACATATCATCCGACACGAGTACCTGCCCGTCACAGGCAGGCGATGCGCCGATGCCGATCGTGGGTATGGCAATCGAAGCCGTGATGTCACGGGCAACGGGCTCGACGGTTCCCTCGACCACGACCGCGAAGGCTCCGGCTTCTGCGACTGCCACGGCATCCCGCCTGATCTTCGCAGCCTCCTCATCGGAATGACCGAGCGACCGGAAACCACCCGCCGTGTTGACGAGCTGCGGCATCAGCCCCACGTGAGCGAAGACCGGTACGCCTCTTGCGGTCAGGAACGCAATCGTCTCCGCCATTTCTTCTCCGCCCTCCAGCTTGATGCCGTCACATCCGGTCTCCTGCATCAGCCGGACGGCGCTTCGGAATGCCTGTTCCTTTGATTCCTGGTAACTGCCGAAGGGCAGATCGACGATGACGCAGGCATGCGATACGCCGCGCATGACAGCGCGGCCGTGGGCAGCCATCATATCGAGGGTCACGCCAACTGTTGTTTCCATGCCGTAAAGGACCATCCCAAGCGAATCGCCAACCAGCAGAAGGTCGCAGTGCGGATCGAGCAGGCGGGCAATCGGCGTCGTATAGGCCGTCAGGCAGACGACGCGGTCCTTGCCCTTCATCGCGCGAATCGAAGCTGTCGTCAGCCGCTTCTGCTTGCTATGGGTGCTCACTACGCTGCCCTCGAATTCTTGACCGATTTGAGCCCGATGATCTTGTTGTCGAGGAGCCGCGTCGTGCCGACACGCACGAAAAGCGCGACAAGGGCAGGCGCCGATTGCAGCGAGGATAAGCGCTCCAGGGTTTCGGGGTGCCGCACCGCGACCACTTCAGGCGTGGCAAGCGGCTCCGTCGCAATGAATTGCTTCAACGCAGCCTCCAACTCCTCGGGACTATCGTAGCCCTTCGCATAGAGCCGCTCGGCTTCCTCCAGCGCGTTCGGCACGACAACGGCCGCCGCACGCTCCCGTTCGCTGAGGTAGACGTTGCGCGACGAGCAAGCCAGGCCGTCGGTTTCCCGTACGGTCGGCACGGCAACGACTCGAACCGGCTGAGCGAGATCCTCGACCATCCGCTTGATGAGCGCCACCTGCTGGTAATCCTTCTCGCCGAAATAGGCACGATCCGGCTGCACGAGGTTGAAGAGCTTCGTCACAACGGTCGCGACACCCGCGAAATGTCCAGGGCGGACCTCCCCTTCCAATTGGTTTCCGAGTGCCGGAACATCGACGACCGTCAGCATCGGTCGCGGATACATTTCGCTGACATCAGGCGCAAACAGGATATCGACGCCGGCCGCATCAAGCATCGCGCTGTCGCGCTGCAAATCACGCGGATATTTCGCGAGATCCTCATTGGCCCCGAACTGCAGCGGATTGACGAAGATCGATACGACGCTCACCTCGTTTTCGGCGAGCGCGTGCCTGACCAACTCCATGTGCCCGACGTGCAGGAATCCCATGGTAGGTACAAAGCCGATTGTCTTGCCGTCGCGCCGATGGGCGCCAAGCTGATCGCGCAACTCTGCTGTAGTGCGGACAGTGCGCATGAAACCTCCTCCGAATTCTCCGGACCTCGAGGACAGGCCGGACAAATGGTGGCGGATAGAACTCGATTTGACGAAAGGCGTCAACGCGGGCCGCGGCATTATAACGATTAAGCAGCAGACTGAGCATGCGTTATTTTCAGACGGGCGCGATGACGCGGCAGGCATGTCCAGAGGGCAAGGGTGCTGAAAGGGTGATTGGGGCGGCAGATCTCCATCAACTCCAATCACGCTGTCCGATAACCGTGTCAGGCCTGCATTGAATCAGGGGGCTTTGTTTATTCTTTTTGTCCAAACTCCGCCCCAGTGATGGTAGAAGAAGGCCTCGATGGACGAATGCCCTTCATGGGTGTCACGGCAATGTCCGAACAGCGACGGAGGGATGGTGACCAATCCTTATGAGATTCTCGGGGTCCGGCGAGACGCAACCGACGACCAGGTGAAGGCTGCGTATCGGCGTCGCGCAAAGGCGACGCATCCGGATTCTGGCGGCGACCCGGAGGCGTTCAGCCGCGTCCAGAAGGCCTACGAGCTTCTATTGGATCCAGTTCGCAGAAAGGTCTTCGATGACACCGGCTACGATGTCGAGCTCGCCGATCCCATCGATCTGCAGGCTCTTATGGTCATCGAAAAGCTCGTCAATCAACTGACGTTGGACGAGCGCGAGCCAGGCACGTTCGATCCCCTCGCCCGCATGCGGTCCGACCTTTCTGAGGAAATGCGCAAGGCGCGTTTCAGCAAACGAGAACTCGAGCGCCACGCCTCACGGATCGAGCATCACCTGGAACGGCTGGAGAAGCGACCGGCGACAGACATCCTCGGTTCCATGTTGCGCGCACGGATCAAGGCGATTTCGACTGCAATCGGCGAAACCGAGGCGAAGATCAAGGCCAATGAGCGCGCCTGTGAAATGCTCTACGACTATACCTATGAAGTGGACGTTCAGGAAGGCGAAGAGGGCCTTGCCGTCGAGGACCAGTCGGCGCCGGCCCTGCGAGGCAAGCGTGACGATCGCCCGCTTTGGGTCGTCCCGACTGCCCAGGAAGGTTGATGCGCCGCGAGGTTACGCGGCGCGCTGCTCCGTGCCCTGGATTGCGGCAAGCTTCCACTCGCCTGCCCCTTTGCGGACAAAGGTCCAGACTTCCGTTGTTTCCGTAGGTCGACTGTTGTCCCCGCTGACCAGCTTGCCATTTGCCCGCTCGACGAGCGCATCGATAGAAGAATAGCGCATCGCGAGCGTCGCGTAGTCGGTGCCATCCTCCCGCCAGGCTTCGGCAATATCGCCCTGCAGCAGCTTGACGTTGGATACTTCGTTGCGCACGCCGTTCGTCGCATTCTCCCCCAGCTCCTCGGCAAGGTAGGACATGGCTTCCGGTGTCGTCAGGCGACGCAATGTGCCGTAGTCTTCGGCACCATAAGCGGTCTGCACTTCCGTCAGCAGTTGCTCGAAGCGGTCAAGATCGCGTGGACTCAAGCCGAGCTCGTCATTTGGTTTCGCGTTTGGCCGCTGTTGATGGCCTACGCCCGATCCAATCGACGGGATCTGAAACGACCCGTTGCCGGCTGGGGTCATATTGCTAGCCGTTGCGCGGCCAGGACCGCCGTAGGCCGGTTGGCGGCGATTGGCGAAGAAGCGCATCGCAAAGGAAATCGCAATCGCAATCAGAGCGATTTGCAGCAGCATGCCGAGGAAGCCGAAACCGCCACCAAAACCGTGGCCGAGCAACATGCCAAGAAGACCGCCAGCGATGAGGCCGCCGATCATCGACCTTCCGAAGCCATTGAAGAAGCCGGGCCTCTGTGCGCCGAGCGGTTGCTGGCCGGCATACGGCGCGTTGGTCTGTGGGCGGGGCGTCATCGAACGTTCGATCGGGGCAGCCGGCGAAGGTGCGGTGCGGGTAACGGGCGGCGCCTGGAAGGTCCGTGTACCACGGCTGCCGAATCCGAAGCCGCCAGCCCGGCGCGCATCAGCCTCGCCGATCGAGGCAAACACGGTAGCGCCTGTCAGAGCGGCAATCGCCGCAATCTTGGCAAAACGCGAAACGGCACTCGGCATCCAATCTCTCCTGTCATGACAACAATGCACGTCGGGAGCTTATATAGGGATTGCCTCGCGGGTTTGAAGCCTTAGGTGGCGATCTTCATTGGCAGACATCGACCCAGATTGCCTTGGTGAGTTCCGCCAGGCGTTCGGTCGATATGCGTACAGCTGAATTGGTGGAGCCGGCTGCCGGTACCACCTCGTCAAATTGCCTCAGCGAGACGTCGCAATAAATCGGCATAATCGTTTGTAACCCGAAGGGGCAGACACCACCCACGGGATGGCCGGTAACCTCCACGACCTCCTCTGGTCCAAGCATCCGGCCCTTGCCCCCGAAGGTATCCTTGAACTTCCTGTTGTCGAGCCGCGCAAGCCCGCCGGCAACGACGAGCATCGTTTCCTCACCGACACGCAGGCAGATCGTCTTGGCTATCTGGGCGGGATCGACCCCATGCGCCTCCGCAGCCAGCGCCACCGTCGAGGAACTTTCGGCGGTTTCGATGATCTCGATGTCGGGAGCATATGCGCGGAAGAACGCGCGAACGGTTTCTAGACTCATGGGCAGAAGCTAACGTAGGACCTGGATCAATTGAACCCCAAATTGTCAGTGTCTAGGCATGCACTGATCCGGTCTCGATCAACTTCACGCTATTTTCCTGACAGAGGCGGCGGATCGACGGCGCAATGCACCGATCGGTGATGAACGTATGCACCTGGGGAAGTTGCGCAATGCGGACGGGCGCAGTCCGCTCGAATTTTGTTGAATCGGCCACAAGGATGACGTGCCGCGCATTGGCAATGATTGCCTGCGCGACTTTCACTTCGCGAAAGTCATAGTCAAGCAGTGCGCCGTCCTCGTCGATCGCAGACGCGCCGATAACCGCATAGTCTACCTTGAACTGCCTGATGAAGTCGACGGCTGCCTCCCCAACAATACCGCCATCGGAGCCACGCACCACGCCGCCAGCGATGACGACCTCGATCGTCGGGAACAAACGCAGTCGGTTGGCAACGTTGATATTGTTGGTGATGACCATCAATTCGTGATGATTGGTCAACGCTTCGCCGACGGCCTCGGTTGTCGTGCCGATGTTGATGAAAAGCGAGGCGTTATTGGGAATGAGACCGGCTGCTGCAACGCCGATTGCCTGTTTCTCCGTGGCCGCGATCTGACGTCTCGCCTCGTATTTCACGTTCTCCGTACTACTCGGGAACGTCGCTCCGCCATGAACACGCGTCAATATCTGTGCATCACAGAGGTCGTTCAGGTCCTTACGGATCGTCTGCGGCGTGACGGAGAAATGGGTAGCCAGCTCCTCGACGAAAACGCGTCCGTTCGACTTGGCCATCCCGACTATTTCCGTTTGGCGATCGCTCAGGAACATGAGCACTGTCTCTTTCACATGCGTTTCGTTTTGCAGAGAAAGAATGCTTAGCAGAGGCGCAAGCGCACGCAAGGGGCGATGATGGCGCAAACAACGGGACCGCCAGAGTTTCGAATTCGATCGCCTGTGTTCTTGGCTGTCGTCTTCAATCTGCGAGCCACCCGACCAGCACATTTGGGTTAAGGCAAAAGCTCGGGAGTGAGGCTGCATCGCCGAAAACTTGCGCACCCGGTCCACATTTGGCTTGCAAAGACCCGCTAGGACGAAGATAGAGGCCTTGCGCTGTATTTGCGGCCGTGTTCGCCACGGTGCGAGTTTTCATTTTTGTCGCGCTTGGTTGCTCATGCGACACGATCGCCGTCACAATTGTGGATGCACACGCAGAAGATGTTGTAGATGAGAATGGACGCAAATACTATCCATTCAAACCGCCCAAGACGGTCTATTGCTTGCGGGCTCCGCAAGCTCCTCGATGCAGGAGCGACACCGAGCCAAAAGAGTGCCACAAATGACGCGGATCAGATGCTGAAATTGAACACAGCTACAGGAACGAAGCGTTTGCAACGTTTGATCGGTGCCTACGTGATCAATCTGGACAGTTCGTCAAAGCGATGGGCGGAAGTTTCGTCGCAAGCAACCTTGGCTGGCATGCAGATCGACCGGGTCCCCGGCGTCGATGGAAGTGCGATCCCAGCAGCGCAAAGATCCGGATTCAACGAGAGAGCATTTTTGCGCCGCAACGGCCGGCAGATGCTGCCCGGCGAATATGGCTGCTATCGTGCCCACATCAGGGCCTTGGAAGCCTTTCTCTCCAGCGACTACGAAAACGCCATCATTATGGAAGATGACGTCGAATTGCGTCACGATTTTACCCTCAGGGCAGCTGCAATCTTACGAGCAGTGCCTTCCGCAGAGGTGGTAAAGTTGCTTAATCACAGATCAAGGTGGTGCCGAACAGTGGCCGTCTCAGAGTATGGAGATACCGTTGGACGCTGTCTGCACGGTCCGCAGGGATCTGCTGCTTGCTACCTGGTCACACGCGAAGGGGCCCGAAAGCTGCTTGAGAGCGCCGATAATATCGAGTTCCCCTACGATATGACGCTCGAGCGCGGGTGGAAGACTGGCGTTAGCATTTACACAGTTCGGCAAAATATCGTCGAGTTGTCCGAGCGCTCGGCTATGAGCCAGATCGCCGACAGGGCTCAATACCGTGCCGTAAAATTGCGGGGCGCCCGTAAGCTCGCGACGCATTTTCTTCGCGTGATCGAGTATGCACGCCGAATCCGGTACGCATTGTCATGATGGCGCCGGCATTTGGCAGCAAGGTGAAATCGTCCGCCCTCGACATCACCACCAGCATCTTATGGCTAGCCATGATGTCAGTTACGTTGATAGAAACAGACGTCTATCGATATGCTGCCATCCTGCTCATGGGTTTGACCCTCACGGTTCGAAAGGCCACCCTCCGGCCGGTATTGGCCGACTGGTTGGCTATCGTCTGCATTGCCTGGGGCGTCTTCGCTTTGTTGAGGTTCCTCTTCGGCGTGATTTCAGCCGGTGAGAAAGGCGCGTCGGAATGGCTCTACGCTTTCGCAATCTTTTTTCCCGCAATGGGCGTGGCACTGCAGACGAGTTGGCATCTCGTCAAGCCAATCTTGCTGGCCTTCTTCTGCAGTGCGCTCGTCCTTCTTGCTGTCTCGACGCCGTTTTCAGCGATCATGGCGGGCGAGTACATATCTCCCGCTTTCCATCATAATTCCATTCACGGCGCCGTCGGGTGCGGCTTCATCTTCATCGGAGCCTTCTACTGGGCGGTGCATCAGTGGGAGATTGGCAGTTCCGCACGGGCAAAGGCAATTGTGCTGGCGATCGCCGTGGCTGTTGTCGGCTTGGCGATTTTCAACATTTATGGCGCCAAGTCCAAGGGTGTCTGGCTGGCGCTGCTGCCTGCCGTTGGACTGATGGCTGTCACCACCCTCCTTTACCTCAGGAAAAAGACCGTGCTGGTCGCCGCGATCGGTGGACTCCTGCTTCTGTCGTGGGGCATCTACGAGGTTCGTGACAACGTCGCGCATTACGGGGCCGCGACGCTCAATGCCACTGTGATGATCGCGGAACGATTGGATAGCGGCGCGCCGCTTGAGCGGGTGATGAAGGAGGCAATCGAATCACCACAGACCCCGATGTCGATGGATGAGCGGTTGCAGCTTTGGACCAACGCGCTGAGTGTCATATCCGTCTCACCGATTTTCGGCAGCGGCAACGGGTGGCTTACGATCTGGCGGACCACATCTTATGCCAGCGTGCCATACACGCTGTTGCATAACGGCTATCTGGAGATTCTGGTTCGATATGGCATCGCCGGCCTCGCGATATTGGCGCTAATCGTTGTCTCAGGCATCTATCGTGTCTATCGCGCTTCATCGGCAGGCGTGATCAGCAAGAGCGCATTTGCTTGCTACGTGACGTTCGCGGTTTACTTTGGCTTCACGATCCTGAGCAATTCGAACAACCGGCTTGCGATCGGCGAGTCCTATGCCTTGCTGTTTGCTGCCACATGTTTTGCCTGTTCGATAAGGATGCGTTCGCGCTTGGGTCAGCGAAGTGACGTTGTTCCTGATATCAGCGGCCAGTCCGACGCGCTCCCCGCGCGCGCGCAGGGGTAGGATCAGATGCGGGCGCTTTCCGACAGGTACGTTCAGAGCATTCTCGACCTGCCGAGGCCCGCCAAGCGGGTATTGGCGCTGCTGGTCGATTCCTGCCTCTGCATCCTGACCATCTGGCTCGCCTTCTGCTTTCGCTTGAATGAATGGGTGGCGCTCACGGGAATTCAGCTCCTGACCATTCCCGTTTCACTCATAATTGCTCTGCCGATCTTCATCACGATGGGCCTCTACCGGGCTATCTTCCGCTTCCTCGGCTGGTCGGCCTTCGTTACCGTTCTGAAGGCCGTGACCATTTATGGCCTTGCCTTCATGGCCGTCTTTACGGCGATCAGCTTCCCCGGAGTGCCTCGCACCGTGGGGATCATGCAACCCCTGCTGCTGCTGCTCGCGATCGGCCTTTCTCGCTTTACGGCGCGGTACTTCCTGCATGAAGCCTACAAGCGGATCCTCCGTCAGAGCACGCAGACAAACATGCTCGTCTACGGTGCCGGCTTCCGTGGCCGGCAGGTTGCCGGCGCTCTGAGCAGCAGTGCCGACTTGAAGGTTGTCGGCTATCTCGACGACGACAGGAACCTCCATGGCAGCCTCATTGGCGGCGTGGCGGTCTACGATCCTGAAAAGATCGTCGAGTTGAGCGCGCGGCTGAACGTACGCACGATCCTTCTGGCACTGCCTAAAATCGACCGGTCGCGTCGCAACCAAATCCTGGAGAAGCTCAGGGGCGCGCGCGTTGCTGTTCGCACTATCCCCGATCTGAACGCCCTGGCCGGCGGCCAGGCAGAATTCACCGATCTGCAGGAACTGGATATCGAGGACCTTTTGGGCCGCACGCCGGTAGCGCCCGACCAGACGCTGCTGGAGCGGAACATCCGCGGCCGAGTGGTGCTCGTCACGGGCGCGGCCGGCTCGATCGGCAGCGAGCTTTGCCGCGGACTGGCTCGATTGAAGCCCTCTCTCTTATTGATTCTCGACCAGAATGAATACGGGCTCTACGCCCTGGAGAACGAACTTCTCGGCAGCAACCCGGATAGCGGGCTTCAGATCGTTCCCCTGCTTGCCAGCGTTTGCGACGAACATCGTATCCAGAAGATCATGGAGACCTGGCGGCCGAACATGGTCTATCACGCTGCCGCCTACAAGCATGTGCCGCTGGTCGAGAAAAATCCGGTCGAAGGGGTCAAAACGAACGTTTTTGGCACGGTGACGGTTGCACGGGCAGCGATTGATGCCGGCGCCGAACGGTTCATTCTGATCAGCACGGACAAGGCTGTCAGGCCGACCAATATCATGGGCGCCACCAAGCGGCTCGCTGAAATGGCGCTTCAGGGGTTGGCGGCCGAAGGCGTCTCAACCGTTCTCACCATGGTGCGGTTCGGCAATGTCCTCGGATCCTCCGGTTCGGTCGTTCCGCTGTTTCGCCAGCAAATTCGCCAAGGCGGGCCGATCACGTTGACGCATCCCGAGATCACGCGCTTCTTCATGACGGTGCCGGAGGCGACAGAACTCGTGATCCAGGCCGGTTCCATGGCCAAGGGAGGCGATGTCTTCGTCCTCGACATGGGTGAGCCGGTCAAGATCATCGATCTCGCTCGGCGCATGGTCGAACTTTCCGGCCTGATCGTCCAAGACGAACGAAATCCGTCCGGCGACATCAGCATCGTTACGACCGGCCTGCGTCCGGGAGAGAAGCTTTACGAAGAACTGTTGATTGGGGACAATCCCGAGCCGACGGAACATGCCAAGATAATGCGCGCTCGGGAGCGGTTCATTGCATTGGAGATGCTGATGCCGAAACTCCAGCAATTGAGTTCCGCCGCAGACGAAGGAGATGTCGAGGCACTGCGACGCATTCTGAGCGAGCTTGTGCAGGACTATCACCCGTTCGACGGAGTGGTCGATCTGGTGTCTGTTCGGCAGGGTGCCTCCAGTTGATCGGGATATCGCTTGCCATTCTGCAATCGGCTCGGAGCTGAGAATGCTACTCGTTACCGGCGCGACAGGTTTTGTCGGTCAGGATCTTCAGCAGGCACTCCGTGTCCGCAACCTCACCTACAGGACGGCCAGCCGCTCTCCCCGAGCAGGATCTGTTGCCGTCGGGAACATCGATGCTGCGACGGATTGGAAAGCCGCCCTGAGCGGCGTCGATGTCGTCATCCATCTGGCGGCGGCAAACCAGAATGTCATCGATGGGTCGGAGGCGGGGCTAGGTGTCTTCCGTAGAGTGAACGCCGAAGGAACCATCAACCTTGCTGAACAGGCTGCTGCCGCCGGGGTCAAACGGTTCGTATTCATCAGCACGATCAAGGTGAACGGGGAACGATCGGTCGCCGGCCGCGCATTCACGTCGCGTGATCCAGCTGCTCCCACGACAGAATATGCCGTCTCAAAGCTCGAAGCGGAACAAGCCCTGATCGCGCTTTCCAGTACAACGGGGATGGAGATCGTCATTATTCGTCCGCCGCTGGTCTATGGGCGTGGCGTTGAAGGAAGCTTCCGAGCGCTCAAACGGCTGGTTCGGAGCGGCATTCCTTTGCCCCTGGCTTCGATCAAAAACCGAAGATCCATGGTATACGTCGAAAATCTCACCGATCTCATCGTGACCGCCGCATTTCATCCCGCTGCCGCTGGCCAAATATTCCTGGTGGGCGACGGCGAAGCAGTCTCGACACCAGAATTGTTGAGGCGGCTGGCGGCTGCAATGGGGTGTTCGGCGCGATTGCTTCCTTGCCCTCCCCGCGTTCTCAACTTCATCGGCCGGGCAACCGGCAAGGGAGAGCTGGTGAACCGTCTCACCGATTGGTTGGAAGTGGACATATCGCATACGCGCGCGCTATTGGACTGGACGCCGCCTTTTGATATGCGAACCGCCCTGAAGCGCTCGTGCTGAGACCTTCAGCGTCAATTTTTCGATACAGGAACACGAATAGCCCGATGGTCAACAGCTTTAACAGGTCTCTGAAGCGACTGTTTGATATCTGCGCTGCGTGCCTCGGCCTTATCGTTCTCTCTCCGGTTCTACTCATCCTTGTTGTCCTGGTACGCAGATCGTCACCCGGCGGCGCGTTGTTTCTTCAGGAGCGTGTTGGCCGGAGCGAGGTACCGTTTGTGTGCATCAAGTTCCGGACGATGGCAGCAGGCTCTCCGAACGTCGGCTCTCATGATGCGGCTGCCTCCTGGATCACACCGCTCGGCCGAAAACTGCGTGCATACAAGCTCGATGAACTGCCTCAGCTGATCAATGTCCTGCGCGGTGAGATGAGCTTCGTGGGCCCTCGCCCATGTCTCCCATCGCAGCACGACGTCATCGCCGCACGACGTAAACTCAAGGTGTTTTCCGTGAGGCCCGGCATAACCGGACTGGCCCAGCTTCAAGGAATTGACATGTCGACACCTGAGGCTCTCGCGGAAGCCGATGCACGCTACATTCAAAAAGCTGGGTTTTGGCAGGACATAGTGCTCGTGCTCAGCACGTTGGCAGGACGAGGAACAGGGGACGCGGCCGCAAAATAGGCCGGGGCGATCCTGCATCCAAGCGACCATTCGAAAACCTCGACGCGCCTAGCAGCGATCGCTGCCGGCCAACTGGCGACATCGCACCTGTCGTTCCCGCCCCATCCGCGTTAGAAGATATGAGGCAATCGTCGGGGAGAGTTCTCATGACCACGGACGAAGCGCAGCAGACCGCCGTCAAAATAACCCGCGGCTCCTGTCATTGCGGAGCGGTTCACTGGGAGTTTCGCGGCACCATTCCCGATGCGACGATCTGCAACTGCACGGTTTGCCGGCGCTACGGCGTCCTCTGGGCCTATGAGTATGATGGCCAAGGAATTCGCGTCGAAGACACGACCAACGCACTCACCGCTTATATCTGCGGCTCACAAAGCCTTTCCTTCAACTTCTGTCGTCGCTGCGGCAATCTCGTCAGTTGGCGTGGATTGAGGCCAAGCGGCAACGGGCAGACGAGAATCGCCGTCAACCTTCGTCTCGCCGAGCCCGCTGACGTGGCCGACATACCCCTGTTACGATTTGATGGCCTCCACAGTTTCGAGGATCTGCCGTCGGACGGGCGCACAGTCGCCCATGTCTCGTTCTAGGTCAGTGACCGTGGTCTCAATCGCCGGGAAGCGTGAAGACTGCACAGGGCTTGGCAATGCCGCGCAGCGAATGGAAACCCATGGGAACCAGGGTCGTGGTCGTCTCTGCCGCGACCGCGCCAGAAAGCAGTACGGTACGCCCCAACGGCTTGCATAGGCCTTCAAGCCGGCTGACCAAATTCACTGCCGGCCCGATTGCGGTGAAATCCAGCCGGTCGGCAGCACCGATATTACCCCAGAGGATTTCCCCGAAATGTAGTGCCACACCGAAGGGAAGTGTTGGCAAACCCTGGCCCTGGCGCACAGTATCAAGATAGGCCATGCCAGCGCGGGCGGAAGCAATAGCGCGAAGCGCCGCCTCGCAGGCGCTGGCAGGCGTGCTTGTGACGGGGAAGATTGCCAATACCCCATCCCCCATGAACTTCAGCACCTCGCCCCCGAAAGCATGAACCGCACCGGCAATACGATCAAACCAGGCATCGAGTGTGGCGATCATCACCGCTGGCTCGGTTGCTTCGGAAAGCGCAGTGAAATCTCGCAGATCCGCGCAGAGCAGGGCGGCCTGTATCGTCTCGCCGGTCCCGCGGGACAAAGCGCCGGCCTGCACGCGGGCAGCGCTTCGTTTGCCAAGATAGGCTTCGAGAAGCGCGGTCAACCCGACCCTTGCAGCTAACGCTGCCAAAGATGGCGCTGCGAAACGCGCCACTTCATGCAGGTCGCCGGCCTCCGCAGGCGTGAACGGACGCGTCCCGGCCCATCCCAGAACCGGGCTGTCTGGCGCCAGCCCCACGATGTCCTCCGTCACCGGCCCAAGACCAGTCAACCATTCATGCCCAGCTCGATTGCGTGACATATCGGTGAAGCTTAGAGCCTCGATTACGGCTCCGGTCTCGGCCCGCCACAACCACGTACGGCGGGCGATGATTGGGTGCGGTGCCGCAAGCGTCAGGGCACCGCCTGCCAGCGGCAGACCGTCTATCAGCAGCCGGCGGCCCAATTCGGCCAGGAACCACTCGGGATCCGGCGATGCGCCGGCTTCGTCGACCAACCATGCAAGCGAGTTGGGCAGATCCATGCTTAAATCATGCCATGTCGACTGGGAGCTGTCACCCACGGTTCAAGCCGCTCACGGCAGAGCCAACCGAGGCGGCGGACCGTCATCCAGCCCGACCGGCCCACGGATCCGGACCCGGATCGCGTCCGGCCGCGCACTGCGCCATTCGGCCGAGATAATGCTCCCAGCCTTCGGCATGTCCGGCACACTGCTCGGCATTCGGCAATCCGGTATGTGTCAGCTTCAACAGGGTTCCGTCGGGTTTCTCGATCAGGTCTATCTCCACCAGGCTGGACCCTGGCGGGACAATCTCGCTGCCATCCCAGCCAAAGCTGTAAGCGAGCCGATGGACAGGCACGACCTCTCGGAAAGAGCCACGCGCGAAGCGAGCGCCGGTAACGTTGACCAGATAAAGCCCACCAGGCTGAGGTTCGACCTGTGCTTCAGTGCCCATCCAGCGAAGGATCTTTTCGGGATCGGTGAGCAAGGCAAAAACCGCAGAAGGTGGCGCCGCGACGTGGGTCTCGCGATGAACGACAAAAGGCTCCGGCATCAACTCCTCCTTTAAATGGCGCAATCTCAGCCGCCGATGGGATACTCGGCACCTGTCTGAATTCTCCTAAGGGGAGATAGGCAGGAGAGTTTCGCCAGCAAGTAGACCACCGCGCCATGTTCGGGGCCGCATGACATCAAGTCGATCTGGAGCTACGCAACGCTATTTGCATACCAATAGCGCGCCGAAAATGAGGGGCGTGGGGGACGCGACGTTCTGGGCTGATATGGTCCGTCAGTTTGACGGCGGCCGGCAAGGATTTATGTCAGCGACACAATGTCGGAAAAAATCCATCGGCGCCGCCGCTTGTGCAATGGGAGTAGACGGCCGGGCCGGGTTGTGGCGTATTCTTCGAAACGACTTCGAGGGCCTGCAGGAATGAACCCGGAAGTGGCCGTGCAGCAACGTCACTGGTCGGCGCCGATGCGCCGTGAATGGCTGCTCGCCGTCAGTATTGCGACGAGCGTCATATTCCTTTTCTTTGGTGAATTTCTCTTCGGGTTGCTTGCCAAGCCGATATGGCTGGCCGTCATCTTTGTGTGGTTGTTTTCAGTCGTGCTTGGTTCTGCACTCGCGGTCGTGCGTCATGCCGATCATCTCGCGGAGCGACTGGGCGAGCCGTATGGGACGCTTATTCTGACGCTTTCCATCACGTCAATCGAGGTAATGGCCATCACTGCTGTCATGCGTCACGGCGAAAACAATCCGACGCTGGTGCGCGACACGCTCTTTGCCGTGGTGATGATCATCCTCAACGGAATGGTCGGGCTGTGCCTTCTGATCGGAGGCTGGCGGCGGCACGAACAGCACCACAATCTCCAAGGAGCCAATGCCTATCTGGGCGTTATCGTGCCGCTGGCAACGCTTAGCATGATCATGCCGAACTTCACGCACCCAACAAATGGTCTGCCCTATTCGACTGTGCAGCAAGCGGTTCTCGTCTTCATCTCCGTCGGGCTCTACAGCGTATTCCTGATCCTGCAAACCGGACGGCACCGAGGCTTCTTCATCGAAGACACCGGTGAGGTCTCAGGAGAGCACACCAGAGTCAGGGAAGGAGCTTTATGGCTTCCCGTCATCCTGCTGGTTGCCTACATGGCCCTCGTTGTTTTCCTGGTCGAACAATTGGCAGCGCCAATCGACTTCGTTATCGAGACAATTCGTGCTCCGGCGGCACTCGGCGGCGTTGTCATGGCCATCCTCGTCGCGACACCTGAGGCGATTGGCGCCGTGCGAGCCTCCGTCGCTAATCATCTGCAACGCTCGGTCAACATTTTCCTGGGATCCGTTCTGTCCACAATCGGCTTGACCGTACCTGCGATGCTGATCGTCAGCCACCTCATTGGCCATCCTGTCGTGCTTGGTCTGGAGCGCACCGAGACCGTGATGCTCGTTCTGACTCTGGCTCTCAGCACCATCACGTTTGCGAGCGGCTACACGCACCTCATGCAAGGCGCCGTACACCTCGTTCTCTTCGTGGCTTATTTCCTGCTGATATTCGAAGTTTGAAGGCCTGTTCCCGGCGACACGATCACCATCGCCATATTATCGCGATCAATGCTGATCGCGAATCGAGACTGCACCAACCATTTGGGCGGTGGACACGGCTCACCTAGTCCACCGCAGCGACCGGATCAAGCTGCGGTCTATGCGTGGGCGTGCGGATGATGAACATCCCAGACGGCCCACAGCGAGACGGCCGCAACGAGCAAGCCAAGTACGACAGCCGTCCACATTGCGTTCGCATTGGCTGTGAAACCGAGCAGCCAGGGCGACGCAATCAGCCAGAGGCCGAGTACGAGATTTGCCCATTCCTCCCATTCGGAAAATACCGACAGCGCTGCCGTGGCCAGAGCGGCAAGCATGACGGCAACGATCCAGGCATTCCAGCTCGGCATCGCTTCTACCGCGAATCGCATGACCCACGGCGAGACAAACAAGCAAACCGCCAGGACCAGGTTAGCCCAATCCTGCCTTTTCCTTCCATCCATCAGAGAGATTGCCATGATGACCTCCCAATATGAAGCTTATCAGGCGTCGCGTGAACGTCACGCTTAAGTATATGAATTTATGAGCGACAAGACTTAAATCAAGATACGGCCACGCAATACTTGGAACCCCACGCCCGCAATCATCCAGCGGGCCGTTCGGGACGTATTCAGGTTGTCATCCGCCAGCCTAAAAAAGTCGTTTAGGATGTATTGAGCTCCGCGAAACGGGTGCCGCACGCGGACCAAACTGACTGCACTACGCGACCGCTTGTTGCGCAGTGTGCCGCTCGCTGCGGTTGCCAAGCGAAAGGGCTTGCTGCTTTGCCAGCGCAATCATCTTCTCCCGTGCCGGCAGCGGCGTCAGATTGTGGTCGGCGTCGGGGAACAGATGCAGTTGAACGTTCGGATAGGCCGAGAGCTTTTCGCCCGCATCGCCAAAATTGATCCGAAACATCTCCTGCCCCTCGTCACCTTCCGTATAGATGATCGAAAGCGGGATGCCGCGGCTGGCCAAGGCCTGAAAATCGTGATGCACCTGCCTTGTAAGCTGCGTGAGCGGTCTGGCGGGCGCGAAGACGGGAGACAACCTATTCGCCATCCGGTCCACCAGACGCATGGAGATATTCTTTGTCACCGCGCCGAGGTCCACATCGCCGCTCCAGAGGCGGCGAACCGTTTCGAGATCGAGGGCGTTCCTCATATAGGCCTTCAATGTCTTTGGCAGGCCCTTGAAGCGCCAACGGAAAGCGACCGGATTGACAATCACGCACGAGTCCCAGCGTCGATCGGCCATTACACTTCGAAAAGCGACGTAGGCGCCACTGCAGCGTCCGATCAGTAGAGTCCGGTCGCCCAGGCCAAGACTGTCAATATAATCCCGGGCCGTTCCGACATCGGTAATCTGGGCCTCGTCATAGAGGACCTGTTTGCGACGGGCTGCGACCGGCGGGCTGTCCCCGACACCGGCGCTGTCAAACCGCAAGGACGATACGCCGACTTTCGCAAGCTCGCGCGCAAGCGTGACCGAGGAGCGCGCCCACCCAGCCGCGTGATCGTAAGCGGTTGTCAGAATAACGGCGGTCACGCCGATGGAACCTTCGACGGGTTCGCACAAAACTCCGTAGAGCCGTTCATCCTGACCGAAGCGAACGGACGTCTCGCGAATTGCATCCGAATGGACCGATGCGATTGGCAAAGGGTTTTTCGCCGGAAGCGGGCGTTGATCGTGATATTGCGGCAACGATTGCAGCCACCCGATCAGCTCATCGACAAGCGCTTCGGGGAGTTCCTGATCCAACGGATTGGAGACCAGCGCATCATATCCGGAAAACGGTATCGCCCGCAGCTGGCAACCAGCCGACGTCAGCCGATCACGAAACGTCGTATCGGCTTCAAAGCCTGGGCGCTCGGCGAGGAAGACATGTGGCACGGCCGTGATTTCGATACTGTTGAGGTCGACTGCCTTGATGTCGTCTGCAAGAGCGCGTGGCATGCGCAACCCGGCGATCGAAGCAGGCGCGCTGTCACGCAGTTCAGGCTTTATGCCGAGACCATCATCAATGAGCCTCGAAAACAACGAAAGCTCGCGCAGATAGACACGCCCTTTCAGTACCGGCGCCAGAAGGGCAATCGCTGCAAGCGATGACGTTGAACGAGCCTGCATGAGTCCGAGACTCGCGCCGATGCCTTGACCAATGAAGACCAGCTTCCGGACGCCGGACAGCATCTTGAGTTCTTCAGCCGCTTTGCCGATCACTTCGGTCCATCCCGGCAAGCCGCGTTCGGCCGAAGTGTCGTCCAGCGAATTCACCGTTCCGGGATAGTCAAAGCGGAGGCTCGCGACACCAATCTCTGCTAAGCGCTCCGCCAGGATGCGATAGAACCTGCGCGTACACATTTCCTCGAGCCCCCAAGGGCTGAGGAAAAGCACTGCGAGATCGCTCTTTGGCGCGTCGTCATCGGCTGCCATGAACAAACCAATATGCGACCCGAAGACCGTCGGCTGCGAGGCGGAACGCCCCTTCCCTTCTTGCGAGTTCACACCAGTCTGCGTCACCATTGCCCTCCCTCGCAAAACGCTCCGATTGAGAGATCGCCGTGCGTATTCCTCACCGATATACTTGAGACGTTAAGAATTAGCGGAAGTCGGAATGACATTGTCTTGCCTCTATTCGGCGCCCGATCAAAAGAAAGTGATCCTCGATCAGGCTGGCCGCAGCCGTCTCGTCAACGCCATGCGGACGCCGGCCAGGTTGAGCGCAAATGCGGCCGCCGCATAGACGACGACACCGGTGACGATCGGCACAGTCAGGTCGAAGACCGCGTTACCGGTCTGAAGCCTGCCCACGATGAAGGTCGGCGCCGCCATCGTTGCGGTTGCGAGACTGACCTTGACGATCGGACGGAGTTCGAGCGGTAAGCGATGGGCGCGATAGGACAGGAAGTAACCGGCGATAACGCCACCTATCTCGGCGATCAGCAGCGCCCAAGCCGCACCGACAAGCTGGAAGCGCGGTACGAGGACAAACATGCCGAGGATGTTGATCGCCAGAATGACCATGCCTTGCGCCCCCATCAGGCTCGGCTTCTTTGCCAGTTGGAAGCTGACATGCACGAACTGATAGGAGATGGAGCGAAACAGCCAGGCAAATACGAGGATCGGAATGAGGATGGCAGCCGCGTCGCGAAACTCGGGCCCGAGGATCAGGCTTGCGAAACCGGGCGCCACCAAAGCCAGTCCGACGACCATCGGCATCAGCACTGTAAGGAGCACCTCGGCGGTTTCCATCAGATGCCGGTTGGCAGCCGTGTGGCCGTCCTGCGCCAGCAGACGGATCGCCACCGGAATCGTTGCGGATCCGATCGCAACGCCCGGAAACAGGATGATCTGTCGGACGAGATCGGCGGCGGCACCATAGACGCCCGCGGCCGTCTCACCGATGTAGGTTATGATGATCATTCGGTCGAGAACCGTGTGCAACACGAAGATGAAGGACGAGGCGGTCATTGGCAGGCCGAAGCGCATCATTTCCTTCATCAACCCAGTATCGAACGGATGGCGCGGTCGGCGCCAGACACCGGGCGCGTAGACCAATAGGGTCACGAGATAGGAGCAGGCGACGCTCAGAAGGAGACCCTGCCCGCCTAGGCCGAATACCATTACGAGGACGGCGGAGAAGACGACCGTCAGCACCGCCCGCAGGATGACCGACCACATGTAGGCGCCCGTCTGCTGGCGGGACCGGAACACTTCCTGCACGAATTCGAACAAGCCGACCATAAAGGCGACGAACACGGCTGGCACGACATAAGTCGACGAATCCTCCGCAATCAGCCACGTCACTAGAATGACGAGAGGACTGAGCAGCATCAGTCCCGCATAGGCGCAGAGGGCAGTGGTGCGCACGTCCTTCGATCCGCCTTCGGAATCGAAGCGCAGCACGGAGAATTTGATCCAGCCGAACAGCAGGGTCGATATGACGCCGGCGACACCCGTACCCACGACATAGATGCCGTATTCGTGCGGGCTGAGCATGCGTGTGAAGAGCACGACCGAAACGAACCCGAAAAGGGCCGAAACCGCGTTGGCAATCATGTATGTCGAGATCTGGCGAAACATCACTCGGCCGCACGCGTGAATTCGTCGATGACCTTCATCAGCGCCTTGGGCCGGCATGCGGCATCGAGCGGCAGCGGACGATTGGGCTTGCCGTCGTCGCGCTTGAACCACATCGGCACCCAGGTATAGCGATCGGTGATGCCCCAGGTCAGAATGGCGCTTGGTCGCGTTGCCTCGGCGATCGCAGCGAGGAAGTCGCGTGCGCGTGCTGCGACGACCTGGTCCCGGTCGTATTCGAGGGCCGGCAGCTTGTTGTCGATCACATCGAGTTCGGTCACGAGAACATCAAGCTGCATTCCCTTCACCGTCTCGACAAATCTCGCTAGGCCCTCCTTGTCGATATCCATGTCGCCAGGGAGGTGTCCCTGGATACCGACGGCGTGGAGCGGCACATCGCGGTCCTTCAGATCACGCAGCAGGTCGAGCAAGGCCTGGCGCCGCTCGCGGCACTGCTGTGTCGGATTTTCAATGTTGTAATCGTTGATGACGAGCTGAGCCGAAGGATCGGCGGCGGCAGCCGTGCGCAGCGCAAGCTCGATGTAGCGCTTGCCGAGCCGCTCCTGCCATATCGAGCCACGGATCGTCGCACCACTCTCCGGCTGTTCGGCGATCGCCTCATTGACAACATCCCAGCTCGGAATCCGCCCCCGATAGCGCCCGACGACGGTGGTAATGTGATGGACGAGTTCGCGTTCGGCTTCCGACGCGCTCCCGATGCTGTTTGTCCAGTCGGGCATGGCGCCATACCAGGCAAGTGTGTGGCCGCGCATCTGCATGCCGTTTTGATCAGCAAAATCGATCAAGCGGTCAGGCTGGTCGAAGACGAACTGCTCCTGGCTCGGACGCAGGTCGAACCATTTCAATCCGCCCTCACCGACGACAAGCTGGCAATGATCGACGATGGCCTGCTTGTAGTCGAATTCGGTATCGAGAAGATCGGTGCGCACGGCCGCACCGTAGGGAATGGCGCCTCTAGCAGCCGCCGCCTTGGCAGTCAGATCACTCCGGACAAAAGAGTCGAGCGCGCCTGAGGATGCCAGTCCGGCACCCATTGCGCCCAGAACGAAGTCCCGCCTGCGCATAAATGGATATCCCTAGATTGCGTATAAATGAACCAGAATTCGACCGGGCAAGCGGGCGAGGCCTTCAACTTCTGCTTTTTATTGGAGAGTTGCTTCGCGCGCACGCGACAATTGAAATCGCTATTAATGGATACTTAAGGAAAATCAGGTCTCTTAACCATAGGTTTGCGCTCCCGCGCCTTGTAAATCAGAACCCGCTGCCATGTATGAAGCCGCCTCCCGACATCAGACTCCGGTCATCAGTACGCGTGGCTGGACGACGAGCCGGGAGCAGGATAACGTTGCCGCATCGCCGCGGCCGGTGCTGAAGGTTGCGCCCCCCCCTGCTTCCACTCTTCCCTCAGAAAACTGGCCTTCGGTCTTTCAAGAACTCTTTCAGTTCGACCTGACCCGTATCCTCAACTGGCTGCGCGCAGGTCTCGTCTGGATCGTTGCCTTTGCCATCCTCGGTGCTGTCGCCGGCTATGCCGTCGTGTTCGTCGTGAAGCCGCGTTTTACGGCCGGAATCGACCTTCTCGTCGACCCGTCGAACCTCCGGGTTGTTGCTGACGACATCTTCTCCGAGAGCATGCAGCGGGATACGCAGCTGCTTGATGTCGAAAGCAAGCTGCGGGTCCTGACATCGGGTAACGTGCTGAGCCGCGTGATTGGCGACCTGAAGCTCACCGGCGACCCGGAGTTTGTTGCGTCGGCATCCAAGGACCCGGCCGGTGACGCGCTTCGCACGCTGGCAAAGCGGGTTACGGCCCGTCGTGACGAACGCTCCTTCATCGTAAACATAGCCGTGTGGACGCAGGACCCGGCCAAATCGGTCACCATAACCAATGCCATCGCGACCGCCTTCCAGGAGGAACTTGCCAAGGCGGAATCGGAAGGAGCCGGCAGGGCAGCCAGCTCGCTGTTTGCGCGCCTTGGAGACCTGAAGGTGGAGGTCGCCAAGGCAGAGGCGGCCGTCGAGGCGTTCAAGCGCGAACAGGGACTGCAATCGAGTTCGGGAGAACTCGTCAGCACCCTCATGTCAAACCAGACGAATACGCAGCTGATCGACGCCAAGGCGCGCCTGATCCAGGCGCAGTCACGTTACAACGAACTCGTATCCACCAACCCGAAGAACCGCCTGAACGCCTCCGCGCTGCAATCGGAAACGATGACGATGCTGCGCACGCAATACTCGACGTTGCGACAGCGCGTGACCTCTCAATCTGCGGTGCTCGGGCCACGTCATCCCATGATCCTGGCGCTCGAGCCACAGCTCTGGGCGCTCGAAGGCCAGATCGACGCGGAGACCGCACGCATCGTGCAAGCCGCGAAAGCCGAACTCGACCAGGCAAGATCGGCACTCGACGCGCTGAACTCCGAGGCAAACCAGATGAAATCCTCGGTCTTCCAGGACACCGCCGCGCAGATTCATCTGCGCGAACTGGAGCGTGAGGCGCGCGCCAAGGCAACTGTCTACGAAGCCTTTATGGCAAGAGCCGGAGAAGCCGCCGAACGCCAGCAGATCGACACGACCAATGTGCGGATCGTTTCACCGGCAGTCGTACCGACAGCGCGGAGCTTTCCGCCGCGAGGCTATGTGCTGGCTGGCGCCGGCGGCGTTGTCGGCCTCGGGCTTGGCCTTGCCGTCGCGGTCTTGTCCGGGCTGTGGCGAGACTATCGCCGCTTGAGCGCGATCCAGGCCAAGGCCTATGGCTGACAGTGCCAAGACTGCTGTTGCGGGGAAGGGAAGCGCCTTTGCAGCCTTTCTCTTCCTGGCTGTCTTCAGCTACTTCTGGATCGGATTGAGCCCGTTTCCCGATCCAAACGCCACAAGCCTTTCCACGCCTTATGGCAGCACGTCCAACGTCTTCAATCAGTTGGTCGTCATCGCCATGTCGGCGGTGGTCCTTGCCACGGTCCTGCAGAATCCCGCGCGCCACTTGCTCCTGCGCCCATATGGCCTGCTGATTGGCCTGCTCGTCTGGCTGCTCTTCACAGGTCTCTTTTCCGGCGACCCGAGCGCAGCCTTCAGGCGCCTCGTTTTCGCGATCCTTGTTTGCCTGTGTGCGAATGCAATGCTGCTCATTCCAAGAAACGGCGAGCAATTTGCAAGGCTTATGTGCTTTGGCCTGACCTTTACGATCGGCCTCTCCTATTTTGGCGTACTTATCCTGCCGCACCTCGCCATCCATCAAGCGACAGACGCGCTAGAGCAGTCGCTTGCCGGCGACTGGCGCGGTCATTTTGGCCATAAGAACGTTGCTGCAGCCGCGATGGTCTATGCCGTATTCTTCGGTCTCTATGCCAGAAAGTCGGGGCACGCCCGGCTCGGCCTTTTGATTGCATTGTCAGCAGGATTCTTCGTGCTTCACGCGGGAGGGAAAACCTCCGCCGCGATGCTTCCGGCAATCCTGCTGCTTGCCTGGATTTTTGAACGCTGGACGAAACTCGGCGTGGTGCTGCTCCTTGCCGGCCTTGTCGGCTTGAACCTGATCTTGCTGACTGCGGCGGCCTCGCCTTCCTTCAGCAGCCTACTTGCTTCCGCGGGCATCGATCCGACCTTTACCGACCGTGGCTCGATCTGGCGGCTTGCCCTCTCCGCAATCGCCGAACGGCCCATCATCGGCTACGGCTTTCAGTCCTTCTGGCAGACCGACGCCTTGTTCAACAGCGGGCAAGCCATGACCACTTGGGCCGTCACTGCCGCCAATTCACACAACGGCTACGTGGAACAATTGATCAATGGCGGCATCCCTGGGCTCGTGATGGCGGTCATCTGGCTGGTGGTCCTTCCTGTCGGCTATGCCCGCCGCGCACTTGTCGGCAGCAACGACATCGCCCTGACGCGCCTGTTCTTGCGGATCTGGCTCTTTTCCCTGTTTCTCGCCTGCCTCGAAAGCCCGTTCTTCGGCAATAGCGGACCGATCTGGTTCACGATGCTGATTGCGGTCTTCGGTTTGAGACTGCAGGCCAATGCCGGGCTTGTCGTCAAGGAGGCTGGCGCACCAGAGTCGCGCGTCGGTCCCGTCCCCGCGCCTCTGGTCGACGCAGCGATTCTGGGAAAGCACGTTAACCTCATCCTCAGCCGTCGATTGTAGTGTGGGCGTCAGCCAATTACAGCTTCACCGCCAATAGCCGGGCCTAGTTGCCTAACGCGGTAAGGCGAACAATCTCTGCGCGATCGAGGTTTGGATGATGCAGGAAAGCAAGGGATCCGTTGAGGCAGTCGTTTGCATCCCGACGTTCCGTCGCCCGGAATGGCTAACGCGCACCCTGACATCGCTCGCCGAGCAAGTGACCGATTTCTCCTTCGCCATCGTCGTTGTCGACAACGACGCAGCCAACCCAGCCGGCGCTCGCTATGCCCGCGAATTTCTTGCGACGGCTGGCCTTCCATTCTTGGTCGTGACCGAAGAACAGCAGGGCAATTGCTATGCCATCAACCGTGCGTTCGGCGAGGCAATGGCTGCCTTTCCCGAGGCCGATTTCCTGCTGATGATCGATGACGATGAGATGGCCCTGCCCGGTTGGCTTGCCACAATCGTTGGAACGTCTCGGCGGGAGGGTGCCGATATCGTCGGCGGACCTGTAGTCCGGCAGTTCGAAGTACCAGTGTCCGACGCAGTCACCCAGCATCTGCTCTTCGGTTCGATAGAAGGCTCGACCCGGGCAATCGATCAGATCCACGGTTCGGGCAACTGCCTGATCCGCCGCCGGGTATTTGCCGGTCTTGCCTCGCCGCTTTTCGATGTCCGCTTCAACTTTCTCGGCGGTGGCGACATGGAGTTCTTTACGAGATGCCGCAAGGCCGGCTTCAAGACCTGGTGGTGCGCGGAAGCCGTCGTCCGCGAATTCGTGGCCGAGGAACGCGTCTCAGCCCGTTTTCTGATGACGCGCTCGTTGCGCACCGGAAGCATCAATTATGTTATCGACCGGATCCACAGCACGTCGGCCATCAGGGTGATTGCGAAAAACGCCCTCAGTCTCGGCGCCGGTTGCCTGCGATCGATGGCGCTGTTCCTGCGGACCCGGCGGTTGTTGCCGGCAAGCCATCCGCTGCTCGTGTCGCTCGGTCGTACATTGGCGAGCCTCGGATTCCTGCCAACCCCATATCGGGCCAGCAACTAGAGCGGATCATTGCTT
>UBOA01000023.1:0-271279 GCA_900466985.1 Hyphomicrobiales bacterium
TAACCCTGAAAGGCTCTAGGTACACGCCAGCTGCCGAAGGCTGAAAAGGGCCGAGATGGTGATCTCGGCCCTTGTCGTTTGGCAATCCTGAGGGTGTTCGCTTACTTGCCCGCTTTCGTGGTGTGGCGGCGGCCCTTGCCGATGTCGGGCAGGAAGATCGTCAACAGGCCGAGCAGCGGCAAATACGAACAGATCTTGTAGACGAATTCGATGCCCATGTGGTCCGCCACCATGCCGAGGCCTGCTGCGCCGATGCCGCCGATACCGAAGGCAAAGCCGAAGAACAGGCCGGCAATCATGCCGACACGACCCGGAACCAGTTCCTGCGCAAAGACGACGATGGCCGAGAAGGCGGACGCCAGGATGATGCCGATCAGGAAGGTCAGGAATACCGTCCAGTTGTAGTCGGCATAAGGCAGGGCAAGGGTGAAGGGCAGGGCGCCGAGGATCGAGAACCAGATGACGAACTTGGTGCCGAACCAGTCGACGACAGGGCCGCCGGCGACGGTCCCGATGGCCACGGCGCCAAGGAATACAAACAGCAGAATCTGTGCGTGCTGCACGGACACGCCAAAGCGCTCGATCATATAGAAGGTGTAGTAGCTCGAAAGGCTCGTCATGTAGACGTATTTCGAGAACACCAGCAGTGCCAGGACACCGATCGCCGCAATGACCTTGTTGCGTGGGAGATGGACCGCGGGTGCCGCCGCCTTGCGACCGGCGTTCTTGCGGTGGTCGGCGTACCAGACGCCGACGCGCCACAGGACGATCATGCCGGTCAGCGCGGCGAGCGAGAACCATGCAACGCTGTGCTGACCCCGCGGCAGCACGATGAAGGCGGCCAGAAGCGGACCAATCGCCGAGCCGAAGTTGCCGCCAACCTGGAACAGTGACTGGGCAAGGCCATGGCGTCCGCCTGATGCCAGCCGGGCAACGCGCGAGGATTCCGGATGGAAAACGGCGGAGCCGAGGCCGACGACACCCGCGCCGATAAGCAAGACCCAATAGGCGTGCGCATAGGCGAGCAGCACCAGGCCGATCAGCGTGAAGCCCATGCCGACGGACAATGAGTAAGGCAACGGGCGTTTGTCGGTGTAAATGCCGATCAGCGGCTGCAGGAGCGACGCGGTGACCTGGAACACGAGGCCGAGGAAGCCGATCTGCGTGAAGTCGAGGCCATAGCCATCCTTGATCATCGGATAGAGCGCGGGGATCAGCGACTGCATGGTATCGTTGAGGAGATGGCAGAAGCTTACCGCCATGATAATGCCGAAAACCGTCTGTTCCGCAGAGTGCCTCTCTGCCGTCATTGCGCTGTCTGTCACGATTCTGCTCCGTCCTTCGAGGCCTTGGAGATAACCGACTTGTGGTCGTCCCGCTTTCGTGTTTTGGTCTTGCTATTTCGCAAGTGGGCCAAAAATGACAAAATCCAAGCAAAGCCAGTCTACGAGTGAGTTGGCCAGGCTCCATATGGAGCGTCTTGCTGCCATCGAGGCCGCCTCAGAGCCGGTCTATACCATCCCCTCGGAATATCCGGCCGGCTACCATGTGGAACCCCATAGTCACAGCCGTGCGCAGTTCGTCTATGCTCGGTCCGGCGTGCTTATGGTGTCGTCGATACAGGGGCGCTGGATGGTGCCGCCGCAGCATGCGTTGTGGATACCGGCAGGGCTTGTCCACACCGTCGACATGCTCGGCGATGTTGCGATGTTTTCGGCCTATGTCGCGCCCCAGGCCTTGGTCGATCCACCGACAGCCATCCGTGTCGTGGCGCTGACCGACCTTGCCAGAGCGTTGATCACCGAGGCTGTTGCGCCGCCGGAGGCCAAGAGCGGCAGGCGCGATCTCGTCATGGCGCTGCTGCTCGAGGAGGTTTTGCGGCTTCCCGACCGGGCGTTGGGATTGCCGTTCCCCTCGGATACGCGCCTGGCGACGCTCTGCCGCGGTTTCATGGAAAGTCCCAGTGCACGGCTGGTCATCGACGATTGGGCGGAGCGGCTTGCCATGAGCCGGCGCGCCTTTACCCGGTTCTTTCGCAAGGAAACGGGAATCAGTCTCTCAACCTGGCGGCAGCAGGCGGCGGTGTTCACCGCCTTGCCCCGCCTCGCAGCCGGGGAGGCGGTTACAGCCGTTGCCCTCGACCTTGGCTATGACAGCGTCGCCGCCTTCACCACGATGTTCAGGCGAATGATGGGGGCCGCACCCCGCGCTTATTTCAGGGCACCCGAACAATATTGAGCCTCTGCCCAAGCACGGATCCGCCTCTCGCAGCACCGGGCGATATCGCGCTGCGTCCCCGATTTTACGTTTACGTTCACGGCAAACCTGTGCGTTTCCAAAATTCGAAAAACATTCGTTTGACATTCGAATAATCTTCGCTTTAACTGCGTTGACTTTCGCAAATGCGCAAGCATGTTGCGTTGCGGCATATTCTGGCTCGGAGGGGGAACGTGAGCCGTCAGATTCACGATCTTTTCATTATCGGCGGCGGCATCAATGGCTGCGGGATCGCGCGTGATGCGATCGGGCGCGGCTATTCGGTCGCGCTTGCGGAAATGAACGATTTCGCTTCGGGCACGTCTTCCGGCGCGACCAAGCTCATCCATGGCGGCTTGCGCTATCTCGAGCACTACGAGTTTCGTCTGGTGCGCGAATCTCTGATGGAGCGCGAAGTGCTCTGGGCGATGGCGCCGCACATCATCTGGCCGATGCGCTTCGTGCTGCCCTATCACAAGGGTGGCATCCGCCCGGCATGGCTGATCCGTCTCGGGCTGTTTCTCTACGATCACCTCGGCGGACGAAAGTTGTTGCCGCCGACCGCGGTTCTCGACATGCGCCGCGACCCGGCATCCAAGCCATTGAAGGCACTCTTCACGAAGGCGTTCGAGTATTCGGATGGTTGGGTCGACGATGCGCGTATGGTCGTGCTCAATGCGCGGGACGCGGCCGACCGCGGCGCGCTGATCATGCCGAGAACGAGAGTCGTTTCGGCGCGGCGCGAGAATGGCCTCTGGTCGATCGAGACACTCGACACCGTCAGCGGGCAGGCAAACAGCTTTCAGGCGCGGATGCTGGTGAATGCCGCCGGCCCGTGGGTCGATCAAGTCATTCGCACGGCCTTCGGGCAGAACGAGGCCCGCCACGTGCGGCTCGTGCAGGGCAGCCACATCGTCGTAAAGAAGAAGTTCGACGATCCGCGGGCCTATTTCTTCCAGAACCCGGACAACCGCATCATCTTCGCGATTCCGTACGAGCAGGACTTCACGTTGATCGGTACCACCGACCGCGACTACTCGGCCGATCCGAAGGATGTGAAAATATCCGAGGAAGAGACGATCTATCTCTGCAACGCGGCGAGCGAGTATTTCAAGGAGCCGGTACGGGCGGAAGACATCGTCTGGACCTATTCGGCCGTGCGGCCTCTGTTTGACGACGGCGCTTCCAAGGCGCAGGAGGCGACCCGCGACTACGTGCTGAAGATCGAAGGCGAGGGTGAAAGCGCACCGCTGCTCAATGTCTTCGGCGGCAAGCTCACGACCTATCGGCGCCTATCCGAACACGCACTGGAAAAGATCGCCGAGGCGATCGGCGCCAAAGGCGCGCCCTGGACAGCGAAGAGCCATCTGCCGGGCGGGGATTTCGCTGCGACCGGCTACGAGGCGGAGGTTGCTAAGCTGAAGGGCGGTTATCCGTTCCTGGCGGACCGGCATGCGCGCCGACTGGTGCGCCGCTACGGCACCAAGGCGTCGGTCCTGCTCGGGCGGGCCGCCAGCGCGGAGGACCTGGGACACTGTTTCGGAGGCGATCTCTTCGAGGCAGAGGTTCGCTATCTCATCGATCACGAATGGGCCAGACGCGCAGAGGATGTGCTTTGGCGAAGAACGAAAGACGGCCTGCGCCTGACCAAGGAACAGGCTGCGCTATTGGAGGAGTACATGGCCGCGCGACCGGCACAGATGGCTGGTTGAAGCGGTAATGTCCCCGCTGTTGAGGAGGCACGGGAACCGGAATGCTTGAATTGCGGAACGCTGCAAAGATGGTGGGCGGGGAGTATCACATCCACGCGACCAATATTGCGTTTGAAAAAGGCACATTGAATGTGCTGCTGGGGCCGACGCTGTCCGGCAAGACATCGCTGATGCGACTGATGGCCGGGCTCGATCGACCGACGAGCGGTTCCGTCCATTTCGACGGCGTAGACGTGACCGGCATGCCGGTGCAGAAGCGCAACGTCGCGATGGTCTACCAGCAGTTCATCAACTACCCGGCCCTGACGGTGTACGAAAACATCGCCTCGCCAATGCGGATTTCAGGCAAGGACACCGCGACGATCGATCGTGAGGTGCGCAAGGCCGCCGAGCTCTTGCGCCTTACGCCCTATCTGGATCGCACCCCGCTCAATCTCTCCGGCGGCCAGCAGCAGCGCACGGCGCTTGCGCGTGCCCTTGTGAAGAATGCCAGCCTTGTGCTGATGGACGAGCCGCTCGCGAACCTCGACTACAAGCTGCGCGAGGAACTGCGTGCCGAACTCCCGCGGATCTTTGCGCAGTCCGGCGCCATCTTCGTCTACGCCACAACCGAGCCTTCCGAAGCGCTTCTGCTCGGTGGCAACACGGCCACCCTTTCGGAAGGCCACGTGACGCAGTTCGGACCGACGATCGCCGTCTACCGAAATCCGCTCGACCTCGTAACGGCAAAGACCTTTGCCGATCCGCCACTCAATTTTATGGATGTGATAAAGGCCGGCGGTTCGTTCCAGAGGCAGGGAGCCGATATCCTGCCGGTGCCCGCGCATTTGGCCGACATGGCCGATGGTCCGGTCACCATCGCCTTCCATCCGCACCACCTCGCTCTTTCGCCGCAGACTGCGACTGCAGCAAAACTGCAGGCACGCACGCAGGTTTCCGAGATCACAGGCTCCGAAAGCTTCGTGCATATGGATTTCGACGGTGTCCGTTGGGTCATGCTTGCCCACGGCATTCACAACATCGATCCGGATACCGAGGTCGACATCTACCTCGACACCCGTCACGTCATGGCGTTCGGCACCGATGGCCGGGCAATCGCAACTGGCGCAAAGGCGTAAGGGAGAAGGACATGGCACGCATCACGCTCGACCACATCCGCCACGCCTACGGACCGAACCCGAAGTCCGACGCAGACTATGCGCTTCGCGAAGTCGATCACGAATGGCGGGACGGCGGGGCCTACGCGCTTCTCGGACCATCCGGCTGCGGGAAGACGACGCTACTCAACATCATTTCCGGCCTGCTGCAGCCGTCGCACGGCCGCATCCTCTTCGATGGCCAGGATGTGACGAACCTTTCCACGCAGGCGCGAAACATTGCGCAGGTGTTCCAGTTCCCGGTCATCTACGACACCATGACTGTCTACGACAACCTGGCTTTCCCGCTGCGCAATCGCAGGGTCCCCGAGCCGGAAGTCGATCGGCGCGTTCGCGACATTCTCGAGATGATCGATCTCGGCGGTATGGCCAAACGCAAGGCACAGGGCCTGACGGCCGACCAGAAGCAGAAGATCTCGCTCGGCCGCGGACTGGTGCGCAACGACGTCAACGCGATCCTGTTCGACGAGCCTTTGACCGTGATCGACCCGCACATGAAGTGGGTACTGCGTTCGCAGTTGAAGCGCCTGCACAAGCAGTTCGGCTTCACCATGGTCTATGTGACGCACGACCAGACGGAAGCGCTGACCTTCGCCGACAAGGTTGTCGTCATGTACGAAGGACAAATCGTCCAGATCGGCACGCCGGCAGAGCTTTTCGCGCGGCCGAGCCATACCTTCGTCGGTTACTTCATCGGGTCGCCGGGCATGAACGTCCTGCCGGTGCAACTGCAGGGTAATGCGGTGCGTATCGGCAGCGAGACGCTGTCATTGGACTACGCGCCGCAAGCGGCTGCCGGCGCCAAGACCGAGCTCGGCATACGCCCGGAGTTCGTCAACATCGGCCGCCAAGGAATGCCGGTCACCGTCAACAGGGTCGAGGACATTGGACGGCAGAAGATCGTGCGCGCCACCTTTGCCGGCCAGCCGATCGCCATCGTCGTGACGGAGGACTCCGAAATCCCGGCTGATGCGCGGGTGACCTTCGATCCGGCTGCCATCAATATTTACGCCAATTCCTGGCGCGTCGGCAGGGAGGGCTGAGCATGGAAAAGACCTGGAACAACAAAGCCTGGTTTCTGGTTCTGCCGGTCCTTGTGCTGGTCGCCTTCTCGGCCGTCATTCCGCTGATGACCGTTGTGAACTACTCGGTCCAAGATACGTTCGGGAACAACGAGTTCTTCTGGGCGGGGACCGACTGGTTCGTGCAGACGCTTCATTCCGACCGCTTCTGGGCGGCGTTGCAGCGCAATCTCGTCTTCTCGCTGATCGTTCTGGCGCTGCAGATCCCGCTTGGCATCTTCATTGCCCTCAACATGCCGAAGAAGGGGATCGGCGTACCGATCTGCCTCGTGCTGATGGCGCTGCCGCTGCTCATTCCGTGGAACGTGGTCGGCACCATCTGGCAGGTTTTCGGGCGTGTCGACATCGGCCTGCTTGGTCATACGCTTGAGGCAATGGGGTTTGACTACAACTATGTCCGCGACCCCCTCGATGCGTGGATCACCATCATCCTGATGGACGTCTGGCACTGGACGAGCCTTGTGGTGCTGCTCTGCTATGCCGGCCTCGTTTCGATCCCGGATGCGTATTATCAGGCAGCGAAGATCGACGGCGCGTCGCGCTGGTCCGTCTTCCGCTACATCCAGCTGCCGAAGATGAAGCGCGTGCTGCTCATCGCCGTCCTGCTGCGTTTCATGGACAGCTTCATGATCTACACCGAACCTTTCGTCGTCACCGGCGGCGGTCCCGGCAACTCGACCACCTTCCTGTCGATTGACCTTGTGAAGATGGCCGTTGGCCAGTTCGACCTCGGTCCGGCAGCTGCAATGTCGATCATCTACTTCCTGATCATCCTGCTTCTGTCATGGGTCTTCTACACCGTCATGACCAGCAGCGACGCGAACGCCTGAGAAAGGAGAGGACCATGGCTCAAACAATGAAATACAAGCCTGCGGGCAACTTCTCCTGGGTCGTTTCGACGGTCTACATCATCTTTCTGCTGCTGCCGATCTACTGGCTGATGAACATGAGCTTCAAGGAGAATGCCGAGATCACCGGCGCCTTCTCGCTGTGGCCGCAGAACCCGACGCTCGGGAACTACATGGTGATCTTCACCGATCCGTCCTGGTACAACGGCTACATCAACTCGATCATCTACGTGGTCATGAATACGGTGATCTCGGTGCTGGCGGCGCTGCCTGCGGCCTACGCCTTCTCGCGCTATCGGTTCCTGGGCGACAAGCATCTGTTCTTCTGGCTGCTGACGAACCGCATGGCACCGCCGGCCGTCTTCGCGCTGCCGTTCTTCCAGCTCTATTCGGCTTTCGGGCTGATCGACACCCACATCGCTGTGGCGCTCGCCCACTGCCTGTTCAACGTGCCGCTGGCGGTCTGGATCCTGGAAGGCTTCATGTCCGGCGTGCCGAAGGAGATCGACGAGACCGCCTATATCGACGGCTATTCCTTCCCGCGTTTCTTCGTGAGGATCTTCATGCCGCTGATCGCATCAGGCATCGGTGTCGCCGCCTTCTTCTGCTTCATGTTCTCGTGGGTGGAACTGCTGCTGGCCCGCACGCTGACGACGACTGCCGCAAAGCCGATTTCGGCGATCATGACGCGCACCGTCTCCGCTGCAGGGATGGATTGGGGTGTGCTGGCGGCTGCCGGTGTGCTGACCATCATCCCCGGCGCGCTCGTCATCTACTTCGTACGTAATTACATCGCCAAGGGCTTTGCGCTCGGCCGCGTCTGACAAGGGAGGACCACTCATGAACTTTTCCTGGATGGCGTGGACGCTGCCGACTGCATTGTTTTTCCTGGCGATTTTCATGCTGCTCGTTGGCATGAGCATCTGGGAGTATTTCGTGCCGGGCGGCTCGCCGCGTGTCGGAATCCTCAGGTTCGAAACGACGCGAGGGGATCGGCTCTTCGTGTCGCTGCTTGGCGCAGCGTACATTCATCTCGCATGGCTGGGTCTTGTCGGACCCAACCTGTGGTGGGCTCTTGCCCTCTCCGTAGTCTACGCCATCGGCGTCTTCCGCTACGTGTGACGGCAGGGAAATACAGATGGCCGGGGGTACTGGCCGCCTGAACGTGAAGACTGCAATCGCAACCCTGGGAGGATATTATGCGAAGGCATTTACTAGCGACGACAGCAGGCATGTTGCTGGCCATGGCGGGCGCCGCCTATGCCGGCATGGATGAAGCGAAAACTTTCCTGGACAAGGAAATCGGCGATCTTTCGACGCTTTCCCGCGCGGACCAGGAAAAGGAAATGCAGTGGTTCATGGATGCGGCGAAGCCTTTCGCCGGCATGGACATCAAGGTCGTTTCCGAAACCCTGACGACGCACGAATATGAATCGAAGGTTCTGGCGCCGGCCTTCACCGCGATCACCGGTATCAAGATCACGCACGATCTCATCGGCGAAGGCGACGTTGTCGAAAAGCTGCAGACGCAGATGCAGTCTGGCGAAAACATCTATGACGCCTATGTCAATGACTCGGACCTCATCGGTACGCATTGGCGCTACCAGCAGGCCCGCTCGCTGACCGACTGGATGGCGAACGAAGGCAAGGATGTCACCAACCCGGGCCTCGACATCAACGACTTCGTCGGCACCAAGTTCACGACTGCACCGGACAAGAAGCTCTACCAGCTTCCCGACCAGCAGTTCGCGAACCTCTACTGGTTCCGCTACGACTGGTTCAACGACGAGAAGAACAAGGCCGACTTCAAGGCGAAGTATGGTTACGATCTCGGCGTTCCGGTCAACTGGTCTGCCTACGAGGACATTGCCGAATTCTTCACCGGCCGTGAGATCAACGGCAAGAAGGTCTTCGGCCACATGGACTACGGCAAGAAGGACCCATCACTCGGATGGCGCTTCACCGATGCCTGGCTATCGATGGCCGGCAACGGCGACAAGGGCCTTCCGAACGGCCTTCCGGTCGACGAGTGGGGCATCAAGGTCGACGAGAACTCGCGTCCGGTTGGTTCGTGCGTTGCGCGTGGCGGCGATACGAACGGCCCGGCTGCCGTCTACTCGATCCAGAAGTATCTGGATTGGTTGAAGGCCTATGCACCGCCGGCAGCGCAGGGCATGAACTTCTCCGAATCCGGTCCGGTGCCGGCACAGGGCGAAGTGGCTCAGCAGATCTTCTGGTACACCGCCTTTACGGCTGATGCCGTCAAGCCCGGTCTGCCAGTCGTCAACGAGGACGGTACGCCGAAGTGGCGCATGGCGCCAAGCCCGCACGGCGTCTACTGGAAGGACGGCATGAAGCTCGGCTATCAGGACGTCGGTTCCTGGACGCTGATGAAGTCGACGCCTGACGATCGCGCCAAAGCCGCTTGGCTCTATGCGCAGTTCGTGACCTCGAAGACGGTCGACGTGAAGAAGAGCCATGTCGGTCTGACCTTCATCCGCGAGTCGACCATTCGCGACAAGAGCTTCACGGCGCGCGCTCCGAAGCTTGGCGGTCTGGTCGAGTTCTATCGGTCGCCCGCCCGCGTTCAGTGGTCGCCGACCGGAACGAACGTTCCTGACTATCCGAAGCTCGCTCAGCTTTGGTGGCAGGCGGTCGGCGATGCGTCGTCCGGTGCGAAGACGGCGCAGGAAGCGATGGACTCGCTTTGCTCCGAACAGGAAAAGGTGCTGCAGCGCCTGGAACGTGCGGGAGTGCAGGGCGACATCGGTCCGAAGCTCGCCGAAGAGCATGATCTCGAATTCTGGAACAAGGATGCGGTCGCCAAGGGCAACCTCGCGCCGCAGCTGAAGATCGAGAACGAGAAGGAAAAGCCGGTTACCGTCAACTACGACGAACTGGTCAAGAGCTGGCAGTCGAACTGATCAGCAAGGTTGGCCGGGGTGTGTGCCCCGGCCAACCGCCGACCGCATAACGTCGGCATTACACCCTCCTATGAATGACCTATCGCTTCAGCTGGCGCGTTCGCGCCGGCGAGGTGAGCTATTGCGCCGGAGAAGACAATGAGCGGCCATATTCTAGCGATCGACCAGGGCACGACGTCCTCGCGTGCGATCGTCTTCGACGCCGGGATGAAAATGATCTCGTCTGCACAAGAGGAGATCAAACAATCCTATCCGCAGCCGGGCTGGGTCGAGCATGATCCGCATGAGATCTGGACGAGCGTGGTCAGCACGGCGCGGCAAGCGCTGGCGAATGCCGACATTCCACTCACTGACATCGCCGCGATCGGAATCACCAACCAGCGCGAGACGACGGTCGTCTGGGAACGCAAGTCGGGCAGGGCGCTTCACAAGGCGATCGTTTGGCAGGACAGGCGGACGGCTGAAGTCTGCGACAGTCTCAAGGCGGATGGATATGAGAAGCTGTTCAGCGCGAAGACGGGTCTGCTGCTCGATCCCTATTTCTCCGGGACCAAGCTGCGCTGGCTGCTCGACAACGTCGACGGATTGCGGGAGCGCGCCGAGGCAGGCGAGGTCTGTTTCGGCACGATCGACAGTTGGCTGATCTTCAATCTGACCGGCGGACGGGTTCATGCGACTGATGCCACCAACGCGTCGCGAACGCTGCTTTTCAATATTACCGAGGGGCGGTGGGACGAGGAGCTACTCGGCCTGCTCAGGATCCCGGCATCCATGCTTCCGGAGGTCAAGGACTGCGCGGACGATTTCGGCGTCACCGATCCGGATATCTTCGGTGCGCCGATACCAATCCTCGGTGTTGCGGGCGACCAACAGGCAGCAACTATCGGTAATGCCTGCTTCCAACCGGGCATGATGAAATCGACCTATGGGACGGGCTGCTTTGCCTTGCTGAATACGGGGCGGGATTGCGTGACATCCGGCAACCGGATGATTACGACGATCGCCTATCGGCTCGGCGGCGAGACGACCTATGCGCTGGAAGGGTCGATCTTCATAGCCGGTGCAGCGGTGCAATGGCTACGCGACGGCCTCGGCTTGATTTCAAACGCATCGGAGAGTGGCACGCTGGCGATGCGGGCCGATCCCAACCAGCAGGTCTATGTGGTGCCGGCTTTTACTGGCCTCGGTGCCCCGTATTGGGACCCGGAGGCGAGGGGTGCGATCTTCGGTTTGACCAGGAACAGCGGCCCGTCGGAGCTGGCGCGTGCGGTGCTCGAGTCCGTCGCTTACCAGACGCTCGATCTCCTCATCGCAATGCGGAAGGATTGGGGCGGCCATCACATTGAGACGGTCCTGCGCGTCGACGGCGGCATGGCAAGTTCCGACTGGACGATGCAGCGTCTTGCCGACGTTGTCGGAAACCCGGTGGATCGGTCGGCTGTCGTCGAGACGACGGCGCTCGGCGCGGCCTGGCTCGCCGGTTCGCGGGCAGGGGTTTGGCCCGACAAGGAGAGTTTCGGAAAAGCATGGGCGTGCAGCCGGCGGTTCCAACCCTCCATGGAGGAGGCCGAGCGACAGACGAAGATCGCTGGCTGGCGCAATGCGGTCTCACGCACCTTGTCGGGCGCGCAATTCAGCAATCAGTTGGCCTGACCGTCGTCACGCCACCATCAGGACGCCGTTTTCAGGTGGCTGTCAGGCCAAACCGGCATTGCTAGCTCGCTGCAAAAGTTGCGACGAGGTTGGCATGAAACGCCTGTGGAATTTTCGGTGGTGGAAGGCATCCCTCATCGGCACCGTTACGATTGGCGCGATGTTCGGGGGCTATATTGTTTATCTCCAAGCGAGCGGGAATTTTCACGCCGTCATCGCGGATCAGCTCTACCGTTCGGCGCAACCCTCGCCTGAGCAGCTGACATCGTACGTGCGCAGTCATGGCATCGAGACGGTCATAAACCTGCGCGGGATGCACGTTGGCAAGAAATGGTATGCCGACGAGATTGCCACTGCACGTGGTCTCGGCGTGCGGCATATCGACTTCGAAATGTCGCCTTCCAAGGTCTTGTCGCCCGAGCGCGCCGAGCAGCTGCTGGCGATCATGAGAGCGGCACCAAAGCCCATCCTTCTCCACTGCCAATCCGGCGCCGATCGGACAGGACTCGTGTCGGTCCTCTACAGTCAGCAGGTGGCAGGTATCAATGAGGACGTCGCTGAACGTCAGCTCTCCGTCTACTACGGACATATTGCCATTCCTTACCTGTCCGGAACCTACGCGATGGACAAGAGCTGGAAGGGACTCGAGAAGTATTTTGGGATCCAGGGGTAGCCAAACGGCCGCAGCGCTTCCCATGGTTATTCAGGTGGCTGTCAGAAAATCCGGTCATGGCTGGCGAATATTCTTCGACGGCCATCAACTACAGATGATTCGATCCTGGTTCCGTCGACGCCAAAATCTGCACGCGGAGACGACCAATTGGAAGATAATGCCACCAAGGACCGCCTGATCGAGCGGCGGCCTGCAATCGGCAGCGTGACGCTTTGCCTTGTTACGACTCTCTACCTGCTTCTTGTGACAAACAGATCGTTCTGGAGCACGGCCTATAGCTATTTTGCAGCCGACCATCTCTCGTTCGTGCTCTTTGTCGTCGGCATTTCGGCTGTGAGCATGGCAATCGTCACGGCTTTCTCCGCCAAGTATATCACCAAGCCGTTTTTGATCTTCTTCGTTCTTGCGGCAGCCGCTGGCTCCTGGTTTGCCGATCAGTACGGCGTCGTCGTGGACAAGGAAATGATCCGCAACGCGGCGGTGTCGACGGGCGCGGAGGCAGGGCATCTGATAACGACGCGTTTTGCCCTTTATATGATGCTCACCGGTATACTTCCGTCACTCGTCATCCTCTGGGTACGCATCCGGCATCGCCCGGTGCTGTCCAAACTTGCTCATAATACCAGCGTGATCGTGGCTTGCCTGGCGGTCTTCGTCGTGGTCGGATTCGGCGACTACCGTGCCTTTGCGGGCGTCGGGCGCGCCCACAGAGACATACTCGACCGGCTGAACCCATTCGTACCCATCACCAGCACCATTCGCTTTGCGGTTTCGTCCGAGCAGGATGCGCATGTCGTCGCCGAGCCGCTCGGTACGGATGCGCATCGGGTGAACACGGCCGACCTCAACAAGCCGCGCGTAACGATCATCGTTGCGGGCGAGACAGCGCGTGCCGATGACTTCTCGCTTGGCGGTTATGCGCGGAAAACCAATCCGGAGCTCGAAAAGCGGAACGTTGTCTATTTTCCGAAAACGACCAGCTGCGGCACGGCGACGGCAATTTCTATCCCGTGCATGTTTTCGGTCTATCCGCGAACGGCCTATACGCATCACAAGGGCCTTGCGACCGAGAACCTCCTCGACGTGCTGAGCCATGCCAAGGTGGACGTATCCTGGCTGGATAATGACACCGGCAGCTATCATGTCACCGACCGGGTCCCGTTCACGTTCTTGCCGGAGTCGGCCGATCCACGTTTTTGCAAGGATGGTGAGTGCCTCGACGCTATCCTTCTCGACAAGGTCGACGATTGGCTCGACCACGTAAAGGGCGACAGCGTGCTGGTCTTGCACCAGCTCGGAAGCCATGGGCCAGCCTACTTCGCTCGTTATCCCGATGAATACCGACGTTTCGTTCCTGATTGCCGGGCGAATGATTTCGGCAGTTGCACGGCCGAAGAGATTACCAACGCCTATGACAATACGATCCTCTACACGGACCACATTGTCTCGACGGTCATCGATAAGCTCAAGCAGCATTCCGACAAGGTTGCCGGTGCAGCGATCTACGTGTCGGATCACGGTGAATCGCTTGGCGAAAACGGAATTTACCTGCATGGCGCGCCCTATATCGTAGCGCCGTCGCAGCAGACGCACGTGCCGTTCCTGGCGTGGGTCAGTGACGATCTCGCCAAGTCGGCCGGCTTCGATATGAGTTGCATGGCCAGGCAGGCAGACAGCGACCGTTCACACGACAATTTCTTCCACAGCGTGCTCGGGCTGATGGACGTGGCGACCAAGGCCTACGATCCGAATCTGGATGTGTTCGCGGGATGCCGCCGACAGGTGGATAAACTCGCAAGCCTTCGGCAATGAGACAGCGAGGCTGCTGCCACGCAGCAGCCGGACGAGGCTCTCTCGTTGTATCGATTGCCTCGGGCGGCCAATCCAGGTCTCAGTGCTTGTGGTTTGCCGCTTTCATCCGCTCCGAAAGCTCGGAGAGCCCGAAGGGCTTCACCAGGAAGTCGTCTGCGCCGCTTCGTAGTCCCTCGATCTGATCCGACGTCTGGTCGTGCGCCGTCATAATGATGACGGGAACGGAATTCGCTTCTCGTCTAAGCGCCTTCAATAGGGTTAGGCCATTACCATCGGGTAGGCGCAGGTCGAGCAGGATGACGCCGTATTTGCCGGTTTCGGCCGCTTGGGTTGCTTCCGCGAGATTGAGGCACCAATCGACCGAATGACCGTCGGCCGCGATGTGATCGCGCACGGCGTCTCCCAAAAGGACGTTGTCCTCGACCAGCAATACGTTCACACGCTATCTCCCTTGAATGCCTGCCTTCCGGCGGCATCCTCCATGGCCATGACGGCGTCTATCCGTCGCCAGGATTTCTAATGAGATCGCTAGCTGACAATGACCTTAAGGCTTTGCGGGGATCGGCATCAAATGCCGCTGTTATTCGGCTTCCTTGGCAGTGGCCCGCAGCCGAGAGAATATATGTCGGCGTGCTGCCAGGTCATGTCGGTATTCCGACGTCAGAGCCGGCGAGCAGCGAAAGCTCGTTGGCGGTCTTCATCACCATGGTGATCGTCTGGCTGATATCGGGCGCTGCCGCGGCATTGACCAGCGCGATATAGGGACAGGTGAGGGCCGCAATGCAGCGCCCGTCCGGCCCAAGGATAGGAGCGGAAAGGTTATGCACGCCTGCCGTCTGGGCGCTTGCCATCATTTCGTAGCCGCGTTCGCGGATCTGGGCGAGGCGCTCGTAAAACTCCGGTCCGAGATTCACTTCCGCGCGGCTGCGCACGTGTTCCGCGATCATCATCTGCCGCTCTTTATCGCTTCGGAAAGCAAGAAGCACGTGGCCGGAACCGGTGTCGAAGAGACTGATGTGCGACCCGATGCGGATCGAGAGACCCCAGTAATCCGGCGCCTCGTGCTGCGCAATCACCACCGCCGAACCGCGGTCAAAGACGACCAGGTGGTTCGCCTGTTTGGTCTTCTGCGCTAGTTCACGCATCAATGGCATGGCGAAAGACGCCAGCCGGCGTGTTGGCGCGTGCAACTGGGCCAGCCCGAAAAGCTTGAGTGTCAGTGTAAACCGGTCACCCTCCAGCTTCGTCACATAGCCGCGGCGGACGAGGCGATCGAGCATGCGATAGAATTCGTTGGGGCTACGATCGAGACGCTTGGCGATCTCCGCCTGGGTCAGCCCTTCCTCGACGCTGGCCAAAAGCTCGAGGATATCGAGCCCCTTATCCAGCGCCGGAGCGCGGTACCGATCAGCGTCATCTGCTTCCATCAATTTCTCCTGTGAATGCCACCTTACATATACAAATGCGTAGCTGCCGAAAAGTGCAGCGTGCAACTCGGTTCGGTCGGTAGCGCCTCCTGTATATGAAAAGAAACCTCATACATGGGTAGGTGCTTACGGCGCGAACTGCCGATCCGCAGCGGGTGGCGGACCTTAGTAGTGAACTTCTTCATCGACTACGGAAAACGGGCAGGTTAGGCTCGCGCTCTTGAGGTAAGGCTGTTCGTGTTCCGAGGATTCTGAGATGTTTTTGACTGATGGAGAACTAAGCGAAATCACAGCGTTTCGACGGGAACTTCATCGCAATCCGGAAGTCTCGGGTGAGGAGGCGGAAACCGCATCCCGCGTGAAAGAGGAACTCGGCCGCACAAGGCCAGATCGCATCCTTGCCGGCATCGGAGGCCATGGCCTCGCGGCCGTCTATGAAGGAGCGGCATCAGGTCCGACGATCATGATCCGTGCGGAACTGGATGGCCTGCCGATCGAGGAAATCTCCGATGTCGCGCACCGTTCGACAGTGCCGGGCAAGGGCCACCTTTGCGGCCATGACGGTCACATGGCGATCCTGATGGCGCTCGCGAAGGGTCTCGGGCAGCAGCGGCCTGCCAAGGGGCGGGTTATCCTGATGTTTCAGCCGGCCGAGGAGAACGGTGCGGGGGCCGCGGCCGTGCTTGCCGATCCGAAATTTGCAACGCTGACGCCGGATCTATCGCTCTCGCTTCACAATTTCCCGGGTGTCCGGCTCGGGCACGTCCTTCTCAAGGAGGGGCCGGTCAATTGTGCATCGCGCGGAATGAAGATCATTCTGAAGGGCAAGACATCGCACGCCTCCTATCCGGAGCAGGGCATTGCGCCGACTTTCGTTCTGGCGCGGCTGCTCAGTGATCTGACAGCATTGGGCAACAATGGGCCGCTGGGGCCGGACTATTCGCTGGTCACGGTCACACATGCGCGGCTCGGGGAGCCGGCATTTGGGATCAGTCCCGGCGAAGCGCAGATCTGGGCAACCCTGCGGACGCTGACCGATGAAGCGATGGCCGTGCTGGTTTCCAGTGCCGAGGAACTGGTGCAGACCCAGGCGAAGGCCGGGCAATTGCAGGTGGAGATCAGCTACGAGGACGTGTTCCACCAGTGCTACAATTCCGCCGAAGCGGTCAAGGAGCTGCGGCGCGCCCTGGATGACGAGGGCGTCAGCCATGACGATGCCAGTAGCCTGCTGCCAATGAAAGCTTCTGAAGACTTCGGTCTGTTCCGGACTGTGGCGCCCGCAGCAATGTTCTTTCTCGGGGCGGGTGAAGATCATCCGCGACTGCACAACCCCGACTATGATTTTCCCGATAAGCTGATCGCGACCGGATCGCGGGTCTTCATGCGCGCCATCAGGAACATTCTCGGCTGAGCTCCCCTCCGGCGGCCCCTGTAGCAGCTGCCGGACATTCCCGTCGGCGATTGGCCGAGGGCAAGGGTGCTGCTTCCCGTCTCGTCGGCGCGGTGCCTTCGCATCTCCGGTCAAATTAGATCGCAATCCCTGATCGACTTGGGAGTGGATTTGCGCAATATTTTCAGCATCGGATGCATGCGCGCTTTGCGCAGCGTCACGTCGGCACCATTTGACTTCCTCCAGAGTGCAATGGGATTATCATGTTTGCTCAAGACATCATGAACACCGACATCACAACGATCAGCGCCGATAGCAGCATCCATCAAGCAATCGACCTGATGGTTGCCAAGAATATCAGCGGCCTGCCGGTCATCGACAACGATGGCAATGTTTGTGGCCTGCTGACAGAGGGAGACCTCCTCCGGCGCATCGAGTTCGGTGGCGGCAGGTCGGCTAGCAAGCCGGATGAGACGTCGCTCGTCGACCTCGACGACTACATCCGCAGCCGCAGTTGGCGGGTATCGGATGTCATGTCAGCAAGCGTAATCAGCGTGACGCCAGATACGCCGGTTGCGGCCATCGCCGAGGCGATGTTCCAGCACAAGATCAAGCGCGTACCCGTCGTCAGCGACAAGCGCCTTCTCGGTATCGTCAGCCGAATAGATCTCCTCAAAGCAATCGTTGCGGCGCCGGCCGAGAGAACGGCAAGTGGTGACGATGCTCTCGCCCGCGCCATCCGCGCGCGTCTGCAGGGAGACCTTGGTCTCGACACCGATGCGATCAAGGTGTCGGTTCAGGATTCCAGAGCGGTGCTGGAAGGGACCGTATCGAGCGAACTGGAGCGGCGCGCCATCCGTGTCCTGGTAGAGAACGTCAAGGGCGTCAGCGGCTTCATCGACAAGCTCGGTGTTGCCTGATCGGAGATCCTCAGGCTACCGCACGGAGAAGCTTTTTCGCTTGTGTTGCCATCAGGCGTTCTTCGTTGGTGGGGATCACCAGCGTTTTGAAATCGCCCAGGAAGCGCAGCCTTCGCAGGATTGCCTCGCGGACAGGGGCTGCGTGCTCGCCAATCCCGCCCGTAAAGACAAGCGCATCGATGCCACCCATGGAGACGGCCATCATCGCGACGTGCTGCGCCGTTTTCAGGGCGAAATATTCGAGCGCAAAGGCGGCTTTGGGATCGTCGCTTTGAAGCAATGCCTCCACGTCGTTGCTGATGCCGGACAAGCCCTTCAGGCCCGAACGCTCATAGAGTATATCCTGCACCGTTTCAACGCCAAGCTCCAGATTATGGATCATGTAGAGAACAGCGCCTGGATCGATTGAGCCGCTGCGGGTTCCCATCGGAATGCCGTCGAGCGCCGTCATGCTCATCGTCGTATCCACGCTGACGCCGTTCTTCAACGCACAGAGGCTGGCGCCATTGCCGAGGTGGCCAACGACGATACGGCCTGCATGGAGGTCCGGATAATCCTTCGACAGCACCTGCGAGATCCATTCATAGGAAAGCCCATGGAAACCATAGCGGCGCATGCCCTTGTCGCGGATCTCCTGTGGTAGCGCGAAGCTGCTGGTCAACTCGTCGTGCCCTGCGTGGAAGGCTGTGTCGAAGCAGGCGATATCGGGCGCTCCGCTTGCGAGCCTCGCAGAAGCGGTGATACCGGCGAGATTGTGTGGCTGGTGAAGCGGCGCTAGCGGGATCAGCGCCTCGAGGCGGCGCATCACATCCGGCGTGACAATGACGGGCTCTCGGAAGGTCTGTCCACCATGGACGACGCGATGGACAACGGCTGTTGTGCGCCAGCCGTGATCGTGCCCGCCTATGAGCTCGGTCACCGCGCGGAGTGCTAGATTGTGATCAGTGCTCGCGGGCAGGGTACTTCGCGTCTCCTCACCATTGGGGAGCTTCGCACGCATCTCAGGCGTGTCACCAATACCGGTGACCTTGCCGCTCATCAGCACGTTTAGGTCCCGTTCCGCGAAGATCTGAAACTTCAGGCTCGATGAACCGGTGTTGAGAACAAGCAGCGTGTCGATCATCGAATTGTGCTCCGAGGCCGATCAAGAGAGTACAAAAGCGGGACGGTGTGTCACGGCGTCGCAATTGCCCTGCGCCGGCACTGAGTACCCCTCTGCTGCGGCAGGGTGGCCGCAGAAGATGCAAGTGTCAAATTGTTTCTGTTTCAGGATTCGCGTATAACGAGTTCTTTCTCAGGTGGCGTTGCGGTGGATCAAATCCTGCCTTTTCGCGGTTATGGTCGCCGGCTCCATTCCCGAGGGTTTGGACTTTGCCCTAGTCGATGCAGGCAGATTCCAGCGTGTTATGGTTGTGGGCAGCTCGAGCACCACGCTACTCGATTTGGGAGGGATGGGAATGGAAATGCAGCTATCCATTGCTGCTCGCCCTGAAGCGGTCAGCTTCGATCCTAGCCGGACTGCCGTCATGGTCATCGATATGCAGAACGACTTCGGCTGCCGTGGTGGAATGTTCGATCGCGCCGGCCTTGACGTCGCGCCCATCGCGCATCTCGTTCAGCCGATTTCGCGGTTGCTCGAAGCAGCGCGGCGTAACGCATTGCTCATCGTCTACACCAGGCAAGAGCATAATGCCGACCTTTCCGATGCCGGTAACGAAGATGCTCCACACCGCATCAAGCACAAGCGCATGAATATCGGGGAAGCAGTGGTCGCCCCGAGCGGCATCCAAAGCCAAATCCTGGTGCGCGATACCTGGAACACTGCAATTGTCCCGGAACTCGAGCCCCAGCCAGGCGACGTGATCTCTAAGCATCGCTACAGTGCATTTTTCGAAACGTCGCTCGATAGCCTCCTTCGCGCTAGGCGGATCAACACGCTCATCTTCACCGGCGCCACGACCAGCATCTGCGTTGAGTCCACAGTCCGTGACGCGACTTTTCGCGACTATCGTTGCATCGTGCTTAGGGACTGTACGGCAGAACTAATCGCGGCTGACACAATGCGCAGCAACCATGAAGCGTCGCTGCTCGCAATCGAGCTGCTTTTCGGTTGGACAGCGGAGTCCGAGGCGGTGATTGACGCCTTATCCAGAAGTGCAAGAGCCGGGTAGGGGGCAAGCCGCAACCGCCGCTGATCGGTGCCCCTGCTCACAAAATCCTCTGAGATCTCAGGATTTTTCTCTTTTCGGGCTGCGCCGATCGGCCTATCAAGCGGTAGTGCTGTTCGGCACGCCTCGGATCCCGCTTCTGTGTCCGTTCTATCCGGATGCATCCAATTCCACATTGGCAGATCAATGACAGCTATGCAGACGACTGAGAAAGACGATGTGGAGAGCATCCGCAGGGCAAAGATCGTCGCGCTGGTCGTTGCCGTTTCGTTTTTCATGCAGATTCTCGACGGCACCATCGTCACGACGTCACTGCCGCAGATGGCGGCGAGTTTCGGCGTTCAACCGATATCCATGAGCATCGGCATCACGGTCTATATGCTGACGATGGCGGCCTTCATTCCGCTTTCGGGATGGCTTGGGGATCGATACGGCGCACGGCGCGTCTTCATGGCCTCGATCGCCGTCTTTACGATCGCCTCGCTGTTCTGCGGGCTCTCCGATGGGCTTGCGGAGTTTGTCATCGCCCGCGCGGTGCAGGGAGCGGGCAGTGCGCTGATGACGCCGGTCGGCCGGATCATTGTCCTCAAGAATGCCCGCAAATCGGAGCTCGTTCAGGCGATCGCGCTGATTACCTGGCCGGCGCTGACGGCTCCCGTTATCGGTCCGCTGCTTGGCAGCTTCATCACCACCTACGCAAGCTGGCACTGGAACTTCCTCATCAATGTGCCGATCGGGGTGCTCGGATTGGCGCTGGTTCTTCGTTTCGTGCCGGAACAGCGCGAGGAAGATGCCGGGCGGCTGGATTTGCTTGGCTTCGTTCTCAGCGGCGGCGGATTGACCTTCCTGCTGGCAGCACTTGAGTTCTCGGTGAAAGGGCATGGCGGCCTGCCAATTTTGCTGATGCTGGTGGCGGGACTCGTGCTTTCGGTCATGGCGACGCGGCATTTCCTGCGGGTCAGCAATCCATTGCTCGATCTGTCCGCCTTCAAGGTGCAGACCTTTGCGATCGCGACACTCTCAGGCGGGACGGCGAGCCGCCTTGCGATCAATGCGACGCCGTTCCTCCTGCCGCTCCTCTTTCAGCTGGGCTTCGGATTGAGCTCGATCGAAGCGGGGGCCTATCTGCTGGTCTACTTTCTCGGAAATCTCGGCATGAAGGTCGTCACGACTCCGCTGCTCGCCAGATTTGGGTTTCGCGCCGTGCTCTTCTTCAACGGGTTGATTGCCGCATCGGCGATTGCCGCCTGCGGTTTTCTCGTTCCCGAGACGCCGCGTATTGTTATCTACGCGCTGTTGATGATCGCCGGTCTCTCGCGGTCAATGGAATTCACGGCACTGAATACTCTGGGCTTTGCCGATATCAGTTCTGCGCAACGCAGTTCGGCTTCCACGCTGTCGAGCATGCTGCAGCAGGTTTCGATGTTGCTCGGCGTGGCGATCGCGGCGGCGGTGCTCAACGTCTCCGTCGCCTTGCGCGGTGTCGAGGGGCCGGGGCTCGTCGATTTCCGATGGGCGTTTCTTGTCGTCGGCGCAATCGGCATCATATCGGCAGTGAGCTTCCTGCGGCTGGTGCCGGATGCAGGCGCCGAGGTGTCGGGTCACAGGATCGGCACGAAATAGTTGGCCGCCATTCAGTCGGGCGACTCTCGCGGGAGGAAACATGGAACTCGGATATGTCTGCACGCCACAGGAGGTCTTCGACTTCTGGTTCGAGAAGTGCGGCCGCGCTCAATGGTTCAAAGCGGCAACGGAGCTTGATCGCAATATTCGCGAGCGCTTCCGCGACACGCATCTTGCGCTCTCGCGCGACGTGTCGGAGGAGTGGCGCGCGACGCCCCACAGCAGGCTTGCCGCGGTAATCGTGCTGGACCAGTTTCCTCGCAACATCTACCGCGCGACACCGCTCGCTTTTGCCACCGATGGGCTTGCTCTACGCGAAGCAAAGCTTGCCGTGGAAGCTGGAGCCGACCAGCAGGTCAGCCCGGAATGCCGGACGTTCTTTTACATGCCCTTCGAGCACTGCGAAGATCTGGCCGAGCAGGATCGTGCCGTGGCGCTATTCAGGGCGCTTGGCGATGAGGAATATATCGACTATGCGCTTCGCCACCGTAAGGTGATTGCCGCCTACGGTCGATTTCCGCATCGAAACGCCATCGTCGGACGACAATCGACCGCGGCGGAACTAGAATATCTGGCACAGCCGGGCGCAGGCTTCTGAGCGCGTCGCCTTTCTGTTGCCTTTCTTTCTTATGAAAAACTGGACTCCAATTTTGATCCAGAACCTTCCGAGCGGGGATATTTTGCGGCCGACCCAACTCTTGCTTCGCATTTTCCTAGTCGCTGCGCTGGCGACCGTTGGCGCGAGCCTTGCAAGCGCGCAGGCGCCTCAACCGCAGGCCGCGCAACAGCCCCAGGCGACCGAGCAGGCCTCAGTTGCTGACGGTCCGATCGAGCAGGCCGCCAAGGCGTTGGAGAAGGCAAAGCAGGATCTCGTCGCACTCGAGGAGGGCGTCAGGCAGAAAGGCGCCGACGATGACGCGTTGGTGGCTCTGGCCGGAAAGACCGACGAACTTGGGCGCTCGGTTCTCAACATATCCGTCGGCCTCCGGCCGCGGCTCGACCAGATCAAGAACCGCCTTGGCGAGCTGGGCGATCCACCAAAGGAAGGTCAGCCGGCCGAAGCGGAGATCGTTACGACCGAACGCAACGCCCTGACGGCCGAGCGCGCCCAGATCAACGCCGTTACCGGTGATGCCGAGACCCTCTCTGCTTCCATCAGCAAGCTTGGCAACCTCATTGCCGAAACCCGCCGACAGCTTTTCGCCGCGACCTTGCTGCGACGCACCGATGTCTCGGTTTCCGTTATCGACGATGCGGCGCGCGCCTTCGTCCAGGAGGGGTCGGAGTTTGTCCAGGCCCTTGGAAGCTGGCTGGGATTTGTACTGAAGTTCAAGGCTTTCGCGTTCTTTGCGGCCATCTTCATGTCGCTTGTGACGGCGTTGGTGCTGTTGTCCGGCGGTTACCGCATCTTCGGTCGCTACCTGCAGCGCAAGGAAACGGACGAGCAGCCCTCCTATATCAATCGTCTCTCGATCGCTTTCTGGTCGACGCTGATCCGGACGTTCGCGCTCACCACCCTCCTGGTGACGTCCTATTTCTTCCTCAACAGCTTCAATGTTCTGAGACCGGATATCGCGCCGATCATCGGGGCGCTTTTCGGTGCGATCGGGCTGATCTATTTCGTCAGGCGTTTCACCAATGCGGTGTTCGCACCGAGGGAGCCGCATTGGCGTCTCGTCAAGCTTTCCAACCGCGGTGCGAGTTCCATCGGAGCCTGCTTGCTCGCGATGGCCATCGTCAATGCGCTTGACTACCTCTTCGGCAGCATCAGCGAGGCGATGGGGTCCCCACTCGTCCTGACCGTGGTCAAAAGTTTGATTGCGGCGCTGATCATCGGCTTCATTCTGATCGCGGCCTCGTTTGGCAGGCCGATGCTGGCGCGAAATGGCGATCCCGACGCGCCGGGACGCCATTGGCCGCGGGGCATGGCGATCATTCTGCGCGTGCTGGGTGGGGGGCTGATCATTACCGCGCTGACCGGTTATGTCGGGCTTGCGCGTTTCGTTGCAACGCAGCTGATCATCACCGGTGCCATTATCGTCACGACCTATATTGGTCTGCTGTCGGGCAAAGCGATTTCACGCAGCGAGACTTTTGGCGAAACATCGCTTGGTCGTTTCCTCCAGAAGCGTTTCAAACTCGGCCCTGTTGCCATCGACCAAGCGGGCCTGTTGGTTGGCATGTGCATCTCGGCCGTCGCGCTGATAGTCGGGATTCCGCTGGTGCTGCTCCTGTGGGGCTTCCACATCCAGGATCTTGAACTTATCGCCTATCGCCTTCTCACGGAGGTCAGGCTGGGTGGGATCAGCATTTCGCTGGTCGGGATAATGACTGGTGTCCTTCTCTTTGCAGGCGGGTATCTGCTGACGCGCTGGATCCAACGCTGGCTCGACGGCAACGTCATGGCGCGCAGCCATGTCGATCTTGGCGTTCGAAATTCGGTCAAGACAGGAATCGGCTACCTTGGCGTTGGTCTTGCGGCGATTGTCGGCGTTTCCGCCGCGGGCATTGACCTCTCGAACCTAGCACTCGTCGCCTCCGCGCTGTCGGTTGGTATCGGTTTCGGCCTCCAGAACATCGTGTCGAACTTCGTCTCCGGCCTGATCCTGCTCGTCGAACGGCCCTTCAAGGTCGGCGACCACGTGGTTTCCGGTACCGCTGAGGGCATCGTGAAGCGCATCTCCGTGCGCGCGACCGAGATCGAGACATTCCGCAAGCAGTCAATCATCGTGCCGAATTCCGAGCTGATCAACGCATCGGTCGGTAATTGGACCCATCGCAATAAGATGGGGCGTTCCGAAATTCCGGTCTCGGTGAGCTACGATTCCGATCCGCAGAAGGTGATGGACATCCTGCTGGAGCTGGTGAATGCCGTGCCTGTCGTCCTGCGCAATCCTGAGCCGCATGTCGAATTCCTGCGCTTCGGACCGTATTCGCTGGACTTCGAGCTTCGCTTCATGCTTGCCGACATGGGTGATGGTCTGAAGGTCCGGAACGATCTCCGGATCGCGATCCTCAAGAGGTTCAGGGAGGAGGGCGTCCAAATCCCGCTTCCGCAAAGCGATGTCGTATTCCATCGCCAGCCGGACCAAGTCGGCGGGGCAACTCCCGCAAGCAAGGCGCCGGCGAAGATCGACGACGTCTCCGAGACAAGCGAAATGGACGACGAGGCTGGCACTGTGCGCCGGTTGCGCGGCAAGTCGGCTGATGGCAATCTCAAGGGGTAAAGGCGTTGTTCAGCGATCGTTCAGAGCGATCGCCGTATAACGCCTGCAATCGGGTTTTCGCTGCAGGGGGCAGCAGCGCCGAGACGCTCCGAGGGAGGGCGCAACATCCGCGCCGCACTGCATGGCAAGATTTGCCGTCGTACTGCTTTTTTCGCTCATGGCCGTAGGCCAAACTCACGCAGCTTCCATCACCAATACCGACAGCGCCGCTGTTGTGATCGTCCTTACCGAGGGCGGTCACAAGATGCAGCTCGTGCTCGATCCTGGTGCATCCGAGACGTTCTGCCAGTCGGGCTGCTTTATCACAGCGCCTGACGGTGATCGCATCGGGCTCGATGGCGGCGAAACGATCGACATCATCAAGGGATCGGCCGTCGTAAAGTGAACGACGGCGCGCTCTGATCACAATTTTTGTCCACGGATTTTCGACCAAAGGCCTTTTGCGGCTTGCCTATTTGCATGCAGTCGCGGCAAGCTTTTCGCATGTCGTAAACAGGCATTTGGCAAGCCCGGCCTCGCTGCATAGTTCGCAAAGGCGATTTCCGTCGGCGGCATTCGTCGGACAGGTTAGTAGAACAGAGGGTAATTCTCCATGAAGACACATGCGCGCGCAGTGGTCATCGGCGGCGGCGTCGTTGGCGTTTCGACGCTTTATCACCTCGCCAAGAAGGGCTGGGACGATGTCGTCCTGATCGAACGCAAGGAACTGACCTCCGGTTCGACATGGCATGCCGCGGGTCTGCTCCCCTTGTTCAACATGAGCTACTCGGTCGGCCAGATCCACAAGTACTCGGTTCGGTTCTATCAGGAGCTTCAGAAGGAAACCGGCATGAATGTCGGTTTCAGCCAGGTCTCCAACATTCGCCTGGCGCGCACCAAGGATCGCTGGGACGAGTACATGTACTACGCCGGCATCGCGGAGACGATCGGCGTCAAGGTCAACGTGCTGACGCCGGAACAGGTCAAGGAGATTTGGCCGCTCTGCGAGACGGATGGTCTCCTCGGCGCGATCCAGCATCCCGACGACGGCTACATCCAGCCTGCAGATCTGACCCAGGCGCTCGCCAAGGGTGCGCGCGACCGCGGTGCCACGATTTATCGCAACACTACCGTCACTGCGATCGAGCAGCAACCTGATGGCCTCTGGAAGGTGACGACGGACAAGGGCGAGATCACCGCCGAGCACATCATCTCCTGTACCGGCAACTTTGCCCGCAAGACCGGCGAGATGGTCGGGATCAACATTCCAGTTATCCCGGTCGAGCATCAGTATATCGTCACCGAGCCGCATCCGGCCATCCTCGAGCGCAAGGCCAAGGGCCTGCCGGAAATGGGCGTGCTCCGCGAATCCGACAGCGCCTGGTACATGCGCGAAGAGAATGGCGGCCTTATTCTCGGGCCGTATGAGCACGGCGCGCCGGTCTGTTATGTCAACGGTCCGTCGGATGAGAGCGAGTACGAACTCTTCCAGGAAGAGCTCGATCGCCTGATGCCGCATATCGAGACCGCGATTGCCCGTGTGCCGGCTTTCGGCGAAGTCGGCATCAAGAAGGTCTATAACGGCGCCATCGCCTATACGCCCGACGGCAACCCGATCGTTGGTCCCGCACCGGGCCTCCGCAATTTCTGGCTCAACGAGGGGCACTCCTTCGGTATCACCGCAGCCGGCGGCGCTGGTTGGCAGTTGGCGGAATGGATCGTGGATGGCGAGCCGACCGTCGACATGATGGGCGTCGATCCGCGTCGCTTCGGTCCCTATGCGACCGAAGGCTACCTCATCGCCAAGAACGAAGAGGCCTACGCCAACGTCTTCACCATGCACTATCCCGATGAAGAGCGCGGTGCCGCTCGTCCGCTGAAGACGACGCCGGTCTACGATCGCCTGAAGAAGCTGGGTGCTGTTTTCGGTTCCGTCTATGGCTGGGAGCGCGCCAACTGGTTTGCACCTGAAGGCTACGACCTGCCGAAGGACCAGATTGGCGTTGGCGAGGATGTTCTCACCAACCATAATCACTCCGATCCTGAAGAGGATGGCCGCATCCTCGAACGTTGGTCGTTCCGTCGTTCGAACTACTTCGAGCATGTCGGCAACGAAGTCATGAACGTGCACAAGAATGTCGGTGTGCTCGACATGTCCGCCTTTGCCAAGATGGAAGTCTCCGGCCCCGGCGCACGCGCGTGGTTGGAATCGATCTTTGCCAACGCCATCCCGAAGAAGCGTGGCCGAATTGCGCTCTGCCACATGCTGACGGTTCACGGTGGCGTTCGCGCCGAGTTCACGGTCTACGAATGGGCTCCGAACCGCTTCTACCTTGTCTCAGCCGGCGCCTACGAGGCGCACGACCATGACTATTTGCGCAGGCTCGCGCCGACCGATGGTTCCGTTCGGCTGCAGCAGATCACGCAGCGACTCGGTGTGCTGGTGCTTGCCGGTCCCAAGTCGCGTGACCTGCTCAAGAAGCTCACGCGGACGAGCCTTGAGAACAAGGACTTCCCGTGGCTGTCAGGCAAAGAGATCTCGATCGGCGTTGCGAGTGCACATGCGCTGCGCGTCAATTTCGTCGGCGAGCTTGGCTGGGAGCTGCATCACCCGATCGAGATGCAGAACTACATCTTCGACAAGCTGATGGAAGCCGGCGCCGAATTCGGCATCAAGCCGTTCGGTATTCGCGCGATGCTGTCGATGTCGGTCGAGAAGTCCTATCGTCTGATCCCTCGGGAAATGTCGATCGAGTACAACGCCTATGAGTCTGCGCTCGACCGCTTCATCAAGCCGGAGAAGGAATTCCTCGGCCGCGAGGGGCTGCTGGCCTACAAGGACAAGGGTCTGAAGTGGAACTTCGCCACCCTCGTCGTCGAAACGGGCAACGATGTCGATGCCCGTGGTTCCGAGGCGATCTACAACGAGGCGGGCGAGCTCGTCGGACGTGCGACAAACGGCACGTTCGGGTTCCGCATCAACCGCTCGCTGGCGCTGGCGATGCTGCGGCCCGATTACGCCAAGGAAGGCACGAAGCTGAAGATCAAGATCCTCGGCACGACGTACAATGCCACCGTCGTCGGTGAGAGCCCCTTCGATGCGGACAACGCCGCGCTGCGGGCATAGTCCTTTAAGCATGTTTCGAAGAAAGTCAGGGCGGCCCTCGTGGCCGCCTTTTTGTTGGTCAGTGACCGCAGCAGATTAATACTTATTCAAACCGGCTACTGTACCGCTTTGCAGCGGGGATACTATTTTATCAAAAGGTTTTGAAATGGCGTTTTTGGGTATTTCAGGAATGCAATATTCCGGAGGCATGTTTGCCGGTGCACGCATTATTCTCGCCGAGGATTCCAATGTCTTCACATCGATGATCGGCAGGCGGCTGAAGGAGCTTTTCGATATCGACGTCGAGATCTGCCGGAGCTTCGAAGAGCTGCAGCTGTCATATGACAAGTCCACCGACCCGATCACGCTTGCCATTTCCAATATCAATCTGCCTGGTGCCGAAAATGGCGAGGCGTTGGAATATCTGGTCGATCTCAGCATCCCGACAATCGTCTTCACCGGCACGTTTCAGGAGGGGATGCGCGACAAGCTGATCGCCAAGGACATCGTCGATTACATCCTCAAGGACAATGTCTTCGCGGTCGATCTTCTTGCCGAATCGATCTGCCGCTTCCTTACCAATCATCGTCATCACGTTCTGATTGTCGATGACAGCGCTACGGCCCGCGCGCTGCTCTCGAGCCGCCTCAAGCGCTACAATTTCCGGGTCAGCATCGCGGAAAGCGGCGCCAAGGCGCTCGAAATCCTCAAGGCGAACCGCGACATCGGCTTGATGATCACCGACTACAACATGCCCGATATTGATGGCTTCGAGCTGACGCGACGCATACGCGCCAACATCGGCTCGCACGAGTTGCGCATCATCGGCGTGTCGTCATCGTCCAACCGGCTGCTGTCGGCGCGGTTCCTCAAAGCCGGCGGTAACGACTTCATGCTGCGGCCATTCATCGATGAAGAGTTCTACTGCCGCGTCAACCAGAACCTCGACACGCTGCTGCAGATCCAGTCGATGCGCAGGGAGCGGGCCGTTGCCTGACGCGCTTCCCGCGCTCGGGGATCGTAGGCGGGACGCATTCACGCCCCGGAAACGGAGGTTTTTGCAATTTCCGGTGTTGCCACGCCTCGATATCTTCTCAGGCGTGTTTCTGTGAGTTATCTTCACAAAAGTCGAGAAGACGGTCGATTCGGACTGCGGCGGCTATCTGGGGGATAGGGGTGAATGGCGTTCCAGGAGGATCTCCATCGGGATGGATTCGGACCACGTTTTGGTGGCCAGCGGGTGCTCCTGGTTGAAGATTCCCGGATGTTCTCTGCGGTTCTGTGCCACCGGCTTCATGCGGAACTCGGTCTGAACGTCAAACCGTGTGCCTCCCTGAAAGTGCTTGAAGAGACGATCGTCCAGTCGCCGAACGATTACACGATTGCGATTGTCGATCTCAATTTGCCGGACGCGCCCTATGGCGAGGCGCTCGACTGCACCATACAGGCCGGTATCCCGACCATTGTCTTCACCGCCACTTTCGACCTCGATACGCGCAACCGCATCATGGCGCGCAATGTCATCGACTATGTGCTAAAAGACAACGAGTTCGCGCTCGACAGCGTCGTTGCCAGCGTCAGGCGGGCATTCTCGAACAGGAAGATGCGGGTTCTCGTGGTCGACGACGTCGCTTCCGCGCGCGAACTTCTGGTCGGATTGCTCGAAGCGCAACAGTATATAGTTGTGGAAGCCGCTTCCGGCCTCGAAGCCTTCGCCGCGCTCGAGACCTACGACGATATCGAGGTCGTCATCACGGATCATCATATGCCCGACATGAGCGGTTTCGAGCTGACGCGGCGGATACGACGGCACTTCGGCTCTGACCGGCTGCGGATCATCGGGGTTTCATCCTCGAGCGATCGCCTGCTTTCTGCGAGCTTCCTCAAGGCAGGCGCTTCGGATTTTCTCTACAGGCCGTTCGTGGCTGAGGAACTCCAGTGCCGGGTCGCCAACAACGTCGAGACCTTGGCGCAGCTGAAGCAGCTTCGGGCGGCTGCGGCCTGCGACTACCTCACGGGCCTCTACAATCGCCGCTACTTCTACGATCTCGGGCCGAAGCTGGTGAATGAGTGCCTGCGCCAGAAGACCGCGGCCGCCGTCGCGATCCTCGATATCGATCACTTCAAGCGGCTGAACGATACATACGGGCACGAGATCGGAGACGAGGTGCTGAAGGCGGTCGCAGACCGGCTTGCGACGATCTTCGAGGGAAGCGACAACCTTCTTTCGCGCCTCGGCGGTGAGGAGTTTGCGATCTTGTTCCCGATGATGGATTCAATGGCCGCGAGCAAGCTGTGTGATGAGATACGGTCGGATATCTCACGCATGAAGGTGATGGCGGATGACGAGGAGCTTTCCGTCACCGTGTCGATCGGCGTTGCCGAAATTTCGGACTACGAAACCTTCGACAACTATCTCAATGCCGCCGACCAGTTTCTCTACATGGCCAAGCACAAAGGGCGCAATCAGGTCTATTCCGACGCGCGGATGACGGCGGAGGCGGCTCAATAGCCGCCCGGGGCCGACATCACGCGGCGATGGCCTGGCGTGCGGTTGCCATCGTCATCTTGCGTTCTGCGCGCTCCTGTTGCGGCGAGCGATGATAGAGTTCGCGATAACACTTGGAGAAGTGCGAAGCCGAAACGAAACCACAGGCGACAGCGACTTCGACGACCGGCATGGAGGACTGCACCAGCAGGTGGCGGGCGCGATCCAGCCGTATCTCCAGATAATACCGCGCCGGCGAGCGTCCCATTTCCTGGCGGAACAATCGCTCGATCTGGCGGCGTGACAGGTCGACCCCGTCCGCGATCTCCAGCAGCGACAGCGGTTCGGAGAGGTTGCCTTCCATCAGTTCGATGATGGAGAGAACCTTGGCATTCTGGACGCCGAGGCGCGCGCGCAGCGGCAGGCGCTGGCGATCGTTCGGGCTGCGGACGCGATCCGTCAGGTGCTGCTCGCAGACCCGGTTCACCAGCGTTTCGCCGAAATCCTGGCCGATCAGATTCAGCATCATGTCCAGCGATGCGGTGCCGCCGGCGCAGGTGTAGAGATTGCTGTCCACTTCATAGAGATCGGCATAGACCTCGGCCTGCGGAAAGGCCTCCGAAAATCCCGGCAGGTTTTCCCAGTGGATCGCACAGCGCTTGCCGTTCAGAAGCCCCGCCTGCGCGAGGATGTGCGCGCCGGTACAAAGGCTGCCGACGGCGACGCCGCGGTTGTAGGATTCGCGCAGCCAGGCACTGACGGACTTGTTGTTGAAGTCTTCGACGTCGATGCCGGAACAGACCAGCACCATGCTCGGGCGATATTCGCCGCCGAGATTGCGGCGTTCGTCTGCAAGCGACGTATTTGCCTCGACGCCGATGCCGCAGGAAGAATAGACCTTCTGCCCGTCAACCGAGGTCAGCCGCCACGTGTAGGCCTGGTAGCCGAGCATGCGGTTGGCAATGCGCAGGGTATCGATCGCCGCTGAAAAGGGCAGCATCGTAAACTGCGGAACCATGAAGAAGACGAGGGAGCGTTGCTTATGCGACATCTTGTTCACGAGACAAATCCGTGCTGGAGGTGCGAATGCACTATTCGTTGCTTGGAATACGTCGTTTCGATATCCTGAAAGCGACATTCTCATGGATAAATGCGGCCGCAAAGAGCAAATTTGCGACATTGCTGAAATTGACGATGGTCAAATGACGTTTGCGGTCTTCAAAAGTTCGGAAAAGGTGCTTTAAGAAAATATATGTGTCTGAAATTCAAGATTTAATTAGGCGCCCCTAAAGACGGAGAAAGCGGCGCTGCACGAAGGCGGGCGCCGCTCTCACGCGGGGAGGAATGTCGGATTCATTACATAACCTTGCGTTCATCCGCGCCATCCGCCGACGGCCAGCCAATGTCCTTACGCATGTCGAAGGGCATGGATTCGATTTCGCGGGCGGCCTGCCACTGGTGCCAGGCATGAAGCAGCTTGCGGGCATAGTCGACAATATGCGGATGAGCTTCGCTTGAGGACGCCTTGGTGTGCCTGAAGGTAATCGTCGTCATGTCCGTTCCTTTCCTCGTCGGATGACGCCTTGTTTGATGAGTAGAATATGGGTGTTTTCGTCCCATCAATCAAACGAATAGCATTTATGGATATCATCAGTGATTTTGAACGATGGCGACGCGCGGCGGGGCGGATGTCTGCCGGCACAACAGCCCAGCCAATTCATTTCGTGGGGCGTCGTGCCTTCCGGCGGTGCGGGGGAGGCCAGCCACGCATGGTGTTGATCTAAAGTGGGTTGCGGGCGCAGCGCTACCGGCGGAACAGTGACCTAGCGGGGGCGGGCTTATAGGTTCCGATGGCAATTTGAGTTCAAAACGAGCGGCTGGCTGCCGCCGCGATAGGTCGATTGCCTTAGTTTGCTAGGGGCTCGCAATCGGTTCGGCTACGCCACCCTCCAGACGCGACTCCTGCGATCCGATCACCATCCTGTTTCCGCGCCAATCGAAACTGCCTCTCAGCCAACTCCGTGTCCAGATCGCTGGCTGTAGGACATCGCGGGTCACCATTGCTAGGAGTGACAGCAGGGATAGGTGCCAATGCTTGCGGGCTGCAAGAATAAGTTCCGGCGCGTAGGCGGCGCATAAGACTGCCAAGGCTATTGTGACGGGGCTGGTGCCGGAAACGAAGGCAGCGCTCATGCCTAGCAATAGGGGAGGAACCACGCCAAGCAGGATCTCCGGCGCGAAGAAGTGCGGGAACGTGACGCGTCTTAGCCGCGCCCAGCGAGACTGTCTGGCCCAGACCTCGCGGAAGGTCCTTTTGCCTAGGGGCTGCTCGAATGGTCCGGCGACGAGATGCACCTTGAGGCCCATGCTGTTGACCAGCTTTGTGGCGGCGGCGTCTTCTGCGATCTCGGCGGCAAGAGCTTGGATGCCACCGTGGGCATCGAGCGTCTTCTTGCGCCAGAGCATGCTCTTGCCTTGCGCGAAGCCGAATCCAAGCGCTTCCCCGGCGTATTGCCAACGGGCTTGGTGGGTGTTGAGAAATGCACATTCGACCTCCGCCCAAAATCCGCTCGGACGGGAGCCAAGTGGCGTCGAGCAAACGAGGCCGCTGTCGTGCCGCCATGCGGCCATCAGGCGTGCGAGATAGTCCGCCGGCATCAGGACATTGGAATCGGCAAGGACGACCCATTCATGCGCCGCCGCGCTCCAGCCCTTGACGCAGTTGTTGAGTTTCGGATTTGCGCTGATGCGGTCATCCCCGATCAAAATCCGTGCATTTGCCAGCGGCTTTGCGCGGAGGATTCTCTCGACAACACCAATGATTGGATCGGCCTTGTCGGCAACGCAGAAAATGACGTCGTAGTCGGGCCAATCGAGGATCAGCGCGCTTTCGAGTGTTTCCCGCGAGAACTGTTCTATGCCGCAAAGAGGTATCACGATCGAGACAGGCGGACGCACAGCGACGCTTGGCGTCTTGTCTTGGCGGGACCGAATTCGCCATCCCGCGATCATAAGGCTGAGGGTATTGGCTGCCAGCAAGGCACCGGCGACGGCAATGATATACAGCATCAGTCATTCCAGCGGTGAACAGCGCCGGAATGAAAACGAGTCTCAGCGCTCGGTGCGTCAAAACATCACCGTCAGATGACGCGATGATGACATCTACCCAACGGTGACGCCCCAGCCGTGCAAAGATCACAGGAACTGTCTGCCGCGAGGCCGATGCCGACCGGCCCTGGCTCAGTGTTTTTTCCTCAGCGCCCTCTGGATCTTCACAACCTCACCCTTCATCAAGATCAGAAAGTGCTTCTTGTCGAGGCGATTGGCGACCTCGCCATCCATTGTCATGTAATCGGTTCTGGGGCTAGGGATGGCTTCATCGGCAACCCTGATCTGTTCGATGACAATGCAGGGATTCCCAGCGCCGCCCGTGCATTTGAACCGCCGCGTCTCCTGATACTGTAACATCAACACCCCTCCTGGCTGACGGCAAGCATCATGGTTTCCGACGCAGCGATTTCAAGCGTTATTTTAGTCGATGCTGAAAGAAGTGGGGGATGTCGAGATGAGCGGATAAAGCCCGGTGCTGGTTTGGACAGCGCCGGGCCTCTGCGGCTGCAGTTGAGGGAAACGCAGTCAGTGCAGCGACAAAGGGTGCGTTGTCCAGAAGGAACGTCTCCTAGCATCGGATGTTCCGACAATTCGAGGCATTGTCGGGCTAGCCGTGTTTTGGTGCGCGCCTTCGCCCGTCGGCACAAAGAGCGGCTGCCGTGAGCGTGCTATCTACCGTGGCGCCTCGGTGGTGAACACCAGCGCTGACATCGGCCCTTCGATCGGACCTTTGCCGAAAGCCTGCTCGAGAGCCGCTGTGACTCGTGCCACGACGTCGAATTTAGGCTTGCGTGCCTCGATTTCCATACGGAGCGGACTGCCCTTGCAGAAGGCGGTTGCAGCATCCCTTGCCGAGGACGCATGGGCAGTCTTTTCGACCTTGGTGAAGGCGGTCGACTGGAAGCCGGCCCGTTCAAGTTCCGAAAGGATCGCCTCGGCATCAAAGTAGCCGTGCGGCGTTCGCCGGAAGAAGTCCAGCGGATCGTCTGGAAACAACGCATCCGTCTCAGTCATGATGACCTTTGCGAAGGCGTTGCTCTCGAGGGAGTCCCAGGTGTTGAAGAGGAAAGGCCCTTTCGGCTTCAGTACGCGGAGGATTTCGCGGTAAGCGCGTTGCTTGTCGGGAAAGAACATGACGCCGAACTGGCACGTGACGGCGTCAAAGATCTGATCGGGAAAGGGCAGGCTCAATGCGTCAGCCTGTCGCCATGCAACGTGCCCGCCAGAATGTCTCAATGCGGCGACATCCAGCATCGCCTGGTTCAAATCGGTGGCGATGATTTCGGCGTGCGGAAGCGCCGACGATATCGCGCGCGTGAGGGCCCCGGACCCTGCTGCGACTTCGAGAACGCGGTGCGGATGAACCGATGCCAGGCGGTGCGCCAGATCGGCGGCATAAGGGTCAAACAAGATCGGCACCAGATACCGATCATATGCTGCAGGGATATCGCCTTGGAAACACGCGTCGTTCATCGCCATGGTCCTTACGCTCCGTCGCCGCGCCCGGAGCGTATATTAGAACCTTTCAATGCGTCTTTGAAGCCGCTGGCGGCGCTCGCATCTTCAGCGAGGGTCGGCCATACCCAGTGCCTGCAGGTCGAGGTCATCAGCGAGATGTGTCGGCAGTCGCGCCAACTGGTCGCGTGTGCGATTGCGTGTCTGGCGTGAGATCTGACGGGATCTGAATGCGTAGAAGATGTCGAAGATTACGATGAGCGTGTTCATCGCGGCCTCCTTTCATCGGTACTAGCCGCTATGAACGAAAGGTATCGCCGGGTTGACTTTCAATCAAACAAAATGATATGGAAGTCAAATTCAGAAAAATTGAAAGATGTGACGATGAGCATTCCCTTTCGCCGTCCCATTCCTTTGCTTGACAACGACGTGCTGCGCACCTTCGTTGCCATTGCAGAGACTGGCAATTTTTCCACGGCCGCGGAAGCCGTCTATCGGACGCCGTCGGCGGTCTCCATGCAGATCAAGAAGCTGGAGGAACAGCTCGGCGCCACGCTGTTTCTGCGTGATGCGCGATCGGTCAGTTTGACCCAGCATGGCGAGGTGCTGCTCTCCTACGCGCGCAACATCCTCGCTCTGTCGAACGAGGCCGTCTCGCGGTTCATCATGCCCGAGCTGAGCGGCGTCGTGCGGCTCGGCGCGCCTGAAGATATCGGCGAACGGCTGCTGCCGAATATCCTGAAAAGCTTCGCCGAGAGTTTCCCGAGCATCATGGTTGATGTCACGATCGACATGAGCATCGGCCTCAAGAAGCGGATGGAAGAGCAGCGCCTGGACCTGGCGCTGATCAATTGCGCGACGCGTCCGTTGCCGACGGATGGGGAGATCGTCTTCCGCGAGCGGCTCATCTGGGCCGGTGCCAAGTGCGGTACGGCGCACCGCCGCGATCCGCTGCCGATCTCGATCTGGGAGGATGGCTGCATCTGGAGGTCCGAGGCGCTGTCTCAGCTTGACCGCATGAAGCGTGGCTATCGTGTCGCCTTCCTCAGCGGTCACACCATGGCCCAGCGGGCGGCTGTCGTCTCCGACCTTGCGATCGCGCCCCTGCCGCGCTCCTATGTCACCGATGAGATGACAATCCTCGGCGTGCAGGAGGGGCTGCCCGAACTCGGCTCCTTCGACATCAGGCTGCTCACGGCGTCACAGATGAACAACCCGATGCGGGCCGTAGCCGATAGCATCCGCTTTGCCTTTGCGGAAAAAGCCAAGGCCGTTGCGGCTTGACAACTTAGTACGGACCTCTTTTCTTCCTCCGGGGTTTAATGCGCGCGGCGGAGTCGCCCGCGCCTGGACGATTGAAAAGAAGGATTTCGCAATGACGACAATGGCCAAGATCGGCTCCGCCCTCGCAATTCTGCTCGTGCTCTCTTCGTGTGGAAACACGATCCGCGGCATCGGTCGCGACACGGCAAATGCCGTAAACGCGACACAGGATGCAGGTCGTTCGGTCGGTCGCGCGGCTACCAGGTAATACGGCGTCAGATCGCCGCCGGCGGGTAGGCCTTTTCCAGCCCGCCGGAACGCGAAAGCCCACTCCGGAACGCCGCATAGGCCGGGTGCTGACTTGATTTCGCAGCCTCCATGAGGCGTATCTGCAGGCGGGCAGGTGCCGCGCCGCCAACCCATTTCCCAAGGCTCTCGAGTTTCAGCGTATTCAGGAATGGCGCGCTCGCGGCATTGTTCAGGTGTCGGTGAAGGCCATCGATGACGTTTTCGTCCTGTGCCGCATTTTCCATCAGCAGGGAGACGTAGGATTTTTCCTGCTCGTCCAGGCTGGCAAGCTTCGAGGCGATTGTGTCGCGGTCGGGAAACGGGGCGGATGTCATGTTTTTTCTCTTCGCTGGGCAAGCAGCTTGGCGCGATTGGGTGCCGCCGCTTATCGGAAATCGATACCGTCAGAAGACGGCTGCTCCTTTTGCCCGCTCACTCTTGCGCGAATCCTGCGCTGATCAAGCGAAGAATGTTGCACCGTCTGGTGAGCGATTGCTTTGCTCTTCCTAGAGCCCGGCCTTGACCTTCTGCGCGACATCGGCAGGAACCCATTTGGTCCATAGCGCGGCGTAGTTCTGGAGGAAGTAGACGGTGGCTTCCTCGTTGCTCTTGTGGTTCTCATCCTGCCAGGCGAGCACTTCGTTGATTGTCGTATTGTCCCACGAGCGGAGCTTCAAATAATCCATGGCCGGTCCTGCACGGTCGGCGAAGGCTTTGGTGACAATCGTAAAGGCCCGTGAGACGGGATAGGAATTCACCTGCGGCCGCGCGCAGCCGGGGACAGATGTGCACTTGTCCCATTCTGCCTTGTCATGACCCACGCCGAAGCTCAGGCGCGTCATGTCGTATTTGCCGAGGATGGCCGTGGGTGCCCAGTAATAGCCAAGCCAGCCCTCCTTTTTCTGGAAGGCGTTTGCGATGGAATCATCAAGCTCCTGAGGGCTGCCGGTTTCAATTAACTGGAACCCGCTCTTTTCGGCTTCCAGCGCGCGGAACAGATTGGACGTCGAAATCTGACAACTCCAGCCGACGGGACAACTAAAGACCGCGCCCTGCGATGCACCGCCCGGCGCAGGGAAGAGTTCCGGATGCTTGAGCGCATCCTGTACGCTGCGGATATTGGGGTTAGCGTCGGCGATGAATTTGGGTATCCACCAGCCTTCGACAGCTCCCTCCGAAAGGATTTCAGCCGCCTGGATCAGCCTGCCTTCCTTGACCGCACCGTCGAGTTCTGTGCGGACGGAATTGATCCAGAACTCCGAAGCGATATCCGGCTCACCCTTCTCGTTCATCGAGAGGAAGGTGGGCATCGTGTCGCCCGGGACGATTTTGACCGAGCAGCCGTAACCCTTCTCGAGAATGAACCTGTCGAAGTTGGCCGCAATACCCGCCGAAGCCCACTTCATTTCAGCGATTGTGACGTTGCCGCATTCGGTAGCCTGCGCAGCCGCAGTGGCCGCACAGATTCCTACGGCGAGCAGGATCGACGTGCAGAGAGATCTCATTTGCGTTCCCATTCTTGCTGCCCCGCCACAACTAGGCGTTCCGCGTCTTGCGGAGATCTTTATCCTGTTTGTCCGGCTATTCCTGTGGCGCTCGTCTTGACGCCTTGGAATGGCAGCCTACGCGTTCGGGCGTGGAAATCAATCGCTCTTCTGCGCATGAGGCGTGAAGTCTAAGCGTCTGATTTGAAATCGTATTGCCAGTCTCACCAAAAGGTTACCAGGAGCGTTCCAAGATCGTGTCGATGGCGTTCAATCATCGAGAAAAACCGGAAAATGCCGAAATTCATCTTTGCTTAGGGAGTTGCTAACCGTCCGGTAACAATGTGGCGCTATCTGTTCTTGCGTGGCGGGGGACACCGCCGCTTCTCCGGATCAGGTAATGCGTCCCGGAGAACGTGAGCTTCGCCGTGTATGGGCGAAAGCGCCAGCGTATTTCGGCAGGCCGCGCTACCCTGAACGGGTGACGCGGCCTTCGCATTTTCGGCGCTCGAGATTGACCGCGGCAGATGGGCCGTTGTAGGCCGGATCGAGTTCTCCGGAGTTCGCGACAATGACCAAGGCCATCATGCTGCAAGGGACCGGCTCCGATGTCGGCAAGACCGTTCTTGTTGCGGGGCTTTGCCGTCTTGCTGCCAATCGGGGCCTTTCGGTCCGTCCCTTCAAGCCGCAGAACATGTCGAACAATGCCGCGGTCGCCGATGACGGCGGCGAGATCGGCCGGGCGCAATGGCTGCAGTCCCTTGCCGCGCGGGTGCCGTCCTCGGTGCACATGAACCCTGTCTTGCTCAAACCGCAATCCGAATACGGCAGCCAGATCATCGTTCAGGGCAAGGTCTGGGGGCAGGCGAAGGGACGGGATTACCAGAAGCTCAAGCCTGCGCTCCTCGACTACGTGATGCAGAGCTTTTCCGAGGTTTCGGCCGGAGCGGACCTTGTGATCGTGGAAGGCGCCGGCTCGCCCGCCGAAATCAATCTCAGGGCGGGCGATATCGCCAATATGGGATTTGCCACCCGCGCGGGTGTGCCCGTGGTCCTGGTCGGCGATATCGACCGCGGTGGCGTCATTGCTTCACTGGTTGGCACGCATACGATCCTCTCCGAGGACGACCGGGCAATGATATCCGGCTATCTCATCAACAAGTTCCGTGGTGACGTCTCGCTCTTTGATGCCGGTATCGACGCAGTGCGCCGCTTCACCGGATGGCCATGCTTCGGCGTCGTGCCGTGGCTCAAGCACGCTTCGCGTCTGCCGGCCGAGGACTCGGTGGCGCTCGAGCACCTGGCGCGCGGCGATGCCGGCGCGCTCAAGGTCGCCGTGCCGGTCTTTACCCGCATCGCGAATTTCGACGATCTCGATCCCTTGAAGGCGGAGCCGGACGTGCAGTTGGTTTTTGTCCGTGCGGGTGAGCGGCTGCCCGCGGATGCGCGGCTGGTGATCCTGCCCGGTTCGAAATCGACGATATCAGACCTGGCGGACATGCGTGCGCAGGGTTGGGATGTCGACCTCCTCGCCCATGTGAAGCGCGGCGGGCGCGTCATCGGGATTTGTGGCGGCTATCAGATGCTCGGACGCAAGGTCCATGATCCCTTGGGCATCGAGGGGCATGCCGTGGAGATGGCGGGCCTCGGGCTGCTCGACGTCGAGACGGAAATGGCGCCCGAAAAGACCGTCCGCAACAGTGTTGCGACAACAGTGGAGGACGGTTCCCCGCTTTCCGGCTACCAGATCCATCTCGGTATCACTTCCGGCGAAGACTGTGGCCGGCCGTTCGCGATCGTCGATGGCAAGCCGGATGGCGCGGTATCGGCAGACGGCCGGATTGCGGGAACCTATCTGCATGGGCTGTTCGCCAGCGATATCTACCGTTCTCGCTTGCTGCGCAGCTTTGGCCTTTCGGGCGACACGAATGACTATCGTGCCGGCGTCGAGAAAGCCCTGGACGACGTTGCGGCCGAGCTGGAAGCCTGTCTTGACAGACGCTGGCTGGACGAACTTCTCGGCTAGATCTCGCCGGATATTTCGCGGCGGCGGCGATCGAGTTCTTCGCTGTAACGGCGCAGCGTATGCGCCTCGCTCAACTGCCCGACAACCTTGCGCTCAATCAGATTGTTGACGACGGCAAGTGCTTCGCTTTCGGTCTTGTCGAAGATGGCGGCTGCCTGCTTGGCGTTCATCTGTGGCTGCAGGAAATCATTCTTGTAGCGAATGAACTCGCTGAGATCCTTGCCGGTTTCGTCTGTGTCGGTCAGGTTCGCGTAAATCTCCGGAACGAGCACGAGGCCGCTGTACTTGCCGGCATCATCGACCAGGACGACGCGCTGCGCCGAACCAATGGGGAAGCGTTCCTTGAATTCATCGATCGAGAGAGTGGCATTGGCGGTCTTCACATCTGCGCGCATCAGCCGGTCAACCGTCAGGTTGCGGATCCAGCCGACATCGTGAGCGCTGCGAATGCTCTCGCCGCGCAGATGGAAGCGCCAGGTTGCGAAGGAGTAGCCGAAGGTGCTGCGAACGACGAGCGAGGAGGTGATGACCGCCGCGAGCACCAGCGCTGTGATCGGAAAGTCGCCGGTAATTTCGAGCGCAAGGAACGTCATCGTCAGTGGCCCGCCGATGACGGCGACTGCAAGCGAACTCATGCCGACGACCGCGTAGATGACCGGTGTCAGCGTAGCGTGAGCGAAGTACGGGGCGGAATAGGCGAAGAACTTCCCTACCAGCGCGCCCATGAACAGCGACGCGAAGAACAGGCCGCCTCTGAAGCCCGAACCGATCGAGATCGCGGAGGCGAAGGCTTTCAGGAGGAACAGCCCCACGAGCACCGGAATGGCGACGTCGCGCCCGAGGTTGAGGTGGAGCGCGCCATGTCCTGCGGACAGTACCTGCGGCGTGATCAGCGCGAGGAGACCGACGACGATGCCGCCAAGGGCAGGGCGCAGCGGCGTCGCGATCGAACTCCGGCGAGCCAATTCCTCGATCCAGGCGACGCCCTGCATGATCATGATACCGACCCCCGCGCAGAATGCGCCGAGCAGCAGAGCCGGCACATAGTCGGCCGGCATGACCGTACCGAATTCGCCAACGTCGATCAGGAAATCGCTGCCACCGAGCAGCCGCGCCACCAGCGTCGACACCAGCGCAGAAACGACGACCGGCGTCAGCGAGACGATGGTGTACGAGCCGATGATGAGCTCGAAGGCGTAGAATGCGCCGGTCAGCGGGGCATTGAAGGCAGCGGCAATCGCACCCGCTGCGCCGCACCCAACGAGTACGCGCAGGTCCGAGCGGCGAAGCTGCAGCTTCAGCCCGAGCTTCGAGGCGAGGCCGGCGGCCAACTGCGTGTAGCCGGCTTCCAGGCCGACGGAAGCACCGAACCCGTTCGAAATAAGGTTCTGGACCGCGACCAGAATACTATCGGTGAGAGATAGCCGGCCGCCATGCAGTGCGTTCGCTTCGATCGGGTCCACCATCGGCTTCTTGCGGGTCTTGGCAAGCACGAACAGCAACAGCCCCAGGAGAATGCCGCCGCAGACCGGCGCCGTCAGCAACAGCAGCTTGTTGTCGATCTGGGAGGAACTCAGCCGCTCAACGTCGCTGATTCCGAAGATCAGGCTGTGCATTTCGCGGGAAACGAGGCTCATGCCGGTCACCGCCAGGCCCGATATGACGCCGACGATCGCGCCGGCGATCACCATCCCCATCTCGCTGCGCCGCAGCAGAGCGCGCATCCGCCCGATATCGAGAAGGGTATGAAACGGACCGAAGCGGCGAATATCGATTTTGAGGAGCATGGCAGGAAAACTAGGCGGGCGCAGGCGCGTTCAAGTGCGAGGAAGGGAGGGGCAAATCAGTGGCGCGACCCGCTTGCGATGCAATTGCGGCAAAAGACCGGCGCTGACAACAACTATTTATGACGTAAACCACTGATAAAAGACGATAAATCTTGTAGAGTAGGTCGTCTTTGTCGCGTTTCGTGGCGGATAGCGGCGCTCGTAGGAGCGACGGCTTTCGATTGACTTCAGGAGTGGCCTTGCCTAACGATGGCGCCATAACGGATGGTTCCGGACCGGTTGAATCGGTGCGGATGAAAAGGGAATGTGAAGCGGTGGACCCAATCCGGGCACTGTCATCATAGCCGACCCCGCGACTGTAGAGCGGTCAGGGTTTTCCGTCCGGCGCTGTTTCCGAGTGGCTGACAGCCTGCAATGGTGCAGGCGGGTTGCGCGGAAGTGGCGACGGAAAAGTCACTGGCAGTGCATCATGATCAACCGGGGCAGGACGCCTCTTACGTCTACGAATCGTCCGCCTTTTCATGAAATGCAGCCGGGAAGGCGAGGAAGATCCGCCGGCACGATCTGGGGCGACCGGTTTCCGGTTTGCCCCGATCGCGGCCAAGACCCGCGAGCCAGGAGACCTGCCAACTGTGCCGGGCGAAAAGCCCATTCCTGGGCGATGCCCGCTGCCAGCACGGAGGTTGTCATGGCTGAAAGACAGATTTGCCGGCTGCGCTCCGCAGCCGTTCCGGTCTCTCGCGGAAGGCTTCCGCAGATCGGTCAGCGTTTTCCATGAGCCCGATATCATCAGGCGCGACTTTCATCCTGGGCGGCGCGCGCTCGGGCAAGTCGCGTTTTGCCGAGCAACTGGTCGTCTCGAGCGGCCTGGAGCACCATTACGTGGCGACTGGTCGGGCTTGGGACGACGAGATGCGCGTCCGGATCGACAAGCACAAAGCCGATCGCGGCGATCTCTGGCATACCCATGAAGAGCCGCTGGATCTTGTCGGCTGCCTGCGGGCGATCGACGGCGAGAAGCGGGCAGTTTTGGTGGATTGCCTGACGCTTTGGATCACCAATCTGATGATGGAAGACCGCGACATGGGGGCGGAATTTGCCGCGCTTGTGGCGTATCTGCCGACGGCACGCGCCCGTCTCGTCATCGTTTCCAATGAGGTCGGTCTCGGTATCGTCCCGGAAAACCGCATGGCGCGGGAGTTCCGGGATCATGCCGGCCGTCTGCATCAAATGATCGCGGCCGAGGCCGCGGATGTGTATTTTATCGCGGCCGGACTGCCGCTGAAGATGAAGGGTTAAATTTCATGAACCAGCAGAAAATCCCGGCGACCGTGATCACGGGCTTCCTTGGCGCCGGCAAGACGACGATGATCCGCAATCTGCTCTCCAATTCAAACGGCAAGAAGATCGCGCTTATTATCAACGAATTCGGCGATCTCGGCGTCGACGGCGACGTGCTCAAGGGCTGCGGCGCGGAGAATTGCACCGAGGATGACATCATCGAGCTCACCAATGGTTGCATCTGCTGCACGGTTGCCGACGACTTCATTCCGACGATGACCAAGCTTCTGGAGCGCGAACAGCGCCCCGACCATATCGTTATTGAAACATCCGGTCTCGCGCTGCCGCAGCCGCTCGTTGCGGCGTTCAACTGGCCTGATATCCGCACGCAGGTCACCGTCGATGGCGTGGTTACCGTTGTCGACAGCGCCGCCGTCGCCGCAGGCCGCTTCGCGGACGATCACGATGCCGTCGAGGCTCGTCGGGTCGAAGACGAGTCGCTCGACCATGAGAGCCCGATCGAGGAGCTTTTCGAGGACCAGCTGACTTGCGCCGATCTGATCGTCCTCAACAAGACCGACCTTCTCGACACCGCCGGCCTTGGCCGCGTGCGGGACGAGGTCGCTTCCCGTATCGCCCGCAAGCCCGTGATGATCGAAGCGCGCAACGGCGAGGTTCCGGCGAGCGTTCTGCTCGGGCTTGGCGTTGGCACTGAGGATGACGTGGCCAATCGCAAGTCTCACCACGAGCTCGAGCACGAGGATGGCGTGCCGCATGACCACGACGAATTCGACAGCTTCGTTGTCGAGCTTGGCCCCGTTGCCGATCCTTCTGTATTCGTGGACGCACTGAAGGACATTATCGGCGAACACGACGTGCTGCGGCTCAAGGGCTTCATCGATGTTCCCGGCAAGCCGATGCGCCTGCAGTTGCAGGCGGTCGGCAGCCGGATCGACCACTATTTCGATCGCGCCTGGGCGCCGGGCGAAGCACGCGGCACCCGTCTTGTCGTCATCGGCTTGCACGAGATGGACGAAGCGGCGGTGCGCAAGGCGATCGAAGCACTGGCATAAGGCAAGACCGATGCATCTGCTTCTGGCACAGCAGGGAACAATCAGTGACGGCGAGGAGGCGATCGATCTCGGTCAATCGCCCGGCGATGTCCTGTTCCTGTCGGCTGCCGATACCGAGCTTGCCGCGATAGCCGCCGCTTATGACGAAACGTCGGCCGGCTTCTCGCTGCGGCTGGCAAGCCTGATGAGCCTGAAGCATCCGATGTCGGTCGATGCCTATATCGAGCGGACGGCGCGTCATGCGAAACTGATCGTCGTGAGGGCGCTGGGTGGCGCCAGCTACTTCCACTATGCGCTGGAGGCGCTGCACGCGGCGGCAGCTCGATCTGGCGCACTGATCGCTGTGCTGCCGGGAGATTCGAAGCCTGACGCGGGGTTGACGCCATTTTCGAATGTACCGCTTGAAGACCTGAACGCGCTTTGGGCCTATCTCATCGAAGGCGGGGATGTCAATTCGCGGGCGTTTCTGGACTATGCCGGTGCGATGCTCTCGGGAGGTGAGAAGCCGGAAGCGGCATCGCCGCTGATGAAGGCCGGGATCTGGTGGCCGGGCAAGGGCGTCGTCGGCGTCGAAGAGTGGAGGTCGGCGTGCGACGAACGGGTGCGCTTCGTACAGGGAGTGTCACAAACGCCTGTGGTCGCGGTCAGCTTCTATCGCGCGCTCGTGCAAAGCGGAGAGACCAAGCCTGTCGAAGCCTTGATCGATACGCTGCTGGCTGAAGGCATCCGGCCGCTGCCGGTGTTTGCTTACAGCCTCAAGGATCCTGTCTCGAAGGGCATTCTCGAAAGTGTTTTTGACGCCATCAAGCCCGAGGTGGTGATCAATACGACAGGCTTTGCCGTGTCTGCGCCTGGTGCGGATCGCGAGCCGACCGTGCTCGAGGCGAACGACGCCGTCGTGCTTCAGGCGATCTTTTCGGCGTCGTCGCGCCAAGCGTGGGCCGCTTCCGCACAGGGGCTCTCCGCACGCGACCTCGGAATGAATGTTGCGTTGCCGGAGGTTGACGGACGGGTGCTTGCCCGAGCGGTTTCCTTCAAATCGGCCGCGCGCTACGACGCGCGCGTCGAGGCCAATATTCTCGGCAGCGAGCCCGATATCGAGCGGATGCGCTATACAGCGCGGCTTGCAGCCAACTGGGCCAATCTGCGGACGACACCCGTTGGCAAGAGACACATCGCTCTTGTCATGGCGAACTATCCGAACCGCGATGGCAGACTCGGTAACGGCGTCGGGTTGGACACGCCGGCAGGCACCGTCGAGGTGTTGAAGGCCATGCGTGGCGCCGGCTATCCGGTCGCCGATATTCCGGATGATGGCGATGCGCTGATGCGACGTCTGATGGAAGGGCCGACAAATTCCGGAAGGGATGGGAAGCTTGTCCGCGAATCGCTTTCATTGAGTCGTTACAAGGCTTTCTTCGCAAGTCTTCCCAAAAAGATTCAGGACCAAATCTGCACGCGTTGGGGTGCGCCCGAGGCCGATCCCTATGTCGTGGAGGGCGCTTTTGCGCTGCCGTTCCTGCGTCTTGGTGAGCTGTTGGTCGGCATCCAGCCGGCGCGCGGCTACAACGTCGATCCAAAGGAAAGCTACCATTCCCCGGATCTCGTGCCACCGCATGGCTATCTTGCCTTTTACGCTTTCCTTCGCCACGAGTTCGGTGCCCACGCCGTCATCCACATGGGCAAGCACGGCAATCTGGAATGGTTACCCGGCAAAGCGCTGGCTTTGTCAGAGGAATGCTACCCCGAAGTCGTCCTCGGCCCCATGCCGCATCTTTATCCCTTCATCGTCAACGATCCCGGCGAGGGGACGCAGGCCAAGCGTCGCGCCGGCGCCGTTATCATCGATCATCTGACGCCGCCGCTGACGCGTGCCGAGAGCTACGGGGCGCTCAAGGATCTGGAAGCGCTGGTCGACGAATACTACGAGGCGTCGGGCGGTGATCCGCGCCGCATCCGGCTTCTCAGCAAGCAGATCCTCGATCTCGTGGCCGACATCGGCCTCGATCGCGATGCCGGCATTGACAAGGGTGAGAGCGAGACGGAGGCTTTGAAGAAGCTCGACGCCTATCTCTGCGATCTCAAGGAGATGCAGATCCGCGACGGCCTGCATGTTTTCGGTGTCTCGCCGCAGGGACGGTTGCTGACGGATCTGACGGTCGCGCTGGCGCGGGTTCCGCGTGGACTCGGCCAAGGCGGGGACCGCAGCCTCCAGCGCGCGATTGCCGCGGATCTCGACTTGGCGTTCGACCCGCTCGATTGCGATATGGCGGAAGTTTGGACCGGGCCGCTTCCTGATGTTCTTGCAAGCGCCACGGATGCGGTCTGGCGCACGAACGGCGATACGGTCGAGCGGATCGAACTGCTTGCGGCAAGGTTGGTTGCCGGCGAGATCGCCTGCCCGAAGGAGCGGGAGGCCACGCGCGCCGTTCTGGCGGAGATCGAAACGCGGCTCAAGCCTGCCATTCTCGCCTGCGGAACTGCCGAAATCGAAGGTCTGCTTCGAGGCCTCGATGGGCGCTTCGTGCCGCCCGGTCCGTCAGGTGCGCCGACGCGAGGACGTCCCGATGTGCTGCCGACAGGGCGGAATTTCTACTCGGTCGACAGCCGTGCCGTGCCGACGCCGGCGGCCTACGAACTCGGGAAGAAGTCCGCAGAGCTGCTGATCCGCCGCTATGTGCAGGATCACGGCGAATGGCCGGTGTCCTTCGGCCTGACCGCCTGGGGCACCTCGAACATGCGCACCGGCGGAGACGATATTGCCCAGGCGCTTGCCCTGATCGGCGTGAAGCCGGTGTGGGACATGACCTCACGGCGCGTCACGGGCTATGAAATCATACCGCCCGCGCTACTGCGTCGGCCGCGTGTCGATGTGACGTTGCGTATCTCCGGGTTCTTCCGGGATGCCTTTCCGGAGCAGATCGCGCTGTTCGACAAGGCAATCCGTGCCGTTGGGGCGCTGGAAGAAGATGCTACCGACAACCCGATTGCGGAGCGTATGCGCGGCGAGGTTGCACGCCTTGAAGCGGCCGGACTTGACCCGGCCCAAGCAGGCCGTCGGGCCGGCTATCGCATCTTCGGCTCGAAGCCCGGCGCCTACGGGGCCGGCTTGCAGGCATTGATCGACGAGAAGGGATGGGAACGCCGGGCCGATCTTGCCGAAGCCTATCTCGTGTGGGGAAGCTACGCTTATGGTGCCGGCGAAGAGGGCCGGGCGGAGCGTGGCGTTTTCGAAGAACGGTTGCGCTCGATCCAGGCGGTCGTGCAGAACCAGGACAATCGCGAACACGACCTTCTTGATAGTGACGACTACTACCAGTTTGAGGGCGGCATGGCGGCCGCGGCCGAAATGCTGACGGGCGATCGGCCGTCGATCTATCACAACGATCATTCCAGGCCAGAGAAGCCGGTGATCCGGTCTTTGGAAGAGGAGATCGGGCGTGTCGTGCGCGGCCGTGTCGTCAATCCGAAGTGGATCGACGGCGTCATGCGCCATGGCTACAAGGGCGCTTTCGAGATCGCCGCCACCGTCGACTACCTTTTCGCCTTTGCGGCGACGACGGGTGCGGTCGGCAATCATCATTTCGAAGCCGTCTACCAGGCCTTCGTGGTTGATCCTGATGTCCGCGATTTCATGATCGAGAAGAACCCAGCCGCCTTCGAGGATATCAAGGAGCGGCTGCTCGAGGCCATCGATCGCCGCCTCTGGACGCCGCGCAGCAATTCGGCGCGCTTCGACCTTTCAGATACATTCAAACTTGCATCCGGGGAAAATTGAGATGACTGACGAAACCACCGAACCCGCTGGCCACGACGACGCCCGCCACGCCGAGAAGATGGCGAAGAAGAAGGCCGCCCGCGACAAGATCATGGCCTCAAAGACCGACGAAAAGGGCCTCATCATCGTCCACACCGGCAAGGGCAAAGGCAAGTCGTCCTCCGCCTTCGGAATGATTTTCCGGCACATCGCGCACAGAAAGCCGTCTGCGGTCGTGCAGTTCATCAAGGGCGCGATGTGGACCGGCGAGCGCGACCTGATCGAAAAGCACTTCTCCGACATCTGCCAGTTCCACACCATGGGCGAGGGTTTCACCTGGGAGACGCAGGATCGCGCTCGCGATGTGGCCGCCGCATCCGCCGCCTGGGAGAAGGCCAAGGAGCTGATCCGGGACGAGCGCAATTCGATGGTGCTCCTCGACGAGATCAATATCGCGTTGCGCTACGACTATCTCGATATCAACGAGGTGGTCGAGTTCCTGAAGAACGAGAAGCCGTATATGACTCATGTCGTTCTCACCGGGCGCAACGCCAAGGACGAACTAATCGAGATCGCCGATCTCGTGACCGAGATGGAGCTGATCAAGCATCCGTTCCGTTCCGGCATCAAGGGACAGCCGGGTGTGGAGTTCTGATGACACAGAGCTGGATTTTCTGGGCGGTGATTTCGGCGGCGTTTGCTGCGTTGACGGCGATCTTTGCAAAGATCGGCGTCGCTGGCATCAATTCCGATCTCGCCACGTTGATCCGCACCGTCGTTATCGTCTTCATCATCAGCGCGATTGTCGTGGCAACCGGGCAATGGCAGCCGTTCTCCAGCATTTCAGGCAAGACCTGGCTTTTCCTTTGCCTTTCAGGCGCCGCGACGGGCGCCTCGTGGCTTGCCTATTTCCGCGCGCTGAAGATCGGCGATGCCGCACGCGTCGCGCCGATCGACAAGCTTTCCATCGTCCTTGTCGCGGTTTTCGGTGTCGTCTTTCTCGGTGAAAAGCTCAATCTCATGAACTGGCTCGGCGTATGCCTGATTGCCGGCGGGGCGCTCCTGCTCGCCTTGTTCTAGCCACTCGCCTGTGCCGCTTTTGCGAGGAGTCTTGCCGTTTCCTCGTTGGCGGGGAAGAAGGATTCGATCGCAAGTTCGGAAAGGGTGATGTCCACGGGCGTGCCGAAAACAGTGGTTGTCGAAAGGAAAGAGAGCAGGCCTGCTTCCGTTTCCAGTTCGAGCGGCACTGCGATGCCGGCATAGTCGGCTTTCCTGCTCGTCTCCGGCCGGCCAACGCTTAGCGGGTAGGCGGACAATTCCCTCAGCAGTTCGCCGAGAATCGGATCTCCCGTGACCGAAATCTGTTGGTGCAACCGCTCGAGACGGTGCGCGCGCCATTCGGGCAAATTGGCGATCTTCGGCGCCAGCCCATCGGGATGCAGGCTGAGGCGGAGAACGTTGATCGGCCCTTCCAGCAAAGCGCGATCCCCGATGCCGGCAAGAAGCGGCGCGACGGCATCATTTGCGGCGATCAGCGTCCAGTGCCGGTCGATTGCAAGGGCGGGGTAGGGCTCGTGTCCCTTGAGGATCATGTCGACGGCCTGCCGCGCCGGTCGAAGGGTCGGATCGTCGAGCGAACGCTCGGAAAACAGCGGCGCAAAACCGGCGGCCAGCAGCATGGGATTGCGGTCCCTGAGCGGCACACCGAGCCGTTCGGCCAGATGCAGCAGCATGTCGCGGCTTGGGATCGACCGCCCGCTCTCGATGAAACTCAGATGTCTCTGCGAGATTTCGGCCTCCAAGGCGAGGTTCGAGCTGGCTCATTCGGCGCTTCTGCCGCCAGTCGCGGAGATAGTCCCCAAGGGAGCGGGCCGGCGTCATCATCATGCGGCTTCCGGGAGTTGGTCGATGAAGCCGTGCACGGATTTCAGTCGTCCACCTTCGAGCACGGCGAAATCGGTGCCCTTGATGAGGTGTTTGCCGCCCGCCGGTCCGAGACCCCAGGAAAAGCGCAGGTTGTCGCCGTAGCCATCGGCGGTGCCGAGCAGTTCGAAACGGAAACCCGGAAAGCGCGCATGCACGGCTTCGACAAGTGCGTTGATCTGCTCATGGCCTTCGCCGCGCATCAAGGGATCGATATAGGTTGCCGCTTCATGCCAGCTTTCCGCGATCAAAGCGCTGCGGCGGGCCGTATCCGCCTCGTTCCATATCGCGATGTAGCGCTGGGCTTTGGTGTTCGCATCGGTCATCAGATCATCTCCTGTTGGCGCCGGGTTCGTCCAGGCATCGCGATCATGGAGAAGCGCCGGCGCCTCATCAATTACGCCGGAGGTAATCGGACGCGGCGTCAGATTTCAAGCCAGACCCGGATCGGATTGGCAGGATCGGCCAGAAGCTTGATCGTGAAGGCGACGCAGACGATGACGAGCAGCGGCTTGATCAGGCGCGCGCCGGTACGCATCGCAAGCCGGGAGCCGAGCTGCGCCCCCAGAAATTGGCAGACGCCCATCATCAAGCCGATCTTCCAAAGGATCGCACCGAAGGAAATGAAGACGATGAGCGCGCCGATATTCGAGCCGAGGTTCAGAAGCTTGGTGTGGGCCGTTGCCTTCAACATGCCGAAGCCGGCAAGAGATACGAAGGACAGCATGAAGAAGGAGCCGGCACCGGGACCAAAGACGCCATCGTAGAATCCGATTGCCGGAACCAGGGTCAGGCCGAAGACGAAGGGCGTCATGCGGCGATGCTTGTCGACGTCATTCAGGTTCGGCTTCAAGGCAAAATAGAGAGCGATTGCCACGAGCAGGACCGGCATGACGGCCCGCAGCACTTCGCCCGGAACGACCGTCGCCAAGGTGGCGCCGAGAGAGCCGCCGAGGACTGCCATCAAGGCCATCGGCAATTGCGTGCGGAGATGCACGTGTCCCTTTCGGGCATAAGCGATCGTGGCGGAAGCTGCCCCGAACACGGATTGCACCTTGTTGGAGCCCAGCGTTTGCAGCGGAGGAATACCGGCAATCAGCATCGCTGGGACCGTGATCAGGCCGCCGCCACCCGCGATGGAATCGACGAAGCCGGCGAGAAAACCGGCTGCAGCCAGCATGAAGAGCAGATGAGGGGCAAGATCGGACAAGGAGGGAAAACTCTGGAAGGTGGTACGCGGCGCATGTTGCATTTCCAGCCCCATGCTGCAATGGCTTGAGGGACACAGGGGCGGGTTTCATTGTCGCACGTGACTGAAATTGCATTCGATGGGACGCGCCGGTATGTGCTCGGTCTGGGCTGCGAGCGTGGAACGTCTGAAAACGAGGTGAGCGAGCTAGCTGCTGCAGCGTTGACGGCGGCACGTATCGACCCCGGTGAGCTGGCGGCCGTTGCGTCGATCGATACGCGAAACAATGAGCCCGCGATCCTTGCAGTAGCGCGCCGCCTTGGCGTGCCGCTTTTGTTCTTCGCTCCGGCGCGGCTCGAGGAAGAAACGCCGCGGTTGAAAAATCCTTCGGCAGTCATCTTCGCCCGAGTGGGATGTCACGGCGTCGCCGAATCAGCTGCGCTGGCGGCGATCGGGCCGTATGCCGAGCTTGTCGTTCCGAAGACCAAGTCACGACGCGCCACCGCGGCGATCGCGTGTGCCCTGTTGCAGAAAGACTAGCGGACGCTATGGTGGCCGCCGACTTCGCGGCGCCGTCCGGCTGCCCTGCGACAATAACGAAAAGAGGCACACTCATGCACAAGGTCATTTATGACACGGATCCGGGCGTCGATGATGCAATGGCTCTCCTCTTCCTGCACCGCCATCCCGAGATCGATCTGCTTGGAATCACGACCGTGTTCGGTAACGCGTCGGTGGAGACGACGACGCGCAACGCGCTGTTCCTGAAGCGAGAGTGGAACATTCCCGCTCCCGTCGCCAAGGGCGCCAGCGTGACGATCGATCCAGTCCGTAAGGAAAGAGAGTGGCCGACCTTCGTGCATGGCGAGAACGGGCTCGGCAACATCGAAGTGCCGGAAACGATTGATCTGCCGTTAGATCCGCGTCCCGCTCACCGCTTCATCATCGACACCGTCCGCGCCAATCCCGGCGAGGTCAGGCTGGTCGCCGTCGGTCGCATGACCAACCTGGCGATGGCGCTCAAGGAAGATCCGGAGATCGCGGGCCTCGTGAAAGACGTCGTGATCATGGGCGGCAACTTCTACGTTCCGGGCAACGTGTCGCCGGTCGCGGAAGCCAATATCCATGGGGACCCTGAAGCGGCCGACATCGTCCTCACCGCGCCCTGGAAGGTTGCCGTCATTGGCCTCGATGTGACAGCGATCACGACGATGAGCCGCGGCTATCTTGCCGACGTCGCGGCCAAGGGCGACAGCGCCGTGAAGCTGCTGAACGATCTTTCGCAGGACTACATCGACTTCTACAAGCACGCCGTCGAAGACGGCATGATGGTTCACGACAGCTGTGCCTGCGTCTATGTAATCGCGCCCGAGCTGTTCTCGACCATCAGCGGCCCAGTGCGCGTCGTCTGCGGCGGCATTGCTGACGGGCAGACGATCGTGAAACCGGACGGTCGCCGCTTCCCGCCGGGCGATTGGGACGGCCTGCCGAGCCAGGTCGTCTGCACCGGCATCGAGTCCGAAAAGGTGATCAGTCTCATACGCGACACGCTTCTGCGTGGGTGAGAACTTCGCCCGGTCGCGCGTCAGCCGGGCGTGAAACCTTGCTTGCCGCAAGAGGACACGGAATGGTTGGAGGACGTGTGCCTTTCACATCTGTCTCGCGTGCGATCAGCAACGTTGACCTTGCCTGCGACGGGGCATAGATCATGCCAATGATCGAAGCTGCGTTTTCACATCTGCCGGCTCTTGAGCCGGGCAGCGTTTGGCTTGTTGGCGCGGGCCCGGGCGAGCCCGGGTTGCTGACGCTTCTGGCCGTCAAGGGGTTGGCGGAGGCGGATGTCGTGGTTCACGATGCGCTTGTGAATGCCGATTGCCTGAAGCTCGCAAGGCCCGACGCCTTGTTGGAATATGCCGGCAAGCGTGGCGGCAAGCCGTCTGCCAAGCAGCGCGACATTTCGCTGCGGCTGGTCGAGCTCGCCCACGCTGGCAAGCGCGTCCTGCGCCTCAAGGGCGGCGATCCCTTCGTTTTCGGGCGGGGCGGCGAGGAGGCGTTGACGCTGGTCGAGCACAATATCCCGTTCCGTATCGTACCGGGCATTACCGCCGGTATCGGCGGGCTGGCCTATGCCGGCATTCCCGTCACGCACAGGGATGTCAACCATGCGGTGACGTTCCTGACGGGACACGATTCCTCGGGCATCGTGCCGGATGCGATCAATTGGGAAGCCATCGGCAAGGGCTCGCCTGTTATCGTCATGTATATGGCGATGAAGCATATCGATCAGATCAGCAAGAACCTCGTCGCCGCGGGACGATCGCCATCGGAGCCGGTCGCCTTCGTCTGCAACGCATCGACCGGCGACCAGCAGGTGCTTGAAACAACGCTTGATGAGGCGCCGGCCGCTGTTGCAGCCTCCGGCCTCGAGCCGCCGGCGATCGTGGTGGTCGGGGAGGTTGTCCGGCTGAGGCCCTCGCTCGATTGGCTGGGGGCGCTTGCAGGACGCAGGCTGCGCCCCGATCCGTTCCAGGACTTGAACAGCAGGGAGACGGCATGAGCGGTTTGTTGATTGCGGCCCCGTCCTCCGGATCGGGGAAGACGACGGTGACGCTGGGCCTGCTGCGCGCGCTTCGTAAGCGCGGCGTTGCGGTAGCGCCCGGCAAGGCGGGCCCCGACTATATCGATCCGGCCTTTCATGCGGCGGCCAGCGGCGTTGCCTGCCTCAACTTCGATCCATGGGCGATGCGCCCGGAATTGATCGCCGCCAACGCGACCCTGCATCGCTCTGGCGACCGCGTCCTCGTTATCGAGGCGATGATGGGGCTTTTCGACGGTGCGACGGACGGGAAGGGCACTGCGGCCGACCTTGCTGCCATGCTTGGTCTTTCCGTCGTGCTTGTCGTCGATGCGTCGCACATGTCGCAGTCGGTGGCTGCACTGGTAACGGGATTTGCGGGCTTTCGCGCGGATGTTCGCATCGCCGGCGTCATTCTCAACAAGGTTGGCGGCGAACGCCATGAGATGATGCTGCGCAAGGCGCTCGATGAGATCCGCATGCCGATCGTTGCCGTCGTCCGCCGTGACAATGATATCGCTCTTCCCGAGAGGCATCTCGGCCTCGTCCAGGCGGGAGAGCATGATATGCTTGAAAGCTTCATCGAGCACGCTGCCGATGCCGTGTCCGACGAATGCAATTTCGAGTTCCTGCTGCGCATTGCGCGCCAGGGGCTCAATCGCCCGTCTACTGCCAACATTCCTCGGTTGCCGCCGCTCGGCAGCAGGATAGCCGTAGCGCGCGACATCGCCTTTGCCTTCTCCTACGAGCACATGCTGCTTGGTTGGCGTCGGCGCGGTGCGGAAATCTCGTTCTTCTCGCCGCTTGCGGACGAGGCGCCGGATCCGGCGGCAGATGCGATCTATCTTCCGGGCGGCTATCCGGAGCTCCACCCCGGACTTATTGCGGCGGCCGGCAACTTCAGGACCAAGGTGCTCGATGCCGCGAACAGGGGTGTGCGCATCTACGGGGAGTGCGGCGGATACATGGTTCTCGGCGAAGGGCTGATCGACGGCGCCGGCGTCCGTCATGAGATGCTCGGCCTCTTGCCTGTGGTGACCAGCTATGAGGAGCGCAAACGCCACCTCGGTTATCGCCGCGTAAAACCGTTGAACGGCGCCTACTTTGAACTGCCCATGACCGCACACGAGTTTCATTATTCGGCCGTGGTTTCGGAGGGCGGAGCGGATCGCCTCTTTCAGGTGACGGACGCGTTGGGCAACGACCTTGGGCAAGCCGGGCTCCAGCGCGGGCAGATCGCGGGATCCTACGTGCATCTGATCGACCTTGCCGAGGGGGCAAGATGAACGCCCCGATTGTTCATGGAGGTGGCATCACGGCTGCCGCCGCAATCTACGGCGGCGAGGTAGAGGAGTGGCTTGACCTTTCGACGGGTATCAACCCGTGCCCGGTATCACTGCCGGCTATCCCAATGCGCGCCTGGCATCGTCTGCCCGACCGGCATCTCATCGATCGGGCGCGCACTGCGGCGCGAGACTATTATCGCAGCGGCGACATCCTCCCGCTGCCTGTTCCCGGTACGCAATCGGTTATCCAGCTATTGCCCCGGCTCTTTGAGGTTGCCGGGCGGGTCGCGATTCTGGCTCCGACCTACGGCGAATATGAGCGTGCCTTCAGGATGGCAGGCCATTCCGTGGATCTGGTCCCTGCACTGGATGAGGTCCAAGCCGATCACGCTATTGTCGTCATCGTCAATCCGAACAACCCGGATGGTCGCGTCTACGCTCCGGAGAGGCTCGTCGCATTCAGCGAAGAGATGAAGTCCAGGGGAGGTGTCATCGTTGTGGATGAAGCCTTCGGCGATACATGCCCCGAGATGAGCCTGGCGCCGCTTGCCTCGCGGCTGCCGAACGTTCTGGTCTCTCGTTCCTTCGGCAAGTTCTTCGGGCTGGCAGGGTTGCGCCTGGGATTTGCCGTCGCCGCTCCGCAAATCCTGGCGCGCCTCGAAGACCTGCTTGGGCCGTGGTCGGTGTCCGGTCCCGCGCTTTCGATCGCAATCGATCTCCTTGCGTCGGATGTGGCCCCGATAAAGCTTCGGATCTCCGAGAGGGCCGATGCGCTACGCTCGATTCTCGAGCAAGGCAGTCTAAGCCTTGTCGGCGGAACGGACCTCTTTACACTCGTCGATCACGAGCAAGCCGTTCAGTTGCACCGGCATCTATGCCAGCATCGCATTCTGGTCCGCAATTTCGATTATCAGCCGCGTTGGTTGCGTTTCGGCCTCGGAGCCGATGCGGCTGGCGACCAACGGCTCTCTGATGCATTGCAGAGTTATAGATCATGACATTTGACCATAATCTTCTCGTGCTGGTTCTCGCGCTTTTGCTCGACAGGATTGTCGGGGACCCAGATGCGCTGTGGATGCGCATGCCGCACCCTGTCGCGCTCTTCGGAAACGCGATCTCTCGAGTCGACCGCATGTTCAATCGCACGGAACTGCATAAGCGCGTGCGGCGCCGCAACGGCGTCTGGTCGATCGCCGGTCTCTTGATCCTGAGTGCCGCTGCGGGTTTCGTCTTGCATCGCTTCTTCTCGTTGTTCGGCCTGGTCGGGATCCTCCTTGAAGTTGTTTGCGTTGCCGTCTTCATGGCGCAGAAGAGCCTTGCCGATCATGTGGAGGCCGTTGCCGCCGGATTGAAAGCCGAAGGCATCAGTGGCGGCCGGCTGGCCGTTTCGCGGATAGTCGGGCGTGATCCGGAAACACTGGACGAGCCCGCCGTCTGCCGTGCGGCGATCGAGAGCCTGGCCGAGAATTTCTCGGATGGCGTGGTTGCTCCAGCGTTGTGGTACGCCGTTTTCGGCTTGCCCGGCCTATTCGCCTACAAGATGCTGAACACGGCGGATTCGATGATCGGACACAAGTCCGACAGGTATGCCGATTTCGGCTGGGCGGCTGCTCGCCTGGACGACTTTGCCAACTGGCCGGCCGCGCGCCTTTCGATTTTGCTGATTGCGGCCGGGGCCTGGCTGCGGCGAGGGAGCGCCGCCTGCCGGGAAGCGCTGCGTATTGCCGCCCGCGATGGCGGCCTGCATCGCTCTCCCAATTCCGGCCGACCGGAGGCAGCGATGGCGGGGGCGTTGAATGTGCAGCTCGCCGGCCCACGCGTTTATTCCGGGGTTGTCGTCATGGAGCCAATGATCAATGGCAGCGGACGTGAAACGGCAACGGTCGCCGATATCGAGGATGGCGTCTCGGTCTTTTATGCCAGCTGTTCAATCCTTGTGGCGGTCGCGCTGCTCCTTTTCCTGGTGCTGCTTTAAGCCCGAACGGGCGCGCTCCGCCAGGACACTGTGCGACAGCCGCCCGTTGTGCTTTGCTGTTTGAGCAACACTGGTCCTGCAAATTGCGTGCCGGGAGGGCGGAAAGCATTGGCTTTTTGAAATGGATTTGCCTATGAGGAGGGTTAACTCGTCATTTCAAGAGGTAAGTGCGTGACCGCCACATTCGATAAAGTTGCCGACATCATTGCAGAAACCAGCGAGATCGATCGCGATACGATCAAGCCGGAAAGCCATACGATCGACGACCTCGGTATCGACAGCCTCGACTTCCTCGATATCGTGTTCGCGATCGACAAGGAATTCGGCATCAAGATCCCGCTCGAGAAGTGGACGCAGGAAGTCAACGAGGGCAAGGTTTCCACGGAAGAATATTTCGTGTTGAAGAACCTCTGCGCCAAGATCGACGAGCTGCGCGCCGCCAAGGCCTGATTGGCGCCGTCATCTTTTTCTCCGCCCTGCCGCTGTTAACCATGGCGGCCGGGCGGTTTCGTTCCTAAGTAGGCCTAGCCGCAGGGCAGGTATCCTTGTGGCCGGAGGATTCGATGCTACTGGAATACTTCCAGATGATTGACCGCATCGAGGCGGTCGACCTTCAGAAAGGGACGCTCAAGGCGCGCTCTGTCGTGCCTGCGAAAAGCCCGGTCTTCGAAGGTCATTTTCCCGGTATGCCCCTGGTTCCCGGTGTGCTGCTGATCGAAACGATGGCGCAGGCATCTGGCATGCTTGTGCTGGCGGCCACCGATTTTGCCGCAATGCCGTTCCTGATGTCCGTCGACGGCGCCAAGATGCGCACCTTCGTTGAACCGGAAGCAGTGCTGGACATCGAGGCGTTTCTGGAACACGACGGCTCCGGATTTGCGGTAACCAAGGCAAAGATCACAAGCGGCGGCAAGAAGGTCTGCGACGCGCAGCTGAAGCTGCGGACCATGCCTTTCAGCGAGGTTCCGCTTGGAGATATCGTCAAGAAGCGTGCCGCTGAAGTTGGCCTCATGGATGCGATTGCTTCGCAGGGAGTAAATGAATGAGCAAGGCTCAGAATGATGTCGTGATCACGGGCGTCGGCATTGTAACGTGCCAGGGCGTCGGCAAGGAGCCGCATATCGCGCTGCTCACTGCTGAAGGCGCGCCGCAGACAATCGTCGAACTAGAGAAATTCAAACCCTATCCGGTCCACCCGCTTCCAGAGATCGACTGGTCACAGCAGATCGCCAAGCGCGGCGATCAGCGGCAGATGGAAAACTGGCAGCGTATCGGTGTTTTCGCCGCTGGTCTCGCTCTCGATGATGCCGGCTTCAAGGAAGACGCGGAAGCCTGCGGCACCATGGACATGATCGTCGCGGCTGGTGGCGGCGAGCGCGACATCAATGTCGATACGCTGATCGTCGATGAGGGCCTGAAGCGCAACGACCGCGAAGTTCTCCTCAACGAGAAGCTGACGACGGAGCTGCGACCGACGCTATTCCTGGCGCAGCTGTCCAACCTGCTCGCCGGCAACATTTCCATCGTCCACAAGGTCACCGGTTCTTCGCGGACCTTCATGGGCGAGGAGTCCGCTGGCATCTCCGCTGTCGAGACGGCCTTCCATCGCATCAAGTCGGGCGAATCGACGCACGCACTGGTCGGCGGGGCTTATTCGGCGGAACGTCTGGACATGGTCCTCCTGTTCGAGGCGATCAATGTCTACTGCCGCAACGAATGGCAGCCGCTTTGGTCCCGAGATCACGGCGGCGTCATTTCCGGATCGCTCGGCGCGTTCCTCGTCCTGGAGTCGCGCGCGCATGCGGAAGCACGTGGCGCGCACATCTATGCGTCGATCTCGTCCATTGAAGGCGATCGCGGCAATCGCAACTCGGGCAACCTCGAGAAGCGCCTTGAGCGATTGCTGGAGACCGCGTCGGACCTTCCGCCGGCGAGCACCGCAATCTTCTCCGGATCGACGGGCATTCCAGACCTCGCCGGCCGTGAGAAGGCCGTGCTTGAACGTCATCTGCCTGGTGCCGCTGTTCGCGGCTTTGGCGGTGTCACCGGCCATGGACTTGAGGCGCATTTCACGCTCGGCCTAGCGCTTGGGGCGTTGGCGGTCGACAGCAAGGCGAAGGTTCCGGTCTTCGACCAGGCCCATGAAAAGCCGATGGCGGCCGCGACCAAGGCAGCCGTCGTTACGACAGTCGGTCATCAGCGTGGCGAAGGCGTCGCGGTTCTTTCCGCGGAAGCGTGAGGAGTGTGCAAATGAAAGATTCGGCTTACAAGGATCACCTCGGTCGCCCGATCGTCGCAGTGACGGGTGTCGGTATCATCACCTCGCTGGGGCAGGGCCTGAAAGACAACTGGTCAGCACTGACCGCCGGTACCTCTGGCATTCATGCGATCAATCGTTTTCCGACCGAGGGACTTTCGACCCGCATCGCCGGAACCGTCGATTTCATCGACATTCCGGTCGCAAACGCCGTCGAACGCTCTTACGCGTTTGCCCGTGAAACCACGATCGAAGCGCTCGCTGATGCTGGTATCAGCGGCGATTTTGATGGTCCGTTGTTCCTTGCTGCGCCGCCGATCGAGCCGGAGTGGAGCGCGCGTTTCGATCTCGCCGACCGTTCGCCGCCGGCCGATCATGCCGGGGATGCCTATGACCGGTTCCTGGCTGCTATGCGCCAGCGCCCCGACGGCGCTTTCCATGAGGCATCGCTGTTCGGCGCAATTTCCGAGCGCCTCGCCGATCGTTTCGGCACGCGCGGCCTGCCGGTGACGTTGTCGACCGCCTGTGCATCCGGCGCGACTGCAATCCAGCTCGGCATCGAGGCGATCCGCCAGGGTCGTAGCTCGCGAGCGCTTGCGGTAGCGACCGACGGCTCTGTCAGCGCGGAGGCACTCATCCGCTTCTCGCTGCTTTCGGCTCTCTCGACGCAAAACGATCCGCCGACCAAGGCCTCCAAGCCGTTCAGCAAGGATCGCGACGGCTTCGTTATCGCCGAAGGTGCTGCCACGCTGGTGCTGGAGTCGCTCGAGGCGGCTGTCGCGCGCGGCGCGAAGATCCTCGGCATCATGAAGGGCGCTGGCGAAAAGGCCGACTCCTTCCATCGTACCCGTTCGTCTCCCGATGGCGGACCGGCGATCGCGACGATCCGCGCGGCGCTGGCGGATGCTGGCATGGGCGAGGGCGATATCGGCTACATCAATGCCCACGGCACCTCGACGCCAGAGAACGACAAGATGGAATATGCTTCCATGCTGGCCGTGTTCGGCGAGCGGATGGCATCCATCCCGTTGTCGTCTAACAAGTCGATGATCGGTCACACGCTGACGGCTGCGGGCGCGGTGGAGGCGGTGTTCTCGCTGCAGACGATGCTGACCGGGACGCTGCCGCCGACGATCAACTACACCAACCCCGATCCATCGATCGTTATCGACGTGGTGCCAAACAAGAAGCGGGAAAGCCAGGTCAATGCCGTGCTTTCCAACTCGTTCGGATTCGGCGGGCAGAATGCCAGCCTTGTCATGGCGCTCGAACCGGCTTAATCGGTTCCCGACAAAACATCGAGATAGAACGCCTTCGCGGCGAAGGACTTTGCCATGCGCGCTTTGCAACTGATTGACGATCGCAAGCTTGAGATCACCGACCTGCCGGAACCGGACGCTCCCGGCCCGGGTGAGGTTACGCTGCGCGTCAAGGCAGTGGCTCTCAATCACATCGACGTCTGGGGCTGGCGCGGCATGGCGTTTGCGAAGCGCAAGATGCCGCTGGTGATCGGCGCGGAAGCTGCGGGCGTTGTCGAATCGATCGGGTCTGGTGTTGCCAACGTCCTGCCCGGCCAGCTGGTGTCGATCTATGGCGCACGTACCTGCGGCCTCTGCCGTCCGTGCAGTGAAGGCCGCGACAATCTCTGCGAGCATGTTTCCGGCGTTCATGGTTTCCATCTCGACGGTTTTGCGCAGGAGAAGGTGAACCTGCCTGCGCGCCTCCTCGTTCCGGCCCCTCCCGGGGTCGATGCCATCGGCGCGGCGCTTGCTCCGGTGACCTTTGGAACGGTCGAGCACATGCTGTTCGACAACGCCAAGCTGGAACCGGGCGAAACCATCCTCGTGCACGCCGGCGGTTCCGGCATCGGCACGGCGGCGATCCAGCTAGCGAAGAAGATCGGTTGCACGGTCATCACGACCGTGGGCTCCGACGACAAGATCGAAAAGGCCAAGGCACTCGGCGCCGATCATGTCATCAACTACCGCACCGACCGCTTTGAGGGCGTCGTGCGGAAGCTCACCAAGAAGAAGGGCGTCGACGTCGTCTTCGAGCACGTCGGCAAGGATACGTGGGCGGGCTCCATGCTCTCGATGAAGCGCGGCGGGCGTCTTGTCACCTGCGGTTCTACCTCGGGTGTCTCCACCGACATGAACCTTATGATGCTCTTCCAGCAACAGCTGAAGCTGCTCGGCTCGTTCGGCTGCCGCATGGAGAACATGGCGAATGCCATGCAGAAGATGGGGCGCGGGCTGGTCCATCCTGTTATCGACACCGAAGTCGGTTTCGACGACATCGACCGCGCACTGGAGCGCATGGAATCGCGCCAGATCTTCGGCAAGATCATCCTCAAGATGGATTGAGCCCTTGAAGCTCTTCATCACTAAGATCGTGCTGGCTCTCATCCACTTTCGCCAGTGGTTGATCGCCCAGGCGATGTTCGGTTTCCTGAACTTCCTGAAGCTGTTTCCGGCTGACGGCGCGATCAACTTTGCCGACTGGCTCACGCGAAAACTCGGCCCGCGCGTGAAGCGCCACCGGCTGATGCTCACCAATCTGCGCAACGCGTTTCCGGAGAAGAGCGAAGCGGAGATCCAGGAAATCGCATTGGCGAGCTGGGGGAACATGGGGCGTCTTGCCGCCGAGTACGTGTTTCTCGACCGGCTGTTCGATTTCGACTATTTGAGCAAGGAGCCGGGCCGGGTCGAGGTGTCGGGGATACCGATCTTCATCGATCTGCTGGAAAATCCGCGCCCATTCATCGTTTTCACTGCGCACACGGGCAATTTCGAGCTGCTGCCGGTGGCCGGCGCGGCATTTGGCCTTCATGTGTCGGTGCTGTTTCGCCCGCCGAACAACCCCTATGTCGCGCAGAAAGTTTTCGATTTCCGCAGTGCACGAATGGGCAAGCTCGTGCCGTCTCATGCTGGCTCGTCTTTCGCGTTGGCGCGGCAGCTGGAGGCGGGGCAGGGCGTTGGTGTCCTAGTCGACCAGAAATTCCGCAAGGGACTGAAGACAAAGTTCTTCGGGCTCGACGCCCAAACCAATCCGCTTCTCGGAAAGCTCGTCCGTCAATTCAACTGCGAGGTCTATCCCGCACGCTGCATCCGGCTTCCGGGAAATCGCTATCGGCTGGAAATCGAGCCGAAGCTCGCGATGCCCCGGGATAGCAACGGCAATCTCGATATGGTCGCGACGGCGCAGCTCTTGAACGACAAGGTGGAGAGCTGGGTGCGGGAGTATCCCGAGCAGTGGCTCTGGTATCACGACCGGTGGAAGATAAAGCACGACGTGTTCAAATAAGCCTGCGCCGATGCCTATATCTCATCATTGAGAAACCTGCGCCCGCGTTCATTGAATATGAACCTACGTCATGTTAGCGATTGCCATCAAGGCGAGTGGCTAAGCGCTGTTGGCTTCAACTTGCGTGACGCATAGCTCGGTCGATCTCGGTCGCATTCCTTCACGGAATGCATTGGAGGCGTCTTGCTGGGTCTTTTTCGAGCGTTCTCACTGTGTTGTGCGCAGATTGATGCGGCGATCGCTGCCGGTGACGACGCGCGCGTGAACATGCTGGATCGCTCGGTCGAACCGCTCGTCGACGCAATTCTCGGGCATGCCGCTACGAGCATTCTCGAAGTTCATATGCAGCTGGAATTCATCGGTTGCCTTATCGACCAATATGCGGATGACAGTGAGACCGTTCGCGGTTATGTCGCGCTGCTTTCGGCGCTTATGGAAAGGTATTTCGGGGGATCGGCACCCCGTTGGCGAATGCCGCCGGTTGAGCGACAGCCTATTACCGATCCTTTTGCGTTCGCGCCGAGCGTCGACAATGGCCACTTTCTCAACGCTGCAATCCTCGATGCGATGCCCGACCGTGTCGCGGTGCTGACGAGGGACTATCGCTATCTTTATTCGAACACAGTCAACTCGGCATATCTTGGCCGGAAGCCAATCGATATGATTGGTCGTCACGTGATGGAGTTTATTGGCGAGAAGCGCTTTCACGAAGGCGCGAAGGCAAGGCTCGACGCTTGTTTTGCGGGGCGTGGCAGCGACTACGCCTACGAGCGCCACGACAGCGACGCGGTGAAGATCGTCCACTGCCGCATGTCGCCATTGCGAGATTCGTCTGGAAGTGTGATCGGGGCCTTGATCATCCTGCAGCACGCGGGAGCGAAGGCGCCGACCGTCGTCGCGTAATCAGGCCTTCGTCCACACGGCAAGTTCATATCCGTCCGGATCACTGAAGTGAAACCTGCGTCCACCGGGGAAGCCGGTGATGGGTTTTACGATGGTTCCGCCGGCAGCTTCCACGCTTGAAAGGGCGGCCTCAAGATCATCCGCGTAGAGAATGACGAGAGGCCCGCCGGGCCGGGGAGTTCCTAGCGTCGTAAACCCGCCTTTCAGCCGTCCGTCATCGAATTCGCAGTATTCGGGACCATAGTCGGTAAAGGTCCAGCCGAAAGCCTTGCCGTAGAACGCCTTGCAGGCCTCTATATTGCTGACGTTAAATTCGACGTAGTCGATGCGTCGGTTGTCCCCTGTTGCAGCCATGATCGCCTCCTATGCTTCCATCAACGCCTTGAGTGCCGTCAGATCTTTCGCGACGTGGGCGGCATCGGCCTCGAACTGCTCGTCCGTCATGCCCGGGATGCGCAACAACGTGAACATGACCTCGCAGCCATCGCCGTTCGGCACGATCCGCAGTGCGTTGTAGACCCGTAACCCGCTCTCGATCGTCACTGTGTGGTCGATGACGCCGAACTCGTTGTTCGGGACGAAACTGACCTTGACCGTGCCGAGCGGACCAGTGGCAATCCAGTCGTCGCCGTTGCGTTCCAGCCCGGAGGCCAGTCCAGAGGCCCAAAGCGGCATGTTCTCGGGGGCGGCGGCAAAGGCATAGACGTCGCGCCAGTTCCTGTCGATGGAGCTGTGGACGATCCTTGCGGGCATCGTAGACATGGCATTTTCCTGTGTTGCTCTCAATGGAGATAGCAGAACGGCCAGTTTCATATTGAAGAAAACGGACGTTCAACCGGCTATCTGCTGCCGAAGCTGCATGGGCGTCAGCGTGGAAATTTCGCGCGCATCTCGGGTCATATGCGCTTGGTCGGCAAAACCGGCTGCCACCGCCAATTCCGCGAGCGGAAGGCTCGTGCTGCTCCGGCAGAGGCGGAGCATACGCTGAAACCGGCGAATTCGCGCGAGGGTCTTCGGTCCGTAGCCGAAATGGGTGTGGCAACGCCGGCGAAGCTGACGCGCCCCGATGGACAGGTCCTCGAGCATCGCGTCGGCCACGTCGCCGGACTGCGAAATACCGCTTGCGCGCGCAAACACCGAGGCCATGTCACCGGCCGGCGCCGTGCGTCTGACGGCCTCCTGCTCAAGTGCGGCCTTTAACTGCAGCAACCGCTCGTTTGAATCGACACAGGCGCCCAGCAATTCATTCAATCTCAAGGCCGCGGCGCCCCAGAAGTCCTCCAGAGGAATGGACTGGCCGACGATGTCGCAGAGCCGCATCTTGAGCCACCCGGCTGCGGCGCCCGGAGCGAAGCGCGCGCCCACTATCATCTCGCCACCGGCAAGCGACGGAAAGGCACTGCTGCGGTCCGGTCCGGCCACCACCAGCCTGCCACCCATCCAGACGATGTCGCAATAACCGTCCGGCACGATCGCTATCCTCTGATCGGCTCCGCCGCGGATCTCGTGTGACCACAGACAATGAAAATGAGCGCCAAGCACAGGCGAGGGCGCATACTCCGTGTATCGGCCTGCGCGAGCGGCCAGAACGGCCTCCTCCTGTGTTGCTGCGCGGCTCATTGGTCCTCTTCCTGTGAGATCAAGTGGGAATATGGCTTCGTTTGCGATGCCGGCAATACGAGGCCGATTCGAAGCCGAATCGAACTTGCCGTTTGAGCCAGAGAGTGCCACAACACCGGTCCAAAAATGACTCATCGGAGGTGTATCGTGGAAAAGGCAGAAATCGGGCTGATCGGCCTTGCCGTCATGGGTTCCAACCTGGCGCTCAACATTGCGGAAAAAGGCAACAAGATTGCTGTCTTCAACCGTACACCTGAGAAAACGGATGAATTCTACGAAAGCGCCGGCGATCTGAAGAAGCAGATCATTCCCTGCAAGACGATCGAGGAGTTCGTCGAAGCGATCCGCCCGCCGCGTCCGATTATCATCATGATCAAGGCCGGTGAGGCCGTCGATCAGCAGATGGAAGCACTGCGCCCGCATCTTTCCAAGGGCGACATCATGATCGATGCCGGCAACGCCAACTTCCGCGACACGATCGCCCGTTTCGACCGCCTGAAAAACACCGACCTCACCTTCATCGGCATGGGTGTCTCGGGTGGTGAAGAGGGTGCACGCCATGGGCCTTCGATCATGGTCGGCGGCACCGAGGACTCCTGGAAGCGCGTCGAGAAGGTGCTGACCTCGATCGCCGCCAAGTACAACGGTGACCCTTGCGTCGCCTGGCTCGGCAATGACGGTGCCGGCCATTTCGTCAAGACCATCCATAACGGCATCGAATATGCCGACATGCAGATGATCGCCGAAATCTACGGCATCCTGCGCGACGGCCTCGGCAAGAGTGCCAAGGACATTTCCGGGATTTTCGGCGAATGGAACAAGGGCCGGTTGAATTCCTACCTGATCGAAATCTCCGAGAAGGTGCTGGCCGCGAGCGATCCGGTCTCCGGTGGCCCAATGGTCGACATGATCCTCGACAAGGCCGGCCAGAAGGGCACCGGCAAGTGGTCGGCGATCGAAGCGCAGAACATGGGCATTCCGGCAACCGCGATCGAAGCCGCCGTTGCCGCCCGCAGCCTGTCGTCGATGAAGACCGAGCGCGAAGCCGCCGAGAAGATCTTCGGCAAGCCGGAATACAAGTTCCCGATCGCCTACGGCCCCGAACTCAATAAGGATCTGGAGCTGGCGCTGTTCGCCGCCAAGATCGGTGCCTATGCGCAGGGCTTCGCCGTCATGGCGGAAGCATCGCGCGAGTTCAACTGGTCGCTGCCGATGCCTGTCATCGCCAAGATCTGGCGGGCCGGCTGCATCATCCGCTCGCAGTTCCTCGACGAGATCACCTCGGCCTTCACCAAGGCTCCCGATGCGGCCAACCTGGTTGTGACGCCTGCCTTCTCCGAGATGGTCAAGGAATCGCTCCCGGCGCTGCGCCGCGTCGTTGCGGCGGCCCTGCAGGCCGGCCTGCCGGTTCCGGCGCTGACCTCGGCGCTGACCTATTTCGACGCCTATCGCCAGGGCCGCGGCACTGCCAACCTGATCCAGGCGCAGCGCGACTTTTTCGGCGCGCATGGTTTCGACCGCCTCGACGGCAAGGACTTCCACCACGGCCCATGGGGCAGCGGTGCGGCGACCTTCTGAGCCGGCGCGCGTTCCCAATATTAAAAAGCCCGGCCGGAGCCGGGCTTTTTTGATTCTCGCCGCTTTGGTTTCCTGTTGGGTCAGTCGAAGACGCCGTCCGACCAGACCGGCTGGCTGATGCTTTGCAGCTTTTCGGGCGGAACGCCTTCAATGCGGCCGATCACGGCGCGAGCGAGTTCGCGGCCGGCCTCGCGAACGTCCTCGAAACAGGTGATCATATTCGGTCGAATCCAGTTGAGGATCTCCGTCGATTGCTTCGAGACGAGATCGACGTCGCGGCCGACGACGCAACCGGCAGCTTCGACGCCGGCATTGACGGCGATCGCGCCGGCGGCCGAGGAGGAGACGATGCCATCTGGCGCATGCGAGGAGCGCATCAGTGTTTCGACCTCATCGCGGATCTGCTGCAACGGCGCGTCGATGTTGACGCGCAGCGGGATCTCCTCGGCACCGTGGACGTGCAGCGCCGTCTGGAAGCCAATCCGCGTATGGGCGAAATAGGTGAGGCGGCCCGGCGGCGGCAGCAGCGCTATCTTCCGGCGACCTTTGGCGACGAGGGCGCGGACGGCCTGATAGGCGTAAGCCTCGCTGTCGAAATCATGATAGGGATGCACGAGATCGCTCTCGGTGCGCCCATGGGTGGAGAAGGGCATGTTGCGCTCGATCATCAAGCTGACGCGAGGGTCGTCGGGCTCGATTCGCGAGATGATGACGCCGTCGGCGGAGCCGGTGTCGAGAATGTAGCGGACCGGCAGCAGCGGATCCTTGGCGATGGAATAGGGCGTCACGACGAGGTGATAGGGCGTGCCGGACAGAACGTCCGAAATGCCGAAGACGATCTGGCTGGTGAAACCCATGATCTCTTCGTCGATGCTGAGCACGAGCGCGATGACGTTGGTTTTGCCGGTTCTGAGGCGCACGCCCGCTCTGTTCGGCTGATAGCCGAGCTGGCGGGCGACCATGCGCACGCGCTCCTTGGTTTCGGCGCCAATATCCGGCGCATCCTTCAAGGCTCGCGAAACAGTGGTCACGCCGAGGCCCGTCATGAAGGCAATCGTCTTGAGCGTCGGCCTTTCCCGCTGGAGCACGCCGGTAGCGTCTCCGAATTTTTCGTTATTTTTCATCCCTCTAGACCATCCTATGCGATTTGGTCCGCTTATAGAGTCTTTTTAGAAACGTCGTAAGCGCAAGCGCGACCAAAGATGCTCCTCCCTCAGATGGGGAAATCTGTAACGATACAGTAGAATTGTCGAGACTTTTTTCGCGTTTGAACAGTAGGCGTGCTCCCATAGGTTTAGTCACGGTGTTTTGCTCACATTTTTTGCGCTTGCGAATGAACTGCGCCGCCGAAAACGCAATGCGCGCACTATTTAGCCGGTTAAAACAATGAAATAATTTCGATTGTGCACCTGCTCGCTCGTTGTGCTTTCTACCCGCTCCTCTGCAAAAAAACAGCGCCATTCTGCAGTCTATGATTGCAAACAGAAAAGTTTAGAAATTTTTCATCGGCGGGCTGTTGCGTGAAAATATCGATTGCACTAAGTTTTTCCGGCAACGTTTCAGTGAGGGAGGAGAACTCATGAATTTTCGTTTGATCGCGGCTGCACTTGCCGCTTCCGTCGTGCTGCCGCTCGGTGCGGCGAACGCGACCGATCTTGAAGTCACCCATTGGTGGACTTCTGGTGGCGAAGCCGCTGCCGTGGCAGAACTCGCAAAGGCATTCGACGCGACCGGCAACAAGTGGGTCGATGGTGCGATCGCCGGCTCGGGCGGTACCGCGCGTCCGATCATGATCAGCCGCATCACCGGCGGTGATCCGATGGGTGCCACGCAGTTCAACCATGGCCGCCAGGCCGAAGAACTGGTTCAGGCTGGCCTGATGCGGGATCTGACCGACGTCGCTACCGCCGAGCACTGGAAGGACATCGTTCGTCCGTCGAGCCTGCTCGATTCCTGCACGATCGACGGCAAGATCTATTGTGCCCCGGTCAACATCCACTCCTGGCAGTGGCTGTGGCTCTCAAACAAGGCGTTCGCCGATGCTGGCGTGCCGGTTCCGAAGAACTGGGACGAGTTCGTCGCAGCGGCTCCCGCGCTCGAAAAGGCTGGAAAGATTCCTCTGGCGCTCGGTGGTCAGCCGTGGCAGTCCGCCGGCGCCTTCGACGTGCTGCTGCTGGCGGTCGCTGGCAAAGATACGTTCCTGAAGGTGTTCCATGACAAGGATGCCACGGTGGCAGCTGGTCCCGAGATCGCCAAGGTGTTCAAGGCAGCCGATGATGCGCGCAAGATGGCGAAGGGCAGCAACGTTCAAGACTGGAACCAAGCGACCAACCTCGTCATCACCGGGAAGGCCGGCGGTCAGATCATGGGCGATTGGGCACAGGGCGAATTCCAGGTGGCTGGTCAGGTCGCCGGCAAGGATTACACCTGCCTGCCTGGTCTCGGCGTGACCGACATCATCGCAACCGGCGGCGACGCCTTCTACTTCCCGCTGCTCAAGGATGAAGCCAAGTCGAAGGCACAGGCTGTGCTTGCCTCGACGCTGCTTAATCCGAAGACGCAGGTGGCCTTCAACCTGAAGAAGGGCTCGCTGCCGGTGCGCGGCGACGTTGATCTTGCAGCAGCCAACGACTGCATGAAGAAGGGCCTCGACATTCTTGCGAAGGGAAATGTGGTTCAATGGACCGACCAGTTGCTGTCCGCTGATAGTCAGAACCAGAAAAACGATCTCTTCTCGGAGTTCTTCGCGAATCCGTCGATGACACCGGAAGCCGCTCAGAAGCGTTTCGCTGAAATCATCGCTTCTGCCGACTGATCGTCGCATTTCAGATGCTGTTGCGATCCGGCTCCGTTTGACGGAGCCGGATTTGCCCGGAACTCCTATCGCGTCCGGGTGGTAGCAGCGTTCGAGGCTGGCACTCGCCAAAGCAGGGGCAACTGGTCTCGGTGTGGGAGTGAGAAGAGGAGGCGACCGAGAGACGGTCCGCCGCTCTGGATCACAGCAGAATTGCGATTCAGGAGGAATTACAATGACGGGTCAAGCGAAAGCAGGCCGGCCAAATCAGTTACTGCGCAATCTGAATTCGAAGATTGCATCCATCCCGATGATTCTGACCGCCTTGGTCATCTTTCTCGGCGGCACGACCTGGACGGTCGTCTATTCATTCACCAACTCGAAGCTCCTTCCGCGGTTGAGCTTCGTCGGTCTCGAACAATACAGGCGCCTTTGGGCTGCCCCGCGGTGGATCGTCTCCATCGAGAATCTTGCCATCTACGGCGTGCTCTCGCTTATCTTCAGCCTCGTGATCGGCTTTGTGCTGGCAGCGTTGATGGATCAGAAGATCCGGTTCGAGAATACGTTCCGTACGATCTTCCTTTACCCGTTCGCCCTGTCCTTCATCGTGACCGGCCTCGTCTGGCAGTGGATCCTGAACCCTGAGTTTGGCATCCAATCGGTCATCCGTTCGCTCGGATGGACAAGCTTCAGCTTCAATCCGCTCTATACGCCTGAAATCGTCATCTACGGCATCCTGATCGCAGCGCTGTGGCAGGGCACGGGTCTCGTCATGTGCCTTATGCTCGCCGGTCTGCGCGGTATCGATGAAGACATCTGGAAGGCTGCGCGTGTCGATGGCATCCCGATGTGGAAGACCTATCTCTTCATCGTCATTCCGATGATGCGGCCTGTGTTCATCACGACGCTTGTGATCATCGCCAGTGGCATCGTCAAGGTCTACGACCTCGTCGTGGCGCAGACCAGCGGTGGCCCAGGGATCGCCTCTGAGGTGCCTGCGAAATACGTTTTCGACTACATGTTCCTGGCTCAAAACCTGGGGCAGGGTTTCGCCGCCTCGACCATGATGCTGCTGACCGTTGCGATCATCATCATCCCGTGGGCCTATCTGGAATTCGGAGGGCGTAAACGTGCCTGATGCTGTTACTCTCAAGACCGCCGGTGGCCGCGCCTCCGGTCCCAGCGGCCCGAAGCCGAAGCGGATCATTTCTCCCCGCAACATCATGCTCTACGGCATACTTTTCGTAGCAGCGGCGTATTACCTGCTTCCGCTTTACGTGATGATGGTCACGTCGCTGAAGGGCATGCCGGAAATCCGCCTCGGCAATATCTTCTCACCGCCGGTCGAAATCACTTTCGAGCCCTGGGTGAAGGCTTGGGCGACGGCCTGCACGGGCCTGAACTGTGACGGCCTCTCGCGCGGCTTCTGGAATTCGGTGCGCATCACCGTTCCTTCGGTGATCATTTCCATCGCCATTGCGTCGGTGAACGGCTATGCGCTCGCCAACTGGCGCTTCAAGGGATCGGAAGTCTTCTTCTCGATCCTCGTCGTCGGCGCGTTCATTCCCTATCAGGTCATGATCTATCCGATCGTTATCGTGCTGCGTGAGATCGGCGTCTATGGATCGTTGACGGGCCTGATCATCGTCCACAGCATCTTCGGTATGCCGATCCTGACACTGCTGTTCCGCAACTACTTCGCATCGCTGCCGCAGGAGCTCTTCAAGGCTGCCCGCATCGATGGGGCCGGCTTCTGGCAGATCTTCCTGAAGATCATGCTGCCCATGTCGCTGCCGATCTTCGTCGTCGCCATGATCCTGCAGGTCACCGGCATCTGGAACGACTTCCTGTTCGGCGTCGTCTTCACTAGGCCGGAATACTACCCGATGACCGTGCAGCTCAACAACATCGTCAACTCTGTCCAGGGCGTGAAGGAATACAACGTCAATATGGCCGCAACGATCCTGACGGGTCTGGTGCCGCTCGTTGTCTATTTCGTATCGGGACGACTTTTCGTCCGTGGTATTGCCGCTGGCGCAGTGAAAGGCTGATCCATGAATTCAAGTGTTTCCATCCGAGATCTCTCTTTGAACTTCGGTTCGGTCAGCGTTCTCAAGGACCTCAACCTCGAAATCAACGACGGCGAGTTCCTGGTTCTCCTGGGCTCTTCCGGCTGCGGCAAGTCCACGCTGTTGAACTGCATCGCTGGACTGCTTGACGCTTCCGACGGCCAGATCTTCATCAAGGGCAAGAACGTCACCTGGGAAGAGCCGAAGGATCGCGGCATCGGCATGGTGTTCCAGTCCTACGCGCTCTATCCGCAGATGAGCGTCGAGAAGAACCTGTCTTTCGGCCTCCAGGTCGCCAAGGTGCCGCAGCAGGAGATCGACAAGCGCGTGGCGCGTGCGGCGGAAATCCTGCAGATCCAGCCGCTGCTGAAGCGCAAGCCGGCCGAGCTCTCGGGCGGCCAGCGTCAGCGCGTTGCGATCGGTCGCGCATTGGTGCGCGACGTGGATGTGTTCCTGTTCGACGAGCCGCTGTCGAACCTCGACGCCAAGCTGCGCTCGGAGCTGCGCGTCGAAATCAAGCGCCTGCACCAGTCGCTGAACAACACCATGATCTACGTCACGCACGACCAGATCGAAGCGCTGACCTTGGCCGACCGTATCGCGATCATGAAAAACGGCATCATCCAGCAGCTTGCCGACCCGACGACGATCTACAACAAGCCACGCAATCTCTTTGTTGCAGGCTTCATCGGTTCGCCGTCGATGAATTTCTTGCGTGGGGAGATCACCAAGCAGGGTGACCAGACGTTCTTCACCGCCAACGGCGTGAACTTCTCTGTTGCAGCCTATGAGGCGCCCGAAGCGCTGCAAGCGGGGCGTAAGGTCATCCTCGGCGTTCGTCCTGAACATGTGAAGGTCAACGAGAATCTCGGCGCCGAGGTCCACGAAGCGACCGTCGACATCGAGGAGCCGATGGGTGCCGACAACCTGCTTTGGCTGAAGCATGCCGGCCACACGATGTCGGTGCGTATCAATGGTGCACGCCGCTTCAGCCCCGGTTCCGCCGTCAAGCTCGGCTTCGATATGTCGCTGGCGTCGCTCTTTGATGCGGAGACTGAGCTTCGCATCTAGAAATCGCAATAGGGCGGAGCGTATAGTTCCGCCCGTTCTCCAATCGGCCATCTGGCCACCAAGTTCGGCTGCGGCCCGCGATTGCGGGCGGTCCCAAGCGCGGCCCGATCGGGATAATGCTATGACATCCTTGCCGACAAACGGGTTTAACCTCGACCTATCCGGATCGTGGAAGCTCACCTCAGCCGACGGCGAGGTCACGACATCGATCACGCTGCCGGGCGATGTGCACACGGCGCTGCATGCCGCCGAACTGATCCCCGACCCCTATTTCGGCCGCAACGAGGAGATCGTTCAGTGGGTGGCGCAGCGCGACTGGGTGCTGGAGCGTAGCTTCATGCTGTCGGAGCCGGACGGCGACTGGTATCTCGATATCGACTACCTCGATACGGTTGCCGCGGTGTTCGTCAACGGTTCTCCGGTGCTGCTTGCCGACAACAGCTTCCGCCGCTACCGGCCGGATGTCGGTGGCCAGCTGAAGACAGGCGAGAACCACATTCGGATCGTGCTGCACTCGAGCATCGCAGCCGGTGCCGACCGACAGGCCAAGCAGCCGTTCTACATCCCTTACCATCCCGGCAATTCGCCGATTGCGAACGGCAATATGCTGCGCAAGCCGCAGTGCCATTTCGGTTGGGACTGGAACATCGCGATTGCGCCGCTCGGCCTCTATGGAACGATCGCTTTGCGCAGGCTCGACACTGCGCGCATCGAACACGTCACGACACGCCAGGTCCATAATCTCGACGGATCTGTGGATCTGCAGGTAACGGCGACGTTGTTCGCCAAGAATCCGGGGATTGTGCCTGTTCATTTTACGCTCGACGGGGAACGCATTCGCCTCGACGTCGGCGTGGGCGCCGGCGAAACCGTCGTCAACCACGTCTTCCAGATCGACGGGCCGCGCTTGTGGTGGCCGGCGGGCAGTGGTGAGCAGGCGCTCTACACATTGACTGTCGATCTTCCGTCGGATGCGGTCAGCAAGCAAATCGGTCTTCGCACCGTCGAGCTGATCACGACGCCCGATGCCGCCGGCAGCCGTTTCGCGCTGAAGGTCAACGGCCGCGAGATCTTCTGCCGCGGCGCCAACTGGATCCCGGCGGATGCGCTGTTTTCGCTGTCATCGCCCGAGAAGACTGAAGACCTGCTGCAGTCGGCTCATGCTGCGAACATGAACATGATTCGTGTCTGGGGCGGCGGCTTCTACGAACATGACTATTTCTACGATCTTTGCGATCGGATGGGCCTGATGGTCTGGCAGGACTTCATGTTCGCCTGCAATCTCTATCCTTCGACGGAGGATTTCCTCGACAACGTCGCGCTTGAGGTCGACTATCAGGTTCGCCGTCTGTCCTCGCATCCGTCGATCGCGCTGTGGTGCGGCGACAACGAACTGGTCGGTGCGCTCACCTGGTTCGATGAGTCGAAGAAGGACCGCGACCGCTATCTCGTCTCCTACGATCGCCTCAACCGTACGATCGAGCGGGCGATGAAGAAGGCAGCGCCCGACGCCATCTGGTGGCCGTCGAGCCCGGCATCCGGTTATCTCGACTTCGGCGATGCCTGGCATGCCGATGGTTCCGGCGACATGCATTACTGGTCGGTCTGGCACGAGAACAAGTCGTTCGACAATTATCGCTCGGTGCGTCCGCGCTTCTGCTCGGAATTTGGCTTCCAGTCCTATACGTCGCTGCCTGTCATCAAGACCTACGCCGATCCGAAGGACATGAACGTAGCGTCGCCTGTCATGGAGCTGCACCAGAAGAATGCAGGTGGCAACGAGCGCATTGCCGGGACGATGTTCCGCTATTTCCGCTTCCCGAAGGACTTCCCGAATTTCGTCTATCTCAGCCAGATCCAGCAGGGTCTCGCAATCAAGACGGCGGTCGAGTACTGGCGGTCGCTGAAGCCGCATTGCATGGGCACCATCTACTGGCAGCTCAATGACACATGGCCGGTCGCCTCGTGGTCGAGCCTTGACTACGGCGGTCGCTGGAAGGCGATGCATTACCTGGTGAAGCGTTTCTTCCTACCGGTTGCGGTCGCTGCGATCCCGTCCGAAGACGGCAAGACGATCCGCTTCTCGCTGGTAAACGACACGCTTTCAGAAGTCAGCGTCGACCTGTCGATCTCAGTCCTCGACATGAAGGGCGAGCGCAAGCACCTCAAGGACGTGCAGGCGGTTTGCACGCCTGACTCAGCGGTGACGGCCACCAGCATTGATGTTTCCGAGATCCCCGCGGGCACGCTGCTTGCCTGGCGCTTCACGGCGTCGAACGGCATGGGCGGCGAGGGGCACTATGTCCACGGGACCTACAAGGCGCTGGAGCTCGAGCCGGCTGGCTTAATGGTCACGCACGAATATGTCGAGGAAGACGGCTCCGTCTGCCTCAACGTCACCGCGAAGGGACTTGCGCTCTTCGTGATGATTGAGACCGAGACCGACGGCAAATATTCCGACAATGCCTTCGATCTGGCGGCGGGCGAGACGCGCCGCATCACCTTCACCCCGGCCGAGCCGCTCGAGGGCGGCACATTGCCGGAATTCCGTTTCTACGACCTGCAATCCTGTCAGTCCGTGGATTGATCCTGACTGAAATGCAATGGGCACGAGGCCCGAGGAGGAATGATGACGAAACTGAGTTTCCAGCTTTACAGCGCCCGTAACTTCCAGCCCTATTCGGCGATCTTCGAAAAGCTCGGCAAGGCCGGCTATCAGGAAGTCGAAGGTTTCGGCGGCATCTATGCCGATCTCGACGATGCCGGCCTGAAGGGCCTGCGTGCCGAACTCGACAAGAATGGCCTTGTCATGGCGAGCGGCCACTTCAGCCCCGATTTCCTCGACGGGGAAGTCAAGAAGTCGCTGAACATTGCCAAGGTCCTCGGCATGGATTCGATCTATGCCCCGCATCTGGCTGCCGATCAGCGTCCGACCGACGGTGCCGGCTGGCTGGCATTCGGCAAGCGGCTGCATGAGATGGCAAAGCCCTACAAGGATGCCGGCTATGAGTTCGGCTGGCACAACCACGACTTCGAGTTTGTGAAGCTCGCAGACGGCTCGCTGCCGATCGAACGCATCTTCGAAGGTGCTCCCGACATTTCCTGGGAAGCGGATATCGCCTGGGTCGTTCGCGGTGGTGCTGACCCGTTCGCATGGATCGAAAAGCTCGGATCGCGCATTACCTCGGCTCACGTCAAGGACATTGCGCCGGCTGGCGAGAACAAGAACGAAGACGGCTGGGCCGATGTCGGCCACGGCACGCTGCGCTGGGCCAAGCTCATCGCGGCACTCAAGGGCACCAAGACCAAGCACTACGTCGTCGAGCATGACAACCCGGCCGATGTCGATCGCCTAATCACCCGCTCGATCGCATCCTTCAAGACCTATTGAGGCATATCATGACCAAGGAACTTGGCGTCGGCATCATCGGATGCGGCAACATCTCCACCACCTACTTCTCACTCGCCCCGCTTTTCAAGGGTCTCAAGGTCCTGGCCTGCGCCGATATCAACGTGCAGGCCGCCCAGGCCCGTGCCGAGGAATACGGCGTCAAGGCACAGACGATCGACGAGCTTCTCGCCAATGACGAGATAGACGTCGTCGTCAACCTGACGATTCCGGATGCGCACTTCCCGGTTTCCAAGGCGATCCTTGAATCCGGCAAGCACGTCTATTCGGAAAAGCCGCTGGTCCTCACCCTCGAGCAGGGTGAGGAGCTGCGCCGCATTGCCAAGGAGAAGAACCTCTCCGTCGGCTGCGCGCCGGACACCTTCCTCGGCGGTGCGCACCAGCTTGCCCGCAAGTTTATCGACGACGGTGGCATCGGCCGCGTCACCTCGGGCGCGTGCTACGTCATGAGCCCGGGCATGGAGATGTGGCATCCGAATCCGGACTTCTTTTTCCTGCCCGGCGGCGGCCCGATCCTCGATCTCGGTCCATACTATATCGCCAACCTGATCAACCTGATCGGTCCGGTGAAGCGCGTTGGTGCCATGACCTCCATGGCGTCCGAGACCCGCACCATCACCAGCCAGCCGCGTCATGGCGAGATCATCCCGGTGAAGACGCCGACGACGATCCAGGCGATCCTGGAATTCGTCAGCGGTGCGACCGTTACGCTGACGGCAAGCTGGGATGTCTGGTCTCACCGCCATGCCAACATGGAGCTCTACGGTACCGAGGGCTCTATCTACGTGCCGGATCCGAACTTCTTCGGCGGCGTCGTCGAGGCCAGCGGCAAGGACAAGGACATCAAGCCGCTCGACGGCTGGGAGCATCCGTTCGGCATCTTCAACCAGGAGAGCCCGCAGGGACCGCGCGCCAACTACCGCACGGCGGGTCTCGCCGACATGGCGATGGCGATCATCGAGGGGCGCGATGCGCGTTGCTCGCTCGACCGCACGCTGCACGGCGTCGACGTCATGACTTCGATCCTGAAGTCGGGCGAGGAAGGCCGTTTCATCGAGCTGACGACGACCTGCACGCAGCCGGCCGCACTCGGCATCGAAGAAGCGCAGGCGCTCTTGAAGTAAGCGACCAAAGGACTATGGTCCGGCGCGGGCGACAAGCCCGCGCTTTTTCGCTTGAAGGATCAGAATTATGAGCTGGCAACCGGCTTCCGACCGCTATTCAAAGATGAAGTATAACCGCACAGGCCGTTCCGGCCTGAAGCTGCCTGCGGTATCGCTCGGCCTCTGGCACAATTTCGGCGGCGACACGCCTGGTGATCGCAAGATCGACATGTGCCGCACGGCCTTCGATCTCGGCATCACCCATTTCGACCTCGCCAACAACTACGGCCCGCCTCCCGGCAGCGCCGAGACCGCCTTCGGCGAAATCCTGCGCACCGAATTTTCAGGCCTGCGCGACGAGCTGATCATTTCGTCGAAGGCCGGCTATGATATGTGGCCGGGTCCCTACGGCGAGTGGGGCAGCCGCAAGTATCTGATTGCCTCTTGCGACCAGAGCCTGAAGCGCATGGGTCTCGATTATGTCGATATCTTCTATTCGCATCGTTTCGATCCGGATACGCCGCTTGAGGAAACCTGCGGCGCGCTCGATCATATCGTTCGCTCCGGCCGCGCGCTCTATGTCGGCATTTCGTCCTACAACTCGCAGCGCACCCGCGAAGCCGCCGCCATCCTCAAGGATCTCGGCACGCCCTGCCTGATCCACCAGCCGAGCTATTCCATGCTCAACCGCTGGGTCGAGGACGACAAGCTGCTCGATACGCTCGACGAGGTCGGCATGGGTTCGATCGTGTTCTCGCCGCTGGCGCAGGGCATGCTGACGACCAAGTATCTTGGCGGCATCCCGCAGGATAGCCGCGCTGCCCAGAACCATTTCCTCAAGAAGGACTTCATTCGTCCTCAGATCATCGACAACATCCGCAAGCTCAATGAGATCGCGGAGCGTCGTGGCCAGACGCTGGCGCAGATGGCGATTGCCTGGGTTCTGCGTGGCGACCGGGTGACGTCTGCCCTGATCGGCGCGAGCCGTTCGTCGCAGATCGTCGATTGCGTCAAGGCGCTCGACAATCTCGAATTCACCGCCGATGAACTCAAGGAGATCGATGTCTATGCCCGCGAGGCCGACATCAATCTCTGGGCAAAGTCCGCGGAACGCGAATAAACCGAAGCGCCCGGTCCAGTGCGCCGGGCGTTTCTCCTATCAAGTTTTGATGTACGTGCGGCAAGCCGCGCGTATTTCAGGGAGGAGACTTCACCATGATCCGCAACCCGATCCTGCCGGGCTTCAACCCCGATCCATCCATTTGCCGCGTTGGAGACGACTACTATATCGCCACCTCGACGTTCGAATGGTATCCCGGCGTCCAGATCCATCATTCGCGCGATCTTGTGAACTGGACGATGGTCCGGCGTCCGCTCGAGCGCAAGTCGCAACTCGACATGCGCGGCAATCCCGATAGCTGCGGCGTCTGGGCCCCCTGCCTTTCTTATGCCGATGGGCTGTTCTGGCTTGTCTATACCGACGTCAAGCGCTTCGACGGCAACTTCAAGGATGCGCATAACTACATCGTGACATCGCCGACCATTGAAGGCGAATGGTCGGAGCCGGTCTACGTGAACTCTTCCGGCTTTGACCCGTCCCTGTTCCATGATGAGGACGGCCGCAAGTGGTTCATGAACATGCAGTGGAATCATCGCACCGAGAGCTTCGGCGGTGCGCCGAAGTCGCCGGCCTTCGACGGTATTCTGCTGCAGGAATGGGATGCGGCGACCAAGTCGCTGAAAGGACCGATCAAGAACATCTTCGCCGGCAGTTCGCTCGGCCTCGTCGAGGGACCGCATCTCTTCAAGCGGAACGGCTACTATTACCTGACGACCGCCGAGGGCGGCACCGGCTACGACCATGCCGTCACCATGGCCCGTTCGCGCACGATCGACGGTCCCTATGAGATGCATCCGAACAAGCACCTCATCACGTCAAAGGATCATCCCGAAGCCATTCTCCAGCGGGCAGGGCACGGCCAGTATGTTGAAACGCCCGACGGCCAGGCCTATCACACGCACCTCTGCGGTCGTCCGATGCCGCCGAAGCGCCGCTGCACGCTCGGTCGCGAAACCAGCCTGCAGAAGTGTGTCTGGAAGGAAGACGGGTGGCTCTACCTCGAAAACGGCACTGTTGTTCCCGATGTCACCGTGCCGGGACTGGCTGGCGCCGTGCCGGTCGAGAAGCCTGTGCGCAGCGAATACAGCTTCGACGGTGGAAAGCTGCCTGATGATTTCCAGTGGCTTCGCACGCCACAGCCGGAGCGCATTTTCAACCTTACCGATCGGGCAGGGCACCTGAGGCTGATCGGGCGCGAAAGCATAGGTTCTTGGTTCGAACAGTCTCTCGTCGCCCGTCGTCAGGAGCACCACAGCTTCAGGGCGGAGACGGTCGTGGAGTTTGACCCCGACACCTACCAGCAGGTTGCCGGCCTGACGCATTACTATAACAGACACAAGTTCCACGCGGTTGCCGTGACGCTCCACGAGAAGCTGGGACGGTGCGTCACTATTCTCTCCTGCAATGGCGACTATCCCCACAGCCGTCTCGACTTCCCGGTCGGCAGCGGTGTTGCGGTGCCTGCCGAAGGGCGCGTTCAGCTTTCCATGGAAATCCGCGACAACGACCTGCAGTTCTTCTGGCAGACGGAAGGCAAGGGGGCCTGGCAGCCGGTCGGGCCTGTGCTGGATGCCGGCGTGGTCTCCGACGAGGGCGGACGTGGTGAGCACGGCTCGTTCACCGGTGCATTTGCCGGTGTTTTCGCCTTCGATACGTCGGGTCGCGCAAAGACCGCGGATTTCGATTGGTTCAATTACGAGGAACTATGATCCAACCAGCGACATCGCCCGAAATTGCGGGTGATGTCGCATTTGCTAAATTAATAGATGCTTTTAAACGACTGTTTTCATTACGTAAATTTAATCAAACTTTCAGTTTCGGTTCATCATTCTGGGCCTAGGTTCTGGGCGTGTTCAACACGAGGAACCTCCCAATGAAAAAGCTCACCACCGTCATTCTCGCTACTGCTGTACTCGCTGCTCCGCTGCTGGCAACGACCGAAGCGAGCGCCCAGGATCACCGCCGGCCGGTCGTCGCGGAGCGCGACGTTCACGTCACGAAGTACAAGTGGAGCCGCGGCCATCGCATGACGCCTACCGAGCGTCGCCATATGCGCGACGTGCGCGACTATCGTCGCTACCGTCTGTCGACTCCGCCGCGCGGTTATCGCTGGGTGCAGGTTGATAGCGACTTCCTGCTCATCGGCTCGGTCAACGGTGTGATCGCGAACATCGTCATTCGCTAAGCGCCGACGTCACCATGTGAAAAGGGCGGCTTTGATGCCGCCCTTCTGATTCAATCAGACGCCAATTGCAGGCTTCCGTAGGACGCTGTGCGCGTGGCCAGAACTAGTGAAGGGCGGGTTCCGCAGCCGCCCCGGCAATCTCAGCTTTCTCGCGCCAGGCAGTCCTGCATGCTGTTGGCAATGCCGTGCATGAGGTTGAAATAGAGCTCCGGCCCGGTATCTAGCGTGGCGGCCTCCGGATCGAGGACACCGGCCTTCGCCTTGGTCCCCTCGATGACCACATCGACCAATCGCGGCTGGAACTGCGGTTCGGCGAAGACGCAGGTGGCGCCAAGTTCGCCGACCTTCTTGTGGATCTCCGCAATGCGTTCCGCGCCGGGGATCGTTTCGGGGCTGACGGTGATCGAGCCGGCGACCCGTACGTGATAGCGGTTCTCGAAATACTGGTAGGCATCGTGGAAGACGATGAACGGCTTGTCCTTCACCGGTGACACGATGCCGGCGATTTCCTTGTCCAGCGCGTCGAGCCTGTCGTCCAGCGTCTTGGCGTTGGCCTGGTAGGTGAGGGCATTGGCGGGATCGGCTGCGACGAGGGTGGTGGTGATCTCGGCGGCCATCGCCTTGGCATTTTGCGGATCAAGCCAGAGATGGGTGTCGAAAGCGCCGTGGCCGTGGTCATGATCGGTGTCGGCATGGGCATGACCGTCGCCGTCATGATCGTCACCGTCGTGGTCGCCGTCATTGTGCGGCTCGAATGCGCCGCCTTCACGGAACTTGAGCTTCGTAAGGCCCGGCGCCTTGTCAAGTTCCGCGACGACGGCATCGGATCCGATCGCTTCCAGCGGCTTCTCCAGAAACGCTTCGAGCCCCGGGCCGACCCAGAACACCACCTTGGCGTTCTGCAGCGCGCGCGCGTTCGATGGCTTCATATTGTAGGTGTGGGGCGAGGCGGCGCCATCGACGATCAGTTCCGGTGTGCCGACGCCCTGCATGATCGCCGATACGAGCGAGTGTACCGGCTTGATCGAGGTCACCACGACAGGCGCATCCGCCGTTCTGCCCGCCTCGGCAAAAAAGATGGCGGGGATTGCGAGGGTAAGGGCCATCGCGAATTTCATCGGTGTACTCCGCTTGAATTGCAATTGTAATGTTATTACATCAATTGCGTTATGCTATAACGTGTGCGATAGCAAGTCGCAACAGCACATTCGGAAAAATGATGTTCTCTCCCGCAAATTTCGAAGCGAAGCCATTGGTCTCGCTTTCCAACGTCGGCGTCCAAAGAAGCGGCCGCTGGCTCGTCCGCGGCGTGGATTTCTCCGTCTTGCGCGGCGAGATCGTCACGCTGATCGGCCCCAATGGCTCGGGCAAATCGACCACCGTCAAGACGGCGATCGGCGTGCTGAAGCCCGATGAGGGTACGGTTGAACGCGCCGACGGCCTCAAGGTCGGCTATGTGCCACAGAAGCTTGCGATCGATTGGACGCTGCCGCTCACCGTACGCCGACTGATGACGCTGACCGGACCGCTCTCCGAACACGACATGGCCGCCGCGCTCGAAGCCGTCGGGCTTTCCCATATGCTCGGCGCCGAAGTCCAGCATCTCTCGGGCGGCGAGTTTCAGCGGGCCCTGATGGCGCGGGCGATTGCGCGCAAGCCTGATCTCCTCGTTCTCGACGAACCCGTTCAGGGCGTCGATTTCTCAGGCGAGATCGCGATCTACGACCTGATCCAGGAGATCCGCAACTCGACCGGCTGCGGCATCCTGCTGATTTCGCACGACCTGCATGTCGTCATGGCGGCGACCGATACCGTCATCTGCCTCAACGGCCACGTCTGCTGCCGCGGCACGCCGCAGGCGGTGACCCAGAGCGCCGAATATGTCCGCCTCTTCGGCAGCCGTGCTGCCCAGGCGCTTGCCGTCTACAGCCATCACCACGACCACACCCATCTGCCGGATGGTCGTGTGCTGCATTCCGATGGCTCCGTCACCGATAACTGCCACCCTGATGACGGCCACCATCATGGCCACGAAGGGCACGACCACACCCACCACGACCACGCCGGTCACAGCCACGCTCATCATGCTGACGATCATAGCCATGATCACAAACAGCCCGCAGGAGAGCGCCATGTTTGACGATTTCTTCGTCCGCGCGATCCTTGCAGGCGTCGGGCTTGCGCTGACGACCGGCCCGCTCGGCTGTTTCATCATCTGGCGGCGTATGGCTTATTTCGGCGATACGATCGCCCACTCGGCCCTGCTCGGCGTCGCGCTCTCGCTGCTCCTGCAGTTCAACCTGACGCTGGCCGTGTTCCTCGTCGCGGCGATCGTGTCGATCCTCCTGCTGTTCCTGCAAAAACGCCAGGCGCTGTCTGCGGATGCGCTGCTCGGTATTCTGTCGCATGCGACGCTGGCGATCGGTCTCGTCATGGTCGCCTTCATGAGCTGGGTGCGCATCGACCTCATCGCTTTCCTGTTCGGCGACATCCTCGCGGTCTCGAAGGCCGATATCGTCATGATCTGGGGCGGCGGGATTGTGGTACTGGCGGCGATCGCCTGGCTCTGGCGACCGCTTCTGGCCTCCACGGTTAATCCCGAGCTTGCTGAGGCCGAGGGGCTGCAGCCGGAGCGGGCGCGGCTGTTCTTCATGCTGCTGATGGCTGTTGTCATCGCCATCGCCATGAAGATCGTCGGCATCATGCTGATCACCTCGCTGCTGATCATCCCGGCGGCCGCAGCGCGCCGTTTCGCCTCGACGCCTGAGGTGATGGCGGTCTTCGCCTCGTTGATCGGCGCCGTCGCCGTGGTCGGCGGGCTGTTCGGTTCGCTGACCTACGACACGCCCTCCGGCCCGTCGATCGTCGTTGCGGCCCTGATCCTCTTCATTCTGAGCCTGCTGCCGAAGCGCGGGCGCGGGCAGGCCTTGGAAGGACAACGTTCATGAACGCACCTGCTTTGACCAAGAACCAGGCTCTCGTGTTCGAGGTCCTCGAAAAGGCCGACGGACCGCTGAGCGCCTACACGATCCTCGACAAGCTGCGCGATCATGGTTTTCGCGCACCGCTGCAGGTCTACCGCGCCCTCGAGAAGCTGCTCGAGTATGGCGTAGTGCACCGGCTGGAAAGCATCAACGCCTTCGTCGCCTGCGCCCATCCGGACCAGAACTGCCACAGTCACGGCATCGTCGCCTTCGCGATCTGCGAGAGCTGCGGGCATGTCATGGAGTTCCACGACCACGAGGTCGATCATCGCCTCATGGACTGGACGCGCGGCAAGAAGTTCAAGGCAGAGAAGACCACGATCGAGATCCGTGGCCTGTGTGAGGCGTGTGCCGCCTAGCGCTGACGCCGAACCGCCGCAACCTTGTTCTTCCTTGGGTTGCCTATTGTTTACAATGTAATTATTGATTGTGGTTACGGCTGATTTATGATGTGCGGCAGGGCTGGGGACCGCACAAATGCCGAAGCGTCATCTATTTTCGCTGATATTGGCCATTCCGCTCAGCGGATGTTCCATCTTTGCGCCTGTTTACAACGAGGCCGTTTATACGAAGCTCGACGGCGCGCATTCGAGTCTGACGAAGATCGAAACCACGCTGGAGACGAAAGCGCCCCAACGTGCCCGCTATCGCGACGTGGAGCCATATTACATCGAAGCTCTCGCCATGCTGAAGGACGCCGGCGACATCGCCGGGCGGCGCCCAGCGTATTTACAAGGCAAACCATCGGCGCGTGCGGCCCAACTCTTGGCCGACAACATCGAGCGCTGCCGGCAGTCAATCGAACTATCGCGAGCCGCTTTCGAGGAGAGCGGTCAGCAGCCTAGCGAAGCCGACAGTATTTCGATCGCTCGGAACACCTGCGGCATAGCCAGAACGATGGAAGGGTCATTGAAATAGGGGGACAGCCATGTCTGTTGACGCGAATTTCGCACCAGAATCTGCCGAAGAACTGCTTGAAGGTCTGCTGTCCGTCGTTGCCGCGACGGCAAAGGGCCAATGGACCGCCATTCGCGACGAGATGACCTACCAGCTGGGTTTCATCGCGCAGAAGACCGCCAAGGTCATGGCGCAGCTTGCGGCGAAGACGATTACCGTCAAGTCTGCTGACCTGACGCTGCATCTTCTCGAACTCAACCTCAACAGCGCGTTGGCCGAGTTCGAATTCCTCCTTTATGTCGCCGCGCAGAAGATCCTGAATGCCGTCTTCGATCTCGTGAAGACGGCCGTCAAGAACGTGACCGGCGTCGGTCTGCTGTTCTGACGGTTCAGAGCGGGCGCAGGTCGCGCGCGAAACGCTGCCAGTTGCCGACATATTTCTCGGCGGAGCGGCGCAGCCCGGCGATCGCCGCCTCGTCCAGCGTGCGGACCACGCGCGCCGGGGAGCCGACGATCAAGGAGTTATCCGGAAACTCCTTGCCCTCGGTGATCAGCGCATTGGCGCCGACGAGGCAGTTGTTGCCGATCTTGGCGCCGTTCAGCACTGTGGCACCCATGCCGATCAGGGAATTGTCGCCGATCGTGCAGCCGTGGACGATGGCGTGATGACCGATGGTGCAGCCTTCGCCGATCGTTACAGGGAATCCAGGATCGGTGTGCAGCATCGCGCCCTCCTGGATGTTCGTCGCCGGGCCGACGGTGACCGGCTCATCGTCGCCGCGCAGCACGGCGCCGAACCAGACACCGACGTCGACGCCAAGCGAAACCTGACCAATGACGTGGGCATCCGGGGCGATCCAATAGTCGCCTGACGGCGGCAGGTCCGGCGTCAATTCGCCAAGCGCGTAAACAGGCATGACGTCTCCCCTCAGGCCACGTTGATCGACAGCGTGGAAATGCCGTCGATGCCGCAATCGACGCGGTCGCCCTTCTTTACGGCGCCGACGCCTGCCGGCGTGCCGGTCATGATAACGTCGCCCGGCGCGAGGATGAAGAGTTTCGACAGTTCGGCGATGATTTCAGGCACCTTCCAGATCATCTGGTTGAGGTCGCCGTCCTGGACGCGCTTGCCATTCAGCTCCAGCCAGATCCGGCCGGCCGAGGGGTGCCCCAGCTTGCCTGCCGGGACGATAGCCGACACCGGTGCCGAATATTCGAAGGCCTTGGCGACTTCCCAGGGGCGGCCGAGCTTCTTCGCCTCGGCCTGTAGATCGCGACGTGTGAAATCGATGCCGACGGCGTAGCCATAAATGCAGTCGAGCGCCTTGTCGGCGGTGATGTCCTGGCCGCCGGCCCTCAGCGCCAGCACGCACTCGACCTCGAAATGCACATCGCTTGACAGCGGCGGGTAGGGGAAGTCCTTGCCTGCGGGCAGCAGATTGTCGGCGTTCTTCTGGAAAAAGAACGGCGGCTCGCGGCTCGGATCATGCCCCATCTCTATCGCGTGGTCGGCATAGTTGCGTCCGACGCAGTAGACGCGGCGTACCGGGAATGCCTCTGTAGTGCCTTCGACCGGAAGCAGGACGGGTTGCGGAAAGGGAATGACGGTAGCGGGAATGGACATTGCAAGCTCTTGCTGTTCGTGAGTCCTGACATCTTAGACGGAAAGCAACGGCGGGGGAACGCGTGGTTCGACAAAGCCGCCGTCATCATCGCTCTGCATCCTGACATGGCTGCCTTGCGTCGGGAAAACTGGCGTTTTGCCTGCCTTTACGGTATGAGCGCGGCATGACCACATCCAATTTCTACGCCGAGGCCCTGAAGTCAGGCCGGCCGATCCTCGCCGTTGCGCCGATGGATGAGGGGGGATCCCCTCGGACATCCGGGGATGGTGGGGCGCCGAAATGAATGGCGTCTCTAGCGCCTCATCCAATCAGGCGCTTCCACCGTAGGAGATCGGAGATATCAAGCCAAGTTCGCGAAGCTGATCAGGGCCTCGGAATGTCGCAGTTCGATCGGATACGAAGTCGATCTTTCCATCCCTGTGAAGCGCGTCGGCGATGGCACGATAGTGCATCGAGCCGTTGAAGTGCTGACCATCAGCAACTGCGGCTTCAATTTTCTCGCGATAGTCGCCGAAGAACTTGAAATGCAGCAAGGCGCCCCATATCGGCGAGAAATTGCGTGTATAGGGTAGCGGCTGGTGGATGCTGACTCCTAGACTACAAGCCTCATCCCAATAAATTAGCGGATACTTCATCAGTTCGTTCTTCTCGCCGAAAATTCTCCGGCGTGGCCCGCCCTTGATCGATATCCCGCGCTTTGTAAGCTCGGCGGTATAGCCGGTCGTATCGAAGAGATGTGGAGCCGTCCATGGATCGCCGCCAACGGCTGCCCCATCATCGGAATGGTAGATGTCAATCATCGGTGCCGGCAAGCGCTTGATGCCCGACTTGTTCAAAACATCGACAACATCAAACAGCGTGTGGCCGCCGCACCCGTCATAGAAAAGGAATTCGTCGGCATCGACGTTTAGATACCATCTGTCCAGGCCGTACTCCTTGAATAAGGCCTCGCGCCATAGCTTGCCACGCTTTGCGTCAACATACCTGACTGGAGATGTCCAAACATCGACGTCGTTTTCGGCAAGCAAAAGTTCCCTTGTGCCGTCCGTTGACGCGTCGTCGAGAAAAATGAACCGCGTTACCCCAAGGCGTCGGTAGTGCTTGAGAAATTCAGGCAGGGTAGCGACTTCGTTTCGCGACAAGCAAACCGCTGCGATCTCTGACGGCCTTGTTGGCCATGCACGCAGAGGCCTTACCTCGACCTTGGCGCCGTCCCACGCTCGCCGCCTGGAAACCTTTGCGCTCTCCAACCAGGAAGCGGCCCGAGAAAAAAATGATCGGCGCAGGTCGCGCTCTTTGTGGAAGGGATAGTCCATTATTTCCACCCAGTGTTTGCTTGGAGCAAACACGCTGTCGCAAAAATCTCTCGGATGCGCAATACGCCACAGCGCGGAGTGCCCATCAGTTGTGCTCTCACTCCGGTGCTGGGTGGCGATTGAGCGCAGGCCCCTGCCGCCACCCTGCGCGGCGGGGGCCAAACTTCCCAAGACTACCTTTGCCCTCGATGCCCTGGCCGGGTGTCGAGGGCTTTTTGCGTTGTCAATAGAGCTGCGCGCACTGATTGCTAAGCTCATGCTTTGCTGCCATAAGCCGCTTTGATCAAAGGGGCGCGACACATGGTACGGCTGGTGAAGTCGATTAAGAGGCAATTCCGATATCTTACTAATGCGAAAACGACGACAATTAATGGCGTTCGCCTCGTCTCGGATCGGGACAGAGTCCCGCCTTACCTCCGTGACCTCATGTTTCGCGAAATCTATGAGAACACTGAGAGAAACGTTCTCCTGAAGATTCTCAGGCCAGGGTCCAGGGTGGTCGAGATAGGAGCCGGCATCGGCTTCATCGCGTTGCTCGCCGCAAAGATCTGCGGTCAAGGAAACGTATGGACCTACGAAGCCAACGCGCTCGTGGAGGATCTCATTCAAGACAACTTCCGCCTCAACGATCTAACGCCAGAGCTGACCATGCGAGCCGTCACCATCGACGGGCGGGAAATGTCCTTCAACGCTGCTGAGAACATCATCTCATCCAGCGCTTTCGATCGGGACACAACAACGAAACGCATCACTGTTAGAAGCGATCGGATTGCAGATCTACTGCTGAAACACCATCCTGATGTTCTTATTATGGACGTGGAGGGTGGCGAATACGAACTTCTGCTAGGCACCGATCTGCTTGGTGTAACTGATATCCTCGTGGAGCTTCACCCGCATATTATCGGCGCTGACAAAGTGGCAGAGATCGTTTCATCTCTCGGATCTCGAGGGTTTCAGCCCAAAACATCCGATAGGAAAACCTTCCATTTTTCGCGTGCGTAACTTGTTCCGAACGGCCTTGCCCTCGATGCCCCTGACCGGGTGTCGAGGGCTTTTTTGCGTTTCAGGCCACGAGCTTGGCATTCCGGTCCGAACGTAGCTTGCGCGGCAGGGATCCATTCCTGATGAGCTTCGCGTTCTCCATCGCGGCGCACGCCGCCTCCAGCCATTTCCAACCGGCGTACTTGTCGTCCTTCTGTTGGATGTGCGTGTAGCGCTGAAGACTCTTCCAGCTTCGATGTCCGGAGACAGCCGCAATATGCGGGATACTCCCACCGCCGTGACCGATCTCGAAAAGCCGTGAGATCCCTTCGTGTCTGAGATCGTGGAACTTAAGTCGCTTTTCGTCCGGCATATCCTTGGTGTTGATGCCGAGGAGGAAGCAGGCTCGGGTGAATGCGGCGCCGATCGCATCCGTGGAATAGGGGAAGATCTCGTCGGCCAGTTTTGGCATGGACTGGACAATGCGCAAAGCCTCGGGTGGGAGTTCTGTCCATGTGTCATTGCCTGCCTTCTCGCCTGGGTACTTCATGTCGCGGACGAGAACGCGGCTGTGCTGTTCATCCAAGTCCGTCCAGGCGATGCGCCGGATGGCGGCAGGTCCGGCGTCAATTCGCCAAGCGCGTAGACAGGCATGACGTCTCCCCCTCAGGCCACGTTGATCGACAGCGTGGAAATGCTGTCGATGCCGCAATCGACGCGGTCGCCCTTCTTTACGGCGCCGACGCCTGCCGGCGTGCCGGTCATGATAACGTCGCCCGGCGCGAGGATGAAGAGTTTCGACAGTTCGGCGATGATTTCAGGGACCTTCCAGATCATCTGGTTGAGGTCGCCGTCCTGGACGCGCTTGCCGTTCAGCTCCAGCCAGATCCGCCCGGCCGAAGGGTGCCCCAGCTTGCCTGCCGGGACCATAGCCGACACCGGTGCCGAATATTCGAAGGCCTTGGCGACTTCCCAGGGGCGGCCGAGCTTCTACGCCTCGGCCTGTAGATCGCGACGTGTGAAATCGATGCCGACGGCGTAGCCATAAATGCAGTCGAGCGCCTTGTCGGTGGTGATATCCTGGCCGCCGGCCTTCAGCGCCAGCATACACTCGACCTCGAAATGCACATCGCTTGACAGCGGCGGGTAGGGGAAGTCCTTGCCTGCGGGCAGCAGATTGTCGGCATTCTTCTGGAAAAAGAACGGCGGCTCGCGGCTCGGATCATGCCCCATCTCGATCGCGTGGTCGGCATAGTTACGCCCGACGCAGTAGACGCGGCGGACCGGGAACGCCTCGGCTGTGCCTTCGACGGGAAGCAGGACGGGGCGCGGAAGCGGGATGACGGTGGCGGGAAGGGACATTGCACGCTCTTGCTGTTCGTGAGTCCTGACATCTTAGACGGAAAGCAACGGCGGGGGAACGCGTGGTTCGACAACGCAGCATCATCATCGCCTTGCATCCTGACATGGCTGCCTTGCGTGAGGAAAACTGGCGTTTTGCCTGCCTTTACGCTATGAGCGCGGCATGACGACATCCAATTTCTACGCCGAGGCCGTGAAGTCAGGCCGGCCGATCTTCGCCGTTGCGCCGATGATCGACTGGACGGATCGCCATTGCCGCTATTTCCACCGGCAGATCAGCCGCAATGCGCTGCTCTACACGGAAATGGTCGTGGCCGATGCGATCATCCATGGGCCGCGCGAGCGGCTGCTCTCCTTCGACGGAGCGGAGCATCCGGTGGCGCTGCAGCTCGGCGGGTCGGATCCGGCCAAGCTTGCCGAGGCGGTGAGGATCGCTGGCCCTTATGGGTACGACGAGATCAATCTCAATGTCGGCTGTCCCTCGGACCGGGTACAGTCAGGCACCTTCGGCGCGTGCCTGATGCTGACGCCGGAGACGGTGGCGGCCTGCGTGGCGGCGATGAAGGCGGTGGCCGACGTGCCTGTCACGGTGAAGTGCCGGATTGGTGTCGACGAGCAGGATCCGGAAGCGGCTCTGCCCGATCTTCTCGACCGTGTGCTCGATGCCGGTGCCGACGCGGTCTGGATCCACGCCCGAAAGGCATGGCTGAAGGGTCTGTCGCCGAAGGAGAATCGGGAAATCCCGCCGCTCGACTACGAGATCGTCTACCGCATGAAAGAGGCGCGGCCCGATGTCTTTATCGGCGTCAACGGCGGCATCCAGACGCTGGACGAGGCGGCGGCTCATTTGAACCACGTCGACGGCATCATGCTCGGGCGTGCGGCTTATCAGAACGCCGCGATTCTTGCCGATGTCGACCACCGCTTCTATGCCGCGGCGGCGGAGGTGGCAGACTGGGGCGATATCCGCGACCGGATGATGGCCTATGCCGAGCGCCATATCGCCAACGGCGGGCGGCTGCAGCAGGTGGCGCGGCACATGGTCGGGCTCTTTACCGGGCTGCCGGGCGCGCGCCGCTACCGACAGATTCTCTCGACCGACGCGGTCAAGGCGGGAGCAGGCCCCGAGGTGATCGCAGCGGCCTTTGCGGCGGTGGATTTCGAGGGCGCGCGGGAAACGGTCAGCGCTTAAGGCGACGCACGACCGGCCAAACGAAAAACGGCGCCCCTTGCGGAGCGCCGTTCTCTTTCCTGCCGAAGCAGAAAATGAATTAGTTAGCCGAGATGTTGACGGCCTTCGGGCCCTTGCCCATGCGGTCCGGCTCGGTGTCGAAGGTGACCTGCTGGCCTTCGCGCAGCGACTGGATGCCAGAAGCCTGGAGCGCGGAGATGTGGACGAAAACGTCCTTCGCGCCGCCTTCCGGCGTGATGAAACCAAAACCCTTGTCCTGGTTGAAGAATTTTACGGTGCCCTTGGTGGCCATTGGGATAGTCCTTTTCCCTTAGTCTGTTTGGTATCCATCCCCCGCGAGAGGAAACGGACGGCTTTAGCTTTCGCGCTCCCTCATCAAAATTCAGCGCGCGAAGGGTCAGTCGAGTAGTTCACGAACGGGGAAAGAACGTCTACGTCACGCGGGTGTCCCCCACGTTGCCTTCCTGCCGGAAAGCTTTACCACATCAGTCCAGTCACCGGCATGCAAATGCCCGAGAGCCGCATTTGGTGACAGCATTCGAGGCAAAAGGCAAGCGGCAATATTGTGGCACCAGAATCGCCGGAGCGGGAATCGCCAAAGATTCAGACGCTTGACGAATTGTAAGCATGCACAGCCACTGCTGTGCCGTTTCCGGAAACTGTGCCGGAACGGCACCGCCGCGCGCCTTTTCCCCCTCGGCCGTGACCGCCTCGAGCGCGCAATCCTAGCGGGCAGCCGCGCTGGCGAGCTTGTGCTGCACGATGTCGGCGCTGCCGCGCACATGCGATACGACGGGCTTGCCGCTGGCATCGGTGACGGCATAGGCGACAATGGTGACATCTTCCTCGAAGGAGGAAACGTAGATGACCTGCTCGGGGTTGATATAGATCGTGTTGTTGTGGGTGTTCCTGAAGCCGACGAAGGCCATGCAATGTCTCCTTATGCGCTGCCGGGGCAGGTATGCCACCCAGGGGTTGAAGCAAGTTTAACGGGCGGCGCTGCCGAAGAGGATGCCTTGCAGTCCGGTGCGAGATCGCCCGACACGAGCGCGCGCCGCCGTACCGCTCCGGCGGTCATCGCCGGAAACGTGTTTTCCAGCTCCACGCGGCGGGTGGTTGGCCGGCCCTGATCCTGTCGATCGCGTCGAGCCCGCCATGGGCGCGATGGCCGGGCGGCAGGGCGTGGCGGACGATCTCGGTCACCGCCTGGTGATACTCGGGCGGCTTGTCGATCAGCAGCCGGTAAAGATTGCCGAAATGGCCGGACTGCGCCGCCTCGTAGACGCTGCCGGCGTAATCGAAGAACTCGTCATGCGCCTCGCGCTCCTCGTCGGTCAGCATGGTGTAGCAGAGCGGCAGCCTGTTTTGGGTGAATACGAGCAGGCAGGATCGCTTGCGGCGGCAGTTGCGGACGCCGCAGACCCTCGCCGGCAGGCCGAGCATCTCGGCGGTGCGCAGGCGCAGCCTCAGCGTGCCGTAGTCGCCGATGCGGCGTTCCCATTCGCTCATCGTCGCTTCGTCCGTCTTGCCTGCGCATCCCGTCATCTCTGCGCCTCCGTCCCTGCTTCGTCGTTGCGCCAGCGGCGGCGCGCGGCTTTGCCTTCACGCGGCTGGTTTCACCCGTGGTTTGATCCTGGCATCGGTTTGCCGGCCCTTGCGGGCGGCAGGGGTTCGGACGGGGCGCTCGAAAGAGCCTCATCTGAAAAGTGTAAAATGGCGCTGTCGAGCGCCCCGTTCGGCGGTTTATGCCCGCAACTCCGGTCCCTCTGCCGCCTTGCCCGAGGAAGCTTCACTTCCCCTGGGGGCCATGTGTGCCACACAGGCACGTCCGGGGCTCAACTCGACGCCGCATTCGCGCGATCGCCGCCGTCCCCGGAGGGAGACCATTTTCTGCGGACCCGGTGCATGAGGTTTTGCGTCCTACCCTCACACCCCGCGCCGGTCCCGCCTCGCCGCAACGCCTTGCGGTGTATCCGTGACGGGACGAGGGGATGATGGCATGGGAAAGTGGGGTGGGGAAAATATATGCGCCAACCCGTTGATTGAGCTGGGTGGAGCCTCCACGCAGTTGGACGTTTGCATTGGCTTCCAGCAATGCGTGATTGATTTCACGGGAAAATTTTGAGTTGCATTTTCTATCGCGATTAACTCTAGTTACGCTGAGAAAATCGCGAGTGGATGACAGGTGAATCAAGATAGGAACAGGCTTAGAGCTTTTGCGGATGTTGTCAGCGTTGATGCTTGGCACCAGTCTTTTAACAGCGAAAGGCGGGAAGTGGACCTTAAGGTCGATGTCGTTTTTTCCGAAGGAAGAGTGGGTGGCGAAGCTAGCAGTCCGGTGCAATTCAGGCTGCGCCTGAGGAAGGCAATCTTGATGGTTATAACGCCTGAAACCGAACCGGTAGACGTTGTACGGGAAAGTATTCGTAGAGAGCATGAAGACAGCTTCACCGAATGGTCTGAGGAAACGGTTCGCAAGAAGAACTTGTCTGCCTCCGCAGGACTTGAGTTGTCCTTGTCGAAAGCCGGTGCCTCAGGAGGAGCGGAGGTAGGGCTTAAGGGAAAGAACGAAGCATCCAGCACACTAAAAGAAATAAGAAGTGGCAAGATACAGCCAATGAAGACAATATTTCGATACGATAATATCGAAAATACCTACACTTGGGTGATAGATTGTGACTCTGCTGAGCACCTTGATGGCAGGGCGTGGGACGCAAATACATCTCCGCTATTACGTTTGAAGGACATTCGAACTGATCCGGGCAGAGGGATCGCGCCTAGTGTACGTGTGGGGGTGAAATGCCTTCGCGAAGATCTAATCATCACAGATATTAGATTGAAATCCGACATTTCAATGAAAGAAAAAATCTTGGGCAATGAGGACAAAATAAAACTGAAGGCTGCTGAGGCATATATCAGAACAAAATTGTGCGAGGTTGGACTTGATGTTGGCGACTTAGGGAACGACTTTGCGAGAGTTATTCTTATGGACGTTTCGGCGAAGACAGAGGAATAGTGTGAGTCACTGGCTGGATAAAGTTAATGAAATAATCAATGCTGATACTGACGATTTGCGTAAGTTGGCCGAAATAGCGGGCTATGATCCCAAGTTATTCTACTTGGGAACGTCAATGCACGGTGTCGATTTGTCTGGGCAAGACATTGGTGATCTATCGTTGATCGGCGTAGATCATAAGACAGATTTTGAGCAATACTCTGCAAAAGCTGCGAAGCATTATATTCTACAAAATCTTGATCTGCCTCATGGTTGGGGAGAGCGCGTGACCAGCTTCCGCGCTAGCAGGCGAAGGATATCTCGTATCAATCAGTTGAAATCGACGCCCAACCTCAAGGATCTGCGAATCGCCAATACTGATGTTGCTGATATCAGCGACCTCTCAAACTGCACGCTCTTAGAAAGACTATATATATCTGGAACTCAAATCTCTGACATATCCGCTCTGTCGGAGTGTCGAAACCTTTTAGATGTGGAGATGGGGCAGACTTACATTACGGACATATCGCCACTTAAGAACTCCGCCCCACACTATATCGATGCCTCAGATTGTCCGATAACGCACATTCATTCATTGAATGTTTCTAGCCTGCGTTTCTTGAATATATCTCGTACAAATGTAGACGATATAGAAATATTGCGTAATGCGAACAGACTTTACGGTTTAATTCTTAACTATACAAGCATTAAGAAAATTGATGCTCTTGGATATATTGATAATATCAGAAGAATTCACGTAAATAACACGCAAATAGAATCTTTTACCCCGCTGATTCATAGTAAAAATCTGGAGATGCTTTACGCCTCCCACTGTCCTTCACTTCATTCAGAAATTCTAGGCGAATTCAAAAAAATGAAGCGCCTAGATATAAGCTTTACCACGATAGGCGATCTAGACTTCCTAAGGGACATGGCTGATCTGGAGTATCTGAATGTTTCGGGCACTACTCTAGTTGACCTAGCACCAGTGAGACTCCGCGAGAGCATTCAATCGCTGGACTGCTCCGATACAGCTATAACGAGCGTTGAGAGCCTATCGGCGCTGCAGTCGCTCTATAGTCTCGATATATCAAATACAAAAGTTAATAATATCTCCTGCTTGTCAAATTGCTCGAAACTTCAGGTGCTAGATATTGCTGGATGTAAAGATTTGCCAGTTAATGATATTAGCTCATTGGAGCAATTGAGACATATAAGGATGCAAGATCTCGAGATAGATCATAATATATTTGATACTGTTCCTGAAGGTGTTGTTTCTATCGATGTTTCATATGATTTTTTACGTGCAATAGGAAACGTAGCTCCACCTGGTTGGGCATTGTCTTATTCTTACAATGGGGTGGTTTTTTATCGAAAGAGGCCGAATGCGCGGCAATAGAATGACTTCATGGCGCTTCGCTTCCATCATGCCGGACTTGATCCGGCATCCGGCAGCGCCGCGTCTGCGGCGTAAGAGAGTCTTTCGCACTCAAGGACTTGAGCGCGCTGGACCCCGGATCAGGTCCGGGGTGACGGCGAGGGGGAGGTCGCCGTTCCGGCCTTAGAGTTGGCGTTGGTATGCTCGTTCTGCACTCCGTCATGCCGGACTTGATCCGGCATCTAGCGGCGGCGCGTCCGCGGCGCAAGAGAGTCTTTCGCGCTCAAAGGCTTGAGCGCACTGGACCCCGGGTGACGGTGAGGGCGAGATCGTCGTTCCGGCCTCAGAGTTTGCCTTGGTATGCTCGTTCTGCACTCCGTCATGCCGGACTTGATCCGGCATCCAGCAGTGCCGCGTCTGCGGCGCAAAGAGTCGTTCGCGCTCAAGGACTTGAGCGCACTGGACCCCGGATCAAGTCCGGGGTGACGGGTGAGTTGGCGACGAGTGCCGCGCGGATGAGGTGGTGCTATGGGCGCGGGTTCAGAGGCCGTGCAGGAAATGGGCGATGTCCTGCCAGTCGGGGTTCATTGCCTCGATGAGCTCAAGTTTCCATTTGCGCGGCCAGTTCTTGATGGCCTTTTCCCGCGCGATCGCATCGGTGACGAGGTCGTATTCCTCGAACCAGACGAGCGTCTTGACGCCGTAGCGGCTGGTGAAACCCGGGGTGAGGTTGGTCTGATGCTCGAAAAGGCGGCGCGGCAGGTTGGATGTCACGCCGGTGTAGAGCGTGCCATTGCGCTGCGAAGCCAGGATGTAGACATAGCCCTTCATGCGCGGATGATGCGTGTTTCCGAGATGGAATGCAATCAATGGTGGCCGTCGTGCCGGACTTGATCCGGCATCCAGCGACGCGATGTCTATCGGGCGGAGATTGTTGTTGTTTGGAGAGTCATTCACCGCGCGGACGTGCGGTGGCTGGATCCCGGATCAAGTCCGGGATGACGGAGCGTGGGTGGTGGCGCGACAGAGGGAACGGTCTGGTCAGCGGCGGTTACTGCCCCTGCCGTCCCGTTTTGCCCTTGGTCCGACCCTTGCGCTTCTGGTCCACCGGATCCTCATAGCTGCCGACGCCGGTCTTGCCGCGCACCAGCGGCCTGACGTCGTCGCGCTCCGGCTGGCCTTCCAGCAGCGGTGAGAAGCGCTTCGTGCCCTTGGCTGCCTCGGGCTTGTCAGGCAGGTGGCCGGTGACCGGTTTTTCGGTGCGGCCGACGGTCATTTCGTCGAGGCTGTTGCGGCGGAAGAGGCTCTTGCCGGCGGGGTCGGCGACGTCGCGGCCCATTTCGTCGAGCGCGGGCTTGCGGAAGAGCGGGGTTTCGGTGTCGGTGCCCGGGCCCATGTCGTCGAGGCCGGGCTTGGCGAAGAGGGAGCTTCCGCCCGCGGCCGGTTTGCCGCTCTTCTTGCCGCTGCCTTCCTGCGAGCGGGCTTCCTCGCGCGCCATCGGGTCGTCCATGACGGCGAGTTCGGCGGCCTTGAGGCGCTTGATCTCGTCGCGCAGGCGGGCGGCCTTTTCGAAGTCGAGGTCGGCGGCGGCGTCGCGCATCTGCTTTTCCAGCGCGTTGAGATGCGTCTGCAGGTTGCCGCCGACGAGGTTGCCGCCATCGGCGAAGCCCTTGCCCGATACACCGGAGATGTCGGCGCGGACGTGGTCGCGCTCGTAGACGCTGTCGAGGATGTCGGAGATCTTTGCCTTGACGCTCTCCGGCGTGATGCCGTGTTCCTCGTTGTAGGCCACCTGCTTTTCGCGGCGACGCGCGGTCTCGTCCATGGCGCGCTGCATCGAGCCGGTGATGTTGTCGGCATAGAGGATGACCTTGCCGTCGACGTTACGCGCGGCGCGGCCGATCGTCTGGATCAGCGAGGTCTCTGAGCGCAGGAAGCCTTCCTTGTCGGCATCGAGGATGGCGACGAAGCCGCATTCGGGAATGTCGAGGCCTTCGCGCAGCAGGTTGATGCCGACGAGCACGTCGAAGGCGCCGAGGCGGAGGTCGCGGATGATCTCGATGCGCTCCAGCGTGTCGATGTCGGAGTGCATGTAGCGGACGCGGACGCCCTGTTCGTGCAGGTATTCGGTCAGGTCCTCGGCCATGCGCTTGGTGAGCACGGTGCAGAGGGTGCGGTAGCCCTTGGCCGCGGTCTCGCGGATTTCGCCGAGCACGTCGTCGACCTGGCTGCGGGCGGAGCGGACCTCGACCGGCGGGTCGATCAGGCCGGTCGGGCGGATGACCTGCTCGGCGAAGACGCCGCCTGCCTGGTCCATCTCCCAGCCGCCGGGGGTGGCCGAGACCGCGATCGTGTCCGGGCGCATCGCGTCCCATTCCTCGAAGCGCAGCGGCCGGTTGTCCATGCAGGAGGGCAGGCGGAAGCCGTATTCGGCGAGCGTCGCCTTGCGGCGGAAGTCGCCGCGATACATGCCGCCGATCTGCGGGATGGTGACGTGGCTTTCGTCGATGAAGACGATGGCGTTGTCGGGGACGTATTCGAACAGCGTCGGCGGCGGGTCGCCGGGGTCGCGGCCGGTCAGGTAGCGCGAATAGTTCTCGATGCCCTGGCAGGATCCGGTGGCTTCGAGCATTTCGATATCGTAGCGGGTGCGCTGCTCCAGGCGCTGGGCTTCCAGCAGGCGGCCGGCCTTCTCAAGTTCGACGAGGCGGCCCTTCAGCTCTTCCTTGATCGACTTGATGGCGGCGTTCAGCGTCGGGCGGGGGGTGACGTAGTGCGAGTTGGCGTAGATCTTCACCGATTTCAGGTCGCCGGTCTTGGCGCCGGTCAGCGGGTCGAACTCGGTGATGGCGTCGATCTCGTCGCCGAACATGCTTATGCGCCAGGCCGCGTCTTCCAAGTGGGCCGGGAAGATTTCGATGGTGTCACCGCGCACGCGGAAGGAGCCGCGCTGGAAATCCATGTCGCGGCGCTTGTATTGCTGGGCAACGAGGTCGGCGAGCAGCTGGCGCTGGTCGAGGCGGTCGCCGACATTCATCTGGAAGGTCATGGCGGTATAGGTCTCGACCGAACCGATACCGTAGATGCAGGAGACCGAGGCGACGATGATGCAGTCGTCGCGTTCGAGCAGCGAGCGCGTCGCCGAGTGGCGCATGCGGTCGATCTGCTCGTTGATCGAGGATTCCTTCTCGATATAGGTGTCGGAGCGCGGCACGTAGGCTTCCGGCTGGTAATAGTCGTAATAGGAGACGAAGTACTCGACCGCGTTGTCGGGGAAGAAGTTCTTGAACTCGGAATAGAGCTGGGCGGCAAGCGTCTTGTTCGGCGCCAGGATCAGGGCCGGGCGCTGGGTTTCCTCGATCACCTTGGCCATGGTGAAGGTCTTGCCGGAGCCGGTGACACCGAGCAGGACCTGGCTGCGGTCGCCATTTTCGAGGCCCTCGACGAGGTCCTTGATGGCGGTCGGCTGGTCGCCGGCGGGCTGGTATTCACTGTCCATGCGGATCGAGATGCCGCCTTCGGACTTGTCGGGCCGGGCAGGGCGGTGCGGCGTCCAGATCTTGCCGTTCTTGTGCAGCGGGTTGCCGCTCTCGATCAGCTTGGCGAGCGCGTCGACGGTGGCGGTGACGGCGGTGCCGGCCTGCAGCGAAGCGGCTTCCTCCAGCGTCGTGTCCATGCCCGCTACCGGATTGAGGCCGGCAGCGGCGCGGGTCTTCGGGTCGGTCGAGCCGCCCATGGAGGTGCCTCTAGCCGACTTCGAGGCCGCGATCTCGACCTTCTTGCGGTGCTTTCCGGCCTTCGAGGCGATCTGGCGCTGCGTCTCGACGCTTGACGCCTCGGCATCGGTCTCCAGCTGCTTCACCCAGTCGGCAACCGAGCCGGACAGGGGAGCGCCCGCGAAGGACGACTGCGGGGCTTCCTCGAAGCCAACAGGGGCGGCGGATTTCTTCGGAGTTTTGGCCATGGGCGGAATATGGCGAGAGTCACTGCGAAAGTGAAGGGGCAAAGAGTACAAAAGGGAAACGGATTTTTTCGCGGATGTCGGGAATTGATGGGGGAGCCAAGCGTGAACGCGGCGTCCAGGCGGCCTCGACCCGGTCCTGATCATCGGCGTTACGGCTGCTTGCGGACGTCAGGTCGGCGTCATCCGCGTGCCGGCTGAAAGAGCTCAACGAAATTTCCGGAGGGATCGATCAGCAGGATCTGCGACCCGCCCGGTCCGGTGACGATCTCGTTGCGGAACTGGACGCCGGCGGCGCGCAGGCGCGCCACTTCCGCCGACAGATCGTCGACGATCAGATGGATGCGGTTCCAACCGCCGGATCGCGGTTGTTCGCCGTCCGGCATCGGCCGTCCCGCAGAACTGGTCGGTCCGCTGAGTAAGAGCCGCAGCGCTCCACGCCGCACATCCGCGAAGGCGGGAGCGTAATTCGTCAGAACGGAAAAGCCGAGATGCGTCGTGTACCAGGCGATGGCTGCCTCGACATCATCGACCATGTAGCGGACATTGACTGTGGTTTCCGCCATGTCCTCCTCCCGATGTTGGGCGGCGTCGGTCGCCGTCACGCGTGACCGCCAATTGTCTCACCAGGAAAAGTGTCGCGGCCCGGAGAAAAGGGAAGCCCGTCGCGGCAGATGATGTGCGCCTCATTTGCATGCGGGCTGTATACGTGGCTGAAAAGCTTGGGAGTCTGGCACGTCGGGTGCGAACACGCGCTCGGTCTCGCTCTGCGGCTCACCCCTGCCACGGGCACAGGGGTGAGGAGTGTTCGATGCGTAAACGGGAACCGACCGGCTAGCGGAGGCTGCGGAAGAAGGCCAGCGACGGCATGAAGAAGTATTCGCCGCCCTTCATGGTGACCGCCTGCGGCGGTGCGGTCGTGGTGGTGACAGTCGATCCGCCCCATTGCGCCGGACAGTGGATATCGGGGCGCGGGTTGGGGCTCTGGCCGATCACCAGGTCGAGACCGGGGCTGCCGGCGCCTGCGGGCACCCGGGGAAAGCCCGGATTGTTTGCCCATGTCCCTTGCGCAAATTCGAACTGCCGCGCGATGTCTGCATTGAAGGCCATGAACAGCAGGCCGACATCCTTGCTCGGCTTGTTGTCGATCCGGCCGTCATTGGGCTGGTCGGTGCGCACGCCGTAGGTCTGGCCGCGCCGCGCCATGATGTGCAGGCGCTCGCCCTCGACCGGCTCGAAGCCGCCGGAACCGCGCGGGTTGACCTTGCGGATATGGCCGAAGAACGGACACTTGGCGCCGTTCGGATCGCTGTCGTAGTTGAAGTCGTTGGGAACGGGATGGTGGTTGCCGTCGGCGAACTGGGTCGTCAACGGCGTGCCGTCCTCGAAGCGGCCGACCAGCATGGCGCCGGCCCGCTCGGCGTCGTCGCCCCTCAGATGCAACCGCTTCGCCAGCGCCTTCTCCTGCTTCTTGAACAGCTTGACGTTCTGCTCGAGCTTGCGGAACACGAAGTAGCTGCCGAAATGCCTCGTCGGATCGGGCGCGGCGGTATCCGGGACGATGACGCGATTCAGCCCGAAGGCCGGATCCCAGTTACCGGTGCCGTCGGCGGTTAGCCGCTCGTCGTCTATTTCCTCGGTGAGAAACAGCGGCTGGCTGCGGCCGTCGACATAGCCGAAGTGCTCGATGCCGTCGCCGTTCTTGTTGTGCAGGCCGTGGCCCTTTTCCTCGCCGAGGATTTGAACACCGTGGGCCGCCTGGATGAGTTGATGAACGGCGGCAAGCGCCCTGTTGCGTGGCCCTGACATCTGGTCGCCGACCAGGATGATGGCGTGGATAGCGTCGCGGAAAAGCGGATCCCAGTTCGCCGGGGCCGGGTCGTTCAGCGCGGCGTTCTTCATGCCCGAGCGGAATGAGGGATCCGGCGGAATCTGCGGGTCGGGGATCTGCAGGGCCGTGTAACCATCGCGCGTGATCCCGACGCCGATATAGGGGGTTCCCTTCGTGCCGGTTTCCTTGAACGCCTTGACTTCCATCAAGTGTGTCCGCGCGGATTTCAAGAGCGGCGTGCCGGCTGTGGGCTGCGACAGCGATTTCAGCAGGGCCCGGCCGCCGGCGGGGTCCGTGAATTTCAGGAACAGGATGGTCAGGAATTCGCGGGTGTGCGCCTTGACGATGTTTGGCTGGAGTTCGTCGAGCATCACTGCTTCGTCTCCTGCCGCGCTCTCCCAGGAGAGCGGTCGGGTAAGATCAAGAACAGTATTAGGATTGGCATCAACGTTCATGGCTCTCTCCACAGGGCTTGTCGGCCTAGGATGTCAATGCGCATGGCGGAAACTGTTCAGACCGACGATTGATCTACTGTTGTCTGCAATATGTCTGAGGTCTCAGGCTATCGTTCTTTCGCAAGCGGTATCATCGCCGCCAGACAGCTGACGGGCGCTTTGCCGGTATCGGTCTATTTATGCTTGCTTATCTTGGTTGCGCGCTTGCAACCTATATATGTATCTCACGAATTGCCTTTCGTCGCAATAACTATTTATAACTAGAGGCTTGGCGGAAATTGCCCTACCGAAATTGGGACGTTCGCTTTGTGGTGAACGCCCCGGTTGTAGCCGCGTGCATCACTGGCGGCGTTTGCTGTTGAGGTGCGGATGGAACGAGAGTGATTGCAGGACGCCTCGTCATCGGCTTCCGGTCACTTCACCCAGTCGACGACGCCCGACAGGGTCGCGCCTTCCAGGTTCGATTTTATCTCAGACGGTTGTCGGCGCAGCCCATGGGCAAGCGTCCTTGGAGTGTAAGAAACGTTTGAAAGCCGGGTGGCGTTTTGAGGCCGTCCAGATTCAAGCGTCTGACGCGGACAGTACCAAGCGACACCTTGTAGACTGGAACGACACCTTGGAGATTGGAAGCATGGCGCTCAAGCGGATGGATAATGTAGGAATCGTCGTCGAAGACCTCGGAGAGACGATTGAATTCTTTCGTGAGCTCGGCCTCGAGCTCGAAGGGCGGGCCACGATCGAGGGAGAATGGGCCGGACGTGTCACTGGACTGGCCGACCAGCGTGTCGAGATTGCCATGATGCGCACACCCGATGGACACAGCCGGCTTGAGCTCTCCCGCTTCCTCGCGCCTGATGTCGTCGCAGATCACCGGAACGCCCCGGTCAACGCCCTAGGCTACCTCCGCGTCATGTTCGCCGTGGAGGACATCGACGAGACGCTTGAAAGGCTCCGCAGGCGCGGCGCGCAGCTCGTGGGCGAAGTCGTCCGGTATAAAGATATGTATCGGCTCTGCTATATCAGGGGGCCTGAAGGGGTTCTCATCGGGCTCGCTCAAGAACTCAGCTGAGCGCAATACGAAGACAAGACTAATGTCAGCGAGCGAGTCGAGGCAGGCCCAGTGTTCGAGATCCATCCCGCCATGGCCGGCCGCGTTCTCGCCAAGAGCGATTAAGTCGTCAACACCGGCCGGCTCGCTTGAGAAAGCCGCCGTCAGCAGCCTAAACGGCCACAAAGGAGAACAGGCATGAGGAAGATCATCACTGGTGCGTTCGTCAGTCTCGACGGCATCATGCAGGCGCCGGGCGGTCCGGACGAGGACCCGATCGGCGACTTCAGGTATGGCGGCTGGGCCGCTCCCTATTTCGACGAGGCGATGGGCGAGGCCGTGGGTGAGATGTTCGCCAATCCTTTCGATCTTTTGCTCGGCCGCAAGACCTACGACATCTTCGCCGCGCACTGGCCCTATGTCGCGGCCGACGACCCGATCGGTCCACTTTTCGATCGGATCACCAAGTATGTCGCGACCCGCAACCCGGACTTCGTGCCCAGCTGGCAGAACAGCCAGGTGCTCGGTGCCGATGTGGTCGGCGCGGTCAAGGCACTGAAACACGGCGATGGACCGGACCTGTTGACACAGGGGTCAACCGACTTCCTGCAGACGCTTTTCAAGAACGACCTGGTCGACGAGCTGAATATTTCATTCTTTCCCGTCGTGCTCGGCAAGGGCAAGAAGCTGTTCGGTGACGGCGCCTTTCCGGGCAAACTGAAGCTTGTCAGCTCGCGGGTTTCGGGCTCCGGCGTCACTGCGAACAAGTATGTTCGTGACGGCGACATCGTCACCGGCTCGTTCGAATTCGAGCAGCCGACGGCGGCCGAGCTCGAGCGACGCAAGAACCTGACCTGAGGCAATAGCCGGGTGGTGCGCCACAGGCTGGGCGAGGAGCGGCGGCAATGCACCGCTCTTCGTCTTCCGTGCACGCCCTTTCCAAAAGTGAGCATGAAGGTTCAAGGATTCCAAAATGCGGCGTAGCGGCAGAAGTCCCTGAGGTTGGGATGCCGCAGCCATTTTGCTTGCCAGTATCGCGCGTATTTTTCTGGCTCAATCCCGCGTCGTGTGCCAGATTTCCGGCAGCAAACCGTCGCCGCGGCAGACGTGGCGATCTTGGGGAAGGGTGGCGCGTGGCGGCAATTCAGGTTCCGGGGCTACTGTCTTTCACGATTGCAATTCTGGTGTTCTTTGCCGGGGCAACTCTGAACCGTCTTTTCCCTGTTCTGACGCGGTGGAGCATTCCGGAGGCGGTGACAGGCGGGATGCTTGCGGCGGCGGTGACGCTCCTCGCATACACCTTGTTCGACATCGAGATCAGCTTCGCCCTTCAGGCACGCGATCTGCTGCTTCTCTATTTCTTCACAGGTATCGGTCTCAACGCCCGGCTCACCGATCTTGCCGCCGGCGGCAGGCCATTTCTGATCCTCCTCGTTATAACGGTCGCCTTCCTGATCATCCAGAATCTGACGGCCATCGGAGCAAGCGCGGCCCTCGGCCTGCCCAGGGGCATCGACATTCTGCTCGGCTCGATCTCGCTCATTGGCGGACACGGCACAACGATCGCTTGGGCTCCGATCGTTTCGAGCCGCTTCGGGGTGACCAACGCCATGGAAGTCGGCATTGCCAGCGCAACGCTTGGCCTTGTCATCGCAAGCCTTATCGGCGGGCCGATCGCTCAGCGACTGATCGCCCGATACCGCCTGAGTGGACCGGCGAACGAAGAGCTGACGATCGGGGTGTCGCATAAGTCGGCGCGTGAACATGACGATGAGGTCAGTGCGGTCAGCCTGTTGAGAACATTGTTGGTCACCAACATCGCGATCCTGACGGGATATGCCTTGGAGGAGGTGATCGAGGAGACCGGCTTCAAGCTCCCGCTTTTCGTCGTTTGCCTTCTGGTGGCCATCGTGATGACCAATGTCGTCCCGTTGGTGGCGCCACGCTTGCCATGGCCGACACGGAGCCGCGCGCTGTCGCTGATATCGGATCTGTCGTTGAACGTGTTTCTCTCGATGTCGTTGATGAGCATGCAGCTCTGGGCCTTGAGCGGCCTCGGGCTTTCGCTCATCCTGGTGCTCGGCGCGCAGACGTGCGTGACCGTCATCTACATCCTTTTCGTCGTGTTCCCGGCGATGGGCCGGAACTACGACGCTGCAGTGATCTCCGCCGGATTTGGCGGTATCGCGCTAGGTGCCACCCCGACCGCTATTGCCAACATGACAGCGGTCACCAAGGTCCACGGTGCCTCCAGCATGGCGTTCATCATCCTGCCGCTCGTTTCCGCCTTCTTCATCGACCTGATAAACGCGGCAGTCCTTGGCTATCTTGTCCAATAGGGACTGACGACGCAGCGCTGGTCCTCGGCGTCGTCAGATATTCCGCGGATCGAGGCCCGCTGCTACACGATGACCGGCATCAGGAAGGCGACGAATTCGGATTGCTTTGCGCCTGCTGCGTTCTTTTCCAGACGGGGGAATGTCCTTTCGCAGATCGTGTTGCCCTGGTTGCCGCCGAGGAGCGTTACCGTCGTGCTGGTCCAGGAGACCACGAAGCCGACATGGCCGTTTCCCGTCGCCCAGCTCGCGTCCGAGAAAGGGGCGTAGCGGCGAACCGCGATCGCGCCTGGTTGCGGGCCTTGAAGCACATGAAACTGCTTCTTCTTGTTCCAGAAGAAGGAGCGGGCGCCGGGATGGTCGGTGCCCATGTGCCCACTCGTGACGAGGCAGTAGTTGACGAAGGCGGCGCACCAATCGACTTCGTCGCCACCGTCAACCTCGAACCATGGGGCGCAGACCTTGAAATAGTTCAGGATGCGCGGGTTCTCTCCGGGATCAGGCCATTGGCTGCGTTCATGTGCGGGAAGGGCAGCTTCCCGGCGAGCAATGGCCATCCAGTCCTGCGTGGCCGATGCCGCCGACGACGCCACGCCGATGGCCGCGCCTGCGCCGATCAGCGGCGCAGGCGGTCCGTTCGGCCTGATTGTGCCAGGTTTCCAGCCCTCGACGACCTGGATGAATTTCGCGATCTTGCGGAAGTCGTCCATCTTGAGGTCGGCGAGAACCGCCGTCAGCGCAATGCCGGCCTTGTCACGGATAAACTTGGCGTAGTCTTCGGATTGGTTCTCGTTCGGCGGCGCATAGCGGAAGATTGCCTGCTTGAGGGTAAGCTTGATGTAGGCGGTCGTTCGCAGCAGGGCGATGATCGCCGCCTTCCCGGTCTCCTCGTCGGGAAAGATCGCGAAGCTGCCGTCATCGCCGATTGCGCCGCAATTGATCGAGAAGTCGCCCTTGCGGATATTGCCGGCGTTGCAATTGCGCCAGGAGCGCGAGCCGCCTTCGCGGATTTCGTCACGCCCGTCCGCGTCAGTATAGAGGATCGTCTTCGGCGCAATGGCGCGGGCGTGGACGAAGGGCCCATGCGCGCCTGATGGCGCTGGGGCAGGGCTGTCCATGTTGGCGACGGGCGGCGTGCTCGGTAAAGTCTCGCTGAGCTGGGTTCCTTCCGATGCTGAAGGCAAGGGCTCATAAGTAACGGTATAGCTGCCATCGGCATTGGCGATCGAACCGACCTTCATTTTCGCCTGCGCGAGTGCGGCAAGCAGGCCAGCCAAACTGGATTTGTTGATATCTGTGATCGTGTCCATGGCGCGTCCCCTCCGACAGACGTCTGGTGAGGCCATCCGGACCGGCGAAGCGCGGCAATTCCTTGCGTTGCAGCGTATCGGACTGTCAATCTGCGGATGCCTTCCCTATTAGGCGCACAGCCCTTGAGGAATTGACACAAATCAACATCAATCACTGATTGTGCTTTGAGGCTGGCTGACGGGCATCGATTTCAGTTACCGGGCGTGCATGAGGCGACAAGAGGGGGTAACCCCTTGCGAAGCGGAAAATTGGCGATACATGCTGCCGCCACCTTTAACTCCAGGAATCGACCATGCCTTTTGCCCTTAGCCCAACCGCCATCTGGCCGGTTGTCATGCTTTTCGCCTCAAATATCTTCATGACCTTCGCCTGGTACGGGCATCTCAAGCACAAGGGCGCGGCGCTCTATATCGCCATCGTCGTCAGCTGGGCGATCGCCTTCTTCGAATACTGCCTTGCCGTGCCTGCCAACCGCATCGGTTCGGCCGTCTATACGACGGCACAGCTGAAGACGATGCAGGAGGTGATCACGCTTATCGTCTTTTCCGGCTTCTCCGTCTTCTGGCTCGGCGAGAACCTGACGTGGAACCACGCCATCGGCTTTGCCCTGATCGCGATCGGCGCATCGTTCATCTTCCGCGCCTGAAGTCTGACTGGTGGCTTGCTGCACGCCAGGGGCCTAACGCTCCACGAAGGCGCGCAGGCGCTCGAGCGCGTCGCCCCATTGCCGGGAGACGCTGTCGAGATAAGCGCGCATCTCGCCGATCCGATCGGGTTGGAAAGCGTAATGGCTTTCCCGCCCGACCTTGGTGGAGCGGACGAGGCCGACCTGTTCGAGCACATGCAGGTGTTTCGTTATCGCCTGGCGGGTAAGCTCGGTGCCGACGGAGAGGCCGGCGATCGAGCGCTCGCGCCCGTCGCTGAGGGTTGTCAGCAGCGACAGGCGCGTCGGGTCTCCCAAGGCGGCGAACAGGGGGGCCGCATGCTCGCTGCGGAATTCAATGTTAGCGATCGAGGTATTCCTTGATGTTTTTCATTTGCTCGGCCCAGCCGCCGTCGTTCATCCGGAAGGCTTCCTCGCGGCGATGCGGCGGGACCTTGTCGAAACCTGACTCCGTCACCGTCAGGCGCGACCCTGACGGCGTCGGCTCCAGGCGGAATTCGACGAGGGTCGGCGGTTCGCCGGAATAGTCGACATCAGGATCGATGGCGTAGGGATGCCAGGTAAAGGAGAAGAGCTCGGGCTTCTCCATACGCTTGACGGTCGCTTGCCAGCGGATGTGCTCGTAGCCGGGATAGGTGATGTGGCCGGTGGAATTCTCACCGGGCACGAAGGGTCCGTCCAGCTGGACGCGGAACCATTCGCCGAACTCACGGTGATCGGTGATGGCCTTCCAGACGCGTTCGACCGGAGCGTTCAGTTCGATGATCTTCTCGATGCGATCAGACATATCAGCAACCTCCTGGTTGCCTTTTTAGTCGCATATCCGCGACAAATTGGCAACCAAAAAGTTGCGCATCATAATCCGAGGACATCGTAGATGCGGAAAATGAAACTGATCTGATAGGCGAGATTGAGCCAGACAAAGGCAGTGTGCAAGCGGCGGCTTCCGGTCCAGGCGGCGACACAGCAGAGTATGATGTAGACGACGTTACGCGTCGGAAATTCCCAGCCGAGCGACTGGATGTGATCAGCCCCTTTGATCGCCGCGCGCGGCTGAGCGAGATCACCATCCCCATCACGACCTTGATGTGGAGAAAGACCTCCGGCGAGGCGACCGTTTCCATGCCTACTCCGCGGGAACCGGCGTCGGCTGGCCGCTTTCGTCGAGGGCGACCATGATGAAGGTCGCGGCCGTCACCTTTTCCATGTTGTTGTATCGTGCGCGGGTCGCCCAGGCTTCGACCGACAGTGTGATCGACGTGCGGCCGACGCGTTCGATTGTCGTGAAGACTGACAGCGTATCGCCGATCTTCACCGGCAGGGCGAAGGCCATTTCCTTGACGGCAGCGGTGACGACGCGACCCTTGGCGCGTTCGGATGCGGTGATACCCGAGGCAAGGTCCATCTGTGCCATGACCCAGCCGCCAAAAATGTCGCCGGCTGGATTGGCGTCGGCCGGCATGGCCACTGTGCGAAGGGTCAGCGCGCCATTCGGCTTGGCGTCGGTCATGGAAGGCTCCTGTTCAGTGATACGGGGACAACGATTCCGAGCGACCCTAGCGCAGATGCCGTTAAAGCGAAACGCGGCCTGGTCCGGTGGCGATGCGTACAACGCCGCAGACTGCTACCATAGTTCTATAAGATCTTACCTAGTGTGTTTGCATGGGCGGAAGCTTGTTGAGATAAATCAATGCTTTGTCGCGAGAAGTGAGTCCCTGGCGAAATCTCTCACCTTACGGCAGTTCAATAAAATCTAATTCAAATTCACCATCCGGTAAGACCCGCATAGCAGTATTCGACCATTATTAAATTCTGAACTGCCGGGGCTCAATGCGTAACGTCAAGATTTCTACCCGCCTTTATTCTCTCGTGGCACTGGCACTGGCTATTCTGGTGCTCGCGATCACCTTCTTCCTCAACTATTCGCACGCGAAGCTGGAGAGCGAACGCAAGCATGGTCTTGCGCAAATGGATGCCACGGCCATCGCCATCTTCCAGAAATACTACAAGCTCGAACAATCCGGCGCGATGACGCGGGAGCAGGCGGAGGGTGCGGCGAAGGACGTGATCTCGGCCATGCGCTATGGCGACAGTGGCTACTTCTGGATCAACGACATGCATCCGACGATGATCATGCATCCGATCAAGCCGGAGCTGAACGGAACGGACCTGTCGCAGAACAAGGATCCGACGGGCAAGTTCATTTTCGTCGAGTTCGCCAACACCGTGAAGAAGAGCGGTGAGGGCTTCGTCGACTACTACTGGCCGAAGCCGGGTGCAGCCGATCCTGTGCTGAAATATTCCCACGTGGTCGGTTTCGAGCCCTGGGGCTGGGTGGTCGGTACCGGCGTCTATGCCGACGATCTTGCGGCGCTTTATCGCCAGAATGCGATCTGGGCCGCCGGTGCCTGCCTGGTCGGCGCGATCGTGATCATCGCCGTGGCCTTTGGGATCGTGCGCAGCGTCACGGCGCCAATCGCCCGGCTGAAGGGTGCGATGAACGCCATTGCCGATGAAGCCGGCGCCGTCGATATCGTCGACCACGACAGGCGCGACGAGATCGGCGCCATGGCGAAGTCTCTCCTTGTGCTGCGGGATTCCGTCCGCGAGCGGGCCCTGATGCGGGATCGGGAGAGCCAGCACCAGTTGCAGATCGAGGAGGAGCGTCGCGGCAACGAGGCCAACTGGCGCTCGGCAGCGGATCGCCAGACCTTCGCGATCCAGTCGCTCGGCGCGGGACTTGAGAAACTGGCAGCCGGCGACCTGACCGTGTCGATCGGCGATCTCGGCCAGGATTATGCCAAGCTGCGCTCCGACTTCAATTCCGCTGTGGACGCACTGAACGGCGTGATCCGGGCGATCGCGGAGTCGACCAGCGTCGTCAACGACAGCGCCGGCGACATCAGCGAGGCGACCAACAATCTGTCGAAGCGTACCGAGCAGCAGGCGGCTGCGCTGGAAGAAACGGCGGCAGCTCTCGACGAGATCACTGCGACGGTGCGGACCGCTTCCGAACGAGCAGCGGAAGCCCGCGAGATGGTTGCGGAAACCAAGACCAGCGCCGGCAAGTCTGGGGATATCGTCCGCAATGCGGTCACAGCGATGAACCGGATCGAGGATTCATCGAACCGCATCAGCCAGATCATCGGCGTCATCGATGAGATTGCCTTCCAGACAAACCTCCTCGCACTCAATGCCGGCGTGGAGGCGGCGCGTGCGGGCGAGGCGGGACGCGGGTTCGCCGTGGTCGCGCAGGAAGTACGCGAATTGGCACAGCGCTCCGCCAATGCGGCGAAGGAGATCAAGGTGCTGATCAGCACTTCGGCAAGCGAGGTAAACAACGGCGTGACGCTCGTGCGTTCGACCGGCGATGCGCTGCTCGAAATCGAGGAACTGGTCAACCGCGTGAACAATCACGTCATTTCAATCGCGACGGCGGCTCGCGAGCAGGCCACGGGGCTCAACGAGATCAACACTTCGGTCAATCACATGGACCAGATGACGCAGCAGAATGCCGCGATGGTCGAGGAAACCACGGCTGCAAGCCAGACGCTGGCCGAAGAAAGCCGGCAGTTGAGCACGTTGCTTGCCAATTTCAGACTGCGGGCTACCGGCGGAACCGGCGCCGGACGAATGTCGCGGGCGGCCTGAACGGTGTATCCTTAAGGAGGAAGAGGGCTCCCGGACGGTGTTCGGGAGCCCTCTTGTCTGCGTCTACTTCCTCGTGCGTCCCTTGAATTTGCGCTTTCGGATAGTAAGGTGCATGGCGTCCCCAACGGAGGCCAAGAATGCTTCGATTCTCGCCTTGCCTGCCGAGAAGCCATTTCAGCCTCGTTTTCTGCCTGTCGTCGATTGTGTTTTCTGCAGCCAGAGCTGCCGATTTTGATGCCGAGCGCATGGAGCCGGAGTGTGTGCAGCCTCCCTGAAAGGCAACGCGTCGCTTGCCGGCTTCTATTCCGGGGACGCGACAAAGGAGTTCAAGGACTCTACGCCGTTCAGGTTCCTCGGACTTCAGATGTAGGCAGGCTGGGCGGTCGCGCGGCCTTTATCGGCGCAAGACGCATGAGAGGGAACGCATGAAACGTTTGCTGTTGCGCCTGTTCGTATCGCTTTCGACGCCTGGGTTGGCGCTCGGCTTCATCTTCTTCGCCGCGTCGCTGACGCCGAGCCTGATGCCACGCTCCTATTTGATTCAAGGCGTGTTGTCCGGCATTGCCGCGGCCGTGGGATATTTCTTCGGGGTGGCCTTCAGCTGGCTCTGGAAATACCTGGAACTGCGGGTCCCCGGTATTGGCAGGCTGCGCGGCAACCTGATCGTTTGCGTGCTCGGCGTCGTGCTGGCCGCAGTCTTCCTTTGGCGAGTTGTCGACTGGCAGAATTCCATTCGCGACTTGTGGCATATGGAGCGCGTCGATACGGCTGAACCCTTCAGCGTCGCGTTCGTCGCGATCGTCACCTTCTTCGTTGCTGTTCTGATCGGCCGGCTGTTCCGCTTCACCTGTCTGTTCCTGTCGGGATGGTTATCACGGTACGTTCCGCGCCGCGTCTCGCAGGTGATCGCGGGTGTTCTTGCGATCGCACTCTTCTGGTCGGTCGTGGATGGCGTATTGCTGCGGGCGGGATTGCATCTCGCTGACAGTTCATTCCGCAGCGTCGACGCGCTTGTGGAAACCGGCGTGCCGATGCCTGATGATCCGGCAAAGACCGGGAGCACTGCCTCGCTTGTCACTTGGGAGGGACTTGGGCGCCGCGGACGCCAGTTTATCGCCTCGGGACCGAGAGCGGCCGAGATCAGCGATTTCTGGAAGGCGCCCGCGCGCGAGCCGATACGAACCTATGTGGGCCTGAACAACGCTGAAACGATCGAGGCGCGCGCAAAGCTCGCACTCGAGGAGATGAAGCGGCAGGGCGCGTTCGAACGCTCGCTTCTCGTCATCATCGTTCCGACCGGCACCGGCTGGATCGACCCGCAGGCGATGGACCCGCTCGAATACCTGCATCACGGTGACGTGGCGAGCGTCGCTCTTCAATATTCCTATCTGGCGAGTTGGCTATCGCTGCTGGTCGAGCCGGAATATGGCTCGGCGTCAGGCAAGGCGTTGTTTCGGGAAGTCTATGGCTACTGGACGACCTTGCCACGCGACAAGAGACCGAAGCTCTACCTGCATGGCCTCAGCCTTGGCGCGCTGAATTCGCAGGTATCTGCCGATATATTCGACATCGTCGCGGATCCGTTTCAGGGGGCCTTGTGGAGCGGGCCTCCTTTTGAAAGCAGGATGTGGCGAGACGTGACGGCTGCGCGCAATCCCCAATCGCCCGCGTGGCTGCCGCAGTTCCGCGACGGATCCCTCATCCGATTCACCAACCAGACGAACCACCTGGATATTCCCGGTGCGATCTGGGGACCCATTCGCATCGTCTACCTGCAATATGCCAGCGACCCAATAACCTTCTTCGATCCCTATTCCTTCTATCGGGAGCCGGCATGGATGAGGCGTCCGCGCGGCCCGGATGTTTCGCCGAGCCTGCGTTGGTTTCCCGCGCTGACGATGCTGCAATTGCTGGTCGACGTGGCAATCGCCACGAGCTCTCCCATGGGGTACGGTCACGTCTATGCACCAGAGCATTATATCGATGGCTGGGTCGCTGTGACGGACCCGAAGATCGACGCTGACAAGCTCGATGCATTGAAGCGGTTGTTCCAAGAGCGGTCGGCGCAGGCGAGTGCTGCCGATTAGTTATCCACAATACGCCGGTCAAGAATGGAAAGGCTGGGCGTTAACCACGTTCATTATGCTTTCATTTAGGCTCTCGTATCAGTTTGCGCCGCAGTGGCTGGGAAACCACAGCATTGAGGCTCGAAACATGACCTATAGCGGCTTGATTGTGACTGCCATCGTGGCCGGTCTGATCACAATTCTCGCAGTCGGTAGCCGTCCGGCAACCGAAGCCGCGTCCAACTGGCCGCAGATGGACGTGATGAAGACGGATCGGATCGTTACGGGGAGCGTCCCTGCGCAATAAAGCGGGGCACGGTGGATTTGCTCTGTGCCGACGGCCGCGAGCGCCTCTGAAGGGCGTCGCGACCTATATTGCTCACCTGCCGTGGGGTGACAACATCGGTGCGAGATCTCCGGCAGGATCAGGAACCGTTTTTGTCCTGGTCGTTTCTGGGCTTCCGGCCACCAGCACAAAAAATCGTTCACCTAATTGCTAGTCCAAAGCAAGAGGACGTTAAGAGTCAGTAGGTTAAGTGGGTGGGGTTATCGAGGCAATCTACCCATGTACAGTTCCGACCTACGCTACGACGTCATTTGCGACCCGCTCGATCTCTGGATGGTGTGGGACAACGACACGGAGGAGCCTGCATCCTTCGGCGGGCAAATATTGCACGGCTTGACGGAAGGCTATGCCGTCGAAGTCGCCAAGATCATGAACGAGCTCTACGGCAGCGAGAAACACGAGGCGCCCGTGGCGCTTCGCAGTGCAGGCGCCTGATTATCTAAAAGCGTGCCGTCGGTGGGTTGAGCCGTTTGGCTGGCTCCGGCATTGAGTTCAGGCTATTCTCCGCGATCGCAGGCTCGACTGCCTGATGTTGGGGGGCGGACGCATGGGCACGAAGGAATTGTTCTCAATCGCTGCCGACCATGCCGCGCGCTTTCGCGACACGATCGATAGTCGGCCTCATCATCCTTTGCGGGATTACGCCGGCTCGCTGGAGGCTTTCGCCGCTCCGCTGCCGGAACAGCCATCGCCATTGGTCGACGTGCTTGACGAGTTGGTAACAACGGCCGAGCCCGGACTGCATTTGATGACCGGCCCTCGCTTCTTCGGCTGGGTCATCGGCGGCTCTCACCCAATGGGGGTAGCGGCTGACTTCCTTACCAGTGCGTGGGGACAGAATGCCGGCAACCATACGGCATCGCCTTCGGCCGCGGCCGTTGAAACAGTGGGCGGGCGCTGGCTGCTTCAGCTGCTCGGACTTCCCCTAAACTCCTCAGTTGGTTTCGTTACGGGCGCAACCGTCGCGAATTTCACTTGCCTGGCGGCGGCCCGAGGCGAGGTGCTGTTGCGCGCTGGCTGGGATGCCGACGCCAACGGGCTGTTCGGAGCGCCGCCCATTTCAGTGCTGATCGGCGATGATGCGCATACGACGGTATTTTCTGCCTTGCAGTTTCTCGGTCTCGGCCACGACCGCGTGATACGGGTCCCGACCGATGATCAGGGGCGTATCGTGCCGGCAGGGTTCGAACAGGCCATTGCCGATGTCTCTGGCCCGTGCATAGCGATCCTCCAGGCCGGGCAGATCAATACGGGCGCTTGCGACGATTTCGGCACGTTGATCCCGATCGCCAAATCGAAGGGCGCATGGGTACATGTCGACGGGGCGTTCGGACTCTGGGCGCAGGTGTCGGCACGACGCCGTTATCTCACATCGGGCGTGGAGCAGGCGGACAGCTGGGCGACCGACGGACACAAATGGCTGCAGACGCCATACGATTGCGGCTATGCAATCGTCCGCGACGAAGTCGCGCATCGGCGGGCCATGACCATATCGGCGAGCTATCTGCCGCTTGCCAGCGAAGGCGAGCGAGATCCCTCGCACTATGTGCCTGAGCTGTCGCGGCGCGCGCGTGGTTTTGCCACGTGGGCGATGATCAGGCATCTCGGTCGCGCCGGCATCGAGGCCCTGGTTGATGACGCCAGTGATGCCGCGGCATCCATAGCGCAGGCTCTTTCCAAAGAGCCGGGAATTGCGATCGGCAACGATGTGCTGCTCAACCAAGTGATCGTGCGCTTCGGAGCGGACTGGCCGGCCGAGCAGGCCGACGACCTGACCAAGCGAACGATCGGTGCCTTGCAGCGGGAAGGCGCCCTGTTTGCCGGTGGCGCGATATGGCGCGGCAGGCAGGTCTTGCGGCTGTCTGTCACGAACTACCAGACGAACACTGCACAGGCGGCGGAGGCGGTCGAGGCGATCGTGAGAGCCTATCGGGGAGAGCGGCGCGCCGCCGCGTGACCGCATGGTGACTTCGCGCGGTAATCTGCAGCTCTGGGCGATGGGAAGGGCGTTCACATTTTCGTTTCAGCGGGATGCCGGCACTACCGTCCGCGGCCCCGCAGCCAGTGATCGATCGAGAGAACTCCGGCTCCTACTGCGGCGAGCACGAACATCCCACCAGCAATGGCCAGGTCCTTCTCGAAATGAAGGAGTTCGTTCTGGTCGCTGAAGTTCGTGTGGTAGAGCGTGGCGGTTGCGACGCAAAACAAGCCCAGGGCGGCTGCGCCGAAGCGGGTCAGGAGCCCGCCGGCGATAGATAGGCCGGCGCCGATCTGGAGAGCGATCGTTGCCACAAGCAGGGGAACGCTCAAGCCGAATTGCGCGGCCATCTCGACGGCGCCCGAAAAATTCAACGCCAGCGAGACGCCTTCATGCAGGAAGATCCAGGCGAGAAGCAGCCGGCCGATCAATATTGCAATGTCGCGTGCGCCTGGGGCGACCGGGGATCTGCTGTCTGCCATATGTCACTCCCGACGCACGTTGCCGATGACCGTAGTCAGCCTGCAGTATAGTCCAGACGCGTGCATCCGTCGCCAGCGTTCTGGAGGGGCGTCGCTCGGTCCGTGCGTGGGAGAGGTTAGGCGGCGTCCATCTTTGGATTCTCGATGCAGGCGGGAGCCTGGTGGACCTGGAAGCGGTTCTTGCCGTCGCTCTTCGCCTTGTAGAGCGCGGCGTCGGCGCAAACGAAGATGTCAGAACGCAGCGATGCGTCGTGGAAGGCAACCCCGACGGATGCGCCGACATCCATTTTGGCGCCGTTCCGTTCGATAGAGCGGTTGAGGCGCCGAACGACTGTCCCGGCGAGCGCGGCGACGCTTTCGACACTGTCGTAAGCGCTGACGAGAACCGCGAACTCATCGCCGCCAATGCGCGCCACGAGGTCTGCCCCCGCGCACGCCGCGAGCAACCGTTCCGCCGTTTCCTTGAGGCAATCGTCGCCCGCCTGGTGGCCGAAGGTGTCGTTAATGCCCTTGAAGCCGTCGAGGTCGATCAGAAGCAAGGCAGCAGCATTGCCGCCGACGGAGCGTAGAGGCAGGCGCTGCAGCGCGGTCTGAAACTGTGCGCGGTTCGGCAGGCCGGTCAGGATGTCGAATTCCGCCAGATAGCGGATCTGATCGTACATCATCTTTTCAGCCGTGATGTCGAGTTTCATGCCGAAGATCCGGACGGGGACATCGTCTTCACACTCAACGGTCGCGGTGATGCGAATCCAACGCGTATGGCCCTTGGGCGTGACGATCTCGGCATCGAGCGTGAATCCGGTCCGCTCCTCGATCGCTCGGCCGCGGAGACGAATAAGCTCGGAAAGCGATTCTCTAGAGTAGCACTTCAGGATCTCGGCGCGGTCGAGACTCGCCTCATGGGGCAGATCGAAGAGATCGTAGACCATCTTGGTCCAGACAAGCTGATTGTCGGGCAGGCTACATTCCCATACGCCAATCCGTGCGGCCTCGGACGAGCGATCGAATATCTTCCGGCTGTGCGCGAGGGCGACTGCCTGCTGTTCGAGCTGCCGCTCCTTGTCCGCGAGTTGGCGTTCCAGCGCCGCCACGGCAGTCTCGCTGCTACGTCGGGATGACGCCATCGGGTCTGCGATTTTGACGAAAGCAGCGAAGAAACTCATACCCGGTCCGACGTTGGATGGCTCAATCTTACAATCGTTGGAATGACTTAAGATTTCGTTTTTGTACAGCATGCGACAACTTGTGTTGTCGAGTGCGGCTATGTCCAAATTGTGACATCTGTGCGCCGGGCCAGGGTCTCGTCCTTGGCCTGGATAGGTGCCATCCGGGCTCGGTTTCGGGAGTTGGGGGCGGCAGTCGCGATCCGGGTAAGCTTTCGTTCACCGTTCATCGTTAAATTTCGGCTCAAGTTTTAGATCCCTGCCGTTCCTCGGAAGCGATGAGAGTATGGCGTTTGTTTCCATTCTTCGGCAATACGTATTGCCCGTGCTGCTATCGACAGCCTTGGTGACGTGTTCCACCGATGGCCTTATTCCGCCCGGCGAGGTGGACAATGGAACACGGGTGGGATCGATCTCTCCGGCAAACCGCCGTGCACCTGTGCCGCAAATGCAGACAGCGCCGAGCGAGCAGGCCTATCCGGCCGCAAACGCGCCTGTCAGCGATGCCGCAGGATCGGTGGATTATCTCAACACGCCCAATCTTGCTGGAACAGGTGAGAGCCGCAGCGGCAGCCAGACGCTACGGGCATCCGCGCAGCCCGGGCGACTGCCAATGATCGACAGCGACGAGGCGATGGCGGGCGCGCAGGGCGCTGCCGGCTCGCTTCGACACCAGCCTTCGACCTGGGGCGGGACGCAGCCGCTTTCCGTGCCTGCCGGTGGCGTCAATATGGATGCTGAACTGGGCGCGGAGCCTGTCGTCGGTCTGGCCGAGGAGCAACAGCAGCAGATCGCCGAGGGGCAGTCCGACCAGCCCGTCGTCGATGGCATCGGCACCGAAAATCCGACCCAGCTTAACAGCGCGCGGATCCCTGCGCCCGCGGCGCAGGCGCAGATGGGTAACGCACCTGTATGGAGCGACGGACGGCGGGTGGTTGCGCCGGCGCGCGTGCCCGAAGAGAACGAGGTCGCCATGTTGCGACCGAACAACCCGACCGCGCCGATGATGAGCGAACCGGTTGCGCCCGCTGATCCGAGCGTGATGCCGGCCTCGGAGCTTGCCTGCCGCCGTGAGTTGAAACGGATGGGCGTCGTCTATACCGAGAAGCCGCCGATCTCAAACGGGCCGGCCTGCCAGGTGCCGTACCCGATCTCATTGCAAGGCCTGTCTGGCAATATCGGCGTCCGACCGGCGGTAACGCTGAATTGCCAGGTGACGCTCGCCTTCGCCAAATGGGTCAAGAACGAGCTCGCGCCTTCCGCCCGCTTTCGCTACTGGTCCGGCATCAAGACCATCCAGCCCCTCGGCGGATATAGCTGCCGCCGCATGAACAACAGCCGGCAGCGCTACAATCCGATGTCCGAGCACGCTCACGGCAACGCAATCGATGTCGGCAAGTTTGTCCTGAAGAGCGGTCACGCGATCGACGTGCGCAAGAAAGGGCTGTTCTCTTTCCGGGAGGGCAGGCTGCTGCAGGCCGTGCGCAGCGACAGCTGCAAGTACTTCAACACGGTGCTCGGACCGGGCAGCAATCCGGAGCATTGGAACCATTTCCACTTCGATCTGCGAGCACGCCAGAGCGGTAGGGTCTACTGTGATTGAAAAGGAAAGGCCGGCTCGAGAGCCGGCCCCAAGGCGAACGCGGCGCGGGCGGCGGCACCCAGCCGGTTCCTGTCCTCTCATGTCATCACAGGTAATACACTCTACTGCATGTCGAGGAAGCAAAGGAGCGTAACGAGATCGCTCGGACGGCGGCTCCGCAAGGGGTGCGGCGGGACGGAGAGCGCTTGCTTGCCTCGCCGTCTTTATGGATCAGAAATATCACCGGCTGATGACATCTGCTGCTTTGGGGTTCTCTGAAGGCGCGAAGGATCTTTTCTTCCCGCGCGCCTTTTCACGCAAGTGAATACTCTGTTCACCTGTGTTGGGATGTCAAAACTACTCAAAGCGGATATATAGCGCCCCAGCAACTCCCGCCGCAGATATCAGAAGAGTTCATGGCCCCCATCATTTCCATCCGAAATCTCACCAAGACCTACGCCAACGGATTTCAAGCGCTCAAGGGCATCGACCTCGATGTCGAGAGGGGCGAGATCTTGGCCCTTCTCGGGCCGAACGGGGCCGGCAAGACAACGATGATCTCGATCGTCTGCGGCATCACGAATCCGACGGGTGGCACGGTAACGGTCGATGGTCATGACGTGGTGAAGGAGTTCCGGGCGACGCGCTCGATGATTGGCCTCGTTCCCCAGGAACTGACCACGGACCAGTTCGAGACCGTGTGGAATACCGTCAGCTTCTCGCGCGGGCTGCATGGCAAGCGCCCCAATCCCGGGCATATCGAGAAGGTGCTCCGCGATCTGTCGCTGTGGGACAAGAAAGACAATATGATGCGGCAGCTGTCCGGTGGCATGAAGCGGCGCGTGCTCATTGCCAAGGCACTGTCGCATGAACCGCAAATCCTCTTCCTCGACGAGCCGACCGCGGGCGTGGATGTGACGCTCCGCAAGGACATGTGGCATGTCGTGGAGAAGCTGCGACGCTCAGGGGTCACGATCATCCTGACGACACACTACATCGAAGAGGCGGAAGAGATTGCCGATCGTGTCGGCGTCATCAACGGCGGGGAGCTGCTTTTGGTGGAAGACAAGACGGCGCTGATGGCCAAGCTTGGCCGCAAGCAGCTCATTCTCGAATTGACCGAGCCATTGCAGGCGTTGCCGGATCGGTTTGCCGGCAACGGCCTCTCGCTCGTCGCAGACGGCACCCGCCTGATCTACGATTTCGACGCGGAGAACGAACAGGAAAGCGTTGCCACGCTGCTGACCCGGCTCAGCGAGCACAACATTCACCTCAAGGATCTTTCGACGCAGCAGAGCTCGCTGGAAGACATCTTCGTGGCGCTCGTGGGAGGCGCGAAATGAACGTCGAAGCCATCAAGTCCATCTATTTCTTCGAAATGGCGCGCACGCGCCGGACGCTTCTGCAAAGCGTCGTGTCGCCGGTGATCTCGACGTCGCTCTATTTCATCGTTTTCGGCGCGGCGATCGGCTCGCGGATCCAGGAAGTGGAGGGTGTGTCCTATGGCGCGTTCATCACGCCCGGGCTGATCATGCTAACGTTGCTTGGCCAATGCATCAGCAACGGGTCGTTCGGCATCTACTTTCCGAAGTTTACCGGCACGATCTACGAGGTGTTGTCTGCTCCGGTGGCCATGAGCGAGATCCTGCTTGGCTACGTCGGTGCGGCGGCGACGAAAGGACTGATGATCGGGGTGATCATCCTGCTTACGGCGAATCTATTCGTGGATATCAGGATCCAGCATCCGGGAATGATGGTTCTGTTCTTCCTGCTGACGGCGATCACCTTCAGCCTGTTCGGTTTCATGATCGGCATCTGGGCCGCCAACTTCGAACAGTTGAACCTGATCCCCATGCTGGTCGTGCCGCCCCTGACGTTTCTTGGCGGCAGTTTCTATTCGATCAACATGCTGCCGCCGTTCTGGCAGGCGGTAAGTCACTTCAATCCGGTGCTCTACCTTGTCAGTGGTTTCCGCTGGAGCTTCTTCGGCATTGCCGACGTCAATCCGCTGGTCAGCCTCGGGATGATCTCGCTCTTCCTGCTGATTTGCCTCGGTAGCCTGGGCTGGATCTTCAAGACGGGATACAGGCTGCGGAGCTAGACCGAGGCCATTAGTCTCGCATCCGCAGTTCGTCCGTCTGGATCTGGAGGGAGCCGAGGGTGGAGAGGAAGCTCATGCCGAGCAGGCTCTGGTCGAGCTTGCCGTCCTCAGCGACGCTGGCCGGAACGTTGTGACGAACGATCGGGCCGATCGCGACCTCGGCGAGCGTCACGCGGGCTGCGCGGGCGCGGCCGTTGGCGGTCATAACGCTCATCGAATAGTCGAGATTTTCCGGGATGATGCCAACTCGCTCCGCATCCTCGCGGGACAGCGCGATCATGCTGGCACCGGTATCGACCAGCATGGAAATGCTTTGGCCGTTGACCGTGACATAGGCTTCGTAGTGGCCGTTCAGGACTTTGTGAAGGATCACCTCCTGACCGCCCTCGCTGGTCGTCACGACAACGGCACGCCCCGGCACGAGGCCGGCGAGCAGGCGGTTGCCGACGCCAAGCGCTTCCTGGCGATACAGATACAACGTCGCAAGAGCGAGGATCAGCACGAGCCAGATCATGAGGTTGCGCAGGGTCTCGCTCGCGCTCGTGCGCCTCGCCCAGATGCCGGCGGCCAGCATTAGTGCAATCGGAAGCAGATAGACAAAGCGGCCGAAATCATCGGTTCGCATGCCGAAGACGCGGGTCGTGTCGCCGCTGAACAAGAGGACTGCGAGACCGAGGCCAAGGACCGCAAGGACGATCGTCAGACGGTTCATGCACACTGCTCCGCTGTGGCCTGCTGGGTGGGCTTCAATGGGGTCGCCAATCCGCTTGCGGCAAGCCGCGCTGGCAACAAGGTCATCAGCAGCCGGCGCTCTTCGTCGGAAAAGGACATCCAACCGCCGATCTCCGGAAGCGTGCGACCGCAACCCGTGCACAGGGCGGTTTCCGGATCAATTGAGCAGACGTGGATGCAGGGTGTTTGCATGCAATCTATATCGAGATTTCAGAAAGCCATGGCAAGGGCGCAGAAGGCGGCGATCTCCGAAATCTGCTGGGTAGCCCCAAGCGTGTCGCCGGTGTGTCCGGTGAGCTTGCGACGGACAATGCGCGTGAAGACCATGGCGGATAGGCCGCAGGCGAGAAGGGCGCAGACGAGGGGCAGGAGACCGAGGCTCGGCCAGAGCAGCAGGGCCGCGAAAAGGCAGGCGGTAGCGAGCGCCATGAGCATCGCACCCTCGCCCGGCTGTCCCGCGGCAGCCGCCACACCATCGGGTTTTGCTGCCGGCAGCCGATGCCAGTGCCAAACGAGCGCGGCGCGGCTGATACAGGCGATCGCCGGAATGGCAAGGGCTGCAGCCATGGGCGGGGCTTCGCGTGCGATAGCGGCGAGTGCCGCCGCGCGAAGCGCAAACGACAGGATCAATGCGATCGCGCCGTAGGTCCCGATACGACTGTCCTTCATGATCGAAAGCGCGTGATCGCGGTCGCGCCCGCCGCCGAGGCCATCGGCGCAGTCGGCGAGGCCATCCTCGTGCAGCGCGCCGGTCAATGCCGCCTGGACGGCAAGCGCGGCAAAGGCCGACGTCAGCCGGTCGGCGCGCAGGCCAAGCATGACCAGGAAGACAAGCGCAGGCAGCAGCGCAATGACAATGCCCGCCAAGGGAAAGGCGCGGGAGGCGCGGTCAAGCTTGCCGTTAAAGTCGGCGAAGGCAAAAGACGGAATCGGAATACGGCTGAGGAAGGCAACAGCGCGAGCAAGGTCGGCCGCATAGTTTCCGATATTCATTCTGACCCCGACCCCGCGACCATATGCAGCGCTTTAGGTGTTGTTCGCCTCGGCGCCTGCCTTTAAGAGAGTGGCGACGAAAGAAGCTGATTTGCAGCGAAAAGACAAGTTACCGACCAAGACAAGGAAGCCGCATTCATGAGCGTTTCAGGCCTGCCATTCGACGATTTTCGGGCACTTTTGCGCGATCTGCCGGGACCGGATGCCAGGGCACTTGCTGCCGCGCGCGAGCGCGATGCGCAGTTGACGAAGCCGCCCGGTGCGCTCGGACGGCTTGAGGAAATTGCATTCTGGCTCGCCGCATGGACGGGCAGGGCGCCTGCGGTGAATCGGCCGCTGGTGGCGATCTTTGCCGGCAACCATGGCGTCACCAGGCAGGGCATCACGCCGTTTCCGCCTGCCGTCACGCAGCAGATGGTCGAGAATTTTGCGGCCGGCGGCGCGGCGATCAATCAGATCTGCGTGGCCTATGACCTTGGGCTGAAGGTCTTCGATCTGGCGCTCGACTATCCGACCGGCGACATTACCGAAGAGCCAGCATTGTCCGAGCGCGACTGTGCGGCGACCATGGCCTTCGGCATGGAAGCGATCGCAGGCGGCACCGATCTTCTCTGCATCGGTGAGATGGGGATCGGCAACACCACGATCGCAGCGGCGATCAACTACGCCCTTTACGGCGGCACTGCGCGTGATTGGGTTGGTCCGGGCACGGGTTCCGAAGGCGAGATGCTGGAGCGCAAGATCGCAGCCGTCGAGCGGGCCGTTGCGCTCCACAGCGATCATCTGGACGATCCGCTCGAGATCATGCGCCGCCTCGGCGGTCGTGAGATCGCGGCGATGGCGGGAGCGATCCTTGCCGCGCGTGTCGAGAGGATTCCTGTGCTGATCGACGGCTATGTCGCAACCGCAGCCGGGGCCATCCTCAAGGCGGCCAATCCTTCGGCGCTCGATCACTGCCTGATTGGCCACGTCTCCGGCGAGCCGGGCCATTTGCGGGCGATCGAAATGCTTGGCAAGACGCCGCTTCTGGCGCTCGGCATGCGGCTCGGCGAGGGGACGGGGGCGGCCCTTGCGGCCGGGATCGTCAAGGCGGCGGCGGCCTGCCATTCCGGCATGGCGACGTTTTCGCAGGCAGGCGTCACCAACAAGCACTGACCTTCAGGTTTGTGACAGGTTGATGACGGAGTCCTTGCCGCGGCGACCGCGAACCGGTATTCGCAATTTCTGACTGGCGGCGACAAGGCCGCCATTGACGGACAACGAGGGCACTTGATGAAACCTGCCGTGACAAAACTCACCGGCATCAGCCACTTTTTTGCAGCCGCCAGCTATTCGCTGGGTGGCTTCAAGCGGTTGATCAAGGAGGCAGCATTCCGGCAGGAACTGCTGTTCTTCGCGGTTTCACTGATCCTCCTGGTCGCCGTCGGCGCAACGCTTGCTGAGCTGATGATCGCTGTCGTGCTATTTCTTGCCCTCTTTGCCGTCGAGGCCCTGAACACGGCGATCGAGGAAGTCATCGACAGGATTTCGCCCGAGATCTCGATGGTTGGGAAGCACGCCAAGGATCTCGGCTCCTTCGCCGTCGTCTGCATGATCGTTGCGTGCGGCGTGTTCCTGCTGTTCACCATCGGTAAGCATCTGCTGTTTGGATAGCGGCGCCTGTGGTCGACTAGGCAGTCAAGCAAAACTCCGGCGCTTGCGGGAGACCGCCGGCGCATCCTCGACGGCCGGGACGGTCTGGAGCACGCGCTTGGCGGGCAGGATGGCGATGACTTCGGTGCCTTCGCGCAGCTTCGATTTGAGGATGAACTGGCCGTCGTGCTTGGCGAGGATCGCCTGAACGATCGGCAGGCCGAGGCCGGTGCCTTGTTCGGCGCTCTTGATCGCGATCGACCCCTGGCCGAAGGCCGAGAGGACCACCGGGATTTCTTCTTCGGGAATGCCGGGGCCGTTGTCCTTGATGGAGATGTATTGGCCCCCGCCGGCGGTCCAGCCGACCTTGACGCGGATTTCGCCGCCTTGCGGGGTGAACTTCACGGCATTGGAGAGCAGATTGAGGACGACCTGACGCAGCGACTTCTCATCCGCCCAGACGGCCGGCAATTCGGCCTCGAACTGCGGCGAGATGGTGATGTTCTTGCCGCGTGCGCGTAGCTGCACCATGCCGATGCAATCTTCCGAGATGTTCAGCAGCGAGACGGCTTCCTCGCTGAGCTCGTATTTGCCGGCCTCAATGCGCGAGAGGTCTAGGATCTCGTTGATGAGGTTCAGCAGATGCTCGCCCGAGCGGTGGATGTCGCTGGTGTATTCCTTGTAGGTGGCGTTGTTGAGCGGCCCCATCACCTCGGCGGACATGACTTCCGAGAAGCCGAGGATCGCATTGAGCGGCGTGCGCAGTTCGTGCGACATCGATGCAAGGAAGCGAGATTTTGCGAGGTTTGCTTCTTCCGCCCGGCGGCGGGCCTCATCGGACATCGACTTTGCGACTTCCAACTCGGCGATCAGGTCGTCCTTCTCGGCCTGATAGGCGAGGATCCTGAGGTTGGACTGGAACAGCCGGTCGCTGATGTAGTTGAAGAGGATAACCGTCGTGGTGAAGACGGCCGTCAGGCTGATCTCGAGGATTCCACGGGAAAGGCCAGCCTGGGCGATCAGTCCGAGGACGACCGGCGCGAAGGTGATGAGCACCGACGGCGTCAGCATGAAGTTCGACATCGCAGTGATCGAGAGCGCGATCAGCAGCGTGGCCCCCTTGTAGAGCAGAAAGCTCGAGGGTTCGCATGCCGTGCAGTCCTGCAGGGCAAACACCGCCCAGCAGCAGCCGACCATGAATTGTCCAAACAGGAGAAGGCGGCGCCATTTGCGGGCCGTCGTCGCGTTGATCTCCTGGCCTCGGGCGCGGCGCGCCAGAAATACGTTGGTCGCATGGGCCGTGAGGGTCAGAAGCGCCCACAGAAAGATTTGGGTGTTTTCGGTGAAGTAGACGCCGAGGGCGGCGATGATCATGACGAAGAGCGGGACGATCGACGCGCCCTGCAGGACCGTATTGATATACATTGCCAGCACGTCGCGATCGAACGTACCGCTTGCGGCGTGGCTCGACTGGAGGCGCTCTCGCGTCAGCCGCACAGCCTTCGACACTGGCTTGTTCCGGTGGCTGCGTGACTTGTCGACGATGTTCTTGTCGGCCGATGTGCTAACGCCAGTACCCATTGTGCACGTTGAAACTTGATCCGCGGTTGTCTAAACCCTAAAGCGCAATCCTTAAGATGGTGTTAGCCATCTTTGCCAAGGATTTGTTTTTTAAGGAGGCGAAAGCGTGACGCGCGGTTTGCGGGTGATGCGCGACGGCGTGACGGCGCTGGCTCTGCTGGCATTCCTGTGGCTGATTGCAGCCAAGCTGAATGATGACGCGGCAACGGTCTATTCCGGCCAGTTTCATGCGGCTGACGGCGACAGCCTGAACATAGGCGGCGATCGGATGCGGCTATACGGTATCGACGCGCCCGAGCTCAGCCAGACATGCGAGCGCGCAGGCAGCGAATGGGCGTGCGGGCGAGAGGCGAAGCAGGCGTTGCAAGCTCTTGTCCGGGCCGCCGATACGCAGTGCAGGGGAACCGAACGGGACCGTTTCGATCGCCTGTTGGTGGTCTGCCATGCTGGCGGGGCCGATCTCAACGCGACGATGGTGCGAAAGGGCATGGCGGTATCCTACGGAGCGTATGGTGACGAGGAGGCGCGGGCGAGGGCGCAGAAGGTCGGGCTCTGGGCGGGCACCTTCGAGATGCCGCGAAGCGTGCGCGACCATGCGCCGCGACCAGTTGCACGAGGTGTCCTGGGGTTGCTCGGATGGTGATCTCAAGAGGTGCGCCGGACGAGGCGGCGCTCGATAGTCTTCGGCAGGAGATTGCGGCCTGCCGCATCTGTCGTGACACGCCGCTTGGCGGTTCGAACGCTCGTTTGCCGCACGAACCGCGGCCGGTTGCAGTGATATCGTCGAAGGCGAGGATCCTGATCGCGGGGCAGGCGCCCGGCCTCAAGGTTCATGAGAGCGGTATTCCCTTCAATGATGCGTCCGGCGACCGGTTGCGCGACTGGCTTCAGGTGGATCGGGAGACGTTCTACGACCGCGACTGTTTCGCCATCGTGCCGATGGGATTCTGTTTTCCCGGCTATGACGCGAAGGGAAGCGACTGGCCGCCGCGGCGGGAATGCGCGCCGCATTGGCGAAGCAGGGTCATTTCGGCCATGCCGCAGATAGAGCTTGTCCTTGCAGTCGGCCAGTATGCGCAGGCGTGGCACATCGGCGCGGAGCGCAGCGAGAATATGACGGAGACGGTGCGAGCTTGGCGAACGACGCTGTCGAAGGTACGCATGCCTGGCATCTTGCCGCTGCCTCATCCGAGCTGGCGCAATACAGGATGGATCAAGCGCAACCCGTGGTTCGAGACGGAGCTGCTGCCCGTGCTGCGGGAGCGGGTTGCCTCATTGCTGCGCTGAAACAAAATTCTTTTAAACTGCCGGAATCACGCTATACAAAGAAAATAAATTCGAAAGGGCTTTTCCGTATGGACCGTCTCGACCGTAAAATCCTGCGACTGTTGCAGGAGGATTCGACTTTGGCTGTTGCCGATCTCGCCAAGAAGGTCGGGCTGTCCACGACACCGTGCTGGCGGCGCATCCAGAAGATGGAAGAGGACGGCGTGATCAAGCGGCGCGTCGCCATCCTTGACCCGGAGAAGGTCAACACCAAGGTCACGGTGTTTGTGTCGATCCGCACCGCAACACACTCGATTGAGTGGCTGCGGCGTTTTTCGGAAGTCGTTGCCGATTTCCCCGAGGTGGTCGAGTTCTATCGCATGAGCGGCGACGTGGACTACCTTCTGCGGGTGGTCGTGCCTGACATTGCCGCCTATGACGCCTTCTACAAGCGAATGATCGCAAAGATCGAGATTCGCGACGTCTCTTCCGCCTTCGCCATGGAGCAGATCAAGTATTCGACGCAGTTGCCGCTCGATTACATGATTCTCGACAACGCGAAGTCGAACGAGGACTGATACGAGAGCCGCGGCAGTTGCTAGTCGCTCTGCCGCAGGTTTCTCAGCCGGTCGAAGAGAACCGCGAGAACGATCGCGCCGCCGATGAAGGTGCCCTGCCAGAAGGCGTTGATGCCGAGCAGGCCGAGGCTGTTGCGGATGACCTCGATCAACGCGGCGCCGACAATGGCGCCGAAGGCGGTGCCGACGCCGCCTGCAAGATTGGCGCCGCCGATGACGGCTGCGGCGATGACCTGCAGTTCCATCCCTGCACCGATGTTCGTGGTTACGGCACCCAGCCAGCCGGTCTGGATGATGCCGGCGACACCGGCTGACAGAGCCGAGATCATATAGACCGCGACTTTGATCTTCCTGACGGGCACGCCGGTCAGCGTGGCTGCGTGCTCGTTTCCACCAATCGCGAAGACATAGCGCCCGAAGCGCGTCCAGCGCAGCACGAAACCGGTCAGCATCGCCAATACGGCCATGTAAAGGACCGGATTGGCGATGCCGAACAGCCATGCGCCGCCGCCAAGCGCCAGCAGCTTGTCGTGATCCGGGCCGAACTGGAAGACGACGGTGTTGTTCGAGGCCACCATCGCGAGGCTGCGGGCAATGGACAGCATGCCGAGGGTGACGACAAAGGGCGGAAATCCGAGATAGGCGATCAGGAGGCCATTGAAGGCGCCGACCACCAGCGCGGTGCCGATCGAGGCCGCAATACCGGTTCCGATGCCGTAACCGGCATGCATGGTGATCGCGAGGATCATGCTGCAGAGGCAAAGAACCGACCCGACGGATAGGTCGATGCCTCCGGTAATGATGACCAGCGTCATGCCGAGAGCAATGATCGCAATGAAGGTGACGTTGCGGGTGATGTTGTAGAGGTTGGTGGGGGTGGCGAAGGAACTGGTGGCGAAGGACAGGAAGATGCAGGCGATGATAACGGCAACGAGCACCCAGAAAGTCTGGCTCGCGAATACTGACGAGAACCAATTGCGCTGCCTTTGCGCTATCGTCTGATCGAGGGTTATTGCCATGGTCGACCTTCACTTACATTAGGGAGCGGCTGCCAGTCACACCTGTTCGATTGCGCCTGTTATGAGCCCGGTGACTTCCTCCGGCGAACTCGCCGCGATCGGCTTGTCTGCAACCTTGCGCCCGCGCCGCATGACGATCACCCGATCGGCGACCGAGAAAACGTCAGGCATGCGGTGGCTGATCAGGATGACCGCGATGCCGCGATCGCGCAGTTGACGGATATGAGCAAGAACCTCGGCAACCTGGCGAACCGAAATGGCGGCGGTAGGCTCGTCCATGAGCACGAGCTTCGCTTCCGCCAGCATGGTGCGGGCGATTGCGACGGCCTGGCGCTGACCACCCGACATCTGCTTCACCAGATCTCGCGGCCGCGTCTCCGATTTCAGTTCCTTGAAGATTTCGCCGGCGCGCTTGTACATCTTCTTGTAGTCGAGAATGCGCATGGGGCCGTAACCACGGTGCATCTCGCGGCCGAGGAACACGTTCGCGGCCGCCGTCAGATTGTTGCAGAGCGCCAGGTCCTGGTGGACGATCTCGATGCCCCGCTGCCGGGCCTCGACTGGTCGATGCAGAATGAGGTCGTCGCCGTCGAGCCGCATCGTTCCATGGCTTGGACGGAAATTGCCGGCGATCATTTTCACGAGCGTCGACTTGCCGGCGCCGTTGTCGCCCATCAATCCGACGACTTCTCCCGCTTCGAGCGAAAACGAAACGTCGTTGACCGCCTGTATGGCGCCGAAATGTTTGGAGATGTTGGCGAGCTCAAGAACTGCCACCAGCCGTCTAGCCTCCCAAAGCGCGACCCTTTCTTGGGCCGCTGATTCGCTCGCCAGTTTCCTCCCTGCGAGCGCTTACAACATTTACCCAGAACCGTGCGAAACCGTCAATCGGATGCTGCTAATTTACGGTCTTTGTTACAATTACTCGTTTCATACTACAATTCGATTGACGCGCGGAGGTCTCTGTATATTAGCTGTTGACGGAGGAGAGCATGCTGATCCTTGTCACCGGTGCAACGGGCAAGGTCGGGCAGCGCTTCATCGGGGGGCTGCTCGACGATCCGCGATTTTCCAAGGCGCGCATTCGCGCGCTTTGTCATAATCGCTTGTGCCCGGAAAACGAGCGCGTCGAAGCTGTGCGAGGCTCAATCAGCGATCGAGGGGCGGTGTCGAATGCGCTTGCCGGCGTCACGCATGTCGTGCATCTCGCGACATGCAAGGAAACGCCTGAAGATGTCATGGACGTCACCGTCAAGGGACTTTTCTGGCTGCTCGAGGGCTTCAGGACGAGCGACACTGCGCGCCAATTCATTCTTATCGGCGGCGATGCAGGGATAGGGCACTTTTTCTATCGCCATGAAGCGCCGATCACCGAGGCTACGCCACACCAGGCCTATCCCGGCTGCTATGCGCTGTCGAAGGTGCTGGAAGAGGTGATGCTGGAGCAGTTCCAGATACAGTATGGCATAAACGGCTGCTGCTTGCGCGCGCCCTGGATCATGGAGAAGGACGACTTCAAGTTCACCTTGTCGTTCGGCGACGATGTTTTCGGTGGGCCGGACTGGAAGACACTCGTGCCGCGGGCTGATGCGGAGCGCTATCAGCGGGAGCAGACGGTGCCGTTGTTGCGCGATGCCGACGGCAGGCCGCTGAAGCGCAATTTCGTTCACGTTGACGACCTGGTTTCGGCGATCCTTGCGGCGCTCGACAATCCGCGCGCGCGAGGTCAGTTGTTCAACATCTGCATGGATCGACCTGTCGACTACGGCGAGGTTGCCGCCCACCTTTCGCGGACTCGCGGCCTCGGTGCGGTCGATATACCGAGCCAGTTCCATTCCAACTGGATGGACAACAGCAAGGCGAAGTATGTGCTCGAATGGCGGCCCGTCTACGATCTGGAAATGCTAATCGACTCGGCCTGGGGGTATGTGCGTTTGGAGGAGGATCCTCGCATCGTCTGGTATCCGGGTTGATCATGTGGCGGACGATGGCGTCCGCCATTTTTTCAATGGGAGGAAGCTATGAGGAAGGCATTATTGCTTACAGCCGCGGTGCTGGCGCTGACGGCCGGACAGGCGCTGGCGGCCAAGAAACAGTTGGTCATCGTTGTGAAGGGCCTCGACAACCCGTTCTTCGAGGCAATCAACCAAGGCTGCCAGAAGTGGAACAAGGAAAACGCCAGCTCCGAATACGAGTGCTTCTACACTGGCCCTGCATCGACTTCGGATGAAGCCGGCGAAGCGCAAATCGTTCAGGACGTGTTGGGCAAGGCGGAAACGGTGGCCATCGCCATTTCTCCGTCGAACGCCAAACTGATCGCTCAGACGCTGAAGACGGCAAATCCCAAGGTTCCCGTGATGACCCTCGACGCCGACCTTGCGGCGGAGGATTCAGCACTTCGGAAGACCTATCTCGGCACCGATAACTATCTGATGGGCGCGCGTATCGGCGAGTACATCAAGAAGGCCAAACCGAATGGCGGCAAGATCTGCACGATCGAAGGCAACCCGGGTGCCGACAACATTCTGCGTCGCGCGCAGGGGATGCGTGACACCCTGACCGGCCAGAAAGGCCTGACCGCGCTGAAAGGCGAGGGCGGGTGGACGGAAGTGGCCGGTTGCCCTGTCTTTACGAACGACGATGGCGCCAAAGGCGTTCAAGCCATGACCGACATTCTCCAGGCAAACCCGGATCTCGACGCTTTCGGGATCATGGGGGGCTGGCCGCTGTTTGGTGCGCCGCAGCCTTATCGCGACCTCTTCAAGCCGATGGCCGGGAAGATCGGCAAGAACGAGTTCGTGATCGGTGCAGCGGACACGATCGGCGATGAAGTCGCGATCGCCAAGGAAGGTCTTGTGACCGCTCTTGTCGGCCAGCGGCCGTTCGAAATGGGCTACAAGGCACCGTCAGTGATGATGGACCTGATCGCCGGCAAGACGGTCCCGGATCCAGTCTTCACCGGTCTCGATGAGTGCACCAAGGATACGGTCGATACCTGCATCCAGAAATAGTGGGGGGGAAGGACGGCGGGCGGCATCATCCGCTCGCTGTCTTTTACAGCGATTATCGCGTTGCCGACTTTCGCTCGAGCCTCGCGATGACCTTCTCGCTTTTGAGTTCCCGGATGGCGTCCTTGCCGATCCAGCGCGCGGTCCGGTCGTCGGATGCGGCAAGTCGTTCCGCGACCGCGCATGCGCGAGCATGGCAATGCAGGTTGCGTTTGCCGATGTTTCGCAGCGCCCAGTTCACCGCCTTGCGCACGAAATTGCGCGGGTCGCGAGCGTGCGCGTCAATGAGTGGAAGCCAGGCAAGGATCGTGTCGTCCGGCTCATTCTTCAAATGCACTGCTGCGCTGGCAATCATCGCAAAGGCAGTTCGCCGAACGAACTCGCGATCGTCGGCTGCGAATTCAGGTATGAGCGCCTTGAGACCAGCCTCGACGTAGAGGTCTGCCGCCGTATCGACGATTTCCCAGGAGTGGAAGTCATCGGACCATGTTCTGGCGAGGTCTGCCGCGAGCTTTTGCGGTTCGGCCGTATAGAGCGCAAGCAGCCGCGCTTCGCGGATGTTGGCTGGCCACAGCTCCAGCGCGCGGCCGTGACTTTGCTTCACCGTTCGGGCGATCTTTTGGAGATCCGGATTGGAGATGCCGAGCGCCGTTTCGGTGACGATACCGAAACGGGCCATGCCTGATATGTTTTCCTCCGAGCGCAGCGTTTGCAGATGCGCAATCAGCTCCGCGCTAGTGGAGGAGGGACCAATCATTTTTCGAGACGGGCCAGCAGCGAGGACGTATCCCAGCGATTGCCGCCCATGGCCTGGACGTCCCCATAGAATTGGTCGACCAGGGCCGTCACCGGCAGCTTCGCGCCGTTGCGGCGCGCCTCGTTGAGCACGATCCCGAGATCCTTGCGCATCCAGTCGATGGCGAAGCCGAAGTCGTACTTGCCTGCATTCATCGTCTTGTGCCGGTTCTCCATCTGCCAGGAGCCGGCAGCACCCTTGGAGATAACCTCGACGACCTTCTCGATGTCGAGGCCGGCGCGCTTGCCGAAGTGAATGCCCTCCGCCAGCCCTTGGACGAGGCCGGCGATGCAGATCTGGTTGATCATCTTGGTCAGCTGACCGGCACCCGCCGGTCCCATGAGACCGACCATCCGGGCGTAGGAATCGATCACCGGCTTTGCCTTGTCGAAGATGGCCTCGTCGCCACCGCACATGACGGTCAAGACGCCGTTCTCGGCGCCGGCCTGTCCACCCGATACCGGGGCATCGATAAAGGCGCAGCCCTTGTCTTTCGCGGCGGCATCGAGCTCGCGGGCAACTTCCGCGCTCGCGGTCGTGTTGTCGATCAGGATTGCACCCGGCTTCATCGTCTTGAGAACGCCGTCCTCGCCTATTGTCACCGAACGGAGATCATCGTCGTTGCCGACGCAGGTAAAGACGAAATCCGCATCCTTGGCCGCTTCGGCGGGTGTTGGGGCCGATTTGCCGCCGAACTTCTCCGCCCAGGCCGCCGCCTTCGATGCAGTCCGGTTGTAGACGGTAACGTCATGGCCGCCCTTCACCTTGAGATGGCCAGCCATGGGAAACCCCATTACGCCAAGACCGATGAATGCGACTTTTGCCATGTTCCAATCCTCTCCTGAATGCCGGGCATGAGGATTAGCGGAAAGCACGGCGCGCGGAAAGCCGTCGAAGTGCGGGTTGCATCGTGGCGGAAAAATTTTCTCCGAAAGCGGCAATTGCCGGTTCGGATAATCCGGCAAGCCTCGAAAGATAATAATTACAAATGTCGATCGATTTGATGGGTTTTGTCAAGATTGCAACGAGACAATGGAGCGCCGAGAGCGGCTGACTTCCAGAGAGGGAAGACGATGATTTCACGACGTCAAACACTGGGGCTTTTCGGCATGGCACCGTCCTGAACGCCGACGACGGCCCCTCGCACGCAAAGCAAAGCTAATTCAATTCCGACTAGAAGGCATCATTTCCATGACCGGCAAACACGATCCCATCAATTTCCTCTGGTTCATCCCGACCTCGGGGGATGGTGCCTATCTTGGCTCGAACGAGCAGACGCGCGCGCCGGAAATCGGTTATCTTACCCAGATTGCCCAAGCGGCTGATCGACTCGGGTACTCCGGCGTGCTGCTGCCGACGGGCGTTGCCTGTGAAGAATCCTTCGTGACAGCGGCAGCGCTCGCTGCCAAGACCGAGAAGCTGCAGTTTCTGGTGGCAATCCGTCCGGGTACGGCTTCACCGGCATACTACGCGCGTCTAACGACGACGCTGGACCGTATTTCGAATGGGCGCCTGCTGCTCAACATCGTCGTCGGCGGCAGTCCGGCGGAGCTTGCCGGCGACGGCATTCATTTGGCCCACGACGAGCGCTATGCCCATGCCGATGAGTTCTTCACGGTCTTCGAAGAGCTGCTCGAAAAGGGTGTCGCGAGCTACGACGGAAAATACATCAAGGCGACGAATGCGAAGCTTGGCTTTCCATCGGTGCAGAACCCGCGGCCGCCCCTGTATTTCGGCGGTTCGTCGGATGCCGGTATCGACTTCTCGGTCGGCCGCGTCGACAAGTACCTGACCTGGGGCGAGCCACCGGCTCAGGTTGCCGAAAAGGTTCAAAAGGTACGGGCTGCCGCGGCGAACAAGGGGCGCGAGGTCAGCTTCGGCATTCGCCTGCATTTCATCGTCCGCGAAACCGATGAGGAAGCATGGGCAGCGGCCGATCGTCTGATCTCGAAACTCGACGACGAGACGATCCGCGAGGCGCAGGAGCGCTTTGTCAAGGAATCCGACTCCGTCGGCCAGCAGCGTATGGCGGCCCTGCACGGTGGCCGGCGCGACAAGCTGGAAGTGTCGCCGAACCTTTGGGCCGGTGTCGGCCTGGTGCGCGCGGGGGCGGGGACAGCACTTGTCGGGTCGCCGAAGACCGTCGCCGCGCGTCTGCGGGAATATCAGGACGTCGGTATCGATACGGTCATCGGATCCGGTTATCCGCATCTCGAGGAGGCCTATCGCGTTGCCGAGCTACTGTTCCCGGAACTCGGGATCACGCGCGAAGAGCAGCGGCACGGCTTCCAGAGCGATTTCGGCAAGCACCAGGTCTTCGGCGGCGGCAGCCATGGTGGAAACCTGAAAGTGGTGTCCGGCTCCTGATGCGCAAACCGGCGCCGTCTGCTGTCGGGCGGCGCTGTTTCATATGCTCGCCGGGTACTGCGTCGACCGGTGGTGCTGGCTAAGCTACAGCCCGCCTCTTCCGGCTAGTGCACCAACGCGTTGACTGTGACAATCAGGAGAAAGGCAGCGATAACCAGGGACGCTCCCCAGGCAACCGTGCGATTGGCCCGGGCCAGGACGCGTGGCCTGGGGCCGCGCTTGGGATTGAATTTCGGCCGCCGTTTGAGGGTGGCTCCGGTTTGTGTGTGTCGTTTATCTGCAGTCATACTGCCTCGCCTGCGGCCGTGAGATGCCGAGGCGCCAACCTAGCATGAAACCGGTTCAAGATTTAGTGCGCTGTGCTGCCGTCGCGCTCGACAAACGCCTGGATGCGATCGACCAGAATTTCCGTTCCCTGTCGTCGCGAGCCACCGTCGGTATAGTCATCGAGGAAGACGACCTGTTCCGTAAAGAGCATGGTTGTTCCTGATGGCGTCGCTTCGAAGGTGATCGTCGCAAGCGATGCCGAAATGCGGGTTTCGCCGAGCTTCATGTCATAGGCATAGATGATGCGGGCCTGCGGCACGATATCGAGATAGCGCGCCTCGTAGGCATGCAGCACGCCGTCGCTGTCAGCGACGCGATTGCGCTCCTTGCCGCCGACGCGGAACTCTAGGCTGTATTCGATGGGCACCCACTCGTCGTGGCATGTAAACCACTGCCGCTTGGCCTCCGCATCGGCCCAGGCGGCAAACACCCGTGAGACCGGCGCCCGCATCTTTCGCTCGATTGCAAATGTCTCGTGCATGGCGGACTGTCTTGTCATGTCGTTCGTCACTCCGGTTGGTCCGAGAGAAATCGTTCAAGGCGGTCAAAGCTGGCGTTCCAATTTGCCTTGTGTTCGGCAAGCCAGCGTTCGACTTGGCCCAATGCGTCTGCTTCCAGGCGATAAGTCCGCACGCGGCCGCTCTTTTCGGAACGGACAAGGCCGCTCCTCTCCAGCACGGCGAGGTGTTTCATAACGGTCGGCAGAGCCATCGACAGAGGCTCCGCAAGTTCTGACACCGAGGCTGGCCCGTGGCCGAGACGGTCGACCATCCCGCGCCGGCTGCGGTCCGAAAGCGCGTGGAACATCTCATCGAGTGCGGCGGGTTCATCCGTCATATAGAGGCTTCGTCCGGCCGGAAGCGTGCGGGTAGCCGCTCTCGGTAGGGATAGAATCTGAAATACGGCCGCGCTTCTTCAAGGACCCGTGCAAAGGACGGGCGCGCCAGAAGCCTGTCATAGTAAGCCCGCAGGCTTGGCTGGCCGGCGAAAGGGACAAGGGTCTCGGCATAGAAGAGGGCGGGTGCCGCGGCGCAGTCGGCCATGGTGAAGCTATCCCCTGCGATCCAAGGGTGTTCGGCGAGTTTCTGCTCGATCATGCCGTAAGCCTTGCGCAGCGCCGCCTCGGCACTGGCCACGCGGCTCGGATCGCCGCCGCCGCGCAGACGTTCGGCGACGATCTGTTGCATCGGTTCCTGCACGTGCAGGTCAAAGAAGCGATCCCACAGGCGGACCTCAAGCGCTTTGTCGAAATCGCCTGGGATGAGGGCCGTCGCACCCGGATAGTAGCGATCGAGATACTCGATGATGATCGTCGTTTCAGGGACAGTGCGGTTGCGTGCCTCATCGCGCAGCACCGGCATCTTTCCGAGTGGCCAGACGCTGAGGAACGCGGCTCTCGATGCCTCGTTTCCGAGATCGACATGGACCGCCTCGAAGGGCGTGTCGTTCTCGTAAAGGGCGATCAGGACCTTGTGGCAGAAGGATGCAAGCGCATGACTGTGGAGGAAGAGCGACATGCGGCCGGCCTTTCACGTTGTTTTAAAACTTGCGTGAATGGCTAAGTATCAGGGTGCCGCTTCGCTGGCAACAGGAAAGTTGCGTGGATGGCTAAGTATTAAGCCAGCCGCGCAATCACCAGGTGGCCCGGGCTCGGATTGCCTTCCTGCATGCGAACGTTGATCTCTCGCATCTCGACGAGCTCGAATCCCGTCGCGGCGAGGCGTTCGCGAATATAAGCTGCCGAATGCAAAAAGCGCTGATGTGGGCCGACCATGTAGGGTTGGCCATTTGCGGAGGCTTCGGGCAGTTCCTCGGATGAAAAGATGAAGAAACCGCCGGGGTTCAGGTTTTCCGCGGCGCCGAAGAACAACGGTTCGAGCGCGCCGAGATAGGGTAGGACGTCAGTCGCGGTAACGAGATCGAACGGATCCTCGTCATTGTCTTCGAGAAAGTCCTCGACCTCAGCGACGAAGAGCGTGTCGTAGAGCTCCTTCTCGTGGGCGATCTCGACCATGTTTTCGGAAATGTCGATGCCGGTCATGTCCTCGCAGAGGTCGCTGAGCGCGCTGCCGGTGAGGCCGGTGCCGCAGCCGAGGTCGAGCATGCGCTTGAAGGGGCCGAGGTTCAGCTCCTGCAGGCGCTGGCGCACCATCATCGGCACGTGGTAGCCGAGCTGTTCGACGAGAACGTCCTCGAAGACTTCGGCGTGCTGATCGAACAGGGTCTCGACATAGGCGTCCGGCGCCTTGGGCGGCGTCTCGCCGCGTCCCATGGAGGCGATCCGGACGGCGGCGCCGCCATGATCCTCGGGATCGATGGCCAGGACCTCTTCATAGGCCTTTACGGCGGCGTCGACATCTCCCGCCTTCTCGAGGGCAAGAGCCCGGTTATAGGCTTCCGCGAGTGCGTCTTCGTCGATCTTCTTGGCCATAGCAATTCACCATCGTTTTAATTCCAGAGCTGCGTCTACGGCGACTGATTGTCTTTTGCAATGGCGACGTTCGAGGCGCAGAATAAGGATCCTCTAATGGATAAGAACAAAATGGAGGAAATACCATGGTGGCCGAAATCAGTAAGGCGAACTTCGAGATAGAGCTGGATAGTCCGCGACCAGCGCTCCCGGCAACGCCAAGCGAGATCACGAATACGCTCAGCCACTATTATCGGGGAGAGCTTGGCCGGATGATAAGCTGGCGCGATCGCATCGACCGAACATCGAATTGGGCGATCACGGTCTCGGCAGCGCTGCTTTCGGTTTCACTGTCGACGCCGACCTCGCACCATGGCGTGCTGCTTTTCGGGATGATGCTGATCACCCTGCTGTTGCTCATCGAAGCGCGCCGCTACCGGTTCTTCGATATCTATCGCGCTCGTGTGCGGAAGCTGGAGCGGGGCTATTTCGCGCAGATTCTTGCGCCGAACGGCGAATCCAGACCCGATTGGGCCGGCGCGATCGCGAGGAGCTTGCGCAAGCCGCAATTTCTCTTGAGCTACCCCGGCGCGGTCAAGCGGCGACTGCGCCGCAACTATTGCTGGATGTATTTTATCCTGTTGCTCGCATGGTGCCTGAAGATCACCACGCCGAAGCTCCAGACAGAGGGCAATCCGCTGACGCAGACGCATTCATGGACTTACGTCGTCGAGAACGCGGCACTTGGGCCAATCCCGGGCTGGGCCGTGCTCTGCCTGGTTGGCTTGGGCTATGCCGGTATCCTCTATGGCACACTGCATCGGGAGATGGACGAAGACGAGTTCGTCAAAGGGGAGGCTCATGTCTGATCGGCGTTTGCAGCGCGATCAGTTGATGATGAACTCGCCTCTCAGTGCCCGCCATTCGGTGGCCGAGATGAGTTTGCGGTGCATGTAGCGGACCGAATGCAACGGTCCGTCGAGCCTCTCCTGCCAGAACTTCAGGAAGCTGCGCATTTCCGGAAAATCCGGTGCAAGGTCGTAGTCCTGCCAGATGTAGGTCTGTAGGATCGTTTGGTGATCCGGCATCCGGTAGATGATCTGGGCCGTCGTGAGGCCGTAGCCCTGAAGCTGCCTTTCCATGTCCTTGTGCATCGTCGTCTCGCTTCTGGTTCCGATGATCGCTCATTAGCGATCAATGAAATGGAACCGCTACATGCTTAACCGAAGCTTGACGAATTGCTAGTGCTTCATGGATTTCTTTTGTAATTTCAAATTGTTGGCAGCTCTCGTCAGCGAGTGCTGCCAAGTTTTTCAGCGCTTCAGGTGGCGGGTGAGGCGGCGCTCGATCCAGGCCCAGAGATGGCGCAGGGCTTCGACCATGGTGAGGTAGAAGATCGCTGCCCAAAGATAGGTCTGGTAATCGAAGGTGCGCGAGAAGGCGTAGCGCGTTTCACCCATCAGGTCGAGAACGGTGATGATTGCGACGACCGCAGAGCCCTTGATCAGCAGGATGATCTCGTTGCCGTAGGGCCGCAAGGCGACAATCAGCGCCTGCGGCAAGAGGATCTTGCGGAAGGCGATGACCTTGTGGATGCCAAGCGAGGCGGCGGCTTCGTGCTGGCCGCGCGGAACGCTCTGGATGGCGCCACGCAGGATTTCAGCCTGGTAGGCGGCCGTGTTGATGGTCATCGCAAACAGACCGCAATACCAGGCATCGCGGAAGAACCACCAGAGGCCGACGGTTTCCAGCTGCGGACGGAAACTGCCCAGGCCGTAGTAAATGAGGAAGAGCTGTGCCAGCAGCGGCGTGCCGCGGAACACATAGACGTAGCAGTAGGCGATGCCGTTGATGAACCTGTTCTTGGACATGCGGGCAAAGGCCAACGGCAGCGACAAGATGGCGCCGAAGAATACCGAGATCACCACCAAGGCAATCGTCGTATACAGACCATGCAGGTAGCGGGGACCGTAGCGGGTGAACTTCTCCGGATCCCAACCGGTCACGACCATCGTGAGCAGTGCGGCAGCCAGGACGATCCAGAGAGCGACGACAACGTATCCGGTAATGCGCGCAGCGGTGACTGGCCTGTGCGCTTGCTTCGGAGCCGGCTGCGCCGGAATGAGCGTCTGGGCGTGGCTCATCGGCTGATCTCCGAACGCTTGGCCCACCGTTCTATGTAGCGAAGGCCGAAGGAGGAAATGATGGCGAGGCCGAGATAGAGAGCGCAGGCGACGGTATAGAACAGGAATGCCTGTTTGGTGACCTTAACGGCGACGCCGGTCTGCCGCAGGATATCGGCAAGGCCAATGATCGAGACGTAGGACGTATCCTTGAGCAGGATCATCCAGAGGTTGACCAGGCCGGGAAGGGCGATGCGCACCAGTTGCGGCAACACGATCAGGCGCAACGTGCGCCCACGATGAAAGCCCAGTGCGTCCCCGGCTTCGTACTGGCCTTTCGGGATGGCGCGGAAAGCCGACAGCAGCACCTCCGAGCAATAGGCGGAAAACACGATCGACAGCGCGATCACGCCCGCCAAGAAAGCGTTGATTTCGATGCGGCCGTCATAGCCCATGGAGGCGAGGACGGACTGGATCAGGATCTGCATGCCGTAATAGATGATGAACAGCGTCAGCAGTTCCGGCAGGCCACGGAAAATCGTGGTGTAGATGCCGGCCGCAAGGCGGACCGATTTCTCTTCCGATTGTTGGCCGAGTGCGACGAGGAAGCCGATGACAAGTCCGATTGGAAGGGTAACCAGAGCGACCGCAACGGTGACCTTGAGGCCGGCGGCGATCTCGTCGCCCCAACCGGTGTCGCCACAGGCAAGGATCGTCGAGGAACCGAACCACGTGAAGAGTCCTGCAGGTCCGCAAAGCGGATCGAAGATATGCCCAATCCAGGCCCAGAATGGACCTAGCGCGGAAAATAATCCGCCCATGCCAGTTTTCCCCTCGCGGTTTCTACCGCTTTGATCTTTCTATCGTTGTCAAACAAAAATGGCGGAAGAGCAAGCCTTCCGCCATCTGCTTTATCAGCGACCTACAGCTTTTCTTATTCGCCGTAAACGTTGAAGTCGAAGTACTTGTCCTGGATCTTCTTGTATTCACCGCTGGTGCGGATCGCAGCGATCGCAGTGTTCAGCTTTTCGCGCAGCGCGTCGTCGCCCTTGCGGACGGCAATGCCTGCACCAACGCCGTTGATTTCCTTGTCGACCGGCAGCGGCGTCAGGATCTTGCAGCATGCGCCGGCATCCGACTTGACCCACTGCGACAGCACGACGATGTCGTCGATGACGGCGTCAACGCGGCCGTTCGCGATGTCGAGCTTGTACTCGTCTGCCGTCGGGTAGAGCTTCAGCTCGGTGTCGGGCAGGTGCTTTTCAGCGTAGTTCGAGTGGGTGGTGGAGGTCTGCGCGCCGATCGTCTTGCCCTTCAGGCCGGCCACGTCGGTGACGGTCGAATCCTTCGGTACGGCGATTGCCGGCGGGGTGTTGTAGTACTTGTTGGTGAAGTCTACGAGCTTCGAACGCTCCGGCGTGATCGACATGGACGAGATGATCATGTCGAACTTCTTGGCCTGCAGGGCGGGAATGATGCCGTCCCAGTCGCTGCTGACGATGGTGCAGTCGGCCTTCATCTCGGCGCAGAGCGCGCGGGCGATGTCCATGTCGAAGCCCAGGAACTGGCCGCTGGCGTCAACATATTCGAAGGGCGGGTAGGTCGAGTCTGTTCCGATGACATACTTCTCGCCATCAGCCATGGCGGCGCCTGCGAAAAGAGACATCGCGGCGACGGAAGCGGCGGCAAGAATACGGGTGGAGATACGCATGTTAGTCCTCTCTGTTGGTGCTGCCGCTCGTGTTCTTCTTTTGGACGGCGGCTGAGCAGGGCGGTGCAAGGCACGGCCTTGGCGCGATACTCAAACCTTTTTCAGCGGAATTGCAACTGGAATCGCAGGGGTGCGGCGAACGATCAACGATGGCGAAGATGAACAATGCCGCACTGCCACATTCATACCGGGTTAATGCTGCAGTTCCTAAGACTCGTGGAACAAATGCAGTCCCCGCGCGGTTTTCGCCGCGGGTGAGTGCCCCAAAATCGGACGTGGCCACGACCGCGTCCCAAGAAAATGAAGTCAACGAGGAGCCCCTTTATGGGAATGAAATCCAGATTGTTTGCAAGTGCCGCCTTTCCGCTGTTGTCGCTGTCGCTTGTGATGCCTCCAGTGCAATCCTTTGCCGCAGTTGCCAGCGTTGAACAGGTTCGGACAGCACCGCAAGCGGCCGCGGGCAGCTTCGAGGTTGCGCAGGATGCGCCCTCCGACGAAGAGCTTCTGAAGAAGCACCACAAGCAGCACGGCGGCGGCGGTGAAGAACAGGCGCCGGCCGCCCAGCAGGAGCAGCCACAGCAATCGCAGGAAGCGCCTGCCGAAAAGCCCCGCAAGCAGCGTGAGCCGGCAGCAGAGGCACAGCCCGCGCCGCAGCAGGAGCCTGCCGTCGAACAACAGCTGCAGCAGTTGCAGGAGGCAGCCCCCGTCGAAAAACCGCGCAAGAAGCGGCAGCCGGCCGCCGAGCAGGCAGAGCCTGCGGCTCCGCAGGAGCAGATAGCGCCGGCCCAGGAACAGCAGCTGCAGGAAGCAGCCCCGGTCGAAAAGCCGGGCAAGAAGCGGCAGCCGGTCGCCGAGCAGGCTGAGCCCGCGGCTCCGCAGGAGCAGATAGCCCCGGCGGCCCAGGAACAGCAGCCGGTCGAAAGCCAGGAAAAGCCGCGTCGCAACAAGCGCGACAAGCAGCAACCTCAGCAGGAGGCCGCGCCGCAGCCGCAGACCGAGCAGGTCGCCCCGCAGCTGGAGCAGGCTCAGCCGCAGGGCGAGGCGCCGCAGCCCACGAGCAAGGCAGGCAAGCAGCAGGCGACCGAAAGCTCTGAGCAGCCGGTGAAGCCGCGCAAGAAGCCTGCCGCTGAAGCGCAGGCGCCGGCCGCCGAACAGGCGCCTGCGCCAGTAGAGGCGCCGACGGCCGAGAAGCCGCCCGTTCCTGCGCAGGAGCCGGCCACGGAGGCCCAGCCTGGCGGTGCGCAGCCGATCCTGAAACAGGGCGAACAGGTCCCGGCACCTCAGCAGGGCGAGCAAGCTCCGGCTCAGCAGCAGGGTGAACAGGTTCCGGCGCAGCCGACCGATCAGCCGGCAGTGGGCCAGTCCGAGCAGGTTATCCCGGCTCCGGAGAAAATCACGCCCAAGGAGCTCGAGCGCCGCAAGGAGATTGCCGCGGACCCGAGCAAGAGCACGGAAACGGTCGTTCTGCCGGTTGAAAACGGTGCTGCCGTTCTCGACAGCGACAAGGACGCCGACCGCTCGGGTGGCATCCAGTCCCGTCGTGACCGCGACAGGCAACGCGGCCAGGAGCAGAATTTCCGGGTTCCGAAAACCGACGCCGAGGCCCAGATCATAACCGAGGGCGCCAAGGCTGCTCCGATCAAGATCGAAGCCGTGACCAGCGAACAGGGTCGGCGTCTCGACAGGCGTCCGCAGTTCGAGCGGCCGGAAGGCGCGCGCTTCGGCGAGCGTGGTGACGACAATCGTGTGATCATCCAGATCAACAACCAGACGATCGTTCGCGGCGATGACGACCGGCGCTTCCTGCGTGACGGCGAACGGCCGACCTACGAGCAACTGCCGCGGGACCGTTACCGCGAGACGATCGACCGTGACGGCTATCAGATCGTGACGATCCGCAACCGCTATGGTGGCATCATCCAGCGGTCGCGCATCGACAACGGCGGCCGCGAGTCCGTGCTCTACTATTCGCCTGGTCTCTACGAAGATCCGGACCGCGGCTACTTCGAAGATCCAGGTCGCGACCTGCCGCCGATGCGCCTGCGCATTCCGCTCGATGACTACATCATGGACACGAGCAGCGACGACGACCGCGACTACTACGACTTCCTGCGCGAGCCGCCGGTGGAGCCCGTGGAGCGTGTCTATTCGCTGGATGAGGTGAAGTATTCGGCGCGTATCCGCGACAAGGTTCGCCGTATCGATCTCGATACGATCACCTTTGCAACGGGGAGTGCCGAGATCCCGATGAGCCAGGCGCGCAGCCTGCGCAAGGTCGCCGATGCGATCAACGAGGTGTTGCGGAAGGATCCGTCGGAAACCTTCCTGATCGAAGGCCATACGGACGCGGTCGGCTCCGACCAGAGCAACCTCGTGCTGTCGGACCAGCGTGCGGAATCGGTGGCGAACGTCATGACCGACGTTTACGGCATCCCGCCGGAGAACCTGGCGACGCAGGGCTACGGCGAACGTTACCTCAAGGTCAACACGCAGGGGCCGAACCAGGAGAACCGCCGCGTCACCATCCGTCGCGTGACGGCGCTGGTACGCCCGGTCGCCTCCGCGAGCCGATAATCAGGACTGATCGGGAAGCCGCCGGGAGACCGGCGGCTTTCGTTTGCGCGCTCTGCGGTTCTGGCGCGAGCGCACCAGCTTCTAGGTCGTAACGTTTCCTACTTTGCAGGCAGCTCCACTATTCCGGAAATGAAGTCTGCGATTGCCTGGGTGTCATCGAGGTTGAATACCGGCAGAAAGCCTTCGGCAATCGGGTGATCGGCCGCGATGGCAACGATGTGGGGATCCGTCGGGGCGAGGGGTTCCTGATTGGCGGATTCGAGCCGCCGCGCCTCGATCTTCGGGATCGGTTCACGCTTGTAGCCCTCGATCAAGACGAGGTCGCAGGGCGCGATGCGGGCAAGAATTTCGTCGAATGTCGGCTCTGGGGCGCCGCGCAATTCGTGCATGATGGCATAACGCGTTCCGGAGACGATGGTCACCTCGTGCGCGCCGGCCTGTCGGTGGCGGTAGCTGTCGGCACCGACCTTGTCGATATCGAAATCATGGTGGGCATGCTTGATCGTGGAAATGCTGTAGCCGCGACGGGTGAATTCCTCGACGAGGCGGACCGCCAAGCCGGTCTTGCCCGAGTTCTTCCAGCCGGCGATGCCAAAGACCTTCGGTTTCTCCATCATGCCATGACCTTGAGCCAGCGCTCCGCCTCGGCGAGATCGTCCGGCGTGTTGACGTTGAAAAACGGATCGAGGAGGCTCGCCCGCGTCGGGCGCAGCGGGAAGGCAACTTCCGTAACGTCATGCCGTAGAAGGAAGTCGCGCGCACGGCGTTTTTCGTCGGTTGCGATCCAGGATTCCAGGTCATCGGCAAGGCTGACGGGCCACAGGCCGAACACTGGATGGCTGCGGCCCTCCGAGGCGGCAATGGCAATCTTGCCAGGTGCATCGATGACGCCGGCGAACCAATCGACGAGGTCGCTCGGAAAGAATGGACTGTCGACAGAAACCGTGACCACGTGTGTGACACCCCCAAGCGATGCACCGTAGGTCATCGCTGCATGGATGCCGGCCATCGGTCCCGCTTTGCCGGGAACTATATCAGGAATGAACAGATGCCGACAATTTTCCGGGGTTGCGTCGGCGTTGACGGCAAGGGTGCTCACCTGCGGCTCGAGCTGTTCGATGACGCGCTCCAGCAGCGTGCGGCCATCGAGCCGCACGGAGGCTTTGTCGCGGCCCATGCGCGAAGAGCGTCCTCCCGCCAGGACCACACCCGGAATATTGGATCTATCCAGCACAAAATCGTTCATGGTTGCCTCAGACGGGGGTTCTCGGCTCGGACTCCTGAGCGACCGGCGGTACATGGCGCTTGGCCTCACGATAGAACGTGTAGAGGCCGGACGCTATGACGATAGCCGCACCGCCGAGCGTCCAGACATCGGGAAACTCCGCAAAGAAGACGAAGCCCAGTAATGTCGAGAAGATCAGGCTGGTGTAGCGGAACGGTGCGACGAAGGAGATTTCACCGGTGCGCATCGCCATGATGACCGACTGATAGCCGACCAGGACGAGAATGGCGGCGAGCAGCAGGTGCGAAAGCGAAGTCAGGCTGACCGGCTCCCATCCTCCCAGCAGCGGCGTCAGCAATGCGCCGACGACCGTCACGGAGACGGCCGTCACCACTGTGATCATTAGCGACGGGATCTCGGGGGCGATGCCGCGCGTGGCGAGGTCGCGGCCGGCCGTCGTGAGGACGCTCCCAACGCAAAGGAGAGCTGCGGCCGTGAAACCGTCCGGTCCCGGCCGAATGATGATCAGCACGCCAATCAGACCGACGAGAATGGCCGACCAGCGACGCCAGCCGACGGGTTCGCGGAAGAATAGTGCCGCGCCGAAGGTCACGACCAGCGGCAGCGACTGCAGGATGGCTGATGCGTTCGCGATCGGCATCATTCCGAGCGCGGTAATGTAAGTCACCGCTGCCAATATCTCGCAAATGACTCGGATGATGATCATGGGCTTGAGGATGATGCGCCACGATCGCAAGGCACCCATGTGGCGCGCGATGAAGTAGACGAAGATGCTGGTGAAGAGGCCGCGCAGACACATGATCTGGCCGGCATTCATGTAAGCGATAACTGACTTGGAAAGTGCGTCGCTGCAGGAAAATCCGGCCATGGCCGAACTCATGTAGATGGCGCCCTGGGTATTGCGGGACCGCGGCATGTCGATATTCCGATTCTCGTACACGTGTTCTTAGAGCGTGCCAGGCGCCATGGGTATCGAACGAAAGACACACCCGAAATAATTCGATTGCGCAGTGCACAATAGGGCGCGCGCCGACACGGGCAGGAAACGGGTGGCTGAGCGCCAGGATGTCTGGGATTGGGATACCGCGAACAACAAGCGGAGGTTCCGACATGAGAAATCTGGATGGCAAGGTCGCGATCATAACCGGCGCGAGCTCCGGCATCGGCCGGGCGGCGGCCAAGCTCTTTGCAGCTGAAGGCGCGCGGCTGGTCGTCGCGGCGCGACGCGAGGCTGAGCTTGGCATGCTGGTCGAAGAGATTGGAGATGCGGGCGGCGAGGCGGTTGCGGTTGCCGGCGACGTACGCGAGGAGGCTTTGAACCGGCGGCTGGTCGAAGTGGCGGTCGAACGCTTCGGCGGTCTGGATGTTGCCTTCAACAACGCCGGCAGCGCCGGCGAATCGGCGCCGGTGGCTGACCTGTCGCTGGATGGCTGGAACGAAATGCTGGCGGTCAATCTCACCAGCGCATTTCTGGCAGCGAAATATCAGGTGCCGGCAATGATCGCCCGCGGCGGCGGATCGATCGTCTTCACCTCGACCTTCGTCGGCCATACGGCAGGAATGCCTGGGATGGGTGCCTATGCGGCAAGCAAGGCGGGGCTTACCGGCCTGGTGCAGGTTCTTGCCGCCGAGCTCGGTCCGAAAAACATCCGCGTCAACGCGCTGTTGCCCGGGGGCACAGACACCGCGCTGAACCCGGCGAATTTCGAGAATCCCGACATGCAGCTTGTCGCCTTCATCCATGGCCTACATGCACTGAAGCGGCTGGCGCGGCCGGAGGAGATCGCCAAGGCCGCACTGTTCCTGGGATCGGATATGGCGAGCTTTGTGACCGGGACGTCAATGCTGGCGGATGGCGGGGTTTCGATCAATCGGACGTAAGCTGCCCTAGCTCCGCGGGTGTCACCCGCCGGTGACACTCATGTGGCGGGCAACGGCAGGGCGATTGTGGGTGCGGTCGATAATGAAGTCGTGGCCCTTGGGCTTGCGCGAAATCGCCTCGTCGATCGCCGCATAGAGCAATCCGTCGTCCTCGGTGGCGCGCAAGGCGGCGCGCAGATCCGCGGCGTCGTTCTGGCCAAGGCACATGTAAAGCGTGCCGGTGCAGGTCAGTCGGACGCGGTTGCAGCTCTCGCAGAAATTATGCGTCATCGGAGTGATGAAGCCGAGCCGGCCGCCGGTTTCCTTCACCTCGACATAGCGTGCCGGACCGCCGGTGCGGTAGCCGATGTCCGAGAAGGTGAATTGTTCTTCGAGATCGGCCCTGAGCTTCGACAGCGGCAGGTAGCGGTCCGTCCGGTCCTCCTCGATCTCGCCCATCGGCATGGTTTCGATTACGGTCAGATCCATGCCGCGGCCGTGTGCGAAGCGGATCATCTCGGGCATTTCGGTGTCGTTGAAGTCCTTCAAGGCCACCGCATTCAGTTTGACCTTTAGGCCGGCCTTCTGGGCCGCCTCGATGCCTTCCATCACCTTGTGGAAATCGCCCCAGCGGGTGATCTGGCGGAACTTGTCGGCGTCAAGCGTGTCGAGCGAGACGTTGATGCGACGTACGCCGCTATCATAGAGCTCGCCGGCGAAGCGGGAAAGCTGCGAGCCGTTGGTGGTCAGGGTCAGCTCGTCGAGGCCGGAGCCGATTTGCTTACCGAGTTCGCGCACGAGATACATGATGTTCTTGCGTACCAGCGGCTCGCCGCCGGTGAGCCTCAGCTTGCGCACGCCCTTGGCGATAAAGGCGGAACAGAGCCGGTGCAATTCCTCGAGCGTTAACAGCTCCTGTTTCGGCAGGAAGGTCATGTGCTCGGCCATGCAGTAGGTGCAGCGGAAGTCGCAGCGGTCGGTGACGGAGACACGCAGATAGGTCACGGCCCGTTTGAACGGGTCGATCATCGGTTTCGTCTCTGCAACCAGTGGCGATGCGTTGCCTGTCGTTCCGACGTTGCTGTTCACGAATACCTCCGCAATGCTACTAATGTGCGTATATGCCATTGCCGCGTCAAGGGAAACGCCCCTTACGCACGGTAAATTGAGCTTGCCTCGGCAAGCCTCATTGCCTACTCGTGATTTTGAAGGGGAATGGGATCATGACCGATATCTGGCCGACTGAACTCAGAGTTTCAAAAGACCGGCAGCACCTTGTCGTGACGTTCAACGACGAGCAGAGTTTCGATCTTTCCGCCGAGATGCTGCGGGTGCTTTCGCCATCGGCGGAGGTGCAGGGGCACGGGCCCGGGCAGAAAGTCACCGTTCCCGGCAAGCGCAATGTCGCGATCATTTCCATGACGCCGACCGGCAATTATGCGGTGCGCATCGGCTTTGACGACATGCACGATACCGGCATCTATACCTGGACCTATCTGCGCGAGCTCGGCGAGCGCGGCGAGGAGCTGTTCTCGGCCTATGAAGAAGAGCTGCGCGAAAAGGGCATGAGCCGCGACACCTCAGAGAAGCCGCGTTAAGCGACAATTGCCGCAAGGGGGAAATGCATGGCGGGAACGAGCAAGCGAAACTGGCTGCGCGCCAAAGGCAGTCCGAGTGAAAGCAGGGTCAGCTTTCTCGAACTGTTTTTCGACCTCGTGTTCGTCTTCTCGATCTCGCAGCTCTCGCATGCCCTCGCGGCGCACTATACGCCGCTCGGCGCTCTTGAAGCCGGCCTGATGACCTTTGCCGTCTGGTGGGTGTGGATATTCACGACCTGGGTTACAAACTGGCTCGACCCCGACAAGATGGCGGTTCGCGGCATGCTCGTCGTCTTGATGCTGCTTGGCCTGGTTCTTTCCGCGTCTATCCCCGAGGCTTTTGGCGACAAGGGGCTGCTCTTTGCCGGGTCCTACGTGCTCATGCAGGTCGGTCGATCGCTGTTTGCGTGCTATGCGGTCAAGTCGGACGCCTTGAAGTACCGCAATTTCGTGCGCATCAGTAGCTGGCTAATCTTTTCCGGAATCTTCTGGATCGCCGGCGGCCTTCTGGAACACGAGGCGCGGCTGATCGCATGGCTCATCGCCCTTGCCATCGAATACGCCGCTCCGGCGAGCGGCTTTGCCGTGCCGGGACTTGGCAAATCGACCGCCGCGGACTGGGACGTGTCGGGCGCGCATATGGCCGAGCGTTGCGCGCTCTTCGTCATCATCTGCCTTGGCGAGGCGGTGCTGGTGTCGGGGCGGACATTCTCGGAAATGCCGTTTTCGCCGTTGACGGCGGTCGTCTTCGGGACTGGGTTCGCGGGAACGGTGGCGATGTGGTGGCTCTATTTCCGCTTCGGCCACGAGCGGGCGGCGCATCGGATCGAACACGACGAAACGCCGGGAAGCCTGGCACGGCTGGCGTTTACCTATGCCCATATCCCGATCCTGGCGGGCATCATCGTTCACGCCGTCGCCGTCGAGTTCATGTTCTCGCATCCGCATGAGACTGGCAATCTAGGCGTGATGGCCTCCGTACTCGGTGGCTCCGGATTGTTTCTTGCCGGCAATCTCTGGTTCAAAGGGGCGACCAGCGGACGTATGCCGCTGTCGCATCTGGCAGGCCTCGTGCTCTTGATTCTGCTCGCCTTCATTGCGCCGTTCATCGAGGTCTACCTTGCCGGTATCCTCGCGATGCTGGTGCTGATCATCGTGGCCGCGTGGGAATACAAATCCCTTGCGGGGCAAACGGTCGGCCACACCGTTCACTGAGATCAGTCTTCGTCGACAAGGTCTTGCTGCAGGACCCGGATGATCCGTTCCATTGATCCGGCCATCGCCATGCATTGCTCGATCGGCTCGGGCGAAAGCACCCGCTCGATGAGGTCGGTCTGGATGACCATGGCCTTTTCGGTGACATTCCGGCCTTCCGGCGTCAGGAAGAGGCGCAGTACGCGCTTGTCCTTCTCATCGCCGCGCCGTTCGATCAGCCCGCGCTTCTCCATCTGCGGCAACAGCATGCTCATGTTCGAGCGACCGACCAGCAGCTTGCGGGCGAGTTCCTGCTGCGAGATGCCCTCGAAGCGATAGAGATTGATCAGAATATCGAGGTGCGGGGTCTTGATATCGAGTTCGGATAGCGAGCGACCGAGCGACTGCTGCATGAGTTGGCAGGCGCGGGCAACAGCGATCCAGCTGCGAAAACGCGGATGATCCCAGGGCAGGGATTGATTTTTGTTCATCGTTGTACTTTATTGTTCAGTGTTGAACATTATTGGATTCCCACTATGACAAACTTTGCGCTGAAGGTCACCCGCCTCGGTTTTTCCCTGCTGCAGTCGGTTTCGCCGCGCCTCGCCGGGAAGGCGGCGTTCCGCCTGTTCTGCGTAACACCCTCGACAAGGCCGAAGGGCGAGAAGGCGAAAGCAGTACATGCGGCCGGCGCGGCAAAGCTTGCCGGAGCGGAGCGGTTCACGCTTCGCCTTGCCGGCGGCGGACGGGCGCATGCCTATCGGCTGAACGGCGGCGCCTTGGGGCGGCGCCCGCGCTATCTTGTGACGCATGGCTGGGGATCGAGCGGTGCCTATATGGCCGACCTTGCGACGACTTTGGCGGCAACCGGGGCGGAGGTGATCGCGGTCGACTTTCCCGGTCATGGCCGCGCGGCGGGGCGGATGCTCCACATGGGCATGGCGGTGAAGGCGATCGCCGCGGCCGAGCGTCGATTCGGTGCGTTCGATGCCGCGATCGGCCACTCCTTTGGCGGCGCCGCACTGATGGTGGCGGCGGCAGGCGTGTTGCCTGGCGAGTCTGCCGTGCTTCCGGAAAAGCTGGTGCTGATCGGTTCACCAAGCGAAATGCACTGGCTCTTCAAGGATTTCGGCAAGCTGATCGGGCTTAGGCGGCCGGCACAGCAGGCGCTGGAGAACGAGGTGCACCGTGTCACCGGTCGGCGACTGGAGGCGTTCGATGCGAGCGGGGCGGCCGGCGCGATCCAGCGGCCAGTGATGATCGTGCACGCGGAGGACGACAAGGAAGTGAGTGCCAATCACGCCCGGCGTTACGCGGCCGCAAGCAATGCCGTGCGGCTCCACTGGGCAAATGGCTTCGGGCACCGTCGCATCGTGGCGGCGCTGCCGGTTCTCGATGCGATCAGGGGTTTTCTCGCGGAGGACGATTCCGGAAAGGATGCTGAGATCATACCGCTTTTCGATCTTCCTGCGCGGCGCGTGTCATTGTAACGTCACGTTAGGCAGCTAAAGGCCGCCACGATAAAAAGCGGCAGGACAGTCATGAAAATCATTGAAACGGTAGAGGAACTCGCAGCGATCTACGCTGGCGGGCTGACGCAGGCATCCGTAGCCAAGGTGACGGACTATCTGACGCCGCTTTATCGCGAGATGATCGAGGCGTCGCCCTTCGTGGCGCTCGCGACGGTGGGACCCGAGGGGCTCGACTGTTCGCCGCGCGGTGATATCGGCGGGGTCGTGCGCATCGTCGACGACCGGACGCTGCATCTGCCTGACTGGCGCGGCAATAACCGGGTGGATTCGCTCTCCAACATCGTGCGGGATCCACGCCTGGCGCTGATGTTCCTCATTCCCGGTTCGAACACTACCATGCGTATCAACGGGCGTGGTGTCGTGACGAACGACGAGGCGGTCCTGTCCAGCTTCGTGATGGACGGAAAGCATCCGCGTACGGTGATCGTCATTACGATCGAGGAGGTCTATTTCCAGTGCGCCCGTGCGCTGATCCGGTCGGAGCTGTGGAATCCGGCAACCTTCATCGATCCGAAGAGCCTGCCAACGCCCGGTTTGATGCTGAAGGCGGCGACAGGGGATTTCGACTGCGAAACCTATGATCGCGAATGGCCGGAGCGTGCCGCCAAGACGATGTGGTAAGGCTTCCGCGTAGGATTGGCAGGCCCGGCTCTTAGGAAGAAGGGCCGTGCCAATCGCGGTCCATTGCAATGGCGACGGGCGATTGCGGCAATCAATGCTCATCGACATGCAGGCGAAGACGCTGCTTGCCAGGGTTTATCCCTTGTAGATCAGCCAGCTCTTCGTGAAGTCCTTCTGCATACCGTCTTCGAAGAGGACGCTGCAGTTGCGGCCGGAATTCTTGGCGCCGTAAAGGGCAACGTCGGCCCTGTGGTAAAGCTCGCCGGCGTCTTCCGCGTAGGACGCCATACAGACGCCGACCGATACCGTGACCGGCCCGTAGTTTATTCTGGTGCGCGAGTTCGTGAAGGGCGTCGTTTCCAGCGTGCGGCGAATGCGCTCGGCCATCCCCATGACTTCGTCGGCCGTGTTGCCTTCAATGATCAGGGCGAACTCCTCGCCGCCGGTGCGGGCGACGAAAACGTCGCGGCGGACGTTGGCGCGGATGACCGAGGCTACAGTCGCGAGAATCTTGTCGCCGACCGGATGACCGTAGGTGTCGTTGATCTTCTTGAAATTGTCGATGTCGGCGAGGACCAGCGCAGTGACGGGCCGCATGGCCGGATTGTTGTAGACGGCGGCAAGGCGATCATCGAATGCACGGCGGTTCGACAGGCGTGTCAAAGAGTCCGTGTTGGCGATGCGCTTGTATTCGTCAAGCTCCTTGCGGACCTGATCCATTTCCTGCGAGCGCTGGACGACATTCTCGACGGTGCGTTCGCCGTGCGCCATGGTGTCGCCGGTTGCCTGCGTGAGCAGGCTGAGGGCGTTTTCGATAAGCTCCACGCTGGTATGGTTCTTCGAGCTGATCCGCTTGTAGGTTTCGCCAAGCAGCTTGTTGTAGCTCTCCAGGGAGATTTGCTCCTGGCGCAGCACGCGCAGCAGCGTCTCGAGCTCGGCGGCAATGCGACCGTGCGCGTCGTCGAACACACGGGCGGGGCTGTGCGTAAAATACTGCGCCCCGAGCGCGTCCAGTTCCTCCTGCGTCGCCTGGCTGCCGAGCGCAGCAAGATCTCGTGTCAGCGCCGGATTGGAGCCGATATAGGCTTCGTAAAAGAGTTCGTAGTTCCGAGGGATCGGCGCGACGCCCATGGAGCGCATGGCGAACGTGATCTGACCTGCCACGTCGGGAACCTGCGCCCTCGTTGGCGCTGCGGCCGTCGTCATGCGACTACTCCTCAATTGAATGTCAAATGCAGTCTTTAATTTAATAGCTGAGAAATATTGGGAAATGATTAAGAGAGGATATACCAATGATTACATGTGAAATTTATCCAATATTCTGCGTTATTTGCTTATCGTATTGATTTTTATCTGAGAAGCTGCAGAAGGGTTGCGGTAATTTCGCCTTATGGGCGAGTGACGCAAAATAAAAAATCCAACCAGTCGTTTTAGTTGCTTTCCGATTGTTTCGAATTTGTTGACAGTCGGTGTCGATCGGTCGCTCTGTTGCGGATCGGCGAGAAGGCGCACATTCCCCCCGAAAGAGCCGCATGGCTCCAACGGAAGGCAGAGATCATGGAAACCTCTCGTCACACTTCGCCGATCGTCCTTGTTGCTGCAGTCATTGCAGGCTCCGTCGCGCTGATCCAGCAGGATGGTTTCTTCGACGGTGTATTTCGCAGCGACATTCTCGCCAGCGTGAAGGCGGAGGAGGTCCTCAATGCTGCTGATTTCGCAAATCGGGTTGACACCGCCGCGATCGACCATCGGGCGACCGCGGCGATCCATTGACGTCGATCAGCCGAGGTTGAATTCCTGGAAGAAGTCATTGCCCTTGTCGTCGGTGACGATGAAGGCCGGGAACTCTTCCACCTCGATCTTCCACACGGCTTCCATGCCGAGTTCCTGATACTCCAGCACCTCGACCTTCTTGATGCAGTCTTGCGCGATGCGGGCAGCCGGTCCGCCGATCGAGCCGAGGTAGAAGCCGCCATGTGTCTTGCAGGCTTCGCGCACGGCGCGGGAGCGGTTGCCTTTGGCAAGCATCACCATGGAGCCACCGAAGGACTGGAATTGGTCGACATAGGAATCCATGCGGCCGGCGGTCGTCGGGCCGAAAGAGCCTGAGGCGTAGCCTGCCGGGGTCTTGGCCGGGCCGGCGTAGTAAACCGGATGGTTCTTCATGTAATCCGGCATGCCTTCGCCTTTTTCCAGCCGCTCGCGGATCTTGGCGTGGGCAAGGTCGCGCGCGACGATGATCGTGCCCGTCAGCGACAGGCGGGTCTTGACCGGGTGCTTGCTGAGTTCGGCCAGGATTGCCGGCATCGGCTGGTTGAGATCGATGCGGACCATGGAGTCCGACAGCTTCGACTCGTCGATCTCTGGCATGTACTTGGAGGGATCCGTCTCCAACTGCTCGACGAAGATGCCGTCGCGGGTGATCTTGCCCTTCGCCTGGCGGTCGGCGGAACAGGAAACGCCGAGGCCGATCGGAAGGGATGCGCCGTGGCGGGGCAGGCGGATGACGCGCACGTCATGACAGAAATACTTGCCGCCGAATTGTGCGCCGACGCCCATCTGCTGCGTCAGCTTGTGGATTTCCTTCTCCATCTCGAGGTCGCGGAAAGCATGGCCGCTCTCGGAGCCTTCGGTCGGCAGATCGTCGAGATAGCGCGTCGAGGCGAGCTTGACGGTCTTCAGGTTCATTTCGGCGGAGGTGCCGCCGATGACGATCGCCAGATGGTAGGGCGGACAGGCCGCCGTACCTAACGTAAGGATCTTCTCCTTGAGGAAGTCGATCATCCGGTCATGCGTCAGGAGCGACGGCGTGCCCTGGTAGAGGAAGGTCTTGTTGGCCGAACCGCCGCCCTTGGCGACAAACAGGAAGTCGTAGGAGTCGGTGCCTTCCTCGTAGATGTCGATCTGCGCAGGCAGGTTGTTCTTGGTGTTCTTTTCCTCGAACATCTTGATAGGCGCTAGCTGCGAATAGCGCAGGTTCTTCTTCTCGTAGGCGTCCATGACGCCCTTGGCGAGAGCCGAGTAGTCCTCACCTTCGGTCCAGACGCGGCGGCCCTTCTTACCCATGATGATCGCCGTGCCGGTGTCCTGGCACATCGGCAAGATGCCGCCTGCGGCGATGTTGGCGTTCTTTAGCAGGTCATAAGCAACGAAGCGGTCGTTGTCGGTCGCCTCCGGGTCTTCGAGGATCGAAGCGAGCTGCTTGAGGTGGCCGGGTCGCAGGAGATGGTTGATGTCGGCGAAGGCCGTTTCGGCAAGGAGGCGGATGCCTTCCGGCTGGACGGTCAGGATATCCTGCCCCTTGAAGCTGTCGACAGAGACGTAGTCGCTGCTGATCTTGCGGTATTGGGTGGAGTCTTTGCTGAGGGGGAAAAGATCGTCAGCCATCGAGGGACCTTTCATGCGGACCGAAATCGCAGATGATCTATTCGGGCGTCTTCGCAATTGCAATAATTCTAAAACCTGTCTGTTTTAGTCATGAAAATCTGGAAAACACCGCCGCGGGTACGGCGGTGTCAACTGTTTCAAGCAAGCAAGCGAGGAGGCAGGCTTACTTCGGGCCGATCATCGTTTCAGGGCGAACGATCGCGTCGTATTCCTCGACGGTGACGAGGCCGCTTGCCAAGGCTTCTTCCTTCAGGGTGGTGCCGTTCTTGTGCGCGGTCTTGGCGATCTTGGCGGCGTTGTCATAGCCGATCTTCGGAGCAAGAGCCGTGACCAACATGAGGGACCGCTCCAGACCGGCCTTGATGTTGTTCTCGCGCGCCTCGATGCCGACGACGCAATTATCGGTGAAGGAAACGGCGGCGTCGCCGAGCAGCTGCACCGACTGGAGGAAGTTGTAGGCCATCATCGGATTGTAGACGTTGAGCTCGAAATGGCCCTGGCTATCGGCGAAGGTGAGGGCCGCGTTGTTGCCGAAGATATGGATGCAGACCTGCGTCAGCGCTTCGCACTGGGTCGGGTTGACCTTGCCGGGCATGATCGAGGAGCCGGGCTCGTTCTCGGGAAGGGCGAGTTCGCCGAGGCCGGCGCGGGGACCGGAGCCCAGCAGGCGGATGTCGTTGGCAATCTTGAAGAGCGCGGCGGCGGCCGCATTGATGGCGCCATGGCTGAACACCATGGAGTCATGGGCGGCGAGTGCTTCGAACTTGTTCGGGGCCGTCACGAACGGCAGGCCGGTGATTTCGGCGATCTCGTCAGCGACCTTCTCGGCAAATCCAACAGGCGCGTTGAGACCGGTGCCGACGGCGGTGCCTCCCTGGGCCAGCTCGCAAAGGCCAGGAAGCGTCAATTCGATACGCTTGATGGCGGAGCCGACCTGCGCTGCATAGCCGGAGAATTCCTGGCCAAGAGTCAGTGGCGTCGCATCCTGCGTGTGCGTGCGGCCGATCTTGATGATGTGGCTGAATTCGGTGACTTTCATGTCGAGCGCGGCGTGCAGGTGCTTCAGGCTCGGAAGCAGGTGGCGCACGATCTGCTCGGCGCAGGCGATGTGCATGGCCGTCGGATAGGTGTCGTTTGACGACTGGCTCATGTTGACGTGATCGTTGGGATGCACCGGCTTCTTCGATCCCATGACGCCGCCCAACAATTCGATAGCACGGTTGGAGATCACTTCGTTGGCATTCATGTTTGACTGCGTGCCAGAGCCTGTCTGCCAGACCACAAGGGGAAAGTGGTCGTTGAGCTTGCCGTCGATAACTTCCTGCGCCGCATCGACGATGGCGTTGCCGACCTCCGGATTGAGCTGGCCGAGCGCCATGTTGGCACGCGCCGCCGCCTGCTTGACGATGCCTAGGGCGCGAACGATCGAAAGCGGCTGCTTCTCCCAGCCAATCTTGAAATTGCCGAGCGAGCGCTGTGCCTGCGCACCCCAATATCTGTCGTTCTGTACTTCGATCGGGCCGAACGTATCTGTTTCGGTGCGGGTGGAGGTCATGGTCATGCCTTTCTGTCGCGGTGCCTTCGGAGATGCGTCTTATAGGTCCGAAACGGGCCGAAGAAAACTGCTGGAAATGCAAAATATGAATGTATAAATCATGTTATCGGCGGGTGATCAGTGGCCATTTAGACACGGCTAAATTTTTATATTTCCGCGCCTTTTGGCTGACTGTGTCCGAAGGCGAAAATAAAGTAAAAAATTAACTAATAATTTCATTATTTTGTGTGAACTGGGGCTCGGCGTAAGCGTTTTCCGCGTTACTTTGGGTTGAGAGGCCCAAGGCTGGCGGCTGCGGCCAGTTTCTGCCATGTGACGCTCGCGCCGGATGAAACGAGTTTTAAGGCGGCTTTTTGCCCGCGATCTGAAGACAGCATGACACTGGGACTGGATAAAAGCATGACATTCCTTCTGAGAGGTGCGGCTTCCGCACTAGCGCTTTCCTGCGGCATGGCTGCGATGGGTTCCACGCCCGCGCAGGCTTACACGTTGATGGATATGATCCGCGGGGATCGCGCTCGCACCCAGAGCACGATTGTCAATCCGAGGCCGTCGGTTCCGTCCTTCCTTCAGTCGGCTCCGGATGCGCCGCTGCCGAAGGTTTCGAGCCCGCGCTACTATACCTATCAGCCAGATGCGATGCGCTTCGTCGATACCGGTAAGTTTACCGATCCTGTCGTCACCGGGGCAGTTGCCGATGCGTCGGCTGCGACCGAGGCAACACCGTCGGTCCAGCGCCGCTTCCTTATCGAGGCGAAGGTGCGCGCCCCCGTCGAAGTCGCCAGGGCGCTTGAGGCATATTACGGCGACGTGAAGAATCCGCTGGTCTGGCTCGCCGGAACGGATGTCAACGATCGTGCCAAGGCGGCGATGGACGTTCTGGCGGATGCCGCTTCGGTCGGTCTCGACCCGGCCGACTATGCGGTCCAGGTGCCGGCGGAGGATCCGACCAATCCGGATCCGGCAGTCCGTGACCGCGCCCTGACGCAGTTTGAACTGGAACTGTCCGCCAAGGTGCTCGCCTATGTCCAGGATACAGTTCGTGGTCGCGTCGATCCGAACAAGCTCTCCGGCTATCACGATTTCAAGCGTAAGGACGTGAACCTTGCGCCGGTGCTGAAGCTCGCCCGCATGAGCCCGGATACCGCGGCCTATCTCGGAAGCCGTACGCCGGATGCGCCGCAGTTCGTTGCACTCGAAGGCGAACTGGCGAAGTTGCGCGCAGAGGGTGCAAGCGAAGAGCGCATCGATATCGCGCTGAGCGGCCTGCTTCGTCCGGGCGACAACTCCTCCGAAATCCCGAATATCGTGAAGGCGATCGGCAAGCATGGCTCGGCCGCGCTCAAGGCGGAACATGCGACAACGCTCGCGGCCTATACGGGTAGCACCGAGTATTCCCCGGAGATCGTTTCGCTCGTCGAAGGTTTCCAGAAGGAACATGGACTGAAGCCGGACGGCGTCATCGGCCAGGCGACGGTCCGCATCATGGTTGGCGGCGACAGCAACGCATCAAAGGTCGAGAAGCTGATCGTTGCGTTGGAGCAGGCCCGCTGGCTGCCGGCCGACCTCGGCTCGCGCTACGTCTTCATCAACCAGCCGGCCTATATGGTCTACTACCACAACGACAATAAGGAACAGTTGTCGATGCGCGTGGTGATCGGTCAGCCGTCGCACCAGACCTTCTTCTTCCAGGATCAGATCGAGACGGTCGAGTTTAATCCTTTCTGGGGTGTGCCGCAGTCGATCATCATCAACGAGATGTTGCCGCGCCTGCGCTCCGACCCGAGCTATCTGGACCGGATGGGCTATGAGGTAACAGTCGGTGGCCGCGCCGTGGCGTCGTCCAGCGTCGACTGGTACGGCTCGACGACCAACGTTTCCGTGCGCCAGCCGCCGAGCGACGACAATGCGCTTGGCGAACTCAAGATCCTCTTCCCGAATGCGCACGCGATCTACATGCATGACACGCCCTCGAAGAGCTTCTTCAAGCGCGATATGCGCGCCCTCAGCCATGGTTGCGTCCGCCTTGCCGAGCCACGCGCGATGGCAGCGGCCGTGCTGAACACGTCGGTGGACCAGATCGGCAAGGAGATCGCCACGGGCAAGAACCACGCGCTCCAGGTTCCGCAGAAGATCCCGGTCTACGTGGCTTACTTCACGGCTTGGCCGAACAAGGATGGCGTCATCCAGTATTTCGATGACGTATACGGCCGTGACGCCTATGTGCAGAAGGCTTTCGATGCGACGACGAAGGCGCGCGGCGCGCAGATTTGATCACGCCGATGATATGACAGGAGGCGGCCGGTGAGCCGCCTTTTCTTTTTGCGATCGGCTTGCCGCCGCTGCGCGCGTTGCGGAAGCAAGCTCCGCGATCAATTCGTCTATGAGCGCAGGTCCATCGATATCGACGGGATTTCGGAATAGCCGAATGGCAGGGCGATCAAATCCATATCGGCTACTGCGACATCGTGCGCTGTCCGATGGTGCCTTCATTGAAAACCATTGGGATACCGGAAGGGCTTCCGCACGGGAGACACTGGATCTGAACTCCGACGACGTCTCCCCACCCGTTGGTGATGATCTCCCTTGCCTTATCGAGCTCTTCCTGTGTCGGGAAGAGCGGATAGACTTCGGTACTAGAATATTGGACCTGTGCCAGCTTTCCGTCCAAGTCCGCAGGCGCATTCCCGCTGTGCGTCAGGTCCGCGATGCAGCTTGGATGATTGCGGCCTTTCAGGAAGACGGGCTGCGTCTCAGCGTATAGGTATTCCATCCACAATCGGGCTGCGTTCGGATGCGGAGCGAACGCGCTGATGGCCTGGGCATAGACGCCACCGACGATACCCGTCTTCGGCCTCACGATCTCAATCCTGGTTCGTCCTTCTGATCGTTCGCGATCAGTAGCTGCAAGGTAGTCCCAGCGAACGAGGATGGGCGTGCGCCCGTCCTCAAGCGAAGCAAGGCCGCCGACGATAGGAACGAAGTTGCCGCGACGGCTGAGGTTAGCAAAGAAGCTCAGCCCCTGATCGGCTGCCTCGTCCGCCTTGCCGTGAGCAGCTGACAGGCCCGCAGCGAAAATGCCTTGGATGGCTTGATTTGATGTCAGATTGCCGGCGAGACCCACCGCATTTCTATATTCCGGCGAGGCGAGGTCCGCCCAATCGGTCGGCATCGTCGTCACGATATCCGCGTTGACCTCGAAAGCAAGCGTGCCGTAGTAGCCGCCGTACCAGTATCCATCAGGATCCTTGGCTGTGTCCGGAATGGCTTCCCACGCCGCCACCTTGTAAGGCCGCAGCAGGCCGTCCCTCTTCGCCGACAAGGCGAAAGGCAGACCGACGTCGATGACATCCGGCGCTTGCGGGTCGGTTGCGTTCCGCGCGTCTCTGATCGTATTGATCACCTTGGCCGATCCAGCATCGGGCATAAGCTCGGTGATACCAAGGCCGTATTTAGCCTTGAAGCCGTCGATGATGTCCCCGTATCCCCACCAGTCGCGAGGCAGGCCGACAACGGTGAGGTGGCCCTCTGCCTTGGCGGCCGCCACGAGGTCGTCCATCGGAGCCGCGGACGCAGGAGATGAAGAGTTGAGACCGGCCATCCCGGCGAGCGCCGCCGTGCTGCCTTGAACGAGAAATTCTCTGCGCTGGAAATCAGGCATATTTCCCTCCCTGACGGTTCTGGAACGGAGTCGCACCGTGGATTCGTCGGTCACCTGAACAGGGACATGCGGGCTATGCGCAACCCACTTGGAACTATCGCGAGCCAATCATGTATCAGTTGCGCATATCACGCATGCGGCATCGGACGATTTGCAACTTGCGCCTCGTATCCTGAATCTGCGCCTCCGCAAAGGAAGAGTCCATAGTCGAGACGCTTAGGCATGTGGCAAAATCTCCTCCCATAGGTCAGGGTTTCCCGGGGATTTTTTGCGCGATTGGTTAGGAGCTGGGCCGGTGGCTCTTCTTTTGCGTCAGCCTGCCGCCGCTGCCGGTGTTGCGGAGGTGAAGTCCGCGATCAATTCGTCGATGAGCGCAGGAGTCAACTCCTTGAAATGCGTAATCACGCTCGTTGGCCCGAGGGTCTCGACGGGGACGTCGGAATAACCGAACGGCACGGCGATGGAAGGGACGCCGGCATTGCGGGCAACAAGAATGTCGTTGACGCTGTCGCCGATCATGACTGTCCTGCGGACATCGCCGCCGGCGCGCTCGATGGTTCCGAGAAGATGCTGGGCGTCGGGCTTCCTGACGGTGAAGGTGTCGCCGCCGGTAATGGCATCGAAATAATGGGAGAGTTCAAGCTTCTCGATCAGGTTGCGCGCCAGGCCTTCGAGCTTGTTGGTGCAAACGGCAAGCTTGCAGCCGGCACTCTTCAGTTGATCCATTGCCTCGACCAGGCTGGGGTAAGGCGCGGTATGTCCCGGCATGTTGTCGGTGTAGTGCGCAATGAAGCGGTTGAGCAGGGCAGGAAGCTGTTCCTGTGCCAATGGATGCCCCCGAAGGCCGCAGGCCCGCTCGATCATGACCTTGGCGCCATGTCCGACGAGATGCGTGAGATCGTCGTAGCTGACCGGCGCCACACCGATTGCCGCGATCGTATAATTCAGGCTCTCAACAAGATCGGTGTGAGTATCGAGCAGTGTTCCGTCAAGATCGAATACAACCAGGGCAGGGGTCAAGGATTGCGCCTTTCAGAAATGATGTCATCGGCAGTAGGTGATGAGGACGGGAAAAGCAATATTTGCCGGCAAAGGCGACGAGTTGCAAATGCCCACGGCTTTTCAAAAATCATTACGCTATTTTGGCTTTCGTTTGGCAAGCGAGCCGTGTAAACAGCACATCCAACGCAATAATTCGGAGTCAGCGGCGCATGGATGCCCGCGAAATGAAGATCAAGGCCGCCGAGGCCGCACTCGCTCATGTCGAATACGGCATGCGGCTTGGAATCGGAACCGGGAGTACTGCCGAAGAGTTTGTTCGGCTGCTCGCTGAGAAGGTTTCAACCGGCTTCAAGGTCGAAGGGGTGCCAACCTCGGAACGCACGGCAAGGCTTTGCGTCGAGCTCGGCGTGCCGCTGAAGTCACTGGATGAACTGCCGGAACTCGATCTGACGATCGATGGCGCGGATGAGGTCGATTCCGACCTCACGCTCATCAAGGGTGGCGGCGGCGCACTGCTGCGCGAGAAGATCGTCGCTGCGGCATCTCAGCGCATGATCGTCATTGCCGACGAGAGCAAACTGGTCGAGACCCTTGGCGCATTTCCGCTACCGATCGAGGTAAATCCTTTCGGGCTGGTTTCCACGCGCATGGCAATTGAAAAGAAGGCCTCGAAACTGGGGTTGAGCGGCAGCCTGACGCTGCGCCAATCCGGTGGCGAAGACTTCATGACGGACGGCGGCCACTACATCCTGGATGCATCTTTTGGCCGCATTCCTGATGCAGAGGCGCTTTCAAACGAGCTGAATTCAATACCCGGAGTCGTTGAACACGGGCTCTTTCTAAAAATGGCGGCGCTTGCGATCATTGCAGGTCAAGCAGGCGCACGCACGCTGCGGGCGAACAGGTAACAGGAGCATTGAAACTCATGATTAAATTTGCAGGTCTTGGCCGTTTTGCTGCTGCGACCGTTATTCTCTCGGGCGTCGCATTCGGCTTTGCCGCACACGCGCAGGAAGCCTCTCCGGAGCAGCTGAAGGCGGCCCGCGCTGCGATCGACGCGATCGGCGCCACCGCACAGTTCGACAACATCCTGCCCGGCCTGGCTGAGCGCCTGAAGGCCGATCTCATCCAGGACTCGCCGAACTACCAGGATGCGATCACCGCTGAGGTCGACAAGCAGGCATTGGCCCTTGCGCCGCGTCGCGCCGATCTCGAGAAGGAAGCCGCGCTGACCTATGCCAAGGCATTCTCCGTCGAGGAACTCAACGCGATCGCCGAGTTCTACAACTCGCCGGTTGGCAAGAAGCTGCTCAAGGATGGCCCGATCGCATCGCGCGAAACCGTCAAGGCCGCCGACATCTGGGCGCAGGGCATCTCGCGCGATCTGCAGAAGCAGACGAGCGCTGAACTCGTGAAGGTCATCAAGGCCCCGCCACCGGCCGCCGATCCGGCGAACCCGGCTGCGACGGCCGCGCCGAAGCCAGCTGCACCGGCTGCTGCAAAGCCGAAGCCGTAAGAAGGCGCCAATAACAGATCAAAAGCCCGGCACCGTCCGGGCTTTTGTTTTTGCGGCCGCCGATACTATATCACTTTCACCTCACCAGCCGATTCCATCCGGAGTTTCTCATGACGTCCTACGATTACGATCTCTTTGTCATTGGCGGTGGCTCAGGCGGTGTGCGAAGCGCCCGCGTTGCAGCCTCGCTCGGTAAGAAGGTCGCGATCGCCGAGGAGTACCGCTACGGCGGCACATGTGTGATCCGCGGCTGCGTGCCCAAGAAGCTCTTCGTCTATGCGGCTCAGTTCCATGAGCATTTCGAGGATGCCGTCGGCTTCGGCTGGACGGTCGGCGAGAGTTCGTTCGACTGGAAGAAGCTGATTGCCGCGAAGGACAACGAGATCGCGCGCCTGGAAGGGCTCTACAAGAAAGGGCTTGCCGGCGCCAACGCCGAAATCCTGGAAACACGTGCCGAATTGGTTGACGCGCATACGGTCCGGCTGGTCAATACCGGCAAGACGGTAACTGCGAAGACCATCGTGATCGCGACCGGCGGCCGGCCGAACCCGCACGCGGCTTTGCCGGGGAACGAACTCTGCATTTCGTCGAACGAGGCCTTCCATCTGGAGGAGCTGCCGAAGGCGATCGTGATTGCGGGTGGCGGTTATATCGCGGTGGAGTTTGCCAATATCTTTCACGGCCTCGGCGTCGAGACGACGCTGATCTATCGCGGCGCCGAGATCCTGTCGCGCTTCGATCAGGACCTCCGCCAGGGACTGCACAAGGCGATGACGGCCAAGGGCATCCGCATCCTCTGCCATGATATGCTGCAGAAGGTATCGAAACAGGACGGTCGTCTTTCCGTCGAGACGCTGAAGAACGGCACGCTGGCGGCCGATGTCGTGATGCTGGCGCTCGGGCGCATTCCGAATACCGAAGGTCTGGGCCTGGAAGCTGCCGGTGTGAAGACCGACGAGCGCGGAGCGGTGGTGGTCGACGAATATTCGCGCACCAACATCCCGCACATCTATGCGCTCGGCGATGTCACTGACAGGGTACAGTTGACGCCGGTGGCGATCCACGAGGCAATGTGCTTCATCGAGACGGAGTACAAGGACAATCCGACCAAGCCCGATCACGAGACGATCGCAACGGCGGTCTTCTCGCAGCCGGAGATCGGTACCGTGGGACTGACCGAGGAGGAAGCGGGCAAGCGCTACAAGGAGCTCGAGGTCTACCGTGCGCAGTTTCGTCCACTGAAGGCGACGCTGTCGGGGCGTGGCGAGAAGATGATCATGAAGCTGATTGTGGACGCTGCCAGCCGCAAGGTCGTCGGCGCGCATATCCTCGGCCACGATGCCGGCGAAATGGCCCAGATCCTCGGTATCACGCTGAAAGCCGGCTGCACGAAGGACGATTTCGACCGGACGATGGCCGTGCATCCGACGGCCGCGGAAGAGCTCGTCACAATGTACGCGCCGAGCTATCGCATTCGGGACGGGGTTCGCGTCTGACGCCCGTCAGCTGGTAATGCGCGGCGTGTGGATCACGTTGAGGAAGAGCGCCTGCATGACGCCTCAGTACAATTGCCGGCGTTTTTCCGGGACACGCTTAAAATGGATACAAACCGTCTTGGTATAGTGATCGTTGATCGTACGTTTTCTGTTTGAAAATACGTCACCGAATTCCTTTATATCGCGCGTGGTCGCCGATTTAATCCTCAGTGCCGTAGAGCGGAACGCCGCTATGCAAGATGGCACTAAAGGGTTATAAGCCGCCCAACATTTTTAGGACGGAACATCCGGACGGACCGGATGGTGGAGCAGGTGAATAAAATGGCAGAGAATTGGACACCGAGTAGTTGGCGGCAAAAACCGATCCAGCAGGTTCCGGACTATCCGGACCAGGCCGCATTGGCAGCAACGGAAGCCCAGCTCGCATCCTATCCGCCTCTCGTCTTTGCGGGTGAAGCACGCCGGCTGAAGAAGCATCTCGCCAACGTTGCAGAAGGCAACGGTTTCCTGCTGCAGGGTGGCGATTGCGCAGAGAGCTTTGCCGAGCATGGCGCCGACAACATCCGCGACTTCTTCCGTGCGTTCCTGCAGATGGCCGTCGTACTGACCTTCGGTGCACAGCTGCCGGTGGTCAAGGTCGGCCGCATCGCCGGGCAGTTCGCCAAGCCGCGCTCTTCCGGCATCGAGACCCAGGATGGCGTGTCGCTGCCGAGCTATCGCGGCGACATCATCAACGGCATCGAGTTCACGGAAGAGTCACGTATTCCGAACCCGGAGCGCCAGGCGATGGCCTATCGCCAGTCGGCCGCTACACTAAACCTGCTGCGCGCCTTCGCGATGGGTGGCTACGCCAACCTCGAGAACGTGCATCAGTGGATGCTCGGCTTCGTCAAGGATAGCCCGCAGGGCGAGCGGTACCGCAAGCTTGCCGGCCGCATCAGCGAAACCATGGACTTCATGAAGGCGATCGGCATCACCTCGGAAAACAATCCGAGCCTTCGCGAGACGGACTTCTTCACCAGCCACGAAGCGTTGCTGCTTGGCTACGAAGAGGCGCTGACGCGCGTCGACTCGACGTCTGGCGACTGGTACGCGACTTCGGGCCACATGATCTGGATCGGCGACCGCACGCGCCAGGCAGACCATGCCCATGTCGAATACTGCCGCGGCATCAAGAATCCGATCGGCTTGAAGTGCGGTCCGTCTCTGCAGGCGGACGATCTTCTGAACCTGATCGACATTCTCAATCCTGAGAATGAAGCGGGGCGGCTGACGCTGATCTGCCGCTTCGGTCACGACAAGGTGGCCGAGCATCTGCCGCGCCTTATCCGCGCGGTCGAACGCGAAGGGCGCAAGGTCGTCTGGTCGTGCGATCCGATGCACGGCAACACGATCACGCTCAACAACTACAAGACGCGTCCGTTCGAACGGATCCTGTCGGAGGTCGAAAGCTTCTTCCAGATCCATCGCGCGGAAGGTTCGCATCCGGGCGGCATCCACATCGAGATGACCGGCAAGGATGTGACGGAATGCACCGGCGGTGCCCGCGCCGTCACGGCCGAGGATCTGCACGATCGCTACCACACTCATTGCGACCCGCGTCTCAATGCCGACCAGGCGCTCGAACTGGCCTTCCTGCTGGCCGAGCGCATGAAGGGCGGGCGCGACGAAAAGCGCATGGCCGTCAACGGCTGATCGAAAATAGAAGAAAAAGCCCGGCTGATGCCGGGCTTTTTTGCTTTATACGATGGTGGCTGGCGGCGCGCTCTGACTACCGTATCGGACGTTGCTCCGTATGAGTTCCGCATCGGCGGGATGCTCAATGGTGCTAGCGGATTTGGCCGGCCGCCCAGTGGATGGCGCTGTCCAATTCGGCAAACTTTGCGGATTGCCAGTGGAAATAGTCCTCGATGAACGTCTTGGAAAGCCATAGCGCGCCGCGGTTACGCGGGTTTTCCCAGCCGAGCATGCCGTCCGTTTCCGCTTTCTTGAACATCCGTTTCAAGTTGGTGAGGGAGATGCCGAAGTCGCTCGCGATTTCGCTGATCGTCACGCCTTTCAGCAGTGTGCGATCATGCGCCCGCGCGTCGTCCGGCAGGCGCCTGATCAGATCGTGCAGCACGAGGCCGCCGACATCCGACCAGAGGAAATGCCCGATGCTGCTCGGCGGTTCTTTCCAGACCGGATCCTGGATAAGGGCACGCGCAGCGCGCGGCTGTGCGAGAAGGAAAAGTCGCGGGGTGTCAGCGGTCAGGCTTGCGCGATTGCCGCCGTCGAGTTGATCGAGGCAGGCCATATGGCCCTGGAACCAGGAGGCCATGGCCTCCTCGCTCGCCTCGGTCGTCTCGAGGCGACGCAGGCGCCGGTCGGGCGTTTCATCGGGAGCATCCCGCAGGAACTTATAGGCGATGAGTTCGGCAAGGAACGAGGCAGCCGTATTCTTGCTGGCGAGATCGAACTCCTTGGCGACCTGCATCATGCGGCCGGCGGTGAGTCCCGAAAGCGGGTTGTCTCGGTCCCGTCCGGCGTGCATGGCAAACAGCGTTTGCGTCAGTAGCCACTTTTGGTGCGAGGCGGCAAGGCGGGCAAGGCGAGGAGCGCGCTTGTGAATTCCGATAAGGTGGAGCGCGATCTGGCGTTCGATCGACAGAAACAGAGGGTGATGAAGGATTTCGTCGCGTGTATGCAGTCGGCCAGTGAGCATCGTGTCGTATTGTCGGATTGGTTCCCGTTGCTCCTCCAACATTTGCGTCGATGTTTCAATGCGGGATTTGGTTAGCGGATCATTAATCGGTCGGTATAGTTAAATTCAGCCGATCCCAGATCGTTCCATTAACTAGGCAGACGCTGGTTCAACCGCTCGATGTCTTCGCGCAATGCTGCGATCTCAGTGAGCACGCGCATGTCAATCTTCTGATGCAGGGACAGAACTTCCAGTTCTGCTTTGAGATTGACCTCATAGTCTTTTGCCGCCTCGAAGCGATCGCGCTCCGCTTGGCGGTTTTGCGACATCATGATGATCGGAGCCTGGATCGCCGCCAGCATCGAAAGCACGAGATTGAGGAAAATGAACGGATAGGGATCGAAGGCGCGCGTCAGCAATACAATGGTGTTTACAACGCACCAGAAGACCAGGAAGAGCAGGAAAGCAACAATAAAGCTCCACGAGCCGCCAACACGCGCAATCGTATCTGCCAGGCGCTGGCCGGAGGAAGCTTCGGCTTGAAGAGCGGCATTGATATCGGTCGAGATTATCTTGCGCTCATGTGCCTTCGCGAGAACGCGCCTTTCGATCTCGCCGAGTTCGTCGGCCGGTTTGTCGAAGTGATGGTGGATGAGGTCCGATAGGTTTTGCATGGCCGACTCCGAATGCTAGATCGCTCGGGCGCCAGTATTCCGTAATGTTTTCAAATTGCAATGCGGGCTTGTGCCGCTCTTCTATGTGCCTTGCGCATAGAGCCAGGCATGCTGCGGGAAGAAGCGCTCGAGCGTCTGAGCCTTGCCGAACATGATGTCATGCTGGAGGTATCGATAGTCCCGGACGAGCGGATCGAGGCTCTTCGGCTTCAGGACCCAGTCTGGAGATGGCGTGTTGTCGCGGGCGATGAGCTGATAACGATCGATGACGCTGTACTTCTTCTGCACGCGGCCGAGAAAGCCCGTGTAGTAGGGATGCTCGAAGCCGGCGAACTTCAGAAGGTGATACGGAAGCAGTGAGGGGCTGATGGTGCCGACGTCTTTCTTGCTGCCCTTCTTGTTCGACCAGATGACGAGCGGGGTCTCGTGTTCCTGCTTCATGACGCTCACTGATGCCTTGCGGGTGGCAACCTGGTCCGGCATGTAGCCGGTCGCCATGTAGACGTTGCCGAGCGGTGGCAGGTGGTCGCCCCACAGCACGATGATCGTTTCGCGGTCGCGCTTTTCTGCCCAATCCATCAGCATCTTGAGGCCGTCGTCCGCTTCCTTGACGCCCTGCGTATAGGTACCAAGGGTGGCGCGGTCGGCATCGTTCAGGTTGCCCTTGATGTCGATAGTGTTGTGGGCGTAACGGTTCGGTTCGTAGGGGCCATGTCCCTGCAAGGTGACACCAAAGAAGAAGAACGGGCGATCCATGCCGTCTGCCTCGTTCATGATCTCCTTCATCAGCGACTCGTCCGAAGCGAAGATGCCTCGCTTTTCCATGGGAGGCAGGGTTTCTTCCGAACGGAACTGCTCGAAACCGAAGTCCTTGTAGACTTCGTTGCGATTCCAGAACCAGCCGCTGAACGGATGCAGCGACCGCGCCGCGTAACCTTCGCCACGGAAGAATGTGGCGAGCGAGGGAACATCACGACGGATGTATTGCTGGTAGGGAATGCTGCCGTATGGCAGGAAGGCATTGGAGAAACCTGTCAGCGCCTCGAATTCGACATTGGCGGTCATGCCGCCAAACTCCGGCGAGAAGACATAGCCGGACTGCTCTGCACGGATCGTCGGCATGGGATCTGGCGACAGGCTCAGCGTCTTCAGGCGAGTCGGATCCCAGAATGACTCGCTCATCAGCATGATCACGTCGGGCTTTTCGCGTGGCCCGCTGAGGTAGCCGTAGTTGCGGCCGGGGATGGCGTCGAGCGCCTCTGTACCGAAGCCGACAGGCGCTGCCACGTCTGCCATCGGAATGTTGAAGATGAAGGCGAGGATGAAGCCGTTGCTACGGTAGTTTTCCTTCTGGTCCCACATCATCGGAACCACCTGCAGGCGATCACGGATGAAGGAATACTGGGAATAGTCCATCAAGGACCCGAAAGCCGCGATAACGGGCAGGCCGACGCAAAGCCGGCGGACGCGAGAGGCCCTTGGGAGCTTCGGGAAGTTGCGCCAGGCGAAGCGCCAGAGGAAGACAATCGCGGTAACGGACAAGACGATGCCGACAAGCATTGCAACGGCAGTCCAAGGGCGGTCGCGCACCATCACAGGGAGCAGTTCCATGATCTGCCGCCCGAAAAGGACGTCCGATGGATAAAGCGGGTCCGAAAGGTAGTGCTGCTTCTGGTTGGATACGATGGCGGGGACGATCACAAGCGGGAGAACGATCAGCGCCGAAATAAACCGCCGGCCCAAGACTGCATCGAGCGACAACATCAGGACAGTCAACATCACAACCGTCGTCATCCCCGGACGCACAGGCGATGTCAGGAATTCGCGGACGTCGGCCAACCCATCGCGGGCAATGATCTCGACAGTGGCGGTGGCAAGGAGCGCAAGCAGCGCGCAAAAAGCGACAGTGAGCGCCGTGCGTAGGGCGGGCGACCGAACGCTTCCCCCGAAATCGGTGGAAAGCGACGCAGAACGCGCTGCCGCTGCGGACCTCATTACCAACGCGATCAACTGGAAAACTCCGACGTCATAAAAGCTTCGTCGAACTGTCACATCTTCGTCATGAATGCTAGATGAACCGTTAGGTTTCCTGCATTTGTGATCGGTGGATAAAACGCCCATCACGCAGGAACGACCTCCAGGGCAGATTCTCGGTCAGGCGCACTTGCTTGTACTGAGTGGCGAGCCGTCGTAGGTCTGGCGGATTCGATGCTCAGGAGGATTCAGATTGCGCAGTTCCGTTGAGATCTACAACATCAGGACAGGCGAGGCGCGCGTCGTCTGGCAAACCACGCAACTCGTTGAGGCGCCGAACTTTTCGCCCGATGGCACCTATCTGCTGTTGAACGGGGACGGACTTCTGTACCGTCTCGCACTTGATGGTTCGAGCAAGGTCGGCAAGGTCGATACCGGCTTTGCGACGACCTGCAACAACGACCACGGCATTTCGCCCGATGGCCGCCAGATCGTCATCTCCGACAAAACCGAGTTCGGGAAGTCGACGATTTATGTGCTGCCGGCCGAAGGTGGTACGCCGCGGCTGGTGACGCAAAATCGGCCATCCTATTGGCACGGCTGGTCGCCCGACGGGAAGCAACTCGCCTATTGTGGCATCCGCAACGACTTGTTCGATATCTACACGATCTCCGTTGACGGCGGCGAAGAAAAGCGGCTGACCCACGGCGAGGGACGCAATGACGGGCCGGACTATTCCGCCGACGGTCAATGGATCTACTTCAATTCCAGCCGCACCCGCCTCATGCAAATCTGGCGAATCCATCCCGATGGGACCGGTCTCGAGCAGGTCACCAGTGACAACTATGGGAACTGGTTTGCCCATCCGTCGCCCAACAACGACAAGGTTCTGATCCTTTCTTACGATCCTGATGTGTTCGACCATCCACGCGATCTCGAAGTTCGCCTGCGGCTGATGGACATGGATGGCGGAAACCTGACGACGCTCTTCGATCTCTTCGGCGGGCAGGGAACGATCAACGTGCCCAACTGGTCGCCGGCAGGTGATGAGTTCGCCTATGTGCGCTACTTTCCCGTCTCGGATTAAGGGATTGCGTCGGCCAGGGTTTATCGGCATAGACGCGTCCGTCGGGTGCCCGCCGCAGGCGGGAGAATCGGGAATTCGGTGAAAGACCGAAACGTGCCCAACGCTGTAAGGCTGACGGCTGCCGCAATGAGCCACTGGTCCAGTACCGGGAAGGCGCGGCAGTCGGATGATGCCAAGTCAGAAGACCGGCCCGACATCATAGACTGACCCGCGTGGACGGCGGGCGGTTGTGTTGTTGGGGATTGACGATGCGACCAGACCATTCAGGCTCCCTCTCGGGAGCCGCAGCCTTTTCGACCGAGGAACGCGACGCCGTCTACAGGGCGATTTCGACGCGACGCGACGTGCGTTCCGAATTTCTCCCGGATGCCATACCGGACGACGTCGTCAAAAGGCTTCTGACGGCCGCGCATCACGCGCCGTCCGTTGGGTTCATGCAGCCCTGGAATTTCATCCTGGTGCGTGATGACAAGGTGAAGGAGGCCGCGTGGCAGGCCTTCGATCGCGCCAACCGCGAGGCGGGCGAGATGTTTGAAGGTGAGCGGCAACAACTCTACCGGTCACTGAAGCTTGAGGGCATCCGAACCGCACCGCTCAGCATCTGCGTGACCTGCGATCCGGATCGCTGCGGCGATGTCGTTCTTGGAAGGACGCACAATCGGCGGATGGATTCCTACTCCACGGTCTGCGCCGTGCAGAATCTGTGGCTCGCCGCCCGAGCCGAAGGCGTGGGGGTCGGCTGGGTGAGTATCTTTCACGAGTCCGATATCACGGAAATCCTCGGTGTTCCTGATCGGGTCGAGATCGTTGCCTGGCTCTGCGTCGGCTATGTCGACCGGCTCTATGACCAGCCGGAACTGGCCGTCAAAGGATGGCGCCAGCGCTTGCCGCTGGAGGAACTGGTGTTCGCGGATCGCTGGGACAATCCAGCGGACTGAGGGCGGCTATTGCTGCTGCGGCTGAGGGCCCGGCTTTGCCGGATGCTTGAGGTCGATTGTGCCTTGGTCGCCGGCCAAGAACTGCGGACCGATCTGGCGCACTTTGTTGGTCGCCGGATCATATGGCCTGTCCGGCACCTGAGGCTGCGGCGCTGCCGGGGCGGCGACCTTGCTCTCCGGCTCGGGCTTCTTGGTTTCGATCGTGGTGATCGATCCCTGTTGCGGCGGTTCGCTGATCGATTGGCTTTTTCGCATCCGCTCGTAATAGGCGTTGAGGTCGCAGCTGCAGGACGATTTTTCGCCGGGCTTGCGGTTCTTGTAGGCGAACGCGTTCGGCATGGCGCTGTAAGGAGCGCCCGTCGCCGCCGATATCATCTGTGAGGTCTCGGTGCTGGAGACGTCATGATAGAAGAGTTCGGTGTCGATGCCGGGACACATCTTCGAGCAGGTGTCGGCATCGCGGGCGAAATCCTGCGAGGTTGCGTTCGAGCTTAACGGAAAAAAGCCACCGTCGCAGGTGCGCACGCAGACGGTGTTGAGATGAGAGGGCGTCGACATGCCGGGGAGACCGTAGCGGCGCTCGCCGGGATAGCCACCCGGCGGTATGAAGGTGTCGTTTCGCTGGGCCTGATCTTCCATGCTTGGGGGCGGTGCATATCCATCGCCGCTCTCGGCGGGCCACTGTTCCTCGTTGCAGCCATTGTCATCGAGCGCCGCAAGAAGTTCGTTTCGCGCGCGGACATCCTCGCTTTGGCCACGGAGTTCGTCGCGCCGCTGCTGCAGATAACGGATGTTGTCGACCATCTTGCTCTCCGCGCGCTCAAGCTCCCCGCAATAGCCGTCATCGTCGCCGATCACGACCATGCTGCCGCTTGTACAGCCGTTCTGGCGCAGATCGCTACGGACCTTGCGAAGCTCAAGGTTCTGTTCCGCGATGGCGCTGGCGAATTTGCGCACCTCGGGCGTGCTGCCGATGATTTGCGGCAGATCGGCAAGGCGGGCACGCAGGTCGCCGCAGATCGCCGGCATCTGGGCATGGGCCGGGCCGGTCAACACAAATGCGGCTGCGAATGACAGAATCCAGCGGTTCAAGGCATCGTCCCATCGGTGAGCAGGGCGTAAGGCGCGGCATCCTGCCGCGCCTCCATTGCTAGCCCGTTTGTCTTAACAGGCTGCAGTTGGAATCTTAGCGCATTTTCCCGATCGGCCGCAAATCACGCCGGCTGTGAAGCCTCGACGACGGCGAGGGCAGCCATGTTGACGACGCCGCGCGAGGTCACCGAGGGTGCCAGGATGTGCGCCGGCAGCGCAGCGCCCAGCAGGATCGGCCCTACATGCAAGCCGTCGATCATCGATTTCACGACGCCGAGGGTGATGTTCGCCGAATCCAGGTTCGGGAAGACCAGCAGGTTCGCTTCGTCATGCAGGGTAGTGTCGGGCATGACGCGCTTGCGCAGGGCGTCGGAGATCGCGCTCTCGCCATGCATCTCGCCGTCGACTTCAAGCTCCGGGGCGGCTTCGCGAACGAGCTTGAGAGCAGCACGCATCTTCGTTGCGCTCTCGGATTCACGCGAACCGAAATTCGAGTGGGAAACGAGGGCGACTCGCGGCGTAATGCCGAAGCGCTTGATTTCCTCGGCGGCGAGAACTGCGGACTCGGCGATTTCTTCCGCAGTCGGATTGAAGGTGACGTAGGTGTCCGTGAAGAACGTGGCTCCGCGCTGCGAGATCAGCAGGCTGAGTGCCGAGAAGTCGCAGACGTCATGCCGCTTGCCGATGATCTGGCGAACGTCGCGCAGATGCTTCTCGTAACGGCCTTCCAGGCCGCAGATCAGCGCGTCGGCCTCGCCGCGCTTCAGCGCCAGCGCGCCGATGACGGTCGTGTTGGTACGAACGATCGTGCGGGCGGCCTCCGGAATGACGCCGCGACGCCCGACCAGCGAGAAGTAGAGATCGACATATTCGCGGAAGCGCGGATCGTCTTCAGGGTTGATGACGTCGAAATCCGAAAGCGGACGGATGCGCAGGCCATAGCGCTGGAGGCGCGTTTCGATGACTTGCGGGCGGCCGATCAGGATCGGTTCGGCAATGCCTTCTTCCAGCAGCACCTGCGCGGCGCGCAGCACGCGTTCATCCTCACCTTCCGAGAAGATGACCCTCTTGCGCTCGGCATTCTTCGCCGCCGCAAAGATCGGTTTCATGATGAAGCCGGAACGGAAGACGAAACGGTTGAGCTGGTCGAGATAGGCGTCGAAATCGGTAATCGGGCGCAGGGCGACACCGCTCTCGGCGGCGGCTTTCGCGACTGCCGGGGCAATGCGCAGGATCAGGCGGGGATCGAACGGCGAGGGGATCAGGTAGTTCGGGCCGAAGACCGGCGTTTCACCCGAATAGGCGCGGGCGGCGACGTCGGACGGCTCCTCGCGTGCAAGTGCCGCGATGGCGCGCACGGCGGCCATCTTCATTTCTTCGTTGATGGTGACCGCGCCGCAATCCAAAGCACCCCGGAAAATGTAGGGGAAGCAAAGAACATTGTTCACCTGGTTCGGGAAGTCGGAGCGACCGGTGCAGATCATTGCATCGGGGCGGGCAGCGCGGGCGAGATCGGGCATGATCTCCGGCGTCGGATTGGCGAGCGCCATGATCAGCGGGTTTTCGGCCATCTGCGCGAGCAGTTCCGGCTTCAGCACGCCGGCGGCAGACAAGCCAAGGAATACGTCGGCGCCACCGATGTTTTCGGCAAGAGTGCGCGTGTCGCTCTTTTGGGCGTAGACGCTCTTCCACTCGTCCATCAACTCTGTACGGCCTTCGTAGACCAGGCCTTCGATGTCGTGGACCCAGATATTCTCGCGTTTGGCGCCCAGCGTGACGAGGAGGTTGAGGCAGGCGAGGGCAGCGGCACCCGCGCCCGAAGCGACGATCTTGACCTCGTCGATCTTCTTGTTGGCCAGTTCCAGGCCATTGAGGATCGCCGCAGCGACGATGATGGCGGTGCCATGCTGGTCGTCATGGAAAACCGGGATCTTCATGGTCTCGCGGAGACGGCGCTCGATCTCGAAACATTCCGGCGCCTTGATGTCCTCGAGATTGATGCCGCCGAAGGTCGGCTCGAGCGAGGCGACGGTCGAGACCATCTGATCGACACTCGTTGCATCGACCTCAATATCGAAGACATCGATGTTGGCAAACTTCTTGAAGAGGACGGCCTTGCCCTCCATGACCGGCTTCGATGCCAGCGGACCGATATTGCCGAGGCCGAGAACGGCCGTACCGTTGGAAATGACCGCTACGAGGTTTGCGCGCGAGGTATAGTCGGCGGCCGTCTCGGGATTGTCGCGGATGGCGAGACAGGGTGCTGCGACGCCGGGGGAATAGGCAAGCGCCAGGTCGCGCTGGTTGCCGAGCGGCTTGATTGCCTGGATTTCAAGCTTGCCCGGACGCGGATAGCGATGGAAGTAGAGCGCCTGCTCGTCGAGGCTTCCACCTGCCAAATTCTTTTCCGTCTTGGACTTTTCGTGATGATCCATCATCGCCTCCGGCTGCCGCACGCTGTCTTTGAACTGCCTTCAATACATCAAACGGGATGGTCGAACAGTCGGAATTTCCGTTCGAAATGTGAAAACAGCGCAAATCTGCCCTGACCGGAGCGCAGGTCTGCAGAGACGGGGAAAATCGGGCGTGACAACCGGATGTCATCTTCCTGAAACACGACTCTGGTTTTGGAAGGTGAGGTGAACCATGGGACACGAGCAGGATGCTTGTGAGGGACAATATGGATACGCGGCACTTCCGTACGCTTTTCATTTCCGATGTGCATCTCGGCTCAAAGGCCGCGAAGGTGGACTTCCTGTTGGATTTTCTCAAGCATCACGAGGCGGATACCATTGTCCTCGTCGGCGATATCATCGATGGCTGGCGACTGAAGCGCAGCTGGTACTGGCCGCAGGATTGCAACGACGTGGTCCAGAAGCTGCTGCGCAAGGCGCGCAAGGGCACGCGCGTGATTTATATCCCCGGCAATCACGACGAATTCCTTCGCGACTTTCCAGGCACCCATTTCGGTGGCATCGAGGTTGCCGAGCGCATCATGCACGAAGCGGCTGACGGCACGAAGTACCTCGTGCTGCATGGCGACGAGTTCGACGTCGTGGTGCGCAACGCCCGCCTGCTGGCCTATCTCGGCGACTGGGCATACGACATGGCGATCATGATCAATATTGGCCTGGCAGCAATCCGTCGCCGGATGGGGATGCCGTACTGGTCGTTTTCCGCATGGGCCAAGCTTCAGGTGAAGCATGCAGTCAACTTCATCGGCGAGTTCCAGCGCGTCGTTGCCGACGAAGCCCGTAAGCACGGTGCGGACGGCGTGATTTGCGGCCACATTCATCACGCTGTCATGGAAGACATGGACGGGATTCGTTACATCAACACTGGAGACTGGGTCGAAAGCTGTACGGCGATTGCCGAGCATCAAGACGGCGCCTTTGAATTGATCGAATGGCGTTCCATGAGCGGTACGCAGGCGGTCCCGATGGCGATCGGTCATCGCGAAAAGGACGTCGCCCCGCAAGCCGCTTAGGCGCAATCTCCCAATCCAGCAATTCAATGTATCAATTTAGCCCGTTGTGTCTTTGCGACAGGCGCTATTTATTTTTTTAAACGTTTCAATCGGGCAATTTCTTGCCATAGTCGCCCTTAGGTTGACGTGATAGGCAGCGTTTAGTTTCCTGCAGGTCCACCTAATGATTCCCGCTCAAAACCCTCAGACAGGCGAGGGCGCCCCGCCGCGCTTTCGGCTTCTCAGTGCCCTGTCTTACTGTGCGCCCTTGCTGGTCAATGGCGTTGCGTTGCCTTTCTTTCCAATGTGGCTTGCACAGCACGAATTCAACGACCACGAGATCGGCGTCATCCTCGCGGTGCCGATGGTCGTGCGCGTGCTCGTTGCCCCTATCGTGGCGATGTATGCCGACCGGATGAAGGAGCGAGCGGATGTGCTGCTGTTTTCCGGAGTCCTGTCGCTGCTGACAGCGATCGCGCTCTACTGGACGAACACATTCTGGCCGGTGCTGATCGTCTACACGATCCAGGGAGCGACCTTTGCCTGTTATGTCCCGGTTGTCGAATCGATCGTGATCTCTGGCGTGCGGCGCTGGGGTCTGGATTACGGCTCCATGCGGGTATGGGGGTCGGTCGCGTTCATCGTCTCCACTCTGATCGGCGGGCAGTTGATCGGGCATTGGGGTGGCGGGATGGTGTTGCCGGTCATGACCTTTGGCTTTGTCATGACTGTTGTGATGGCTATCTATTGTCCCCGGATCGGCCCGACGCGCAGGCGCGGGATACCCGTCGATATCTCGGCGGCAACCGGGAGTTCGCTGCGCCAGCCGCATCTCTTGGCGTTGCTGATCGGAGTCGCAATCCAGCAGTCGAGCCACGCGGTTCTGCAGGCCTTCGCATCCCTCTACTGGCGCGAACTCGGCTTTTCCGGCACCGAGATCGCCGTTTTGTGGAGTGCTGGCGTTGCGGCCGAAGTCACCGTCTTCTTTCTTTCTCGCCGACTGAACCGCCGGTTCAGCGCCTGGACGCTAATCCGGTTCGGGGCTGCGGTCAGCGTGTGCCGCTGGATTCTGTTCCCGATGCATTGGGGGTTCTGGGGCTTCTTCCTGCTTCAGTGCATGCATTCCTGCACCTATGCGTTCGTGCATACGGGCGTGCAGAGACGTATCGTCGCCTCGGTGCAGGAGACGCAGGAATCGTCGGCGCAGGGCGCGTATTTCTTCTACAACGGCATGTTCATGGGACTGATGACCATCGCCGCCGGCTACATCTACGCCTGGCTCGGCCTCGCAAGCTACTACGTGATGGCGCTCGTCGCCCTGACCGGGCTGAGCCTGGTGATCGCGGCTTACTATCTTCAGCCCCAGAGCGGCGTCTCTGGCGGGAAAACGAGAGAGGCCGTGTAACGCAGTCCCGGTTCGCGGTCGCGAGCAAGCAGCAGCGGTCCATCGAGGTCGACGAACTCGGCGTCCTGGGCCAGCAGCACGGCTGGCGCCATTGCCAGCGACGTGCCGACCATGCAGCCGACCATGATCTTGAAATCAAGGCGTTGCGCCTCTTTCTTCATCAAAAGCGCCTCCGTGAGGCCGCCTGTTTTGTCGAGTTTGATGTTGATCGCGTCGTAGCGGTCGCGAAGGCTGGCGAGGTCCCCGGTATGGTGGACGCTTTCATCGGCGCAAACGAGCACGGGACGGCGGATCTCCGCCAGAAACTCGTCCTTGCCGGCCGGCAGCGGCTGTTCGACCAAGGCGACGCCCATCTCGGCAGCGATGCGCAGATGATGCTCAAGCGTTTCGTCAGGCCAGCCCTCATTGGCATCGAGGATGATCGCCGCATTGGGCGCTGCCTCACGAACCGCGCGGATACGGCTTTCGTCATCGCCGGTGCCGACCTTGACCTTCAGGAGGGCCCGATCGGCGTTTGCGCGCGCCTGTGCAGCCATGACGTCAGGTTCGCCGAGCGAGATCGTGAAGGCGGTCGTCAGCGGCTGCGGCTGCGCCAGGCCTAGCGCCATGATCACGGTTTCGCCCGAACTCTTGGCTTCCAGATCCCAGAGGGCGCAGTCAACGGCATTGCGCGCGGCACCGGGAGGCATAGCTCGCTGAAGTTCCTTTCGCGTCAGGCCGGCTTCAATCAACGGCTTTGCCGCTTCGATCTGTGCTGCCACGCTTTCCATGGTCTCGCCATAACGGCGATAGGGAACGCATTCGCCTCGGCCGACAAACCCATTTTCCCGGATTGTGCAGAGGATCACGTCTGCCGACGTTTTGGCGCCCCGCGAGATCGTGAATGTGCCCGCTATGGGGAAGGATTCCGTCTGAATTTCAAGTGACCGTGGCATATTTGCAATCCTGCGCGCATGGAAATTTGGTGCGGCTTGGGTATATTGATCCGAAGCGGCGAACCGTTAGTTCGCGAGTCGGCAATGTCGCCGTAAGCCTTGAAAGACACAAGCGTTTTGAAGTCCGAAACCCGTAACGCCGCCTCACTGCATGTGGACGACCAGAGCCATGGCGCGGGTCAGCTCGTTCATATCGAAGGGAACTGGCGAAGCGCCAACCTGCATCTCGTTTTGCGTGACTTCGACAAGCTTGCCGCCGGCCGAAGCGGCGAGGTCACACTCGACCTATCAGGCGTGACCGATATCGACACTGCGGGCGTCTGGCTGCTCTGCCGGCTGAAGAAGCAGGTGGAAGGTGCCGGTGGGACCGTGCGCTTCGAAGGCAGTAACACCCATATCGACGAGATGATCGCGGAGTTTTCCGAGGAACCGCCGCAGCCCGAGCAGGAGCCGCAGCCAAGCGCAAGCTGGCCGGAGCGGATCTTCGCACCGATCGGCAAGATCACCTCTGAGCTCTGGAACAACCTCGCGGCCGCGATGTATATCCTCGGCTCCGCTGTCCGCGGCGCGCAGATGAAATTCGGGCGAGGCAGCGGCGTATCGCCGGCGTCGATCGTCAACCAGATCGACCATATGGGCGTGCGCGCGGTGCCGATCATATTGCTGATGTCGTTTCTGATTGGTGCGATCATCGCGCAGCAGGGCGCCTTTCAGCTCCGCTATTTTGGCGCCGAAGTCTTCGTCGTCGACCTCGTCGGTATCCTGCAGCTTCGCGAAATCGGTGTGCTTCTCACCGCCATCATGATTGCCGGCCGCTCGGGCAGCGCCATCACGGCCGAAATCGGTTCGATGAAGATGCGCGAGGAAGTGGACGCATTGAAGGTCATGGGTCTCAATCCCGTGGGCGTGCTGATTTTCCCGCGCCTGGTTGCCCTTACGGTGGCGCTGCCGCTGTTGACGGTCATCGCGAACTTTGCCTCGCTCGCCGGCGCAGCCGTGGTCGCCTGGGCCTATTCCGGCATCACCTTCGCCAACTTCGTCTCCCGCCTGCATGAGGCGATCACGCTGTCGACGGTTTTATCCGGGATGATCAAGGCGCCGTTCATGGCACTGGTTATCGGTATCGTTGCGGCGGTCGAGGGCTTAAAGGTAGGCGGCAGCGCCGAGTCGCTTGGCCAGCACGTGACCGCGGCGGTAGTGAAGGCGATCTTTGTCGTTATCCTCATGGACGGGCTTTTTGCCATGTTCTATGCGGCCATCAATTTCTAAGGATTGTACGTGGACGGGCAGCATACAGAGACCAGAAACAATGAGGGGCGAGATGTCGTGCTATCAGCGCGCGGCGTGACCGTCGCTTTCGGGTCGAAGGTTGTTCTCGACCATCTGGACCTGGATATCTATCGCGGCGAAATCCTCGGTTTTGTCGGAGCGTCGGGAACGGGCAAGTCGGTTTTGATGCGGACGGTGCTCCGGTTGCTGCCGCGGCGCTCGGGAACGATCAAGATTCTCGGTCAGGACTTCGATGAGTTGGACGAGCCGCAGCGCAATGCGCTCGACATGCGGCTCGGTGTGCTGTTCCAGCAGGGCGCGTTGTTCTCTTCGCTGACCGTCCGGGAGAACATCCAGGTTCCAATGCGCGAGTATCTGGACCTGCCCCAGTCGCTGATGGACGAACTCGCGCAGCTCAAGATCCGGCTCGTCGGGCTCGCGGCTGATGCCGCCGACAAATACCCGTCGGAGCTTTCGGGCGGCATGATCAAGCGTGCTGCGCTGGCACGCGCGCTTGCGCTCGATCCGGAATTGGTCTTCCTCGACGAGCCAACGTCGGGCCTCGACCCGATCGGTGCCGCGGAGTTCGACGAGCTCATCGCAAGGCTCAGGGACACCCTCGGCCTGACCGTCTACATGGTCACGCACGACCTCGACAGTCTCTTCTCGGTCTGTGACCGGATTGCGGTGCTTGGCAAGAAGCGGGTATTGGTCGAGGGAACGATCGACGACATGCTGGCCTGCGACGATCCGTGGGTTCAGGCTTATTTCAAGGGCAAGCGGGCGCGTTCGGTCGTGCCGCAGCGTGGCCACGCAGGCAAGGACAGCCTGGCGCAAGATAGCCGCGGGAAGTGAGCGGATACGATGGAAACAAAAGCGAACTACACGATTGTCGGCTTTTTCACGGTGCTCGTTATCGCAGCGGCCTTCGGTTTCGTTTACTGGATGGCCGAATATGGGCGCGGTGGGCCGATGGCCGAATTGATCGTCCGGATTCCCGGCTCCGCGAACGGCTTGAGCGTCGGCTCGCCCGTGCGGTTCAACGGCATTCAGGTCGGTTCGGTCAAGTCGCTGTCCATCGATGCCGACGATCCCAGTTTCTCGCTGGCGTTCACCGAAGTGCGAGTCGACGCGCCCATCTATCCCTCGACGAAAGCCATCCTTGAAATCCAGGGTCTGACGGGTGCTGCCTATATCGAACTTTCCGGCGGGAGGATCGGCGAAAAGAACATCCTTCAACAGTCCCTCGAGACCGGAAAGCGAGCGGTCATCGTCGCGGATCAGTCGAGTGTCACGAACCTTCTGGCGACGGCAGACAAGATACTTGACCGAGCGAACGATGCTGTCGGCCAGATTCAGGGCTTTGTGACGGACGCACGCGGGCCGCTGACGAAGACATTGCAGAATGCCGAGACCTTCTCCGACGCACTGGCCAAGAACTCGGGCAACATCGACTCGTTCCTGCAGAGTGTCGGCCAACTCTCCGAGACCGTGCGTAAGGTCTCGGGTCGTGTCGATTCGACGCTGGAAGCGGTCGAGGCCCTCGTGAAGGCCGTCGACGCGAAGAAGATCGACACCATTCTCAGCAATGCCGAGAAAGTCAGCCGCGACGTCGCCGATGCTTCGGGCGACTTCAAGGGAGCGATCCGGAAGTTCCAGGAGACGGCGACGACCTACAACGACCTCGGCAAGAAGGCGCAGGCGACGCTCGATCGCGTAGATACGCTGGTAGCACAGATCGACCCGGCGAAGGTCAAAGGATCCGTCGACGACATCTCGCAGGCGACCAAGGACGCGCGCACCGCCGTCGCTTCGATCAGGGATGTCGCGAACACTGTCTCGGCTCGGCAGAAGGACATCGACCAGACGATCCAGAATGTCTCGCAGATGGCGAACAAGCTGAACGCGGCTTCCACGCGTGTCGACGGCATTCTGATCAAGCTGGACGCGCTACTCGGCACAGACAATACGCAGTCGCTGTTTGCGCAGGCGCGTGACACGCTCACCTCGTTCAAGAAGGTCGCAGACAATCTGAATTCGCGCATCGGTCCTATTGCGGACAACTTGCAGAAATTTTCCAGCGGCGGGCTGCGCGATGTGCAGTCGCTCATCAACGACACGCGCTCCACCGTGCAGAACCTCAACGATGCGATCGGCAATTTTGACCGCAATCCGCAGCGCCTGATCTTCGGTGGGGATACCGTAAAGCAATATGACGGCCGGACGCGGCGTTAATAGGGATATTAGGGGAGCGCATATGGCCGTATCGGATCTGTTGCAGCGTCGTTCGTGGCTATCGACGACCGCGATCACGCTGCCGCTATTAGCGGGTCTGGCAGGCTGTGGGACGGCTGCCAAGAACGACACCTACGACCTCTCCGCATCCGCGACCGGCAGTGGACCGGCGGCCAAGGGCCGGCAGATCCTCGTGCAGCAGCCAACTGCGTTGCGGGCGATCGACAGCGAACAGATCGTCATTCGGGTGGCTCCGTCGCAGATACAGTACCTTTCCAAGGCGCAATGGGGCGATAAGCTACCGCGCATGGTTCAGGCAAAGCTCGTCGAAGCCTACGAGAACTCAGGCAAGCTCGGCGGTGTCGGCGTGCCGGGCCAAGGACTGGCGATCGACTATCAGCTCGTGACCGATATCCGCGCTTTCGAGATCGACACGACCGGTGGCAGCCACGCGGTCGTCGAGATTTCGGCCAAGATCGTGAACGATCGGAATGGCACCGTGAGAACCCAGAAAGTGTTCAGACAAGAGGTGCCGGCCAACGGGTCCAACGACGGTCTTGTGAAGGGTCTCGATCGCGCGTTCGCGAGCGTGACGGCTCAGATCGTGAACTGGACCCTGCAGTCGATCTGATCGAGGGCGCCGGCAATGCACCAAAAGGTGCCTGCTGGCGCGTGCCGGCCTAGCGCGATGGCGTAATACGATCCACCGTCCACGACCCCGACCTTTCGCAGAGAGCGACGTCAGGACAATCACCCGAAATGAAAATGGCCGCCTCTTGGGCGGCCATTTCATTTGTTCCTTGAGTGTGGCTTAGCCCAGTCGCCCTGCGGCGTGAGCAAGCATCGTATAGACCTTGCCGGTATCCGAAGTCAGATAGGACTGCGTGATCGTCTTGTCGCGATCGCCGCGGGAAACATCGGAAAGGAGCTTCTCGAAGTCGGCGATGTAACGATCGACGGCGGTGCGGAACTCCGGCTCGCGATCATACTTGCGCTTGATCTCGTCGAAGGTCTGCTGGCCCTTCAGCGTGTAGAGGCGGCGCGTAAAGACGTCCCGTTCGCCACGCTGGTAACGACGCCACAGATCGACCGAAGCATCATGATCGATTGCGCGCGCGATATCCACCGAGAGCGAGTTCAGCGACTCGACGACGTGGCGGGGATTGCGGCTATCGGCCGTGCGGGCAGGTGCTGCCGCGGCAGCCTCGGCGCGTGGGGCCGGTTGCCGTGCTGGAGCTTCCTCGGCGGTCTCTTCGCGCGATGCACCACGCAGGAGGTCGCTGATCCAGCCGCCGCTTGCCGGGGGAGCGGCAACGGGGGCGCGCTGCGGCGTCGCGGCTGCAGGCGTCAGGGAGCCACGCAGACCGAGGTTCTCGATCGGCGAGGGTGTTGCTGCCGGAGCCGGGGCGGGGGCTGCGGCAGGGGTAGGCAGGGGTGCCTGCTGTGTAACGGCCGGCTGAACCGGGCGTGGCGCAGGCTGAGGAATGGCCCGTGGTGCTGGCTCGGAGATCTCCAGTTGCTGCGTCGAACGGCCCACGATGTGCGAGATGTCCTGCAAAGCCTTGATCTGCTCGGCAACGGCGCGGCGCATGGCAGCAGCACTTTCCTTGGCCTCTTCTGGAAGATCGAATGCACCGCGCTTCAACTCGCTGCGGGTCATGTCGAGTTCCTTGCGGATATCGCCGGCCGAGCGGCGGATCTCTTCGGTGGCGCCGGAGAAGCGGGATACTGCCTCCTCGACTGCCTCGCGAAGCGACTCGCGCATGGTCTGGGCAGCGCCGTCGGATGCACGACCTGCCTCGCCCAGCATACGCTCGACTTCCGACAGGGAGGCCGTCAGGCCGCCACGCAACCGGCTGGAAAGCTCGCTGGAGCGACGCTCGGCGTTGCCGAAGGCGCCGTCGATTGTGGCATTGGCGTCTTCGCCGGCCTTGACGATCGCAGCGCGCATCGTTGAGGCGGCTTCCTCTGCCCGCTTTTCGGTTTCGGAAAGAACGCGGCCGATGTCGGAGAACGAGGATTGCACGCTTTCGCGCAGCGTTCCGCTGACCTGGTTGGAGCGCTGTTCGGCGCGGTCGAATGCGGATTCGACCATGCCGCCCAGGGCACGCATGGTCCGTTCGATTTCTTCCGAGCGCTGGACAAGGCCAACGGAAAGGTTCTGGAGGGCGCTTTCGCGATCCTCGAGCGTCGACACGAGGTTGGACTGAGCCGCTGCCAGCAGGCCGGATGCCTGGCTGAGCACCTTGGAGTGTTCGTCGAACCGGCCGATGATGCCGCCGACCTGGGCAAGCGTCTGGCCCGAAATATCCGAGAGGCGGTCGACCTTGCCCTCGAGCAGGCGCGTCGAGGCAGACACCATTTCAGCGGCCTTGTGGGCAGACTCGGTGAAGCGCGACGTCGTATCGCCGAGGCGGCCATCCACTGCCGCGAGATTTTCGGCGGCACGGCTCATCACCTGGCCCATGGCGGAGCTGTTGTCCGAGAGACGCTCGATCAGCTTGTTGACGTTTGCAAGCAGGCTGTTTTCCATCGCGTCGACGGCCGAGGATGCGCTTTCGGTCCGTGCCGCGATGGCGTTGACGAGCGCCTCATTCTCACTGCGCAGGCGCTCCGTGCTGCGTTCGGTCGCTGTCGTAATGCGCGCGGCGGCGTCCTTGCCGGCCTCGGCATAGCGGTCGATCAGCGGCCGCGCCGTCTCCTCGAGAATGCGCGACAGCTCCGTGGAGCGACCGGACAGCATCGAATTGAGCTCGCGGGTGCGATCGTCGAGCGTCGAGCGGATGGCGTCGCCGCGCGCCTCGAGCGCCTTTTCGACATTGGTCAGCGTCGAGTCGATTTCGCGCGTGCGATCCTCGATGCTCGAACGGATTGCATTGCCACGTGCTTCGAGAGCACGTTCGACGTCTGCCATGGTTGAGGTAATTTCCTGACTTGCGTCGGAAATCGTCGTGCGGATACCGGCACCGTGGTTTTCGAGAGTCGCCTGCGCGTCGCCAAGGGCGCGAGAAATGGCGCCAACCTGGCCGCTGACGAGGGTCTCGGCTTCGGCGACCTTCTTGATAATGGCATTGCCGGCTTCCGAGAAAGTCTGGGCAACGGCGGCTGCCTGGCCGGCCAAACGGTTCTGGGCGTCGGAGACGCGGCCGACGATCTGCTCGGAACGCTCTTCGATCGTGCGGGCGAACTCGTTGCTCTTGGCGTCAAGGCCTTCGGCAAACTGCTGGCCGGTGCGGCCTAGGTTTTCGGCGGCGCGGGCTGCTTCGTCGTCGATGCCCTTCGTCGTCTCCGCGACGGCGCTGCGCAGCGAAGCGGCGAGCCCGGCAGCCTTGCCTTCGATCGTGCGATTGACGGCGTCGAGGCCGACTGTGAGGGCCCGGTCCATCGTGGACAGGCGCTCCTCGATGCGGACGCTGCCCCGTTCCATCGCCTCGTCGATGCTGACCGTACGGGAGTCGATCTCCGAGGTGAGGTTGGCAGTGCGGCCATCGATCGTTTCCGCAAACTTCGTGGCACTGTCGTTGAGCGCCGCAGCGATGCGGCTCGTTGCGTCTTCGCCAAGCGTTCCGAGGCGCGAAATGCCGTCGGACAAAGTGCTGGAGAGGCGACCGCCGGCGGCGTCGACCTGCTCGGCCACACCGCCGACGCCATCACGGATGCGGTTCTCAAGGGCGGCAAGGCCGGCCTCGACGCGCGAGCCGGTTTCCGCAAAGCGGCCCGTCATGCCCTCGATCGACTGGTCGAGCTGTGAAGAGAAGGTCTCTGCCGAACGCGAGATCTCGCCAGCAGCCTCCTGGAAACGGCCAGCGATATGGCCGGTGCTGTCGCGCAGGCGGTCTTCCAGGGCCCGGCCACTGTTGTCGATCGCCTGGCGAAGCGAGACTTCGTGGTCTTCCAGCGACATTTCCAGCATGCCGACGCTGGTGGCAATCGAGGCGCTGATCGTCGTCGCCTGATCGGATAGCGTATCGCTGATACGGCTATGGGCGTCGGTGAGGGCGAGGTTGATGGCCTGCTCGCGATCGGCCAGCGTCGAACGGATGCGTTCATGGGCCGAGTCCAAGCCGCTTTCGATGCGCGTGGCGGCATTGCCGGTCAGCGCTTCGAAACGATCGTGTGCAGCGGCAAGACCGCCTTCGATCCGGGCGGCAGCGTCGCCGTGCAGTGTTTCCAATTTCTGATGGGCATTGCTGAGGTTGTATTCGATACGGGCCGCGGCACTGCCAGCCAGCTGCTCGATCCGGTCGCTGCCGCTCGACAGCGTGCCGGCAAGGGTCGATGCGTGTTCGTTCAGCGAACGCTCGAGGCGCTCCTGGCTCTCCATGTAGGCGCTGCGGATGGCGTCCGACTTGTCGACCAAGGCGCCGGCAACCCGGGACTCGGCGCCGGCCACGGTGTCGAGCAAAGCATTGGTGCGGGCTTCCAATGCATCGTCAAAACGGCTCTGGCTTTCTCCGAAGGAGATCGCGAGCGCCATGGCCTTCTCGTCCAGCGTATCCGAAAGGCGGTCCTGGACCGTAGCAATCGAATTCGCGATGGTATCGACGCGCCGGGCAAGTGCCTCGTCGATGCGGCTATGACCTTCGTTCAGCGACACGGCAAGCGCCATGACGCGGTCATCAAGCGCCTCGGTGATCCGGTCATGTCCGCCGGCAAGCGAGTTGCTGATCGTTTCGGCGTGATGGCCGAGCGTGTCTTCGATGCGCGACTGGCCTTCGTTGAGGGAGATGGCGAGGGCCATTGCCTTTTCATCGAGAGTATCGGCGAGCTTCTCATGGCCGCTGGCGATCGAAGCGGCAATCGCTTCCGCACGCTTGGCGATCGCATCCTCGAAGCGGTTCTGGCTCTCATCCAGCGAGATGGCCAGCGTCATGGCCTTGTCGTCGAGCGTGTCGGCAAGGCGCTCATGGCTGCCCGAGACGGCGCTGATGATTGCGTCCGAGCGGCTTGCCAGGGTGCTCTCAAAGCGGTCGTGGCTGTCGGCGAGGGCGGCAGTCAGCGCGCCTCCGCGATCGGCCATCACGCCGTCGATCCGCTCATGCGCGGAATCGAGCGCGTGGGTGATATCGGCTGCGCGCCTGGAGATCATCGTGTTCAGATCGTCGGCACGGCCGAAGGCCGACGTAATCTGCTCGGTGCCCGCGGAGACGGCAGAGCTGAGATCGGACGTCGTGGACAGCAATGTGTCGCGGAATTCTGTCGCGCGTGCGGAAAGGTTGTTGTGGAGTTCCGACGTGCCCGATGCGAGCGCCAGGGAGATTTCGGACGTGGCGTGGCTCAGCGCCGAGGTCATGCCCGTCGTATGCGTGTGAATTGCCTCGGTGACCTCGGAGACCTTGCCTGCCAACGAGCTTTCCATCACTTCCTGGCTGGTCGCGAGGGCAGTGGCGAGTGCGAAGGATTGATCGGTCAGCGACGCGCCAAGGCGTTCGATGCTCGAGCTCAGAATGCCGTTCAGCGACTCCGAGCCGCCGGTCATCGTGTCGTTGATGCGGTTGAGGCTCTCCATGAGCTTGGTGTCGAGCGAGCCGGCACGCTTGTCGAAGGCATTGGCGAATTCCGCGACGCGCTCATCGAACGAGGTCGAGAGCTGCGCGACAGTCGCCTGCAGCCGTTCGTCAAAGAAGCCGGAACGAAGGTCGAGGTCCATGATGGTGTCGTCGACGCTGGACTGCAGGCTCTGGCGGAAGGTCGAACCCTTCTCGTCGAGCGCGCTGTTGAGCTTGGAGAGAACGTCATCAAGCGTGGTGCTGATCGTGCGCTCGCCACCAGTCAGGCTCTCGTTGATCTCGCGGGTGCGGGCGATCAGGATTTCGTTCAACTGGCGGGCACGGTCGTTCAGCGCGGCGTTCAGCTTCTCGGCGTTGCTGTCCATCGTGGACGCACGCGTCTCGAACTGCCGAAGGACAAGCTCTCCATGCTCGCTCAGGCTCGACGCCAGGGTATCCAGCCGCGTGTCGAATTCGTTGGTGAGTGCGAACCCGGAGGAGGTCAGCGTTTGCAGCAGCGAATCCGTCTTTGCCGCAAGCAGCGTGCCGAGCGACTGGATGGCCGATTCCGACTTTTCGGTGATCGCCGCGGCGCGCGTGTCGATCATCGAGGCGAATGCTTCGCCCGAGGTCGCAAGGCGTATCGCGATCTCTTCCGTGGCAAGAGAGAGGTCTTCCTTGAGCTGATCATGGACGCCTGAGATCGACGTGCGGATGCGCTCAGCATGGTTGACGATCGCTTCGCGCTCCGACCCGAGTTCATGGACGAGGCCGCGCACGCGCAATTCATTGTCGGCGTAGCTGCGCTCGAGGGCGTTGACCTCGGAGTGGACGAGGGTTTCAAGCTCCGAAGCGCGTGCGATCGTGCGTTCGATGCCTTCGTTCATTGCCGAGACTTCGCGGCGAACGGCCTGGCCGACCGTCATGATGCGTTCGGACGCGACGGTCTCGGGTTCGGAGAGGCGAAGCGCAACTTCCGCCATGGAACGTGCTGCGTTGCGCATGTCCTGGGCGCGAGCCATCATGACTGCAAAGGCATAGAAAAGCAGCACGGGCACGATGATGCCGATGAGGCCGGCGCCGATGCCTGGAAGAGCCAAGAGATCGGCGAGCGAGCGGATCTGCCAGATCTGCGGCGAATAGAGCAGGGCCATGAGGCCGAGACCGCCGACGATCCAAAGCAGCGACACAATGGTTGCGTTGCGAACAGCCGATCGGCTGGAGCCGGTCTCGAGGGACTTGAGAAGCGTAGCCGGCGATATGCGGTTGGCGTCGTTGGCGGCGAAGGACGGGGCGCGAGACGGCTGCTCGGGCTGGCGAGGCGTATTGGCGGGGCGCGCGCGCTCCTTGGAGCCGTGTTGATTGCGGGCACTCGGTGTTTCGGACAATTTGGCCTCCGGGGCGTCGGTCTTGCCGTTGCGAGACAGCGTATCGTCTTCTCCGAAGTCGATCTGGAGCGCCTCGTCCAATGCCTTGAACGCCTTGTCCTCGATCGACTCGCTGTACTTGTTGTTCGCCATTTACGTTACGCCTCGTTACATCCCAGCCGGTTCAACAACGCCTCGGGCATCCCGCCGAGCCCGCACAAAACCTTAGCCTCTGAGCCCTCCCGTCCACATTGCCGAGGACGGATAAGTATATCATTTCAGAGTGGATAGCTGCTTTTTCATACAGACGGTATCAAAACATTACCATTATCCACTTGGCGAGCAAAGGCAGGTACCGGAAAGCTCGCCCAGTAGTATCGTAGTGACACATCCGGGGCTGCTAGACAATTAACGCAACCGCTCAAAATCCCGGATAATAAGGTCTTGTTAACATCATTTAATAAAAGCGCACCTTTGAAACCAAAGCGTTAGAGACGTTTAGCCGGCGTTAACCATACCTCAAGAAATCCGCCCTGAATGTGCCGGAATTTAACGCGATGGCCACTCGGTGCCCGCACTTTTGTTGAAAGTCGGCATGGACGACGGAGGATTGGCATATGGCAGCAGTCAGTATTGCGTTTGCGGCGCCCGACAATTGCAAGGGGCCTCGGCCTTCGCAGGAGCGTCCGGTAGATCTGGTGCATCTGGCAAACCAGACAATGGGCGACAAGAGCCTGGAAATCGACGTTCTGCAAATGTTTGCGCGTCAGGCGCGGGCCTGCCTGCAGGAAATATCGTCCGGCGACGTCAAGATCGTTGAAGCCGCGGCCCATCGCCTTAAAGGCGCGGCCGGAGCGGTCGGGGCGTTTCGCGTCCATGCGGCTGCCGAGGCGCTTGAGGGCAATTGCGGCGACGCAGCCAGCATGGCGGCGGTCGGTGTTGCCGTGATCGAAGCGGAGAATTTTATCCTCAAGCTTTGCCGCTGAGCTCTATAAATCTGACGGAATAGAGGCCCGCTGATCCATTTCGGAGCAGCGGGTCTTTTTGTGACCGCCGGCATGGCGCATTTTGACAAGCGCGTCGCTTCTCAATCTGTGATGAAGGACACCGAGCGGTCGATGTTGACTGCCTCGGCGATTTGTTGGAAGAAAAAATCCAAACCCTCCCATTGACGACCACCGGAAATCATCATGCCCAAACTGACCATTGTCGCCTTCGACGGCACGCGCTTCGATCTTGATGTCGATCAGGGATCGACCGTTATGGAAAATGCCGTGCGCAATTCGGTACCAGGTATCGAGGCCGAATGCGGCGGCGCATGTGCCTGCGCGACCTGTCACGTCTACGTCGACGACGAATGGACGGAACGCGTCGGCTCGCCTGAGGCGATGGAAGAGGACATGCTCGATTTTGCCTTTGACGTGCGTCCGACGTCGCGCCTCTCCTGTCAGATCAGAATGAAGGCGGCTCTGGACGGGCTCGTCGTCCACGTGCCCGAGCGGCAGGCCTGATCCACCACACTGTCCAAAAAAAGCCTCGCTTGCCGTTAGACGAGCGAGGCGAGGTAGGCGCATTACCTACGGACGAGGGAGGATCATCCGCGGCTTCGCAACGCGCCAGGAGAACCCAGGAGCGAAAGTTCGGGCTTACGGACCTGAACTTTCGAATGTTTGAATATTACCGCGTTATGGTTGATTTAGCTAGACCGAGAAATAACCACTAAATCACTGGGGCGATTGCGGTTTCGCACAAGTTTTGTTACGCGGCTAACCTTTTGTGATCGCGTTAAGCTTGAGAATCAGCTATCTTGCGCCGCCGGATATTTTGATCCGATCGTTCAGAAGTCTCATCATTCGACTTTGAAAATTGACGGCTTCGATTCGGTCGAATCGGGCCTGCAACCTGTCGTGCTCATCGATGCCGCGGGTTGATACGTCGGTGACGAGTTCCTGCATACGCTCGCAGCTGCGCTGCGGTGGAAGCGCGAGGATCTGCTTTTCCATGACACGCGCCTGGTTTCGCGCGATCTCCGCGTGACGTTCCTCGTGCCGCTTGATGTCGCTCGCAAGTGCATCCCAGATGATCGACAACTGCTTGCTGGCGCCCCTGCGGTCGGTCCAGCGAGGCAGGATGATCTGCGTATGGACGGTGACCTTGGCGCTGGAGACGCGGCAGCGCCCTCCGGCCTGAACATAGGTGGCGTCGCCGCCGAAGCGGATCTTGGTCGCACCCGGGTGACGTGCGGACGAGCCACTTGCCGTCGGCCCGTTGATGCTTAGTTGCTGGTCGAGTTGGTCTGCGGTTTTGCCCTTGATGGGAAAATAGGAATAGCTTCGCGTCGCGATTACGGTGGCGGCAGCTGGGCTGCACGCCGCTACGGCCATGGAAAAGCCGAGGAGGAGGGGCATATAACGCGGTACGGAATGCATTCTGCAGATACTCATGTTGAAGTTTGCCGGAGCTTGGGGCATAGCCACGGCCAGTGCAAGATCATGGTCGCCTTTTTCGATCGATAGGATGAATGCCGTTGGCACAGCTTGAGAGCAGTTTCTGGCGCGTCGGGCATGGCCGCGAGATCGAACTGGGCGCGCGCGCCGTGCTTATGGCGATCGTCAACGTGACACCGGATTCTTTCTCGGACGGCGGGCGATACGAGACCGTCGATGCGGCCGTGACGCATGCGCTCCAGGCGGTGAGCGATGGCGCTGAGATCATCGACATTGGCGGTGAATCGACGCGCCCCGGCGCAGACGTCGTTACTCCGCTGGAAGAGCAGGCCCGGGTGCTGCCGGTGATCGAGGCGTTGCGCGGCAAGACCGATGCCTTGATCTCGATAGACACCTATCGCGCCGAGACGGCCCGGCTTGCCGTCGCTGCAGGCGCGCATGTAATCAACGACGTATTCGGGTTGCAGAAAGAGCCGGAGGTCGGAAAGATCGCAGCCGATACCGGTGCGGGACTGTGCCTGATGCATACCGGCCGCGATCGGGAGAAGCTTCCGGACGTGATCGCAGACCAGTTCTACTTCCTGGAGCGCTCGCTCGCGCTCGCTTCGGCGGCCGGCGTCCCCAAGGATCGCATCGTACTGGATCCGGGCTTCGGCTTCGCGAAGGATACGCAAGAGAATGTGGAACTGATGGCGCGTTTCGGAGAACTGCGCCGTTTGGGGTTGCCGCTGCTTGCCGGCACGTCGCGCAAACGTTTCGTCGGCGCGATCACCGGTCGGGAAGCCGCCGATCGGGATGCGGGAACGGCCGCGACAAGCGCATTGTTGCGTTTGGCGGGAGCCAGCATTTTTCGCGTACACGATGTCGCAATCAACAAGGACGCTTTGGCCATCGCCGATGCTATGCTCGCGGCGCGCTATAGCTTTGAGCAGGGACAATTGGCATGAGCACCACCTATACCATCACGCTTCAGAACTGTGCCTTCTTTGCCCGCCATGGCGTTCACGACGAAGAGGAGTTCCTCGGCCAACGCTTCTTTGTGGATGCCGAGCTCGACGTCGTGGCCGGCGACGCTCTGGAGAGCGATTCCATCAATGACACGGTCAACTATGGCATTGCCTTCACCGTGATCGAGGAGATCGTGACGGGCAAGCGTCGCTACCTGATCGAGGCGCTTGCGCTTGATATTGCCAAAGGGCTGTGTTCGAAGTTTCCGCAAATCAAGCGTGCAAAGATCACGGTGCGCAAGCCGAACGCACCGGTGCCGGGCGTCCTTGATTTCGTTCAGGTGAGCGTCGAACACTTTGCCTGAGTCCATTTTCAAGACGGCAACACTCGGCCTTGGCGGCAATCTCGGCGAGCCCGTGCACGCGATGGCCGTGGCATTGAGGGCGCTCGACCAGCGCTCCGATTGTCGTGTGGTAGCCGTGTCGCGGCTCTATCGGACGCCGCCCTGGGGAAAGACCGACCAGTCCTATTTCTTCAACGCTTGCGCTCAAATCCAGACAACGCTTGGCCCCGAGGCGCTTCTCGATGTCTGCCTCGATATCGAGCGGGGGATGAAGCGCGAGCGTATCGAGCGGTGGGGGCCGCGAACGCTCGATATTGATGTCCTGACCTACGCTGATGTGGTGCAATCGGCACCACGACTTGAGCTACCGCACCCGCGCATGACGGACCGTGGCTTCGTGCTGATGCCGCTTGCCGATTTCGCGCCTGATATGCTTGTCGAAGGAACAACCGTTCGCGAGTGGCTGGCGAAGGCCGATGTGCAGGGGATCGAAGTGGCCGATCAAAGCAGCGTTTGGTGGCGTAGCGCCTGAAATGCAAAAGCGGCGGAAAATCCGCCGCTTTTGGAATGTCTGGGGTTGGAATGCTATTCGACAGAGCCGACCGTGATTTCGTCGACCTGGCGCGTCAGCGTCAGACCGATGACAGGGATCATCTGGCTTTCGACCTTGACCGAAACGGTGACGTTCATGGTCTTGTCGTCACGGACACGGGCGATCATGGCGCCGTTGAGCTTGGATCGATTGAGGCCGACGACGACGGTATCCTGCGTGACAGCACCTGACACGACGTCGAGCCCTTTGCCTTCGGCGCCGTCAAGAAACTTCCCCTTGTAGGAACTCCCCGACTGGGTGATGAGCGCGGTCATCGGCTGCTTGAAGACGCCGACCCTGCAGCTTCCGTCGAGCTTGATGCCTGCGCCGCCGGCGCTTACCGGTTCGCCCACCAGATTGCAGGTGAATTTCGTGCCTTTGTACTTTCCGGCAACGATCTCGCCGGGGCCGCGCCAAGTGCCGGCGACAGACTCGAAAAAGGCTTTGTCACGGGTCGCCGCAGTCGCCGACGAAGCCATGTCTGCGGCCGGTGACAGCGCCACCGCAGCTAGGCCGAAAAGAAGAAGAAACTTGCGCGAATACATGGATTTTCCCTAGCGACACCATCGCTTAACTAAGCTCAAGTTTTGCCGAAGAATGGTTAACGCTTGGTTTCTTTTAAGCCGAAAAGCACTGAGCAGCAAGTGATTCCGCTGCCGACAGAGGACGGCAGCGGAATGTTAGTGCGTTGAATTCATGACGAGTATTTCGGCGCGGCTCTTCTGTCAGGGCAGGCGCGACGAAAGTTCCAATTCTCAGGAATTCTTGTCGCGCGCTGTCATGGACGGTGTCAGGTCCCCGATGAAATCGCCGATTCCCGGACGTTTCAGCGCGTGAAAAGAAAGGGGACGGCAGAGATCCATCGCAGCGATCCCAATGCGGGCCGTCATCAGGCCGTTGATGACGCCTTCGCCGAGGCGCGCCGACAGCTTCGACGCCAATCCATGGCCAAGTACCTGCTGCACGAGGCTATCGCCGACCGCGATCGAGCCGGTTACGGCAAGATGCGCCAGAACATCCCGCATCAGCCGGATCATGCCCAGCGTTCCCGGCCGGCCGCCATAAAGATCCGCCATGGCGCGGACAAGCCGGGCTGCTTCGTAGAGCACGTACAGGAGATCGACGATCGCGCGCGGGCTGACGGCGGTGACGATGGAGACGCGTTTCGAAGCATTGACGATCAGGGCCCGCGCCTGCCGGTCGAGCGGCGCCAGAAGTTCGCGTTCCGCAAGGACGATGAGATGCGGTGCGTCGATGATGTCGCCTTCGGCGGCCTTCAACGTGGCCCGGCCCTTCGCCGTCTCCGGCTTTCCGGAGAGCAGCGTTTCCAGCCGCTTGACCAGCGCACGCGCCTTCGCCGGCTTCGTCTCCACCATGGCGGCCTCAGCTTCCGCCTTGATTTCCTGCACGGCCGCCAACCGCATCATTCCAGCTGTTTCACGGACAACGATGGCAACCACCGCCAGAATGCCGATTGCGAGTGCTGCAAGGGCCGCATAGCCGAGCCAATCCGCGCGGCTGAAGAGATTGCGGATGAGGCTGTCGGTCCAAAGCCCGAAGGCGAGGGAGAAGAGAACGCCGAAAGCGGCGGCAGCGATTTTCGCGAACGAGGTGCCACGCTTGCGCGGCAGCGCGACGGGTGGAGGGACATCCTTTTCGGGGTTGAGGAATGGATCATCCTCGTCGGCGGTCAGCACGACATCGTCCGTGAAGCTACCGGGCTTTCGCGGGCTGTGTTTGGTCGCGACAGGCGTGGAGGGTGTGTCCTCCTCATAGGAGAAGGCGGCCGGCGCGCGGCGTGCGGGGTGTTCGGAGGGCGGCTTGATCATGCGAGGCGATCTCCGAACAGAAACTGCATGGCACGGTCTAGGCGAATATGCGGGACCGAGAGCTTGATGCCGCCACCGGTCTCTTCGAGGTGCGGTGGGCGAAAACGCACGACGCTGACATCGGGCAGCACGACATCATTGTCTCCGGATTCGATACGCTCGAACAGGTTCTCCGGGTCTGCCGGCAGATCGCCCGGAAAAATTGCCGTCTTCTTGTGGCCGTCAAAGCTTTCTCCGCCGATGGTCTCGCCTGCCATCGGTGTTCCGACGATAACGGGGAGGTCATGGCCGTCGCGTTTCACCGTCGCTTCGCGCGTGGCGCGGACCGAAGCCAGTGCCATGACGTCGATTCCCGCGCCTGTGACACCAATGCGTTGGACGGCACGGTCGACCAGGCGGCGGGTGAGGGCGTCAAGCCGGTCATGGCTTTCATGATGCAGGTGGTCAGCCTTGGTTGCTGCGACAAGGACGCGATCAATACGGCGGCCAAGCAGCGACGACAGCCATGAGTTCGTGCCCGAGCGGAAGCAGGCCAGAACGTCCGTCAGGGCGCGTTCGAGGTCCTGCACTGCCTCCGGGCCGCGGTTGATGGCTTGCAGCGCGTCGACGAGGACAATCTGCCTGTCGAGGCGGGCGAAGTGGTCGCGAAAGAAAGGCTTCACGACGACGGATTTGTAGGCTTCATAGCGTCGTTCCATCATCGCCCAGAGCGATCCCTTTTGCGGCTTGGCTTCCGGCGTGAGTGCAAGCGGCGCGAAGGTCAGGGCAGGAGAGCCGTCGAGATCGCCGGGCAGCAGGAAACGGCCGGGCGGTAGGGTGGAAAGCGAGCGTTCATCGGCTTTGCAGGCTTTCAGATAATTGGCGAAAGCAGTGGCGAGGTCGCGAGCCCGCATTTCGTCTGCCGGGGCATTGCTATCCGTGGCTTGAGTAAGGGCGAGCCAGGCGCGTGACAGTTCCGCACGAATGCCCGTTCCCGCCAGGGCGATCGTCTCTTCGCAGAACGTCCGATAGTCCTTTCCAAGCAACGGAAGGTCAAGAAGCCACTCGCCTGGATAATCGACAATGTCAATCGACAGGCGACCGGGCGAGAAGAGCCGGTTCCAGCCGCTGGCGCTCTGGTATTCGAGCGTAATGCGCAGTTCGGAGATTGCTCGCGTCGAATCGGGCCAAACGCGATCCTTCACGAGTGAGCGGATGTGGTCTTCGTACTGGAATCGCGGCACGGCATCATCCGGCTGCTGCTCGAGACGCACCGCCGAGACACGACCTGACTGCACTGGCTCGAAGAGAGGCAGCCGCCCGCCGTGCAGCAGATTGTGGACCAGCGAGGAAATGAAGACCGTCTTGCCGGAACGCGACAAGCCGGTGACGCCAAGGCGCACCGTGGGATTGATGAGGCCCGATGCCCGGTCCGCGAAATTGTCCAGGGCGATGCGCGCGTCATCGGAGAGGGAGGTCAGGCTGGGTGGCAAGGCGGAGTTCCGGTTCTAATCGTGACAAGCCATATAGGAAGGGCAGATCGACGCGAAAAGACGTTCCGCGAAAAGACCTTAGTCGATCACGAAATCAACGAGCTGCCAGCCTGTCAACTCGCTGTCATAGTCCACAACCGCGAGTCCGGCAGTCGGAAAGCCTGTCGGCAGTGCCTGATGGAGCGCCTCGTGACCGATCAGCGCTTCAAGCGTTTGCTCCATGGTCGGATTGTGGCCGACAAGCATCACAGAGCCGAGCGCCTCCTGGGCGTCGATGATCTCGAGGTAGATATCAGGCGATGCATTGTAGAGTTCATCGACGAATCGGAGTTCGAGCGTGGAGCCCATGGCTCGATGCACTGCGTCGGCGGTGTCGCGGCAACGCGCCGCCGTCGAGCTCAGAAGCAGATCCGGCCGGTACCCCTTGTCGGCGGCCTTGTCGGCGACGAGCTCGGCGTCTGCATAGCCTTTCGCGTTCAGGGGACGGTCGAAATCACGCTGCCCGGGTGCTGCCCAAGCGGCTTCGGCATGCCGCAGCAGATAGATCCGGGAGGGTGGAGGCGTGATTGCAGCCATAGGAAAATCCACGTCGAAGGGACTTTTTTAGTAGCGGGTTGGCGGCACGCACGTCAACCACAGCGCCAGGTGTTGCGGCCAAATCCGGGTAGGAAAGTGCGGAGTTACCGGGAGGAGAATATGCGTTCGGGGGAATAGTGGTGAGAAAATAGTCTGTTAGCTCAAAAATATGACAGATTTAAAAAACTGTTTACCTAGCGTATTTGGCTTGAATCACCAGTAGTGCTCGCGATATACACCCGCCACATGAGATCTGCTTCAGGAGAATCGCGTTGAGTGAGAAGATCGATCTTAGCAACTACGTACCCTCGGAAGAGGAAGAGTTCATGAACGGCAATCAGCGGGCTTACTTCAGAGCCAAGCTGGTCGCCTGGAAGAATGACATCCTCAGAGAGGCGCGCGAAACCCTCGACCACTTGGCCGAGGAAAGCGCAAACCACCCGGATCTTGCTGACAGGGCATCGTCCGAAACCGACCGGGCCATCGAACTGCGCGCCCGCGATCGCCAGAGAAAGCTGATTTCCAAGATCGACGCAGCACTGCAACGTATCGAAGACGGCACCTACGGCTATTGCGAGGAAACCGGAGAGCCGATCGGGCTCAAGCGGCTTGATGCTCGACCGATTGCGACACTCTCTATCGAGGCTCAAGAGCGGCACGAGCGCCGGGAAAAAGTCTACCGGGACGAATAAGTCCCTGCATACCGACAACAAAAAGGGCACCGCGACGCAAACCGTGGTGCCCTTTTTGTTTTGTTCGGTCGATCCGCTACTTGTCGCGGTTAACGCTCATCTCGCCGAAAATGCGTGCGACTTCGTTTTGAAGAGCGGCATCCGCGCCGGTGAGCGGCGCCATTTCAGGATCGCGCCGAGGCTGGTTGCCGGACGCCGGACCGGGTTTTGTGGCGGGCGCCTGTGGCGCCGGCACGATACGCTCGGCGGCAAGCGTGCTCGTCATTTCCTCTTCCAGAATGCGCTGGAAGTCGCTCGGCTGCGCGGCCGGCGCCAGCGTGCCAACCTCGACGAACGCCGATGAGGGCTGTGGCGCGGGCGCGTTCCGGACGGAAGGTTGCGTCACTTGTGGTTCGATGCGCTGTTGCGGCAACACGCGTTGACGGGCGGAATCGAGGATGTCTGCCGCGGCCGTGGCTTCGATCGGGGCTGGCGCTGGTCGCGGTTCAGGACGCGGCTCGAAAGACGGCGCTGGGCGTGGGGCACGCTCACGTTCGGCGATGACGGGCGCAGGCGAGGCGGAAGTCGCAACCATGACCGGTTCTGGCCGGGCTTCGATCGGCGCGCGTTCGGGCACGTGGGGTTCGGCTGGCGTATGACCGCGGACCGGGGGCACATACTGGGGTTCGGCCGGTACGATGTGAACGGGCGCCGGCGGCTCCGGCGTTGCCTCGAGCTGTGGTGGCGCGACAGCGGCGGGAGCCGGCGCTACCAGGGCGGGGGCTGGCTGAACAGGTGCCTCGACCGGTGCAGACTTGTCGATAGCCTCACCAATCCTGCTCTCGATGACGATATCGGTCGGTCCGCCGATCATGATCAGATGCTCGACGTCATCCCGACGGACGAGGACGAGGCGGCGGCGCGCATCGACGGCGGCTGCATCGAGGACCTGCAACCGTGGTTGGCGGTTGCGGCCACCCCGAACGAAGGGCGAAGGCGCGCGGTTGCGCATGAACCAGAGCACGACGATCAGCAGCAATAGAGCTATGCCAACGCCGCCGGCGGCGAGAAGGAAGCGGCTCCCATAGGCTCCCATGAGATCATCGAACATCTTGGCTTACTCCCTTCGCGGTTTTGAACCACATGGCGACTTTTACCACTTCGTAGACAAGTCATGATGGCCTTGTCCAGTCATGCCAACCCGAAGTGGAATTCGAACATGCTTTCTTAACAACCCATTTTAATGGCGAAATTGGCGCTCTTCGTTGTGAATTCAATCAGTCTTCGCAGAGACCAGTGTTTTTGCGGAGACCGCAAATTGGTAAGAAGGAAAAGGCGCCTGATTCCTGCTTTGTCTCCCTGTTACGAGTGAAGCCCGGCAGGCCATGCGAGGGAATAGATGACGAGACCGCGTCAGGCCGACGATTATAGCGAACCGCTCTTGGACCGCGGGGGCCGCACGGGAACGGCTTTGCGGATCATCCTGCTGGCCCTTGTGCTGATCGGCGCAGCCGCGGCGTTTGTCGTTTTCAAGAGTTCTCTCGACAACGAAATGGTGCTCGGCGTTCTCGGCGTGCTTGCCATGGTCGGGATTTTCTTCCTCGTGTCGTCGGTGATCGGCTTTATCGAAGTCATGCCGCAGCGGCAGTCCGACAGCCTGGCGCGGGCATTTTTGAACAGTCACCCCGACGGCTCTCTCATCACCGACGACAAAGGCCGTATCGTTTATGCGAACGCGGCCTATGGCGAGTTGACGGGCGCTCGCAAGTCAACGGAAGTTCAGACCCTCGAAGCCCTGCTGTCGCGTCATCGAGAATCGAACGAGGCGCTCTATCGCCTTTCCAACGGGCTTCGCGAGGGGCGGGAGGGGAGCGAAGAATTCCGCCTGCTGCGGTCCCTGGGGCCCTCGACGAACGGTTCCGGCGCGCATTGGTACCGCCTGAAAGCACGGACCCTGCAGAGCGAGGAGATCGGACGCAAGCCGCTCCACATCTGGCAGGTCAGCGACATTACCTCCGAGCGCGACGATCAGGAGCGTTTCTTCAAAGAACTGCAGAATGCGATCGACTATCTCGATCACGCACCAGCCGGGTTCTTTTCGGCCGGTCGCAAGGGAGAGATCTTCTACCTCAACGCAACGCTAGCGGAATGGCTTGGCATCGATCTTACCAAGTTCGTTCCCGGTTCGGTCACGATCGGCGATTTTGTCGCGGGCGAGGGGCTTGCGCTGATCCAGTCGGTTCAGGCCGATCCGGGCCTGAAAAAGACGGTGACGCTCGATCTCGACTTGAAGAAGATGAACGGCCAGAGCTTGCCGGCGCAGATCGTCCACAGCGTGACGTCGATGCGCGATGGCGCTCCCGGAGAGAGCCGGTCGATTGTGCTGACGCGGCAGAAGAGCGGCGAGAGCGATCAATCCGCCTCGGCGGCCACAATGCGGTTCACCCGCTTTTTCAACAACACGCCGATGGCGATCGCCTCGGTGGATGGGGCAGGCAGGATCCTGCGAACCAATGCCCCATTCCTGAAGCTGTTTTCGGGGATCGTTTCCCGTGATGATGTCGAGAACGGCGCTCTGCTGGAAGTCATTGTGCAGGACAGCGACAAATCCAAACTGCAGCAGGCGCTTGCGGCGGCGAAGGACCGACAGGGCGATATCCCGCCGATCGATTCGCGCACGCCGACCGATGAAGCGCGCCATTTCCGCTTCTACGTCAACGCGGTGATCGACCAGAGCGACGAGGCGCCGGAAGAGGCGGCGATCGTCTATGCCGTCGAGGTGACTGAGCAGAAGGCGCTCGAAGCGCAGATGGCGCAGACACAGAAGATGAATGCGGTCGGCACACTGGCGGGCGGGATCGCGCACGACTTCAACAACGTCCTGACCGCGATCCTGCTGTCCTCCGATCACCTGCTGTTGCAGGCGCGGCCGGCGGACCCTGGCTTTGCGGATCTGATGGAAATCAAGCGCAACGCCAATCGCGCCGCGGTGCTCGTGCGGCAGCTGCTGGCGTTCTCGCGCAAGCAGACGATGCGGCCGACGGTGCTCAATCTGACCGATGTGGTTGGCGACCTCAGGATGCTGGTCGATCGCCTGCTGTCCGGTACCAACGTAAAGCTCGACGTCGAATATGGCCGTGATCTCTGGCCTGTGAAGACGGATCTGTCGCAGTTCGAGCAGGTGCTGATTAACCTCTGCGTCAACGCGCGCGATGCCATGCCGCAGGGCGGGAAGCTGACGCTTCGCACGAAGAACGTGACGGCGGCAGAAGTGGCGGCGTTCAACTATTCCTACATGCCGCATGAGGACATGGTCCTCGTCGAGGTCTCGGACAACGGGACCGGCATTGCGCCTGAGATCATGGACAAGATTTTCGAGCCCTTTTTCACGACGAAGGAAGTCGGCAAGGGAACGGGCCTTGGCCTCGCGATGGTTTACGGCATCGTCAAGCAATCGGGCGGCTACATTCAGCCGGAGTCGGAAGTTGGCAAAGGCACGACGTTCCGCGTCTTCCTGCCGCGCCACATTGTCGAGCCAGCGGTTGCCGCGGAAGGCGATGCCGTCACGCCTACTATCGGCACACCTGCGGAACAGGCGCCCGCCGCGGTGGAGCAGCCCGAGGATCTGACAGGCTCGGCTGTCATCCTGCTGGTCGAGGATGAGGAAGCGGTCCGTCGCGGCGGCAAGCGCATGCTTGAGACGCGCGGCTATACGGTTTACGAGGCCGGGTCCGGCGTCGAGGCGCTCGATATCATGGACGAGCTCGAGGGCAAGGTCGACATCGTCGTTTCGGATGTCGTGATGCCGGAGATGGATGGTCCATCGCTGCTGCGCGAACTGCGCAAGAACTATCCAAACCTGAAATTCATCTTCGTTTCAGGCTATGCCGAAGACGCGTTTGCCCGCAACCTGCCGCCGGATTCCAAGTTCGGCTTCTTGCCGAAGCCGTTCTCCCTCAAGCAGCTTGCCGTCGTCGTCAAGGAAACGCTCGACAGTTAAGGGGCGCCGCAGCGCCCCTTTTTCAAACTCAGCCGGCCAGCGCGACGGCAATTTCTGCCGCGAGTCGAGCATTGTTTTCCACCAGCGCAATGTTGGTCTTCAGGCTCTGGCCGTCGGTCAGGTCGAAGATCGTGCTGAGCAGGTAAGGCGTTACTTCCTTGCCGCTGATTTCGTCGCGCTCGGCGCTGTCGAGGGCGCGCTCGATATAGATTTCCATTTCCTCGCGGGGGATCTCGTCTGCCTCCGGCACCGGATTGGCAATGAGCATGCCGCCGTCAATGCCGAGCTGCTCGCGTACCGTCTGGAAGTTGGCGATGGCAGCCGGGCTGTTCAGCGTCAGCGGACTGCGCAATCCGGACGAGCGTGACCAGAAGGCCGGGAATTCCTCGCTCTCATAGGTGACGACAGGCACGCCCGCGGTTTCCAGGACTTCCAGGGTCTTCGGTATATCGAGGATCGCCTTGGCGCCGGCGCAAACGACGATGACGCCGGTGCGGCCGAGTTCCTCGAGGTCAGCGGAGATATCGAAGCTTTCTTCCGCGCCGCGGTGGACGCCACCGATGCCACCCGTTGCAAAGACCTTGATGCCTGAAAGCTCGGCGGCGATCATCGTTGCTGCGACGGTCGTTGCGCCGTGACGGCGCTCGGCGATCGCAAAGGCGAGATCGGCGCGCGAAACCTTGAGGACGTCCTTGGCCTGCGCCAGTTGCTCCAACTGGTCGGACTCGAGGCCGATATGCAGCGTACCGTGAATGACCGCAATGGTGGCTGGGACCGCGCCCTGCTCACGAATGAGCGCCTCGACGCTGCGAGCCATCTCGATGTTGCCGGGGTAGGGCATGCCATGCGTGATGATGGTCGATTCAAGCGCCACGATCGGCGCGCCGCGCTGCTTGGCGCTTGCGACTTCCTTGGAGTAGGCGATCGGCAAGAGGGGGGAGATCGGTTTCGTCATTGTCGCTTCCATTTCATCGGTATTGCCTTCAATGCAAAATTCTCGCCGGCGGAACAAGGGAAAGTGTCTCCCTCACCAGATCTGGGGAGAGGTTTTCGTTGACGGCATGCGGCGATTGTACGGTAAGTGCCGCGGCCGCGGCGCCCTCCCTGATGGCATCGGCCAAGGAAATTCCACGCATCAATCCGGAGATAACGCCGGCTGCAAGCGAGTCACCCGCACCGGTGACATCCGCGACATCTTCGAGCTTCGCCGGCTGCTGGGCAACAACATGGCGATCAGCGAAGGCGATCAGTTCGCGTTGGCCGCGGGTGACGACGCCACCGCGCAAGCCGATGTCACCCAGCAGTGACGGCCAGTGCGCGGGATCGTTGGGGCGCTCGCCGGTCAATGCGGCCGCCTCGGCCTCGTTGAGGAAAAGATAGTCGATCCCTTCGATGCACGGTTTAAGCTTGACGGCCTTCGCTGGCGAGATGGCGATCGCGCCCACCGGCTTGCCGAGAGTTTTTGCGCGCTCGACGATCGATGCCAGCGTCTCTTCCGGCAGATTGGCATCGATGAGAATGAAATCGGTGGCGGCAAAGGCGTCGCGGACGGCACGGATCGAAAGGCGTCGCGGCACGAACATGCGATAGAGATCCATGTCGGCAAGCGCAATCACCAGGTTTCCGTCGTTCTCGATGATTGCGGTGTAACTCGGCGTCTTCCGATCCAGGAAAATGAAGGGCCGATCATTTACCCCAGCGAAGTCGGCCGCCTCGCCGACCATCTCGCCGATCGGATCGCCGCCACGCGGCGAAATCATCGTCACGTCGAAGCCCAACCGGGCAAGGTTGCGCGCCGCATTGAAGCCGCCGCCGCCCGGTTCCTCGAACCATGAGCCTGGATTGCTGGCGCCGAGCACGGTGTCGCCTGAGATGCGTCCGCGCCTGTCGATGTGGGCTCCGCCGAGGACAAGAATCTTCCGCTTCATTTCATCGTCCCGCATGGTCGAAAGATACGAATCGTCCTGCCGCCGCTGGTCGGCTGGCGACCAGAGCGCTATATCTAAGCCGTTGCTTTCCATCACGAAAACAAATGTAGAACACTGGCAACTTTACCTTTTTGTTTCAATTATTTGCACGCAGCTTGCGCGATGAGAACAAATGCGGTACAAAATCACCATCGCTGGCGACATTGCTTGAGCGGCTTCAATAACCTAAAGGTGGATCGAATGTCACAGAATACATTGCGGCTTGTAGAGGACAAATCGGTGGACAAAAGCAAGGCACTTGAAGCGGCACTCTCACAGATCGAGCGGTCGTTCGGCAAGGGCTCAATCATGAAGCTGGGCTCGAACGAGAATGTCGTCGAGATCGAAACGGTTTCGACGGGTTCTCTCGGGTTGGATATCGCGCTGGGCATCGGCGGCCTTCCAAAGGGCCGTATTATTGAGATTTACGGACCGGAAAGCTCGGGCAAGACGACGCTGGCGCTGCAGACGATTGCGGAATCGCAGAAGAAGGGCGGCATCTGTGCCTTCGTTGATGCTGAGCATGCGCTTGATCCGGTTTACGCCCGCAAGCTCGGCGTCGATCTGCAGAACCTCCTGATTTCGCAGCCTGATACCGGCGAGCAGGCGCTCGAGATTACCGACACGCTGGTCCGTTCCGGCGCTGTCGACGTTCTCGTCGTCGACTCGGTTGCCGCGCTGACGCCGCGTGCCGAAATCGAAGGCGAAATGGGCGACAATCTGCCGGGCCTCCAGGCGCGACTGATGAGCCAAGCGCTGCGCAAGCTGACGGCTTCGATTTCGAAGTCCAACACCATGGTCATCTTCATCAACCAGATCCGCATGAAGATCGGTGTCATGTTCGGTTCGCCGGAAACGACGACCGGCGGCAACGCGCTGAAATTCTATGCGTCCGTTCGCCTCGACATCCGTCGTATCGGTGCGGTCAAGGAGCGCGAAGAGGTCATCGGCAACCAGACCCGCGTCAAGGTCGTCAAGAACAAGATGGCGCCTCCCTTCAAGCAGGTCGAGTTCGACATCATGTATGGTGAAGGCGTTTCGAAGACCGGCGAACTGGTCGACCTTGGCGTCAAGGCGGGTATCGTCGAGAAATCAGGGGCCTGGTTCTCCTATAACAGCCAGCGCCTCGGCCAGGGCCGCGAAAATGCGAAGCTGTTCCTGCGTGACAATCCGGATCTCCTGCGCGAGATCGAGACGGCGCTTCGTCAGAATGCTGGCCTGATTGCGGACCGCTTCCTGCAGAATGGCGGCCCTGATGCAAATGACGGCGACGAGGCTGCAGACGGCTGATTTGCCTGACGGTTTCCCAGAGTTCAAACCGGTCGCATTCCTAATGAGAATGCGGCCGGTTTTGTTTGTCTGCTGGACAGTGGTTAAGGCGAGCGATAAAAGCCACTGGATTTAAGTTTTGACCTGCCTTCCGGCAGCATTGAAGGGCATAGCATGAGCGGTGTGAATGATATCCGGTCGACCTTCCTCGACTACTTCAAGAAGAACGGCCACGAAATCGTTCCGTCGAGCCCGTTGGTGCCGCGCAACGATCCGACGCTGATGTTCACCAATGCCGGCATGGTGCAGTTCAAGAACGTTTTCACCGGTCTGGAGCAGCGTCCATACAAGACTGCCTCGACCGCGCAGAAGTGCGTCCGCGCCGGCGGCAAGCATAACGACCTTGATAACGTTGGCTACACCGCACGCCACCACACCTTCTTCGAGATGCTCGGCAACTTCTCATTCGGCGATTACTTCAAGGACCGGGCGATCGAGCTTGCCTGGAACCTGATCACCAAGGAATTTGCGCTCGACGCCAAGCGGCTGCTGGTCACCGTCTATCACACGGATGATGAGGCCTTTAACCTCTGGAAGAAGATCGCAGGCCTGCCGGACGAGAAGATCATCCGTATTGCCACCAGCGACAATTTCTGGGCGATGGGTGATACCGGCCCGTGCGGCCCATGCTCGGAAATCTTCTACGACCACGGCGCTCACATCTGGGGCGGCCCTCCCGGTTCGCCGGAGGAAGATGGTGACCGCTTCATCGAGATCTGGAACCTCGTCTTCATGCAGTACGAGCAGGTCACGAAGGAAGAGCGCATCGACCTTCCGCGTCCGTCGATCGATACCGGCATGGGGCTGGAGCGCGTCGCGGCTGTTCTGCAGGGCAAGCACGATAACTACGACATCGATCTGTTCCGTGCCCTGATCGAGGCTTCCGAGGAGGTCACCGGTGTGAGGGCCGAGGGCGAGCGCCGTGCGAGCCACCGTGTCATCGCCGACCACCTGCGCTCCTCTGCGTTCCTGATTGCCGATGGCGTGTTGCCGTCCAACGAAGGCCGCGGCTACGTGCTTCGCCGCATCATGCGCCGCGCAATGCGCCACGCCGAGCTCCTGGGTGCCAAGGAGCCGATGATCTGGAAGCTGTTGCCGACGCTCGTTCAGGAGATGGGTCGCGCCTATCCGGAGCTGGTGCGTGCGGAATCGCTGATCTCCGAGACGCTGAAGCTGGAGGAAACCCGCTTCCGCAAGACGCTGGAGCGTGGTCTTTCACTGCTTTCCGATGCAACGACGACGCTCGGCAAGGGCGACATGCTCGACGGCGAAACCGCGTTCAAGCTTTATGACACCTATGGCTTCCCACTCGATCTGACGCAGGATGCGCTGCGCGCCCGCGAAATCGGCGTCGACATATCAGGCTTCACGGACGCCATGGAACGCCAGAAGGCCGAGGCGCGTTCGCACTGGGCCGGCTCCGGCGACAAGGCTACCGAGACGATCTGGTTTGAGCTCAAGGAAAAGCACGGCGCGTCCGAGTTCCTCGGCTACGACACCGAGACCGCCGAAGGCGTTGTTCAGGCCATCGTGAAGGACGGTGCGGCGGTTGATTCTGCGTCGGCCGGCGACAAGGTTCAGATCATCGCCAACCAGACGCCGTTCTACGGTGAGTCCGGTGGTCAGATGGGCGATACCGGTGTGATCACCTCCGATACCGCAAAGATTGAAATCTCCGACACCCAGAAGAAGGGCGAGGGCCTCTTCGTTCACATCGGCACTGTTGTCGAGGGCACAGTGAAGGCCGGCGAGCCGGTTGCGTTGACGGTCGACCATGCGCGCCGTTCGCGTCTGCGCGCGAACCACTCCGCCACGCACTTGCTGCACGAGGCGCTGCGCGAAGTGTTGGGCACGCATGTGGCGCAGAAGGGCTCGCTCGTCGCGCCCGAACGTCTGCGCTTCGACGTTTCGCATCCGAAGCCGATGACGGCCGACGAGCTGAAGGTCGTCGAGGATATGGCGAACGAGATCGTGTTGCAGAATTCGCCGGTCACGACGCGCCTGATGAGCGTCGATGACGCGATCGCGGAAGGCGCCATGGCGCTGTTCGGCGAGAAATACGGTGACGAAGTCCGCGTTGTGGCGATGGGCCAGGGCGTGCGTGGCGCAAAGGCCGGCAAGGCCTATTCGATCGAACTTTGCGGCGGCACGCATGTCGGCGCGACCGGTCAGATCGGGCTGATCCGCATTCTCGGCGAAAGCGCGGTAGGCGCCGGCGTGCGCCGTATCGAGGCGGTCACCGGCGAATCCGCGCGCGAATACCTGGCGGAACAGGACGAGCGCGTCAAATTGCTCGCAACGTCGCTGAAGGTGCAGCCGGCTGATGTTCTTGCCCGCGTCGAGGCGCTGGTGGACGAACGCCGCAAGCTCGAGCGCGAGTTGGCCGATGCCAAGCGGAAGCTTGCCATGGGCGGCGGGCAGGGCGGTTCTGCCGATGCGGTTCGTGATGTTGCCGGCGTCAAGTTCCTCGGCAAGGCAATTTCCGGAGTCGATCCCAAGGACCTCAAGGGCTTGGCCGATGATGGCAAGGCAAGCCTCGGTTCCGGCGTCGTCGCGTTGATCGGCGTTGCCGAAGACGGCAAGGCGAGCGCAGTGGTCGCCGTGACCCCGGATCTGACGAGCCGGTTCAGCGCGGTCGATCTCGTGCGCATTGCGTCGGCGGCTCTTGGGGGCAAAGGTGGCGGCGGTCGTCCCGATATGGCCCAGGCCGGTGGTCCGGATGGGGCGAAGGCTGATGAAGCCATCGAGGCCGTTGCGGTCGCACTGGCAAGCTGAGCGAATTGAAGTTTGCAAAAATCTTAGAGAGGCGGGGCGGTCCCCGCCTTTTTCTTTGCGGATTCGCCAAGGTCCGCAGGTCTTGTCAAACCGGGCTATGGTTTTCTGCCGATCGATTTGCAGGAGGTTTGACAATGAACGGCGAAACGGCATGGGCTCTCTACGAGAACCGTCTCAGACGGGTATCATCCATGATCATCTCGACGACGAGCTCGACATGGACAAACTTGCCGGGATCGCCTGCATGTCGAGCTACCACTGGCATCGGATCTATCGCGCGATTTACGGCGAGACCCTCGCGGCGACGGTCAAGCGATTAAGGCTGCATCGTGCAGCCGGCGACATCGTTCGCACGGATCTTTCCGTCGGGGAGATAGCAAAGCGATCAGGCTATCCCGACCTCCAGTCTTTCAACCGTATCTACAAATCGGTCTATGGCATGCCGCCAGGTCAGTACAGGAAAGAGGGAAGCCATAAAGCCTTTGAACCCTCACCTAACGGAAAGACTGCAGCGATGTTTGACGTTCCCGACGGAAGATTGAGCCAATTCAATTGCTCGGACTGCCGCACACCGGCTCGTTTGTTCGGCACGCTCTATGCGCGCGGGCTTGCCAAGCCCACGATGCGGATGATCGGTGTTTATCTGGATGATCCCGATATGCCGCCGACCGAGCTTTTGACCGATATCTACATGCCGCTTGCCTGAGCGACTTGTTTCTACTGGGCAGCCTTCGTGGCTTCGTCATCGATCGCGGTGGCACGCTTGTAGGCCGGGCGATCGGCGATGCGGCCGAGATAATCGAGGAACGCTTGGCGCTTTTCAAGCGTACCTGTGCTCATGCCCCAGCCAATATGCGACCCGACGTAGACATCGGCTGCCGTGAAACGATTGCCGGCAACGTAAGGTGTGGCACTGACGGCGCCTTCCAGCGCGTTCATCACGTCGGCGAAACTGCCATATCCCGCCATCCGGGCCTTGTCTGGTGGCGTTTCGAAGCCCAATGCCTTGTTGGTCGCCGCTGCCTCCAGTGGTCCGGCGGTAAAGAACATCCAGCGGTAGTAGCTGCCGCGTTCATCTGATGTTGGAGCGAGCCCGGCTTCGGGGAAGGTCTCCGCGAGGTAGGCGCAGATCGCCGCGCACTCGGTCACGATCGTTTTTCCGTGCCTGATGGCCGGGACCTTTCCCATCGGATTGACGGCGAGATATTCAGGCGCCTTCATCGTTCCGCCGAAGGTCATGATCTCTGTTTTGTATGGTACGCCTGTCTCTTCCAGCATCCAGCGCGCGATGCGGCCGCGCGACATGGGGTTCGTATAAAATACCAGTTCGTCTGCCATGAACTCCTCCTCGTTTGCTGAATGCAGCGTATCAAGTCCGCCATCAGGGACATAGGACAGAGAGGTCCGGCGCAAAGGCCCTAACTATCTACAGCGGCTTGCGATATTGGATGAAACCGGATCGTTCGGCGATCCTGTCGTAGAGTCTTCGGGCGGTGGCGTTTGTTTCATGCGTCATCCAGTAGAGCCGGCCAGCCCCATTCGCGCGGGCAAGATCCGCCACGGCATCGATGAGAGCCGCACCTGTGCCGAGACCGCGCTGCGTGTCGTCGACGTAGAGGTCCTGAAGATAGCAGGTCCATTTCGGCAGCCAGGTCGAACGGTGGAAAATCGCATGAACGATACCGACAAGACGGCCGCTGTCGTCGAAGGCGCCAAGCGCGTGCATGTCTTCGCCTGGATCCTGAAATCGGCTCCAGGTCAGGTCCGTCGTCGCGGGTGGGATGACAACCTCGTAGAAGCGCTGATAGCCGGCCCACAGGGACTCCCAAGCGACCCGGTCGGATGGTTGCAGCGGACGGATTGTTATGGTCATCCTCTTGTTCCCTTTGCTTGTCGCTGAAACGAAAACGGCGGGGAAATCCCCGCCGTCCATTCGGATATTGGTACTGGCTTACGCCATCGCCTTCTGAAGGTTCTGATCGATCTTGTCGAGGAAGGCAGTCGTGGAGAGCCACGGCTGATCCGGACCGATGAGCAGCGCCAGGTCCTTGGTCATGAAGCCGGCTTCGACGGTGTCGACGCAAACCTTTTCGAGCGTCGCTGCGAACTTTGCCAGTTCCGCATTGTCGTCGAGCTTGGCTCGATGGGCGAGGCCGCGGGTCCAGGCGAAGATCGAGGCGATCGAGTTCGTCGAGGTTTCCTGGCCCTTCTGGTGCTGGCGGTAGTGGCGGGTAACCGTGCCGTGTGCGGCTTCGGCTTCGACCGTCTTGCCATCCGGCGTAAGCAGAACGGAGGTCATCAGGCCGAGCGAACCGAAGCCCTGGGCAACCGTATCAGACTGGACGTCGCCGTCATAGTTTTTGCAGGCCCAGACGTAGCCGCCGGACCACTTCAGCGCCGAAGCGACCATGTCGTCGATCAGGCGGTGCTCGTAAGTGATGCCGATTTCCTTGAACTGGTCCTTGAACTCGGTCTCGTAGACTTCCTCGAAGATGTCCTTGAAGCGACCGTCATAGGCCTTGAGGATGGTGTTCTTGGTCGACAGGTAGACCGGCCACTTGCGCATCAGGCCGTACATCATCGAAGCGCGGGCAAATTCGCGGATCGACTCGTCGAGGTTGTACATGGCCATGGCAACGCCGGCGCCGGGGGCGTCGAAGACTTCCTTTTCGATGACCTGGCCGTCTTCGCCGACGAACTTGATGGTCAGCTTGCCCTTGCCCGGGAATTTGAAGTCGGTCGCGCGGTATTGGTCACCGAAGGCATGACGGCCGACAACGATCGGCTGCGTCCAGCCGGGAACCAGGCGCGGGACGTTCTTGCAGATGATCGGCTCGCGGAAGATGACGCCGCCGAGGATGTTGCGGATCGTGCCGTTCGGGCTCTTCCACATCTGCTTGAGGTTGAATTCCTTGACGCGTGCCTCATCCGGCGTGATCGTCGCGCACTTGATGCCGACGCCGTGCTTCTTGATGGCGTTGGCGGCGTCGATCGTCACCTGGTCATTGGTGGCGTCGCGGTTTTCAACGGAAAGATCGAAGTAATCGATCTCGAGGTCGAGATACGGATGGATCAGCTTATCCTTGATGAGCTGCCAAATGATGCGAGTCATTTCATCGCCGTCGAGATCGGCGACGGGATTGGCGACCTTGATCTTCTTCATGTATCTGCCTCGTTAAGCTTGGAAGGGACCGACGTCCCGGGTGGGTGATATAAAAATCCCGAGCGCTATAGCATTGTGGACCGGGAGTGCAAAGCCGGAAGCAGGATGCGGCGGCGTTTTTGCGACCATTGCCAAGCGGAGGAAAATGACTAGTCTCCGGCGCAAAACCATTGCCCGGATATTCGCCATGAAGAAGATTCCCCTTGTCCTCGCGATCCTGCTCGGTTCGACCTCGCCGATGCTTGCCGCCGACGTTACCGCGCCTGTGAAGGAGATCATGGATGCGACGATCAAGAACTGGTCGGGCGCAGACAGCGACTGGATCGACATCTTCGATCCGGGCAAGCTTTCGCGGCTCTACAGCAAGGATTTCGTGACAAAATACCAGGCAGCGATCCAGAACCCGGCTGCCGACGAAGACGGTGTCTCGCCCTTCGACTACGATGTGATCGTGAATGGCGAGGATGCGTGTCCACTCGAAGATTTGACCTATGAGCCGAAGCCGACTGCCGGTGGCGCGACGGAAGTCGTCGTCACCTTCAAGAAGGCGACCTGCATGGACGACGGATCGGACAAGCAGGCCGTGACGACCGTTCGATTCGAGATGCTCGAAGAAGCCGGCAAGCCGGTTATCGACGATATCGTCACCGAGGGCGATCCCGGGCAACCGGCGAACTCGCTCAAGAATACGATGGTGCAGATCGCCAAAGGTCAGTGAAGCGCGGACTGCATTTTTCCAACGAAGTCTGTGTGATAGGTTTTCGTTGTTGAATGGCGGTCGCTTCGGGTGATGGGGGCCGTCCTCGCTGTGTCGAGCAATTCCCTCGGCCATTAGCTGTCCGGGGGCTGAATGAGAGGCCAGGGCTGCTTGCTTTCCGGTTTTGATTTCCGCGACTGGCTTCTCGCCAACGACCCGGCGCTATCGCGCCTGCGGATGGCATCACGCGTGACGCTGACAATGGCGCTCTCGTTCGGGGTGCTCTTGGCAATCGACAAGCTGCTGCTTCCGCTGCCGACTGCCGCCTACGGGCTGGGGCTTGTTCTGTCGATCGAGGGTGGCGTCGCGGTAAAGGACAAGGGCAGCGCGCCGCAGCTGGTGACACGCTTGCTTGGCTGTGCCGCGAGTGTCTGTGTCGTCGGCCTTGCCGCGGCCCTGGAAGCAAATCGCATTGTTTCGGATGTGGCCTTTCTCGTCATCATCTTTCTTGCAGCTGCCGGACGCGTGTTCGGGCCACGCGGGCACGCAATCGGCATGTTCGCCTTCACCTCCTATTTCATGGGAGCCTATTTCCGCCCTCCGCTTGCTGCGCTTCCGCTGATTGCGATCGGGCCGATCGTCCCGGCATTGGTCGGGCATGGCGTGCGCTCTCTTGTCCTTCCCGATGATTGGCGCCCGGATCTCTTGCGCTCGCTGGAAAGTGTGCGCGGCCGCATCAACCAGATCCTGTTCAAGATCGCGACGCTCGCCTCCGCTGGGCGAATGACGGAGAGGGATGCGCACGAATTAGAGCAGTTGGAAAACCGCCTGAAGGAAGTCGTTCTGATGGCGGAGGGGTTCATTCCGCGGCCGCCGTCGGGTGTATTTGACGGCACGGAGCCTGCGGCGATCCTGGCGATCCGACTGTTCGACGTCCACCTTGCCGCGGAGAGTGCGATTGTGCTCAGCTCGCAGAGCTTGCCGCCGCTCGCTCTCGTTCATGCCGTCATCGAGGGCGATCCCGTTCCGGTGGAGGCGAAGAATTCGGATGACCTGCAGGCCGAGACGGCTCGGTCCTTGATCCGGCTGGGAGAGGCGCGAGCGCTCCTTACGGAGACGATCGAGCAGGGCTATTCGACAGGATTTGCCGAAGTCGCCGCCGTGTCCGAAGCGACTGCTGCTCCCGCGAAGATCGACTTCTCGCTGGCCAATCCCCTGATCCGCTCGGCCCTGCAGATTACGCTGGCATCGGCAATCGCAATGACGCTCGGGCTGATGCTGTCACGCGAACGTTGGTTCTGGGCGGTGCTTGCATCCTTCCTGGTGTTCACCAACACGAATTCCCGTGGTGATACGGCGATGAAGGCCCTGCAACGCTCGCTGGGGACGCTGTTCGGGATTGCGATGGGCTTGTTTCTGGCAACAGCCCTGACGGGACATATGGCGGTTGCCCTGGTAATCACCTCGATTGCCATCTTTCTGGCCTTCTATTTTCTTCAGACATCCTACGCGACAATGACCTTCTTCGTGTCGATTGCGCTTTGCCTAGTCTATGGCATGACGGGATCTCTGACAGTCGACCTGCTGTTGCTGCGCGTCGAAGAAACAATGCTCGGGGCTGCAGCGGGCACCTTCATTGCCTTCGTCGTTTTTCCTGCGCGAACACGAAGCGCACTCGATACGGCGCTGGCGACGTGGTTTGCGGCATTGGAAGAGCTGCTTTCTGCCGCAGCGGCGGGCGAAGCAACGAACGTGCTGATCGCTCTTTCGCAGAAGCTCGATGCGGCTTACCGCGACATAGCTGCAGCTGCCCGCCCACTCGGTTCGACCTGGTCTGTTGTCACCAGGCCGGGACACATACGGCAGACGCTCGCGATCTTTCTTGCGGCGACCTATTGGGCGCGAATCCTGGCGAAGGATTTCGACAGGAGCGCGTGTGACGACGATGGCATGAAACTGATCGATGCCGAACGTGAGCGTGCGACACTTCTCGCAAAGCGCCAGTCCGACTGCTTCTTCGTCGACCGAAAGGCCAGCCGTGCACCCGAACGGCATTTGCCGCTGTCGTATGCAGGTGCGCGCCTTGGGGTCGAGATGATCGGCTCGACGCTCGATCGCCTCTACCCGAACGCTTGACCCTTGCCGTTTCGGCCCGGCTTGGCTATTCCGCCCGTAGCAAAAGGATCCAGCGTCATGGCAGGCACGAACAGCGAGCGGCAACTTCTCACGGAAGGCCCGGTTATCATTCTCGTCGAACCCCAGATGGGGGAGAATATTGGGATGGTCGCGCGGGCAATGGCGAATTTCGGCCTCTCGGAACTGAGGCTCGTCAATCCGCGTGACGGTTGGCCAAACGAAAAGGCGCAGGCCGCCGCCTCGAAGGCCGATCACGTCATCGAGGGCACCAAGGTCTACGACACACTCGAGCAGGCGATTGCCGATCTGAACTTCGTCTACGCAACGACAGCGCGTGAGCGCGATGGCTTCAAGCCCGTACGGTCGCCCGTCGTGGCGGCGCAGACGCTGCGCGCCAAATTCCAGGCAGGCGAGGGCACCGGCATCCTGTTCGGTCGCGAGCGCTGGGGACTGACGAACGAGGAGGTCGCGCTGGCCGACGAGATCGTCACCTTCCCGGTCAATCCTGCCTTTGCCTCGCTGAATATCGCGCAGGCGGTATTGCTGATGTCCTACGAGTGGATGAAGTCAGGCATGGAGGATGCCGGATCCGTTCCCTTCCAAGCGATGTCGCAGACGCAATCCACGAAGGAACAATTGTTCGGTCTCTACGACCAGTTGGAAGAAGCTCTGGAAGCTCGCAATTATTTCCATCCGCCCGCGAAAAAGCCGAAAATGGTCGACAACCTCAGGGCAGTCCTTTCCCGTCGCGCTTTCACGGAGCAGGAAATCAGCGTGTTGCGCGGCGTAATCTCCTCCCTCGACCGCTTCTCGCGGAAATATCCGCGCGGGAGCCGGCCGCCCGTCGACGTCAAGGAACAATCGGAAGATGACAGCAGCGCTGAATGAGCTGAAACCGGTTCTGGTCTTCGATTCCGGTATCGGAGGGCTGACCGTGTTGCGCGAAGCGCGCGTGCTGATGCCGGAGCGCGGCTTCATCTACATTGCTGACGATGCCGGCTTTCCCTATGGCGGCTGGGAAGAGCAGGCACTGAAGGAGCGGATCATCGGGCTTTTCGACAAGCTGCTTGCCGAACACGATCCCGAGGTCTGCATCATCGCCTGCAACACGGCCTTTACGCTTGTCGGCGCCGATCTGCGTGCGGCGTTCCCGCAGATGACCTTTGTCGGCACGGTACCGGCGGTCAAGCCAGCAGCAGAGCGGACACGCTCGGGGCTGGTCTCCGTGTTGGCAACGCCGGGCACGGTGAAGCGGGCCTATACGCGCGACCTGATCCAGTCCTTCGCGCAGCAGTGCCATGTGCGTCTGGTCGGGTCCGAAAATCTGGCCCGAATGGCCGAGGCCTATATCCGCGGTGATGTGGTGTCGGATGAGGCTGTGCTTTCCGAGATAGACCAATGCTTCGTGGAAAAAGACGGGTCGAAGACCGATATCGTCGTGCTCGCCTGCACGCATTATCCCTTCATGGCGAACGTCTTCCGTCGACTTGCGCCCTGGCCGGTAGATTGGCTCGATCCCGCTGAGGCAATTGCCCGGCGTGCCCGCAGCCTCGTGCCGCATGTCGCCGATGCCGTGCATCCCGATAATTTCGACTTTGCGGTCTTCACCTCGGGCAATCCCGATTTTGCGACGAGGCGGCTGATGCAGGGTTTTGGTCTCAAGGCTTGATGGGCTGCTTGCAGGGCTGACCGGCTGGTCAGGCGGCTCCCGCGCAATCGCGTCGAACGTCGTTGCGATAGGGGCTTTCGCAAGGCGCGATGACTGCGCAAACTGAGGGTTGTGATTCGCATCGATCCCGCCAGGCTCCGCATGTCCTTCCAAAAACTTGTTATGGCTATCTTCTTCCTGCAGCCGATTGCATTTGGCAGCTGGTTGCCGCGCATTCCCGAAATCCAGGCTCGTCTGGGGCTCGGTCCTGCTGATCTTGCGCTGGCGCTGCTCGGCATGCCGGTCGGCATCCTCACGACGCTGCCTGTCGCCGGACGAGTGGTGTCGCGCATCGGCGGCAAAACCACCGTCATCGCAGGATTTGTAGTTTTCTCGGTGATTGTCTGCCTTCCGGCCTTCTCCCGGACGCCGGTTGAATTGTTCATCGCGCTTGCCCTCCTTGGCGTTGCCATGTCGACGCTGGAGCTTGGGCTGAATGTCGAAGCCGATCGTGCTGAGAAGGATACTGGCTCTGTTATCATGAACCGGTGCCATGGCTTCTGGAGCCTAGGCATCATGGCCGGCAGCCTGCTCGGTTCGGGAATGGTGGCGATTGCCGCGCCGGCCGAATGGGCGATCATGGCGGCAGCCCTCGTCGTTTTGCCGTTTGCCATAGTGGCAAGTCTCCGCCTGCCGCCCGATCGCGAAGCTGGCGCGGCGCCGCCGCATATGCCGTTCAAGCTGCCAAGCAGCGCGCTTCTCGGTATCTGCGCCTTCGTCTTCGGGATTACGATGACCGAAGGAGCGATCGCCGACTGGTCTGCCGTCTATCTCAAGGACGTTTTCCAGACCGACGGCATGATGACCGGTATCGGATATACGATTTTCGCCATGATGGTGGCGGCGGGCCGTTTAGCGGCGACCATCTGAAACAGCGCTTCGGGGCGATTTCACTGGCCCGGGGCTGCGGCGCGGCCTCCCTGGTCGGCATGCTCATTGGCGTCTTTGCCTGGCATAGTTTGGTGACGTTGGCGGGCTTTGCGCTGGTTGGGGTCGGTGTGTCGGTCGGTTTTCCCTTGGCGGTGACTGCGGCGGCAAGCCTCAGGGATCGGCCGGCAGCCGCCAATGTTGCCATCCTGTCCTTCATGGCACTGACCGGCTTTCTGATCGGACCGCCTCTGATCGGTTTCATCGCCGAGGTATCGGGGCTACGGGTCGGATTGGCGGTCTTGCTGGTACCTCTCGCGGTCAGCCTGGCCTTTACGCGAATGTTGAAGGCAAGGTTCTGACGTTTTTCTTCTGTGGGTTTGCGCGGGCGTGTTGCCAAAGACACGGCCAAACCTGCTAGGATGCCGTGTTTAATTGAAAGAGGAATGTGACATTGCAGGTTGGTATCGATATGGGATCGGCGTCGGGAGGCAATCCGGCCACGCTCGATATCGAGGAGCTATTGGCTACCCGTCTTCTGGTGCAGGGCAATTCCGGCTCCGGCAAGTCGCATCTGCTCCGCCGTCTGCTGGAGCAATCAGCGCAGTGGGTGCAGCAGGTCATTATTGATCCCGAAGGTGATTTCGTCACACTGTCGGACAAGTTCGGCCACGTCGTCGTGGACGGCGAGCGCACCGAAGCCGAATTGGCCGGTATTGCCAATCGTATCCGCCAGCATCGCGTCTCCTGCGTTCTGACCCTCGAGGGTCTCGATATCGAGCAGCAGATGCGCGCCGCAGCCGCTTTCCTCAACGGCATGTTCGATGCCGACCGTGAATACTGGTATCCGGTTCTCGTCGTGGTCGACGAGGCGCAGATGTTTGCGCCTTCGGTCGGCGGCGACGTCTCGGAAGATGCCCGCAAGATGTCGCTTGGCGCCATGACGAACTTGATGTGCCGCGGCCGCAAGCGGGGTCTTGCCGGCGTAATTGCGACGCAACGCCTGGCAAAGCTTGCCAAGAACGTGGCCGCGGAAGCCTCGAACTTCCTGATGGGGCGCACCTTCCTCGACATCGACATGGCGCGTGCCGCCGATCTGCTCGGGATGGATCGCCGGCAGGCGGAAATGTTCCGCGACCTGAAGCGTGGCAATTTCGTTGCGCTTGGGCCAGCGCTCTCGCGCCGCCCGCTGCCGATCCAGATCGGCAATGTCGAGACATCGGCGCGTTCGTCGAGCCCCAAGCTCATGCCGCTGCCGGACGCGCCTCAGGACGTCGAGGATCTGATCTTCACGCCTGATCCGGAAGAATTCCAGCGGCCGATCGTTCGGCGCGCCCCGCCAGCGCCGCGGCCGACCACCGATATTCTCGCCGAGTTGTCGCGATCGGCTCCTGCCGCCTCGGCTCCGGTTGCGGAGACGCGTGCGCCTCAGCCCGAGCTGTCGGTCGAGGAACGGGAGGAGCGGCTGACGGCGGTGCTCCACGAAATACTGGACGATCCGAGCTCCGGATTCCGAACGGATTCGGTACTCTATCAGGAGTTCCTGGTGCGACTTCGCATGCGCCGGGTTCCAGGTGCTCCGATGTCTTTGTCGGAGTTCCGACGCCGCGTGGCGATTTCGCGTTCTGGCGTAGATGCGGCGACCGCAGAAACCGAGGCCTGGGGAACGGCGTTGTCGCTCTCTTCTGGCGTCACCGACGATCTTCAGGGTGTTTTCCTGATGTTGGCAAAAGCCGCAATTTGTGGCGAACCATGCCCCTCGGATGCGCGGATTGCGCGCGCTTACGGCACCCACTCGGCCCGGCGTGCTAGACGTCTACTTGGCTATTTCGAGGAGCAGGGGACTGTGGTGGTGCACACGGACTTCTCCGGCAAGCGTATCGTCGCTTTCCCCGATATGAGTTGCCAGACGGCTCCGGGCGATGCCAACGCGCCCGATGTGTATGAGGTGCGCTCCGCAGCGGAATGACGGTCGAATTGACGGCAATAGCGCGCGGACAATCGGCCCGGTTTATACTCGATCTCTAATGTCACACGAAGAAGTTGCTTTTGTCACAAGAGCTTCATTCGGGTGGTGGATAAGGCGCGCGACCCGTGCGGTCGATGCTGATTATCAAAAGGAGATCTCGTCATGAGAAACAACGTTCGTCACCAGCTGCTGCGCCTTGCTGTCGGCGGCCTGCTTGCAACCGTTGCCATTCAGCCTGGCTATGCCGATGACGCGGCGAACAAGCTTCTGGAACGGGCGGCAAGCGCGGATCTCAGCGCTCCCGGTGGCGCACGCCGCCTTTCCGGCGACATCACCGAGGCTTATCGCGCCGCGCTCATCGATACCCGCCCGAAGAATGTCATCCTCCTGATCGGCGACGGCATGGGCGATTCCGAAATCACCATCGCACGCAACTATGCGGTCGGCGCGGGCCAGTATTTCAAGGGCATCGATGCGCTGCCGGTCACCGGGCAATACACGCATTATTCGCTCGACAAGAAGACGGGCAAGCCGACCTATGTGACCGACTCTGCTGCCTCGGGCACGGCTTGGGCGACGGGCGTGAAGTCCTACAACGGCGCGATCGGCGTCGACATTCATGAGAAGAGCCACGAAACGCTGATCGAAAAGGCAAAGGCTGCCGGTCTTGGCACAGGCAATGTCTCGACAGCCGAACTGCAGGATGCAACGCCAGCCGTGCAGATCGCGCACGTGACCCAGCGCAAGTGCTACAGCCCGTCGTCCACCACAGAGAAGTGCCCGACCAACGCACTTGAAAACGGCGGCAAAGGTTCGATCAGCGAGCAGTTGCTGAATACGCGCCCCGACGTGACACTCGGCGGGGGCGCAAAGAGCTTCGGCGAAACCGCCAAGGCCGGCGAATGGAAGGACAAGACGCTTCGCCAGCAGGCGGAGGAACGTGGCTACAAGATCGTCTCGAACGTTGACGAGCTCCAGGCCGTCAAGCAGGCGAACGACAGCGCGCCGGTACTCGGCCTGTTTGCCGACGGCAATATGCCGGTTCGCTGGGAAGGCCCGAAGGCCAGCCACTACGGCAACGTCGAGAAGGAGCCGGTCGTCTGCAAGCCGAACGAGAAGCGCACGGCGGCAACCCCGACGCTGGCGCAGATGACGGCCAAGGCGATCGAACTGCTCAGGACGAACGAGAAGGGCTTCTTCCTGCAGGTCGAGGGTGCATCGATCGACAAGCAGGATCATGCCGCCAACCCGTGCGGCCAGATCGGCGAAACGGTTGATCTCGATGAAGCCGTTCAGGAAGCGCTGAAGTTTGCGCAGGAAGTCGGCGACACGCTCGTCATCGTCACTGCCGATCATGCGCACGCAAGCCAGATCATCGATGCCGATGCCAAGGCTCCGGGCCTGACCGAAGCGTTGATGACGAAGGACGGCGCCGTCATGGCCGTGAGCTACGGCAACTCCGACGATGCGGATGATCAGGGCCATACCGGCTCGCAGCTTCGCATTGCTGCTTACGGGCCGCGCGCTGCCAATGTCACTGGCCTGACGGACCAGACGGATCTGTTCTATACGATCAGCGACGCGCTCGGCCTGAAGACCGAGACGGCCAGCGCGAAGTAGGCCGCGTCGGCGAATGCCACGGGCGAAAACGCGGAATTGTGATTGACATTCCAGCGACTTCGCCCTAAAGACCGCCCCAGCACCGGGCAGAGATGTCCGGTGTTTCATTTGACATGTCCCGTGGATTTGTCCTGTTCGCGTAATAGGATGATCCTGTCGGATCCTCGAAAGAAGATCAAAGGAGGGCGTGTTTCCTTCACGCGGTTTGGGAACAAACCGTTCTAACTTTCTGAAAGGAAATACGATGAGCAAGCGCGAATCGTCCAAGTACAAGATTGACCGCCGTATGGGCGAAAACATCTGGGGCCGTCCGAAGTCCCCGGTGAACCGCCGCGAATACGGCCCGGGCCAGCACGGTCAGCGCCGCAAGGGCAAGCTCTCTGACTTCGGTGTGCAGCTGCGCGCCAAGCAGAAGCTCAAGGGTTACTACGGTGACCTGCGCGAGAAGCAGTTCCGCGCGATCTTCGCTGAAGCCGACCGCCGCAAGGGCGACACCTCGGAAAACCTCATCGGTCTTCTGGAGTCTCGTCTTGACGCGATTGTTTATCGCGCCAAGTTCGTTCCGACCGTTTTCGCTGCTCGCCAGTTCGTCAACCACGGCCACGTGACCGTGAACGGCGTCCGCGTAAACATCGGTTCTTACCGTTGCAAGGCTGGCGACGTCATCGAAGTTCGTCAGAAGTCGAAGCAGCTCGTTTCGGTTCTGGAATCTGTTGGCTTGGCTGAACGCGACGTTCCGGACTACATCGAAGCTGACCATAACAAGATGGTTGCTACCTTCGCTCGTGTTCCGGCGCTCGGCGACGTACCGTACCCGGTCGTCATGGAGCCGCATCTGGTGGTCGAATTCTATTCGCGTTAACGCATAACCCCGACAATCGAAATTCGATCGTGGGAAAGGCTTATGCGTCTCTTTAAGGGACTACTGCGTCCTTTACGCGTCTTCGACGCGCGGCGCAGTAGGACGCGAGGCGTTTTCGCATACGGAAAAGCCGCCTCCTGGGGCGGCTTTTTTGTTATCTGGGGAGATACGATGACGGACTTGCAGGCAGTTCTCGATAGCATCCACAAGGAGCTGACCCCCCGTATCGGCGAGGGCAAGGTTGCGGACTACATTCCGGAACTCGCCAAGGTCGACCCAAACCAGTTCGGCCTGGCGGTCGTCACCGTGGATGGCAAGGTCCACAGTGTCGGCAATGCCGATGTCCCGCTCTCCATCCAGAGCATCTCGAAGGTTTTCATGCTGACGCTTGCGCTCGGCAAGGTCGGCGAGGGCCTGTGGAAGCGGGTCGGCCGGGAACCTTCGGGCTCGGCTTTCAATTCGATTGTGCAGCTCGAGCACGAGCAGGGCATTCCACGCAATCCCTTCATCAACGCCGGGGCAATTGCCGTGACCGATGTAGTCATGGCCGGCCATGCGCCGCGCGAGGCGATTGGCGAACTGCTGCGCTTCGTCCGCTATCTCGCCGATGACGAGTCGGTCACCATCGATGATCGCGTTGCAAAGTCCGAGACACAGACGGGCTACCGCAATTTCGCGCTCGCAAACTTCATGCGGGCCTATCGCAACCTCGATCACCCAGTCGAACACGTGCTAGGCGTCTATTTTCACCAGTGCGCCCTGTCGATGACCTGCGAGCAGCTGGCGAAGGCCGGGCTGTTTCTGGCCGCACGCGGCAGCAATCCGATGACTGGCCACTCTGTTGTGTCGCCGAAGCGGGCGCGGCGTATCAACGCGCTAATGCTGACCTGCGGCCACTATGACGGTTCCGGCGACTTTGCCTATCACGTCGGTCTTCCCGGCAAGAGTGGTGTCGGTGGCGGTATTTTTGCAGTGGCGCCCGGCATTGCCTCGATTGCGGTGTGGTCGCCGGGACTGAACGAGGTCGGCAACTCGCAGCTCGGTGCTGTCGCGCTCGAAATGCTGGCGGCCCGCACTGGCTGGTCTGTTTTCGGCGATTGATGCTGGGTTGTCGTGACGCTTTCTGCTAAGGCAGGCAGACTCTGATTGGACGAGAGAATGAACATCGCAGCCAACATTGCCGATGAGCTGGAAACGCCGAATGCGGATGGCGCGATCGCGCGCGCGCTCTTTGCCGAGGCTCCTGACTCGGTGTCGTTCAACAAGCTGCGCAAGCGGCTTTTGCGGAACGTCAGACAGGCATTCGACGATTTTGCGATGCTGAAGGGGCAGAAGCGTTGGCTGATCGGTCTCTCCGGCGGCAAGGACTCTTATGGCTTGCTCGCCCTTCTCCTCGACCTGCAGTGGCGCGGTCTTCTGCCGGTGGAGCTGATCGCCTGCAATCTCGACCAGGGCCAGCCGAACTTCCCAAAGCATATCCTGCCTGAATATCTCACCAAGGTCGGCGTCAAACACCGCATCGAGTATCGCGACACGTACTCCATCGTGAAGGAGAAGGTTCCGGAGGGGGCGACCTATTGCTCGCTCTGTTCGCGCCTGCGCCGCGGCAATCTTTACCGGATTGCGAAGGAGGAGGGCTGCGACGCATTGGTGCTCGGTCACCACCGCGAGGATATTCTCGAAACCTTCTTCATGAACTTCTTCCATGGCGGACGGCTCGCCTCGATGCCGGCCAAGCTGCTCAATGACGAGGGCAACCTGATGGTGCTGCGCCCGCTCGCCTATTGCGCGGAAGACGACATGGCGAAGTTTGCGGCTGCCATGCAGTTCCCGATTATTCCATGCGATCTCTGCGGCTCCCAGGACGGGCTGCAGCGCAACGCGATGAAGGACATGCTCGCCGATATCGAGTGGCGGATGCCGGGTCGCAAGGATACGATGCTGAGGGCGCTGGCGCATGTGAACCCCTCGCATCTGCTCGATCCCAAGCTTTTCGATTTCGCTGGCCTGATGGCCGGAGAGACCGCGCCGAAGAGTGGATAGTCGGCGCCCACGCCAAAGAAGGAAAGTCCATGAGTTCCACGATAGATGTAACGACGCTTGCCGATCTCCTGAGGCGGGCGGCGAAGGCAGAGATATTGCCGCGCTTCCGTCGACTTGGGAGCGATGACGTGCGCGCCAAGAGCGAAGCGACCGATCTGGTGACGGAGGCGGACCTGCAGGCGGAGCGGATGATCAAAGCGGAAGCCGCCGCACTTTGGCCTGATGCCGTGTTCGTCGGAGAGGAGTCGGTCGCGGCGGATCCTGATCTGCTCGGCAGACTCGAGGGAGCCGACCTTGCCATCGTGGTTGATCCCGTCGATGGCACGTTCAATTTCGCATCGGGCATTCCGGCCTTCGGGGTGATGGCGGCCGTCGTGTTCAAGGGCGAAACGGTTGCCGGCATCATCTACGACCCGATGGGCGATGATTGGGTAATGGCGGAGAAGGGCGGTGGCGCGTGGCTTCGGCGTCCTGGCGGGGAGGCGGAGCGGTTCGCCGTTGCAGCGCCCGTCGCGCTGGAGGAGATGGTCGGTATGGCATCCACTGGTTTCCTGCCGAAGCCCAAGCGTGGCGAGATTCTTGCCAACCTGGCCAAGGTCCGGTTTCTTGCCAACTATCGCTGCGCGGCGCACGAATACCGTGCCTTTGCGGGCGGTCATGTCCACTATCTCATGTATAACAAGCTGATGCCCTGGGATCATCTCGCCGGCACGCTTATCAGCATCGAGGCCGGCGCTCATGCTGCCCGCTTTGATGGCTCGCCTTACCTTCCGCATCACACCAGTGGCGGCTTGTTGATTGCGCCTGACAAGAACAGCTGGGACATTCTGCGGCGTGAGGTCTTCACCGTCTGACATCAACACCGCCCGCCCTCACGTGGCTCCTCGTTTGAGCGAGGCATTCTGCAATTTGAGATGACGGGGCTGCATCATCCGGTGCAGCCCCGTTGTCTTATTCGGCCCCCCGACGAGAGTTTGAATGTAGCCGGCAGCGATGTTCGGCCGGTTCTGTTTGCACAGACGTACAATACGCGAGCAAGCGCCAGGCTTAGAGATTCTTCCGTTGTTTGAGAATCGCTTGGAGAACGAACATGGACACCGCTCAGGCGCTGGCTTTCCTGCTGTTTGCATTCATCGCGGCGGTTACGCCGGGACCCAGCAACACGATGATCCTGTCCACCGGCGCGGCTGTTGGTGCCTTGAAAGGGATCAGCTGTCCTGTCGGTGCGGCGCTGGGAATGGGGGTGATGATTGTTTTGAGCGCCTTCGGCGTTGGAGAAATTGTCGCCGCCGCGCCGAATGTGGTGATAGCAATGAAGGTGGCGGGGTCGCTGTTCTTGCTGTGGCTTGCCTGGCAGATCGTCAATGCCGGCACCTTCGAGGCGGACAGTCAGATGCGTCCGATGGGGTTTCTACAAGCCTTTCTCTTCCAGTGGCTGAATCCGAAAGGCTGGTTGGTCGCCATGAGCGCAGGCAGCATCTATTTTGCGCCTCTGCAGCACAATCAAATCAGCGGCGCGTTCTGGATGGGGACACTATTTACCGCCGTGGCATTTCCCGCGGGAATGCTCTGGTTAGGGTTGGGTGCGTTGATGGCGCGCCTTCTTCGGAGCGAACGATCGGCCAGGCTTTTCAACGTGGCCATGGCAGCGGCGCTGGCGGCGTCGGTTATCCTCGTCTGGCGGTAAAGCTAAGCCGGACGGCCGCCCGCAACGGTTCGTTGCGAGCGATCCTGTCATTGAGAGGGGCATTCCGGTTGGCGAGCCGGACCGGCTTCGTGTCAAAAATGTCCGGCGCCCGGATCGAGCTGCGGGTTGTCGCCGGGGTGGGCGAAGAGCTTGCCGTCTTCCGCCCAGAGCGTTGCCGCGATGCTGATCGCCCCGAAGACGGCGAAGCCGCCGAAGAGCGGCTGGACAGTCCCGTTGAATAGCTGTCCGACGGTGCCGCCGAGGATCGCGCCGAAGGTCGTCGATACGAAGCCGGTGATGGCTGTCGCGGTGCCGGCGAGGTTGCCCATGGGTTCCAGGCTGATTGCCGTAAAATTGGTGGCAATAACCGCAAACATCATCAGCAGGATCGTGAACAGGGCATAGGCAAAGGCGAAATCGGGCCGGCCACCGAGAGCTTTGACGAAACCGATTGCAGACACGATCGTGAACAGGATCATTGCAACGTGCGAGATGCGGCGCATCCCGAATTTACGCACAAAGAACCCGTTGGCGAAGTTCGCGACCGCGATGCCGCCGGCCGTTGCCGCAAAGGCGATCGGTAACCAATCGCCAAGGCCGTAGACCTCGCCGAACACCTGCTGGACCGAAATAACGTAGGCGCTGATGACGCCCGTGAACATCGTCAGCCCGATCATGTAGCCACAGGTGATCTTGTTCGTCAGGACGGTCTTGAAACCGTCGACGACGGAGCCGACCGATAGCGGGATGCGCTCTTCTTTCGGCAGAGATTCTTTCAGACGCGCGAGTGCCCAGATGAACAGGACCCCTCCGACAAGGCCGAGCAGGATAAAAATCCAGTGCCAGTTGGCATAGGTAATGATCAACTGACCGACGGAAGGCGCCACGATCGGAACGATCATGAAGACGATCATCACGTAGGACATGACCCGCGCCATCTCACGGCCGCCGAAGCAGTCGCGAACGATCGCCATGGTCGTGATGCGGACGGCTGCGCCGCCGAGGCCTTGGACAAAGCGCATGATCAGCAGCATTTCGAAGCTGCCGGTAGCGGCAGCGGCGAACATAGCGAGGACATAGACGGCGAGGCCGCCAAGCAGGATGTTTCGGCGGCCGAAGGTATCAGACAGGCTACCGAAAATGATCTGCGACACGCCGAATCCGAGGAAGAAGACACCGATCACGAGCTGCGTATCGTTGGCGTTCGTGACACCGAGCGAATGGCCGATCGCGGGCAGGGAAGGCAGCATGCTGTCGATCGCCATGGCGATACTGGCGGTCATGATGGCGATAGTAATGACAAATTCGACGAAGCCCATGCCTATGCGGCGGGAGCCCTGATTCTCAACATGGGGTTTATGTGGTGGCGTCATAATCGAAATCCTGAAATAGGGGCGGAGAGAGCCGATCAGACCGCAGGATTGTGCGGCTGGAAGAGACGTCCCTTCTCTGCGATCAAAACAAAGACCAGACCGATGATCGAGACGGTGAAATAGCCTGCGACCATTGGCAATGCAGTGCCGTTGAATGCCTGGCCGATGCCGGCGCCGATCAGCGCGCCGCCGACCGTGCTCATGAAGCCGAGGACGGACGAAGCCGTTCCCGCGACGTGGCCAAGCGGCTCCATGGCAAGCGAGTTGAAGTTGGAACCGATCCAGCCGAACTGGAACATCGCCACACCGAAGAAGCTGATGAAAAACGCAAAGGGCATCGGTTGCGGCCCAAGAATGAGGGCTGCGAGCCAGATCGTGTTGACGGTGATAAAGCCGACCAACGCGCCATGCGACAACCGCCGCATCCCGAACCTGCCAACAAGCCGCGCGTTGAGGAATGACGAAAGCGACATGAAGACAGCGACGCCGGCAAAGGCGAAGGGGAAGTAGACCCCCAGCTCGTAGATGCCGACGTATATCTGCTGCGCGGAATTGATGAAGCCGAACAGCGAACCGAAGATGAAGGTGGTGGCAATCGTGTAGCAGAGGGCAATGCGGTTCGTGAGAACCAGCTTGAAGCCACCGATCACCGAGCGTGCGGTGAACGGGCGGACATTCGCGGGACGCAAGGTTTCGGGAAGGCGGATATAGGCCCAAACCGAAATCAAGGCGGCCAGGACGGCGATGAACACGAAGATCAGATGCCAGCTGCCGAAGAACATGATGATCTGGCCGCTGCCCGGCGCGATGACGGGAACGATCATGAAGACCATCATGATCAGGGACATGACCTCTGCCATCTGCCGGCCGCCGTAGATATCACGGACGATGGAGATGGTGATGACGCGCGTCGCTGCCGAACCAATGCCCTGAATGAAGCGAAGTGCGAGAAGGCCCGCAAAGGAAGGCACCAGTGCAATCCCGAGCGCCGAACAGATATAGATGGCAAGGCCGATCAACAGCGGCAGACGGCGGCCGAAGCGGTCGGAGAGAGGGCCGTAGAAGAGCTGAGCCGAGCCGAAGCCCAGCAGATAGGCGGAAACGACGAACTGACGGTGGTTTTCGCTTTCGACGCCTAGGCTCGCGCCGATCTGCTGCAGTGCCGGCAACATGATGTCGATCGCGAGCGAATTGACCGCCATCAAGAAGGCGGCGAGCGCAATGAACTCCCCTTTGCCCATGGGCAATTGGCCCGCGTGCACGGTTTGTGATGAATCTGTCACAATGAAATTCCCATAAACGGGCCAAGGCGCTGTTCAGCACAGCGCCTCGGACTCAAAATGCAAGATTTGGAAACCGGGCGGACGCCCGGTGACCGAACAGGTCAGGCGGCGCCGCGAACGGTCACGCCATGTTCCTGCAGGTGCTGCTGCAACTCGCCGGCCTGGAACATTTCCCGGACGATGTCGCAACCGCCGATGAACTCGCCCTTCACGTAGAGCTGCGGAATCGTCGGCCAGTTGGAGTAATCCTTGATGCCCTGGCGGATCTCGGAGTCAGCGAGCACGTTGATGCCCTTGTAGTCGACGCCGATGTAATCGAGAATCTGCACGACCTGGCCGGAGAATCCACACTGCGGAAACTGCGGCGTGCCCTTCATGAAGAGGACGACGTCGTTGCTCTTGATTTCGTTGTCGATGAATTCGTTGATACCGCTCATAGGGACTAGTCCTTTCCACAGGCGAGTTAAAGGCCCGCCGTTTCAATCGTTAAGCTTAGATAGCATGTGATCGGCGGAATTCCAGCAGGCCGAGCCAAAAAAAGAGCGCCCTATCGGTTTGCGGACGGCGCATTGTTGCGCTTGCGTTACGCCTGGTCCAGGAGCGGCGTGATCTCGCGCGCGCATTGCCGGTTATGACAAGGAATTCACCCGGATTTTGCCACAATTCTCGCCGATTGCGGCGCAGCAATTGCCTGCCGTGCGCGGCCAGAAAGAAAATAATGACATTGATTTCGAAACGGGTCGTTCTCCATTTTCCGGGGTTCGAGCCACTTGATGGGCGTGCTCACAGGGCGCGCTATGAACGATCCGCAAAACAAAGTGCAGCGACCTGGAATTTCTCCGTGCTGACAGGCGAACCGGGTGACGGACCGGCGTCGACGGCTTTCAGGGTGAAGGCGAGTGCTGACGGATGGGAAACCAACAGCCAAATCCATATCTTCGACCACAATTCTTTGGTGGAGCAGCTTCGGTCAGGCAGCATACCGGCGCAAATCCTGGCGGGATTTCGAAGTGCTTTGCAGGTCATCGTCCATGGTGGGATGACCGGCTACTTCAGGCACGCTTGGCGATTCGGGCTGTTCTTCATCTTTCCGTTCCTGATGATGATACTGGGCTTTTCGCTTAGTGCCACGATCGCCGTGATACCGCTCGAAATGGAGTTGCCGGCTTTTCATCTCCTGTGGAGCATGGCGTTGGCATTGTGTTTCTTCGCCTTCGTGTTTCTGCCCTTTGCGGAGCGCTTCTACACGCTGCATCTCTTCGCTGACTGGCGGATGGCGGTCGCTCTTGCCCGGATGAGCGATGCGGCATTCAACCGGTGGCTTGATCGCTGTGCCACGGCCGCGCAGACCGCCCTGTCTGAACCTGCGGACGAATATGTGATCTCATCTCACAGTATGGGCTCTAGCGTCGCCGCCCACGTCGTCGGCCTCCTGCTCGAACGGGATCCTGATGTTTTCGCCGGCAAGAAGGTGGTCTTTGCGACGCTCGGTTCGGCAATCCTGCAATGTGCATTGTTGCGCCCCGCGCACGTGTTGCGGTCACGGGTCGGCCTGATCGCGCGATGCGACAGCGTCAACTGGCTTGATGTCCACTGTCTAACCGACGCCATTCATTTCTACAAGGTGCCGGTCGTAGCGGTTTGCGGACATGAGGATGCACGGCCTGCAAAGATGATCTTCATTCGCGTGAAGCAAATGCTGACCATCGAGCACTATAAGAAGATCAAGAAGGATTTCCTGCGCGTGCATCGGCAGTATGTCCTGGGGCCAGACCTGCGGGCGCCCTTCGACTTCACGCTACTAACCGCCGGCCCACGCTCGGGCATGGTCTTTGCCGCAGACGGTTATAACAAAATGCCCGGCGTCTAACCGGGCCTTTGCGTTCGATATCACTCAGGTGCCGATGTCTGCAGCGCCAGGGCATGCAGTATGCCGCCCATGTTGCCCTTCAGGGCCTCGTAGACCATCTGATGCTGCTGCACGCGGCTCTTGCCGCGAAAGGCTTCCGCTACCACCTCAGCCGCATAATGATCGCCGTCGCCGGCGAGATCGCGGATGGTCACCTTGGCGCCGGGGATGCCGGCCTTGATCATGTCTTCGATATCACCGGGTTTCATAGCCATGATCGTTACTCCTTGCGCATTATTCCGTGGCAGCCAGTGTGCCATGGCCTTCCATGTAATCAGGGAACCATGATTCATGGGCGTCGCGCAATTGCTGAATCGGCAGCGAAAGCAGATCGTCAATTACGAGGCTTTCACCTTCGACCGTACCGAGACGGCGGAACGGTACACCCGCACCTTCGGCGTTGGCGCAGACGAAATTGGCAACATCCGCCGGCACCGTCAGCACGTAGCGGGCCTGATCTTCGCCGAACAGGAGCGCGTGCGGTGCGCCTTTGCTTTCACGAAGATCGATCTTGAGGCCCTTGCCTGACGCCATCGCCATTTCGGCGAGAGCCAGAACGAGGCCGCCGGAAGAGATATCGTGGCAGCTTGTTGCCTGGCCGTTTCGGATGACCGAACGGACGAAGTTGCCGTTACGGCGCTCCGCGAGGAGATCGACCTCGGGAGCGGGGCCTTCAGTGCTGCCGACGACATCGCGCAGATAGGCCGACGAACCGAGATGGCTGCCGTCCGTACCGATCATGATGACCTTATCGCCCTTCGAGGCGCTGCCGATGCGCGCCATCTTCTTCCAGTCGGGCAGAAGGCCGACGCCAGCAATCGTCGGTGTCGGCAGGATCGCAACGCCGTTGGTTTCATTGTAGAGCGAGACGTTGCCCGACACGATCGGGAAATCGAGCGCCCGGCAGGCTTCGCCGATGCCCTTCACGGCCAGGACAAACTGGCCCATGATTTCCGGCTTTTCAGGGTTGCCGAAGTTCAGGTTGTCGGTCGCCGCCAGCGGCTCTGCGCCTGTTGCCGTGATGTTGCGCCAGCATTCTGCGACTGCCTGCTTGCCGCCCTCGAACGGATCGGCCTCGACATAGCGCGGCGTCACATCGGACGAAAAAGCAAGAGCTTTGGTCGGATGGTTCTCGACGCGAACGACGCCCGCATCACCACCCGGAAGCTGGAGCGAGTTGCCCTGGATCAGGGTGTCGTACTGTTCGTAGACCCAACGGCGGCTTGATTGATTGGGAGAGCCAACGAGCTGCAACAGCGCCTGGCCGTAGTCTGCCGGTGCAGCAACGAGGTTCGCGGGCAGCGGCGCACGCTTGTCCGATTCGCGCCAGGGACGATCATATTCCGGCGCCTGGTCGCCGAGATCCTTGATCGGCAGGTTGGCGACTTCTTCGCCCTGATGAACGACGCGGAAGCGCAGGTCGTCTGTGGTCTTGCCGACGATCGCAAAATCCAGGCCCCACTTGACGAAGATCGCCTTCGCCACGGCTTCCTTTTCCGGCTCCAGAACCATGAGCATGCGCTCCTGGCTTTCGGACAGCATCATTTCGTAGGCGGTCATCTGCTCTTCGCGCACCGGCACGGTATCGAGATCGAGCAGAATGCCGAGGTCGCCCTTGGCGCCCATTTCGACGGCCGAGCAGGTGAGACCGGCGGCACCCATGTCCTGGATGGCGATGACGGCGCCGGTCTTCATCAGCTCGAGGCAGGCTTCCAGCAGGCACTTTTCGGTGAAGGGGTCGCCGACTTGAACGGTCGGGCGCTTTTCCTCAATGGACTCGTCGAATTCGGCCGAGGCCATGGTCGCGCCGCCGACACCGTCGCGGCCGGTCTTTGCGCCGAGATAGACGACCGGCAGGCCGACGCCCTTGGCTTCCGAGAGGAAGATGGCATTCGACTTCGCCAGGCCAGCCGCGAAGGCGTTGACCAGGATATTGCCGTTATAGCGCGCGTCGAACTCGACTTCGCCGCCGACGGTCGGAACGCCGAAGGAGTTTCCATAACCGCCGACACCCGAGACGACACCGGAGACGAGGTGACGGGTCTTTGGATGGTCAGGCTCGCCGAAACGCAGCGCGTTCATTGCTGCGATCGGGCGGGCGCCCATAGTGAAGACGTCGCGCAGAATGCCCCCGACGCCTGTGGCCGCGCCCTGATATGGCTCGATGTAGGAGGGGTGGTTGTGGCTCTCCATCTTGAAGACGACGCAGTCGCCGTCATCGATATCGACAACACCGGCATTTTCACCGGGACCTTGAATGACGCGCGGGCCTTTGGTCGGCAGCGTACGCAGCCACTTCTTGGAGGATTTGTAAGAGCAGTGCTCGTTCCACATGGCCGAAAAGATGCCGAGCTCGGTGAAAGTCGGTTCGCGTCCGATCAGGCTCAAGATCCGCTGATACTCGTCTGGCTTCAGGCCGTGGGCGGCAATCAGTTCGGGGGTGATCGGGCGGGTATTGGAAATGGTCATGAGCTCTCGGAAGTCCCTGCCGTTGCGCGATTGCGGTGTCTTTAGCCTAAGTGAATGAAACGCGCGATAGGAAAATGCCCGCTGTTAACAGACAGCAGGCACGAAAAGGCGACTATCGCGCCAGCTTAGAACTTGTAGCCGACCTGGATGCCGGCGCGCGTAATCCGAATTGCGTACCATCGATCATCGGCAGGTAAAGCATTTTTGCCGACCGACGATGCTTGCCGCTGGTCTGCGGCCAATCTGCCGCAGCGTTAAACCTCACCGTCATAGCCGGCGCCGCCGCTTTCTAGCAGACGTCGCAAAGTCATCAATCCTGCAACCAGGTCGTTGCGGTTCCTGGGGGACGAGAAGCCTATCCGCACGCGGTGATAAACTTTCTCGGCGCGAGCGGCCTTGAACTCGTCCTCGTCATCGATCAGCACGCCATCTCTATAGGCGGCGTTCTTGAAGGTTCCCGAGAGCCAGGGATCGGGCAGCTTCAGCCAGAGGAAGGGAACATGCGGATGGGACACAAAATCGTATCCCTGCAGATGTTGCCGTGCGAGGCGCTCGCGGATGGCCAGTTCGGCCGTGCTTGCCTTGCGGATTTCGTGTGCTTGGCCGCTCTGAACGAGACGGGCGCAAGCCTCGGCCAGAATGAAAGGCAGCCCGCCCGTAATCATCTTGTGCGTTACCTTGATCCGCTGCGCAAAATGCGGCGGGCAGGCGACCCAGCCGCCACGCACTCCGGCAGCCACGGACTTTGAAAGCCCACTGATCAGAAAGGTTCGATCGGGCGCGAGCGACGCCAGCAGGGGATTTTGGTCCCCGGTCATACCACCGTAGAGATCGTCTTCGATCAGCCAGACTCCATGTCGCCGCGCAATCTCCGCGATCCGTGCCCGCCGCTCGTATGGCATCGTAGCGAGGGTGGGATTGTGCGCGGTCGGCATGAGGAACGCGAGCTTGGGATGCTGCTGAAGACACAAGCGCTCGAAGTCGTCGGGGATCACGCCGTTCTCGTCGGAGTCGACGGTGATCGTACGACGACCAAGAATGCGGGCGCTGCGGCTGACCTGCGTATAGCTCAGATCTTCAAATACGATCTTGTCTCCGGGCGACGACACGGCCGAAATCACCGAGACCGCCGCCGCGTGTGCGCCGAGGGTAGGGACGATGTTTTCGGTCTCAGGCGTCCAATCGTTCCTGGCGAGCCAGCGCCGGCCTGCCTCGTACCAATTCTGCGGGAAAACACGGGAATAGGACGAAATCTCGGAAAGCTGCTCCTCGCCGATTGCGGCGAGCACGCTGCCGATGATCTTGCCCTGGCCGAGGTCCGGAGCCGCGGTGGTGTCAAAGCGTATCTTGCCGGCCGGCGCATCGATCGGACGCGTGCCGCCGAGCGCGATGGTCAGTGGGTCCGGCTGATTGCCGGGTGCCGTCTCGGCGCGATCCAGGACATATGTGCCGCGGCCGACTTCTCCCGCTACGAGGCCGCGTTCGTGCACCAGCGCATAAGCCCGGCCGATTGTCCCGATTGTTACGCCTATGTCGTAGGCAAGGTTTCGCTGCGGCGGCAGCTTGCTGCCAGCGGGCAATGTACCTGCGGCAATGGCTGATTCAATGCTGTCCGCAATCCGGAGATAAACCGGGCCGAAACCGCGCGAAACGTCTGGGAGCCAATTTGTCATGATGACAATTCTCTATATTGTCACCCTTTATCGGTCAAGATTATCTGCGCCGCAGACACAATCCACTTGGAGAATGAAATGTCCGCCGTTCCAGAGAACGAGCTCCGGATTGCACCGCTCCCTTCCAAGGTGCAATCGATACAATGCCGCATTCAGCAAGACTCTCGCCGTGTGCCGCGCACTCGAGCCTTGCTGGTGTCCGCATTGCAACGACTAACGTCGTGGCATCAGAAGCGAGAGAGCCGCAGGGTGTTGCGTGGTCTGACGGACGCCGAACTGCTGGACATTGGCGTCACGCGCGCGGAGGCGAGCAAGGAAGCCAGCAAGTCGTTCTTTTGGGACTGATCAGCCGCAAGCTTTGCCGCCGGAGGCCCAGCGGGTGACATCCTTGACGATCCGCGGTCCGGTGGCGCCTTGCATCATCGGACCGAAGGCATCGAGCTTGGAGGGGTTGCCCTCTGCCTGAACAACGAGCAATGGGCGGCTTTCGGGGCTTCCCTTGTGCACGACGAGAATGCGCGGACGACCGGAGAAGGAATTCAACTCCGGCGCCAGCTTGTATGCGGCAAAGGCCGCGTCGCCCGATTTGAACCAGCAGGCGTTCGCACCGAGAGCAACGCGCTCCATGGTGGACAGCGCGCTGCGGTCAGGACCCTTCGCGGGCGTGTTCGATTGGCAGGACGCGACCAGCGCCGCCGTTGCGGCAATCGCGAGAACACGTGTCGTCGAAAGGCGAGGACGCATCAACTTGCTCCAATGGACCGGATGAATGGCCTCTTACGTGCCGAAGGTTAAGCTGCGATTACCTCGAGGGCGGATGCGAACAGACCACGGCCGTCGGAACCGCCATGCGCTGCTTCGATGAGGTTTTCGGGATGCGGCATCATGCCGAGGACGTTGCCCTTGTCGTTCATGACCGCGGCAATATCGTTGATCGAGCCGTTCGGGTTGGTGCCTACCGCATAGCGGAATACGACCTGACCGCTGCCCTCGATCTTCGCCAGGGTTTCGGCGTCGGCGAAGTAGTTGCCGTCGTGATGGGCGACTGGGCTGCGAATGATCTGGCCTTTGGAATAGGCGCGGGTGAAATCGGTGTCGGCGTTTACGACTTCGAGCTTGATCTCGCGGCAGACGAATTTGAGCGAGGCATTGCGCATCAGCGCACCGGGGAGCAGACCTGCCTCGAGCAGGATCTGGAAACCGTTGCATACGCCGAGAACCTTGACGCCCTTGTTCGCCTTTTCGATGATCGCCTGCATGACCGGCATGCGCGCTGCGATCGCGCCGCAACGGAGGTAGTCGCCATAGGAAAAGCCGCCGGGGATGACGATCAGGTCGACGTCGGGAATATCCGTCTCCGTTTGCCAGATGGTCACCGGCGCGTGACCGGAGATTTTCGTCAGTGCTGCGATCATGTCGCGATCGCGATTGAGACCCGGAAGTTGAACGACGGCTGATTTCATGAGTGCGGCTAAAACCTTGTTTGTGCTTCTGCAAGTTCTCTGAGTACGAGACGCTTTTCAATACGCTCCAGCCGGCCTTCGTGCCGACCGAGGACACCGTAAATACTGTGTATTTCCTGCTCCATCGTGGTCATCGTGTCGCGCATGCAATGCATTTCGCTTCGGATCTCGTCAAGCGACGCATCCAGCGTATCGATGTGCTCGTTCATCTTCGTCAACAACTCAAGCATGAGCTCTTGCGTCAATTCAGCCATCGAGTGCGCTCCACGACCAAGATTAGTCGACGGAAATATTATAGTTCTCGATGACCGTATTTGCGAGGAGTTTCTCACACATTGCCTTGAGGTCGCTCTCCGCTTTCGCCTTGTCAGCGCCTTCGAGTTCGACGTCGAAAACCTTGCCCTGACGGACATGGCCGACACCATCGAAGCCGAGAGCACCGAGGGCGCCCTCGATTGCCTTGCCCTGCGGATCGAGAACGCCGTTCTTCAGCGTGACGGTTACACGAGCCTTGATCACTTTATCTTCCCTGTCTTGCTTGGCCTGAAAGTCTTACTTCACGAGCACCGGTCCGGTGCCGCGCACAGGCTCGTTCTCGTTGATGATGCCGAGGCGGCGCGCAACTTCCGAATAGGCTTCGAGAAGTCCACCCATGTCCCGGCGGAAGCGGTCCTTGTCCATCTTTTCACGGGTATCGATATCCCAGAGACGGCAGGAGTCCGGCGAAATCTCATCGGCCAGGACGATGCGCATCATGTCGCCTTCGTACAGGCGACCGCATTCGATCTTGAAGTCGACAAGCTGGATGCCGACGCCGAGGAAAAGACCGGTCATGAAGTCGTTGACGCGAATGGCAAGCGCCATGATGTCATCGAGTTCGGCGGGGTTCGCCCAGCCAAATGCCGTAATGTGCTCTTCGGAAACCATCGGATCGTCGAGCGCGTCAGACTTGTAATAGAACTCGATGATCGAGCGCGGCAGCACCACGCCTTCCTCGATGCCAAGGCGCTTGGACAGCGAGCCGGCGGCAACGTTGCGTACAACGATCTCGAGCGGGATCATTTCGACTTCGCGGATCAACTGCTCGCGCATGTTGAGGCGACGAATAAAATGCGTCGGAATGCCGATCTTGTTCAGATGGCTGAAAATGTATTCTGAAATGCGGTTGTTCAGAACGCCCTTGCCATCGATGACTTCGTGCTTTTTCTTGTTGAAGGCGGTGGCATCGTCTTTGAAGAACTGGATCAGCGTGCCCGGTTCCGGGCCCTCATACAGAATCTTGGCCTTGCCCTCGTAAATACGGCGGCGACGGTTCATTGCAATTGTTCTCTATCGTTGGCGCTCTTGGGATAGCGCGAGTGGATCGATCTCGTGGCGTCCCCTTAAAGGAAAAGCGAGGGTTTCACAATCCGCCTGTCACTCCTTCCCCGGAATCCGGGATTGCCGGAGTGCCGCTAAGAGAATCGAAGACTTTCTGCGAAGCAGTTTACAGGTTTTTTGCGATCAACGGAATGTGAGCCGTCCCTCACGGCACAGTCATGCAGGCCTTTATCTTTGGCCGGAGCTGTTGATCGACTTGCGCAGATCCTGCTGCAGACCGCGGGCAGGGCCTTCCACGCCCCGCCAGGACGCGGCGCGTACAAAGGGCGCTATCTGCAATGCGGGCATCGGGCGGGCCAGCGCGTAACCCTGGAGCATGTCGCAACCGAGGTCGCAAAGGATGCGGACGTGGTCCATCGTCTCGACCCCCTCAGCCGTGACGAGAATATTCAGCGAACGACCGATGTCGATGATCGAACGGACGAGCTTCCGCTGCTCTGCCGAATGGGGCAGCATGCGGATCAGCTCGCGGTCGATTTTCAAGGTCTTCGGGCTCAGCTTCAAAAGGCTAACAATCGACGCGTGGCCCGTGCCGAAGTCATCGATCTCGATATCGATGCCGAGGCGGCGTAGCTGCCGGAGATTGGCGGTCACGGCATCATCGCAATCGTCCAGCGAGATCGATTCAAGCAGTTCGAATGAAATCGTGCGTGGTTCGATCTTCAGTCCGCGAAGCTTCTTCGCAAGGTTCGGATCGGCGAGGCGACGCGACGAGACGTTGACAGCGATCTTCGGGATGCGAAGCCCTTCATCCTCCCATCGCTGGCGATCCGCCAGCGCCTGCTCGAGGATAAGACCGTCGATCGTCGAGACAACATCCAGATCTTCGGCAATCGCGAGGAAACGATCGGGGGCCAGCAAACCGTGTTCGCGGTGCTGCCAGCGCGCCAGTGTCTCGACGCCGGCAACCTCGAGCGTTCGCGCATGGAACTGCAACTGGTAGAACGGAATAAACTCGCCTCGTTCCAGGCCCAGCAGGATTTCGTCGGCCAGCCGCTTGCTGGCGATGATGCGGCGCCGCTCATCGGTCGAGAAGAATTCGTGGCGATTGCGCCCGCCGCTCTTTGCACGGTAGAGCGCGATATCGGCATTTAGCAGAAGTTGCTTGGCATCCAGCGCCGGGCCGTCCCCCGTGGCGATTCCTATACTTGCGCCGAAACGGCAATCATGGCCCTCGTAGCGAATAGGCTTGCAGAGCTCGCGGATGATGCGTTCGGCCAGATTGGAGATCTTCTTTGGTGTGACGTCGAGGGTGCACAGGACCACGAACTCGTCGCCACCAATACGAGCGACGAAATCGGTGGAACGGACGTTCCTTTTCAGGACCTGCGCAACGTGCTTCAGCATCGCATCGCCGGCACGGTGGCCGAGCGTATCGTTGATCTGCTTGAAGCGATCGAGATCGATATGGAGGATCGCGAGCGTCAGGTCAGTCCGGCGACATTCGGCGGAACGCTCGTCCAGCATGCGGTCCAGGTATCGGCGATTGGGCAAGTTGGTGAGATAATCATGCAGCGCCAGGTGCTCGATGTTCTCCTTGGCGCTTTCGAGTTCTCTATTGCGGGCTTCGGCGAGATCCTTGGCGCGCTGCAACTCGCTATTGAGCCGAACTTCGGCGGTGACATCCCAATTCGCACCAATCAGCTTACGGCGTCCGTCGCTGTCAAGAAAGAAGGCCGCCTTTGCGCGGATGACGCGCTCGATGCCGTCCTGCCGGATGATGCGGAATTCGTGCTCAAAATCGGTGTTGTCAGCGATGCTCGCGTTGATGGTCGCTAGCACACGTTCCCTGTCATCGGGATGCAGCGAAGCCTCCCAGGCATCGCCCGTGGTGGCCGGCGACGTCCCGGTAATGCCGTAGATCGCCAGAAGACGGTCGTCCCAATCGACCGTGCCATTCTCGATGTCGGCCTCGAAGACGCCGATATTGGAGATATCAAGGGCGAGATCGAGGCGTCGCGACACGTGCGCCAGCCGCTCCTCCGCCTCCTTGCGCTCGGTGATGTCGGTATCGGTGCCGACGAGGCGGGCAGGGGCGCCATTTTCGTCCCATTCGACACAAGCACCACGGCATTCGATCCAGATCCAGTGGCCGTCCCTGTGGCGCTCGCGATACACGAAAATCTGATAGTCCGGATCGCCTGCATTCTGGCGATCGATCGCCCTTACGACGAATTCCCGATCATCGGGGTGGATGAGTTCAATCCAGGTGTCGTAGTCACCGTCGGCATCTTCGTCGGGCGCCATGCCACGCATGGTTTTCCACGTATCGGAATAGTAGCGCTTGCCAAGACGAAGATCGTGGTCCCAGACGCCGAGGCCTGACCCGACAAGAGCGTAGTTCCAGCGACTCTCGCGCTCCGAGAGCTCGGCGCTATTCATTCGGGGCGCGTCGTCGTCGAGCCCGGTCGCATCAAGCTTGGTCTTCGGTTGGCCCCGGTTGCCGGGCGTCGCTTGTTTCAATCTGCGTACTCGCTCTCCTAGCGCGTGTATATTTTGGATGCATTGAATTAAACAGCCCTTAATGCCATAAAAATAATATCCACGTAAAAACAATTACTTGGTTGTGCGTTCGCCCCTGCGTAGCCTGAGGGGTGCAGACAAGCTTCCGCAGAGCCCATTCACTTGTGCGGTGGCGCCCTATATCGCCCCAATTGGTGGAGGGAATGCGATGTCTCCAGAATGGCCGATGTTCATACTGCAATGCATCGTACTTGTGGGCCTGGCGGGCGTTCTCTTCATTCGCGGAGAGGGTGACTAGCCGATTGCTCAGCTAAAACCGCCCGCGCGTTCCCGTGCCGGGCGCGGCGATGCAATGCCCGACTGTGAGTTGCGGTTCTGCCAAAGCGTCCGGTATTACGGCTTCAAACGGCTAAGGAACTGGGCAAACACCATTGTTCCTTCCGGCCAAGGCCCGTGGCCGGACTCGGTGTTGATATGGCCGGCCTCACCAGCGTCAATGAGGAGGGATCCCCAGCTTGCAGCGATGTCATCGGCGTGCTCGTAGCTGCCGAAGGGATCGTTGCGGCTGGCGATCGTGATTGTCGGGAAGGGAAGTGGATCCCGCGGGTACGGGCCGAATGTCATCAGGTGCTTCGGCCGTATTACCGGATTGGCGACATCGGGCGGTGCAACGAAGAATGCCCCGGCTATCGTGTTCCGAAAATGGGGAATTGCATGGATCGCCGATGGAATGCCAAGCGAATGCGCAACCAGCACCACAGGTCGCGTGGCTGCGTTCACCTCCTCGGCGATCCGCTGAACCCAATCGTCGCGGACCGGCTTCGACCATTCTGCCTGTTCGACACGACGAGCCGTGCTGAGCTTGGCCTCCCAGCGGCTTTGCCAATGATCGGGGCCGGAATTCGTATAACCGGGAATGATGAGGATTTCGGCGTCTGAAGCTTTCATGATGGCGCGGATGTGAGAAAGCTTGACGGCGATGTCAAGGGAGGGTGGGACAAGGCCTCTGAAATTTGTTATGTTTTTGGCAGTGCCGGTTGCGTCTCGTATCGGCGTTGTCGCCGATCCTTTTGCTGCCGGCTATCTTGGCTGAGGAGGAGAAAGCCATGACGGCATTCCATGTTATGTCGGGTGCAAGCGACGTCTACACACGCCCGGTCGTCAACAAGATCAGCGTTTCGGATGTCTTTGATGCGCTACGGCGCGGCCTCGACGATTTTCGTGAAAAACCATCCCACTATGTGTTTTTGTGCCTGATGTATCCGATTGCCGGCATTTTTCTCGCTGTCGCGACGTCAAGTGCCAACCTCCTGCCGATGATTTTTCCGCTGGTATCAGGCTTTGCGCTGATCGGCCCTATCGCCGCGATCGGGCTCTATGAGATCAGCCGCAGGCGCGAATCTGGCATGGATACCTCGTGGAGGCACGCGCTCGAGGTAACAGGATCGCCAGCGTTTCCATCGATCATTGCTGGTGGATTGTTGCTGTTCGGCTTCTTCGTCGTCTGGCTTGTCGCTGCGCAGACGCTCTATGCCAACGTGTTCGGCGACGTTTTCCCGCGATCGATCTCCCTCTTTGTCTCGGAGATCTTCGGCACGGCTGCAGGGCTGCAGTTGATCATTTGGGGACATGTGCTTGGTCTGGGCTTTGCTATTATCGTGTTGGCCACGACCGTCGTCACCTTCCCGTTGTTGCTGGATCGGGATGTCGGTCTCGTCTGCGCGATGGAGACATCGGTCAGAGCGACCGTCGCCAACCCGATCCCGGTTTTCTGCTGGGGGCTGATCATCGCCGTTTCTCTCATCGTTGGCACCATCCCGCTCTTTGTCGGATTGGCGTTGGTGATGCCGATCCTCGGGCATGCCAGTTGGCACCTGTATAGGAAGCTTGTGGCACCGCCAGTGGTCTGACAGTCAGGGCGCCGGGAACTGCAACACCTCCCTGGGAGTTTCGTTGAGGCGAATACCGAGGGAGGTTGTACATGGCTACGCCACAGCATCTGTTTACCCGCTTTGCCAGCAAGACGTCTGAATGGGCAGGCAGGCCCGCGACGTTCGTACTGGCCGTCGTACTCGTCGCGGTATGGGCAGGGACAGGCCCCGTCTTCGACTTCTCCGAGACTTGGCAACTGGTCATCAACACCGGAACGACCATCATCACCTTCCTGATGGTCTTCGTGCTTCAGAACGCGCAGACGCGGGATGCTCGAGCGGTGCAGGCCAAACTCGACGAGATCATACTCACCAGCCACGCGGAAAACCGCTTCATCGGCATCGAGCATCTTGACGAGGAGGACCTCCAACATCTCGATCGCCTCGTTGCCAAGGCGGCGAAAGGCGTTCGCAATCGACGGCCGTCAAAAGCGTCCAACGGTCATAATGGTGGAGGCGAGGCGAGCGCGTCGGCAAGGCTCAAAAAAACGAAGCGAAAAACGGCGCCGGTGAAGGCGCCGTCTCGGTAATCCAGCTTAGGCAGCGCCGAAGACGCGCCGGAAGATCGTATCGACGTGCTTGGTATGGTAACCGAGGTCGAATTTCTCGCGGATTTCCTCTTCTGATAGCGCGGCACGAACCTCGGAGTCGGCAAGCAGCTCCTCCAGGAAATCCTTGCCCTGTTCCCACACCTTCATGGCGTTGCGCTGGACGAGCCGGTAGGCATCCTCGCGGGAAACGCCTGCCTGTGTCAGCGCCAGAAGCACGCGCTGCGAATGCACGAGGCCACGGAACTTGTCGAGGTTCTTCATCATGTTGTCGGGATAGACCACGAGCTTCTCGATGACGCCGGCCAAACGGTTGAGGGCAAAGTCGAGCGTGATCGTCGTGTCGGGCCCGATGCCGCGCTCGACGCTCGAATGGCTGATATCGCGCTCATGCCACAGGGCGACGTTCTCCATGGCGGGAACGACCGACATGCGCACCAGGCGCGCCAGACCGGTCAGGTTTTCAGTCAGGACCGGGTTACGCTTGTGCGGCATGGCCGAAGAGCCCTTCTGGCCGGGCGAGAAGTATTCCTCGGCTTCCAGGACTTCCGTGCGCTGCATATGGCGAATCTCGATCGCGACGTTTTCGATCGAAGAGGCAATGACGCCGAGAATGGCGAAGAACATCGCATGCCGGTCGCGCGGGATGACCTGCGTCGAAACCGGCTCCGGCACCAGGCCGAGCTTGGCGCAGACGTGTTCCTCGACGCGCGGGTCGATATTGGCGAAAGTGCCGACAGCGCCGGAGACCGCACCGGTGGCGATTTCGGCACGCGCGGCCAGCAAGCGGGCGCGGTTGCGGCTCATCTCGGCGTAGAAGCGTGCGAGCGTCAGGCCCATCGTGGTCGGCTCGGCATGAATGCCGTGGCTGCGACCGATGCGGACGGTGTCCTTGTGTTCGAAGGCGCGTGCCTTGAGAGCGGCGAGCAGACGATCCATGTCGGCGAGCAGGATGTCGGCTGCGCGGACGAGCTGGATGTTGAATGTGGTGTCGAGAACGTCAGAAGACGTCATGCCCTGGTGGACGAAACGCGCATCGGGACCGACGATCTCTGAAAGGTGCGTCAGGAAGGCAATGACATCGTGCTTGGTGACGGCCTCGATTTCATCGATCCGCGCAACGTCGAACGTGGCGGCGCCGCCTCGTTCCCAGATCGTCTTCGCAGCTGATTTCGGGATGACGCCCAGTTCGGCGAGCGCATCGCAGGCGTGAGCCTCGATCTCGAACCAGATGCGGAATTTTGTTTCGGGCGACCAGATGGCGACCATCTCTGGCCGGGAATAGCGCGGGATCATGGCTTCCTGCTTTCGTTCATAAGGAAATGCTGGCGCCCCTGTATCAAAGACAGGCGGCAATCTCAACGCATGCGTTTGGCAAGCGCAACACTAGTGCCGAAAAGGCAGAGAAGGCCGAGCGGAAGAAACAGGCGAATTCCAAGGACGGCGAACTGATAGACTGCGCTGGCTCCGGTGAAGACGAACTGAAATACCCAAGTCAGGGATCCGAAAGACGCATGCCACGCCGAGTAGAAGACCCGGTAGTCCATGGCGAATAGAAAGGCGGTCATCAGGATCGTCCCGGCAGCAAGCGTCAGGAAGAAGGCTGCAAAACGCGTCTCCGGCGAGCGTCGGTGCGCAAGGAAGCGCCCCAATGGCAACATGAATGGCCAAGCCAGCAATCCGCCTGTGAAATAGAGTAGCGCGAGGTCGCGGAGATGTGCCGTCTCCATTCCGTTTCTGAAATAGAGCGCGGCCATCGCGGACGCGAGCATCTGCGTGCCCCAGAGCACGGCGCCTGCGAATAGATCGGGGATAGGCGGGCGCGCCGCCTTGAGCCGCTCGGAGATCAAGGACGGTCTGCTTTCATCACGACTTGGACTGACCTTCGGCGGCACTGCGCAAGGCGCTGATGGCCGCCTTGTAGGCCTCGACCGAGCCGCCCTTGAAGATCGCCGAACCGGCGACGAGAACATTGGCGCCAGCTTTGCCGACGATCGGCGCGGTTTCGACTGTTACTCCGCCATCGACTTCGAGATCGATCGGCCTGTCACCGATGAGTGACCGCGCGGCGGCAATCTTGTCCGCCATCGCGGGAATGAATTTCTGTCCGCCAAATCCAGGGTTTACCGACATGATAAGGATCAGGTCGACGTCGTCGAGGACATTTTCTAGTGCTGAAAGCGGCGTGGCCGGATTGAGGGTGACCCCGACCTTTTTGCCCAGGCTGCGCACAGTTTGAAGCGACCGGTGGAGATGCGGCCCCGCTTCGGCATGGACGGTTATGCGGTCGCAGCCCGCCTTGGCGAAGGCCTCCAGGTAAGGATCGGCAGGTGCAATCATCAGGTGGCAATCAAAGACGGCGTCCGTATAAGAGCGCAGCGACTTGATCACATCAGGGCCGAAGGAAATGTTTGGGACGAAGTGTCCGTCCATGACGTCGAGGTGGATCCAATCGGCTCCAGCCGCGGTCACGTCACGGACTTCCTGGCCCAGTTTGGCAAAATCGGCGGCAAGGATGGATGGCGCGATGCGAATGGGCGTAGTCATTGACGTCTCTCCGTAAAACTCGTGCCGCGGTGGCAAAGCCTATTCGATCGGAGCGCTTGGCAGCACGAACGAACCGGCATGCCACAGCAGCAGGCGGTAGGGGTTATCGGCCAATTCGTGGCCGGCGTTGAAAGCAATCTTTCCGATAATCGTCTCGAAGGGGGTGCCGCCGATATGCTGCGCGATCGGCCTATCATCAGCGCCGGCATCCTGGGCTGCCTTCGTCGCGATTTCCACAGCTGCATAAGCAGGCAGAACATAACCCTCCGGCTCGACGCCGCCGGCGCGGAGCGCATCGACAACCGGCTTCGCTTCCGGGCGCGCCGCATAGTCGGGCAGGGCAACGGCGTAAACGCCATCGGCAAGCGCGAGCGGCTGGTCGGCAGCCCGCATGGCGTCGCCACCGAGGATATCGAGTTGAATCTTTTCCGCTGTGGCATCACGTGCGATCACCGCAACGTCGCTCCGATCCCCGCCGACAAAGACCTTTGTCGCCCCGGCTTTCTTCAGGCGGCGTACAAGAGCAACCTGCTGCTCCTGGCCCGGTCGATAGGTGTCGGTGAAAACCGGCTTGAGGCCTTTTTCCTCGAGCGCGTTTCGGATCGCTTCCGTAAGCTCCCGGCCATGGATAGTGCCGTCCTCGACCAGTGCGATCGGCGAGGCGGCCCACTCCCGTACGATCACCTCGATAATCTTCTCCGCTTCCGCGCCATCGGCCGGCGCCATTCGATAGAGCGGCCAGGCATTTTTCAACGCATCTTCCATGAGAATGCGTGAGCGCACCGAGATGGTGATCGCCGGGATATTGGCATCCTTCAGCTTTGGCAGCGCGCCCTCGAGCGTCTCGCTGCAGAGAAAGCCTACGGCTACCTGGACCTTGGCATTGATCAACGCGTCAGCGATCGCCGCGCCGCTGTTTTCCTCGCAAGTCTCCGCGACAGTGACGATCGTGTTGCCATCCTGCTGGATCCTGGCAGTGGCACCGGCAATGATCTGGGCTCCGATTGGCGCGAGGTTGCCAGTCTGTGGCGCAACGACGCCAATCGTGAGGCCGGCGGCATGGCATTCTCCGGCCGCAAGGAGCAGCATCGGCAGAAGTGCTAGGCCACGCAAAGTATTCATAAAAGCCGCAGGTCCGTGTCGTTTGTCCTGCTCTTTTATCCGTCCGGCATCGATCGTCAAAGAAAAACGCACGGTTGGGAAGCTTTTCGCCTGGCTTTTGTAGAAAAGGTAACCGATCACCTTCATATTATAGAAAACAGCAAAACCGGTGACGCCGGATGGAGAATGCCTTTGTTGAACAAGCAACCGATCGACCCGCGCCTCTACCGGGATGCGATGAGCCGCTTTGGCGGCCATGTGCAGCTCGTAACGACGGCGATCGGCGAGGAGCGCCGAGGCGTGACGATCACTGCCGCTTGCTCGGTATCCGATAGCCCTGCGACCGTCCTGGTATGCCTGAACAACAGCAATCCGAAGAACGACATCTTCTTTCGGAGCGGCATCTTTGCATTGAATACCTTAGCAGCGCATCATCAAGAGCTTGCGGATGCCTTTTCGGGGCGTGCGCTGCTCACCAACGACGAACGCTTCGCGACGGGTGTGTTCGACAAGCTGGTAACGGGCGCGCCAATTCTTCGCGACGCGCTTGCCTCCTTCGATTGCCGCGTGAGCGAAATCAAGGAAATGTCGACGCACCACATCATTTTCGGCGAGGTCGTGGCAGTCCGGTACAACGAGGCGAAGCCTGCGCTTGTCTATATGAACCGCGATTACCACACGCTATAACTCCTGAAAAAGGGAGGAGACATGCCGGATCAAACTCATCCGCCGCTGCCATCGTCGATCGATGAGACGATCGCGATGCTGGGCGATCAGGATTATCTCGCGGGGCGGGCGCTTGGAACAGTGCTTTTCCTGGCCCTGAAGATGAAGCGTCCTCTCTTTCTGGAAGGCGAGGCGGGTGTCGGCAAGACCGAGATCGCAAAGGTGCTCTCGAAAGCTCTCGGCCGGCCGCTGATCCGCCTGCAATGTTATGAAGGACTGGATATCGCTTCGGCTGTCTACGAATGGAACTATCCGGCACAGATGCTCGAAATCCGCCTGGCCGAAGCGTCCGGGCTGACCGACAGGAACAGGATAGAGTCGGACATCTTCTCCGAACGATACCTCATCCGCCGGCCGGTGTTGCAGGCTCTGTCGAGCGCAGATGGGCGGGCGCCCGTCTTCCTCATCGACGAGCTCGACCGCACCGATGAAGCGTTCGAGGCCTTTCTGTTGGAGGTTCTCTCTGATTTTCAGGTGACGATCCCCGAGCTCGGCACTATCCGTGCAGCCGAGCCACCGATCGTCATCATAACCACGAACCGGACGCGTGAGGTTCACGACGCGCTGAAGCGGCGTTGCCTATACCATTGGGTCGAGTATCCCGATGCCGCGCAGGAGCTGGAGATTATTCGCCGCAAGGTGCCGGGCTGCAATTCAGCTCTGTCCGCGCAGATCGTCGCCTATGTACAGAAGCTTCGGGCACTGGATCTTTTCAAGAACCCGGGCGTAGCCGAGACGATCGATTGGGCGACAGCGCTGACCGAACTCGATCGCCTGGCGCTCGATCCGGAAACGATTTCCGATACGATCGGAACACTGCTGAAATACCAGGACGACATCGCGCGTATCCAGGGCAGCGACGGTGCGAAAGTCCTGGAGGATATCAGGGGCGAGCTGCAGGCGGCAGGATAACGGATGGAACCGACAAGCCGACAGGATGGGATTGTCTTTCCGCCCCTTCCGGTCGGTGACGGTCGATTTGCCGATAATATCGTCTTCTTTGCCAGGGTACTGCGGAAGGCCGGCATGAAGATCGGGCCGGCCGCGATCGTCGATGCTATCGAGGCGGTGGAGACGATCGGTATCGGGTCGCGTGAGGAATTTCACGCCGCGCTCTCATCCGTCTTTGTCAAACGGCACGAAGACAAGCCAGTCTTCGACGAGGCGTTTCGCCTTTTTTGGCGCTCGCGGGACCTTGTCGAGAAGATGATCGCAATGCTGTCGCCAAGGGCGCCGGATACGCGCGAGAAGGAGAAAGCAAAGCCCGGCGAAAGCCGTGCCGCGGACGCCTTGCTCGGCGACCGAAGGGACAACAAGCCGCCGCGCGACGAGCCTGATATCGAGATCGATGCGCGCTTTACGATGTCGGGCAACGAAGTCTTCCGGCGGATGGACTTCGCCCAAATGTCGGCGCTGGAGATTGCCGCGGCCAAGAAGGCACTTGCGAAACTGCAGCTGCCTCTGGACAAGGTGCGGACCCGGCGCTTCCGCCCATCGCATGCTCACGCGCATGTGGATGCGCGCGCGACGATGCGGGCTGCATTGCGCAGCGGGGCCGGCCTCATTCTTCCGCGTTACCGCGAGATCCGCGAGGTTCAGCCACCCTTGGTCGTTCTCGCCGATATCTCCGGCTCGATGAGCCAGTACACGCGCATCTTTCTGCACTTTCTCCATGTGCTAACGGAGAAGCGCCGGAGGGTTCATACCTTCCTGTTCGGAACGCGCCTCACGAATGTCACTCGCCAGATGCGGCACAAGGATCCCGACGAAGCGATGGACGAATGCGCGGCAGCGGTAAGGGATTGGTCCGGTGGGACGCGGATCGGTGAGACGCTGAGGGAGTTCAATCGCCTGTGGGCTCGCCGTGTGCTGGGGCAGGGCGCGGTCGTGCTGTTGATCACCGACGGGCTGGAGCGCGAGGGAACGGATCTGCTCGCGGCAGAAATGGACAGGTTGCATCGCTCGTGTCGGCGACTGATCTGGCTCAATCCGCTGCTGCGCTTCGACGGCTTCGAGCCGCGCGCGCGTGGCGTGCGCGCAATGCTGCCGCATGTTGACGAATTCCGACCGGTTCACAATCTATCATCCTTGAGCGACCTCGCGGAAGCACTCGGCGCGACGCGGTCGATGGAATGTGACCCGCGCCGGTACCTCGAAAGATTGAAAGGCATCGCATGACAGGGACATCTTTTGACCTTGATCCGTTAATGACGGCGGAAACCTGGAGAAAAAGCGGGCGAGACGTGGCGATTGCCACGGTCATCGAGACGTGGGGATCGGCGCCACGACCGGCCGGAAGTCATCTCGTGATCGACCGAGACGGCAATTTCGAAGGCTCCGTATCGGGGGGCTGCGTCGAGGGCGCCGTTATCGCCGAGGCGCTTGATGTGATCGCCGACGGCAAGGCCAGGATGCTCGAGTTTGGCGTTGCGGATGAAACGGCGTGGCGCGTCGGTCTTTCTTGCGGCGGCCGGATTCGCGTCTATGTCGAAAGGCTCAATTGATGGATGCGGCAAATCTTGCGCGGCTGAATGATGCGCGCCGGGCGCGCCGCGCCGCCGTACTGCTGACCGATCTCGAGAAGGGCGGCGATATCGTCGTCCTCGAGGGGGAGCCGGTGGAACCCTCCTTGCGAGCGGATATCGAGGCTGCCTTTCGCTCAGGGAAATCGACGGCAATCGAGGTCGATGGGCATCGCTACTTTCTGAACGTGCATCTGCCGCCGGCCCATATCGTGATCATCGGCGCCGTTCACATCAGTCAGGTCCTGGCGCAGATGGCATCTCTTGCCGGCTTCGATATCAGGATCATCGATCCGCGCACGGCTTTCGCCACGCCGGAACGGTTCCTTGGCATCGATCTGACGGCGGATTGGCCGGTGGATGTCCTCAAGGATCGTCCGCTGGACGCCTATACGGCGCTCGTCGCCGTAACGCATGACCCGAAGATCGACGATTATCCCATTACCGAGGCGTTGCGGCGCGGGTGTTTCTATGTCGGCGCGCTCGGCAGCCGGAAGACACATGCGACTCGGCTAGAACGGTTGCGCGCAGACGGTGCGGACGAGGCCGCGCTTGCCAAAATCAGCGCGCCGATCGGGCTTAATATCGGTGCGTCGAGCCCAGCCGAAATCGCGGTCGCCATTCTCGCGGAGATCGTCCAGACGCTGCGGACGCGGACCTTATCTCCGGTTGGTGACAGCAAATGAAATTCGGATCATTCACCATCGAGGCAGCCGAGGGCGTGGTCCTCGCTCATGCCGTGAAGCTTGCCGGCGGCAGCCTGCCCAAAGGACACAGGATTGGCGCCGGCGACATTGAAAGGCTGCGCGGCGAGGGTATCGAGCAGGTCATTGCCGCACGGATGGAGGAGGGCGACGTCGGGGAGGACGATGCGGCGAGACGACTTGCGCAGGCAATCGCGCCCGACCATTTGCGCTTCTCTGAGGCTTCCACGGGACGCGTGAACGTCTATTCGACTGTTGACGGCCTGTTCGTCGCAAGCCGCAACGTGGTCGACCGGCTGAACAGCATCAACCCCGCCATCACGCTTGCCTGTCTCAACGATCATGTACCCGTTCGCAATGGCGACATGGTTGCGACATTCAAGATCATCCCGCTCGCCGTGTCCGGCGCCAAACTCGACCTTGCATGCGAGGTGCTGCGGTCGACATCCGCCTTCGAGGTGAAGCCCTTTGCCGGCCGCTCGGTCTCGTTGATCGCGACGGAACTGCCGTCGCTGAAGCCATCGGTCATGGACAAGACGGCACGCGTGCTTTCCCGGCGGCTCGTCGCATCGGGCAGTCATCTCGTGAGAGAAACGCGAGTTGCTCATCGCGTCGAACCGGTAGCGCAGGCGCTTCTCGACGCATTGCGGCTACCCGACAGCGCCCCGAAGTTGGTCATCCTTTTCGGCGCGTCCGCCGTGATCGACGCGGAGGATGTGATTCCCGAAGCCATAAGAAGGGCCGGCGGCGAAGTCGTGCAGGTCGGCATGCCTGTCGATCCCGGGAACCTGCTTGTCCTCGGTCGGATCGGCGATATTCCCGTCATCGGCGCACCGGGATGTGCACGCAGCCCGAAGGAGAATGGCTTCGATTGGGTACTCGACCGCATTCTGGCTGGCGAACAGCCGAGCGCAGTCGACATCAGCGGCATGGGTGTGGGAGGTCTTCTGATGGAAATCCAGGCGCGGCCCAGCCTGCGCGAAGCCGAGGCGCCCACTAGCCCCGCCGGCAAGCTTGTTACAGTCATTCTTGCCGCAGGCCAGGCCAGACGGATGGGAGAGGGCGGCCCGCACAAGCTGCTTGCGGAGTTTGGCGGTGTGCCGCTTATCCGGCGATCGGTGATGACCGCGATCGGCAGCCGCTCGGCGTCGGTGATCGTCGTGACGGGACATCGTAAAAGCGAGATTGAATCAGCACTGTCCGGACTTGACGTGACAATTGCTCACAATCCGGATTACGCGTCGGGCATGGCCTCGTCGCTCGCAACGGGATTTTCTGTCGAGCACGCCCGTGACGCAGAAGGAATTCTCGTCATGCTTGCCGATATGCCGGGTGTGTCCAGTGATGATCTCGATAAGCTAATGGCAGCTTTCCGGCAATCTGGCGGCCAGTCGATCGTCCGCGCGGTGTCGCGCGGCAAGCGTGGAAATCCCGTGATATTGCCTAAATCTCTATTTGATGCGGTGCTGCGGCTGGAGGGTGATGTCGGGGCGCGGCACATCATCGAAACATCGGGCGTGCCTGTCGTGGACATCGATATTGGCGATGCGGCGCATCTGGATGTGGATACGCCGGAAGCGGTCATTGGCGCAGGAGGGGTTTTAAAGGGCTAAGGGATGGACACGGCGGCAATTGAAGAAATGTTTCAGGGGCTTGGACCCGTCACCATCAGGCGTATGTTCGGCGGCAAGGGCATCTACCATATGGGGCGGATTGTTGCTGTCGAAGTGCGTGGCGAGATGCTGTTGAAGGCCGACGAGCAGAGCGCATCGGAATTCGAGGCGGCGGGAGCGTCGCAATGGGCCTATGAAGGCAAGAAGAGAAGCCCGGTGAAGATGCCGTATTGGTCCATCCCCGACGATGCCTATGACGACCCGGATGTCATGGCGCGATGGGTTCGGCTTGCCTACGAAGCGGCCGTCCGAGCGGAATGAACCTTAGAGGAGTTCGCCGGACTTGAGCTTTTCCATTGCGGCCGCCGCAAATGCGGAAAGCGGCTGCGGGAGATCGGCGCGGCTGAACCAACCGAAGTCCGACAGCTTATCCGGCTCCGTGAGCTGCGGTTCTCCATCGAACTCGGACGCTACATAGAGCAGGGAAACCCAGTGCTGGGCATCCGCGTCGCTGATCAGTTCCGTGGCGCCGAGAAGGTTGACGCGGCCGATCGATAGGCCGGTTTCTTCTTCCGCCTCGCGTCGAGCCGCCTGCTCGGCCGGCTCCATATGATCGACCTTGCCGCCCACAATGCTCCAGTGGCCGGCTTCAGGAGCGCGCATGCGCCTGTAAAGCAGGATCTTGCGGTCGCGCAAAATCACCAGGCCAACGCCAAGGCCCGGGAAATCGATGCCAGGCGTGCCCATATTCGTCAGATCTTGGCGTTGGCCGTGATCAGCATGAAGGCGGGAATTTCATCACCGAAGCCAACCGGCGTCGGACCGTCGTCGTGGTCGCGATAGCGGCGGCGGTCGCGATTGTCGTCGTTTGCCGGGTAAGGACGAGCGGCGCGCGAGCTCTGCTGCGGCTTGTTTTGTTCTGCTTTGCGCTCTTGCTTCACGCTTTCGACCTTTGCTGGTGCTGCTGTTTCCATCGTCTCGACGTCATTATCTGCGACGGCGATTTCAGATTTATGACCTCGACGGCTCTTGCCGCGGCCGGTGTCCTTGTCCCGGCCCTTGCGACGCGAGCGATCGTCGTCGCGGCTGGGTTCGGGCGGAGGCAAGGCGGAGAGGTCGCCGTTCAACCACTCGACCTTCTCGCCGATCAGCTTTTCGATCGCGTCGGCATGTTTCTGGTCGTGGCGGGTGACGATGGTGAATGCAGCGCCGGAACGGCCTGCGCGGCCGGTACGGCCGATACGATGCACATAATCCTCGGAATGGATCGGAACATCGAAGTTGAAGACGTGGCTGACGTCGGGAATGTCGAGACCACGAGCGGCAACATCGGAAGCCACGAGAAGCTGGAGATTACCGTCCTTGAAGTTCTGCAGCATGGCCATACGCGAACGCTGATCCATGTCGCCGTGCAGAGCGCCGGCGGAAAAGCCGTGGCGGTCGAGCGAACGGAAGAGATCGGACACGTCCTTCTTGCGGTTGCAGAAGATGATCGCGTTCTTCAGCTCGGTCTGAGCCTTGATGAGATCGCGCAGAACAGCACGCTTCTCATAATCCTTGCCATGCGAGGCAACGAAGCGCTGCGTTACCGTCTTTGCCGTGGATGCCGGCTTGGCAACTTCGATCCGCTCAGGATTCTGCAGGAAGCGATCCGCAAGCTTCTGGATCTCCGGCGGCATGGTTGCCGAGAAGAACAGCGTCTGACGGGTAAACGGAATAAGCTTTGCGATGCGTTCGATATCCGGGATGAAGCCCATGTCGAGCATGCGGTCGGCTTCGTCGATGACGAAGATTTCGACAGCGCTCATCAGGAGCTTGCCGCGTTCGAAATGATCGAGCAGGCGGCCCGGCGTGCAGATCAGAACATCCGCGCCGCGCTCGAGCTTGCGATCCTGATCTTCAAACGAAACGCCGCCGATCAGCAACGCGACATTCAAGCGGTGGTTCTTGCCGTACTTTTCGAAGTTCTCCGCCACCTGGGCGGCGAGTTCGCGGGTCGGCTCGAGGATCAGAGTCCGGGGCATGCGGGCACGGGCACGGCCCTTTTCCAGCAGCGACAGCATCGGCAGAACGAAAGACGCAGTCTTGCCCGTTCCCGTCTGCGCAATCCCGCAAATATCGCGGCGCTCAAGCGCAAAGGGGATGGCACCAGCCTGAATTGGGGTTGGCGTCGTGTAACCCGCGTCGGTCACGGCGGAAAGCACTTTTTGGCTTAAGCCAAGATCAGCAAATGTCGTCAAAGGGAAAACTGTTTCCGTTCCGGTTCGGCCGTACTCTGGTTGAGTCGGCGTGATTGCGTGGCGCAATGCAGCGCGACATAAGCCGAAACTGTCCTTAAGTCAAGGAATACAGGCCTTGCAGCCAGTGCAGAGGTAAAGACGTGGTTAGCGCGCGTAGTTACCTGATGTAACTCGCAAGCTTCAAGCCCGCATTCATGAAGTAAATGGGGTCGACGGCACGACCATCCTGACGGACTTCGTAGTGTAAATGCGTACCGGTGGACCGGCCGGTGCTGCCGGCAAGGCCAATCACGTCCGTGCGGTCGACTTTGTCGCCGACTTTCACGAGAATTTCCGACATGTGGCCGTAACGCGTGGAAATGCCGTTGCCGTGATCCACCTCGACCATGTTGCCGTAGCCGCCAGTCCAGCCGGCCGCTATGACCTTGCCGGGTGCCGTCGGGCGAACCTTTTCGCCAGGCGCAAAACGGAAATCGATGCCGGAGTGGAGTGCCAGTCGGCCGAGGAACGGATCACGCCGGTTCCCAAACGAGCTGGTGATCTCCTTGCCGACGGCCGGATTCTGGAAAGGCAGCGATTCGGCCGTGCTCCGTACGGTCTCCAGGCGGGTGAGGGCACCGTCCAACTGCGCAAGGGACGTATCGAAATCATCGGTGCTCTCAGGCTCGACGTAAGGACCGCCGACTGCGGTGTCATCCTGCTTCAAGCGCTCGGCCGGGACGGAAATCCTGAACCGCGTCAATTCCTTCGATATGGCATTGGCGGCGCCGCCGGCATCGCTCGTCAGTTGCGCGATGCGGGTGCGTTGCTTCTGCTCGATATCCTTCAGAGACAGCGTTACCTTGGAAAAAACCCGGTCAGCTCGGTCGCCAACGGTCTCTTTTGCCGGCACGTAAGCCAGCGTCGCGTTATCAGGCGTCGCCTCAGCAGGTTCTACAGTTCCGGCAAGCTGATTCTCGATAGCCTGAACTGCGCCGGAGAGCGAGGCATGCTTCTCGTTTGCGTCGGGCGCGTAGGACTGGAGTGGTGGGGCCGCCTTGCTACCGAGCCCGGAACTTTCGGCCCGGTCAAGCAGGGAGCCCAACTTGCCGTGGCGTGAGGTGAGCGCCAGTTGCTGCTCCATCAACTTGTCGACCTTGTCTTCAACAACCTGCTGATCGAGCAACTGACGGGAGGTAACGCGATCGACTTGGGCGCGCAGAGCGGCGATCCGGTCCTCATAGTCGTGCTGCATGCGCGCCTGCCGGGCCATCGCCGCGCCGATCAGGTCGTCACGTAGCACGAGATAGGATGTGGCCAACAGATAGCCGATCGCAAAGACCCCGACAAAACAGAAGGCAAGCGCCGCCATCCACGGCTTGACGGTGAGGTGACAGACCCGGTCACCGCTCGCCAGGATCAGGATATGCTCTTGTTTTCGCTGACCGAATACGCGGCTATGCTGTGCATGCGTCACGGAGAATCTCCCAATCGAAGGCTGATGCCTCAATTGCCGCAATTACGCACGATTATGGTTAATATTTACTTAGGTCAGTATGGCTGTCGCGATCGGATTAGGCGTTGCTCGTCGATGTCAGCGACCGGTAGAAGGACGGCGTCAGGCCTGCTTCGGCCCGGGCGATGTCGTTGAAGGGAGGCTTCAACGGTCCGCGGAAATTGGCGCGTACCAACGCGTGGAATGTTCGTGCCGGATCCCGCTTTTCTCTGGCGCAAAGGAAGCGGAACCACTTGGCGCCTATCGCAACGTGACCTTTCTCGTCGTTGTAGATGACATCGAGCACGGCAGCGCTCTCCAAATCCCCGGTTTCGCGCATCTTGGCCTGCAGCGACGGTGTGACGTCCAACCCGCGAGCCTCGAGAATAAGCGGGACAACGGCGAGGCGCGCCGTCAGGTCATTCCTCGTCGCGTGCGCGGCCTGCCAAAGGCCGTCATGGGCGGGGAGGTCACCGTAGTCGGAGTCGAGGTCATTCAGGCGGGCGCGCACCATGCGGAAATGTTTCGCTTCTTCGAAGGCAACCTGCATCCACCCGTCGAAGAAGGAGTTCGGGACGGGTTCGGTCGCGAATCGCGCAACGATATCGAGTGCCAGATCGACGGCGTTGAGTTCGATGTGGGCGATGGCATGCAGCAGTGCGATCCGTCCCTTGACGGTATGCAAGGAGCGTCTCTCCACTTGCGTCGGTGGTATCAAGTCCGGCTTATCCGGACGACCCGGTCTATCAGGCAGCGGCGCGTCAAGTGGCGAACGCAGTGACAGTGTGCGAGCAAACCAACGCGTCGCAGTTTCCTGGGCGAGCGTCGTCTTCCTATCGAGATCAATTGCGCGGATGGCGTCGATCGCTCCGCCGCGCAGGGATGTGATGCCGGAGCGAGACGTCATCGCGACAGGTTCTGTACCGCGGCAAGAACGATTTCGGCGTGGCCGGGAACCTTCACCTTCTGCCAGATCGTTCCGATCGTCCCATCCTCGCGAATGAGGAAGGTTGTGCGCTCCACGCCCATGAAATTGCGTCCATACATGCTCTTTTGTTTCCACACGCCGTAGGCCGCCAGCGTTGTCTTCTCTTCATCGGACGCCAGGACAACCGAAAGACTATGCTTCTTGATAAAGCGATCATGGCATTTTACGGAATCGGGAGACATGCCGATGACGGCAGCGCCGGCCTTTTCGAACTTGTCCGCAAGCGCCGTAAAGGCCAGCGACTCGGCCGTGCACCCTGTCGTGTCGTCCTTGGGATAGAAGAATAACACCAAGGGCTTACCACGGAAATCGGCAAGCGAGACACGGCCTCCGCCATCGCGCGGGAGATTGAAGTCAGGCGCCGTCGTGCCGATGCTGACATCCGTCATGGAGAGACCTTTCTTTTGCCGAGTTTATGGATAACAGGTGATTTGCCAGATATATATTGGACGGGCAGTCGTCCAGCCAGTCTGGTCCAAACCGCAAATTAGGGAGTTAGGCGAGACGCATGTCGGCGATCCGCGGCGAGAAAATTACATTCCGCAAGAAAGACATCGTCGCACTGCATGATCTCCCTTCGGCGCAGGCCGAAGATCCCATGATTGTCAGTTGCCCGCCGTCGCGTTCGCGCATGCGCAAGACCGCCGGCGCCACGGGTGGCTGCATCGCCGTTATTCTCTTCGTGCTCGCTGCGATTGTCTTCACGGTAGAAAGCGGCATATTCGACGGGCCGCTGACGCGGCAGGCGCAGGCTGCACTCAATTCGGCCATCGGGCCTCGCTATAGGGCCGAGGTCGGTTCCACTGCTATCCGCTTTACCTCGAACCTGCGCCTTGCGCTCGAGGCTCGCGACGTCAACATGATTGACGAGAAGAGCGGCCAGCACCTGTCGACCACACATGCGATGCGCATGGCGCTCGACCCGCTACAACTCTTTCGCGGTCGCATCGCGATTGCGCAGATCGAGGCGGAAGATATCGCACTCGACACAGCACTGCTGCCATCTGGAAAGCCGCTCAAGCTCGATGACGTTCGCATCGACGAGATCCCGGCGGCGATGGAAACCGCGTTTGCGCAACTCGATATGATCGACAGTTTCGTCGAGCGGGGTGGGACGCGCTCGGTGAAACTCTCGGGCATAGATATCAAGCTGGCCGATACCGCGAATGGTCCACTCTCGATCGTCGTCGACAGCCTGGCCTTCACAAGGACACGCCAAGGCGCGCTGGCGCTGGATGGTGAGGTCGCGATCAACGGCAAGGCAGCGACGCTCAGCGTCGTCACCGAAAGAACCGGCGAACGTACCTCGAAGTTGACGGGACAAGTGGCGGGCGTCGACCTGGGACCGTTCACACTCAAGCGGAACGTCCAGGGTCAAATCCGGCAGGGCATCGACGCCTCCGGTGATGTGACGATCTCGGCAGTAAGGACCGGCGATCAAGCCGAGCCGGCCCTCGGCGCCTCGGTCGACCTGAAGCCCGGGCAATTCTATATGGACGGCGACCAGCAGGAGTTGAGCGGGGGGCGCATCAACCTTGCCTACGACTTTGACAAGCAGAAGCTTGAGATCGCGAAATCGCGTGTTCAGTTCGGCGCGACATCCGTGCCGCTCACCGGCGCTCTTATCGATCTGGACAAGATCGATGCCGCCGCAGGAAAGGGCTTCGGGATAGATCTACTGGTCAGCGGCGGCACTGCGGCCCCCACCGCGTCAGGCGAGCAACCGCTCGCCTTCGATATCCAGGCGACCGGTCGTTACCTCGTTACCGACCGCGAACTCGAATTCCCGAACATGCGGGTTTCGAGCCCTGCTGGCGGTCTTTTTGGATCGCTGCATGTTCGCCTCGGCGACATGTCGCCGGAGATCAGCTTTGCTGGTCAGTCACAGCAGTTGCAGACAACAGCAGTCAAGCAATTGTGGCCATTCTGGATGGCGTCGAAGGGCCGCGAATGGGTTCAGCGCAACCTCTTCGGGGGCACCGTCACCGACGCATCAATCTCCGTCTTCATTCCGTTCGGACGCCTGGACGAGGCGGTCGGCAAAGGTCTGAAACTCGACGAGAACCAGATCCGCATTGCTTTCGACATCGCAGATACCCGAATGAACGTGGCCGGCGACATCCCGCCAATCCGCGATATGAATGCCCACTTTGATCTGAGCGGTCCGCGGGCGACAATCTCGATCAAGAGCGGGACGGCATTCTTTCCGTCAGGACGATCGGTGAATGTCGGCGAGGGCACGTTTGTCCTGCCGTCGACCTACGACAAGCCGCTCATGGCCGAACTCAATCTTCCCATTTCCGGCACGGCTGACGCCGTCGGCGAATTGCTCACCTATAAGCCGATCCAGGTCTTGCAGCGCGCGGGCTTCGTGCCCGAGGACCTGAAGGGCAAGGTGTCGGCGAAAGTGCAGGCTCGCATCGGGCTGATCTCGTCGCAGAATCCTCCTCCTGCTGAATGGAAAGCGGTCCTGCAGCTACAGGATCTCGATGTCGCCAAACCGTTTTCGGGCCGCAAGATCACGGGTCTCGACGGCGTGTTGAACGCGGATCCAAAGCAGGTCAGCCTCGACGGAAAAGGGCTGATCGATGGCATTGCCGCCGGGATCAAGCTTGTCGAGCCGACGGATAAGTCTTCCAATGTCCAGCCGCAGCAGACCATTACTGCCACCTTGAACAATGATCAGCGGGAAAAGGTGCTGCCCGGTCTCAACGACATCGTCGATGGCAGCGTCGACGTGGAACTCAATCGCATCGATCAGGACCGACAGGCGGTCACTGTCGATCTTGGAAGGGCGCGGCTATCTCTCCCATGGATCGGTTGGTCCAAGGGCGGCGGGATCGGCGCGACGGCCACATTCGAGGCCTCCGGCCCTGCGGACAACACGGAGTTGAAGAACTTCGTCCTCAAGGGGGACGGATTCGGGGCAAATGGCTCGCTTGTCATCGGCAAGGGCAATCTCGTGAAGGCGGATTTCGACAGTGTCAAACTGTCGTCGCTGGACGACTTCTCCGTTTCGGTGAAGCGCGGCAAGGGAGGGTTCGATGTTTCCGTGTCAGGCGAGAGTGCAGATGCCCGTCCGATCATCGCGAGATTGAAGTCCAGCAGCGGCGGTGACTCCGACCACAGCGGCAGCATATCCGTTCGAGCCAAGCTCGGCCGCGTCGTCGGTTTCAACGACGAGAAGTTGCGCAATGCCGAGATGACCTATGTGTCGTCAGGCGGTAGGCTGCAGACACTGAATTTCACCGGCGTCACCGACAGCGGGGAGGCGTTCGTAGCCCAGACGAAGGGAAATGGCGTTATCAATGTCACGAGCGGCGATGCCGGCTCTGTTTCCCGCTTCGCCGACCTCTACCAGCACATGATGGGCGGCTTGCTCAATATGCAGATCCGCCTCGGGGCGGGCGACAATTGGGATGGCTCCATCGACATCAGGCGCTTCTCGCTTGTCAACGAACAGCGCCTGCACTCGATCGTTTCGACGCCGGTCGGCGAGGAGCAACGAAGCCTGAATTCGGCGGTAAAACGGAACATCGATACATCGGCGCAGCGTTTCCAGCGCGGCTTTGCACGTATTGTCTCTCAGAACGGCGTCGTCAGTATCGAGAACGGCGTGGTGCGTGGTGACCAGGTCGGCGCGGTGTTCCAGGGAACGGTTCGTGACCAGCGCGGCAGGATGGACATGACGGGTACCTTCATGCCTGCCTATGGCCTCAACCGGCTGTTTGCCGAATTGCCGTTGATCGGCATCATCCTTGGGAACGGCACGGATCGCGGCCTGATCGGCATTACCTTCAAGCTCACAGGAAAGTTGGAATCGCCGGATCTGATCGTCAATCCGTTGTCGATCATCGCGCCGGGCGTTTTCCGCAACATCTTCGAATTCCAGTAGGCACAAAAAAGCCGGCGCGAGGCCGGCTTTCCGTTTGAGACGTTGACCGCGCTTAGGCAGCGCGGCGGATCAGGATGTGCTTCTTCTTGCCGAGCGATAGCTTGATCACGCCATCAGCGGTGATCTCTTCGCTGCCGATGATCTTGCGCTCGTCGCTGACGGCTTGGTCGTTGATGCGGACCGCACCGCCCTGAACGTGGCGGCGGGCCTCGCCGTTCGAGGCTGCAAGGCCGGCGCGGACGATCAGCGACAGAAGGCCGATGCCACCGTCGAGTTCGGCAGCCGGGACGTCGACAGACGGAAGGTTCTCGGCAAGGCCGCCTTCCTCGAAGGTCTTGCGGGCGGTTTCGGCAGCCTGCTCGGCGGCAACACGACCATGCAGGATCGCGGTGACCTCAGTCGCCAGGATCTTCTTGACCTCGTTGATCTCGGAACCGGCAAGCGCTGAGAGGCGTGCGATTTCGTCCATCGGCAGCGTTGTGTAGAGCTTCAGGAAGCGCGAGACGTCAGCGTCCTCTGTGTTGCGCCAGTACTGCCAGAAGTCATAGGCCGACAGCATGTCCGCGTTGAGCCAGACAGCGCCGGTCGCAGACTTGCCCATCTTGGCGCCGGAAGCGGTCGTCAGCAGCGGCGAGGTGAGGGCGTAGAGCTGCGGCGTCCCCATGCGGTGACCGAGGTCGATGCCGTTGACGATGTTGCCCCACTGATCCGACCCCCCCATCTGCAGACGGCAGTCGTAGCGCTTGGCCAATTCGACGAAGTCGTAGGCCTGCAGGATCATGTAGTTGAATTCGAGGAACGACAGCGACTGTTCGCGGTCAAGGCGCGTCTTGACGCTGTCGAAAGCCAGCATGCGATTGACCGAGAAGTGCCGGCCGACATCGCGCAGGAATTCGAGGTAGTTGAGCGATCTCAGCCACTCTGCGTTGTTGATCATCAACGCGTCCTTCGGCCCCTCACCGTAGGTGAGGTAGTTCGAGAAGACGCGCTTGATCGAAGCGATGTTGCTCTCGATCGTATCGATGGTCATCAGCTGCCGCGCTTCCTCCTTGAAGGAGGGATCACCGACCATGCCGGTGCCGCCGCCCATCAGCGAAATGGCGCGATGGCCGGTCGCCTGCATCCAGTGCAGCATCATGATCTGGATCAGCGAGCCGGCATGCAGGCTGGGAGCGGTCGGGTCAAAGCCGATATAGGCCGTTACCGTTTCCTTGGCGAAGAGTTCGTCGAGGCCCGATTCATCGGAAATCTGATGAATGAAGCCGCGCTCTTTCAGCGTGCGGAGGAAATCGGATTTGAACTCGGACATGACCTTTTGCTCTCGGGTGCGGATTTTCGGATTGGCTATTGTTGAAGTGACGCGGCGCGTTTAGCACTGTTTTGCCGAACAGTCACCATTTGGCGAAAATCTTCCAGCGAGGGGTCATGGAGAAGATCAGGACCGCGATCGGCTTGATGAGCGGAACATCATTGGACGGCATCGATGTGGCGCTGCTGCGGACCGACGGCCGGGCCGTCGTCGAGCGGGGGCCCTTTCTCGGTGTTCCCTATGAGCCAGCCTTCCGCGACCGATTGAAGCTGGCACTGGAGCAGGCGAAGACGATTGCGCAACGTGAGCAGCGGCCGGGCGATCTGGCGTCTATCGAGCGTGAACTGACGTTACGTCATGCAATTGCCGTAAGGGAATTTCTGGCCACGAATGCGCTCGATGTCGCGTCGATCGACGTCATCGGCTTTCACGGCCAGACAGTGTTGCATCGCCCGGACGAAGCGCTGACGGTCCAGATCGGGGACGGGGCGCTTTTGGCACGGGAAACCGGCATTCCTGTTGTCTACGACCTTCGTGCCAATGACATGGTGCATGGCGGCCAGGGCGCGCCATTGGTTCCGGTCTATCATGCGGCGCTCGCCGCCAACGTCCCTCATGCCACATTGCCGGTCTGCTTCGTCAATATCGGCGGGATCTCAAACCTGACCTATATTGGCGCGGATGGCGTCATAGTCGGTTTTGACAGTGGCCCGGGCAACACGCTGATCGACCAGTGGGTCGAAACGCATGCGGGCGTGCCGTTCGATCAGGGCGGCATGATAGCCTCCGAGGGACGGATCGTGGGGGAACTGGCCGATCGCTATTTGAATAGCCCGTTCTTCACCGCAGAGAAGCGGCGCTCGCTCGACCGCAACGACTTTCCGCCGCCGTCGGGTGCAGATGCGGAGCTTACAGACGGCGCCCGCACACTTGCCTATGTCGCCGCCGCCTCGATCATCAAGTCCGCCGGTCACTTGCCGGTGACGCCGACCCTCTACGTCATCTGCGGTGGTGGTCGGCTCAATCGCGTGCTGATGCGGGATTTGGAAGATATAGCCCATCGCCAGGGCGCCAGGGTAATATCGGCGGAAAAGGCGGGGTTCAATGGCGATGCCATGGAGGCTGAAGCCTGGGCCTATCTCGCGGTAAGGTCGTTGGACGGCTTACCATTGACATTTCCCGGCACGACCGGCGTGCGTGCGCCGGTCAGCGGCGGTATCGTGGTGAAGCCGTGATGCAACAGGCGATTCTGGCGACGCCCCGCCTTGTCGCAGTCATGTGGGAACCTGACGACGCTGGCCTGATCCATGAGCTTCACTCCACGATCGAGACGACACGATATCTCTCGGGCGCGGCCCCGTGGTCGCGTGAGAAGGCCGAGGAACGGCTGCGCAATTGGTTCGGCGAGCAGGAGAGGGACGGAGCCACCAAGTACAAGATCCTCAGTCGTGACGACGGCCGCTTCATTGGCCGTGCGGGCTTTTCCCTGCTTGGCGGTGAGCGGCAGGATTTCGAGCTCGGCTATTCGCTTCGGCACCAGGAATGGGGCAAGGGCTATGCGACGGAGATTGCCGGCGGGCTGGCGGAATGGTTCTTCCACCGCAACGTCGCGCAGCAGTTCATCGCCTTCACGCATCCGGACAATGCCGCATCTCAGCATGTCCTAACGAAAATCGGCATGCGAAGCCGCATGCCGATGATCATTGACGGATTGACCTGTCCGACGTTCGAACTGACCGCCGGGATGCGGACCGCTTAGCGGATCCGCTTGGCAGCCGGTTCCGGCACGAGTTCGCCGTTCAGGCGGCGATCGAGGTAATCCTCGCATTCGCTCATCAGCGTCTCGACCTGGCCGTTGAAGAAGTGGTTGGCGCCAGGCACCGTGCGGTGCGTGATCAGGATACCCTTCTGCGTCTTCAGCTTCTCAACGAGGCCGTTGACGTCCTTCTCGGGCGCGACCTTATCGGCTTCGCCGTTGATGATCAGGCCGGAAGACGGGCAGGGCGCGAGGAACGAGAAATCATAAGTGTTCGGCTGCGGCGCGATCGACATGAAACCTTCGATTTCGGGGCGGCGCATCAGAAGCTGCATGCCGATCCACGAACCGAAGGAATAACCGGCAACCCAGCAGGTCTTCGAATCAGGATGCAGGCTCTGTACCCAGTCGAGCGCGGACGCGGCGTCCGAAAGCTCGCCCGCTCCGTGGTCGAACTCGCCCTGGCTGCGACCGATTCCGCGGAAGTTGAAGCGCAATGTCGTGAACCCGCGCTTCTGGAACATGTAGAAGAGCTGGTAGACGATCTGGTTGTTCATCGTGCCGCCGAACTGGGGGTGCGGGTGCAGAATGAGGGCAATCGGTGCGCTTTTTTCCTTGGAGGGCTGGTAGCGGCCTTCAAGACGGCCGGCGGGGCCGTTGAAAATGACTTCGGGCATCGGTACTCCGGCTTTTATTTTTCGCGTTCGGCCCTGCGTAAGACTTGACGAATGTTGTCAGCTTTTCTAAAACGCAGTTTAGAACAATTCGAAACTTGCATGACGATCCACGCATTGTGGGATGTGTCATAAGGCAAGCCCGGCCGAAATTTCAAGGAAAATGAGCCGAGCCGCCTCGCAAGGACTTAGCGCAGGACGAAAGATCATGGCGCCGCCACGCCTTTATCTCGATTGGAACGCGACTTCGCCGCTGCATCCGCATGCGCGCGACGCGGTCCTGCGCGCGTTGGACCTGTTCGGCAATCCGAACTCGGTCCACGGCGAAGGCCGAGCCGTTCGTGCTGCGATCGAGCATGCACGACGCCAGGTGGCGGCACTTGCAGGCGCTGATCCGGCCCATGTGATCTTTACAAGCGGCGCCACAGAGGCAGCCAATATGGTGCTAACGCCCGAGTTCAGGATGGGGCGCACGCCGCTTAAAGTCAGCCGGCTTTACTATTCTGCCGTCGAGCATCCTGCAGTGCGCGAAGGCGGTCGGTTCCCGAAGGAACAGACGGCGGAAATTCCGGTGACGGAGGCCGGCGTCGTCGATCTCGATGCGCTTGGTGCTTCGCTTGCCGCTCATGACACGTCGGCCGGGTTGCCGATGGTCGCGGTCATGCTCGTCAACAACGAGACCGGCATCGTTCAGCCGATTGCCGAGGTTGCGAAGCTGGTGCAGGCGCATGGCGGCCTGCTTGTTGTCGATGCGGTACAGGCTGCAGGCCGCTTGAAACTCGATATCAACGCGCTTGGCGCCGATTTCATGATCGTATCGTCACACAAGATCGGCGGACCAAAGGGAGCCGGCGCGCTCGTCACGCGTGGCGAAGTGCTCATGCCACGGCCGTTGATCCATGGCGGAGGCCAGGAAAAAGGTCACCGTTCGGGGACAGAGAACTCGCTTGCGGTGATCGGGTTTGGTGCTGCCGCCGAAGCTGCTGCGAAGGAATTTGAGGCACGCAACGAAGCGATCTCGGCGCTCCGTGACCGACTGGAAACCGGAATGCGGGGAGCTGCGCCTGACGTCGTCATCTACGGCTCCGAGGGCCAGCGCGTTTCGAACACGACTTTCTTCACCCTTCCGGGGCTGAAAGCCGAAACGGGCCAGATTGCCTTCGATCTAGAAGGTGTGGCGCTTTCTGCCGGGTCCGCCTGCTCGTCCGGCAAGGTCGGCGAGAGCCATGTCCTGGTTGCCATGGGGCGAGACCCCAAGCTCGGCGCTTTGCGCATTTCGTTGGGCTTTGCCACCACCGAAGAGGAGATCGACAAGGCGATTTCCGTCTTCGCGAAAATTGCCGCTCGGCGCAAGCCGGCCGGGGAGGCGGCTTGACCGCTTCATAAATTTGCGGAAACGCAATTTTCCGCTTGCCATTCGGGCTGAAAAGTCCCTTTTGGCCACCTACATACGGGGCAAACGATACTGCCCGAACGACAAGCTGCCGGACCTTTTCTCCGGCGAGATTGGAGAATGACATGCCCGCCGTCCAGGAAACGGTTGACCGCGTTCGTCAGATGGACGTCGATCAGTACAAATACGGTTTCGAGACCATCATCGAAATGGACAAGGCGCCCAAGGGCCTGTCCGAAGACATCATCCGTTTCATCTCCGCCAAGAAGCAGGAACCGGAATGGATGCTCGAATGGCGTCTGGAAGCCTACAAGCGCTGGCTGACCTTGGAGGAGCCCACCTGGGCTCGCGTCGATTATCCAAAGATCGATTTCAACGACATCTACTACTACGCCGCGCCGAAAAGCACGCCTGGCCCGAAGTCGCTGGACGAAGTCGATCCTGAAATTCTGAAGGTCTACGAGAAGCTCGGCATTCCGCTCAAGGAACAGGAAATCCTGGCTGGCGTCGAAAGGCCGAAGATCGCCGTCGATGCCGTCTTTGACTCCGTTTCGGTCGTCACGACCTTCAAGGAAGAGCTGAAGAAGGCCGGCGTGATCTTCATGTCGATCTCGGAAGCCATTCGCGAGCATCCGGAACTGGTGCAGAAGTACCTCGGCTCCGTCGTTCCGACCTCCGACAATTACTACGCGACCCTGAACTCGGCCGTCTTCACCGATGGTTCGTTCGTGTTCGTTCCGAAGGGCGTTCGCTGCCCGATGGAGCTGTCCACCTACTTCCGCATCAACGAAAAGAATACGGGCCAGTTCGAACGCACGTTGATCATCGCCGAGGAAGGCGCATACGTCTCCTACCTTGAAGGCTGCACCGCGCCGCAGCGCGACGAAAACCAGCTGCATGCCGCTGTCGTTGAGCTCGTTGCGCTCGATGATGCCGAGATCAAGTACTCGACGGTCCAGAACTGGTATCCGGGCGATGCGCAGGGCAAGGGCGGCATCTACAACTTCGTCACCAAGCGCGGCGATTGCCGTGGTCACCGCTCGAAAATCTCGTGGACGCAGGTCGAAACCGGCTCCGCGATCACCTGGAAATACCCCTCCTGCATCCTGCGCGGCGATGACTCCAGAGGCGAGTTCTACTCGATCGCCGTCTCCAACGGCCACCAGCAGGTCGACAGCGGCACGAAGATGATCCATCTCGGCAAGAACACGTCGAGCCGTATCATCTCCAAGGGTATCGCTGCGGGCGTGTCGCAGAACACCTATCGCGGCCAGGTGTCGGCGCACCGCAAGGCATCCAACGCCCGCAACTTCACGCAGTGCGACTCGCTGCTGATTGGCGACAAGTGCGGCGCCCACACGGTTCCCTATATCGAGGCGAAGAACTCCACGGCGCAGTTCGAGCACGAGGCGACCACCTCGAAGATCTCGGAAGACCAGCTCTTCTATTGCCTGCAGCGCGGCATTCCGGAGGAAGCGGCGATCGCCTTGATCGTCAACGGCTTCGTCAAGGAAGTCCTGCAGGAACTGCCGATGGAATTTGCTGTCGAAGCGCAGAAGCTCATCAGCATCTCGCTTGAGGGGAGCGTCGGCTGACGCAACACGACATGAATGCGCGAGGGCGCGTGGATCGCGCCTTTCTCCGATTGCTTTTTATGGGAAAACACCATGCTTGAAATTAAGAACCTGCACGCCCGCATCGCCGAAGACGGCACCGAGATCATCCGCGGCCTGAACCTCACCGTGAAGGCCGGCGAAGTGGCCGCCATCATGGGCCCGAACGGCTCCGGCAAGTCGACGCTCTCCTACATCCTGTCCGGCCGCGAAGACTACGAAGTCACCGAAGGCGACATCCTCTACAATGGCGAGAGCATTCTGGAGCTCGACGCTGCCGAGCGTGCGGCCAAGGGCATCTTCCTGGCGTTCCAGTACCCGGTTGAAATTCCGGGCGTTGCCACGATGCAGTTCCTCAAGGTTGCAATGAACGAACAGCGCAAGGCACGCGGCGAAGAAGAGCTGAAGACGCCTGACTTCATGCGCCTCGTCAAGGACGCAGCCGGCAAGCTGCAGATCAACACCGAAATGTTGAAGCGCCCGCTGAACGTCGGCTTCTCCGGCGGTGAGAAGAAGCGCGCCGAAATCCTGCAGATGGCGCTGCTGCAGCCACAACTTTGCGTTCTCGACGAAACCGACTCCGGTCTCGACATTGACGCGCTGAAGATCGTTGCCGATGGCGTCAACGCGCTGCGTTCGCCGGATCGCGCTGTCGTCGTCATCACGCACTACCAGCGCCTGCTCGACTACATCGTCCCGGATACCGTTCACGTTCTCTACAAGGGGCAGGTGATCAAGTCGGGCGACAAGACGCTGGCACATGAGCTGGAAGCCAATGGCTACGCCGACATCATCGGTGCGGCAGCCTGATTGAGGCGGAAAGGACGAGTCTCATGAACATGCAGACGACGAGCCGCCAGACCGCCGCGGAAGCGGCGCTCATCGAGGCTTTCAACAACCAGATCGGCGAACTGCCGGGCGACGGTTCGGTCATCGCCATCCGGGACAGGCTGCTTGACGACCTGAAGAAGGCCGGTTTGCCGACGCGCCGCATCGAGGCGTGGCACTATACCGACCTCAAGACCCTGCTGCGCGCCATTCCGGATCAGGCTGGCGACGCCGGATCCGAAGCCCGCGACCCGCTGGTCGAAGAGTCCTCCGTTCTGTCGGTTATCCAGGGTGTTCCTGATCTCAAGGCTTCGGTCGATGGTCTCGACATATCAGGCTATGCGGCTCAGCTCTCCAACGGCACGGCTGCCACCAGCCTCGGCGCGCTCGGTAATGACGACGCGATCGGCCGGATCAACGGCAGCTTCGTTCGCGATGGCTACGTCATTGACGTTGCCTCGGAAACGACGTTTGACGAACCGCTTGAGATCCAGTTTGTTCACGCCGGCGGCCAGGCCCACACCCGCCTCCCGGTTACTTTCGGCGCGAACGTCAAGGCGACGGTTATCGAACGTCACCTTGCGGTGACGTCGGATGCGGCCTTCGTGTCCCACATCAGTGATATCACGGTTGGCGAGGGTACTGAGCTTACCTGGATCATCATCCAGCAGCAGGGTGCGGACGATACGCACCTCGGCCAGATCCGTGTCGATCTCGGCGCCGATGCCAAGCTGAAGCTGTTCGTCATCAATGCCGGCGGCAAGCTGGTTCGCCAGGAACTGCACATCAAGGTGACGGGCGAGGGCGCCGATCTGACGCTTCGCGGCATCAACCTGCTGGGCGCTGAAACGCATACGGACGTTACCATGGTTCTCGGCCATAATGTCCCGCATACCGGTTCCACGGAAGTGATCCGCAACGTCGTCTTCGACCGCGCCAAGGGTGTCTTCCAGGGCATGATCCGCGTTGCCCCCGATGCGCAGAAGACCGACGCGAAGATGGCGTGCAACACTCTGCTGATGTCCGACGACGCCGAGTTCTCGGTGAAGCCGGAGCTCGAGATCTTCGCGGACGACGTTCAGTGCGGTCACGGTGCAACCGTTGCCGACATCGACGACAACCATCTCTACTACATGATGGCGCGCGGCATTCCGGAGAACAAGGCGCGCGCCATGCTCGTCAATGCCTTCGTTGCCGAGATCGTCGAGGAACTGGAAGACGAAGCCCTGGTCGAGGCGCTGGAAGGCGTCATCTCGGCCTGGCTCGAGAAGCACGCCTGATCGGATAGCGTCATGGACAAGATAGTTCCGGCAACCGCATACGACGTCGAAGCCATTCGCAGGGATTTCCCGATCCTTGCGAAGGAAGTCTATGGCAAGCCGCTGGTCTATCTGGACAACGGCGCATCCGCCCAGAAGCCGCAGGCCGTCATCGACGCGATTTCCTACGCCTATTCGAACGAGTATGCGAACGTTCACCGTGGTTTGCATTTCCTTTCGAACGCGGCCACGGACGCCTATGAGGGCGCTCGCGAGAAGGTCCGGCGCTTCCTGAACGCGCCTGATATCAACGACATCGTGTTCACGAAGTCTTCAACGGAAGCGATCAACACCGTCGCCTATGGCTGGGGCATGCCCAAGCTCGGCGAGGGCGACGAGATCGTCATCTCGATCATGGAGCATCACTCCAACATCGTACCGTGGCATTTCATCCGTGAGCGGCAGGGTGCCAAGCTGGTCTGGGTACCCGTCGACGACGAGGGTGCTTTCCACATCGAGGATTTCGAAAAGAGCCTGACGGAGCGGACCAAGCTCGTCGCGATCACGCATATGTCGAATGCCCTCGGCACTGTGGTTCCGGTCAAGGAAATCTGCCGGATCGCGCATGAGCGTGGCATTCCTGTACTGGTCGATGGTTCGCAGGGCGCCGTCCATATGCCTGTCGACGTGCAGGACATTGACTGTGACTGGTACGTGATGACCGGCCACAAGCTTTACGGGCCGTCCGGCATTGGCGTGCTCTATGGCAAGAAAGAACGTCTTCGCGAGATGCGGCCCTTCCAGGGCGGCGGCGAGATGATCTTCGAGGTGACGGAGGATGCCGTGACCTACAACGATCCGCCACATCGCTTCGAAGCTGGCACGCCGCCGATCGTCCAGGCGATCGGGCTCGGCTATGCGCTCGACTACATGGAAAAGGTTGGCCGCGAGGCGATCGCGCGCCATGAGGCTGATCTCGCGGCCTACGCCGCGGAGCGGCTGCAGGCGGTCAATTCGTTGCGGGTGTTCGGCACGGCGCCGGGCAAAGGTGGTATCTTCTCCTTCGAGCTTGCCGGTCTGCATGCACATGACGTGTCGATGGTAATCGACCGTCAGGGTGTTGCGGTCCGCGCGGGCACGCATTGCGCCATGCCGCTCTTGAAACGCTTCGGCGTCACCTCCACATGCCGCGCGTCCTTCGGGATGTACAATACACGGGCCGAGGTCGATGCCTTGGCAGATGCGCTTGATTATGCGCGCAAGTTCTTTGCCTAAGGAGTGTCCATATGAGCCTGGACGAAAGCGAACAGAAGATCGACGTGCGCGAAGGCATCGTGCATTCCAGCATTCCGGCCGACGAACTGGCGCGGCTCAGCGACGACGTAATTTCGGCGCTCAAGACGGTCTATGACCCTGAAATTCCGGCTGACATTTTCGAGCTCGGGTTGGTCTACAAGATCGACATCGAAGACGATCGCATGGTGAAGATCATGATGACGCTGACTGCGCCGGGCTGCCCCGTTGCCGGTGAGATGCCAGGTTGGGTGGAGAACGCGGTCGGCGCGGTTGAGGGCGTATCCGGCGTCGAGGTCGAGATGACCTTCGATCCGCCGTGGACGCCGGACAGAATGTCGGAAGAGGCGCAGGTCGACGTTGGCTGGTACTAGCAGGTCCCCGAAAAGTCGCGGGCTTTTCGGACAGGATCATGCCGGAAGGCTGCTATTGATCGGTTAAGCTACTGGCACTACATTTGAATCATGAAACGCCGGACCTTGAATCCGTGCGCGGAAGGAGAAAAGGCCGATGGGCTTTGCAATCATGAGCATGACGGAGACCGCTGCGAACCGCGTGAAGGCGATCGTCGAGAACTCCGGACCGGAGGCCAAAGGCATTCGCGTCGGGATCAAGAAGGGCGGCTGTGCAGGGATGGAGTATACCATCGACCTAGTGACCGATCCGAACGCCAAGGACGATCTGATCGAGCGGGATGGCGCCAAGGTCTGGGTCGAACCATCAGCAGTGCTCTATCTCCTGGGCACCGAAATGGGCTTCGAGAGCACGACGTTGCGCTCCGGTTTTACCTTTACCAATCCAAACCAGACGTCTGCGTGCGGCTGCGGCGAATCCGTGGAACTGAAGCCTGCAGACCTTGCGGCGCTTGCTGCCCAGGGCAATGCTGTCGTGCCTGCGCACTGATTGTCACAATCATTCGAATTCTCGATGAGGCCGCCGGTTCGGCGGCCTTTTTGATTTTACCTCTTCGCAATAGCGCCTTAAGGGCTCTCTTTCGAAAGTCCGCGGGATTGTCTCCTGTGGAGGGGAAGCGACTGACCAATGCTATTGCTGTTTGCGAAGGGCGCCCTGCTGGGCGTCATCATCACGGCCCCGCTGGGGCCGATTGGAATGCTGTGTATCAATCGTACATTGGAGCGCGGCTTTACTGCTGGCTTCTCCTGCGGCCTCGGAACGGCGCTCGGTGATGCCAGTTATGCCCTGGTCGCAGTAACCGGAATCGCGGTCTTCGAGCAGGCCATGTCGGTAGCAACGCTGCCTCTGGCGATTGGCGGTGGCTTATTGCTCCTGGCGCTGGGCTATCGAGGGCTGACGCACGATCCGGTCAGGGCTGCAAATGTCAGGGCGGCGGGCCTCCTGGGCACAACAGTTGCAACGTTCTTTCTGACAATCTCCAACCCGGCCACCATTCTCTCCTTTGGCGCGCTGTTTGCCGGTTTCGGGCTGACAGAGGAAACACGACGGTTCAGCTCGGCCGTGATCGTCGGCGGCGTCTTCAGCGGATCGCTTGCTTGGTGGTTTCTTCTGAGCGGTACGGTCAGTGTCACCAGGGGCAAATTGCCAATGAATTTCACAGCAAAGGTCGTGCGGGGAACAAGCTATCTGCTGGTACTCTTCGGCCTCGCAGCGCTCGCCTCAGCAGCCTACTCGCTTCTCTAGTTTCCCGCCTGCTCCCTTGAAGGCAGGCAGAATCCGCGATAGGCCTGCGACGTCACAAACAAGCGCAAGCCACTATGAATAAACGCATTCTTGTTACCGGCGGCGCCGGCTTCGTCGGCACACATCTTTGCAGAAGGCTGCTCGACGGAGGGCATCGGGTTGTCTGCATGGACAATTTCTCGACGGGCTCCATGCACAATATCGCGGAATTGCTCAATAACCCCGCCTTCAGCTTGCTTACTCAGGACGTGAACGAGGCCGTGAAACTCGAGGTTGACGAGATCTATAACCTCGCATGCCCAGCCTCACCGGTCCATTATCAGGCCGACCCGATCGCTACGTTGAAGACGAGTGTCGTCGGCGCGCTCAACATGCTCGAGCTGGCTCGACACAGGAATATTCCGGTATTGCAGGCATCGACATCGGAGGTTTATGGCGATCCCCATGTCCATCCGCAATCGGAAAACTACTGGGGCAACGTCAATCCGATTGGCCAGCGTGCTTGCTACGACGAGGGGAAGCGGAGCGCCGAGACATTGTTTTTCGATTATCGCCGCCAGTTCGGACTACCGATCAAGGTCGTGCGCATCTTCAACACCTACGGGCCGCACATGCATCCCGCCGATGGAAGGGTTGTCGCAAACTTCATAATGCAGGCGCTATCGGGCGACGACATCACCATCTATGGCGACGGAACACAGACGCGGTCGTTTTGCTACGTGGATGACTTGGTGGCGGGTCTGATGGCCATGATGAGCAGTCGCCCGGATGTTACGGGTCCGATCAATCTTGGCAATCCGGCAGAGTTCACGATCCGTCAGTTGGCGGACATCATCCTCGAATTGACCAACTCCAATTCACGCATCGTCCATCGCCCTCTACCCGTAGACGATCCGCGTCAGAGGTTGCCGGATATCGAAAAGGCGAGGCGGCTTTTGGACTGGACGCCAAGCGTTCCGCTGCGCGACGGCCTGACGCGCGCCATTGCCTACTTCAAAACCGTTCGTGAGGCGCCGGTACTGGCAGCCGTTTAAGCCAGTTAGAGCGGATCATTGCTT
>UBOA01000053.1:0-5058 GCA_900466985.1 Hyphomicrobiales bacterium
AAGCAATGATCCGCTCTAGAGCCTTTCAGGGTTAAATTAAGGACGGTCTGCCGGAGCAGATTTCGTCAGGGCGCGATCCACCGAAGCAGTCGCCGTCCGCAATATGCCGCAGCCAGCAGCACCGCCGCGAGCCCGGCGAGCGTCGCCATGCTGGCGGGATGCAGGGGAACATCCCTCCATGCCGGGCGAACGACATCCGCGGTGTTGAACGCCTCACCGCTGAACTCGCAGGTGATCAGCGCCAGACCGCGCAACACCATGCCGGCATCGATCGCAGAGACGATGGCCTCCGCCTCGTCCGCCTCGTCGCCCATGTTGCGCATCGACAGCAGCACCGCCTTCGTTGCCGCGAGATAGGCATGCGAGCATTCATTGAATGGACTGGCCTCGTCGGTCACCCCGCCCGGCATCTTGCCCCAGAGACAATAGGCATGCTGGATCTGCGCATAGTTCAGCACGCGTCGGAACGGCTCGTTCGTGTCCGTGGCACGCGCCGCGAGATCAATGATCCGATCGCGATACTCCGCCATCATGACCATTTCGCCATGTGAGATCTCCGCGATCGCGATGCCGCTTTGGGAACCGCCGCTGCTCCGCTGGTGCGCGTCGGCCGCGACGGACCAAAGCTGCAGGACTGCAATCATGGCTACAAGAAAAATGGGACGCCGACTGGTCATCTCTGAGGACAGGCTCCGGATTGCTCCGGAGCCTTCTCCGATCAATGGAAGACCGACGCGCGAGCGCTGAGTCTGGGCGCGGCACCGAGCTTGCGCTCGGCCAGAGCACCAAAGGCCAGGCCAAGAACGCCCCATAGGATGGCGTGCATCCCGATCGAGGTCGTACGGAAACGCCAGAGAACCATAGCCGAATAATTCTCCGGAACCTCGTTGATCGGCGGCAGCAGATACTGCACGAGGCCGATGAAACCGACATAGACCAGACCTGCCGCAATCGCTGCATTCCACATACCGAACCGCGGCGTGAGGCGGCGTGCAAGCGCAATTGCCGCGACAAGCGCAGCGATCGAAACGACGATCATCAGGAAAAACAGTTCGGTCCTGACGCCGATCGTGTCGGGGTTGCCGACTGCCGGCGGATTGGCCGGATATTTTATGTTGGGTACGATCACGACAGCGACAAACGCCGCAACGGCGATGACGGCAGAGGTCCCGCGGGCGCTCAGATTGCTGAACCGCCCCTGGATAAAGGCGAATACGAGGGCAAACAGGCCGCCGACAGCAATGCTGTAGGCCATTACACCGGTCAAGAGGCCGAGGCCCGCCTGCGTAGCGCGGCTGACGATTTCAGGCTCAGCAGTTTCACCCGCCGCCTGGGCGGCGGCCTCCTCGAACGCGATCGCCTGGTCGACAAGCGGCTCGCCGAAAGTATGCGCAAAGGCGAAAACGAGGACGCCAGCGATCACCCCCGCGAGCATGCCGCGAAGCAAAAGATTTCCAACCATGTCCGGAACTCCCTTAGTGGCAGGGGAAGCCGAGGAGATGCCGGCCGTCATGCACGAACTCGTGCACGTACATACCGTTGAAAAGCGCCATCGCGCCCTCTTCGGTGCCGACGAAATAGATGGCGATGAGCATCAGCAGACCGCCGAAGATGGCCCAAGGCAAAAGCTCGCCAACCGGAATCGGAGCCGGTGCGGCGACGGGCGCAAAAGTAGTGTCAGACATGTATTCCTCCTGGAATGGCGCGTTCAGTCGAGAATCGTTGCGTGGCAGGGTCTGACTTCCAGTCCGAGGTATCCTCATCCTGATCACAGTGGCGCGACCGCACCGGAATTTCACCGGTTTCCAAACCCACAACATCACCGTTATATCTGCCGCTTCGAACCTGTCAACGAAACTTCATGCAGCGGCGGGCCACGCTCCCCGATATCCGGAGACAACGAACGTGATGACGCGCCTTACCTGGATCTGCCACGGCCCGACGGCTGCCAACCGCGAGGCGCGCTTCCCGCAGGACGAACCGCTGAATGAAAAGGCAATCATTGCCACACGGGCAATCACCCCACGCCTGCGGCACGCCGACAGCGTCTTCGCCAGCCCGACGCTGCGCGCGCGGCAGACGGCCGGCGCGCTTGGCTTGCAGCCGGAAGTTTCCGAGGCGCTCGCCGATTGCGATTTTGGCCGCTGGGCGGGCCGTTCGATCGCCGAGATCCAGCAAGCGGAACCCGAGAACCTTGCCGCCTGGATGGCGCAACCGGAGGAAGCCCCGCATGGTGGCGAGGCGATCGCTGCCGTGTGCATGCGCGTGAACGGCTGGATGCGCGAGCGCTTGCAGTCCGGCGGTAACATCATCGCCATTACCCATGCGGCGGTCATCCGAGCCGCCATCATCGGCACGCTGAATGCCCCCCTGTCGTCATTCTGGATTGCCGATATCGAACCGCTCGCTGTCGTTCACATGACCAGCAACGGAAGCCGCTGGTCCCTGCGCTTCGAAGGACAAACCACCTAAATTTCATGGCAATAATTTAGTCCAGCCTTACGCAAGCAATCGATGCGATAGCTTTCCGACCCGACAGCGTCGGGTCGTCAATCCTTGCCCCAAGGAGGACTTTGCATGCCCTATGATTGGAGCGGCGCGCGGATGCGACGCACGCGTCTGCTACGGATGACTGGCGCCGGGATGCTTCTCGTGCTCGTCGTCAGCGTCACCCTTCTAACCAGACTTTGAGCACAACAGGCGAGCGACCAAGCGCTCGCCTCGTTTTTTCACCGCGGCTTTCGAGCCAGTTCACACGCCGTGATAGCGATTCGATAACAAGAAATCGCCCTTTGATTTCAACAAACGCTTCAGACTTCCATGATACATCAGCGCCCGGGTGGAGATGGAGTAAAGCATGCCGGTATTCTTCCAGAGCAGGGCCGGGAGGCAATGCTTGTTGGTCATGGCGTTGGGGGCAACGCTATGGCTCGTCGGCGCGATCCTGGAACTGGATAACTGTGTGGTCGCCTTCGTCGGCGCCTACGAAAGCTATGGCGCGGACAAGCTCGTCCTCGCCCTTGGCATCGGCGGGGCGATGAGCTTCGTCTATTCGATCCTGCGCATTGTCGATTTGCGCAAGGAGATGGAGCTGCGGGCCACCGCTCAGGCCAAGGCCGACTGGACGGCAACCCACGACCACCTCACCAAACTTCCCAACCGCTATGCGTTCGAACGGAAAGTCCTGCCGCGAAGGACGAAGACCGACGTCGAAGGTGACGAGTGGGAGCAGAACGTTACAGTCTTCTCGATAGACCTCGATGGCTTCAAGAAGGTCAATGACCTTGTCGGCCACAATGGCGGCGACGCCCTGCTCATCGAAGTGGCAAAGCGGATCTGCGCGATCGGCAACGCGGACTGCGTCTATCGCTTCGGCGGCGACGAGTTCGTCGTCGTTGCGCTTGGGCTCTCCTCCCGCCACGAGGAACGCTTCGCGCGTTTGCTCATTCAGGCCGTAACCCGGCCCATTCACATCAACGGGTTCGCCGTCGAAGTTGGCGCCAGTGTCGGCTACGATCGCTGGGAGCAGGGTCGAGAGCCGCTCGAGGACGCGGCCCACCGGGCCGACCTCGCCATGTACGAGGCGAAGTCACGCGGCCCCAACCACCACATGGTCTTCGAAGCCTCGATGCAGGACAAGGTGGCAAAGCGCGCGACGCTGGAATCCAAGCTGCGCGTCGCAATTCAGCAAAAGGCCATCCGCCCCTTCTATCAACCGTTGATCGATCTCAAGAGAGGCACGGTCTGCGGCTTCGAAGCGCTCGCTCGCTGGACGGACGAAGAAGGCGTCGCCATTCCGCCGCCGGAGTTCATCGGCATTGCCGAAGAGACCGGACTGATCACCGAGCTTTTCGAAGACCTTCTGGCGCAGGCCTGCAGAGACGCCCTGGCCTGGGACGACCACGTTACCCTCTCCTTCAACGTCTCTCCCGTGCAGATGGAGGACAAGCTACTGGCCTCGCGCATCTTCAAGGTGCTGTCGGCAAATGGCCTTCCGCCAAGTCGCCTGGAGATCGAGATCACCGAAAATGCCCTGATCCAGGATCCGGCGGTTGCCGCAATCATCCTGGATGAACTCCACGATGCAGGCGTTCAGATCGCGCTTGACGATTTCGGCACCGGCTACTCCAGCCTCGCCCAGCTCGCCCGCTATCGCTTCGACAAGATCAAGATCGACAAGAGCTTTATCGCGACGTACCGCGACGATGAGCGGCAGGAAAAAATCATCCGCGCCATGCTTGGGCTCGGACGCAGCCTCAACATACAGACCACCGCCGAGGGCATCGAAGAGCATCGCCAGCTCGGCCACCTGCTTCAACTCGGCTGCGATGTCGGACAGGGCTATCTCTTCGGCAAGGCGATGCCCGCCGAAGAAACGCGCTCGTTCGTCCTTGACCGTGACGAGACATTGGCCAACGGATAAGCGCTCCGCACCCCTCTCCAGTAGTCCCCTACATTAGAAATTCGTAATTGACCTGTTCAGACAGGGCCACGTTCGCTCACGCAGCATGGACCGCGATCACCGATCGGACCTAGCCCGATCGGTGCGCAAAGTGAGTGGACCCTTGTCATAGGAGAGGGATTTATCGCGTATTTTCGTATCGCTGCCGCCTCGGCGGCCTTCATTGGTCTTGCAGGGGCGGCGTCGCCCCCCGATCTTATGAGGGGGCGGCCGCGGTTGTACCAGCAGCCCCAGTTTTCACCTGGAACGGCTTCGATGCCAGTTCTCAGGGTGGACCGCCGGAGCCGGTCTCGACTACGCCTTCACGTACAACATCTTCGGGCGCGTGGAATATCGTTACAACGACTACGGCAGCAAAGTCCTGCTGGGCATAGACACCGATTTCAATCAGAACGTTGTTACCGTCGGCGTTGGCTTCAGATTTTGAGACTGCTCAACGATGAAATGACCAAGCCCGGACATACGCCCGGGCTTTGCTTCTCTGAACTGAGGCTGGTCGCCGTGCAAGATAAGCCTTAGTGGTGGTTTCCACCACCTTGGTTGCCGCCACCCTGGTTACCGCCACCTTGGTTTCCACCACCCTGGTTGCCGCCACC
>UBOA01000042.1:0-2050 GCA_900466985.1 Hyphomicrobiales bacterium
CCCCTCTCTCGGGAAGGACAGACGCATTTTCTTCTGTGGACTTTCCCATAAACTTTGGCTGCGGGCCTTTCTCTGTTGCTTACCCCTGTGCACCATGGGTCTGCGCTGTTGTCATCATTGTCGCTTAGACTGCTCGGCGAAAATCACGGATCGGATTTGAGAATGGCGAAGAAGCCGAAACTGGAACATTCCGAGCTTGCCGGTGAGTTTACCGATGATGGCGTGACCGTGCTCGTCGATATCTTCCGTCCGGCGGGTACGAATGGCGACTGGAAAATGGAAGTGGTGACCCAGCACGAGGATCTCATCGAATGGGAAGAGCCCTTCGCGACCGATCGCGAGGCCTTTGACGAGTTCCTGGCGACGATCGCACGCGAGGGGATCCGAACATTTCTGGAGGAAGAGGACCCGTCCGTCCACTAGCCCTTGCATCGTCGCGAAGACGCGCGGCCAGTCGGCAAGCGGAGAATGGCTCGCAGCGCTCTACGTTCCGGAATATTGGTCCGCTCTCGGGCCGGCCAGCGTTACTTGCCAGGCGCTCCTGTCGTTGAAGTTCTGGCTTGCCAGGAAAGTATATCCCGTGCTTGCCCAGGGTTTTACTTTGCCTGCGAGATTGTCGAGAACATAATCGCCGGATCTCAGTCGGGCCAGCAGGACGACATGGTTGTTGCCGCGGCGATCGATGACAACCGAAAGCGCCAGTTTGTTCGACGCAAAGCCGGCGCCCAGCAAGGTTTTCAGCTTCAGTAGGGCATAGTCTTCGCAGTCGCCTTTGTTGTTGATGGGAAGCGACCAGTATTCGGATTTCCCCGATGTCTGTGCGTCCGTCGCTGGCGTGACGCCAGCGTTGACCTGCCGGTTCACCTTTTGAAGCAAAGGCATAGCCTTGTCGTCGGTCATCTCGTGGCCGCCGTTGCCATGGCAAAGCCAAGTATAGCGCGTGCAAGCCGAGGGGAAGCCTATCGGCGCTCCAATGGCGCGTGATGCGCGCAGGGTGGATCCTGCATAGCTCTCACCAGAAAACGCTGTGAAAACAAACGTGAACGCTGCGAAAGCTGCCAAGGTCCGCATCGAAAACATCCTTTCGGCTGAGTGCCGCGCGGTCAATTATACACTTTAAGCTGCGGCACTTAATTAGAATTTTAGAATTTAAAGGTTAATCATATACTAACGTGCTATGCTTAGTTTGCGAAAGGTATTCTTACCTTTACTTTATTAGCGATGTATAAACCTCCACGTTAACGCTCTGTTAACTGTGGGAGTGAGTAACTATGCGTAAAGAATTACTGACGATTTCTGCCGGCATGGTGTTTCTTCTTGCTGGAACCAGCCTGGCCAGCGCGCAAAGCCAACGGCTCAATTGTAGTGCGGTAAAGCCAGGTACAATCGAGGCAAGATTATGCAGTCCGGTTGCCTCCATCAAAATCAATAAGTTTGCCGATCCGGATCACCACAGTAACCAATTTGCGGGCGGCACACGCACAGCACGCAACTCCTCCGGAGGTGGGGGAAGCGGTTCTGGCAGTGGCAGTAACAACGGCACGACTAGCAGTATAGGCAATAGCAGCAGCGGTGGGGACAGCAGCAATCAAAGCGGCGGCAACCAGGGCGGCGGTAACGAAGGCGGCGGCCACCACGGTGGCGGCCACCACGGCGGCGGCAACCACGGTGGCGGCAACCACGGCGGTGGCAACCACGGCGGTGGCAACGAAGGTGGCGGCCACCACGGTGGCGGTAACCACGGTGGCGGTAACCATGGCGGTGGTAACCACGGTGGCGGCCACCATGGCGGTGGCAACCAGGGTGGTGGCAACCATGGCGGTGGTAACCACGGTGGCGGCCACCATGGCGGTGGCAACCATGGCGGTGGCAACCAGGGTGGCAGCAACCACGGTGGTGGCAACCAGGGTGGCGGCCACCACGGCGGCGGCCACCAAGGTGGCGGCAACCAGGGTGGCGGCAACCAGGGCGGCGGCCACCAGGGTGGTGGCAACCAGGGTGGCGGTAACCAAGGCGGCGGCAACCAAGGCGGCGGCAACCAGGGTGGCGG
>UBOA01000018.1:0-127047 GCA_900466985.1 Hyphomicrobiales bacterium
AATCACGGCGAGTCGGCTCGTTTCCGGTTTCTTGTTCAGTGCTGTCTGTCACGCATTTGGCCTTTCGACGCCTGGATCGATCGTTTCGCCGTCTGGATTTCTGTTGCTAGGCAAGCGACCGCACGGCGATTGCGAAACTCCATAGGTCGAAGGACGCTCTCGGTATTTGCGCTACCTCAAAGATAGCCTGCTGTTGGCGAAGATAGGCTGTGTCGCCTGACCGACTAAGCGAAACATCCGAGCTTTTCGGACGGCAGTTGCAGGCGTGAGGAAGTGCAATTGAGACTATGCGTCCCGAGAAACGTATGCTACGATTCTTGCAGTGGGGGAGCCGCCATGACCGATTTGATCGACAAAGCTCCGAAGGAAATCAACCCCCGCGTACGACGGCGGGTCGAGGTGCTTGCTTTCCTCATTTTGGCGTTTGGCATCTGGCCACTCGTCGCCGTTGGCGTCGTCGGCGGATACGGCTTCCTCGTCTGGATGTTCCAGATCGTGTACGGCCCGCCGGGGCCGCCTGCAGGTCATTGAGGGCGTCATGCGGACAGAGCCAATCTCACGTCGAGCGCTGTTTCTTGGCCGACCGGCCAAGAGAAGTATCGGCATCTGTCCCCCTGGAGCGACGGCCGAAAGCCTTAGTGCGTGCACCGGATGCGGGCTTTGCGCCGAACGATGTCCCACCGGCATCATCCGGCTCGCGGATGGCAGGCCCTCGATCGATTTCGCGCTTGGTGAATGCACCTTCTGCGGTGAATGCAGCGCAGTCTGTCCCGAACCCGTCTTTTTGACCGTGAAAGCCGATCGTTTCCCGCATGTCGCCGTTGTCGGCGATGGCTGCCTGGCGAAGCGCAACGTTGCCTGCCAGTCGTGCGGCGAATGCTGTCCCGAGCAAGCGATCCGCTTCCGCCCGCGGTTGGGTGGCCCGTTCGTTCCGGAATTGAACGAGGCGCTCTGCAGCGGTTGCGGCGCGTGCCTCAGCATATGCCCGGTCAGCGCCATCGGCCTTAGGGCCCGCGAAGCGGAGGCCGTCGATGTCTGAGCAGCCGCAGCGCTATCATATTTCCAGCGCCGTTATCGCGACGGTGCCGGCGCGAACCGAAGCCGTACTGGCTGAAATTGCCGGGATGGAGAATGTTGAAATCCATGGCCACGGCGGCGGCAAGATCGTCGTCGTGATCGAGGGAACGAATACGGGCATGCTCGGCGAATGCCTGACGCGTATTTCGCTCCTCGACGGGGTGATTACGGCGAGCATGGTTTTCGAGCACGTCGAGACAGAGGAGATGCGAAGCGATGACCGGAACACTGACGCGGCGTGAAATCTTGAAAGCCCACGCCGCCGGTATTGCCGCGGCGACCGCCGGTATAGCACTGCCCGCAGCTGCCCAGCCTGTGCCGGGCGGCGTCGAGGCGCTCCAGATCACATGGTCCAAGGCACCCTGCCGCTTCTGCGGCACCGGCTGTGGCGTGATGGTTGGTGTCAAGGATGGCAAGGTGGTCGCTACCCATGGCGACATGCAGGCGGAGGTCAATCGCGGCCTGAACTGCATCAAGGGCTATTTCCTTTCCAAGATCATGTACGGCGAGGACCGGCTAAAGACGCCGCTCTTGCGCAAGCGTAACGGCGTCTATGCCAAGGACGGCGAGTTCGAACCGATCACTTGGGACGAGGCGTTCGACGTGATGGCCGAGCAGTGCAAGAAGGTGCTGAAGGAGAAGGGACCGACGGCGGTCGGCATGTTCGGCTCCGGCCAGTGGACCATCTTTGAGGGCTATGCGGCGACAAAACTGATGCGCGCCGGCCTCCGCTCCAACAATCTCGATCCGAACGCCCGGCACTGCATGGCCTCGGCGGCCTACGCATTCATGCGCACCTTCGGCATGGATGAGCCGATGGGCGTCTATGACGATTTCGAGCATGCTGACGCCTTCGTGCTGTGGGGCTCGAATATGGCGGAGATGCACCCGATCTTGTGGACCCGCGTCGCCGACCGCCGTCTCGGCCATCCGCATGTCAAGGTAGCCGTCCTATCCACCTTCACCCACCGCAGCATGGATCTCGCGGACATACCGATGATCTTCAAGCCGGGGACGGATCTGGCGATCCTCAACTACATCGCAAACCACATCATCCAGACCGGGCGAGTCAATCAGGACTTCGTGGATCGACACACGCGGTTCGCCCGCGGCGTTACCGACATCGGCTACGGGTTGAGACCGGATAACCCCTTAGAGTTGAAGGCTGCCAATGCGGCCGATCCGACGAAGATGGAGCCAATCGACTTTGCGGCCTTCAAAAAATTCGTGTCCGAGTACACTCTGGAAAAGACAGCTGAACTGAGCGGTGTCGACAAGGGGTTCCTCGAGCAGTTGGCGGAGCTCTACGCCGATCCGAATCGCAAGGTCATGTCGCTCTGGACGATGGGCTTCAACCAGCATGTGCGCGGCGTCTGGGCCAACCAGATGGTTTATAACATCCATCTGCTGACGGGTAAGATATCGGAACCCGGCAACAGTCCCTTCTCACTGACCGGGCAACCGTCGGCGTGCGGTACCGCGCGCGAGGTCGGCACCTTCGCCCATCGCCTGCCGGCCGACATGGTGGTGACCAATCCCGAACACCGTAAGCGCGCGGAGGAAATCTGGCGCATCCCGCATGGCATCATCCCGGAAAAGCCGGGCTACCACGCCGTGCAGCAGGACCGCATGCTGAAGGATGGAAAACTCAATTTCTACTGGGTGCAGGTCAACAACAATATCCAGGCCGCACCCAACACGAGCAACGAGACCTGGCAGGGGTACCGAAACCCGAACAACTTCATCGTCGTCTCCGATGCCTATCCGACGATCACGGCGATGAGCGCCGACTTGATCCTGCCGGCTGCCATGTGGGTTGAAAAAGAAGGAGGCTACGGCAATGCCGAGCGCCGCACCCAGCTCTGGCACCAGCTTGTCCAAGCTCCCGGAGAGGGGCGATCGGACCTGTGGCAAATCGCGGAATTCTCCAAGCGCTTCAAGACCGACGAGGTCTGGCCCGCCGATATCCTCGACGCCAATCCGGAATATCGCGACAAGAGCCTGTATGACGTGATCTTCCGCAATGGCGAGGTCGACCGCTTTCCCCTCAGCGAACTCAATGCCGACTACGACAACCAGGAGGCAAAGGCCTTCGGCTTCTACATTCAGAAAGGCCTGTTTGAGGAATATGCCACCTTCGGGCGCGGACACGGCCACGATCTCGCACCCTTCAACATGTACCACGAGGTGCGCGGGCTGCGTTGGCCGGTGGTCAACGGCCAGGAGACGCTCTGGCGCTATCGCGAGGGCTTTGATCCTTTCGTGAAACCTGGCGAAGGCGTGAACTTCTACGGCCAGCCGGATGGCAAGGCGGTGATCCTGGCCGTGCCTTACGAGCCGCCGGCGGAGGCCCCGGATGATGAGTTTGACGTCTGGCTGGTGACTGGCCGCGTGCTGGAGCACTGGCACTCGGGTTCAATGACGTTGCGCGTGCCCGAGCTCTTCAAGGCATTCCCGGGTGCACGGGTATTCATGAACGCCGAGGACGCCCGCAAGCGAGGCATTAACCAGGGTGCGGAAGTGCGGATCGTGTCGCGTCGCGGCGAGATCCGCTCGCGTGTCGAGACGCGCGGGCGCAACCGTATGCCACCCGGCGTCATCTTCGTTCCCTGGTTCGATGCAAGTCAATTGATCAACAAGGTCACTCTCGACGCCACCGATCCCATCTCCAAACAGACGGATTTCAAAAAATGCGCGGTCAAGATTCTCCCCGTCGCCATTTGAGGCGGCCTGATTGGATGCTGGTCGCGACGGGTATTCTGCTTTTCGTCGCGACGGCCACGATTGCCCAGGTATTGCCGGAGACGGCGCCGCAACTGGTTGGGCGAACGCCGCCGATGGCGGCGGGTCCCGCGGTGCCGCTGCCAAAGTGGATCGTGGACGACCGCCGCAGGATGCGAGCCTATCCCGACCAGCCGCCAGTTATCCCGCATTCGATCGAAGGGTATGAGCTCTCGGTGAACGCGAACCGGTGCCTTTCCTGCCACAAGCGCGAGTTCACCCAGGACTCCGGTGCGCCGATGATCAGCGTGACACACTACATGACCCGTGACGGCCAGATGCTCGCTGACGTCTCCCCCCGGCGCTACTTCTGTACCGCCTGCCACGTGCCGCAGGCGGACGTCCGCCCGCTGGTGAATAACCTGTTCAGGGATATGAGCGAAATGGGCGTCAAGCCTGCCGGAAGCGAGTGACGCCGATGATCTCATGGATCAAGAAAGCGATTGTCTGGGCCTGGTCGATCCTGACGACCCCCGCGGCCACGATTGGGCTCGGCGTCCTGACGCTCGGGGGTTTCATTGGCGGCGTGATGTTCTGGGGCGCGTTCAATACGGCGCTGGAACTCACCAATACCGAGAAGTTCTGTACCTCCTGTCATGAGATGCATGACAATGTCTACCAGGAGCTGTCTCGCACGATTCACTTTTCCAACCGCTCCGGCGTCAGGGCCACCTGTCCGGACTGTCACGTGCCGCATCAATGGACCGACAAGATCGCTCGCAAGATGCAGGCCTCCAAGGAAGTCTGGGGCAAGATATTCGGCACGATCAACACGCGGCCCAAGTTCCTGGAGAAGCGGCTGGAGCTGGCTCAACACGAATGGGCGCGTATGAAGGCCAACGACAGCCTGGAATGCCGCAACTGCCATTCGGCTGTGGCAATGGACCTTCAGAAGCAGACGCAGCGCGCTGCCGAGATTCACACCCGATATCTGCTATCTGGACAGGCAACCTGTATCGACTGCCATAAAGGGATTGCCCATGAGCTTCCAAACATGGAAGGCATCGACCCCGGCTGGAAGATGCCGAAAGAGCTGGAAGGCAATGCGATGACGAGATCGACGCCGATCGAGGATCTGCAGGATGCCATAGCCAAGGCGCATGGATCCGCCTACTCGCAGATGGTTGATTGATCCGGGTCGGAAACTACGCGTGAGGACTGCAAGAGGTGAGACCGCCTACGATGTATAGGTTCATTCGGTGGACAGGTAAGGTGGCGGCTGGTTTGCGTAGTACCGGGCTGCCTCGTCAACCTCTTCGGGCGTCATCGCGCGCGCAACGTTCCGCATCTGACTGCTGATGTCGTTCTGCCGCGAGCCAGATACGAAGGCCTGGAGCTGGGTCTTGAGGTAAAGTTCGGACTGGCCCTCGAGCCACGGGCTGCCAAGTTTGTTTTCAATACTGCCATGACACGAACCACAGGGCGCGATTCCTCTCGTTGGCCCGCCGCTGATCACGATGCGTGGGGCCGGATTGGCTCCGGCCGGATGGAAGCCCGGCAGTCGCGGCAAGAAGGAGTAGTATGCAGCAAGGTCCTGCATATCTCGCTCGGACAATTTCACTGCGAACGGGCTCATCACAGCATTGACACGAACACCGTCCTTGAAGTCACGAAGCTGCTTGTAGACCACGCTCGCATACTGGCCGGCCAGATTCGGGGAGTCTGCGCGGCTTATGCCTGTGGGGCCGTGACAGATCGCGCACTGCTGCGCAAGCGTGGCCCCTCTCCCTATCGCCTCCTCGTTGCGAGTTCGCGAAACTGCGGTTGCAATCTTCACAAGAGAAGTCTTGTAGCCCGGCTGCACGGCCTCGGAAGCTTCTCCGCGCTGCGGCAGCCCCGCCGCTCGGCAGATGGTATCCCATAAGCCCACCACCTGCTCCCTCGCGTCAAGGCGCGGAAGCAGCACAAAGCCCAGTAGCGCCGCGACAATGAAGACGGCGGCCGTGACGGCGACGCTGGTCACTGTCCACCGGTTCCGAAAGCTGATCAGCCTGTCGCCGTTCATCACCGTTCTCCCACATATACCGCCGGCACGGAGGTGTCATCGCGCACGGCAAGCTGAAGGATCGGATATCCATAGTTCGTGATCGTCAGACCTACCATCAGGCCGACCCAAAGACCGTAGCTGTTCAGGGCGGCGGGAACTCTGGTGACTGGATGGACGGCCAGAGCAAACCTGTATTCCTCGGGTTGGCTCGGCGCCGCGAGATGGGACCGGATAAGAACGACAAGGAAAAGGATACCCGAGGCGACGAGAATGAACCCACCAATCGCCGAGAGCACCACCGAGATCGCCTCGTTCGCAAGAGCCGGATCGGTATAGTCGAAGAAGGACATTCGGCGCGGCATGCCGAGAATCCCGACATAGTGCCATGGGAACGTCGTCACGATCATTCCGATGAACCAGAGCCAGAGCTGGAGCCTGACCAGCCCAAGGCTGACGAGGGGACGTCCCGTCAGATGGGGCCACAGGTCATAAGCGATGGCGAAATACATGATGACGATCGCGCCGCCGAAAATGAGGTGAAAGTGGCCGGTGATCCATTGCGTGTTGTGGATCGACGCGTCGAGCTGATAGCTCATGTTTATGAGCCCCCCGGCCCCGCCGAAGCCGAGCATGATGAAGGAGAACGTGACCGCCAGCATCATGGGGTTGCGCCAAGGAAGCGCGGTCAGCCAGCCGAAGGGGCCCCTGCCCCCTCGCGCACGCGCCGCGATTTCCACAGACGCCAATATGGTGAAGACGGTCAGCAGGGTGGGAAGTGCGACCAAGGCGGTGAACGTGGAATGGATGAACTTGAAGCCTGCCCCGACCTGAGGGTCGGCGAAGGCGTGGTGGATGCCGATCGGCATGGCAACCACGAGGAAAAGGACAAAAGAGATACGCGCCATGGTGTCGCTAAAGACGCGACCGCCGATCGCCCGCGGAACGATCGTGTAGTAGGCGATGTAGGTCGGCATGAGCCAGAAATAGACGATCGCGTGCAATGTCCAGGAGAAGAACACGCGGGCAAGACCTGCGTCGATCGTCGATTTGAACCCGAGCGCAACCGGGATGATTTGCAAGAGTAGCTCCAGGGCGGCGCCTACGGCGGTCCAAGCCCACAGATAGGAGCCAGCCACGTTCGCAAACATGGCAAGTGGCACTGGAACGCCCGGATTGGCTCTTTTCCAAACCCGCAGATTGATGGACATGAGGGCCACCCAGATCCAGGAGCCGACAACGACCATCACCACGCCGATATAGTAGAGCGCGCTTCCGATCAAAGGCGGGTAGAAGGTGTAAAGCACTGACGCCCGACCAAGGGACACCGGGATCATCGCGATGACCCCGCCGACCGCAATCAGCCACAAGCCGGCCCAAGCCCAGCGGACCCCAACGAGGGCCTGCTTCAGGGAAGCCTCGCTGATCGCATAGCCGAAGGCCATCGCAACCAGCGTTGGGAACACATAGCCCATCACCGTGCCATGAGCGGTCAGGGAACGGTAATACCATTCAGGATTGCTGATCCAGGGAGAAAGCGGACTGCGGACGTACATCTGCCAGGCGCCGAGCGGCAGAGCAAGGCCAAACGTCGCGAAGGCGAGCCAGAAGTGCGCCAGAATTAGCCTGCGATTATGGAGCACAGGAAAGCCTCCTCTTGTCCGCAATTTCCGAAAGGAACTGCTGCTTGTCGACGGCCTTCACTTTCGCCCACATGCCTTCGTGGCCAACACTGCAGAACTCCTGGCATGGCATGAGGTGCTCACCGGGTTGGTCAAAGGTGGCCTTCTGAACCGATATGTAGCCAGGAACGAGCATCGTGTTGATGTTGGTGCCCTGAATGAGGAATCCATGCACGACGTCGGCGCTCGTGGCCCTGAAGGTGACAGGGGTCTGGGTCGGAACGACGATGCAAGGCGGGGAGAAGGAATACTGCTGGCCGATCGCCCGTACCGTCACGGAGCCATCCTGCTCAACCGCGCTGCCCAGATTGGATTCAATGAACTCGCCCTGGAGGTGGATCGTCGTAGGGTCAATGGTTTCGACGACCGTCTGCGGCATGGTCGTCTGGTGTATCCCGGCGAACGCCGCCATCCCTGCCAGGAACACAACGATTAAGATCGCAAGGGTTGCCCAGCGCCGTTCGACGCGTTCAGCGACGGCCGCCCCTTCATTGTGAACATCAGTCATCAGACGCTCCGGGGCACGAACACAAGGAGATAGAACAAGACCCACATCGCAACCACGGCTGCGGTCGCAATTCCGGCCACGACGACTGCGCCTCGTGGCCCTTCGGCGACAATGCGTTCGACCATCGGGTCGTCAGGAATATGGGCAGGCTCGTCGGGAGTGATCATGTCGTCCTCATTGCAGTGGAGCAGATCGAAGCTTGTTCGCCTCGGCGGCGCTGACCGGGGTGCCACGGTTGCCCCATGCCGTCCTGATGTATGAGGCTACGGCGGCGACCTCGTCGTCGGAAAGCGTGACGGCGAATGGCGGCATGCCATGCGGCATGGGGTTCTTGGCGGTGGCCGGCGGATATCCGCCGTTGAGAACCATGCGAATACCATTCACGGCCGATTCCATCTGGATCGACTGGTTGCCCGCTAGCGGCGGGTAGTGGGGAGGCTTGCCTTCGCCCTCTGTCCCATGACAGCTCGCACAGTGCTTGTCATAGACGCTCTTCCCAAGACTGATGAGGAGGCTTGCCTCTTCCGTCCTGACGGAAGGCTTTGGCGGGGTAGGTTCATCCTGCGCGATGCTTTTCAGATAGACGGCCATCGCGCGCGTGTCCTCGTCGGTCATGTACTGAAGACTGTTGTACACGACCTCGGCCATCGGCCCGTAGACCGCGCCGCGCGTGGAAATTCCCTTCTGCAGAAGATCGGAAATCTCTTCGATCGACCAATCGCCCAAGCCTGCTTCCTTGTTCGATGTCAGGGACGGAGCATACCAGTCCTGCATCGGAATCAAGCCGCCCTGAAACGCTTCGGACTCGCGGCTCCCACCGAGTGCGTTGATGGGCGTATGGCACATGCCACAGTGGCCGAGCCCCTCCACGAGATAGGCGCCCCGGTTCCACTCGTCAGACTGTTTTGGATCCGGCTTGAACTCGCCCTCATTGAAGAAAAGGGTTCGCCAACCGAGGATCAGAGACCTGTTGTTATATGGGAATTGCAGGTCGTGGGGCCGGTTCGCCTGGCGCACGGGCGCAATCGTCTTCAAATAGGCGAAGATCGCATCGCTGTCGTCGCGCGTGACCTTTGTGTAGGAACCGAAAGGCATCGCGGGATAGAGGAGACCGCCGTCCGGGAACCTTCCGCTGTGCATAGTCCTGTAGAAATCGTCGGCCGACCATTTCCCAATGCCCGTTTCGGCATCGGGCGTGATGTTCGAAGTATACAACGTGCCGAAAGGCGTGGGCATCGATCGACCACCAGCAAATAATTTGCCCTCGGGCGCCGTATGGCATGCGACGCAGTCCCCGGCTCGCGCCAGATACTCTCCCTTTTTGACGACATCGCCCGATTGCGGCGACTGTGCTGCAGCCGGCACCAGCGTTGCGGCTATCGCCAACATCGATGACACGACAAGTGCGGTTGAAAATCGAAAACGCGCGCTCATGGCGTCCTCCCCTTCTCGGGCTGGCTGCCGCACGCGAAGGGCAACGAATAAGAGCCGGCGGCAGATGGCGCAGGATCGGCGGGCTGAGCTTGATTGGCGAGATAAGCTGCGACGGCTCGAACATCGTCTTCCGTCAAACGTCCAGCGACGAGCTGCATGCAGTCGGGCGCAGTGGCCGTGCGCGTTCCATAGCGCCATCCTCCGAGCTGAGCACTAATGTAACTGGCGCGCAAACCGAGGAGGCCGGGAATACCAGGCTCCTGGCCAGTCAGGGAGCCGCCGTGACAGCTTACGCAGGCCGGAATGGAGCGGTCCAGGTCGCCCTGCGTCACAAGCGCGTGCCCGTGATCAAGCACGGCTGCGCTGGCATCCGTTTGCGGCTTCTCGGGGAGCGCCGGCCGCTGATCGGCGAAATATGCCGCAAACTGCCGCAGATAGTCGTCCGTCAGGAACGCGAGGAGATAGTTCATTGGCGGATATTTCCGCCTGCCCGATTTGAACGCTTCCAGCTGGTTGTAGAGATATCCGGCAGGCTTGCCCGCAAGCCGTGGGAAATACGGATCGTTCGTGCCCTTTCCCTGCTCCCCGTGACAGGGTGTGCAGGCCTGGACACGGTCGGCCATGTCCGGAGGATAGGCCTCCTCAGCAGACGCTCCCGCGCCAAAGAGGCTTAGACAGCTTGCAAGCAAAACCCCTCGTACGAACACCAGCTTCACCCCACAGCATCGCACTTAATGAAAAATCGTGATGCGATAGGATATGGCGCGACGGCGCCTGTCAAGTGTACGGAAGTATAGCTTTTCGGTAGGCCGTCGGTCGGCTAGCCAGAGGACTGGTCGGGAACGCTTTTATCGCTCGAGAGCCGAGGCTCTGCCTGGCTTTGCTATCGCCCGCGCGCGTTCGATACAGCACGGCGTACCGGGAAGTGCTTGTGGTGATCGGCGTCGATTTCTCCTTGGGGACGGCCGCCCAGATGGTAAGCCGTAGAGATGTTGTTGACGACACGGCGTACCCCTCGGACGCTTTCCACGGCTGCCTTGGCAGCGTTTCGTGTTGATGCCCTCGCAAGCTTTCCACGCAGCGTAACCACGCCGTCCGCGACGGTTGTTGATCCCTGCTCCCTTTCCCGCTCTTCGGCCTTGGAGAAAGTCACCGGCCTAACTGCGTGCAAAACGCGCACCGGAACTGAGGCCTCGATCACGCGTGAAACGATCGCGACGCGCGACGCGACTTCCTCAATCGACCGAAGTGCGGGTCGGTGCTTCCACCTCTCCGGGAGCAGCAAATGAAGCGGGACGAATACGGTTCCAATGCAGGAAGGAAGCGCTGAAATACCTGGAAAAGGCGATCTCGAGAATGCGGCCGCATCGATGATCGGGTATATGAATCGAATTCCCGGCGCTGTCAGTCCGGTCAGACCTATTGCCGCTATATTTGCCGTATCGAAAGGGGACGTTGCGACAGCACGTGCGTACATCGAAGGCTTCGAATAGTGGCACAGGAGGTCAGTCACAAACCTTATTCTTGATGCGAAATTCTGTGCGCGAACTCGAGCGTCCTGGTTTTATCCCATGACATTCCTTCCGCATGCAGTTCGCCGTAACGCTCGGCACCCAGATGTGCCGTAGTCGACTCAATCGCCTTGTCGAACTCGACCTGATCGGCAAATTCGAAGGTGACGCCGACCCGATGCAGCATCGTGGTTGCCGCTCCGAACAGCCTTGCAGCATCGTCGAAGTTCGTTTCCTTCAAGGCGATCTCTCCTGCAAGGGCAACGTAGAGATTGATCATCATGGTGTAGTCAAATTCGGTCGCCAGTTGGATCGCCTCGCGCAGGTATTGCCTGGCGGCCCCCACATCGCTGTTGCTGATGCAGACGTGACACATGTTGAGAAGAAGCGCGCCCATCCAATACTGGTCGTCTGATTTCCGCATCAGTGTCAGGGCTTCTTCGTAACATTCCGCCGCCGACTGCATGTCACCGCCGCCACGCGATCCTTCTCCCAGCGCGATGAGGGCGATCGCGGCGGAGTGCCAGTCCTCTAGCTTCTTGCATTCGTCCAAGGCGGCAATAACCATGTTCGGACCGTCGTCGCTCTCTATCGTGGCAGCCATGGTTGCGCCGAGCGTGATCATGGTCCTGGCGACATCCCCGGCCCAGTCGAGGGATTTGAAAATGTCGTGCGCGACTTGGAAGTTCGGCACGGCACCCGCGTAATCGCCGGAAATCAATTTCAGCCAACCGGCGACGTCGTTTAGGACCGCGAATTCGCGCGTGCCCTTGATATTCGAAGCGATCGCCAAAGCCCGGTCGGTCCACATGAGCCCTTCGGTGAATTGGGCCCTCGGAATCAGATACCAGAGGACAGCTTGCAAGTATCGAGAGATATGGTCGAAGTCGGCGCGCTCCAGGCTCCAGCCAAGCGCCGCCCTGATGTTGTCCATTTCCATCTGCAACTCGCCGACCAACCGCCGCTGGTCGGAGCCAACCAACCCTTTGGAAACGCCTTCCGCGAATTGGAGATAGTAAAGCGCGTGGGCATCCTTGCTGCTGTCGAGTTCGCCGGACCGCTTCAATTCGTCGAGGGCAAACTGCCGGATCGTCTCCAGCATTGAAAACCGCGAATTCCCGCCGGCGGTATTCGTCGTGAGAAGGCTCTTCTCGCACAGGGAAATCAGGATATCGACAACCGGCAGGTCGGGCCGCGTTTGATCGCCACACAGGTGTTCGGCCGCGGACAGACTGAAACCACCCCTGAAAACCGACATTCTTGCGAAACAACGTTGCTCGTCGGGATTCAACAGCCGATAGCTCCAGGAGATTGCTTCGCTCAATGTCGTGTACCTCTGGTCGTCGTCGTAATGGGCCTTCCCGATGATGGACAGGCTCTGGTCAAGACGGCCCGACAGTTCGGTAAGCGTCAGCACCCGCAGCCTTGACGCGGCAAGTTCGATCGCCAGGGGAAGACCGTCCAGACGTCTGCAGATATTAGCCACCAACGGCACAGTGCGTTCGTCGAGAACGAAGTCGCGCTTCGCCGCCCGTGCTCGCTCTGCAAACAACCGCACAGCATCGGACTGACTGACTGCCTCATGGGCAGTTGAGTCAGGAAGCTGCATCGGGGCGACTGGATAGACCACCTCCTCTGCGAACCTAAGCGGCTCGCGGGTGGTCACCAGAACATCTAGCTTGGGACAGTTACCCAGGAGCTTTTTAAGATCGGCAGAGGCTTCGATGAGGTGTTCGAAATTGTCTATAACGAGCAGAAGGTGTCGTTTTGTCATGAAGTGGGTCAGTCCTTCCAGGACCGTGCGCCCACGGTATTCGGGTACTCCCAGCGTTTGTGCGACAACAGGCAAGAATAGGCTGGGTTTCGCGACCGCACCCAACGACACCATGAAAACACCATCACCATAGACAGGAACTAGCCTGTACGCCGTCTCGATCGCCAACCGCGTCTTACCTGCACCGCCCGGACCCGCGAGCGTCACCAGCCTCGCGTCACTCGTCAAAAGGCTGGTAATTGCCGAGATATCATTCTGGCGACCGACAAAAGTGTTGGTCGCCTTTGGAAGGTTGGTAGGGTGGTTGTCGATGGACTTTATGGGAGGGAATTCCACCGACACTCCGGCTATCTGGACTTCGTAGAGATGCTCCGGAAAAGAAAGATCCTTCAACCGATGGCTGCCAAGGAAACGGAGGCTCCCGCTCGCAGCGATCTTGTCCTTGTCCAACTCGGCCATGGTGGAACTCGACAGGAGTATTTGCCCGCCGCTCGCCGCTTCGGAAATCCTTGCCGCGCGGTGCACGTCGATTCCCACGTAACCGATGCTCGCGTCCGAAACCGGGTAGACTTCTCCGGTATGGAGACCGATCCTGACCTTGAGAACGACATCGTCTGGCCATTCCTCCTCGGACAGCGCCTTCTGCACCTCGACTGCGGCGCGGAAGGCGGCGTCGGCACTGTCGAAAGACGCGAAAAAAGCGTCGGAGTGCGCGACCACCACCTTGCCGCCGTTGGATACCGTTTTCTCCCTGAGGATCTCGAAGTGGCGGTCCACCACTTCGAAGAAGACCTCCGAATGGTTTTGGACGAGCAAGGTCGACCCCTCGATGTCCGTAAACATCAAGGTAGCCCACTCGGAATGATCAAATCTGCGGGGCAAAGCAGGCATTTGGTTCAATCGAGCTGATGTTGCGTGAATGTCTGTGATTAAAGCATCGTCGGCTTCACGGTACCCTTCACGGGCCACTCAAACTTGTCGAGTTTCGCCTTGATGTCGATTAGCGCCTTGACCTCCTGATTGGACAGAGTTTCAAGCTGCGTCTTTTGTTGGGCGGCCATCTGACCCTCGTCGTCGAAAACCTTGGCGGCTTTGAGCTTATCGTAGTTGGATGTGGAAGGCATAGTCGTCTCCCCTCAGAAACAAGTTGAAATTCCAGCACCCCAGCGTTTTCAACTATACACTTTCGATCGTTTCTGAGCCATAACTAATATAAGTTGAGCGTTATTATCGGCTCCATTTCCTCGGTACTTCTTTCACAGCAATCAGCGATCGATCTTGGGGGTTTTTACAATGGAGACGAGTGAGCAGCTTCGGCTCAGAATGGCGATGACCAACGGGCATCTAGTGAAGTCTCTCGACGCGCTTTGGGACAGTCCCGACATCGCAAGGCTCTTTCCGGAATATCTGATCCTGCTGCATCAGGTCATCCGGGCGAGCGTTCCCTTGATGGAGGCTGCCCGGTCCCAAGCCTTGAAGCTTCCGATCGGAGACCCGCTTCGCGACCCGCTGGCCAGTTATCTCGAGCAACATATCGAGGAGGAAAGACACCACGACGACTGGACCCTCGAAGACCTCTGTTCGGCTGGCTTCTCAAGGGATGAGATACTGAACCGGATTCCCCTGCCGACGACCGCGGCCTTTGTCGGGTGCCAGTACTACTGGATCTATCATCATCATCCGGTCGGTCTGCTCGGTTATATCCTCATGCTCGAAAGCGATCCGGGAACGACTGAGGTATACGACGATCTCGAGCGTCGGACGGGCCTCCCCAAGTCGCTTTTCCGGACATACAGGATGCACGGCGAACTCGACCCGCAGCATGTGCAGGAGTTGGACGACTTCATCAATTCCCTGTCTCTGTCTGAAAATCATCTGTCGTTGATGGGGATTTCCGCGATGAACGCCTGTATTGGATTGGGAGAGTGCGTAGATCGGCTGCGGTGACCCGACTCCAAGGACGAAGAGCACCTTCCTCCATTACGGCACACAAGATCCTAGCGACGTCGACCTTGCACAAGCACTGGTCCACTGCTCAACAATCCCAGTCGGGGCACTGTTTCATTGCTGAGAGCAACATGTTCGCATATTTCAGTATGTTCCTTTCGCTGCCTTGTGAGTGGCGTGGTCGGATAGATCGGCGGCGACCTGCCGGGCGAATTCCGGCGTCGCTTTCGGAAAAGCACCGATGCGCAGGCGGGTGGGATCACGCGCCCCGGCGCACCTGCTGAATGATGGGGTTTGAGCACGCACTCGACCAGCAAGCGCAGGTATTCGGGCCGGGTCCGCGCCGTGATGTCGTGGCCATGGTTGAAGATTGGCGGCCCATTGCCGAGCCGTTCAAGGGTGGCGTCGGTTCCCCGCTTGATGAGGTCGGCGGCTCCGACCTCACACGCTCCCGAAGCTGATTTGAACAGACTCTCTTAGGCGACCTCAGTCGCGAGCTGTGCTTCGAGAACGGTCATACCCTCATGTCGCGCGAGTGCTTTCCGGATCTGTCTTACGATTTCCCGTTCGGCCTTGATGCGTCTCCGAATCAAACAGAAGAACGATCGCAGGAGATATCCGATGGCATCCCACGACAGCCTGCAGTCGCCGTTCCTCAGCGCCAATAGGACGTCGACAACCTCTTGCGCGGCATCGATGTCGAAAACGCGTTCGGTGCACCTTCTATTTTCGGCTTCGACGCGATCATTGTCGGGCAGGATTGCATTCAGTGACGCAGAAACAACCTGCTCCTCCAGGCCATGAGTTGTCTGGAGCAGCGGGATCAGGCCGCTTGTCACTGTGTCACACAGCCTCTCGTCTACGTGGCAGGGAAGAAAGTCCGCAATCGCCTCCAGAAGGTCGCACCACGATACAAGCTGCCCATAGCACGCCTCGAGCTCGGCGAATTTGTCCGGCATTTGCATGATCGCCATCTACCTTTGCAGAAAGAGACTTGCGGCGATCGCGACGGCGGCAAGGACGGCTGACACGACGCCCGTCCGCTGCAGGACGCCCATGCGGTAGAGCGTGATCGCGAAAAGGACGATCACAGGGGTGGCTATCGAAAGTCCGATCTGGGCGTCGGTCATCATGTTCTCCTTTGGCCAGGACTATAGGCCGGCCGAGAACCAACTTCTTTGAGATCGATCAAAGAGAGAGCAGCAGGCCTGGAAGCGATAAAAGGAGAAAGAAGAGTTGGGACTACAGGCTGGCTACTCAATACGAAATGCCAGCCATTGCCGTCCCGCATATCATTAGGACGGCACCAAGGTCTCATGTCTTGGTAAACAAAACCTTGCCGACTGAATTGGCCGCTGATGCGAGGATCTAGGGTTTTTGCGTTTTCTCAAAGAAGGAAGCTGATCCATTGTTTATCGAGGGCGCATGACCTCGACGACAGCAGACGATCTCGCGGAGCCCGGAAGCGGCGACCTGCTTGTTTGGATTCTTGCCTGGAGCGAACTGGCCGCGTTCGGGGCGCTCCTGGCTGCATTTGTGATCGCCTCCTGGATTAGTCCGGAGGAATTCCTCGCAGGCAGGGCAAGGCTGGACACCACCATACCCATAGCAAACACCTTCGTCCTGCTTGCAAGCGGTTGGTTCGCCGCGATGGCCGCCCGGCAAACGAGTTTGTTGGGGCAGCGGTTGTTGTTGCTGGCAGCCGCGGCAGGAGGATTCCTCTTCACTGCCCTGAAGGTCTATGAGTACGGTCAGGAGGGAGCGTCCCTGCTTTCAAACGACGCGTTCTCGACGCTCTATATGCTGATAACGGGCTTCCATTTGGCGCACGTGCTTTTCGGCTCTTGCGTGCTCGCCCTCATAGCTCGCTTCCCTTCGCGTGAGAACGTCCACCTCATGACGACCCTCTGGCACGTCATCGACATTGTGTGGCTCGTAATGTTCCCAGTGGTCTACCTTCTATGAAAATCGAAAACCGCGCTTCCGCACGTCCTACCAAGGCGCTTGGCTATCTCTTCGCGCTCACCGCATGCATCGTCATCGGATCGGCGTATCTAGGCGTCGCATCAAGACCGGCGTTTATGGCGCTTGTCGTCGTTGTTGCGATCGCAAAAGTCAGGTTGGTTGCGGCCGACTTCCTTGGATTTCGCGGTCGTGGTTCGCCAATCTACCCAGCCTTGATTGCATGGGCGATGACCATCCTCTCTATGGCATTGCTGAAGACCCTCGCTTCGGGCACATTCTTGTAGAGCGCACTGGTCCAGAGCAGACCAAGCAATCCGTTGAGCGCGGCAAAGTGATTTGGTCGGTGCCGGTGCAGACGGTGCCTCTCGCAATGACGTCTCGCGATTTTGCTATCGACGACGCGTCCCGTCGGAGTGGGCTTCGATGTTTTCCCAGTCTTCAGCTCGGCAACGTCGCCCAGTCGAAGTCTGGCTGCTTTTCTTTAACGCCCCGCCGCCGAGCTCAGACCTCACCAACAATCCGTAATCGTTCGCTTACTTGCGAATTGACAAAGACCCCCCTGCGGAATTCGGCCATCCACCAATAACGAGCCCCTGGCTCGATTTCCGAGGTCACGGCGGCACCGCCACTGACATGAAAGGATGATCGATGGCTGAACGCCTGACTAAAACCGCGGCCCGAAACGTGTTCTACGGCGGGTCCGCTTTCTTCTTCGCTATATTCGTGGGCCTCACGGCCCACAGTCACTATTACATTCGAACGGTGTCCACCAACGAGGCGACTCTGACCGACGGCGTCGCTCGCGGAAAGCACATCTGGGAAAAGAACTCCTGCATCAACTGCCACACGCTTGACGGTGAAGGCGCCTACTTCGCGCCGGAACTGTCGAACGTCTGGATACGCTGGGGCGGCGACAAGGATCCGGCAAGTGCCCGCGAGGCGCTTCATGCGTGGATGGCCGCTCAGCCATCAGGCATCGAGGGGCGCAGGCAGATGCCGCAATTCAATTTGACTGACCAGGAGGTCAACGACCTTGCTGACTTCCTCGAATGGGTCAGCAAGACGAACACCCAAAACTGGCCACCGAACCAAGCCGGCTGACAGGGAGAGGTTTTTAAGATGAAGTACAAGACTCAGAGCGTTGCGATGCTCTACTTCTACGGAGCGCTCGGCCTCTTCATGGCACAGCTCCTGTTCGGCGTGATCGCGGGCACAATCTACGTGTTGCCCAACACTCTATCCGTCATGCTGCCCTTCAACATCGTTCGAATGGTACATACGAACGCATTGATCGTATGGCTGCTCATGGGCTTCATGGGCACCACATACTTCCTCCTTCCCGAGGAGTGCGAGACGGAGCTTTACAGTCCGAAACTCGCAAAGGCGCAATTCTGGATCTTCCTCGTGGCTGCCGCGGTGGCCGTCGTGGGGTACCTTTTCCATATTCACGAAGGCCGGGAATTCCTCGAACAGCCCTTTGCCATCAAGGTCGGTATCGTCATTGTCGCCCTGATGTTCCTGTTCAACGTCACGATGACGGCGCTCAAGGGGCGCAAGACGACCATCACCAACATCCTTCTGTTCGGTCTATGGGGTGTTGCAATCTTCTTCCTGTTCGCCTTCTACAATCCCGTGAACCTCGCACTGGACAAAATGTACTGGTGGTACGTCGTTCACCTGTGGGTCGAAGGCGTGTGGGAACTGATCATGGCCTCGGTTCTGGCCTTCCTCATGATCAAGCTGAACGGTATCGACCGCGAAGTCGTCGAGAAGTGGCTCTATGTCATTATCGGTCTGGCCCTCTTCTCGGGCATCCTAGGCACCGGCCACCACTACTACTGGATCGGCGCACCGGGATACTGGCAGTGGATCGGCTCGCTGTTCTCCACCCTCGAAGTCGCACCGTTCTTCACCATGGTCGTCTTCACCTTCGTCATGACCTGGAGGGCTGGACGCAAGCATGAGAACAAGGCGGCCCTCCTCTGGTCGATCGGATGTTCTGTAATGGCCTTCTTCGGGGCCGGCGTTTGGGGCTTCCTGCATACGCTGTCGTCGGTGAACTACTACACCCACGGCACGCAGGTCACCGCCGCTCACGGTCACCTCGCCTTCTTCGGTGCATACGTGATGCTGAATCTCGCGGCCATGGCCTACGCCATTCCGCAGATCCGCGGACGCGCGCCATACAACCAGTGGCTCTCGATCAGCAGCTTCTGGATCATGTGCGGGGCGATGTCGGTCATGACTTTCGCGCTGACCTTCGCGGGCGTCATCCAGGTTCACCTGCAGCGCGTTCTCGGTCAGTCCTACATGGACGTCCAGGACCAACTCGCCCTCTTCTACTGGGTCAGGCTCGGCTCCGGCGTCTTCGTCTTCATCAGCGCGCTGATGTTCATCTGGTCGGTGCTCGTCCCCGGACGCGCGCGCATGCCCAACGCAGCAGTACAGCCCGCCGAATAAGGCGGGCTCCCTCACTGGAGATCAGTTATGACAATAGCCCTCAATCATCCGCTGCATCCGAAAGACGAAATTCCGTACTATGCGCCTCAAGGCAATGAATGCGCCCTTTTCGAAAGCGCATGGACCCGTCAACTTCCGGTCCTGCTGAAAGGCCCGACAGGATGCGGTAAGACCCGGTTCGTACAGCATATGGCAGCCCGTCTGGGGCTGCCCGTTTCGACGGTGTCGTGCCATGACGACCTCACCGCGGCAGACCTTACCGGCCGCTACCTCCTGAAAGGAGGTGAGACCGTATGGATCGACGGACCGCTCACAAAGGCGGTCCGGGGCGGTGGCATCTGCTACCTCGATGAGATCGTCGAGGCGCGCAAGGACGTGGCGGTGGTCCTCCATCCGCTCACCGACGACCGCCGAATACTTCCGCTGGAAAGAACAGGCGAGCTTCTCGAGGCACAACCGGGCTTCATGGTCGTCGTGTCCTACAATCCCGGCTACCAAAACCTTATGAAGGCGCTGAAGCCCAGCACACGACAGCGCTTCGTCTCGATCGAATTCGACTTCCTGCCGCGGGACAAGGAAATCTCCACGGTGTCGCGCGAGAGCGGGCTGCCGGAAGCCAAGGTCGCGTCTCTGGTCGATCTGGCCCGGCGGCTCCGGTCGTTGAAGGGACAGGACCTTGAGGAAGGGGTTTCGACCCGACTCTTGATCTATTGCGCGACGCTCGTCGAGGCTGGAATTCCCATGGCCGACGCCGTCAGGGCCGCGATTATTGAACCACTGACGGACGAGGCCGACGTCAAGGCGGCGCTCGTGGAAGTTGCCAAGGCGACGATAGGCTAGGTGCGACATGCTTGAATTTCTGGAACTGGAAGAGACCGTTGGACGCACTTGGCATCGTCTCGTAGGCGATACCAGCTCTTGGAAGCGCCATCCGGAGCAGGCTGTCCATCTCGCCGACCTAAAGCCGCAGCTCGCGGTCTGCTTTCGCGCGTTTGGTGGCGGGCGCACGCTCCAGATCCAGAAGGCTCGGCAGAAGACCTCGTCCCATCGTCTGCGGCTTCGCCAGGTTATCGGTCTCGGCGAGGAGAGAAGCGATCATCCGTCCTGGGACAGTTCCGCGATCCATCTGCCGGCCACGATCGACCTTTTCGATGACGAGAGGCTCAATCGTGATCTCTACTTCTGGCTCGCGGGATATATCGCTGTCGCTCTGACTCCGGAGCCGGCGTCGAGCGATAGGATGCTGGGCGACATCGCCCGGATCGAAGCAGGTCGGAGCAATTCCGCGCGGTTGGTCAGGGCACTTCCCGGAATGGCAGAGCGATATGCCCGCCTTAGCCATGCGGTCCTCTCCTGCCGCGTTCGCGGGAAACTTACTCATGCCGAAATGCTGGTAGAGGATTTCCTGAGGAGCGCCCTCTCCTTCCCCTTGGGGCATGTCCTTCCGGCCGGGTGCCGGCCCGCTCTTGCGGCGGCTCCTCCCGGATACCTGCCGATGCTTCCCGTTCCCCTCTGGCCAGACTTCACGGGTCGGGCGGAATGCCAACCGACCGACCGAGACGACCTTCCATCCGACGATACGTCATCGAAAGACGATGGAAGACTTCGCACGAGGCGAAGCGAAAGGACGATGCGGCCGACCGAAAGCGCGACCCGTTCATTCTCAATCGCTTCGAGAAGATCCTGGCTATGGCGGAAATGGTCAATGTCGACCGACCGACGGACGACCGGGAGGACGACGAAACGTCGGCCGCCGACGAGCTCGACGACATCACACTCAGCGGAACCAAAGAGCGGCCGAAATCGAAGTTCCATTTCGATCTCGACCTCTCCCCCGAAGCCGTCGATCCTTCGCGAATAGAAGGCGAGTTGCTCTATCCGGAATGGAATTTCAGGACACAGCAATACGTTGAAGACCATTGCCGGGTCGTTCTGGGAACAACTCAGGACGCGGAGCTTTCCCCGATTGCGAGCGACCAGTCCGTGATCCGGAAAGTGCGGAAGCAGTTCGAGATCCTTCGGCCACGACGTGAGGTCAGCCGAGCACAGTTGGACGGAAACGAAATCGATCTTGAAGCGGTGGTGCGCTCCCGCATCGATCTTCTGGCCACCGGTTATCCCGATGACCGCATCTACGAATCTTCGCGTCCTGCGGCCCATGAGCTGGCCACATCCATTTTGGTCGATGTCTCGCTATCCACGGATTCGTGGCTCGACAATCGGCGGGTGCTCGACGTGGAGATGCAAGCGCTGGACGTGCTGGCGCGCGGTCTCGACGCCTGCGGCGACAGCTTCGCCATCGACACTTTCACGTCTCGTCGACACAGCTGGATTCGGGTAGACAGCGTAAAGCGCTTCGAGGAGCAGTTCTCGGCCACGACCGCTAAGCGCATCGCCAGCCTGAAACCCGGCTATTACACCCGTATGGGCGCTGCGATCCGACACGTGTCGAAGCGACTTGACGCCCAGGGAGCAAGGAAGAAGCTGTTGCTGATCCTGACCGACGGAAAGCCGAACGACGTGGACCATTATGAAGGCAGGTTAGCGCTTGAGGATTCCCGGCGGGCGGTGATGGAGGCCCGCAATCGCGGCCAGGCAGTGTTTGCGGTGACCGTCGACCGCAATGCTGGCGATTACCTTCCCGCGATCTTCGGGCGGTCGGGCTTCTCGCTGGTCTCAAATATTGCGAAGCTTCCCAGCGCTCTTCCTGTGATCTATCGAAACCTGACGTCATAGCGCGGCGATCAGGGCGTAGGCGCGAGATTTTCCAGAATTGCGTAGAAAATAGCGAACACGGCTCCGCTGGATTGGTCTGGCCGAGAACATCCCGGCCAGCGAAGGCCACGAAATGGAGATCAGCGCACCGCGAAGAAGCTAAGGGCGCGGATTACCTTAGGCCGCCTTGCTGTGAGACCGCCCCAGCGAGCCGAAATAGGCATCGAACGCGGCAGCAACCGCCCGAACCATAAAGCGGGAATTCTGGGAAACGACCACCCGACCCTCCTCGATCGTGGCTACGCCGTCCGAGACAAGCGCCTGCAACCGGTCGTTCCTGTCGAGCAGAAAACTGCTGTCGTATCCAGACTCCTCGGCCAGTTTTGGCAGATCCACCTTGAAGTCACACATCAGGCGCTCGATCACCCTGGCACGAAGCTTGTCTTCCTCAGTTAGCATATATCCTTTCGCTGTGGGCAAAACGCCAGATGCGACCCGTTCTGCATAGCGGCCCAACGCCACGTGATTTTGGTAGTAACCGGACGGCAGCCGTCCTATCGCGGAGGCGCCAAGGCCGATCAAAGTGGCACAGTCATCCGTGGTGTAACCTTGGAAGTTCCTGTGGAGGGTGCCGGCGCTGGATGCGACTGCAAGCTCGTCACTCGGCAGAGCAAAGTGATCGAGGCCAATGCGGACATAGCCACAGTTGACAAGTTCTTCCGCCACCGCCTCGGCCTGCTCGTTTCGTTGCGCGGCATCCGGCAACGCGGCTTCATCTATAAGCCGTTGATGTTTCTTGAAGGCCGGGACATGTGCATATCCAAAAACGGCGAAGCGCTCGGGTCTCAGTTCCACTGCTTGCCTGACGGTATCCACGCACGATTCGACGGTCTGATGCGGCAGGCCATAAATCAGGTCGAAATTGATGCTTGTCACCCCGAAGGAGCGCAACCCTGCGACGGCTGCCTGGGTCTGACCAAACGTCTGGATGCGGTTGATGGCCTTCTGCACGACGGGATCGAAACTCTGCACGCCGAGGCTGGCACGATCAACGCCGTTCTCTCCCATCGCCGCGATCATTTCTGGCGCGAGTGTGCGCGGATCGATTTCGACGGCCACGCTGGCATCGTGCTCGAACTGAAAGGCGCTCCTGAGTTTCATCATGAGCGCCGCGAACTCGTGGGGCTTCATGATCGTGGGAGTTCCACCTCCGAAGTGGACGTTCTTGACCGGCACATTGTTTCCGGCTGCAAACGACACCAGTTCGATCTCCTGGCTCATGACGTCGAGATATTCCAGGATCGGCGCGTCCTGCCGCGTGATGGTCGTGTGGCAGCCACAGTACCAGCACATCGAGCGGCAAAAAGGCACGTGCAGATAGATCGAGACGGGATCTGAAGCGGATATGGCTTGAAGCCCTTGCGCGTATTCGTCAGGTCCAACTGTCGCTGCGAATGCCGGTGCGGTTGGATAGCTCGTGTAGCGCGGGAGTCGGGCGTCGCCGTATTTGGCGACCAGAGCGTCCGACATGTCGGTCTCCTTTATTGAGGATCATCGCGCTCTTATGACTGCCCGCCGTCTGCATTTCCTTGTCATATGTCAATGAAAACGAATCTGCTCGGGCCAAACCTCCTCGATGTTTGTTCGCTGTCAAAGTGCCGCAGTCCGGGCCAGCCTATCGTTGCCGCCTGACAACGGATGCGCCGCGGTCCTGTCGATCATCATGCCAGCGGCAGAAGGAACCTTCACATGACCGACGCGCCCTCCACGCAAAGCGAAATCACGCACATCGACGTGCGCGTGCTGCCGCCGTTCGAGCGTCATCCCCTCATTTTCGGCACGCTGCATACGCTGACGCCCGGAAACGTTCTGCATATAACTAGCGATCACGAACCCCGCCCGCTCCAGTACCAGCTGGAAACCGCTCTTCCTGGAAAGTTTTCCTGGGAATACCTGGAACAAGGCCCGGATGTCTGGCGTGTGGAGATCACCCGTCTCGACGCCGGCTGCGATTGCTGCTGCGGCAGCCACTAGCGCCGGAGAAACACGATGATGCCAATGGGCGCCAGCCTGTCGCGATGGACCATGTGCTACTTCGGCGCAGCGCTGCTCTTTCTGCTGTTTGCGGAAGTCCTGCTTTCGGTAGGAAGTTGGGCGCCATCTGTCGACGTGGGCGATCCTCGCGCCCTCATCGTCGTGCACTCCATAACGATTGGATGGCTTGCCCTGCTGATGATTGGCGCGCTGCTGCAGTTTGCGCCAGTCCTGACCGGGTTGAACCTTCCCAAGGGACGGTACGACGTCCTTGGCCTCGGCGGCATCGTCGCCGGGCTTGCTCTTCTGCTGCTGGGCTTCCATTTAATCGACCGTGGCTCCGATCTCGCAGGCGGGGTGATGCTCGCCGCAGTCGCCGCTCTGGCGCCTTCGTTTTCCTGGGTGGGGGCTGCGCTGTTGCTGGTCCTGTGGCGCGGTCGCAAAAGCCATCCGGCAACGCCCCTCGTCCTGATCGCGATCGGCTGCTTCGCGGTAACAGCGGCCCTCGGCTCGCTCTTTGCTGTAACAGTTTCGGGCGTTTCTCAAGCGCCGGTTTTCATCGGCCTCCTGCTCCATGGCGTTCCCTTTCACGCGAGCTTCGGCCTCGGGGGCTGGATGACGCTGGCTGCCATCGGGGTCAGCTATAAATTGCTCCCGATGTTCCTGTTGTCCGACGACATGAAGCGGGCGCCCGTTATCGCCAACATGGCTGCGGCGGGTGTCGTCCTGCTGGCGGTGGCCACGGCGTTTTCACTGACGTGGCCGACCGTATCCCAATGGCTGCTCGCGGCGGCAGCAATAGTGTTCGCCGCAGCCATCGCCGTGTATATACTTGAGTTGATATCGACCTACAAAGGACGCCGCCGCGGGCCTCTGGAGGTGAATATGTCCGGATCACTTCCGGCCTTCGGGCTGCTCGGACTGTCGATTTCGATGGTCGCGATAGGCCTCGTATTCGACGCAGGGATCCACTTTCTCGCAGCCGCAGTCTACCTGTTCGTTTTCGGCTGGCTTACGGGTCTGGGTCTTGCCCAATTGCTGAAGATCGTACCTTTCCTGACGTGGATCGAGGTCTTCGGCCCCCTCCTCGGACGCCGACAGACGCCGCGTCTCTCCGATCTCGTATCGGGAGGCCGGGCCGCGATCTGGCTCGCGCTCTTCTACGGCGCCGTTGTTGTCGCGTCGTTCGCAATAGCTGTGGCTTTCGACGGCCTTTTCCGTGTTGCCGTCGTCCTCCAAACCTTCTCGACCGCTGCTCTCATCATCGAGCTTGTCCTTGCTCGCTCGCTCGCAAATATAGAGGCTGGGATGAAGACAGCACCATTCAAAAAGCCGGCGCTTCTTTTCGCCGTTAATCAAAGAGGTAACGCCAATGGTTCAGCTTCGTGAACTCGACGTACGTCAGATCCTGCGGGACGGCGGGATGCCGTTCCAATTGATCATGGATACCGTCTCCAGCCTTGATCCTGGCGAGGGACTTAGGCTTCGCGTCATACTTAAACCGGTCCCCCTGATCCGGCAGCTCGAGCTGCGTGGCTACTCGCACGTCGCTCGACAGCTCGCCGACGATGATTGGGAGATCGATTTCGTCCCCAGAGACCAAGTCGTCGAACCTGAATTCGCGGCTCCGGCGACGGAAGCGATCTGGCCTGATCCGGTTTGGAACCTTGATCTCACCGACCTTCCGCCGCCCGAGCCGATGGAGCGGATCCTCGCCCGGCTCGAGACGATGAAAAGCGGCGAAGTCCTTTTCGCGCTGCTGAACCGCGAACCGGTTTTTCTCTTCAATGAGCTGAAGGACCGCGGCCATGAGTGGATCGGGAACTTCGACGAGAGCGGAAAGGTTTACAGGATCATGATCAGAGCGACGCCGGCAGGTTCCGATGCCTAGTCTCTCTCAGAACACAATCCTCGATGTGCTCCGGGGAATCCAAGACCCGGAGGTGGGAACCAGCATCGTGGACCTCGGTCTCATCTACGGGATAGATGCCGACCTGACGGGCATCGTAAGGATCAGGATGACCACGACCACGCGCTTCTGTCCGGCGTCGGGCTTCCTTGTCGAGGCAGTAAAGAATCGTGTCTCAGAGGTCGACGGCGTGGTCGATGTCGTTGTCGATCTCGTCTACGATCCGCCGTGGTCGCCTGAGATGGCCGCGCTGTTTTCTTTCGAACAGCCAGCCTGACGACGGCGAAGCATTGAAAGGTATTAAACTGTGAGCATCGACCTCGATAACCTGGCCGTAGATGCATCCTATCTGGCAGGTCGGTTTGGACTGTCGGCCGAGACGCTTCGAAGCTACATGAAGCGGGGCCTAGTGCGTGGCACAGTCGAGGCCGGCGTTGGCGAAGACGCGGGCAGGACGCGGCTCTCTGTCCGTTTCGGCAATCGCATGTGGATTGCAATCGTGAGCGCGGACGGCAGCGTTTTGAGCGAAGAGACGAAATTCGTCGCGAAGGGGCCGCAAGGCTCGTAACCCGCACGAAGCGTTCTGCCATCAGCCTGTCGCTTATTCCCGCTCGACTCTGTGGCCGATCCGTCGTCGCCACCATCAATAAAACCGGAGGATTTTCGGTTGCCGCGACGCGTTTTCCTGAAGTGCTGCAGTACCTTCACCACGCATCTCGCCGTTTCCCCTTTCGGTTGTCCGAATGGCCGCGCCGAACAGATCGGCGCGGAACCTTGCCCGGTAGAATCATTTCCCCCTGACGGTCAGCGGCTTGCGGCCCACGCAGAGCATGGGAGCATGCTCCCATGCAAACATTCCCAATGCAGCCATCCATCCGATCGCCGAAGCCACCAGTATCTGGGTAGTGAGCGCTGGCGTGATCTCTGCGAGCGGTCGCAGAAGGGCGACGCATGCAAGAACGACGTAGGATGCGTTCGTCATAGAGCTCGACTTGAGCTTGCGTCCTGTATGGCCACGAGTGGCACGCGTCATGACGGCAAGCATCATCAGCGAAATGGCCCCGATGGCGAAGACATGCAGCACGGCGATCTGAGGCAGCCCTGCGGCACCGAGAGCGACGGCGGTAAATCCCAGTGGCACGAAGGCAAAGGCTGCATGAAGGACGAACACGATCGGCTCTGCCCAGGTGGTCCAGCCGCGCCAACGGTAAAGGCGAATGACATTCATCACCGTCGCGACAGCCGCGACGGCGCCGGTCACGATCGCGTCTGGCCAGATCGCCCAAGATCCGAGCGCAACCGCGCCCACCATGATCGTTGCGGCGTCATACCGATTGTAAGGCACCGGAAAGTCCGTTCGCCCGAACTGGTTCAGCCAATTCCGGGTAAAGCTTGGAAGGATTCGGCCACCGACGATCGTTATCAGCAGCACATAGGCGCCGAGCCCGAGACGAATAGGCAGCTCCGGGTTGACACCTGCGATCGCCTGGACCTGAAAGCAGATGTTCGCGACGGATAGGATGAGCAGCCCGGCGACAACCTTTAGGTCCTTCCATTTCTTGCCTGAGACGGCTTCTCGCGTGCAAAGGATAAGCATTGCCGGCAAGAAGAGGGCTTCGATGAAGGCGGCCGGCACGATTCCTGTAAAGCCGCTCGCCAACATCGCGATGCGGCCAGCGCACCAGATTGAGAACAATAAGGCCAGCGGACGACCGGCTATCGGAAGTCTGCCCGTCCAGTTCGGGATTGCCGTGAGCAGGAATCCTGCCAGGATTGCCGGCGCGAAGCCGAACAGCATCTCGTGGGCGTGCCAATATAGTGTCCCATAGTCTTCAGCGACCGGAACACCAAGCGTCAGGTAGGCAGTCCAGAGGCCAATGCTGACGATGCCCCAAAGTGCGGATGCGAGAAAAAATGGCCGGAAGCCATACGAGAAGAGGACAAGGCCGGTCCGCGACATGCCGCGGGGGACGCGCGTTTCGGCGTCCATGGTCTTCTGCATGATCGTAGTCTCCAAATTGACGGCCAAGCAATGCCAAGATTTGGAGCGCAGGTCGTTGATATTACGCAAATAGGGACGGCACAACTTTGCGCTGCCACAAATAGCAAATTTGCGCCAAGTCAAAGAGTTTGACCGGCTTTTCTCTACTCTCCTTCTCGACAGGGCGGGGTTCGCTCGCCTTCGACCACAGGAGTTGGGAAAATGACAAATACAATGCAAATGACCCGGCGCACTATGCTGACCGGCGCCGCTGTCGCAGGGGCGCTTACACCCATCATCGTCGCGAGCACCGCTGCCCATGCCGACGATCATGCCGCGCCTGCCGAACTCAAGGGTGCCAAGAAGGTCGATCTGTCGAAGTTGCCGCGTGAAAAGGTCGAACTCATAAAGCCTCCCTTTGTTCACGCTCACGATCAGAAGGCCAAGGGTGGCCCCAAGATCAAGGAATTCACGCTTACCATCGAAGAAAAGAAGATGGTGCTGGACAAGGACGGCACGGAAGTGAACGCCATGACGTTCAACGGCTCGGTCCCCGGCCCGCTGATGGTTGTCCACCAGGATGACTATGTCGAGCTGACACTCGTCAATCCCGAAACCAACACGATGCAGCATAATATCGACTTCCATGCCGCGACTGGCGGTCTCGGCGGCGGCGCTCTGACCGTCGTGAACCCCGGTGAAAGCACCGTGCTACGCTTCAAGGCCACGAAGGCAGGCGTCTTCGTCTATCACTGCGCACCTCCCGGAATGGTGCCCTGGCACGTTACGTCGGGCATGAACGGGGCAATCATGGTGCTGCCGCGCGAAGGCCTTACGGACGGTCACGGGAAGCCGCTCGTCTACGACAAAGTCTACTACGTTGGCGAACAGGACTTCTACATCCCGCGGGACGAAACCGGAAAGTTCAAGAAATACGAAAGCCCCGGCGAGGCCTATGAGGACACCGTCGCGGTGATGAAGACACTCACACCGACGCATATCGTCTTCAACGGCGCGGTCGGCGCCCTGACGGGCGACAACGCGATGACAGCCAAGGTCGGTGAAACGGTCCTGATCATTCACTCGCAGGCTAACCGTGACACCCGCCCGCATCTCATCGGCGGCCATGGCGAATACGTCTGGGCAACCGGCAAGTTCGCCAACGTGCCCGACATCGACCAGGAGACCTGGTTCATTCCTGGCGGTACAGCAGGCGCGGCGATCTATACCTTCGCTCAGCCAGGCATCTACGCTTACGTGAACCACAACTTGATCGAGGCGTTCGAGCTTGGTGCGGCGGCCCACTTCAAGGTCACGGGGGACTGGAACGACGATCTCATGACGTCGGTCAAGAGCCCGCAGGCAAGTTGACCATTGGCGGGGGAGGTGCGCGGACGGGGGTGGTCCGCGCACCATTTTTTATAAGGAGGCGCTACTCGCGAAAAGGCCATGAACAGGCACGCTGAGACTGGATCGGTTTCAGGTATTTCGATCGCTATTCCACTCGCTCTTCTGGTCGCGCTCTCCGGAGCGGTTGCCGTGAAGGCGGGTTTTGCTTCGTCCGGTCAACGCGACGCTCCCGTAACCGCTCCGGAAGTGGTCACCGTACAGCCTCATTCCTTCGAATATCGCGAAGCGACCGAGTACTTCCGGAAGGGCCTTGCCGTCGACGCGCCAAAGCGCGCCGCTAAGGTCCGCCTCCCGCTCGACGTGATGAAGTTTCAGACGAGCCGCGCTGAATATGAGCGCTGCGTGCTGGACGGCGCGTGTGCACCCGCGGAATACGAAGGCAACGCGGAGACTGACGTACCGGTCACGGGGGTGAGCTACGACGACGCCGTGCAATACGCGTCGTGGCTATCGGAGCGGACAGGCGAGAACTGGCGCCTGCCTACCGACTTCGAACTTGCATACGCCGCAGACGACCGCTTTCCTGACGATGCGCTTGGCATAGATGCCGACGACACGAACCCGGCGACACGTTGGCTTGCCGATTACGAGCGAGAGGCCCGCCGCGCAGCGTCGACAAACCCCAAGCCGCAGCCGAGAGGTTCGTTTGGCATCAGCACGACCGGTCTTGTCGACTTCGCCGGTAATGTCTGGGAGTGGACCTCCACGTGCAACAGGCGGGTCGATCTTGACAAGGCAGCAGAGGCGGGGACACTGGATCCGACAAACTGCGGCATTATAATAGCTTCTGGTAAGCACAGGTCGCCGATGAGCAGCTTCGTTCGAAATCCCAAGGGCGGGGGCTGCGCAGTCGGAGCGCCGCCCGACAATCTCGGTTTTCGGCTCGTCCGCCGTCCCACGTTCCTCCAGAGCGTGGTGGCGTTCGCCCACAGGGCCGCAACGGACGCTCTTGGCCCCCATATCAGCGCCCAAACGGAGCAGAACGAAAATGAAGGTTGATCGCGCAGTATTGAAGTCCCTGCCGCTCTTCGAGCGGATGACGGACGCTGATCTCGACGCGATGCTCGAGCACGCCGTGCCGCGGCGCATCGCCCAGGGGGACACCGTTTTCGAGCAAGGGGCACAGGCGAAGTCCTTCTTCCTGCTGCTGCATGGGCGGCTCAAGGTGACGCAGGTGACGCAGGACGGTCAGCAGATCATTGTCCGGATGGTGCACCCCGGCGATTTGTTCGGCTTCGCCATGGCGTTTCGCAGGTCGGACTACCCGGGCACGGCCCGTGCCGCCGCCGAGAGCTTGATCCTTGGATGGCCGACGGACATGTGGGGACGCTTCGTCGAACAGAACCCACGCTTGGCGATGACTGCGATGCAGACCATCGGCCAGCGGCTTGAAGAGGCCCACGTCAGAATTCGCGAGATGTCGACGGAAGAAGTGGAAAAGCGCGTCGCGCACGCCGTGCTCCGCCTGTCCAAGCAGGCGGGAAAGGCCGAGGGTGTTGGCATCCGGATCGACTTTCCGATATCGCGGCAGGATATTGCGGAGATGACCGGAACTACCCTTCATACGGTCTCGCGCATCCTCAGCGCGTGGGAATCAAAGGGTATTGTCGAGGGCGGGCGGCAGAAGCTTACCGTCACAGATCCGCAGCGTCTGCTGAAACTGGCCGACGGCGAACGCGAGTAAGCCGCCGTGGCCGTCATGTTGGACAACGGCATACGCCTGCTTCTGTTGGTCGCTGGGCGACATCCGTTCCAGGTTACGATCGCTGAGACCGCCGAGGCTTTCGGTGCGTCACACCCACACCTTGCGAAGGCGGCAAACCTTTTGGTCCGGCGCGGCGTTTTGGCGAGCCGGCGCGGCAAGAGAGGGGGCCTTTTCCTTGCGCGGTCGCCAGAGACGATCTGTCTTGCGGAGGTTGCTACAGCGCTGGTCCCGTGCGTGGCTGAGCCCCATGTCTTGGACGATCTTCAAGGATGGAGGGCGGTAGAGCAAGGAGCTGCCCTCGCCTATAGAAGCCATCTGGCCAAGCATACGCTCGCTGACCTCCTGAAACCTGGCAACTCAAGTAGCTGGCCTGCCTTGGGCCTCTGAATCGCGGTGGCGTGCGAAATGTCTTCTCCAGGGCCGCATGCGTCGAATATTCGAGTGCCGGTTCCGGATGACTTTGATGGATGTCAAAGAGAGCTCTTCACCGCTTCGCTAGGATTCATGCAGCACTGAATCAGTTGCTCGCTCAAGCGAGTTCAATGAAAAGAATCGACAAGCATCATGAGACCGCAGCAGAAGCCATTCGTCGTAGAGATCAAAAAGCGCAGGGCTTCCCGTGCGGGCGTCGAAGAACGCAAACCCAACATTGATGCGCGCACCGGCAAAGCGGATACGGACAAGCTTTGCCGGCTGGTGTTCGGCCGTCTGCAGCGCTCTTGAAACCGTCTGATGCCTTGCGCAGGGCCTCTGATTGGCGAAGCCTTTCAGGGGCTGAGAAGGATCATTCCACTCCAGCGGTTTTTTCCATCTCGATACTATCGGGCGAGGGTTAGAAAGCTTTGGTGCGTCGCAATTGATCGTCCTCCTCCATACGATTAGTTTGCCTCGTCGACGGCGGAATGATGCCGCCTTCCGCGGAAGAGACGTTGTGTAAGTAGGGTTGCAAGTTGGAGCGGCTGCTAATTGAACGCTGCCCACCCTACTGCAAACGCCAACGTCGGAAGAGCCATAAGACACGTCGCCAGGAGCCTCCGGCTCAAACGCCGATCGTAAAGGCCAGTTATCCGGTGACAAAGCGCAACAGACCAGACGGCCGCCGCCAAAACCAGGGCGCTCCTCAGACCGTCCGCGTACGGCAATATGATCCCATCCATCCGCAGCTGCGATATCGTGAGCGACAGAAGGCCCGTGAACAAGGAAGCGGAAGCAAGGGGAATAAGGGACTGTGCAAGATGATGCATGGTGCGGATGCGTCTGCGGAGGATCCCGGCGCTGGCTGCCAACGCGAGGCCAAAAGCGACGGTTGCCAGAGCAGCCGACAATGCGAGAAGCGCAAGCAGGGCCGCGGCGTCGACGATCGTCATGATATCGCTCGCAGAAGGGTAATTGGTCAAGAGCCACCATGGGAGCCGCAACGAAAGCGGCCACATCAACTGTGCGTCGAGGCAGACTTCCACGAGCCACTGCCGCATGGCCAGAAACCAGTCGCTGCCCGACCAGGTGAGTGCTGCCGGCACGAGACCAAGCATGACCGGGAGCAACATCGCAGTCTCCCATCCGGTCGCCATACGACCGGATCCGTGCACGATGTCGATCGCCGGCTTTCGCCATGCCAGCCGGATCGCGCCCCTATGTCCGGAACAACGGCCGCACATGTGACAGGCAGCACCGCCTTGCATGGTCTTGATGGGGACCAAGGGCGCACAGTTCACGGCGTCGGGTCGACCTCCTGGCGCGCGCCAGCTCGCGGGATCAACCCTGAAATGGAGGGGCGCGATCTTCGACACGATGCCGAATACGCCGCTGACAGGACACAGGAACCGGCACCACACTCTCTTGGCCTTGCCATATCGAGCTCCAACGGCGATTGCTGCGAATGTCGAGCCGCCGAGCAGAAGTGCGGCCGGCTTGGGATACTGATAAATGCTCGTAAGCTGACCGTACACGGTGGTGGAAATGAACGACAGGACCGGCCAACCCGACCACTTCATCCAGCCGGGAATCGCCCTCCCCGCGCCCCGTTCACTGGCAAATTCCGAAAGCGCGCCTTCCGGGCAGAGTATCCCGCACCAGAACCTGCCGACCAGGGCCGTTGCGAGGATCACAAACGGCCACCAGAGGCCCCAGAACACAAACTGAGCAAAGCGCGTCAGGTTCGTCCAGATAAAGTCGGTACTTGTCGGAAGAGGCAGGAAGACAGGCACGGCTAGAAGCGCTGTATAGCCTGCCACGATCCCCCACTGCAGGCGCCGGATGAACACTTGCCGCCGCAGGAGAAGGTCCCCGAAGCCGCCGAGAAGTGCCTCCGCGCCGAACTGGATGGAGGTCATGCAGGAGCCTTCTCTCTCAGCGGCGGTAAGTAAGCCAGAGAAGCCGTGAGCCAATAGGCCCCAACACCAAGAAGTGGAAGAAGTTCCGGGCGGGCCCGATAGCCGGCGAGTCCAGCGAGGAAGGCGCCAAGCCCCCTGCCATCGTCAAGAAGCCAGCTCGAATCCCATAGCGGCGCCGTCAGGGGCGTCAGGATGCCAAGGGAAATCGACTTGTCGACGACGGTCATTGCCAAGCCGCTGCCGAGGATGAGCAGAAGCGTCTGACTGATCCGCGAAAGCACCGTCTTCGATGCCATCGCCGCACCAGTCTTAAATGCCCAGAACGTTCCTCCAGCCAGCGCCAGACCAACGGCTCCTGACACAACGACAAGACCGGTCCGCCACCCTTCGGACGACGAGAGCATTCCGAAGAGAAAAACGACTGTTTCGGCTCCTTCCCGAGCTACGGCAAGCGCCGCCAGGGAAGCCAGACCCAGCCAGTTGCCGGCCCGCACATGTCCGAGCGCCTCGTTACGCAGTCCTCCGGTATCGCCCCGCTCCATCCGGCGCATCCAGAACACCATCCTGAGCATGAGGACTGACGCCAGCGACGCCATGATCATCTGGAGTATTTCTTCGGCATCTCCATCGAGCAGCGCCGACGCCCGGCTCATGATCAACGCCAGGATGGCTGCGAACAGGAGGCCAACGGCACACCCCGCGGCAATCCATCCGACGGCTGCTCTGCGGGTGGACGGTCCTTCCCGCAACGACCACGTCAGCAGGATTCCGACAACCAGCAAGGCTTCAAATGATTCCCGCCAGACCACGGACGCGATCTCGAAAGACTGCAGATAAAGATTCGCGTTCATTTGGCGACCATGCTCGCCGGTGGCATGTCGAGGTGAAAGTCGTCGAAGAAGGCATAGGTTCCGACGTCCAACGAGCGAAACACGAGAAAACTGGAGGCGCCCGGCGCGAGCACCTTTTCCTTTCGCAGCGGAATGCTTTCGAATTCGACCGGCGTCGAGCCGTCGTTGTGAAGCTCAAGCTTGAAACGCCTGTTAGCTGGCACCTCGATAACGGATGGCGAGATCATGCCATTGCTGAAGTGAACCTGGATGACCGGATCGTCGCCCTCTGCAACAACGGGCGTGATCGCGAGGCAGAGCGAGAGCCCTGAGACAAGCGTTCGTAGCCACATCAGTAGCCGCCCTTCTTCCCGACGCCGGCGAACACAAATTCATATTTCAGGGTAAATGCTTCAGGCCACGCGGCTACTCCGGTCTCCTTGTCGACGTGCCGACCGAACGACATCATGCCGTGACCGCCGGGGTGCACGGTGAGTTCAAGGGCATAGCGGCCTGGGCCTGAGAGCTTGACGTTGTCGCCGTAATGCGGGCCGTCGCTTGCGACCATCGCCTCCATGGCACCCCCCTGTTCGGCGCCGTTGTCGAGGTTCTTTACCCGGTATTCGACATGAAGACCCGGCACCCAGTCGCCCTCGGCAAAGCCATTCGCGTTCTCGGCCGTGGCGTGTATGTCCGCTTCCAGATGAACGTCGGATTCTGTCGCCGCAAGCATCATTCCCGGAGGATCCATTTCGATCGGCTGAAGATAGACGGCTGCCACTTCCATCCCACCCGCAAGCTGCGGCGCTCCGATCGGATATTCCGCCGCGCGCAAAACAAGCGGCATGGCGGCGAGAAGAACAGGAGCGAGGCAAAGGCTGGTAGCTCGAAGCATTGTGTGCGATCCGTAAAAGGTGACTGAACGGCTCACCTTTATCAGCGCAATTGCCTCACTCTTTGCGCTGGCGCAAAGATGCGGACTACGGAAGGCTGATTTGACATTCCTCAAGGCCCGCTCGTGCAGATCGTGCCATCGACAAGAAAAAAGGAGGCGAGCGTGACCGAGTTTCTAGCCGCGTTTGCGGTCTTCCTGGCGCTTCATTCGATTCCCGCAGCACCCGCGGTTCGCGCAGGCATCATTCGTCGGATTGGCAGGCCGACGTACTTCGTAACATATTCAGGGGCCTCGCTTTTAGCCTTGGCATGGCTGTTCACCGCTGCCCTGAAGCTTGACGACGTGCCTTTGTGGGATCTGCAACCTTGGCATGCGGGGATCACGTTCGTCCTAGCTCCATTAGGCGGCTTCCTCGTGATTGCGGGGCTTGCTAGTCCCAATCCCCTTTCAATTACTGTCCGGACCTCAGACAATCCGGGCGCCGTGGTCGGGATCACCCGCCATCCGGTTCTCCTGGGATTCGCGATCTGGGCAGTGGGACACATAGTCGCCAATGGCGATCTACGGTCTATTCTGTTGTTCGGCGGTTTCGCGCTCTTTGCCATCGGCGCCATACCGATGATGGAGAAGCGGGCAAAGCAACGGCTTGGATCACGGTGGGAGAGCCTGGCTGCGCCGACCTCGATCCTGCCTTTCCGGGCGTTTCTGGCTGGAAGGCGACCCGCCTTCGACGTGCCCTTGGTCGCCTCCATTTTCCTGACCGGTATCCTTGTCGGCTGGCTTTTGTTTGGCGCCGGTCATGCCCTGATCTTCGGCGCCGACCCCGTTGCAATATTCGGCTGATCGAATAGCGCCTCGCCAAGCCAGGCGCGCGATTGGTGCGGGACAGGAAGTCCAAGCAGGTCGACTGCGCGACGAGCGAGGTGATCTACGACGTCCTGGACAGACTCGGGCCGATTGTAGAATGCCGGTACGGGCGGCATGACGATTGCTCCCATTTCGGTGACGGTGACCATGTTGCGAAGGTGTCCGAGATGCAGCGGCGTCTCGCGGGTCAGCAGGACCAGCCTGCGTCTTTCCTTCAGTTGAACATCAGCAGCTCGAGAGATCAGGTTTTGAGACAACCCGGTGGAGATCGCTGCCAGCGTCTTCATGGAGCACGGCGCAACGATCATCCCAGCGACCGGAAACGAACCACTCGCGATAGCCGATCCAATGTCCTTGTTGTCATATGTCCGATGAGCCTTGAGCAGCATGCGTCCGTAGGCTTCAGCGCCAACTTCGTGAGCGAGCGTCCGGCTGCCGCTATCGGAAACAACAAGATGCACCCTTACATTCAGCGAGACCAGCAAATCGAGCGTAGCCACGCCCAGCGCGGCGCCTGACGCTCCGGTCACTGCAAGCACAACATCCTTCTGTTCAGATACCCGCATCACGTCGCAGCCTTTCCCATGTTTGCGCGGCCTTTTCCTCAAGGTTTTCGGGCATCGTCAGCACTCGACCCCATTCCCTTTCGGTCTCAGCACCGATCTTGTTGGTGGCGTCCAAGCCCAACTTGGCGCCGAGCCCGGACTTCGGAGACGCGAAGTCGAGGTAGTCGATCGGGGTGTTTTCCAGCACCACCAGGTCCCGCGAGGCATCGAACCGGGTTGAGACCGCCCACATGACGTGCTCCCACTTCCTGACGCTGATATCCGGATCGACGACGATGATGAGTTTCGTATAGTTGAACTGCGGGAGAAACGACCAAAGGCCCATCATGACGCGGCGAGCTTGCCCCGGATAACGCTTGTCGATCGAAACGACGATTGCCCGATAGGAGCAGGCTTCCGGCGGAAGCCAAAGATCCCGGATCTCGGGAAACTGGCGCTTTACGATCGGGACGAAAAGTTCCGTCATCGCCTCCCCCAGCCGTGAAGGTTCGTCCGGCGGCCGCCCGGTGTACGTCGAGAGATACACTGGTGAGCGCCGCGTGGTTATCGCGCTCAACCTGACGACTGGGAAGGGCTCCACGGAGTTGTAATACCCCGTATGATCTCCATAGGGACCTTCAGGCGCAGTTTCCTCCGCGGAGACGTAGCCTTCGAGGACGATTTCCGCATTTGAAGGGACCGCAAGCGGAACCGTGAGCGCCTTCGAGACGTCGGTTCTCGATCCGCGCAGAAGACCGGCGAAGTTCAGTTCGCTCATGCCTTCGGGAAGTGGAATGACGCCGGCGAGTAGTGTTGCCGGATCGGTTCCTATCACAATGGCGACCGGCATATCCAAACCCTTACGCTGCCACAGCCGGAAATGCTTCGCGCCACCGCGATGGGCCAGCCACCGAACGATGAGCGACGAGCGGTCGCGGACCTGCATCCGGTATATGCCCACGTTCACGTCCTTGGGGTCGTCGGGATTGCATGTGATCACCAACGGCCAGGTCACGAGAGGAGCTGGCTCGCCTGGCCAGCACCACTGTACCGGAAGCTGCTCGAGATCGATCTGCGGACCCTTGTAGACGACCTCCTGTGAAGCAGCCGTCCTGCGGAACCGTGGTCGCATGCTGCCCACGGCCTTGAGCATTGACAGCTTGCTCCATGCATCCGAGAGTGACACGGGTGGTGTCGGTCGCTGAAGCTCGGCCAGACTGTTCGCAAGTCCCGTCAGCCCTGCTTCCCCGGCACCAAATCCGAGTTCGATCCGCTGCCTGGTGCCGAACAGATTCACGACGACTGGTATCGGGGAGCGCCGCCCGTGGGCGTCTACGGGATTCTTGATCAGGAGGGCGGGGCCACCGTCGGAAAGCACTTTTTGGTGCAAGGCGGTGAGTTCATGCACGAGCGACACGGGCTCCTCCACGACAAGCAGCAGTCGTCGCTGCTGCAGATCGCGAAGGAAGGACTGAAGGTCGCCATGCCGTTTTGCTTTCGGCTGTTCGTTACGCATGACGCTGGAATCGGCGAGGAAACCGTCTTTGTCTTTGTCTCAGATCAAACAGAGCACCCCGAGGAAAAACTAGGATGCCTTGTTCAATCTAAGAGGCCCGCAATGCTCGCCCCATCTCGCCTGATGGCGACCGCCCGCATCGTTCCGTTGCCGATCGTCGGGCGCATCGCAGACTTCCTTCTCAAGGAGGTTCTTTCAATTCATCCGAAACTCTTCGACCGGCTTGGTGAGTACAGCCAGTCCCGCTTTGCGTTTGTGCCGTCGGACTTTCCGTTTTCATTCTTGATTCGCCCTAAGGATCGCACTGTCCAAGCATTTCGCCGCGGCAGTCACATGGCCGCTGACGCCACCATTGCCGGACCGCTGGTCCTGATGCTCGCCCTTGCCGAGGGGAGGATTGACGGGGATGCGGTGTTCTTCGCCAGAAAGCTCACTGTCACGGGTGACATGGAGGCGGTGCTGGCACTTCGGAACGCCCTTGATGACAACGAAATCGACCTCGTCGACGCCGTCGGGAGATTGTCGGGGCCCATGACCCGTTCCATCACCGGAATCCTTGGTTCGGTCCGCCGGCAAGCGCTGAAGGCGCATGGTGTCCAATGGAGCTGATCTGCCCTGCAGGAACCCCTGCATCGTTTCGCGAGGCCGTCGAAGCAGGGGCGGACGCCGTCTACTGCGGTTTTCGCGACGAGACAAACGCGCGCAACTTCCCAGGTTTGAACTTCGATCTCGCGGAGCTTCGGGAGGCAATAAGCTACGCACGCGCGCGGAAGGTGAAGACATTTGTCGCCCTCAACACCTTCATGACCGCAGGCAAGGAAGACCTCTGGTATCGCAGAGCGAAGGAAGCCTCGGAAGCCGGTGCCGACGCCCTCATCGTTGCAGATTTCGGATTGATGGCGCATGTGGCGGAACATCATCCGGCGCAGCGCCTCCACATTTCCGTTCAGGCCTCCGCATCGAATCCCGAGGCCCTTTCGTATCTCGCCGACTGCTTCGGTGCTGCTCGGATCGTCCTGCCGCGAACCCTCACGATCGAGGACATCGCCCGCATCGCGCGGAGAGTGACCTGCGAGTTGGAGGTCTTTGTCTTTGGCGGATTGTGCGTCATGGCAGAGGGACGCTGCTCGCTGTCCTCCTACGCGACCGGCAAGTCACCAAATATGAACGGCGTATGTTCGCCAGCCAGCCACGTCCGATACCGCCAGGCAGGCGGCGACATGGTGTCTGAACTGGGTGGGTTCACCATAAACCGATTTTCCGAAGAAGAACCCGCTGGCTATCCGACGCTGTGCAAGGGTCGCTTCGCGGTCGGACAAAGCGCGACCTACGCTTTCGAGGATCCGGTGTCGCTGGACGTCATGGACCAGCTCGACGAACTTCGGGCGGCCGGCGTCAAGGCATTGAAGGTCGAAGGCCGTCAACGCGGCAAGGCCTACATCTCGGAGGTCGTTTCCACGCTTCGCGCCACGCTGAGCGCGGCGCCCGCGGACCGCCCGGTCCTCATGTCGCGCCTCCGGAAGCTCAGCGAGGGGCAGCAGACCACCCAGGGCGCCTATGAGAAGCGTTGGAGGTAGTCGATGAAATCCCCCGTGAAGCTCACCTTGGGTCCGCTCCTCTATCTTTGGCCGACAGAGCGCTGGCGCGACTTTTATTTCGGGGTCGCCGACGAGTCGCCGGTCGACGTCGTCGTGCTTGGCGAGACCGTCTGCTCAAAGCGGCTGCATTTCATGGAGGCCGCGTTCGCGGCTGTTGTTGAACGCCTGGAGGCCGCCGGAAAAGAGGTGCGCCTCTCCACTCTCGCCCTTGTGACTCTCGATCGCGAATCGAAATACCAGAGATCCGTCGCAGCTGACGACGCTCACCTGGTCGAAGCCAACGATCTTTCCGCCCTCCAGATGCTGAAGGGCCGGCGTCACACCGTTGGACCATTCGTCAATGTCTATAATGGACCGTCGGCCAAGGTTCTCATACGCAACGGCGCCGCCAGTATTTGCCTGCCGCCGGAGCTGCCCGCAGCGTCGGTCGCCGAGATTACGCGATCCTGCCCCGGAGGCGATTTCGAGCTCTTCGCGTTCGGTCGCGTGCCGCTCGCCATCTCGGCGCGCTGCGCGCATGCCCGATCCAAGGGAAAGACCAAGGACAATTGTCAGTTCGTTTGCCAGGAAGATCCCGACGGCCTTTCCGTAGGCACGCTTTCAAACCAGCCGTTTCTCGCATTGAACGGCGTACAGACGGTCTCTCACTCCTGCCAGGCGCTTCTGGACGGTCCGGAGGAGTGGGACGCACTGGGCGTCAGCTCACTGCGCCTGTCGCCGCAGGATTGCGACATGGTCGCCGTGTCCGCGCTCTATCGCAAGATGCTCGACGGTCACCTCGAGCCGGCGGAGACGGGCTCAAGAATACGAGGCCTCTATCCCGACGTCCCGTTGTCGAACGGATTTCATCACGGGCGCGCCGGTGCGGAATGGATCGCAAGACAAAGGAACACAGAAGGAGCGAGCAGATGACAGGGAAGCAATCGCGAAGCGGCAGTCTCGCCGATAATCATATTCTTGCAGCGGTTCGCCAGATCAAGGCTTTCGCGAAAAATCCGGCGCTCGATTGCGGTTGCTCCACGGTTGTGGGCCAGGTCCTGGTCAGCCTGGTGCCGAAACAGCGCGCTGCCGTCGTCCAGGAGCTCTTTCTGTCTGCCATGCGACAACGGGACAAAGTGTCAACCCTTATGGAACTTCTGAAGGAACTCGACCAGTTCGGACCGGCAACAGAGATCGGGGAGGTTGAGGAGGCGGCGTTGATCTTCGACGACCTGGCCCAGCAGGCGCGGTTGGGATCGCAGCTCTTGAGAGCCTTCGCTTTCAATCGAAACGACATGCTCGCTCCATCAACCAAGCATGTTGAGGTGCAGGAGGCCTTGTCGTGAATTCCGAACGGAGCTGGCAGAGACATATCGACGCTCTGGAGTTCGTCAGCCTTTGGGGAGCGTCTGGCGGCGAGCAGCGGGCGGTTCTGGAGGCGTTCCTTTTCCATTCCCGCGGGTGGTTCTCGAAAGATCCGAGTGACCTGCAGGACCGGCTTTGCAGGGAACGCTCCGGTGAATAAGTCTTCATTCCAGTTCGCGTTCATCGAGTGCGAGTTCGAGCCGGCTTCACGGAGGTATTTGGGCCCGGCAGGTATGATGTCACGGTTTGACCCAGATCAAGGTTTTGGGAGAGCGCATCGCTCATCTTCGCAGAACTTCGGCAAGGGATCGGCGTCAGCGGCGCTTTTGGTGCGCGGCAAGGAGGGAGCAAGTTTTGCGGTATACGGTAGTCGCTGCGTGGCTGGACGGAAAGGAAAGATCCGGACGCATCGTTTTGCAGGCAGCCGGTCGTTCATGGACGATCGTTGTCACGCGACGTGCGCTCCTCAATGTCGACACCCCTCCCCGCGCCACAGAGGAACGTCTCCTTCAAAATCTTGATAGTTTCTGTGAGATGGCGCTCGCCTTCATCGGCGATCGCCAGGACGACTGCGAGACGCTCCTTGTCACAGCGACCGACGTTCGGAATCGCAGAAAAGCAGAACTGGTTCCGGAGCCGCTGTGGACCTGGCAAGACAAGTGGGGCTCCTGGAAACAGAAAGGCAGTCGTTCTCGGCTCGGGTTGGTCTGAGCGGCAGTATCGCCCTCGTCGTCAATATCGCGCGGCTCGGCGCTCGTGTCTTCGGCTTTGCGCATTTGCGCCGGGTCGGACTTTCGGGATTCAAGGTTCATCAAGCCACAGCGCCGTCGCCAGGTAACCGGCAGCGATCGTGCTGCCGAACAGATAGACAAACATGCCCTGGGCGACATAATAGTCGGGCACTTCAATACCTGCGCCCCAGGAGCCGACCCTCCAGATAGCCAATCCAGCCACGGATCCGATTGTGAATCCGGCCGAAAGGCGGGTAAGCAGAAACCAGATCAAGTGAGGCATCGCGGTACCTCCATCCATGTCCAAGCATAACACGTCGTGTGGCTACAAGTTCTCCCAAAATGATCAATGTCAATGTGGCCGACGTCGCATCGTGCGAACAGCGAGTATCACAGGATACGGACCATGAATGATCTCAGCTTTGCACTTGGCGCTTTCACACTTCTGATACTGCCGGGACCGACCAATGCATTGCTCGTCATGGCGTCGCACGGCCTATCTCGCATTGGCTTACTTGAGGTGCTCGCCGCCGTTGTCTTCGCTTACCTTGCGATCATAATTCCCGTTTCAAGCGTCGCTGGTCCTTTCCTGCATGCTCACCCTCTCGCGCTGCAAGTCGTGAAGGCCACCTCCGCCGTCTGGGTGCTCTATCTTGCATTCAAGCTTTGGGCGCGCAGTAGCGTCGCCTCGACGGAATTTGCGGGTCCCCTGCACGTGTTCGTGACGACATTGCTCAATCCGAAGGCAATAATAATCGGATTGACGATCATTCCCTCCGCGCAGGATGGACTTGCGCTCAGCACGATGTTGGCGTTCGTCGCGGTGGCTCTATCGACTTCCCTGATTTGGCTTGCCGCCGGCAGGCTGGTGATCGGCGAGAGCGATCAGATGCCCTTGATCGCCAGGCGTTGCGGTTCAGCAGCCTTGATGATCTTTTCCATCGTCCTGACCGCGAGTGCTCTTCGCTAGCAGTGGATAGGTGCGCGAAAAATAGCGAGCAGGCCGTGTTGTTGTTAGTCTTGGCTAGCGGAATCACCCGCTCGCGCGGCAGTCGCTATTGCGACGCCGGGGTGAAGCGCGCTACCAGTGCGTGGCGGTCGCCGGGATAGGTGAAGCGCACATGAGTGACTGGCCCGACGTTGCTCCAGGTGCGGCGTTCGACGACGAGACAGGCAGTGTTGCGCGGGATGTCCAAGGCGACAGCCTCGTCCGCGCCGGCCGATACGGCATGGATGCGGTGCTCGGCGCTGCTCCACGGGATCTGATTGATCAACCAGGCGCCCGGTGCCATCTCAGCAAAATCAGCCTCGGCCGCCTCGGGTACGGTCGATAGGCTGATCAGCCTTTCCTCGAGGCAGAACGGCCGCCCACCCGCGTGGTGAATGCAGGCCACATCGACCACGGAGGATCCCGGGATGACGTCCAGCCGTTTGATGTCGTCGGCTTTCGCCTTGCGTTGCTCGCGCCTTGAGACAGTGAAGGCATAGGCGAGATTCAGTGACTGGACTTCGGCGCCGATGTCGTGGATCTCGAGGACGGCCGATTGTGCCTGCGGCTGTGTGACGAAGCTACCGGACTTTTTCCGACGCTCGATGAGGCCCGCCTTGGCGAGCTGGGTCAGCGCCTTGTTCACGGTCATGCGCGAACAGTCATATTGCTTGGTGAGATCCACTTCGAACGGGATGCGGTGACCCGGTGGCCATTCGCCCGAGACGATGCGGCCTTCGATGTCACTCACGATCCGCTGATGCAAGGTTATGTCCTTGCTTTGGTTCATCGTCACGCTCCGGTTAATACCTCCCGCTCTAATGTGAATGTCGGGACCTGGAAAGCCCTATGCTGAAAGAAGCTCGCCCATCGCCTTCAGGAACCGGCGATTGATTGCCTCGCGCGCTACGTGGCGGCCGCCTTCCACCTGCTTGCGGCCGAGCGCCCAGACACTGTCGACCGCGACACCGCCGGCGAAAATCCAATGATCGAGCAACTGGTCGCCTGAAAGGTAGGGCACGGCGGTCGTGTCGAGCGAGATGAGATCGGCGTGATGACCGACGGCAATTCCCCCAGGGGCCTTCAGGGCGGCGCCGCCACCGGTTATTGCATGATCGAACAGGCTGCGCGCCGTTGAGCCGCCGGGTGCAGCCACCACGTTGCGGGCCCTCAACGCCAGACGCTCCGAGTATTCAAGCTGGCGCAGTTCGCCGGAAAGCGAGATCAGCACGTTGGAATCGGAGCCGACGCCGAGACGTCCGCCTTCTTCGATGAAGAGCGGTGCCTCGAAGGTGCCATCGCCCAGGTTGGCTTCGGTAATCGGGCAAAGGCCGGCGATTGCGCCGCGGCGCGCCATGCCGCGGGTTTCCTCGTCGCTCATGTGCGTCGCGTGGATCAGGCACCAATGATCATCGACGGGTTGGTTGGCAAGCAGCCATTCGACCGGCCGCGCTCCCGACCAGGCAATGCAATCCTCGACTTCTTTGACCTGTTCGGCGATGTGGATGTGGATCGGGCCGTCACCGGCGAGCGGGACGACCGTGGCCAGTTCCTCGGGCGTGGCGGCGCGCAGGCTGTGCGGGGCAAGGCCAAGCTCGGCACCGGGAAGCCCAGCTGTCACCTTGCGGCAGCCGTCCATCAGGGCGGCAAAACTCTCCAGCGAATTGATGAAACGCCGTTGACCCTCGATCGGTGCCGCGCCGCCGAAGCCAGAATGGGCATAGAATACGGGAAGCAGCGTCAACCCGATGCCGCTGACATTTGCCGCCGCCCCGATGCGCTCGGCCAGTTCGGCGATATTGGCGTAGGGTGCGCCGTCCTTATCGTGGTGCAGATAGTGGAACTCGCCGACCCGGGAAAAGCCGGCCTCCAACATTTCCATATAAAGTTGGGCGGCAACGGCTTCGACATGTTCGGGCGTCATCGACAATGCGAATTTGTACATGACCGTGCGCCAGCTCCAGAAGCTGTCATTCGCGGGTCCCCGCACCTCGGCAAGGCCGGCCATGGCGCGCTGGAAAGCGTGGCTGTGGAGATTACCCATCGCGGGCACAAGCGTCTCGTGACGTTCGTCGGTAGCCGCTGGAGCGACGCCGGCCTCGATGGCAGCGATGCGGCCATCCTCGATCGTCACGCGCACGTCCTTTTTCCATCCCTGCTGCAGAAGTGCTGCGCGCGCATGAAGTCTCGTCGCTACCGTCTGAGCCATAACGCTTTTTCTCCTCTTTCGCGCCACGGATCTTTCTTTTCCATGGAGACGCACAAAATTTCACTTGTCACCCGTTTATTATGTATATACATGTTTCCGCATAAGGAAAGGCGCAAAGCTGATGAATGGGAACAAATTTTCAAGCGATGAGTCATCCGGCGACGTCCGTCCGCATCTGTGGCGGAATGCGCGATTGGCAACGCTCGACCCGCAAAAGCAGGGTCTCGGCATCATCGACAAAGGTGCTATCGTCACCGAGGGGGGGCGCATAAGCTACGTCGGTCTGGAGGCCGAACTGCCTGTTTCCGCGATCGAGCGCGCCGAGATCACGGATCTCGAAGGCCGCTGGGTTACGCCGGGCCTCGTCGACTGCCACACCCACATCGTCTTTGGCGGCAATCGCGCCCGCGAGTTCGAGATGCGCCTGGAAGGTGCGACCTATGAAGAGATTGCGCGCGCCGGCGGCGGCATCGTCTCTTCGGTCAAGGCAACAAATGCGCTTTCGGTCGAGGGCCTCGTCGAGGCGGCGCTTCCCCGCTTGGATACGCTGATCTCCGAGGGTCTGACCACGATCGAAGTCAAGTCCGGCTATGGGCTGAACGTCGACGGCGAGCTGAAGATGTTGCGCGCTGCCCGCCAGCTCGAGCGCCTTCGCCCGGTCCGCGTCGTCACGTCCTATCTCGGCGCTCATGCAACGCCAATCGAGTACAGGGGGCGCAACAGCGACTACATTGCCGAGGTCGTCCTCCCAGGCCTCGAATACGCCCATGCCGAGGGCTTGGTCGATGCTGTCGACGGGTTCTGCGAGGGCATCGCCTTTTCCACCGCTGAGATCGCCCGGGTCTTCGACAAGGCAGAAGCACTCGGCCTGCCGGTTAAGCTGCATGCCGAACAACTGTCCAATCTCGGTGGCGCCAAGCTCGCCGCCTCCCATGGTGCGCTCTCTGCCGACCATCTCGAATATCTCGATGCGGAGGGTGCGGCCGCCATGGCCGCGGCCGGTACGGTCGCCGTTCTGTTGCCTGGCGCTTTCTACGCCATCAATGAAAAGCAGAAGCCGCCCGTTCAGGCGCTGCGCGACGCCGGCACCCGTATTGCCATTGCGACCGACTGCAATCCCGGCACCTCGCCCCTGACCTCGCTGCTTCTGACGATGAATATGTCGGCCACGCTCTTCAGCCTGACTGTCGAGGAATGCATTGCGGGCGCGACCCGCGAGGGCGCACGCGCCCTCGGACTCCTGGGCGAGACCGGGACACTCGAGACCGGCAAGTCGGCAGACTTTGCGATCTGGGATGTCGAGAGTCTCGCTGAACTCGTCTACCGCATCGGCTTCAACCCGCTTCATGCACATGTTTTCAAGGGCGAAAGGATCGACCGTTGACCATTACCCTTCATCCCGGCTCTGTTTCGCTCAAGGATCTGGAGACGATCTACTGGACCGGTGAGCCGGCGAGGCTCGATGCATCTTCTGATGCCGGTATCGTCAAGGCCGCTGCCCGCATTGCAGAGATCGCGGCCGGCAATGCGCCGGTTTATGGCATCAATACCGGCTTCGGCAAACTGGCTTCGATCAAGATCGACAGCGCTGACGTGGCGACCCTGCAGCGCAACCTGATCCTGTCCCACTGCTGCGGCGTCGGCGCTCCATTGCCCGAAAACATCGTTCGCCTGATCATGGCCTTGAAGCTCGTTTCGCTCGGTCGCGGCGCCTCCGGCGTCCGGCTCGAACTGGTGCGGCTGATCGAAGGCATGCTTGAAAAAGGCGTCATCCCGGTCATTCCGGAAAAGGGTTCCGTCGGCGCCTCGGGCGACCTCGCGCCCCTCGCCCACCTGGCCGCCGTCATGATGGGCGAAGCCGAAGCTTTCTTTGCTGGCGAGCGCCTGTCCGGCGCGGCTGCCCTCGAGAAAGCTGGTTTGAAACCCGTTGTGTTGGCCGCCAAGGAGGGCCTTGCGCTCATCAATGGCACGCAGACCTCGACGGCATTGGCGCTTGCCGGTCTCTTCCGGGCTCACCGGGCGGCACAGGCGGCACTGATTGCCGGCGCCATGTCGACCGATGCGGCGATGGGCTCGTCCGCGCCCTTCCATCCCGATATCCACACGCTGCGCGGCCACAAGGGCCAGATCGACACGGCCGCGGCGCTTCGTGCGCTCCTCGAAAGCTCCGTCATCCGCCAGAGCCATATTGAGGGCGACGAGCGTGTGCAGGATCCCTACTGCATTCGCTGCCAGCCGCAGGTCGATGGTGCCTGCCTGGATCTTCTGCGCTCGGTCGCGCGCACACTAGAGATCGAGGCCAATGCCGTCACCGACAACCCGCTGGTGCTGTCAGACAACTCGGTTGTTTCGGGCGGCAACTTCCATGCCGAACCGGTTGCCTTCGCAGCCGACCAGATCGCCCTCGCCGTCTGCGAAATCGGCGCGATCGCGCAGCGGCGCATCGCCTTGCTGGTCGATCCCGCGCTTTCCTATGGACTGCCGGCCTTCCTGGCAAAGAAGCCGGGCCTCAACTCTGGCCTGATGATCGCCGAGGTAACGTCGGCAGCGCTGATGTCGGAAAACAAGCAGATGTCGCACCCGGCCTCCGTCGACTCGACGCCGACATCCGCCAACCAGGAAGATCACGTTTCGATGGCTTGCCATGGCGCCCGCCGTCTGCTGCAGATGACGGATAACCTCTTCAGCATTGTCGGGATCGAGGCGCTGACGGCAGCGCAGGGCGTGGAATTTCGTGCGCCGCTGACAACGAGCCCTGAACTCCAGAAGGCGATTGCCACGATCCGCAGCGCGGTGCCGACGCTCGAAATCGACCGCTACATGGCGAACGATCTGAAGGCTGCAGGCGACCTCGTCGCTTCGGGCGCGCTGAATGCATCGGTCTCACGCGCCATCCTGCCGGCTTTGGAGGCCTGAGATGGCTGTCGTCGACGTCAAACAAGGTACCTCACCCGTTATCCTGGGTTTTCCGCATACGGGGACTGAGGTACCCGCCGACATCTGGGAGCGCCTGAACGATAACGGCAGGATTCTTGCCGATACCGACTGGCACATCCATCGTCTCTATGACGGCCTGCTTGCCGATGCGACAACGGTGCGCGCGACCTTCCATCGCTACGTCATCGATGCCAACCGCGATCCGGCCGGCGTCAGCCTTTATCCGGGCCAAAACACCACCGGGCTCGTGCCTGAAACGGACTTCGACGGCAAGGCGATCTGGAAAGACGGGCAGGCACCTGATGAAGGCGACATCGCGGCCCGGCTGCGGGACTTTCACGCTCCCTATCACGCAATTCTTGCCGCTGAGATCGAGCGCGTGAGAGCAATTCATGGCGTGGCGATCCTCTACGATTGCCACTCGATCCGCTCGCATATTCCCTTCCTTTTCGAAGGCAAACTGCCGGATTTCAACATCGGCACAGATATGGGAAAGACCTGCGATGGCGCCATCGAGCAGGCGACGCTCACGGTCGTCGAGGCGGCCGAAGGCTATGACAGCGTGCTCAACGGACGCTTCAAGGGTGGGTGGACGACACGCCACTACGGGCAGCCCAAAACGGGCGTGCACGCCATCCAGATGGAACTCGCGCAATCGACGCATCTCCAAACCGAGGCGCCGCCCTTCGCCTACGACACTGCCAAGGCGGAGCGCCTTCGCGTCCACCTCAAAGACATTCTGGTGCGTATCGAACAGATCGCGCCGGGCCTGAAACGATAACGATCACTCGACAGGGGGAACCCGCATGACCTCAAATCCACGTCACAACATTCGCGAGATCCGCGCGCCGCGCGGCAATGAGCTCACCGCCAAGAGCTGGATGACCGAAGCGCCGTTGCGCATGCTGATGAACAACCTCGACCCTGACGTCGCGGAAAATCCAAACGAGCTGGTGGTCTATGGCGGTATCGGCCGTGCAGCCCGCACCTGGGACGATTTCGACCGTATCACAGCGACCTTGAAGACTTTGAACGAGGATGAAACGCTCCTCGTGCAATCCGGCAAGCCAGTCGCCGTGTTCCGCACGCACAAGGATGCCCCGCGCGTGTTGATTGCCAACTCGAACCTTGTGCCGCACTGGGCGACGTGGGATCACTTCAACGAGCTGGATAAAAAGGGCCTTGCCATGTACGGCCAGATGACGGCCGGCTCGTGGATCTATATCGGCACGCAGGGCATCGTTCAGGGCACCTACGAGACCTTCGTCGAGGCTGGACGCCAGCACTACGACGGCAATCTCAAGGGCAAATGGATCCTGACCGGCGGTCTTGGGGGCATGGGTGGCGCACAGCCGCTCGCAGCGGTAATGGCGGGCGCCTGCTGCCTGGCTGTCGAATGTGACGAGACGCGCATCGATTTCCGTCTGCGCACCCGCTATGTCGACGAGAAGGCGAAGACGCTCGATGAGGCCCTGGTGCTGATCGACAAGTGGACGAAGGCCGGCGAAGCAAAGTCGGTCGGACTGCTCGGCAACGCTGCCGAAATCTTCCCGGAACTCGTTCGCCGTATGAAAGCCGGCGGTCCGCGCCCCGATATCGTGACCGACCAGACCTCCGCGCACGATCCGCGCAACGGTTACCTGCCAGCCGGCTGGACTGTCGAGGAAGCCAAGGCCAAGCGCGAGAGCGATCCGAAGGCCGTCGAAGTGGCCGCACGCGCTTCGATGAAGGTTCACGTCGAAGCGATGGTTGCCTTTTGGGATGCTGGCGTTCCGACGCTCGACTACGGCAACAACATCCGTCAGGTTGCCAAGGACGAGGGCCTGGAAAACGCCTTCGCCTTCCCGGGCTTCGTGCCTGCCTATATTCGCCCGCTGTTTTGCCGCGGCATCGGTCCCTTCCGCTGGGCAGCCCTGTCGGGCGATCCGGAGGATATCTACAAGACCGACGCCAAGGTGAAGGAGCTTCTGCCTGACAACAAGCACCTGCACAACTGGCTGGACATGGCCCGCGATCGCATCGCTTTCCAGGGATTGCCGGCGCGCATTTGCTGGGTCGGTCTCGGCGATCGCCATCGTCTCGGCCTTGCGTTTAACGAGATGGTCAGGAACGGCGAGTTGAAAGCACCCGTTGTCATCGGCCGCGACCACCTTGACTCCGGCTCCGTCGCTTCGCCTAACCGCGAGACGGAAGCGATGAAGGACGGCTCGGATGCTGTCTCCGACTGGCCACTGCTGAATGCGCTCTTGAACACTGCATCGGGTGCGACCTGGGTGTCGCTCCATCACGGCGGCGGCGTCGGCATGGGCTTCTCGCAGCATTCCGGCATGGTCATCTGCGCCGACGGCACGGATGACGCGGCGCGGAGGCTGGAGCGTGTTCTCTGGAACGACCCGGCAACCGGCGTCATGCGCCATGCCGACGCGGGCTACGAGATTGCGATCGACTGCGCCAAGGAACAAGGCCTGCGCCTGCCTGCGATCCTCGGAAACTAGGCCTCACATCAGTCGAACAAGGCCGCCGCATCGTGCGACGGTCTTATCGACGGTGAGAAGGATCAATGCCTCCGAAAAGCCTGTGCCATGAGGAGCGGACGAAGGCATCTCCCTGAATAGGGGGAAAGGTTTCCACTGTCGCTCAGTTCCAGCCGGTGGCAGGGAGTTCACAATGATGGAGCAAAAATGACCCGCGCCACCGTCCTCAGAGCCAGCAATTATCGCCGCATGCCGTGGAAGAACGGCGGCGGCGAAACCGTGGAAATCGCCGTCTCGCCCGAAGGGGCGGCCCTTTCTGATTTCGATTGGCGCGTCAGCATGGCAACGGTCGCGACCGATGGCCCCTTCTCGATCTTTCCCGGCATCGACCGGACGCTTTCGATTATCGACGGCAACGGCATGCAGCTGGCGATCGATGGGGATGCTCCGCTGTTGCTGACACAGGAGAGCGCTCCCCTTGCCTTTCCCGCCGATGTCGCTGTCCAGGCAACGCTCGCCGAGGGACCCATCACGGACCTGAACGTCATGACGCGTCGTGACGCATTGCGCCATCGGGTCGTGAGGGTTGGTATAGATTCGACGGCCACCTTTCAGCCCGCCGCACCGACGTGGCTGCTCGTGTGTCAGCAGGGAGAACTCGCCGTCGAATGGAGTGGTCAAAGCGTCGATCTCGGCTCTGGAGATACGTTTCTTCTTGAAGGGATCGAAGGCAAGGACGTCATGGTGAGCGGCAAGGCGCGCTGCTTCCTCATTTCCATCGATCCGGTCTGATGCGATCTCCATAATGCGGATTGCGGGTCGTCGGTTGCCCAAAGGCTCGAATGTCTGCGCCTCAAATCAATCAAAAAACAATATTGTCCGTATAGTCTATAAAATAGATCGTTTTATCTGTGTCCGCTGAAGCATCCGCCCTACGGTTTTGGCGTCGAAACAAGTTCAGGCGCTGAAGCTGACGCTCAGCCGCAAGGGGGCGAAACATGAATATCAGGACATTATTGGCGGCGATCACTCTCGGTTCCGCGAGCCTGCTGGCAACATTTTCCGTACAGGCAGCCGACAAGAAGGTCGTGGTGGCCTATCAGACGGATGCGCTTCCGTCGTCGGTCGCAATCGCCAATGGCGAATTTGCGAAGGCAACCGGCTACGACATCGATTTCCGCAAGTTCAACTCCGGAGCCGAGATCTTCGCGGCCATCGCTTCGGGCGATGTGCAGGTCGGCTACGTCGGCTCGAGCCCGTTCGCGGCTGCGACCTCGCGCGGACTGGAGGTCAAGGCCTTCTACCTTTCCTCGATCTCCGGCATCGACGAGGCGCTGGTCGTTCGCAACGGTTCAGGCATTGCGTCTCTGTCTGACCTCAAGGGCAAGAAGCTCGCTGCCGCGCCGGTTTCCACCGACCACTACCAGCTTCTGGCTTTGATCAAGTCTCTGGGACTGACGGAAAAGGATGTTCAGGTCTTTGCAATTCCGCAGCCCGAGATCGTCGCTAGCTACAATCGCGGCGACATTGACGGTGGTTTTGTCTGGGATCCGGCACTGACCGAACTGAAAAAGAACGGCAAGGTGCTGGTCACCTCCAAGGACGTCGCCGACAAGGGCGCGCCCACTTTCTCCGCCTGGGTCGCAGTATCGAAGTTCGCCGATGAGAACCCGGCGTTCCTGAAGGGCTTCGCCGGCGTCGTCAACAAGTACTACGCCTCCTTCGCGGCAGACAAGAAGGACTGGGGCGCCGACAGCGAAAATGCCAAGCTGCTTGCCAAGACACTCGGCGGTACACCCGAGCAGCAGGCTGCCGCACTCAAGAACCTCACGCTGTTGACTCCTGACGTACAGGCGTCCGAGGCCTGGCTCGGTGGCGGCGAAAAGTCGGGCGCTGCCAAAATTCTCAAGGACACGGCTGCCTTCCTGAAGGATCAGGGCAAGGTGACCGAGGTGCTGCCGAGCTACGCGGCTTTTGTCACGCCGGATGCGCTGGCCAACGCAAGCAACTGAAATAACGAACAATCCTCCCATCCTGGTACGCTGGCGCGATATCGCGCCAGCGTCACAACATGAAGAGACGGCACATGCTCAAAGTCGATCACGCAAGCGTCTATTTCCGGACGCGGGATGGCCGGACGGTCCATGCCCTGGATCGAGTTTCTCTCGATATTCCGGACAATAGCTTCGTCGTGGCACTTGGTGCATCGGGTTGCGGCAAGTCCACGCTGCTCAATGCGATTGCAGGCTTCCTGCCGCTTTCCTCGGGCACGATTAGCCTTGATGGGCGGTCGGTCACGCGCCCAGGCGCGGACCGAGGCGTCGTGTTCCAAAAGGATACGCTGCTGCCTTGGAAGTCGGTCGTCGACAATGTCGCGCTTGGCCTTCAGTTTGCCGGTACTCCAAAAGCGGTGCGGCGTACCCGCGCGGAAGAGCTCCTGTCTCTCGTCGGTTTGAAAGACTTCGCGAACGCCTTTCCCTACGAATTGTCGGGTGGCATGCGCCAGCGCGTTGGGATTGCCCGCGCCCTTGCCGCCGATCCTGACGTGCTCCTGATGGACGAGCCTTTCGGAGCTCTGGACAGCCTGACGCGTGAACAGATGCAGGAACTCCTCGTATCAATCTGGAATACCACGGGAAAACGTATTTTCTTCATTACTCATTCGATTGAGGAGGCGCTGTTTCTCGGGACCCAAGTCGTGGTGATGTCGCCGCGTCCCGGCCGCATAGTGGCGCGCTTCGATCTCGATTTCGTTCGCGAATTCGCCCGGACTGGCGATGCCCGATCGATCAAGACGGCACCGGAGTTTGCCAGATTGCGAGAAGAAATCCGGACCATTCTGCACGGCTCCGAGGAGATCAGGAGTGCGGCGGAATGAGCAATGTCATCGAAACGACGGGCGTGGTCGTCCGGGTCGAAACGGATCAACCGAAAACCGTTGAGATGAGCGGGTTCGGCGTCGGCGAAAACAACACGCTTGTCATCAGTCTCGCAACGGCAGTCGCGTTGATTGGAGCCTGGTGGTTGATTGCCAGGCTGGGATTGGTGCCGCGTCTTTTCCTGCCGACCCCGCAGGAGGTCGTTACGCAGATCGGAGCCGTCTATCGCGAAGGCTATGCCGGCGCGTCGCTCGGCGAGCATATTTCGGCAAGCTTGTTCAGGATCGCCACGGCGGCTGCCATCGCCATCGCCGCCGGCATTCCGATCGGCCTGCTGATGGGGCTCAATCGCTGGGCGAAGGGTATCTTCGATACACCGATCGAATTTTACTGGCCGTTGCCGCCGCTCGCCTATCTGCCGCTGATGATCATCTGGCTCGGAATCGGCGAGACGTCGAAGGTGACGCTTCTCGTGCTTGCCATGTTCGCACCGATTTGTCTTTCGGCGCAGGCTGGCGTGCGCGCCCTGCCGATCGAGCGCGTCAACGCGGCGCGGTCGCTTGGCGCCCGGCCCTGGCAGCTCCTTGTCAGCATCGTTTTGCCATCGGCTCTCCCGGAGATCCTGACGGGTATCCGCATTGCGCTCGGCGTCGGCTGGGGCACGCTCGTTGCAGCGGAGTTGATCGCCTCCAACCGCGGCATCGGCTACATGATCATGTCGGCGTCCCAGTTTCTGGCAACCGACGTTGTGTTCGTTGGCATCGGCATCATCGCTGCCTGTGCATTTGCCTTCAGCGCTGCCGTTCGGCTCTTGGAAGCAACCCTCGTTCCGTGGAAAGGTAAGAGCTAGAGGTACGCAAGGCGTCCCTCGTGGCTCAAGACGGCGCCGGGTCTACCGGCCCAGAGAATGATTGTATGAAGCAGATGCAGATCTACGCATTCGACATGAACTGCGTTGGGCATATCAATCACGGCATGTGGACGCATCCACGCGATACGTCCCTTCACTATACCGACCTGGACTACTGGGTGGACTTTGCCCAGACGGCCGAGCGGGGAAAGCTGGACGGGATATTCCTGGCGGATATCGTCGGCGTTTACGATGTCTACAAGGGAAGCCCGGCGCCGGTCATCGAGGCTGGCGCGCAGATTCCGGTCAACGACCCGTTGATGCCGATCTCGGCGATGGCCTACGTCACCAAGCATCTCGGCTTCGGCGTGACGGTCAACACGACCTACGAGCCGCCGTACCTGTTGGCGCGGCGCATGTCGACGCTCGACCATCTGACGAAGGGGCGGATCGGGTGGAACATCGTCACCGGCTATCTCGACAGTGCCGCGCGTGCGATGGGTTTCGACAAACTGCCGGAACACGACGCGCGCTACGACGCGGCCGAGGAATATCTGGAAATCCTCTACAAGCTCTGGGAAGGAAGCTGGGACGACGATGCCGTGCTTGGTGACAAGGCGCGAGCGGTCTTCGCCGACCCTTCCAAAGTCCGTGCGGTCAAGCACGACGGTCCATACTACAAGATGGAGGGCATTCATCTCTCGCAGCCCTCGCCGCAGCGCACGCCGCTGCTCTTCCAGGCAGGCGCCTCGGCGCGGGGGCAGGATTTCGCGGCCCGCCACGCCGAATGTGTCTTCATCGCGGCGCCGACCCCGCAGGCGGCAAGGCCGACCGTGGCGGCCCTGAAGCACAAGGCGGCGGCATCAGGGCGCGGGGTGGATGCCTTGCGTGTTCTCGGCCTTGTGACGGTTGTCGTTGGTCGCACCGAAAAGGAGGCATTCGACAAGCTCGAAGACTACCGCCGGCATGCGAGCGTGGAAGCCTCACTGGCGCACTACTCGGCCTCGACAGGCGTCGACTTTTCGAAGTATGGCCTCGACGATCCGATCGAGCAGAAATCCACCAATGCCAATCAGTCTGCGCTCGCCGCGATCACCAAGGAGGCGCCAAGGCCGGTGACGCTGCGCCAGATTATCGATCAAATGGTTCTTGGCAGCCGGATGAAACCGATCGTCGGTTCGGCCGAGCAGGTGGCGGATCGCCTGGCGGCGTGGGTTTCCGATGGTGGTGTGGATGGCTTCAACCTGGCGCGCACGGTGGCGCCGGAAAGCCTGCGCGACTTTGTCGATCTCGTCGTGCCGGTGCTGCAGGAGCGTGGGCTCTTCAAGGCGGACTACGCCGAGGGACCTCTCAGGCAGAAACTGTTCGGCGGCGGCGGCAGGTTGCCGTCCTCGCACCCCGCCGCTGCGTTTCGCCGCTGACTACTTGTGGTCAAGCCTTTCGACCAGTCGATCGCCGAGCCACTGTATGCCGCAGACAAGCACGATCAGCACGGCAACCACAGCCACCATGACGGTTGTCTCGAAGCGCTGGTAGCCATAGCGGATGGCGAGGTCCCCGAGACCGCCAGCGCCGATCGCACCGGCCATTGCCGAGGCCCCAATCAGGGTCACCAGCGTGACCGTGAAGCCGGCGACAATGCCGGGTAAAGCTTCCGGGACCAACACTTCTCGAATGATCGTCCAGCGATTGCCGCCCATGGCGCGCACCGCATCGATCAAACCGCGATCCACCTCGCGCAGCGACACTTCCGCAATGCGCGCATAGTAGGGCGTTGCGGCAATGGCGAGCGGCACGATGGCCGCCCAGGTGCCAAGCGCAGTGCCGACGATCAGGCGCGTCACCGGGATCAGCGCCACCAGGAGGATGATGAACGGCACGGAACGGAAACCATTGATGATTGCCCCAAGGATGCCGTTTATCCAGGCGTTTTCGGCTATGCCGCCTTTGTTCGTGAGAACAAGCGCGAGACCGAGCGGCAGGCCGAAGACCAGCGAAATCAGTCCGGATGCACCGGTCATCAGGATCGTTTCCCAGAGGGAACGCAGCAGAAGATTAAACATGATCGGTGTCATAGCCGAGGACCTCGACCCGCGCCGCGCGAGCCTTCAGAAACTGCAGAACCTTGTCCTTCAGGGCGGGGTCGCGCATCGGGACAGCAATGAAGAACCGTGCCACCGGCTGGTTCTGGATATGGTCGATACCGCCGTGGACGAGCCGGAAAGATTGCGGCAGCGCGGCAGACAGGTCGGCAAAGACCGCGCCCTGTGCGGCGGGCCCTGCCATGTCGATACTCAGGATTGCTTCGTCGCCCGACGTCGGCGACAGGCGGGCGGCGATATGTTCCGGCAATTGCGGGCGGCTGCCGGACAGCAGGCTCTGGGTGATCGATGCCTTTGGATCGGCAAACACCGACCAGACCTGTCCTTCTTCCACGATCCGACCGGCATCGATGACGGCGACGCGATCGGCAATACTGCGGACGACTTCCATCTCGTGGGTGATGAGGATGATGGTGAGGCCAAGCTTGCGGTTGATGTCCTTCAGAAGGGTCAGGATCGACCGTGTCGTTTCCGGATCGAGCGCCGATGTCGCCTCGTCGGACAAGAGCAATGCCGGGCGTGCGGCGAGCGCGCGCGCAATGCCAACCCGCTGCTTCTGGCCACCGGACAGGGACGATGGATAGGCCTTCGCCTTGCCCGCGAGACCGACAAGCTCCAACAATTCATGTGCACGCTTCAGGCGCTCGGCCTTCGAAACGCCGGCGATCTTCAGAGGCAGTGCGACATTCTCCTCGACGGTCTTCGCCGCCAGCAGGTTGAAATGCTGGAAGATCATTCCGACGCGTCGACGAAGCGGCTGCAACTCCCTTTCGTCGAGGCCGACGATGCTACGCTCTTCGATTTCGATCTCACCACGATCCGGACGCTCCAGCCCGTTGAGGCAGCGGATCAATGTCGATTTGCCGGCACCGCTGCGCCCGATGATACCGAGGATTTCTCCCTTGCGGACGGTGAGCGATATGCCGTCGAGAGCAGGGGTAGTGCCGAAATGCCGATGCACGTCGACCAGGCGGACTACCTCTTCAGCATTCGCTTGCGGCGTCTCGACCGCAGAGGCCGTTACAATTGAGTTCATAGTCTTTCCCTTCGGAAACGCCCAAGGCGGCCCGGGCAAGGAACGCCCGAGCCGCCTTGTTCAACGCGCCTAACCCCTCGGCGCGAATGTCTATCAGTACGCGCTGAGGCCGGTTCCCTTATACACCTTGTCGAACTCCGCCTTAACCGCATCGTTCTGGTAGGAGGAGACCAGTGTCTTCACCCACTCTTCGTTCTCGCTGCCCTGCTTGACAGCGATGAAGTTGCGATACGGATTGTCAGCGATCGGTTCCTGCGCGATACGGTCAGCCGCAGACAGTCCGGCCTTCAGGGCCCAGTCAGTGTTCACCACTGCGGCATCCAGATCATCGATGGCGCGACCGACCACGCCGGCATCAAGCTCCTTGATCTCGACGTTTTTCGGATTCTCGGTGATGTCGGTCACGGTCGCGAGGATGCCCGTGCCGTCCTTGAGCTTGATGATGCCTTCGTTTTGAAGAACGCGCAGCGCACGACCTTCGTTCGATGGGTCATTCGGCACGCCGATCGTCGCACCTTCGGCGAACTCAGCGATGGTTTTAAGCTTCTTGGAATAGAGGCCGATCGGCCAGACGCCGGTGTATCCGACCGGGACGATATGATAGCCGTGCTGTTTGATCTGATTGTCGAGATAGGGCTTATGCTGGAAGGCGTTGGCGTCGATTTCGCCGCGCTCCAGCGCCTCGTTTGGCTGCGTATAGTCGTTGAAGACGACCGCTTCGATCGTCAGGCCCTTCTTGGCGGCTTCGGCGGCCACAACGCGCCAGACGTCCTCGTCCTCGCCGCTCATGATGCCGACCTTGATCGACTTGTCTTCGGCGAAGGAAGCGACAGGTGATGCGAAAGCAATCAAAGCGATCGTGGATGCGGCGATCGCGGCAAGGCTTGCGCGACGCGTCAGGCTAGATTTGGACGTCTTCTTGTTCATTGTGGTGTTTCCCGTCTTGAATAGATGAGGCAAGCTCGAACGGCCAGATAATTTCAAAACCGCTGAGGATAAACCAAGCAAACCCATCTCTATTGCGCTGCAGCACGGAAAAACTCTTCGGTGCTTCGCCGGAATAGCGGGAAAAAAATCTACTAATTTTGTAGAATATTGAAGTTGCTGGCCTGGGTGTGTGACTTTAAGCTAAGCCATCGGGGCGCGAAGGACAAAACCGCGCTATAACAAACAAGGCGATCTGGGCCACGATCAAGTGAAGCAGGGCAGCGTGACATCTCGACAGGACACCCGTGGTAAGACGTATCGGCCGGTAGTGGCGATCATCGGCGGAGGCGTTTCTGGTGCGGGCGTTGCGTACCATCTGGCATCCTCCACACGCAGCCCGCCACCAACAATCGTGGTTTTCGAGCCACGACAGGAGCTCGGCAGAGGCCTGGCCTACGATACCACTGATCCAACGCATCGGATCAATGTACCCGCTGCCCGCATGAGCCTGTTGCCGGATCGGCCGGAGGACTTCCTGGAATGGATCGCCCGCAGCGATGCCGTCGCGGACGACCCGGAAGCGTATCGGCCGGACGGCAACCTCTTCCCCCGCCGCCATGTCTTCGGCACCTATGTTGCGTCGGCACTCGCACCCTTGGTGCAAAACGGGACCGTGCAGCATCGCCGTGCGGTCGTTATCGAGCTACGTCGGGACGCTGGGTTCTGGGAGATCTCCGATGACCAGGGCGGACAGACCGTTGCTGATTTCCTAGTGATCGCCACGAGCCATCCCGCGCCATCGGCGCCTGGTGCTCTGCGAACGCTTGAGGGACACCCCCGGTTTGTTGCCAACTCCACCGTGGCGGGCGCGCTGGACGCTATCCGTCCGGACGACCGGTTGCTGATCGTCGGTAATGGCCTGACAGCGGCTGACATTGTCGCTTCGCTCACGCGTACGGGCCATCGCGGACATATCACATCGATTTCGCGCCGTGGACTGAGATCGAGAGGGCATGCTCCGTATCCACAGGAGCCATTCGGGGAGTTCGAGGCGGCCCCGGCTCATAGCGCGATAGCGCTGCTGCAAACTATCCGGCGGACCATTGCCGAAGCCAAATCCGGGGGATTGACCTGGCATGCGGTGATCGACCAGGTGCGCGGCCATGGCCACGCGATCTGGCAGAGCCTGCCGATTGCCGAGCGCTGCAGGATTGTGCGCCATATCAGGCCATACTGGGACGTTCACCGGTTCCGCATCGCTCCGCAGGTTGAAGAGGTGCTGGAGCGAGCGATCGCGGAAGGAAGGATGGAAGTGTTGGCGGCTTCCGTCGGTCGGGTGCAACGTGACGGCGAGGCAATCCATGTGGAACTGAGGCAGCGGCACGCCGCGCCGTTACAGAAGAGCTTCGATGCCGTCGTTGTCACAACCGGTCCCGCGCATGGAGGCATTTTGGAAAGCCAGCCGTGGCTCGCTCGGCTGCGCGATCAATCGCGCTTGCAGCTCGATCCGACGGGCCTCGGCATTGCATGTACCGAACGATCGGAGGCGATAGGCGCCGATGGCCGTCCCGATCCGACCTTGCTCATTTCCGGCCCCTTGGCACGTGGGACGTTTGGGGAGTTGATGGGGCTGCCGCAGATTACCGAGCATGCCGTCTTTGTGGCTCGTGAGTTGGCCACAAAGGTAACGGCAAATGGCGACTAGGCTTAGGCTCGCCACCAATTTGCAGGATGCGACAACGCCGGGTTCGTCGGTCAGGAGGCCGATCGGCCGGTTTCGGCGAAAGGCTCGAGTTCTGGATCGAAGTCAACCTCCACGACATTGTTGAAGACCGCTGTTGCGAGCATGATGCCGGCAAAGGCCACGAGATCGACCAGCGTCTTGGCATCGTAGCGCCCTTTCAGCTGCGTCCAGATCTCGGCGGGGACCGCGTTGGAATCGGCAACGATTGCCCTGCCGAATGCATCGAGCAAGGCCTCCTCCTCGGAAAGCACCAGGGCGTCCGGGTTGAAACCTGCATTGATCAGCGCTCGGCGAAAGAAGGTAATGGCGATCCTCGAGTTCGCTGCTTTTGAAATGGAATGCGAAAAAATCCAGATCGGCCGATCCGCGATTGCTGAAAGCTCGGCGCGCAGCGTGAACCATTCGGCATAGATGCGGTGGGCAGTGGGCGAATGCAGCAAGGTACGCTTCATGTTCGTCATGCGCCCCCGTACCCTCATTTCCTCGTCATGCGCGGCCCGAATCTGTTCAGAGGCTGTGGTGTAGTCGACATGCGGAATATGGCTCATGGCGGTGCTCGTTCGGTGTGGGGTAAATCTGAATGACGCTTGAAAAATCGGAAAGGCGGGTGCTGCCCCAGCTGCTTCAAGCACGGTGCAAATCCGCCGGACGAGACGAATCTCTCCGTTCGCGCTGGATATAGCAGGAAATCGCCAGGGCGTTCTTGACAATGTTCGGTCATCGAGACACGATGAAACCGGTTTCACTCGTGCTCATGGAGAGATCGTGCGGCTCGACCTGTCGATTCTCTTGCCTCATCTCGACTTTCTCGCACAAGGCGCGCTTCTGACGGCAGAAGCCTGCGTGCTCGCGCTCGTAGGCAGCGTCATCATGGGCGCTTTCGTGGCAATCGCGCGCACTTCTTCATCTGCGTTGCTGCGACGGATTGCTTTCGTTTACGTCGACATCTTCCGCAACGTGCCGTTCATCGTGCAGCTGTTCTTCTTCTACTACGGCCTGCCGGAGATTGGCGTCTACATCGATGCGTTCACGACAGGCGTCATCTCGCTGTCGATCGCAGGCGGCGCCTACGCGTCCGACATAATCCGCGCCGGTATCCTGGCGATCGACCAAGGCATCATCGAAGCGGCGGAGGTGAGCGGCTTGTCACGTAGGGTGATCTTCACCCGTATTGTCCTGCCGATCGCGCTCAGGACCTCCGTGCGTCCGCTCGGCTCGGTTCTGATCAACATGATCCTCACCTCGTCGATCCTGTCCACGATCACGCTCAACGAACTGACTGGCTCCGCACAGATCGTGGTCTCGCAAACCTACCGGCCGTTCGAGGTGTATGTTGTGCTGCTCGTCGTTTATGCGGCTTTGACCTATCTCGTATCGCTGGCGATCGCGCTCCTCCACCGCCGTCTTAACCGCGACATGATGGAGGCGGTTGCCTGATGCGTTTTGCCGATTTTACAGCTTTTGATCTGGTTCTTCTCGCGCAAGGTCTCGGGGTCAATATCGCGCTCTTTCTTGCGACCTCGCTGATCGGCCTGGTGATCGGCATTACTTGGGCAATTGTGCGCTACTACCGCGTGCCCGTCCTCAGCGAAGTGATCACCTTCGTTTCTGAACTCCTGAAGAATTCGCCGGTGCTGGTGCAGCTGTTTCTGGTGTTCTTTGGTCTGCCAGGGCTATTCCATATCCGCGTCACGCCGGTTACCGCGGCGACGATCACGCTGTCGGCCAATACAGCCGCATTCATCTATGTCATCGCGGTTTCGGCAATCGAGTCCATCGGCCGTGATCAGATCGAGGCGGCACGAGTCTTCGGGCTTACACGGTGGCAGGTCCTTCGACATGTGCTCGCCCCGCAGGCTGCCGCCTTTGCGGTCGGACCACTGATTGCACTTCTCGTCAACCAGTTGCAGGTCACATCGCTGATCTCGGTGATCGGCGTGGTCGACCTCACCAAGATCGGCAACATCCTCAACATGCGAACGCTGAAGCCGTTTGTTGTCTGGACGGCCGTTGGCTTGCTCTATTACGCCGCAGCCAAGCTGGTTGCCTTGCTTGGGACGCGCTTCGAAAATCGCCTTCGCGCTCACCGCGCCTGGAGAGGGCTCTGACATGATCAAAGTTGAAAACGTAAAAAAGGCCTTCGGCCAGACCACCGTGCTCGATGGTATCGATCTGACGATCGAGCCGGGCGAGGTCGTCTCGATCCTCGGCTCCTCCGGCTCGGGAAAGTCGACGCTGATCCGTTGCATCAATGGCCTGGAAAAGCTGAACGACGGCCGGATCACGGTTGACGAGTTCGATGTCGGCAAGCCCCGGGAATTGGCGGAGGCCCGCAAGCGGTCAGGCACGGTCTTCCAACTCTTCAACCTCTATCCGCATATGACTGTGCTCGGCAACATCACGCTCGCGCCGATCGAGGTATTGAAGAAACCGCGGGCCGACGCGGAGGCGACGGCGCGCGCACTGCTCGAGTCGGTCGGTCTCGGGAACCGCGCTGATGCCTATCCAGCGCAGCTTTCTGGCGGGCAGCGTCAGCGCGTCGGAATATGCCGGGCGCTTGCCATGCAACCGCGCTATCTGCTGCTCGACGAAGTGACGAGCGCGCTTGATCCGGAGATGACGGCAGAGGTGCTGGCGATCCTTGCAAAGCTTGCCGAAGAAGGCACGACGATGCTGTTCGTGACGCACGAGGTCGAATTCGCCAGGCAGATTTCAGATCGTATCGTGTTCCTCGACAAGGGCAGGCTGCTAGTCGACCTGCCGACCAAAGAGTTTTTCGCCGCCGATGGCGGCATGGCACAGCCGCGTGTCGCTCAGTTCCTTTCCAAGATGCGCAAAGATTAGAGGTTCATGAATGCTGCTTTTGGCCAATAAAGAAGCGTGGCCGGGTTTCCCGACTTCCGTGGAAATGCTGCGGGACGGCGCGATCAGCCTTGATGCGATGGTTGCGGGCATCAGCAAGGTCGAGAGCGAAGTCAAGGTTCGCAGCGTCGGTTACGGTGGCTGGCCCAACATGCTCGGCAACATGGAGCTGGATGCCGCGGTGATGGACGGCAACACGCGTGATGTGGGAACAGTTGGCGCCGTGCCGAATACGCTGCCGGTGGCGCGCCTTGCGCATGAGGTGATGAAGCGCCTTCCGCACGTCATGCTGACGGGCGACGGTGCTCGGCGTTTTGCAACTGAAATCGGTTTCGCAGAAGATGACGTGTTGTTCGAGGACAGCAAGCGGGTCTGGTGGGAACGATTGGAGAAGGAACTTTCGCCGGAGGATCTGGCGAAATTCCCGAACATTCCGCTCGCACCGTTAAGCCGCGCCATCACGGATCCGGAGCGCGTGCGGGATACGACGGTCTTCCTGTCGGCTGATTCCAAGCGCGGCATCCACGCGGCGACGTCCACGTCCGGTTGGGCGTGGAAATATCCGGGCCGCCTTGGCGATAGTCCGATCCCCGGCGCCGGCTTTTATGCCGACAGTCGCTATGGCGCGGCTGCCTGCACCCACACCGGCGAGATGACGATGCGCTGCTCGACAGCGCGCACGGTTGTTCTTGCGATGAAGCTTGGCTATTCGCTCTCCGACGCGGTGAAGCTCGCCGTCGATGAGCTCGATGAACTCTCCACCGGATTCCTCGCCGGCGTCGTGATCCATGCGGTCGACGCCAAAGGAAACCATGAGGTCGTGAATTTCAGATGCGAGGGCGAAATTCGCTACTGGCTCTGGGAGGAATCGATGCCCGAACCGGAACTGCGGGCAGCGAAACTGGCATAATCAAAAGAGGGAATGAATTCATGAAGCGTATTCTGACTACCCTTGCCGCCCTGGCTATCGTGGCGGGCTCGGCACTTCCGTCCTTTGCGGGAATGATCGACGACATCCGCTCGCGCGGCACCGTTCGCATCGGCGTGTCGCTCGGCGGCGAGCCGATCGGCTTCCGCGACGCGCAGAACAATCCTGTTGGTTACGATGTCGACGTTGCGACGCTGCTCGCTCAGAAGCTCGGCGTGCCGGTCGAATTCGTCGACGTCTCGGGCGACGCTCGTATCTCGATGCTCGTTTCGGGGCAAATCGACGTGGCCGTTGCCAATACCTCGGCAACGCTCGAGCGTGCCAAGACGGTGAACTTCACGATTCCCTACAATCGTGCTGGCTTGCGCGTCATCGTTCAGAAGGACGCAGGCATCAAGGAATTGAAGGACCTCGCCGGCAAGAAGGTCGTCGTCGGGCGTGGCACGACGGGCGAGAGCTTCTTGAAAACCGCCGTTCCGGATGCCCAGCTCGTCTACGTCGATCAGTTTGCGCCTGATGGTGTTCTTCAGCTGCAGCAGAAGCGCGTCGATGCGGCCATCGAAGATTCCTCGCTGCTCGATTATCTGGCCACCAAGAATCCGTCGCTCGTAACACTGCCGGGGCTTTATTCCAACGATCCGATCGGTATTGCAGTCGCCAAGGGTGACCCGGAATTCGTGCGCTGGCTCGATATGTTCGTTTCCGACTACATCCAGTCGGGCGCTTATACGGCGAACTACAAGAAGTGGTGGGGTCCGGATTCCAATCCCCCTGCCCTGACCCCCCTGTGGTAATGCGATTGCGGGCTGCCTTCTGGCAGCCCGTTTTCGTTAGGCGGTGAGGCGGGACACAAAACGCGTGGGCACAGTGACGGGCGGCTGACCCGGCGTGAAATTGCCGGGATTGGCAATGGATTCGACGATATGGCGAACGTAGAGCAGCTTGTCGTAGCCAATCGACGAGATTGGATAGGCGTCAAAATCAGTCAGCGACAGATTGTCGAAACCGTAGAGACGGAATCGCGACGGGCGACCAGCAGGAAAATCGGTCCGGCAGACGTCAAGGATGCCCATCGCCATCGCATCGGATGTACAGAAGACGGCATCGGGACAATCGGCACCTGCCAATGCGTTGGCCGCGGCATGCCCGCTCTCATAGGAATAGTCGCCCTGGACCGTTCGCGTGAGTTTAATGCCGTAGCGCGAGAAGGCTTCGTGGTAGGAGCGAATGCGTGCCTGCTCTACGGGAGAGGAGGCGCGGCCGGTGACGAGCCCGGCTGTCCGCACCATCTTCGATGCAGCGTCGGCGACAGCTTCTGCGATGCCGGCCTGTTCGTCCGGGATGATTACGGGGGAGAACTCGTCATGCAGACCGTTTAGCATGATCACCTGATCGGAACGGAACATGCGACGGACCGTTGGGGCGTCCGCAAAGTCGGAGAAGACCAGCGCTGCGTCAACATGGTAGGCGACGCCGTTGCGCAGGAACTCGTCCACGCGTGCGACAGAGCCAATCCGGATCAAGATGACTTGCTTGCCGATCGACTGGACCTGATCAATGAGCCGGTCGAACAGATCGAGGTCGGACAGATCGTGGATGTGGTTGACCACGACGGCGACGAGATTGACGGTTTTGGTGGTCAGGCTTTGAGCCAGGAGGTTCGGTTTGTAGCCAAGGCTAGCGGCGGCCGCAATCACACGCTCGCGCTTCTCGGACGATACCGGCCGCGGTTCGCTCGAAAGCGCCCGGCTCGCGACGGCGCGCGAGACACCCGCCAAGCGCGCGACATCGGCAATCGTGGGAGGAGCGTCGCGGCTATTGTCGTGATTCATCATCGAGAGCTTTCCACCTTCGGAAGGGTGATATCGCAACCCCGCGTGCTTCGGCTATGCTAATCTTTCGCTCCTTGGCGGTCGGTCCGCCGCTGTACACGATTTTTGCGCTTTTTATCTTTGCCTGACTTTCATTTTGGTTGGAGGAACTGCATGTCCATTAGTCTAGCAACTATTGCATTGCCTGATTTCGGGCGGCTTGGAGCGCAGCCGCAAATCCCGTCGGCGACCTACGCTGCACGAGCGGACGCAGCCCTGAAGGCCGCCGGCACCGACTGGCTGGTGGTCTATGCTGATCGCGAGCATTTCGGAAGCATCATGCATCTTTCTGGCTTCGAACCCCGTTTCGAGGAAGCGCTGCTGCTCCTCGGTCCGGGCGGACGTCGCGTCATCATCACCGGAAACGAATCCGAGAGCTATACGGCGATTGCCGGTCTTCCAGGCATCGAGGTGCTGCGTGCGCAAACCTTCAGTCTCATGGGACAGGACCGCAGTCAAAACCCGAGGCTCAGCGTTCGGTTGCGTGATGCCGGGATCAAAAGTGGAGATTCCATTGGACTGGTCGGCTGGAAGTATCTTGCGGCTGAGGAGGACGATGACTACGCCCAGAGTTTCTTCGTTCCTCATTTCATCGTGAATGCGCTGCGCCGGTTGATCGGTCATTCGGCGCAACTGATCGATGCGACGCCTGTGCTCATGCATCCGGAGACCGGTCATCGCGCAATCATAGATGTCGATCAGCTCGCGGCCTTCGAATGGGCCGCTGTGCGGTGCTCGGAGGCGCTCTTCAGGGTCGTTGCCGGCGCAAGGGAGGGAGACACGGAATTCGAGGCTCTTGGTCGCTTGGGTTACGAGGGAGACCCGGTAAACGTCCACACGATGTTTGCCTCCGTTAGCGCAGGTGAGAGCATCATCGGTCTCAGAAGCCCGACGACACGCCGCCTGAAGAAGGGAGATGGCGTAACGACAGCACTCGGTTACTGGGGGGCGTTGTCTTCGCGCGCCGGCCTGCTCACCGACCATGACGAGGCGTTCCTGAAACCGGCGAAGGCCTATTTCGAGGCCTTGATCACATGGTACGAGACGGCGGATATCGGCGTGGCCGGCGGCGACCTATTTTCCGCGGTCACCGAAAAGCTCAAATCCGCGGGTCTCGACTCAGCGCTGAACCCCGGTCACCTCGGAAGCCACGAGGAGTGGCTTCATTCGCCTGTGCGCCCGGGCTCGACCGAGCGCTTGCGGTCTGGCATGCCGTTTCAGGTCGACGTGATACCTGTGCCAATGCCAGCAGGTTGGGCTCTCAATTGCGAAGACATGGTAGCCTTCTCCGATGCCGGCCTCCGCGACGAGATAAGGCAACGCTATCCTGACATGCATGCTCGCATCGCCGCGCGGCGCGCCTTCATGAACGATCGACTCGGCGTAGCGCTCTCCGACAACATTCTGCCGCTCTCTTCGACGCCGCTCTATCTGCCGCCATTCTGGCTGCGGTCGGGCAACGTTCTCGTCCGGGAATGACGGAGGAAACGGCGCCTGAAGAGTAATCAGGCGCCGGTTGGTTACTCACGCAGATGCTTTTTGTTCCTCCGCGCCGGCACCGATGCCGCTTTCAACGTCGTCCGCTCGCATCAAGCGGCGCATGGTCCGCAGCCGCTCGATGAGGTCGCTGCCGTCGACGGAAGCGCGGGTCAGTTCGAGTCGCCGATATTTGCGTGCGGCCTGCTGCCAATCGCCGCCGCGCCCCTCCGGCCGTCCTTCGGCTTCCCAGAGTGCATAAGCGCGCGGATTGATGCAATCGTCCTTGCTGCGTGACATGCCGACCCCTAGCGTGAAGGAATGTATCGTCACGTTCAGGCTGACAAATGGCCATTACGGAGTTGTTACTGCAGTGCAAAAAAGTACTCTGCAGCCTTTAGATTTTTGGGATCAGCCGCGTTTCAAGTTCATGACGGCGTTCCGCAAGCTCGACGATGATATCGTCGGGGTCGCGAAGGAATGCGACCCGGTCCAGCACCTCCGAATTGACAGCGGGACGCGGTCTCTCCTTGATTGCGACGCCAGCCGCTTCCAGTTTCGCGAAGCTTTCATCAACGTTGTCGACAAGGAAGGTAATATGCAGCACGCCCGATGTGGCAGGCGGGAGATCCGAGGCAAGTCCTGCGCCGCCGGGCGGCGCGAAGATCTCGAGCATGCCGTTGCCGGTATCGAGGAACGCCACTTCCGTACCGTTGGCCATTGTCTTCCGCAAATGAAGGCGCAGGCCCAAAAGGTCGCGGTAGAAGGCGATCGACCGGTCCATATCACCGGTCACCATGCCGACATGCTCGAAGCTCTTGATCATTGTTCAGGCTCCGGCGGCTATACGCCGCTCTTCTTCCGGTAACCAGGAATGGTAGAGCGGATGATCGGAAAGGATCGGCAGTGGCGTCGGCTTGCTGGTGCGCTGCGAATGATAGGCGGCCGTGACGAGCTCCAGTGAGTTGCGAGCATCCTCCAACGTCACCGGCGGTTCGCCGCCTGATGTCAGCGCATGGTGGAACAGTTCGAACTGTCTGGTATAGCCGTCTTCCTTGACTACATAGCCGGCCAGCGCCTCGTCGACGCGCTGCTGATGCTCCTCCGTCCCGGCAATGAAGCTCCAGGGGTCCCGGCCCATCGTGTAGGGCTCGAGAACGCTTTCCGCGACGAGATCCGAGAAGCAGAACCGCAGACGCGAGATTTCCTTTCGGGAGCCGAGTGTCATCGACAGTGTCGCCAACGAGCCGTTCTTCATTTTCACCGAGAGGGCCGCCGTATCCTCGACTTGGATCGGGTTTACCAGTGTTGCCCCGTAGGAGAAGATTTCGGCGCACGCGCCGTGCACATAGTTCAGCATGTCGTGGGCATGGATCGCGTGGCCAAGCAGGCCGCCACCCAGCTCGGTCACCCATTTTCCCCGCCACGGGACGGCATAATAATCCGGGCCGCGCCACCAATGGGTCTCGATGGTGGTGAGGAACGGCGTGCCGGTCAGGCCGAGATCGATCAGCATCTTCAGCTTCTGAAGTCCCGAGCCGTAGCGGTATTGAAATATCGGCATCAGTTGCGGACCTTCGGCGCGCGCGACGATGCGGGCCATCTCGTCCACCTCGGCGATCGAGCCGAAAAGCGGCTTTTCGCAGATGACATGTTTTCCGGTCTCGATCGCCTTGCGGCACAGCTCGAAATGCGAACTCGGCGGGGTGCAGATGTCGATGATGTCGAGATCCGCGCGAGCGATCATCGTCTCGGCATCCTGAGTATATTCGGGAATGCCGAACTCCTCGCAAAGCGCCCGGCCGCGGTCCTCGTCCAGCGAGCAAAGGACCGCGACCTCAAACAGATCCTTGTTCCAGGCAAAGCCTGTCAGGTGGCGTGAGGCGATCCCGGCTCCGATGATGCCGACGCGAAACTTCTTGGACATGGCGAGTTCCTCAACGATGACCCAGGCGCGCGGCCTTTGATTGTGCTTCCAGCGAAAGGCGGCAGACCTCGTAAACATGAGCCTGGGACATCGCCGTCTCCGTACGGTCGCGCACGTCCGCGGCGAAGGCGTCGAAATAGTCGAGCTTCTCGCTACTGCAATCGATGTGCGTCATCTCCGTGCCGTTGACGAGGAACAGGTGGTCCTTGCCGGGCCGTCCGGCGATGTCGATGTATTTGCGCAGTTCGATGTAGCCCTCGGTGCCCAGGATGGTCAGGCGACCATCGCCCCAGGTGGGCAGCGCCTCCGGCGTGAACCAGTCGACACGCACATAGCCCGAGGCTTTCTCGGAGCGAAGCAACACCTCGCCGAAGTCCTGGAAGGCAGGCTTGTCGGGCATGCCGAAATTTCCGACCGAGCTTGCGACGACCTCACCGCTGGTCGAGCCCGTATAGTAGAGGAACTGGTCGACCTGGTGCGACGCGATATCGACGATGATGCCGCCGAACTGCTCCGGATCGAAGAACCAGGCGGGGCGTGTCGGCAGCTGCAGCCTGTGTGGTCCCATTCCAAGCGTCTGGATCACCGTGCCGATCGCCCCCTCCTTGACGAGCTTGCCCGCCTTGACGGCGGATCGCACGCAATGGCGCTCGGAAAAGCAGATCGAAAAGATGCGGCCGGTTTCGGCGACGGTGCGTTTGACTTGCTCGAGTTGGGCAAATGTCGTCACGCCGGGTTTGTCGGTCATGACATCCTTGCCGGCCTTCATCGCACGGACGGCCAATCCGGCGCGGTCACGCGGGATCGCAGCGATGCAGATGACGTCGATCGACGGATCGGCGAAGATCGTCTCGCGATCGATCTGCGGGACATCCGGATAGGTCTTTTTGAAGTTTTCCAGCAGCGCAGGCACGGATGTCTGCGGGCAGTATCCAACGAACTCCGCGCCCGCCGCAAGCAGGCCCTTCACGTGATCGAACGTGTGCCCATGATCGATCCCGACGACGGCAAATCTCAACATATCCGCAATGTCCTCCTGGGAATTCTTGACGCCCAGCATTTGAATGCCGGGCGCGCTCCTCGGGCAGGAACAGACAGCGAAAGCCGCACTCTGTCAAGGTTGGGTAGACGGGTCGAATGTGGTAAGAGTCATTTAACGCAATGGAAACATTGCGTTATTTTTGTATCTAAATAGTTATTTAGGGCGCTGTTCTACCCCGGAGCACAACCGCGTGAAGGCGGTTCGCCTTCGTGTTAATTGGCTCGGTCCATCCGCAAAATAAGAAGCCGCTAATATTGTGTGGCCTGCTTTAGGAACGCGTGTTAGGTTTCGCCAAAAGCAACGGAGAAGGACATGGGCATCTTCGACAATGTGATTTCCGGGCTAACTGCGCTTGAGGCAAGCATCGCAGCGATCAATGCGAAACCGCTCCGGGCCGACGCGGATTCAATTCCATCGCGGATAAGCCTGCGAAGTCGGGTACGGTCGAATGCCGGCAAGAGTGGGAAACGCAAGCGCGCTTCGTCAAAAAAGCCCACCGAGGCCCGTCGCGCCGATTAGGACTTGGCCAGCGTACATGTTTGGGTGGTTGGAGTCCGAGCGCATACCTAGAGACGTACCCAGGTGAATGCTCTCGCTATTTTGATCTATAACGAGACGCGCAAAGCGAGTACGTTTCCGATACATGGGCATCCTCGACGTTGGTGAACGTTCATATCGGCAGTCTATCCGCGATTGGCTTCGTCGCCTCGAAACAAGCGAGGACGGCAAGGCGATGGCGGTGCAGGCTGCTTTCATGGCGGTTGATATCGCCATCCTCGCGTTTTTCGTCCTCGGTCCCTATCTCCGAACCGGACCTTCATACCTGATCATCGACTACGCGATCGCGGTGTGGATCATTCTCGAGATGGTGGCGCGTGCCATCGCAGCCCCGTCGGTCTGGGCATGGGCCCGTCGCCCGATGACATGGGTCGACCTCATCATCCTCGCGACCCTGCTCTTCCCGCATCTTCTCTTCAATTTCGCCTTCCTTCGGGTCATGCGCCTCTGGGCGATCGGACGCAGTCCAATTCTTCTGGCAGGATTGCGCCGGATCGGCTGCGGCGAATTCCTGGAGCTCCTGCGCGCGATCCTGAACTTTTTGGTCTTCCTCTTCCTGATCACCGGATTCGTCTACACCTCGTTCTTCTACGACCGAAACGGCGAAGAAGGCTTCGTCGACGCGCTCTATTTCACTGTCGCCACAGTCACGACGACCGGCTTCGGCGACATCACGCTACCCGGAACGCTCGGTAAGCTCACGTCGGTCGTCACGATGATCGTCGGCATCTCGCTTTTTGTACGGCTGGCGCAGACAGTTGTGCGTCCGCATAAAGTTACGTTCCCCTGCCCCAGATGCGGCCTGCAGCGGCACGATACCGATGCGGTGCACTGCAAGGCCTGTGGAGAAGTGCTGAACATCCCCGACGAAGGAAGCTAAAGGGCGCTAGTCCGAGGCGATCTCGATCGAGGTGAGAAGGGTTGAGCGGGCGGTTTTCAGATGCTCGGCGCAGGCCTGGCGCGCCTGTTGCAGGTCGCCGCTCTGCAGCGCGGCGATATAGGCTAGGTGCTCCTCGACCGCAACGTGATTGCGCTCTCGCTCGTCCTTCTTGCTCCATTGATAGTGGTAGTGGAAGATGACTGACATTACCCCCTGGATGTTGATGAAAAACCGGTTGGGGGCGACGCCGTGGACCAGTTTGTGGAAGCGGTGGTCGAGATCGGAGAAATCGCGGTAGCGCCAGCTGATCTCCGCCAGCATCTTTCGATGCTCCTGTTCGAGCAGTGCCAGCGCGCGCCAGGCGGCATGGTCGGGCGGTAGCGCCATGAAGCGCTCCACCGCCCGGAATTCCATGAATTCACGCATGTCGAAAAGCTCGGCGACGAAGTCCACCGTCAGGCCGAGGGCCTTCCAGCGTCCGCTGCTTTGCCGCTCCAGCAGGCCGAAATGGCTGAACGTGTTGAGGCATTCGCGGATGGCGGAAGTGGAGACCCCGAACTGGCGGGCGAGATCGAGCGCATTGATGCTCTGGCCGGGGTTGCAATCGGGGCTCACCATCCAAGTCATGAACTTGCGTTCCACGGTCTCCGCGAGCGGCCCCAGGTCGGTTCCCCCCTGATAGTCCTTGGCCTGTGGCAGGCGCAGAAGCACTTTTGAGCGGCCGTCGAGCGCGATGATGCCGCTGCTCGCCAGTTCCGCCAGCACGGCACGCAGTGTCGTCCGGCTGACGCCGAGTTCGGCCGCCAGGACCGGTTCAGACGCAAGCGTCGAGCCCGGCGAACTCCGGGCGAGCACGTCAAGGCATTGATTGACCGTCCTTTTGTAAAGCGTGTTCGTCTTCATGCCGCCCCCCGACTGCTTTGTTTTTTACAATGATTTTTTTATAAAAAAAACAGATTGCCCGTCAGAATAATGTCTTTTATACAAAAAAAACAGAACTACTGTGTGGGAGGAGGAGTTCATGCAAGCGGATAATGGATGCGCCAGGCATCCTCACACCCTTTCCTGTTGCTGTCCTGAGCTGGGCACCGGCCGCCTTCCGGTGTCCGGCCAATGACCGGGCTCATCTTTCAGTTCGGCACGAGCCGCTTCCTTCAGGCGCATGTGGATCTCTTTCTGCAGGAGGCGCGGGAAGCGGGTCAGGACGTGCCATCGGTCGTCGTCGTGCAGACCTCGGGCTCGGCCGAACGGGCTGGTCGCCTTGCTGCCTTTTCCGATCCGGCAGGCTTTCCGGTCATCCTTCGTGGCCTTGAAAACGGTGTGCCGACCGAGCGTCACTTGGCGGTGAAAAGCGTGTCGCGCGGCCTTTCGACCGCCGGCGACTGGGCCGAGGTCGTTGACCTTTTTGCTCATCAGGCGGATTTCGTGGTCTCCAACACTGGCGACGCAGGCTATGCGGTCGCTCCCGGCGAGGCCGCCACCGGCCTCGGAATTGATGCGCCGCTTGCCTCGTTTCCCGGCAAGCTCGCCCAGCTTCTCCATGCCCGCTGGCAGCGTGGTGGAGGACCGCTGACGGTGCTGCCCTGCGAACTCATCAATCGCAACGGACCGGCACTGAAGGCCATCGTGCGCGACCTTGCGGCGACGGCCAACGCCCCTGCGGATTTCCTGAGCTTCCTCGATGAAAAGGTGCTCTTCGCTAACACGCTCGTCGATCGCATCGTTTCCGAGCCGCTGCAGCCCGCGGGCGCCGTGGCGGAACCCTATGCGCTCTGGGCGATCGAGCGGGCGCCGGGACTGCGCCTGCCCTGTGAGCATCCGTCCATCGTGCTGACGGACGACCTCGAACCCTACGAGCGGCTGAAGCTGCACATCCTCAATCTCGGCCACAGCGTCCTTGCCGATATCTGGCAGTCCGAGGGACGGCCGGAGGATGAGACCGTGCGCGCTATCCTTGCCGACCCCGCTGTTAGCGCCCGCCTCGACGCGATCTACCGCGACGAAGTGCTGCCCGGTTTCACGGCACGCGGCATGGAGGACGTGGCGCGCGCCTATGTCGCGACCACCATGGACCGCTTTCGCAATCCCTATCTAGACCACCGCATTGCCGACATAGCCGCCAACCACGCGCTGAAGGTCGAACGGCGTATCGCGGCCTTCCTCGACTGGGCCGGTACACCCGCCCCCGTCCTTTCCTCGATCGTTTCCCGACAGGCGGCGGCATGAGCTACACATTCGATTTTTCGGCCCTCCTGCCGTACTGGCCGGTCTTCCTGCAGGGGGTCTGGCTAACGCTGAAGCTTTCGGCGCTCGCCACAGTCTTGGGTTTCGTCGTCGGCACGCTCTGCGCTATCGCGCGGGCCGACGGCCCTTCCTGGCTGAAATTCGTCGTGGCGATCTATGTCGAGACGATACGCAACACGCCGCTGCTGGTGCAGATCTTCCTGGTCTATTTTGGCTTCGCCTCGATGGGCTTGAAGGTATCGGCGAACTCGGCAGCCGTCGCAGCCCTTGTGGTCAATGTGGGTGCCTATACCTGCGAGATCGTGCGGGCGGGCCTCGAATCCATTCACAAGTCCCAGTTGGAAGCCGCCGAATGTCTCGGGCTGACGCGCACCCAGACCTACTGGCACGTCATCGTGCGTCCCGCGATCGAGCGCGTCTATCCGGCACTGACCAGCCAGTACGTGCTGCTGATGCTTGCCTCATCGATCACCTCGCAGATTTCCGCCGAGGAACTGACGGCTGTGGCAAACCGCATCCAGTCGGACACGTTCCGCTCCTTCGAAACCTATATCGTCACGGGGGCTCTATACATCGTCTTGTCCTTTGTGGTGCGGGTGGCCTTCACCCTGTTCGGCCTCGTTATTTTCCCCCGTCGGCGCAAGCTCGGCACGGCTATTTGAGGAGGAACAGGACATGTCGCTCACGCCCGTCCACATCCAGTTCATCGCCGTCGGCGCGCTCTGGACCATCGGCCTTTCGGCAATTGGCTTCATCGGGGGCTCGATTCTAGGCTTCGCCATGGCGCTCGCCCGCATTTCGCCAAGCCCGCTGCTGCGGCGAGTTGCCAGCGGCTATATCCAGATCGTGCAGGGCACACCGCTGCTCGTCACGCTCTTCCTTTTCTATTTCGGCCTTGCCGTCATCGGCCTCGATAGCCTACCGGCCATCGTCGCCGCCGGCCTTGGCCTTGTCATCTACTCTTCCGCCTTCCTTGCGGAAATCTGGCGCGGTTGCCTGGAGTCAGTGCCGAAGACGCAGTGGGAGGCGGCCGAATGCCTGGCGCTCAGCCGCTGGCAGCGCATGACGCGGGTGATCCTGCCGCAGGCCATGCGCATCGCCACTGCGCCGACGGTCGGCTTCCTCGTGCAGATCGTCAAGAACACCTCTCTGGCCTCGGTTGTCGGCTTCGTTGAGCTCGCCCAGGCCGGCAAGCTTGTCAACAACACGATCTTTGAGCCCTTCACAGTGTTCATCGTCGTCGCCGCCTTCTACTTCGCCATTTGCTACCCCCTCTCGGCCTGGAGCCGCAGCCTTGAAAGGAAACTCAATGTCGGCCGTCGTTAGCCTCAGCAACGTGCACAAAAGCTTCGGGGCCGTGAAGGTCCTGAAGGGGGTCAGTTTCGATATCGGCGCCAGCGAAGTGATCGCGGTGATCGGCGCTTCGGGCTCTGGCAAGTCGACGGCACTGCGCTGCATCAACGCACTCGAGACCATCGACAGCGGCGAGATCATCGTCTGCGGCCACAAGGTCCACGACGCCACACTCGACCGCCGGGCACTGCGTCGCGACGTCGGCATCGTCTTCCAGAGCTACAACCTCTTCCCGCATCTGACGGTGGCGCAAAACATCATGCTCGCGCCCTCCTGCGTGAAAAACATGGGCAAGGCTGAGGCGCGCGCGCTCGCTGAGCAGGTGCTGGCGAAAGTCGGGCTTGAGGAGAAGGCCGACAATTACCCCGAGCAGCTTTCCGGCGGCCAGCAGCAGCGCGTCGCCATCGCCCGCTCGCTCGCCATGCAACCGAAGCTGATGCTCTTCGATGAGGTGACCTCGGCGCTCGACCCGCAGCTCACCGGCGAAGTGCTTCGCGTCATGGAAGATCTCGCCCGCGCAGGGATGAGCATGATCCTCGTCACCCACGAAATGGCCTTCGCCCGCAAGGTGGCGAGCAAAGTGATCTTCATGCACCAGGGCAAGGTCTGGGAAACCGGCCCCGGTGCGATGCTGGATAATCCGCAGACGAAGGAACTGAGCGAGTTCCTGAGCAACGGCCTCTAAATCCATCGAAACGTCTCAAGGAGGAGATTAAGTAATGAAACGCAGAACCCTGATGACCAGCGCTTTGGCGCTCGCTCTCTTTGGTGCCGTCCCGGCGATAGCGATCGCCGACACGCTTGACGACATCAAAGCACGCGGCACGCTGCGCGCGGCCATCGACCTCGGCTCGCCGCCTTTCGGCATGCAGGACGCCAACATGCAGCCGACCGGCTCCGAGGTGGAAAGCGCCAGGCTGCTCGCCGACCATCTCGGCGTGAAGCTGGAAATCGTCGAGGTGACCAGCCCGAACCGCATTCCCTTCCTGCTCACCAACAAGGCCGACGTGGTCGTCGCTTCGCTCTCCGTCAGTGAAGAACGCAAGAAGGTGATCGATTTCGCCGATCCGCACGGCGTCATCCAGGTCATCGCTGCCGCTCCGAAGGGCCTTGAGATCAAGGGGCTGGAAGAGCTCGTGGGCAAGGATGTCGCGACAACCCGCGGTACGACCAACGACAAGGAAGCGACAACCCAGGCGACGGGAGCCAACATCGTGCGTTACGATGACGACGCGACGCTCGTCACCGCGCTCGTCTCTGACCAGAACAATATCATGGTCTCTGCTCCGCAGATCATGAATGCCGTCAACGAGCGCCGGACGAACGACCCGCTCGAGGTCAAGTTCGTGCTCAAGGTCAATCCCTATGCTGTCGGCCTGCGCAAGGGCGACGATGCACTGAAGGCGGCGGTCAACGACTGGGTCAAGACCGATCTCGCCAACGGCAAGCTGAACGAGATCTACAAGAAGTACAACAACGTCGACCTCCCGGCAGAAATGCCGAAGCCGTAAGTGAACAGCAGGGCGGCCGGCCCCCGGCCGCCCATGCGCCTCCCCTCGCCCACTGATTAACCGGCGGATGATGAAGCGGAGGGACTTTGCCGACATGCCCGGCTGCCGCTCGGTGGCGCCGCCCTAATCTTCAGAAATCAGGATGAACTTCATGAAAGCGCTTCTCTGCGAGGAACCTGGCCGTCTCACGCTTGTCTCCCGTCCCGCACCTGTGCGCGGCGCTGGCGAGGTTCTCGTCCGCATCCGCCATGTCGGCATCTGCGGCACGGACTTTCATATCTTCGCCGGCAAGCATCCCTTTCTCGAATACCCACGCGTCATGGGCCACGAACTTTCCGGCACGGTCGAAGAGGCTCCTGAGGGCAGCCGTCTCAAGACGGGCGAACACGTCTATATCGTGCCCTATCTCTCCTGCGGCGCCTGCCATGCCTGCCGGAAGGGCCTGACCAATGCCTGCCAGTCGATCCGCGTGTTGGGCGTGCACTGCGACGGTGGCATGGCCGAATATGTTTCGGTGCCTGAGGCCAATGTGGTGCCGACTGGCGGCATCGCGCTCGAAGATGCGGCGATGATCGAATTCCTGGCGATTGGCGCGCACGGCGTCACGCGCGGTGCAATCACTGCCGCCGACCGCGTGCTGGTCACCGGATCCGGTCCGATAGGCATGTCGGCAATCATCTTCGCCAAGACGCGCGGGGCGCACGTGACTGTCATGGACACGCGCGCCGACCGCCTCGCCTTCGCCACTGACCGGCTTGGCGCCGACGCTGCGATGCTCGCCGATGCATCGGCCGAGGCGGAAGCGAAACGCCTTACCGGCGGCGACGGATTCGACGTGGTGATCGACGCGACCGGCAATGCCGGCCCCATCGAGCGCGGCTTCGGCTTTCTCGCCCACGGCGCGCGCTACGTGCTGCTCTCCGTCGTGCGGCAAGACATCACCTTCTCAGACCCGGAATTCCACAAGCGTGAGGCGACGCTTCTCGCCAGCCGCAATGCCCAGCCGGACGACTTTGCCGAGGTCGTGCGCCAGATCGGGGCCGGCAAGGTGCCCACTCGTGCCCTCAACACGCATCGAGGACGCCTGGAAGATGGCGCGGCACTGCTGGTGGAATGGGCCCGTGCCGAGGCGGGCGTCATCAAGGCAATCCTGGAAGTTTGATACATAGACAGCGTCGGTAGCGACCTCCAATCCCTGAGCTGCTACGCCTATGGCCGCATTGTAAAGGTCGCGTCGTAGTCGTATCCTGCGACCGGAGAGGTGCAAACTGCGCAGTGTATAGTCGGAGGTAAAAGCCGGCTCCCGTGTGTTTCAACCCGTGAACAAGTAGCCGCGGACCATGGAACTCATACTCGCCACCGGACTGATCGTCTTCAAGGTCGCGTTGCTGATTGCGATGCTGCTGCTGCTGCCCCTACCTCTCACGTGGCTGGAACGCAAGATCGCCGGACACATGCAGCAACGGATGGGACCGATGCGGGTTGGGTGGCATGGGCTGCTGCAACCGATGGCGGACGGAATCAAGCTCTTCACCAAAGAGGACCACATTCCGGCCGAGGCCGATCGCTTCCTGTTCAAAGTAGCGCCCATCCTGGCACTCGCTCCGCCTTTCGTTGTGTTCGTCGCGATCCCCTTCGGCGAATCCATCTCGGTGTTCGGCAACGAGATTTCTCTCTACGTCTCCAACATGAATGTGGCGCTTCTCTTCGTCTTCGCGGTGCTCGGGATCGAGGTCTATGGCGTCATTTTCGGCGGCTGGGCGGCCAACAGCAAATACGCGGTTTTGGGCAGCCTCAGGACTTGCGCGCAGATGATCAGCTACGAGATCCCAATGGGGTTCGCGGTGATCGGCGTGGTCATGCTGGCGCAGTCCATGAGCCTGCTCGAAATCGTGCGAGCGCAAGCCGATGTATGGAACATCGTCTATCAGCCGGTCGGATTCTTCGTGTTTTTCGTCGCGGGCTTGGCCGAAGCTCAGCGCATTCCTTTTGACCTGGCGGAAGCGGAAGGCGACCTCGGCGCCGGGTTCCATACCGAATACAGTGGCATCCGGTTCGCGTTCTTCATGGTGAGCGAATATGTCATCGTCTTGTTGGTGTCGGTCCTGGCCGTGATCCTGTTTTTCGGCGGTTGGAACGGCGCGCTTATCCCCTTGCCACCGCTCCTATGGTTTGCGCTCAAGGTCGCATTCTTCGTCTATATGTTCATTTGGTTCCGTTTCACCTTCCCGCGCTACCGCTACGACCAACTGATGGCGATCGGATGGAAAGTCTTGCTTCCTTTGTCGATGGCGAACATAATTATAACTGGTCTTGTCTTCTTTTAGGGGCCAGAGCGGCTCCATAGTGGGGCAGCGATGTCGCACGCGCAGGACAGAATTGGCACATGGATCGGCTGGGCGTTCTTCGCCGACCTGGCGAAAGCTTTGGCTCTGACCTTCGGCTACATGTTTTCCAAACCGGTGACCATGCAGTACCCGGACAAGGAAAAATGGCTGCCCTATTCGCGTTACCGCGGACATCACTTCCTGAAGCGTGACGAAGAGGGCGAGATCAAGTGCGTGGCCTGCGAACTCTGCGCGCGCATTTGTCCATGCGACTGCATCGAAGTCGTCCCCTACGAGGATGAGAAGGGCAAGCGTCACCCGGCGAAATTCGAGATCGACACGGCACGGTGTCTCTTCTGCGGCCTCTGCGAGGATGCCTGTCCGGCGGACGCGATCGCGCTTGGCCAGCAATACGAATTCTCCAGCTTCTCTTCGCGCGAGCTTGTGATCGGGCGTGACGACCTGCTTGCCAAGCCGGGCAAGGCAGCGACTGGCGGCGGCGTGGTGGCTGCGCGCCTTAATGTCGGGCGGGAGGTCCTGGTCGAGGCAGGCGCGCGGCAGGGGTACAATTGGTGGCGTAATATCCGACGAACGTGAAAATGCGCCAGCCGTCAAGGCAAAGTGCGCGGAGAGGAGGCCCACATGCATGTGCGCCAGATCTTGAATAGCAAGTCTCCCGAGATCATCTCGGTTACACCCAACCATACAATGTTGGAGGTCCTGAGGTTGTTTCGAGAAAACAACATAGGCTTCGTTATCGTCGCCCGTTACCCGGGGGAATGCCTGGGAACGGTGTCGGAGCGGGACTGCTGCAATGCTGTCGCCAAATATGGCACCGAGGCACCCGTCATGCGCGTCAGCGATATCATGAGCCACCGTGTGGCGACCTGCTCCACAGACGATTTACTGCCTCTCGTGATGGCGATCATGACCGAGCGGCGTACGCGCCATGTGCTCGTCATGGATGGCGACAATATCGCCGGCATCGTCAGCATCGGCGACGTGGTCAAATACAGGCTCGAGGAAGCGATGCGCACGGAGCAGGATCTGCAGGATTACATCTGCGGGGTCAGCTATCATTGACAAGGCACGTCAGGGGCAGGGTTAGCCATCGGTGTGGCCCTGGCCGAGGTCGTCGGGCCCCGATGCGAGCACGGTTGCGGCAACGATTCCAAATGCCTCCTGCGCCTCGTGAACATCCACCGGACATGGGTATTCGCCCCGCAGCATGAGGCTGTTGAGGCGCAACGCCCTGTAGTTTTCGGGAACGAACACAAGCCCCTTCGGAAAATGCCTGTTGACCTTGAGCTTTGCAGTCAGCTCGCCTTGGGCGGATCGCACGACAACCTGATCGCCATCGGAAAGGTTCAACTCCTCGGCCTCCTGCGCGCCGATCTCGACATAGGGGTCGTCCGCGACCGTATTCAGGATTTCCGAGCGTTGGGAGAGATATCCATTGTGGAACAGGCAGTTGCCGGTGACCAGCATGAGACGTCCAGCTTCGATGGAAACAGGAGCCGGGGCGAAGAACCCGCCAGCCGGTGGCGTAAGGCCCCCTTTGGTGAACGCTCCGTCAGTGCCAAGCCCATCCCAGGCCAACTCCTCGTAAGCAGGAACTGACTGGGCAATCTCGCCGAAAATCTCGCGTTGAAGCGATGGTCGCAGTGATTGGCCGCGAAGTGCCGCGACGAAGTCGAGGATCTCCAGATTGCCCCGCGCCTCGCCAACGGGTTCACGGAACGCGCAGACCTTCTGGAGCCGGCCCTCATTGTTGGTGAAGGTCCCCGATTCCTCGCCGTAACTCGCCGCGGGCAACACCACCTCGGCCAGGCCGACAGTGTCGGTGAGAAACGCGTCCTGCACGATCAGGAGATCGGCGGCACGAAGCGCCCGCTGGGCGAACGCATGGTCAGGATAGGACATCAGTGGGTCGCTTCCGGTGATATAGAGCGCGCCCATCTGCCCCTTGTCGCAGAGTTCCAGCATCCCGTCGAAATCCCCGCCGGTTGCGGACGGGATCTCAGTGTCCCAGCTCCGTTCGAGCGCTGCGCGCGCCGCATCGTCGGCGACTGGGCGCAATCCGGGCAGCGTTGCCGGCAGAACGCCCATGTCCCAGGCCCCTAACTGGTTGGCGCGGTCGAAGAGGAATTGCATCGCCAAACTTTTGCCAAGCAGGTTGAGAACCTGCAAAAGGTTGCAGAGTTGCTGCAGCGTCGTGCGTGCTGTCGGCGACCTCAGGAGGTCGACGCTGAGAAGCATTGTGACACTCTGCCCGTCCAGCAATGCCTTGGCCAGACGAGAGACCTCATCGCCAATACCCGCCCGCGACCCGGTGAGGTTCGCAGGAACGGTGCCTAGCAGGTCCTGACCCGCCGCAGCGAGTCCAGCCACCACCGCAGCGAGGCCCGATGCCTCACCGCCCGGTGGCACACGAACGACTGCCCGGGCATCGGCGTCCAGGCGGGATGGCCGCGCCGAGAGCATGAGCAATCTGGTGTGCCGCCGCCGCGCGGCGTCCCGCAGGAGGTATTCGGTGACCGGGTTTTCCTCGGTCGGGTTACCACCGATGACAAGCACGCAGTCGTTGCCGATCACGTCCGCCAGCGGCGCGCGGCTGTAGTGGCCGGTGACCAACGCACCGAGCGGATCGAAGGGTGTCGACCAGCGCGACGAACAGTCTATGTTGTTGGTCCGGAAGACCGTGCGCATCATTTTCTGGAATTGATAAAGCGTCTCGTTTGGAAGGCGTGGCGAGGCAAGCCCGCCCGCGGCCTTTCCCTCGACCGCCGTAAGGCGCCGCTTCAGGTAGTCCCCGGCTTCGTCCCAGGAAACCGCGACAAGGGCGCCGTCGCGACGGACCATCGGTCGCTTGATCCTCTCCGGGCTTGTGACGAAATCGAGCCCAAAGCGGCCCCGCACGCAGAGCGTTTCGCGGTTGAGCCCCTCGTCCCATTTCGAGCGTACGCGCATGAACTCGCCCTTGCGCGTGCCGACCGTCAGCTGGCAGCCCGTGCCACAGTGCGGGCAGATGGTGTCGGTCTCGGCCAGATCCCAGGGCCGGGCCTTATAACGGTAAGGGAAACTCATCAGCGCACCGACCGGGCAGACCTCGATGCAATTGCCGCATTGGTCGCAGCTCGCAAGGCTTCCCTCAAACCCGGTCACGGCGGTATCCATGCCTTTTTCGACCGTGCCCAAGGCGACTGCGCCGACCACCTCCTCGCACATCCGTACGCACCGCTGGCACTGGATGCAGCGGTTGACGTTCATGATGACGACGGGGCTCAGGCGGATATCTTCGGAATGGAACACGCGTTTGGCATCGCGGAACCGGCTTTCGCGTGGCCCATAGGCCATCACCTGATTCTGCAGCTCGCACTCGCCGCCCTTGTCGCAGATGGGGCAGTCGAGGGGGTGATTGGCGAGCAACATGTCGAGCATGGACGAACGCGTTTCGTCAATCAGCGGCGTGTTCGTTCGCACGACCATGCCGTCGGTGACCGCAGTGGCGCAGGACGGCTGCAGCTTGCGCTGTCCTTCGATTTCAATCAGGCACATTCGGCACGAGGCCAGCGGCGGCAGTCGCTTCATGTAGCAGAAAGTCGGGATGTCGATACCCAGACGTTCGGCTGCCTGCAGCACAGTGGAGCCAGCTTCCACTTCCAGCGTTTGTTCATTGATCGTGACGCGAACCATGGCTTCCTCGCCGTCTTCGCCCGACCCACCTCAGTGATACGGGCACCTCCGCTCGTCGATATGGGCAACGAACTCATCGCGAAAATGCTTGAGCGCGGCCCGCAGCCCCATCGCCGCGCCGTCACCCAGAGCGCAAAAGGTATTTCCGAAAATGCCTTTGCAGAGGGCGTCCAGCTGCTCAAGATCACCCGGCTCACCCTGCCCCGACTCGATCCGGCGCAGCACTTTCACCGCCCAGTCCAGCCCTTCGCGGCATGGGGTGCATTTGCCGCACGACTCATGGTGGAAGAACTCGATGATCCGGGTGGCGACCTTGACCATGCAGGTCGCGTCGTCGATCACGATCACACCGGCCGAGCCGAGCATCGAGCCTGCCGCTGCAAGAGAGTCGAAATCCATACCCACGTCGAGCCCGCTCTCCGGGATCACCGGCGCCGAGACGCCGCCCGGGATCACCGCCTTGATCCTGCGTCCGGGCAACGGACCGCCGGCGTGGGCCTCGACGAGTTCCCGCAACGGTATGCCCATCGGCAATTCATAGAGACCGGGTTTTCGCACCTGTCCGCTAAGGCAATAGAGCTTCGGGCCGGGGCTCTTGTCCGGGCCGATCTCCCGAAACCACTGTGAGCCCCGCGTAACGATATGTGGCACGCAAGCGAGCGTTTCGACATTGTTGATGACCGTCGGACTGGCGTAGAGCCCCTCGACCGCGGGAAACGGCGGTTTCAGGCGGGGCTGCGCCCGCTTGCCTTCGAGCGAGTCGAGCATCGCGGTCTCCTCGCCGCAAATATAGGCGCCGGCACCGCAATGGATATGCACGGTGAAATCGAAATCGGTGCCCAGGATATTTCGCCCGAGATAACCTTTTTCGAGGGCCTCGGCGATCGCCTGCTCGAGGCGACGGATCGCTGTGACGTACTCTCCGCGAACGTAGACATAGGCAGTCTTGGCGCCGATCGCGTAGGCGCTCACCGCCAGCCCCTCGACGAGCTGGTGCGGGTCGCGCTCCATGATGATCCGATCCTTGAAGGTACCCGGCTCGCCCTCGTCGGCGTTGCAGCAGAGATATTTCGGTTTGCCGGTCTGCTTCGGGACAAAGCTCCATTTCATCCCCGTCGGGAAACCGGCGCCGCCGCGACCGCGCAGGTTTGACTCCTTGACGAGGGCGATAAGCTCGTCCGGTGTGTGCTCGCGCAGCGCCTTCCTCAGTGCCTGGTAGCCACCGCCGGCCTCATAGGTCGACAGCAAATGACCATCTTGCACGTTTATATTCTTGAGGAGAACCGGCTCGAACATCGCGCTATTCTCCCGACGGCTGCACCGAAGGGTGCTCAATTGGCGCTCGCGGTGCTGTTACCCGAAGACTGTCGAGGAGTACGTCTACCCGCGCGGGATCCAGCTTGCCGTGGTAGTCGTCGCCAACCTGCATCACGGGAGCCATCTCGCAGGCGCCGAGGCATTCCACGGTCGAAAGCGTGAACAGCCCATCTGGAGTAGTCTCGCCCTTTTTGATCTGCAGCACCGCTTCCAGATGCTTCAGCAGGTCCTCCGATCCGCACAGCATGCAGGAAACGTTGTCGCAAAGCTGCAGGTGGAACAGGCCGATCGGTTCGGTATGGAAGAGCGTGTAAAAAGTCGCCAACTCGAAAACCCAGATCCGCTCGACGCCGAGGATGTCGGCGATCTCCTCCAGCACCGGACCCGGCAGATAACCATGTTCCTTCTGCGCGATCAGAAGCGCGGGCATGATTGCCGAGCGCTGGTTCGGATACCGCGCCGCCGCCGCTTCTATCTTTTCGCGCATGTTCATCGCATCCAGATCTCCTCTTACTTGTCCACCTCCGCCATCACCGGGTCGAGGCTGCCCAGCACGGCGATCATGTCTGCCAGGTAGTGTGCGTTGGACACCCCGAAGAGCCCCTGCAGATTTACGAAGGACGGCGCTCGCACCTTCATGCGGAACGGTTTCGGCGATCCGTCACTGATAATGTAGAAGCCCAGCTCACCCTTTGGCGCCTCGATTGCCGAATAGACATCGCCCTTGGGCACGTCGAAGCCATAGGCAGACAGGTCAAAATGCTGGATCAGAGCCTCCATCGAGCAATGCACGCGCTCCTTGTCCACCGGGAACGCGACTGTCGGCATGTCGATTTGGAACGGCCCGTCCGGCATCTGCTCAAGGCATTGTTCGATGATCGCGATGCTTTCGCGCATCTCATCGACCCGGCACCGCCAACGCGCATAGCAGTCACCCTCGTTGCGGGTGATGACATTGAAGGTGAGCCGATCATAAATTTCGTAGGGTTCGTCGCGGCGGATATCCCAGTCGACACCGGAGGCACGCAGGTTCGGGCCACTGAGACCGAGGTCGACCGCATCTTCGCCGGAGATCACGCCGATCCCCTTCGTGCGCTTGAGGAACACCCTGTTGTCTTCGAGCAATCGCTCATAGTCGCGGATCCGGTTCGGGAAGATGTCGCAGAACTCCCTGATCTTGGGCAGGAAGCCATCGGGCAGATCCTCGCGCACGCCGCCAACCCTGCAGAAGGACGTGTGCATGCGCGCACCGGTAATCATCTCGAGCAGGTCCATGATCATTTCGCGCTCACGCATAACGTAGAGCAGCGCGGTCATGGCGCCGAGATCCATTGGCAGCGCACCGGTGATCAGGAGATGGCCGGAAATCCTTGCCAGTTCGGCCATCATCACGCGAATGTACTGAGCGCGGATCGGTGCTTCTATGCCAAGAAGCTTCTCCACCGCCAGCGCGAAGGCCAGGTTGTTCGAAGGCGGACAGAGATAATCGAGCCGGTCCGTTAGCGGAAAAATCTGGGTATAGGTAAAGCTCTCGGCGAGTTTTTCCGTGCCGCGGTGGAGGTAGCCGATATGCGGATCCACGCGTTCGACATACTCTCCGTCTAGTTCAAGGACGAGCCGGAGTACCCCATGCGTGCTGGGGTGCTGCGGGCCGAGATTGAGAAGCACTTCCTTGGTATGGAGCGCTTCGCCTTCCGGCCTGCTGAGCTCGGTGACTTCGGTCATCTCAACTCTCCGGCGTAGAACGGCCTCCTTTTGGAATGTCCCTGGTGGCGATGTCCGGCTGCGTCGGCGGCGGGCCTTCGGCACCGAAGGGATTCAGTTTGTCCTTGTAGCCCCTTAGGGGGAAATCCTTCCGCTGGGGAAAGCCCTCGAAGCCTTCCCACATGTAGATGCGGCGCAGATCGGGATGGCCTTCGAACCTGATGCCATACATGTCCCAAGCTTCGCGCTCATGCCAATTGGCTGTGCGCCAGATCCCCGTCACCGACGCGACGCAGGGCGGATCGCCGAGGCGGCACTTGATGCGAACGCGCCATTTGTTTGGCAGCGAATAGAGGTGGTACACGGCCTCATAACGTGGCAGCTCGGGATAGTGATCGACCCCGCAAATATCAGAGAGGAAATTGAACTGTAGCGCCGGGTGCTCTTTCAGAAATCGGCAGAACGCGAGGATCGTTTCGGGTGGAACGGCAAAGGCGTGTATGCCGTGTGCAGCGCCGAGATCCTCGATTGCTGCGTTGAAATGCTCCATGATCAGGGTGGGGTTGAAAGACGGCTCAACGCTCATGAGACTGCAACCCGATCGAGAGGCGTCCCGGCCAGCGCACGGGATTTCTTGATCTTCTCCTGAAGCAGCAGGAAACCGTGCATTAGCGCCTCGGGCCGAGGCGGGCAGCCGGGCACGTGGACGTCCACCGGCACGAAGGTCTCCGACCCCTGCACCACGGCGTATGTGTTGTAGACCCCGCCCGAGATTGCGCAGGTGCCCATCGCGATCACCCAGCGCGGCTCCGGCATCTGGTCATAGAGACGGCGCACGACGGGAGCGAATTTCCGGGTCACGGTACCGGCGATGATCATCACGTCGGACTGGCGCGGCGAAGGCCGGAACACGACTCCGAACCGGTCGAGGTCGTAACGCGCGCATCCTGCCGAGATCATCTCGATGGCGCAGCAGGCGATGCCAAAGGTCTCGGGCCACAAGGCCGACCGTCGGCTCCAGCCGATGATGCTGTCGGCGGTAGTGAACAGCACGCTGTCGCGGATCGCATTGCCTACGCCTCCCATTCCAGCGCTCCCTTCAGCCAGGCGTAGGCAAAGCCTACGATGAGCAGCAACATGAAGGCGAACATCTCGACATAGCCGACGACACCTATGTCTTTGAGGACGACAGCCCAGGGAAAGAGGAACATCGTCTCGACGTCGAAGACCACCAGCAGGATCGCCAGCATGAAGAACTGCACCCTGAAACGGCCGCCGGCAGCCTCGCCGGCCGGGTCCACGCCGCATTCATAGGCCATGTTTTTTGCAGGATAGGGATTGGAGGGTCGCAGCAGCGACGAGACAAAAAGCGTCGCTCCCGTCACCAGAACAACTCCGGCGACCATGACGAGGACTGGCAGGAACTCCATTGCAGTCATAGTCATAACGTATTGCCCCGGTCACCCACCGAGAGCTCTTTTCAGGCCGCCGCCGACCTCAATTCGGAACCGGTAGTGCGGTCGCCCAGGTAGCGACTTTGGCAATCCTTTCTTGAATTATCAGTGTATTCCGTCGAGTGGATCATTGCAAATTCAATAGATCAGCCACCAAAAACAGAATGCTGAGCAAGCCTTAGAAACCATGCCGGAAACAGGCCGATGCCGATGGTGGCAGCGGCGGTAAAAGCAAGTGTGGCGCGCATCAAGGGCGTCAGTGCGGGCGCGAACGCCCTCTCTGGTTCGCGCATATAGATCAGCATGGCGATACGGATATAGAAATAGGCCGCGACGACGCTGAGCAGCACCGCGATCACCGCCAGCAAGACGAACCCTTGCTCGACCAGAGCGACAAGCACGTAGAACTTGGCGAAGAACCCGGCCGTCGGCGGAATGCCCGCCAGCGAGAACAGAAAGAGCAGCATCACAAGCGCCAACCCGGGATGCGACTTGGAAAGACCGGCATAGTCTTCGATAGTCTCGCCCGAGAAGTCGCCGTTCCGCATCATGATGACGGTGCCGAAAATGCCGAGATTCATGAAAGAGTAGATCAGCAGATAGAGCATCACGCTGGCGATCCCATCTGCGCCGCCGGCGACAACGCCGAACAGGGCGAAGCCAGCATGGGAGATGCTGGAATAGGCGAGCAGGCGCTTGAAATTATCCTGCACGAGCGCCACGAAGCTGCCGAGCGCCATCGTCGCGACCGCGATGACAGCGACGATGATCCAGACGTTCGAGGTTGCGACCAGCGGGTTGAGAAATACGCGCAGGATCACCGCGAACCCCGCCGCTTTGGGACCGACGGACATGAAGGCGGTGATGGTCGTCGGCGCCCCTTCATAGGCGTCCGGCAGCCACATATGGAACGGCACGGCGCCAACCTTGAAAACCAGCCCCGCGACAATGAAGACCACCGCCAGCAACAATCCGGGATCGAGCGGATCACCGGTCACAGCCGCAGCGACCCCATCCAGTTGCGTCGTGCCGGTCAGCCCGTAGACCAGCGAAACGCCATAAAGGAAGATCCCCGTCGAGGCCGAGCCAAGGATCACGTATTTCAGCGCCGCTTCGTTCGACCGCCGTTCCTTGCGCAGGAAGCCGGTGAGCACATAGATGCAAAGCGCCATCAGTTCGAGGCCAACATAGATCGACAGGAGATCGATCGCCGAGGCCATGATCATCATTCCTGAGAGCGCAAGGAGCAGCAGGACATAATATTCGCTGTTCCCGATCCCTTCGATCTCCGCGTATTTACTCGAAAGCAGGAGTGTCAGAACGGTGGCCAGATAAAAAACGATCTTGAAAAAAACCGAAAAGCGGTCGGCTATGAACATGTCTGTGTAAGCAGGCCGCACCTCGCCCGCCAGCATGATCGTCAAGACGGCGGCAGCCAAAACGACCGCGACAGAAGCCGCGAGAAGGAATTGCTCCCGCCCTTTCCGGACAAGCTGTCCCACGATGAGGAGGATGCAGGCCCCCGTGATCACCACGATTTCGGGCAGGCTTGCTAGTATCGACTGCAAGAGTGCGGCGGCGGTCATTGGCCACTCCCCTCACCATGCACGTGTACCATGAGCTGCTTTACCGAGGCGTCGATGATGCCGAGAAAGGGTTTTGGATAGAAGCCGATCCAAAGCACGAACAGCGCCAGCGGTAGGATCGCAACCATCTCGCGGGCGTTGACGTCGCGTATCTTGAACTTGGCACGGACGCTTGCCGGACCAAGCGCAACTTTCCCATACATGCCGAGCAGGTAGGCCGCGCTCAGCAAGGCGCCCAAGATGGCGGCCGCGCCGATGGCGAGGTTGGCCTCGAAGCCACCGGATAGCACGAGCAGTTCACCCACGAACGAACTTGTTCCCGGAAGAGCCATCGACGACAGCGTGAACAGCGCAAGAAACGCGGTATAGACGGGCGCTGCTTTCATCAACCCGCCATAGTCGGCGATGCTGCGCGTATGTGTCCGCTCGTAGATCAGGCCGACGAAGAGGAACAACGCACCCGTCGTTACGCCGTGATTGAACATTTGCAGGATGGCACCTTCGAGCCCGCGGAGGTTCAGCGCAAAAATCCCCAGCGTCACGAAGCCCATGTGGCTGATGCTGGAATAGGCCACAAGCTTCTTCAGATCGTCCTGTGCAAGCGCGAGCAGCCCGCCGTAGACGATCGCAAGGGCCGACAGCGCCAGCATCAGCGTCGAATAATATACCGACGCCTCCGGCAGCATTGGGAGCGAGAACCTGAGGAAACCGTAGGCGCCCATCTTCAGGAGCACCCCGGCAAGGATGATGCTGCCTGCCGTCGGCGCCTGGACATGGGCGTCCGGCAGCCAGGTATGGACCGGGACCATCGGCACCTTGACCGCGAAGGCAACAAGGAAGGCGAAGAATAACCATGACTGGATCTTGAACGGCAAGTCCTGCGCAGTCAGGGCGAGGATGTCGAAGGTCTCGCCGCCATTGAAATAGAGCACGATGACGCCGATCAGGAAGAGGACGCTGCCAGCCAGCGTGTAGAGGAAGAACTTGAACGCCGCATAGACCCGGCCCTCGCCGCCCCAGACACCGATGATGAGGTACATCGGGATCAGCATCGCTTCCCAAAAGACATAGAACAGGAAGAGGTCGAGCGCGCAGAACACCCCAAGCATCAGCGCCTGCATGGCCAGCAGACTGACCATGAACGCCTTCACCCTGCGGTCAATCGCTGTCCAGGAGGCGAGCACGCAGATCGCGCCCAACAGCGCGCTCAGGAACACGAAAAGCGCGCTGATTCCGTCTACGCCGAGTGCATAGCTGATCCCAAGCGCCGGCACCCAGGAGTGTCTCTCGGTGAGCTGCATCGCGTGGGTCGTGGTGTCGAAGCTCGCAAGCATGACGATGCAGAGGGCGAGATCGAGGACGGCGATACCCAGTGCTGTCCACCGCACCGCGTCGTCACTGCGCAGAAGCAACAGCACCGCTGCCCCGGCGGCGGGCGTGAATACGATGAGGCTGAGCAGCGGCAACCCCATGGACGCCCCCTACCGCCACGCCACGGCGAAGATGACGGTGGCTGCGATCACACCGACAATCATCGCCAGTGCGTAATGGGTCACGACGCCGGTCTGGAGACGCCGCAGCGCTCCGCCACCGCGCAGGATCGAGTGGGCGACGCCATTCACGACGGCGTCGACCCCGACGAGATCGATCCGCAGTCCCGCTCGTGACGCCCCGTTCAAGAGAGGCAGTGCCGCGTTCTCTGACACACCGCTCACCGCCTGTTCGTAGCGCGCCAACGGCCCTTCGGCGAGCCACATGAAGGCTCGAGCGCCCTTGCGATAGAACCAGTCGGTGTCGAGGCTGATCGTATTCTCGGGATCGAGCGCCCTGAGGAACAGCACGAAACCCAAAGCGGTAAACATCAACACGCCGAGGCTCTCGGTGATATGGGAGCCTGTATAGGGCTCGAAATCGACGGGGTACGGCAGGAGCGCATAAAGCGGCTGCGGGAATACGCCGATCGCGATGCAGAGCACCGCCGCCATGGCCATCGCGACCAGCATGTTTACCGGCGGCTCCCGCGCCTCGAGCTTCCGGTCCGTGCCGAAAAACATGTAGTAGGGAAGCTTGAGCCCGGTGTGCAGGAACGTTCCGGACGACGCCATGGTCAGCGCCAGCACCACGAGTGCCCGATGATCCTCGCCCGCCGCGGCGATCACCATCGACTTGGTGACGAAGCCCGAGAAGAATGGAAATGCTGAGATCGCGAAAGCGCCGACCATATAGAGCGCGACGGTCACCGGCATGCTCTTGTAGAGCCCGCCGAGCTCGGTCAGCTTGCGCCGGCCGGTAACGTAGATCACCGCCCCGGCGCCCATGAACAGGAGAGCCTTGTAGAGGATGTGCGCGAAGGCATGGCTTGTGGCCCCGTTCACCGCCATCTCGGTTCCGATCCCGATGCCGGCCACCATGTAGCCCACTTGGCTGACGATGTGGTAGGCCAAGAGCCGCCGGCAGTCGTTTTCCAGGACCGCGTAGACGACGCCATAAAGCGCCATCGCGGTGCCGAGCCAGACCAGAAGCTCGGTCCCTGGAAATGCACGCGCCAGCACATAGACCGCGGTCTTCGTTGTGAAGGCGCTCATGAAGACTGCCCCCGTCACCGTCGCCTCGGGATAGGCGTCGGTCAGCCAGGCGTTGAGCGGTGGCACGGCAGCGTTGAGCAGGAACCCGGCAAGGATCAGGTAAGTGCCGGCGCCCATTTCCCCGATCGGTCCGAAAAGCAGCGATCCGGTTGAATGCCCATGGAGGATGATCCCGCCGAGCAGGACGACGCCCCCCGTGATATGGACCATGAGGTACCGAAATCCGGCGCCGATCGCTTGCTTGCCGCCCTGCGCGAAGACCAGATAGGCCGAAGCAAAGGCCATGATTTCCCAGAACAGGTAAAGAGTCAGGTAGTCGCCGGCGAACACCACGCCGAGCGAGCTACCGATGTACACGAACGCCGCGACATGCTGGCCGGGGTGAGGCACATGCAGGGCGTAGACCGTTCCGATCAGAGCCATGATGGTGAAGACGGTCGCAAAGACGATGCTGAGCTTGTCGACCTTGGCAATCAGGATGTCCTGCCCGAGGAACTGCGCTGCGCCATAGCTGCCCGGCTGCATCGTAGCCACTGCGAGGAGGGCCAGGATCGGAACCAGCACCAGATAGATCCTGCGGATCGGTCCCGTTAGGAAGGGGATCGGCACCGCGCCGAGAATGAACGGAAGAGCGGGATGGGCGAAGTTAATCATAATAGTCCTCGCGCCGCATGAGCCCGCACTGATGGCCGAGGAACTTGGAAACGAAGATCAGCAAAACACAGGATACGAAACCATAGACGGCCGACCAACCCGGCAGGCGATCCCAGAGGTATTCTGCGTGTTCGCGCGGGACCAGAAAGTCGGCGATGACGATCAGAACAAGCACAAGGTAGAACAGCCGGCGCCGCAGGTTGGCATATCTCTCGTCGCCAAAGAAATCGACCACGCGCTTGATCATCTGACCACTCCTTCCGCCAGAGCGAGAAAATAGTTGGGAAAGATACCCATCGACACGGACAGGATCGCGGTTGCGACCAACGGGATCGTCATCATCGGAATTTCGCGAACCGTTACTGGGCTCCCCTCCGCCTCCGTCCTGAAGAAGGCGAGATAGGTCACCGGCAGGAAATAGGCGGCGTTCAGAACCGAACTCACTAGGAGCACAATCATGAACGCGACGTCCCCCGCCTGCATCGAGCCCAGCGTCAGATACCACTTGCTGACGAAGCCCGCGGTCGGCGGCACCCCGATCATGCTCAGCGAACCGACGAAGAACGCCCCCATCGTCCAGGGCAGCCGGCGGCCGATCCCAGCCATGTCGCTGATGTTCCGCTTCCCGGACGCGCAATAGATAGACCCGGCGCAGAAAAACAGGGTGATCTTGGAGAAGGCGTGCGCCGCAATGTGGATGATCCCACCGACCATGGCGACCGGCGAGAGCAGAACGGCGCCGAGCACGATATAGGAGAGCTGGCTGACCGTCGAATAGGCGAGCCTCGCCTTCAGGTCGTCCCGCGTGAGCGCGTAGACGGACGCCATCAGGATCGTGAACGAGACCAGATAGGCCGTGGCGATGCCAAGATGCAGACTGCCCATCAGCCCGGTGCCGAAGACATGAAAAACCACCCGCAGTACGCAGAAGACGCCCATCTTGACGACGGCCACGGCATGCAGGAGCGCGCTGACCGGTGTTGGCGCCACCATGGCGGCTGGCAACCAGGCGTGCATCGGCATCACCGCTGCTTTGGCGAAGCCGAAGAGATAGCAGAAGTAGACCACCGTCAGCAGTGCTGAGGAGGCATTGACCCCCGCCAGTAGCCCACCCGGCACGAAGTCGAGCGATCCCGCAATGGAGTAGGTCAGCGCCAGTGCGGCCAGAAGTGCGCTCTTCGAGGCGCCCATCAGATAGACGAGGTATTTGCGGCTGCCCGCCCACGCCTCTTCGTCCTCGTGGTGATAAACGAGCGGATAGGTAACGAGGCTGAGCGCCTCGTAAAAAATCACCAGCGTGAACAGATTGGCGGCGAAGGCACCGCCGGCGGCGGCTGCAAGGCTGCTGGCAAAGCAGGCGAAGAATCGGGTCTGCGCGTGCTCCTTCAAATGTCGCATGTAGCCGATGGAGTAGATCGCAGCCGCGATCCACAACAGCGATGAGACGGTGGCAAACACCATGCCGAGCGCGTCGACCCGGAAGGCAAAGTCAATCCCGGGCAGGACTTCGAACAGGCGCAAATCGATTGTCCCGCCGGAAAGCACTGTTGGCGCCATCGAGGCGACAATCGCGAACATGCAGACCGCCGCGACCGGCGAGACGGCATCGCGGAGTTTCTCGCGGTTGTTCAGAAGGAGAATCGCAAGGGCCGCCAGACCTGGTATGGCGACAGCAAGCAGCGGCCGGATCGAGGTCACCGGGTCCAAACCGCTATCCTTTCATCATCGTCACATCGTCGACTTTGAGAGTGGATTTGTTCCTCACAAAGGCGACCAGGATGCCAAGGGCGACTGCAACTTCCGCCGCCGTGATCGCGATGACGAAGATCGCGAAGATCTGGCCGCGGAAGTCGCCATGCTGGCGACCAAAGGCGATGAAGTTGATGTTGACCGAGTTGAGTAGCAGTTCCAGCGACATCAGCACGACGAGAATATTGCGCCTGAGCAAGACGCCTGCCGCTCCGATCACGAAGACAATCACTCCGAGCACGATGTACCAGGAGAGCGGAACCATTATCGCTCTTCCTTTCTCGCCAATACGATGGCGCCGACCAGGGCGGCCAGCAGGATGACGGAGGCAGCCTCAAACGGCAGCAGGTAGTCGGCAAAAAGCGTGACGCTGAGCTGTCTGATCTTGTCGTCGCCTGATATGGCGGCAGCGGGCTCCACAACCGAAAAGCGCTTGCTCCAAAGAACCAACGCAAGCATTTCGATCCCAAGCAGGACCAAGAGCACCAGGGCGGGCAGGTTGCCGCCCGGCAAGAACCGCTGCAACACCGCTTCGCGCACATCGATCATCATGATCACGAACAGGAAGAGGACCATGATCGCGCCGACATAGACGAAAATCTGGATGACGGCGGGCAACGGCGCGTCGAGCAAGATGAAGATTGCCGAGATCTGCAGAAAGCAAGCCATCAACGCCAATGCGCTATGAACGGGATTGCGTGCCACGACCACAGTGAGGGCCGCAATCACGCACACCGTCGCGAACAGAAGAAAAAACCCCTGACCCATCGACGCGACCCTCCCACGCAAACTGTCACCCAGCGCGAGACGGCCGGATTTGAGATAGTTGCGCACCTCAGGTGCATTTATAAATTGTGCCCTAGTCTCGGATTTTTCACAAGATTATTGTCTGATGGCCGAAAGACCGAGCCAATCCGAGTATGGCGAATGCTGCTCAGGAGAGCTGCCGGCCGAGCTAGCATGGTGGTCAATCAGCGTAGGGTGCCGACCGGCGCTTGGTGAACCTCAGCGACCACTTGGCGTGACGAACGCTCTAGAACGGAGCTCCGCGTGCGCTAGAGATCCTGCTTCATGGTTCCATGATCCGCGTCCGCATCTGGACCGCCTGACAGCAGCGTCGCGATCCACTTTCCAGATGGTGTGCCTGCGCAATAGACAATGAACGCGATCAGAATAGGCACGCCGATGAAGGCACCCGATATGCCCCACATGAAGCTCCAGAAAAAGACTGCGAAAATGACAGCGAAGGGCGATATCGACAGCGACGCGCCGGCAAGGCGCGGCTCCAGATAGCTCCCGATGATGAACTGGATCACGTTCAGGCTCGCGAAAATGACGAGTGCCGACTGCCATTTGTCGAATTGGGCAATGGCGAACAGCGTTGGGAGCGCGGTTGCGACAAACGGCCCGAGGAAGGGGATGTAGTTGAGCGCGAATGCGATCGCACCCCAGGCGGTGCCAAGTTCAAGCCCCGCACCCAGTGCAAACAGCCAGACGACCAAGCCGGTGAGGACACTGGCAAACGTCCGCACGGTCATGAAGCGGCGCAGCTTTGCACCAATCACACGATTGGCCGCGAGGATGCGCATTCCGTGAGGCTGGGCTCCGGGAGAGACAAGGCGTTTGTTGAACTCTTCGACCTCGAGAAGGCCGAGCATGACGAAGATGAAGACCAGCAGCGCGAAACCGGCGAAGCTGTTTAGGCGGCCGGCCATCCCCTGCGCGAAACGGACCAGCCAGACGACATCAAAGCGGTCGGTCAGGGGACCTACGACCGCAAGGCCATGCTCCTCCAGCCAAGTTGTCCAGTCGACATAGATCGCCTGGAAACGGTCGGCGTTGACAAACAGCCATTGCGCGAGCTTGCCAAACCCCCATCCCACCGCAGACCCGATGGCGACAATAACGGTCATTGTGACGATCAGTGTGATCAGAAGGGCGACGAGCTTTGGAAGCCAGCGCTGCAGGGCGGTCTGACATGGCCAGACCAGGGCTATGACGAATAAAGAAAAGATGAGCGGCGCGAAGATCGATTGGGCGACATAAAGCAAAGCAAGCACCAGAATACCGGTTGCTATCGAACCGATCATGCGACTGCCGCCCGCTTCCTGCATACTCGCCCCTCGAATGTTGCTTTGAATTTCCGGGTACCGCCAATGGTAGCGGACCTTCACGTCAAATTGAATAGTTCGCGTAAAGCTGGAATTTAGCTACCGCACCCTCCGAGGATAGCTTAAAACAAGGAAGGGCTTCGGCTCATGCGTGAAGCCAGGGGAGCGATCCGGACCGCCTGTCTTTGTTGTTGACCGTTTTGAACAGCTTGCCAGGGAATTAGGTCGAGCCCGTGTCCTCAATCCGATTGTCCGTCATTGTTGTCATCCTGTTGGCTCTCGTCGGTTGTGGCGGACCACGTGCCGTCCTTGGCCTTCCGGTCGCATCATCGTCGGGAGCAGAACCGCGAGCCATCGTCCCGATCTACGTCGCGACCAACCGCGCTCGATCCAACAATCTTTCCCTGCCCTATTCAGCTGAGCGGTCGAAGACGTTGAATTTTGCAGAACTCGACATCGGGATCCCGCAAAACCACATTGCCGGCCGCGTCGAGAAGAGCGGAAGGGTACCTGATCCGAACAGGCACTTTGCAGCACGGGCCTATCAGCCGATTGCCAAGCGAGAGGACTTCATCCGGCAGCTGAATGCCGCGCTGGCTCAACGTGCGCCGGAAAATCGCGAGATCTTCATCTTCGTCCACGGATACAACAACAACTTCGCCGACAGCGTCTTCAGAAACGCCCAGATCAGCTATGACTTCAATATCAAGTCGGTCTCGCTGCATTACGCCTGGCCGTCGGGCGCGTCGATCCCGCTTTACGTCTTTGACCGCGACAGCGCCCTTGTTGGCCGACGGGGACTTGCCGAGACGATCGAGATCGCGGCAGAGACCAATGCAAAGCGGATCATCGTGGTTGGTCATTCGATGGGCGCCTATGTCGTCACCGAGGCTTTGCGCGATCTTGCCCTCAGGGGCCGCACCAGTACGTTGAAGCGTCTGGGCGGCGTGGTTCTCGCCGCGCCTGATATCGATGTCGACGTGTTCCTGAGCCAGCTTGACGACATTGGCGACTTACCGCGACCGTTTACGATCATCGTCTCGCAGCGCGATCGTGCGCTCGGGTTTTCCAGGCGATTGGCGGGCGGCTCTCCGCGCGTCGGTAGCGGCTCCGAGGTCGCGGTGCTTCAGAAGAGAGACATCGCGGTGATCGATGTCTCTAATATCGATGGCGGTGCGCACAGCGTCTTTGCGAGCTCCCCGACGCTGATGGACGTGGTCAACAACGATCGTTTGATGCGCGGTGTTCTCAGAGACGACGAGCCCCCTGCCGGCCAGACAATGCTCGCCGACGGCGCATCGGTGATCGAGGGCGCTGCATCGCTGATAGTATTTCTTCCAAGCCGCATTCTGGGCGGGATCACGCAGGCAACCGCCGGCCAATAGCGGCCATGCTGGCTCGTCGATTTGCTGGAATACCAGTCGGCAAGGCATCGCCCTATTCAGTAACTGCAGGGACGATCATTGCCAAATCCACCACTGCACGCTGGCCGCAGCGCAAAGTCGGCATTGTGAGCGCCATACCCGACCGACCCCGTCGTTCGAGGAGCCTCCGAGCTTGTCGAACACGCCGTTGCGACGCCCGCGACGGCAACCACTATTCCCAGGCACATCATTTTTCGAAGCGTTTTCATTGCATCCACCCCAACGTAGCCTGCCACTAGTTGTGACAGAAACTAGTTCGCGGCGGGATCGGGGAAACAGCGCGTCAGATCAACACTTCGGCATCGAACGCTGCCAAGGGCAACTTTCCGCAGCCGTAAAGCCGGCATTCACCAGTTTGGCACGGGGAATGCATCACCTCTTCCAGGGGTTCCTTTGTCAGGAGGGAAGAATGACGGCTTTGGTTACCGATATCGTCAGCGCCACTGGACAGCTTGAAGCAGCTATTCTTGATGCTACCACTGCAAATCCGGACATCCTTGTTTGCTCCAAGTCCATGAAAGAGAAAGCAAAATTTCTCCCGCAGGTTTTAGTAGAACACTACCCGGAACTCTTCTGGATCGAATGCGAGTTGCGCGGCGTGTTCGAGGCTTGCTCCGACGCGATTGACCGCAAATCAGTCAATCCGGTGGTCGCAAAAGCGGCAATTTCCATCGCAGAAGAATTTCGGCACGTTATCGATGGGCTGAAGCGCACGAACTAGCTGGTCAAGATTGCCGACATAGTCCGGATCGCCGATCACAGGCGCGTCCAGATCAGCGAGACGCAGATCACCTTCATCGTACAGCCGCGCATACGCACGGTGTCGCCGCTCAGGGTCAATACGCCCGTGAATGTCTTCCTGCTCTCCGGCTCGACGATGGTGCCGGTGAAATTGCCGTTGCTGCCTTTGAATGAGCCTATGCGCTTGCCCGCATTATTGCCCGTCTTCATCGTGATGCAGTAGCCTTGCGCGCACTCGTCGATTGCCGCAGTGGTGCCGACTTGTGTCTTCCAGTTACCCACAACAGGCTCTTGAGCCAGAGCGGTGAAGGCCACGAGCGCCATTGGCGCGGTGATCAGTGCCAGCCTTAGCATGGTTTGCTCCCCTTCTTTGGCAATCAGGGTGAGGCCGTAGGAGGCCTAAAGCGTTCCACTATACGCCCCGATGGCGCCCCGCTCCAGCGCTGCGTGCTCCCCATGCTGTCTCGGCAGGTCATGCGCCCGGGACTGGTGTTAGGCAGACCCGGGCGATTGTTGCTGTCGGCTCAGCCTTCCAGCCACCTCACCTGTTCTGGTGTGAGCTTGATGTCGAGCGCCGAGAGGCTGTCTTCCAGTTCGGCGATAGTGCGCGGCCCGATCAGGGGAATGACCGGGAAAGGCTGGGCGATCACATAGGCGAGCGCGATATGGATCGGGCTGCGGCCGAGCTTGGTTGCCAGCTCGATGGCCTTGTCCCGGCGGTCGAAATTGCGATCCGAATACCAGCAACGGACGATTTCTTCATCGTCGTGCTTGCCGCGGCCCGCACGGTCGGTAAAGAAGCCGCGGCCCTGGCTCGACCAGGCGAAGTTCGGGATCTGCTTTGCGTTCAGCCATTTCTTCCAGTCGTCGTCGGAGGCCGCCACGCATCCAGCCCAGATCGGATCAAGCATTTCGGCAAGCGAGAAGTTGTTGGATAGGGCAGCCGGCGCCGTCTTGCCGTTCTTGGCCGCATATGCTGCGGCTTCGTCCATGCGTTCGCGGGTCCAGTTTGAACCGCCGAAGATGCCGCGGATTCGGCCGCGCTTGACCTCCGCGTCCATGGCGTCGACGAATTCGCCGACCGGAATATCGGTGTTGTCGCGATGCATGAAGTAGATGTCGACGTAATCGGTCTTCAGTCGGTTCAGCGACTGGTCGAGCTGCTTGGCGATGACATCAGGATAGCAAAGCGGTGAGTGAACGCCCTTCCCGATCAGCACGATCTCGTCACGTGGCACTTTCCGGCTGGTATGCCAGTCACCAAAGATGCTCTCCGTCTTGCCGCCGCCATAGACGAAGGCCGTGTCGAAGACATTGCCACCTGCCTCGTAGAAGGCGTCAAGGGTCAGCGATGCGGCAGCAAAGTTCGGGAAGAACTCGAAGCCGAGCGTGACGACCGAAGCAGGCTTGGAAATGCCGGGGATCTGGCGTTGTGGAATAGCGTTGCCGCGGCGAACGACACCGCCTGCAAGGTTCGTGGTCCGCCTGTCTGACTTCTCGACCCCATATTCCAGGCCGATCGAGGCGCGCCATTGATCGAGAACGCGCAGGTTTCCGATCGAATCGCTCCAACCCATGCCGGGTGCGCGGAATTCCTTTTCGCCGGCGCGGATTGCATCGCCGGCGGCGTCGACTTCAAATGAATAGAGCCAGCGGTCTTCCTTGACCTCGACGGTCTGCTGCTCGCTGCCCTTGAAGATCTCGATCCGGCCGACGCCGCCCTTGTGGCCGGAGGCAAACCAGAAGTCCTTGACCTCGATGCTTCCCTCGGAACCGATGATGCGCAGCGTATTGTCCTGCTGCGCCATGATGGAGCAGGATACTTCGGCGATGATGCCGTTCGGAAATTTCAGGACGGCGGAGGCCCATTCATCGACGCCCGATTGACCGAGATGGCCGACGCCGGAGATCTTTTCCGGTTCGACGAACGGCTTGCCTTCCACGGCACCGGCGATCAGTCGCGCCATGGAGACCGGATAGCCTCCGACATCGAGGATACCGCCGCCGGCCGTGTCGTTGGAAAAGAGACGATGTTCGGGTTTGAACGAGCCCATGTTGAAGCCAAAGCTCGAACGGATGATCCGTACAGTGCCAATGACGCCGCTCTTGACCAGTTCGACGATCTTGGCGGTCTGCGGATGAACCCGATACATGAAGGCCTCGCCGGCGAAGACGCCAGCCTTTTTGGCCTCATGATAGATTGCATCGGCATCGAATGCGGAAAGTGCAATCGGCTTCTCGACAAGAACATGCTTGCCTGATCGGATCGCTTTGATCGCCCATTCGGCATGGCCGGTGTGGGGCGTCGCGATATAGATCGCATCGACCTCTGCATCCGTCAGCAGCGCGTCATAGCCTTTGACGATGCGGGCGCCTGGGAAGTTCTCGCTGAGCCCGGGCTTTTCCGGATTGCGGGTGGCGATGGCAACGAGCTTTCCGGTGCGCGAATGCGCGATACCATCCGCAAAGGTGCGTGCGATGGTACCCGGGCCGATGATGCCCCAACGGATCGGTTGGTCTGTGCTCATGGGAATTCCTCTTTCATTACATAAGTCTTGGGATGAGGTGGCAGTCAGCGGAGGCGGTTGCCGGCGCTGTCAAACAGGAAGCTGCGATTGGCGCTGAGACCGACGGTCAGCGTGTCCCGATTGCCGGCCGCGCGAGATTCCGGGCGCTCGATGATCAGCTGTTCGCCGGCGGCCGTGGTCGCGTAGATGTAGCTAGTGTTGCCAAGGTGCTCAGCGACATCGATCGTAACGGTAAGATCCGTATCGCCCTGCCCCGCGTCGACGAAATGCTCCGGGCGCACGCCGAGCGTGACCGATGCGCCGGGTTCGAGTGGACCTGTTACCGGCATGGTCAGACGGACATTCCGGTCACCGGCAAGCGCAACGGTTGCGCCTGCAGCATTCCGTTCCAGGATTTCGGCCTTCAGGAAGTTCATTTTGGGCGAGCCGACGAAGCCGGCGACGAACTGGTTTGCGGGATCATCGTAGAGATCGAGCGGCGCGCCCACTTGCTCGATGTTGCCGGCGCGCAGGACGACGATCTTGTCGGCCAACGTCATCGCTTCGGTCTGGTCGTGGGTGACATAGATCATCGTCGTCCCGAGCTGCTTGTGCAGCCGCGAGATCTCGACGCGCATTTGCACCCGCAATTCGGCGTCCAGGTTCGACAGAGGTTCGTCGAACAGGAAGACCTGCGGTTCGCGGACGATGGCGCGGCCGATGGCGACGCGCTGGCGCTGGCCGCCGGAGAGTTGCTTCGGCCGCCGCTGCATCAACTCGTTGATCTGCAGGATGTTGGCCGCGTGCTTGACGCGCTTTTCCGTATCCTGCTTCGGGTTGCCGTTCATGCGCAGGCCGAAGCTCAGGTTCTCCTCGACAGTCATGTGCGGGTAGAGCGCGTAGGACTGGAAGACCATGGCAATGCCGCGCTCGGCCGGTTCGACGTCATTGACGACCTTGCCGCCGATATTGATCTCGCCGCCCGAGATATCCTCAAGGCCTGCGATCATGCGAAGCAATGTCGACTTGCCGCAGCCGGAGGGGCCGACGAAGACGACAAACTCGCCGTCCTTTACTTCAAGATTGGCGCCATGGATGATTTCCAGCGCGCCGAAGCGCTTGACGACATTTTTCAACGAAAGTTCGGACATCAGGCATTCCCCGATTATTTGACTGCGCCGGTCGCGATGCCGGCGATGAAGTGGCGTTGCAGGAACACGAAGACGACCAGGATCGGGGCTGTCAGCATGATGGCGCCGGCCATGATGCCGCCCCAGGATACCTTGGTCAGGCCGATCAGCGTGCCAAGCGCCACCGGCGCCGTCATCATTCCGGGCTTGGAGTTGATGAGCAGCGGCCAGAGATAGTTGTTCCAGGAGTGCAGGAAGAGGATGATCGCTAGCGCAGCCATCGTCGGCCTTGCAAGCGGCAGGGCGATCCGAAGGAAAATTTGCCATTCCTTTACGCCCTCGACACGCGCGGCGTCGAAAAGCTCGCCGGGCATCATGGTAAAGGCCTGACGCATGAAAAGGACGCCGAGGGAATTGAATAGCGGCGGAACGATCAACGCGATCCAAGTGTTTGCCAGTCTGAACTCGCGGGCCACCATGATGAACTGCGGGATGACGACGACGGCAAATGGCAGCGTGATGGTCCCAAGAATGATGCCAATCACGATTGACCGCCCGACGAAGCGGTAGCGCGCCAGCGCCCAGCCGGCCATCGAAGTGAGAAGCACCGACAGGAACGTATAGATCGCCGCGACGCCGATGGAGATGAACATCGCGCGGAGGAAGTCGGTGTCCGCCTGCAGGTTTTTAAAGTTCTCGACGAAGTTGGTCGACGGCCAGAGAACAATCTCGGGGCTGAAGATGCCGAAATCCGACATCGTGGAGAAGACGAACATCATCCATAGCGGAAACAGCCAGATGATGGCGAGCGGCGTCAGGACGGCATGAAGAGCGATCTGCCGCAGCAGCAGGGATTGAGACTTCGATCTCATTTGGGTTCCCTTCCGATCCAGAGGTTGAGCAGCGAGATCGCGACCGCCAGAGCTGCCATCGTGTAAGCGACAGCGGAGGCGTATCCGAAATTCAGCGAGCGGAAGCCCTCGCGATAGAGGAGAAGGCCAAGCGTTTCCGTTCCACCGCCCGGGCCGCCGCGATTGGTGATGAGGAATGGCTCGGTGAAGAGCTGCATCGTGCCGATGACCGAGAGGATGACGCAAAACAGAATGATCGGCTTCAGGAGCGGCAGGGTGATGTGGAAAAACTGCTGTGTCTTGCTGACGCGATCGAGCGTTGCTGCCTCGTAGACGTCGTCGGGAATGGATTGCAGGCCGGCAAGAATGATGATGGCGTTGTAGCCAGCCCAGCGCCACGTCACCGCGATGATTATCAGGGCCATGGCGGCGTTGGCATTGTCGAACCAGGAGACCGCTGGGAGGCCAACCAAGGTGATGATCTTGTTGATAATCCCGAAATCGAAGCTGAACATCAGGCGGAAGACTGCGGAATAGGCCACTTCGCCGACGACGACGGGCGCGAAAAAGGCAAAGCGAAAAAGAGGGCGCGCTTTTAGAAGCGGCGAGTTCAGAAGCACCGCCATGACGGTGGCAATCGCGATCATGACCGGTACCTGGATGACCAGGATGATCAGCGTGTTGTAGAGCGCGTTGTAGAAGGCCGGGTCACCGATGAGGCGACCCCAGTTAACGCCAGGACTGAATTTCCACGGATTGACGCGGGTATTCTGAAACGAGGTCAGAAACGAACTGATGATGGGCCATATCCAGAAGGTGGCAAAAACCAAGAGATAGGGCGCAAGAAAAGCGTAGGCGTTCCGGTTCCGGATCGGCATTCTATTCTCCTCACAGACGAAGCGAGCCATCCCTGAGGATGGAGGCCGGGCGCAAAGTGACGCCCGGCACCGTTACTCAGTTCGCAATGGGAAGACCTGTCGCCGTCGCGATCTGCTTTGCGGCGTCGTCGAGCGCGGCCTTCGCGTCAGGATAACCGCCGGCGAAATACTTGGTCTGCGCTGCCCTGTAGATCGAGTCCGCATCCGTCTGGAACGGCGTCCCGCGGCTTGGAACGATCTTCGGCAGGGTCGAAAGGATATCGGCCCATACCTTCTGGTCGTGCCAGTAGGCCTGTGGTTCGTTGACGAACGGATCCTGGACTGCGGTCAACAGCGACGGGACGAGACCAAAGGATTTCAGCATCGTCACCTGGCCCTCATTGGTGCCGAGTGCGTAGTTGATGTAGGTCCAGGCTGCTTCCTTGTTCTGGGAATTGGCAGCGATCGCAAGCGACGAGCCGCCGAGGTTCGCAGCATGCGGGCCATCGGGCGTGAGGCTTGGCATCATATAGACGCCCCACTTGCCGGAAAGGTCGGGCGAGCCGGAGCGAATGGTGCCTTCATACCAGCCGCCATACATCTGGCTTGCCACCTTGCCAGCGGTATTGGCCTGGATCTTCTCGTCCCAGATGGCTGCCGTCAGCGTTCCGGCGTCCTTCATCTCTTTTACTTTTTCGAGCGTCGCAACGCAGGCCGGCTTATTGATGGTGATCGTCTGGCCGTCCGTCGAGAAGTAGCCGCAACCCTGCTCGTTGGAAATCATGCGGAACCATTCGCTGTCGCCGTTGAAGTCGGCTTGCGCCATGACGACGCCCGGATTGGCCGCGGAGATTTTCTTGCCGGCTGCAATGAAATCGTCCCAAGACTTGATGGTCGACGGATCAACGCCTGCCTTTTCATAGAAATCACGGCGATAGAAAACGGCGACCGGACCGGAATCCCACGGCATGGCGTAAGCGACATCACCGACTTCAAGCTCTGTGCGCTTGAAATCCGGGAACTTTGCCTGGATTTCGGGGGTGTAGCCCAACTCTTTCAGATTGGCGAAGCAGTCGGGGAAGCGGCTCCAGAAGATTTCCGCCTCGAAGTTTTCCACGCTGACGATGTCGGGCAGTCCTTCGCCACCGGCGGCGCAGGCGGCCAGCATCTTGTCGAATACTTGCTGGTTGCCGAGATCCTCGACCGTGACCTTGATGTCAGGATGCTGCTTGTTGAAGCCTTCGAGCGTGGACTTCAGCGCCGATGCGGCGATGTTCCAGCTCCAGATGGTCAGATTGCCCGACTGCTGCGCGAATGCAGAACCGGAAGCAAGAAGTGCGACTGCAGCGGTCGCACCGATAAGTTTGAAGCGCATTGAAAATCCTCCCTTTTCAATTGCCGTCCCTTAGCGAACGCGGCTAGACTATCTACAAGGGAGCCGCTGTCTCCTAAAAAGGGAACATGGACTTGGCGGAAAGTAAGATCGTAAGGCGGGCAGTCTACCAGCCTGGAGCGAGCAGCATCGAGGGTTTGCCAACGGCCCTGCAGATGTTTCACAACCATCCACCCGTGATGCTCATGCCGCATTGGCACGTGCAGGTCGAAGTGAATTATATCATGCGGGGTAGCGTGCACTACCGCATGAACGGCCAGAAGATCTCGATGAAGGCGGGCGATATGTGCCTGTTTTGGGGCGGGCAACCGCACCAGATGGACGATTGCTCCGACGACGCGATCTATGCCGGCGGCCACCTGCCGCTGGTCTATTTCTTCCGGATGCGCCTGCCGATCAACATCTCCAGCCGACTGATGAAGGGTGAGATCCTGTTCACCTCGGCAACTGATGCGGCGGACCTTGAGAACTTTCCGCGCTGGGTGCGCTACACCAAATCCGGCGATCCGGCCAAGGCGCAGCACGCCGTCGACGAGATGCTGTTACGGGTGGAGCGAATCGCACTCGAACCCTATTCTATGATTCCGACCCTCGGGCCGACGGATGCTGACGATATCGAGCAATGCTATCCGCAATCGTCGCGCAGCGTGGCACGTATGTGCGACTTCATCGCCGTCAACTTCCTGCAGGAAATCGATTCGGTCGATATCGCTCGCGCGGCCGACCTTCATCCGAAATACGCGATGAACCTGTTCAAGAAGACGACCGGCATGACGCTTAGCAAATATGTCAATCTGCTGCGTCTGTCGCGAGCGCAGGCGATGCTGATGAACGACGAGGCGAATGTTTTGCAGGTCGCGATGGATAGCGGCTTCGGGTCGATCAGCGCCTTCAACAAGTCGTTCCGCCATATCGCCGGGATGTCGCCTTCCGATTTTCGTCGCGATGCGCGCATGGTCACACAGTATGCGCCCTAATCCGTTGCCTTACAGGCTACGTGTCGTGGCAAACACGTTATAGACAAGCTCGGCCGAGGCAGACAGTTCACGTTCCTTGAGCTTGATGAGGCCGAAACCCGGGACGGAGATGTCTCCCTCGATCTGCAGCGCCTTGACGAGACCGTGCCTCTCGAGGAGCGCGGCAACAGGCTCGGCGAAGATGCCTAGCCGCTGGCTCTGCAGGATCAACAGCATGGTCAGGAGCGCATCGGAGGTCGAAACGACGCTGGCCGGTACGATGCCATGGCGGCGGATGAAGTCATCGACAACCTGGCGAAGGAACGAGCCATGCGGCTGGAGCACCCAACTCTGATGCCTGAGGTCGTCCTCGGTGACCACAGGTTTGGCCGAGAGTGGATGATCCACCGCCACGATGACGCGCAGTGTCTCCTGGCCAACAGGCAGATAATCGAACCAGAGTGGGTTCATGCCGCTCGGAATTCGGCAAACGGCAAAGTCGAGCCTCCTGCTCAGCACATCCTCGAGCAGCACATCGCTGCTTCCTACAGCGATGCTGATGTCGATTGTCGGATGGGTCTGGAAGATACGTTTGAGCGCCGGGGCGACATAGTCGGCTGCTGGCGTCATTATCGTGCCGAACGCGACGCTGCCACCCTGCCCGGCTGCAGCGACCACCATCTCGTATTCGGCGCGCTGCGCTTCGGAGATCAACATCTTGGCGTGGCGAACGATCACCTCTCCTTGAGGGGTGGGGATAAGTCCACGGTTGTGCCGTTCGAAGAGCTGGTGCCCGGACATTTGCTCCAGTTCGTTCAAGGTTCTCGACAGTGCCGGCTGCGAGACGCCGAACATTTCTGCGACGACACCGAGCTTTCCGTGCTCGCTGAGCGCCACGAGCATCTTCAGGTGGCGTAGCCTGAAACCATCCAATCCCATGCTTGCCTCACTTGATATAAGGGATTTGCATATCAAAATGCGAAAGACTGATTATACATTCCTGTATCGATCAGCTAAGTGCATGACAACAACGGCGTCAAAGCAAGGAAATTCATCGTGGTTGAGAAAACACCTTCCCCGAATCAGAACGCAGTTCAAGAGCAGGACGGATCGCGCCAGCTTCGCTCGAAGGCCTGGTTCGACAATCTCGCAAACCCTGACATGACCGCGCTCTACCTCGAGCGCTACATGAACTTCGGTCTCAGCCAGGAAGAGCTGCAGTCGGGTCGCCCGATCATCGGTATTGCGCAGACCGGCTCCGACCTGTCGCCGTGCAATCGTCACCACATCGAACTCGCCAAGCGCGTTCGCGAAGGCATCCGTGACGCTGGCGGTATCGCCATCGAGTTTCCGGTGCATCCAATCCAGGAAACCGGTAAGCGCCCGACGGCAGGCCTGGACCGCAACCTTTCCTATCTCGGCCTCGTCGAGGTTCTCTACGGCTACCCGCTTGACGGCGTGGTCCTGACGATCGGTTGTGACAAGACGACGCCGGCCTGTCTCATGGCCGCAGCAACCGTCAACATTCCGGCGATCGCGCTGTCGGTCGGCCCGATGCTGAACGGCTGGTTCCGCGGCGAGCGCACAGGCTCCGGCACGATTGTCTGGAAGGCTCGCGAAATGATGGCGCGTGGCGAAATCGACTATCAGGGCTTCGTCAAGCTCGTGGCCTCTTCCGCACCCTCGACCGGATATTGCAACACGATGGGCACGGCAACCACGATGAACTCGCTTGCCGAAGCACTCGGCATGCAGCTGCCGGGCGGCGCCGCCATTCCGGCCCCCTATCGCGACCGTCAGGAAGTTTCCTATGAAACTGGCCTGCGGATCGTCGAAATGGTTCGGGAAGATCTGAAGCCTTCCGACATCCTGACCAAGGAGGCCTTCATCAACGCGATCAAGGTCAACTCCGCGATCGGCGGCTCCACCAATGCTCCGATCCATCTCAATGCACTTGCCCGCCACATCGGCGTCGAGCTGACGGTCGACGATTGGCAGACCTACGGCGAGGAAATCCCGCTGCTCGTCAACCTTCAGCCGGCTGGCGAATATCTCGGCGAGGACTATTATCACGCCGGTGGCGTTCCCGCTGTCATGGGCGAACTGATCAAGCATAATCTCCTCAACACCGGTGCGATGACCGTCAACGGCAAGACTGTCGGCGAGAACTACACCACGGCGACGATCGAAGACGACAAGGTGATTCGCCCGTTCGAGCGTCCGCTGAAGGAGCGCGCCGGCTTCCGCGTCCTGCGCGGCAACCTCTTCTCGTCGGCAATCATGAAGACGAGCGTGATCTCGCCTGAGTTCCGTCAGCGTTATCTCTCCAACCCGAATGATCCGGAAGCCTTTGTTGGTCGCGCGGTCGTCTTTGACGGACCGGAAGATTACCATCACCGCATCGACGATCCGTCGCTGGCGATTGATGCTTCAACGGTCCTCTTCATGCGCGGCGCCGGTCCGATCGGCTATCCGGGTGCGGCCGAAGTCGTCAACATGCGCGCTCCGGATTACCTCCTGAAGCAGGGCATCAGCTCCCTGCCCTGCATAGGTGATGGCCGTCAGTCCGGAACGTCGGGATCGCCCTCCATCCTCAACGCTTCGCCGGAAGCGGCAGCAGGGGGTGGCCTTGCTCTCCTCAAGACGGGCGACCAGGTTCGTATCGATCTCAAGAAGGGGTCGGCCAACATCCTCATCAGCGATGAGGAGCTTGCCGAACGCCGCAAGGCGCTTGAGGCGGCCGGCGGCTACGTCTATCCGGAAAGCCAGACGCCCTGGCAGGAAATGCAGCGCGCCTGCGTCGGTCAGATGGAAACCGGTGCCGTGCTCGAGCCTGCCGTCAAGTATCAGCGTATCGCCCAGACGAAGGGCATTCCGCGCGATAACCACTAAGTTGTTGGCGCGCGGGCAGCAGCACGTGGCGCCGAAGACAGTCTGATTGAGTACAATGGGCGCGACGCTGTCTCCGGCATCGCGCCCTTTCGCGTTTCGAGAGGTCGAGATTCCTTGGTTTTGACCTTGTCGTCGGGCACCTGTTGTGATCGATTTTCGCGGCCGCTGGGTTGGAGGGCGGCCGGTTCGTTTTTCATTTTGAGCGCGTCCATCGCTCGCGTGACGGAACATGTCGATGTCTTATACTCTTCTGGATTCTGCTGCCGCCGGTGGCTTGTTTGTAGGTCGTGCCTGGAACCCTGGTGTCCAAGGGCCGAGCGTCGTGGTGGTTCGGGATGGCCAGTTGGTGGATATCACCTCCAAGGCCGTGCCGACGCTGAGTGCACTTCTGGAGCAGGCCGACCCCGCAGCCGTTGCCCGTAGTGCACAAGGCCCTGTGCTCGGCACGCTGGAGGAGCTCGCTGCCTCGGACCTAGGCACGCCCGACCTGTCGCGTGTCCATCTGCTCGCTCCGGCTGACCTTCAGGCTATCAAGGCCTGCGGCGTGACGTTCGCGCAGTCGATGATCGAGCGTGTCATCGAGGAGAAGGCCGCCGGGAATCCGGATCGTGCAGCAGCCATCCGGGAGCGCGTCAGCACGCTCATCGGCGGTAGCCTCAATAACCTGAAGGCAGGGTCGCCGGAAGCCGCCAAGGTCAAACAGGCGCTGATCGAGGAAGGCATGTGGTCACAATATCTCGAGGTCGGCATTGGGCCCGACGCCGAGGTGTTCACGAAGTCGCCGGTGCTCTCCTCCGTCGGCTGGGGTGCCGATGTCGGTCTGCATCCGATCTCGACCTGGAACAATCCGGAGCCCGAAATCGTGCTTGCCGTTAATAGCCGCGGGGAAATCAAGGGTGCAACGCTCGGCAACGACGTCAATCTGCGCGACGTCGAGGGCCGCTCGGCGCTCCTGCTCGGCAAGGCGAAGGATAACAATGCTTCTTGCTCGATCGGCCCGTTCATTCGTCTGTTCGACGAGAGCTACGGTCTCGATGATGTGCGCAGCGCCGAGCTCGACCTCAAGGTTACGGGGACAGATGGTTTCGTTCTTCATGGCAAGAGCTCTATGTCGAAGATCAGTCGCGACCCGACTGACCTCGTCAAGCAGACCTGCGGAGCGCACCACCAGTATCCGGATGGCTTCATGCTTTTTTTGGGAACTTTGTTTGCTCCGACGCAGGATCGCGATGCGCCCAATCAGGGCTTCACGCACAAGGTTGGCGACGTCGTCGAAATCTCGTCGGCGGGTCTCGGTTCGCTCGTCAATACGGTGAGGCTTTCGACTGAATGCCCACCCTGGAGCTTCGGGATTACGGCGCTGATGGCAAGTCTCGCGAAGCGGGACCTGCTGTAGGCTTCCGAACAGGCGATTCGACGGAACGTCGAAATCTTGCGCCGGACGGGCTGGTGATCTGTTCCGGCGCAGTTTATCGGATATATGCCTGAGGAACCAAGCCGAACCGTTGAGGATGCCATGAAGAAGAGAGCTCTTGTCCTGATTGGCGCACTCCTTCTTGCTGCATGCACGGCTGCGAAGGACTTTTCCTCGCCGGGGCTTGAGCCGATCCCCGGCAGCGTCACCTATGGCGGTCAGCCACGCACCAAGCTTACGAAATCCCCGCCGGGATCGACGTTCCCCCACAACTTCATCGATCAGTGGGGTCGACAAGTTGATGAGACCTACATGATACAGCCCGACAGGTCGCTAAAGATCGTCCACCGGGAGATCCGGCCAATTCGCTTCAACCGGTGACCAGTCTAGGCTGACGGAAATACGCAGCCCGTAACTTGGTATGATTTGTGGGCCAGCGACTCGACCACCTCGTTCGGGCTGCAGTCACATTCTTGTCAAATGATATTACCCAAGTAAGACGAACTACCAATTGAATTTGGCCCATGGCTAATACACATTTATAGGAGTGCTATACCGGAGGTCGAGCGATGATCGCCACGCCGGCCCGGTCATGGAAACGCGTATGATGAATGCAAAGACTCCAAATGCCATCGATACCTACGTCGGTTCTCGCGTGAGGATGCGTAGGCAACTCCTAGGTCTCAGTCAGGAAAGGCTAGCCGACCAGATCGGTGTTACGTTCCAGCAGGTGCAGAAATACGAGAAGGGTTTGAACCGGATCGGTGCCAGCCGGCTGCAACGGATCGCCGAGGTCTTGAGCACTTCGCCCAGCTTCTTCTTCCAACAGAACGAATCCGAGCCAGTGAGCTTGGTTGAGACGAGCGTCGCGGCTGACCCGGTCGCCGAATTCCTGCATTCGAAGGAGGGGCTCGCACTTAACCGCGCGTTCCTGAAAATCACCGACACGCAGCTTCGCGAAAAAATTGTCGCCTTGGTCAAGGCCATGGCGCAGGCGCAGGAAGGGCGTGACGTTTCAGGTGAGCGAGGAAAACACGGCGAAACCTTCGCCTGAGCAAAGAGGCTCATGAGCCGCTGGGCCGGTCGATAAGATGAGATTCCGCTCGTAGGCCGTCGACGTACTGCGCCTTGTTCGGGCTCGCGGGGGAATTTACGCTCGCTCTTCCCACACCTTTGCAAGCTCAACGAGAGTGGCGACGGCCTTCTCCATGTCCTGTCTGCTGATCCATTCGCGCGGTGAGTGGAAGGCGTGCCCGCCCGCAAATATGTTCGGGCATGGCAGTCCCATGAAGGATAGACGCGAGCCGTCAGTTCCGCCTCGGATACTCCCGCGAACCGGCGACATTCCCGCACGGCGGATCGCTTCGATCGCGTTGTCGACGATCTGCGGGTGGCGATCGAGAACCACCTTCATGTTGCGATACTGCTGCTTGACGGTGAAGGTGTAGGAGGAGCCGGAATAGTCCCTTATTACTTCCTGCACGAGGGCTTCGAGACGCTTCTCCTTATCGGCGAGGCCACTTTCCTCGAAGTCCCGGATAATGAGGCTGATAGCCGCCTTTTCCATCGAGCCGGTCAGACCCGTTGGATGGATGAAGCCCTCCCGTCCCTCGGTCGTTTCGGGTGCGATATACCTGGGCAGCCGATCAATAATCGCGCCAGCGATCCTGATGGCGTTCTCCATCTTACCCTTGGCAAAGCCTGGATGGATGGCAACGCCTTCGATGCTAATTTCGACGCCGTCAGCCGAGAACGTCTCGTCCTCAATGTGTCCGGCTGTTTCCCCGTCCATCGTATAGGCAAACTGCGCACCAAGCTTGATCAGATCGACCTTGTCGACGCCGCGTCCGATTTCCTCATCCGGCGTGAAAAGCAGCTTGATCGTTCCGCGCTTGATGGCCGGATTGCTGATCAGGATTTGTGCCGCCGCCATGATCTCTGCGATGCCAGCCTTGTCGTCGGCACCGAGCAGCGTCGTCCCGTCGGTCGTAACGATATCGTTGCCGATCTGGTCATTAAGCGCCGGATTTTCGCTCACGCGAATGACCTGCCTCTTGTCCCCGGAAAGCTGAATGTCGCCACCGCGGTAGTTGCGCACGATCTGTGGCTTCACGTTCGTTCCCGTGAAATCAGGTGCCGTGTCCATATGCGAGCAGAAACAAATGACCGGCACCGTCTTGTCCGTATTCGACGGAATCGTCGCATAGACATAGCCGTGCTCGTCGAGGTGGGCGTCGGACAGTCCAATGGCCAGCAACTCGTCGACCAGCAAGCGACCCAAGTCCTTCTGCTTCATGGTCGACGGCTGCGTTAATGATCCTGCATCGGATTGAGTGTCAATGACGACGTAGCGGAGAAAACGATCGAGGACGGTGTCGGTCATGGCGGGTCCAATTTGTGTTTGGCGTCGCACCGGTATAGCCTTCCAGGACAGGTCGTGAACAGTGGTATTCGACGCCAATGTTGGACCTGTCTTTGGCGAGAGACCGGGGAGTTCCACTGCCCACAGAATGCCAACGTCAGACCTAAGTCCAATGGAACCTTATGACATCGGACTTAGTTCCTACGCCGTAATCCGAAAAAAATATTATGGTAGGAGTGGAAGATGAGAAAAATTATCCTAGTGGGTGCATTGATGGGCGCGTTGGCTTCGTGCACCGCGACCGAGAAGGGAACGGCGATCGGCGCCGGTTCGGGGGCCATCATCGGCGGTGCCGTCAGCAATAGCTGGGAAGGCGCGGCCATTGGTGCTGTGGCCGGCGGCGTGGCGGGCGCCCTGATCGGACGCTCAACCGAACACCGTGGCTACTGTGTCTATCGTGACCGGTATGGCCGCAGATACGAGGCGCGCTGCTAAGCGCCAGCCAATGGCCGCCTCCACAGAGGCGGTCATTTCCATCAATTGTCTCAACTAGTGGGCACTCTGCTGTTTCGCCCGCGCGACGATCTGTGTCGGGTTGACGAACTGCAGCGCGAGAACCAGCCAGAACAGTGTCGTGACCATGTATACCACCGCCATCGCGTCTATCGACTGGCCCGCACGGACGCCGGACGCAAAGACCGCGTAATAGAGGGACACGACGAGCGTTTGTGTCGTGGGGCCGGCAATCAGGAACGTTAGCTCGAACATCGCGATTGTTCGAACCAGCACCAGCAGCAAGGCGGCCAGCATTCCCGGCAGCAGCAGCGGCAGCAAAATCCTGACGAAGAGGCTCGTCGTCCCTGCGCCGAATACGCGGGCTGCCGCTTCGATACGCGGGTCGATCTGCTCGATGAAGGGGATCATCACCAGAACGACAAAGGGCAGAGACGGCACGATGTTGATTAGTACGACACCCCAGAATGTGCCCCCGAGGCCGAGCCGGTAGAGGACGGTTGCGAGCGGAATACCGTAGGTCAGCGGCGGGATCAGCAACGGCAACAGGAACAGCAGGACAACAAGGCCCTTTCCGGGAAAGTTGCGCCGCGCAAGCGCATAGGCGGTCGTGACGCCCAGAATTCCGGAAATGATGACGACGGTGAAAACGATCTCGAAGGTGACGAGAACGACACTGGAGAGCTGAAACTCCTTCCAGGCACTGAAGTACCAGCGTGTCGTCCAGCCTGCCGGCAGCCATGTGCCAAGCCAGCGCGTCGCAAAGGAATTGACGATGACGGCGGCGATGACAGCCAGGAGGTTAAGGACAAAGAGGATGGCTAGTGCCCAAATGGCGAAACGCCAGATCTTCGAGCTGAGGCCCTGATCTCGGATCATGATTAGCCTTTCGTTCCGCCGGCGGGGCCGCGGTAGAAGAGTGAGCGTATGGCCAGAACCGTGAGCACGACCGCGAGTTCCACGGCACCCATGATGAGCGCGATCGCCGAGCCAAGCGAATGATCATATTGCTCGAAGGCGGCCTGATATGCGGCAATGGAGATGACACGCGTCGGCCCTGCCGGCGCACCCAGAAGCACGGCGGACGGAAAGACCGCAAAGGCCTGGACGAAGGCAAGGCAAAAGGTGACGGCGAGGCCGGGAACCAAAAGCGGAAGGAAGACGCGGAAGAAACGCTGCCGCGATCCTGCGCCCAGTGTTGCCGCCGCCTGCTCAATCGCGGGATCGACGCCGGTGATGTAGGACAGCGTTAACAGGAAGGCGAAAGGAAAGCCGGTGATCAGCAGCGAGGCAAAGACGCCCCAATAATTGTTCGTCAGCTTAACGGGTCCGTCGAGGATGCCGAGCATCAGCAGCGAGTGATTGAACCAGCCGCGCGGTCCGAGGAAGGTCAACAGGCCGTCGGCCACGAAGACCGTGCCAAGGGTGATTGGCAGGACGAGAATGGTCGTCAGCAGCCGCTGCCGGCGCATCAGGCGCACGCGCAAAGCAACCGGCACGGCGAAGGCGAGATTGATTATGGTTACCGGCAGGGCCAGCCACATGGTCGCGGCGATCGTCCGGTACTGGAAGGGATCGCTGAAGAACTTCGTGTAGTTGGCATACCAGGCGCCTTCCTTCGGCATGAGGGAGTCCGCCAGTCCGTAGAGGAAGGGGTAGACGAACAATGCGATCATGAAGATCAGGCCGGGCAGCAGGAGCAGCGTCGTGCCGTCGAGGCCACGAGCAGCAAGCCGCGTTTGCAGCGAGGGCTGGTTCATCCCGCCGCCCCCGAAAAGACCAGCGCTCGTCCGGAAACCGGCTGCAGTCTCGTCGATGCACCGCGCCCCAGCGGCTCGTCCGCCCGGAAATAGAGTTCCGAACCATCAGCTGCCCGCGCCATGCCAAAGAACGCGCGCCCGCGATACTCCATGCTGCTGACGGTGGCGGCAATCCCCTCGCCGTTGGACGCGACAAGATCCTCGGGACGGACGGACAGGATAGCTGCGTCGCCCGCCTTAAGGGGCGAACGCGTCGTGCCAACCAGGCGAGCGCCGGCAACCTCGATCTCGGCCTCATCGCCGGACACGCGCGTAATGCGGCCCGGAACACGGGTTCTGAAGCCCATGAAGTCGGCGACATCGACGTTGACAGGCCGCTGGTAGAGATCCTGGGGCGAGCCGATCTGCTCGATATGACCCTGGCTCATGACCACGATGCGGTCGGCAAGCGATAGCGCCTCGTCCTGGTCGTGCGTGACATAGATGGTGGTGGAACCGATCTGATCGTGGATGCCGCGAATTTCGGCGCGCATTTCAAGCCTGAGCTTCGCATCAAGATTGGATAGCGGCTCGTCCATGAGTACGATTGGCGGACGAATAACGATGGCGCGGGCGATGGCGACGCGCTGCTGCTGCCCACCGGAGAGTTGGCCTGGCAGTTTGTCGGCTTGGCTTTCGAGCCGCACCAGCGCCAAGGCATCACGAATGCGCTGGTCGGCCTCGGCACCCTTTATGCCCTGCATGGCAAGCCCGAACCCGACGTTCTTCCGCACGGTCATGTGTGGAAACAGGGCGTAGCTTTGGAAAACCATGCCAAAGCCGCGACGCTCCGGTTCGAGCTGGTCGATGCGTGTGCCACCAAGGCGGATTTCGCCACCCGTCAACGCCAGCAAGCCGGCGATGCAGTTCAGCGCGGTCGACTTACCGCAGCCGGATGGTCCAAGCAGCGCCACAAACTCTCCGGGCTCGATCGCAAGGTCGATCCCGTTCAAGGCGTTGAACGCCCCGAAGGCGCGACGCATCCCGTCGAGTTCCAGGCGCGCGTTCTTGCGCGTCGATGCTGCGGCATTCGATACCGAGGTCAAACCAATCTCCATCTGCAGAATGAGGTGGCCGGCCAAGGGCGGAATCCCCGGCCGGCTGATTTCGTTCGATCAGCCCTTCTTGGCGCCGATCTTTTCGTCCCAGATGCGGAAGGCTTCGACCAACTGCTTCGGCTCCAGCGGAACCTCCAGGGGATTGTTGGCGATCCAGTCGGCATATTCCGGCCGGCCGAATTCCTTGATCGTGTCCTGGCTTTCCTGTGGCGCCATATCAATGGTGACCTCCTTTGCGGCCGGACCCGGATAGAAATAGCCGGCATCGTAGGCGATCGCCTGCTGCTTGGGCTGGAGGATGTAGTTGAGAACGTCGATCAGCACGCCAATCTTCTCGTCGGAAACGCCCTTCGGGATGACCGCGTAATGGGCGTCGGTAACCCAATGGAAGCCATCAAGCTTCTGCACCTTGGCCTCCGCAGGAACGATGCCGAGGGCGCGGGGGTTGATGTCCCAGCCGGTCGTTGTGACGACGATGTCACGGGTGCCTTCGCCGAGTTCCTTGAAGACCTGGGCGGTGCCGGTAGGATAATACTCGATGTGTTCTCCGAGCGCCGCGAGATAGTCCCACGTCTTTGTCCAGCCCATGACGGGATCACGCGGGTCGCTGTCGCCGAGCAAATAGGGCAAGCCCATGAGGAAGGTACGGCCCGGGCCGGAATTGGCCGGCCGAGCATAGATGAAGCGGTTCTTGTTGGCTTTCGCCCAGTCAAGCAGCTCCTGCGCCGACTTTGGCGGCGTGGGTACCTTGTCAGGCATATACTCGATGAGCGGGCCGGACGGGTAATAGGTGACGACGACACCCTGATCCTTCGCAAGGGCCTGCATCTTGAAAGCCTGCGGCTGCAGGATCTGCTCCAGGTTGGGAAGCTCGGACTTGTGCGCCGCCAGATCGATCCAAAGTCCCTGGTCGAGACCGGCGGAAAGTGCATCCGTGCCTGTCAGAACAAGATCGATATCGACCTTGCCGGCTGCCTGCTGGGCCTTGATCTTGCCCGGAAGTTCCGGGGCCGGTGCCTTGGTGAACGCGAAGCTCGAGACCCAGTCCGCCTTCTCCGAGGCATAGGCCTCGAACATGCCCTGCGTGAGCGCCAGATTGCCGGCGACATCTGCGATCGTGATGGTGACCGGGGTTGCCGGCTTTTTGGCCTGTGCGAAGACCTTCAGCGGCAACATGCTCGCGACGGCGGCGCCTGCGGCGGTACCGACAAATGTTCTGCGGGTGACTTTCATATTGTTTCTCCTCCTCTTGTTGTCGGACACCGCAAGACGTGGTGGTGCGCGTCCCCGAACCGATCGTTGCAGGGATCGGCACCTTCTCCTAGATGTGCGAAGCATCTGAAATGATTGCCGAAAACACCATTCCTCCCGGTGCAGCTTGGCAGTCGCAATAAATTGATATACTAGTATTCATGAACGAGTCAATGTCAGGGCCGCACGTAATGCAGGCAACAGTTGTTTCCATTCCCGCGACTTTGTCTTCCGAGGCCGAGAGGCCGGCGAAGCTTCGTCGCGTGACGACCGCAGACGCCATCTACGATCGGCTGTACGCAGACATTCTTGCTCTGCGTATGCGACCTGGAATGCAGCTGCAGGAAAAACGCATTGCCGAAGAGTTCAACGTCAGCCGCACACCTGTGCGCGAGGCATTGCTTCGACTGTCGGAGGGCGGGCTTGTCGACATCTATCCGCAATCCGGCACCGTTGTATCGCGTGTGCCCGTCTCGGCGATCCCGGAGGCGGTTGTCGTTCGCAAGTCGCTTGAGGGTACCACGGTGGAACGTGCGGCCGAGATCGCGACAGTTGCCGATATCGGTCGCCTGGATGGCATCATCTCGCGACAGAGATCACTGGCCGCACTCGGCGACCCCTCGGCCTTTCACGAAGAGGATGAGGCGTTCCACGAGGCGATTGCCAGCATTGCTGGATATCCTGGAATCTGGACGATCCTCAAGACGGTCAAGGTGCAGATCGACCGGGCGCGACGGCTGACGCTGCCGGTTCTTGGCCGCATGGACAATGTTGTGCACGAACACGAACTCATTCGCGACGCGATTGCGGCTCATGATCTCGAAGCGGCGCGCGCGGCAATGATGCATCACCTCAGCGCCGTTATTCCCGATGTCGCCGAGCTGCGAACGCTGTATCCAGATTACTTCTGCTGAGCCGATCAGCGGACAACGACAAGACGATCCCAAGGAGGAAGTGCATGCGCCAGGGTTGGAGATGGTTTGGGCCTGAGGCTCCGGTGACATTTGATGAGGTGCGCCAGACCGGAGCGACGAATATTGTTTCGTCCCTGCATCACGTTCCGATCGGCCGCGCGTGGACTGAGGCTGAAGTGCGTGAGCGGCAGGCCATGATCGAAACTACGCCGGCTGGGCGCTCGAGCCTGACATGGTCCGTCGTCGAGAGCATCCCCATTCCCGATGCGGTCAAGCGCAATGGCGGGCGGGCAAAGGCGGAAATCGAGGCATGGATTGCCAGCCTGGAAGCAGTTGCCGCCTGCGGCATTCCAATTGTTTGCTATAACTTCATGCCCGTCGTCGACTGGACGCGCACCGAACTTGACCATGTGATCGATACCGGCGCCACGGCGATGCGCTTCGACCATGAGAAGTTCGCTGCCTTCGATCTTTTCGTACTACAGCGCGCCGGTGTGGAGCAGCAGTACAGTCCAGCGGATGTGGCTCGGGCGCGCGAAGTGTTCGACGCGATGAGCGAAGCCGAAATTGCAGAGATCACCCGGATCATCACATCCGCCCTGCCCGGCTCGACGACCGAGCCGTTGACGATCCCGCAGTTCCGCGAAAAACTTGCAGCCTACGCCGGTATCGATGCCGCCAGGCTGCGCCAGCATCTGATCGAATTCCTTGAGGCAGTCACGCCGGCTGCAGAAGCGCGTGGCGTGAAGCTGACGCTGCACCCCGACGATCCGCCGCGCTCACTGTTTGGCCTGCCGCGGATTGCGTCTACTGCGGAAGACTATGCCGCACTCTTCGATGCCGTGCCTTCGGAGGCAAATGGCATGTGCTATTGCACCGGCAGCCTCGGCGTGCGTGCGGACAACGACCTGCCGGCAATCGCAAGGCGCTTTGCCTCGCGGATCCATTTCGCGCATCTGCGGGCAACCAAGCGCGAGGGCGACGGCCGCACCTTCCATGAGAGCGCGCATCTGGAAGGCGACGTTGATATGGTCGCGGTCCTCAAGGAGCTTGTTGCGGAGGACCGACGGCGCCAGGCCAGCGAAACGATCGTGTTTCGCTCCGATCATGGTCATCGGATGCTAGACGATCTCAACAAGAACGTAACGCCAGGCTACCCGGCAATCGGGCGACTGCGCGGTCTGGCCGAGCTCCGCGGCATCCTTTATGCGTTGGGTGCGGTGCCGACGTGACGGAAGCCGCGACACCCTAATGATCGCGGAAGCGCTGGTTACAAGGGTGACGCGGCCAATCCCACGAGGAGCAACTGTGCACGCATCGGGAACAAACTTGGGCACAATTCATTTCTCTTCTTGCAGAGAGGAGAAACGACATGACGTACGACCCCAATGATCCCAACCGCAATCCCGACACAGATCACGATCTGCGCACGACACCCGTGCGTCGCAGCTCGAGTGCCTGGATCGGATGGGTTGCCGCGATCGCTGTGATCCTCGTCGCGGCATTTGCGATCACGGAGTGGTTCAACCGGCCGGGTACCGACATGAACCCGACGGCTTCGACGACTGAAACTCAGCCGGTGAAGCCGCCGGTAGCGCCCGCTGCGCCGTCCAGTGAGCCGGCAACACCAGCCCCGGCCAATCCTTCGACTGGCGGCACGACACCGCAATAAACATTACCCGAATCGGGAGCCTTACCCTTTCTGGGAGGCTCCCGTATTTTTGTCGAACTCTGTACGCCTTCTGCCGGCCGTGATCTTTCCTGGCTGCAGCGTAGTCAGCCTTTGGACAACTCCGGAGGCCAGATCGACTTGCCGGATGAGCGTGTGTATTGTGCCGTGGCTTGGATGAGGCGGGGTTGATCGCGTCCTCAGGAGCCAGTAGCTGCGAACAGCACCGATCAGTGTGTCGCTGCGCGCATCTTGGAGGCCGCGAGGATGTAGTCGTCAGCAATATCGGCGATTGCCATTGCGACTTCGGTTGACGAGAAGCCGTCGACTTTGTCGCCGTGGATGATCAGATATACCGCTTCCTCGATCTTCTCCCTGCAGGCGGAAAGCCTGTCGGCGTGACTGATGACTAAAGGACGTAGTTCCATTGCCGCTTCTCCGGTCGTTCTTGTTGTTTGTTGAATGCTGACATTGGTTAAGCGGTGCACCTTTTTCGACAACCGAGACGCTGTCGAACGACGCCCACCTATCGTTCAGTTCAGCGAAAATACTTTGCCGCCAATTGTCTCCACGAGAGCTATTGGCTGTCAAAGCTTCAACTTAACCGTGCTGTGAACATAGCCGCAAAAGTCTAGAACGGCGCGTGAAATCGACGTGACACTACCATAAAGAGAACCGTCAAAATATACACCGCCCAAGTCGGCGATATGCTGGAACGATACTACTGTGTCGCCGCATCGGCCTTGATACGCATTTAGGTAACCGGGATAAATTCGCAACGCTGCGGGAAAATGTGGGCTGATCGGCAATTAGTTCCTTGAAAAAATTACTCTCGGTTGTATTTTTCTCGAATGTGAGCATAATGCCAGTCTGACACGAGGAAACGGTGGTGCCATGAAGGCGAAAACTCCAAACGCCATTGATGCCTATGTGGGTGAGCGTGTCAGGCTGAGACGAAAGCTACTTGGCATGAGCCAGGTTAGCCTATCGGAATCCTTGGGCATTACGTTTCAACAGCTCCAAAAATACGAGAAAGGTGTCAATCGCATAGGTGCGAGCCGGCTGCAGCGGATTGCGGAAGTGCTTGGCGTGCCGGTTGGCTTCTTTTTCGATGAAGACAGGCAGCATACGGCAGGCCTGCGGCTGAGTGCTGAGACCGATGAAGTCGCGCATTTCATCGCCTCGAAGGAGGGGTTGGCGCTAACGCGCGCCTTTATCGCGATCGAAGATCCGAACATTCGTCGAAAGCTGTTGGCGCTTGCAAGGAGCCTTGGCTCCTCGCAAGCGGTCACGGATGAGCATGAGGGCTGGGAACGCGCGGACGAAACACGAGGATAGGCGGTGCTGCACCTCCAGACATTTGGCGAACTGCGTCTGACAGATGAAGCGGGCAATGCCGTTGGCTATCCCGCCAAGGCGCTGTTGACGATGGCGTATCTCTTCACGTGCAAGGGTCATGCGCTCACTCGCCAAGAGGTGGCTTCGTTTCTGTGGTCGGATGCCGAAGCCGATCAGGCCGGTCTCAATCTGCGAAAGCTGATTTCCCGTATTCGCCAAATCGATGACAGCGTTGCCGCGCCACTTCGGATCACTTCGGCCTCCGTCGAACTGCGGGCGGATCTCCTGACCGTTGATATTGGAATACTCGATGAGGCAAAACCGCCGATGGACAGGCTGAAAGCGAGCAGCGATCTGCTTCAGCGTGAATTCGTCGGCAATGTTCGGTCAGCCAGCAAAGCGGTCGACAACTGGATCGCGCGGGAGCAGCGAAGCCATAGGGCCAAGTTGCGCCAGACGCTCCTCGATGCGGGCTCGGCTGCTCAGTGTGCCGACGATTATCGCGCTATGTCGGGCGCTGCTTTACAGCTCCTGGAACAGGACCCGGCCGATGAGCAAATCCGGGCGATCCTCCGCGGGCTGCCGGGAGTAGCCGACCCGGACGTACTGCCTCGGGGCGAACGCCAAGCGAGAAGCTATTTCGTGTCAGCGGAGGCGCAGAATGCGACCCCTCGTGAGACGGAGTTGCGGGCCGCTTCGAGCCTGCCGCGGCTGGTTCTGCTTCCGCCAACTTCGCAGGGTAACGTCGTGGGTCTGTCGCTTGCCGCCGCGCTGATCGAAGATGTCACGATCGAGCTATGCGCCCTCCGAAACATTTCCATCGTTGCGCCTCACACTGCGGAGCAAATCCGTCGTGACTCTGACAAGGCGGCCATGATTGCCCGCCACTCTATCTCCTATCTTCTCGATACGAGACTTTCGGGCGAAGGCCTCTACGCGCAACTGGTCTATTTCCCGACGGACGAAATCATCTGGGCCGTGCGATTTCCCATGACCGCGGCAACGCTACCAACCCAGCGACGGCTCATTGCCCAGCACTTGTCATTGTCCGTCGTGGATGAACTTGCCAGGAATGAGGAAGCCCGGCTCAGCCTGGAGGCGAACCCGCAGGCATATCACTCCTACCTTGTCGGCGCGAGCCTGATGGGCAAGCTGACCTTGCCGCACATTCGCAGGGCGAGAGCGGCGTTCAAGGAGGCGTTGAAATATAATAAGGATTTTTCACCAGCGTTTACCGGCCTGGCGCGGACTTACACCAGCGAATGGCTGGTGACGGCGCAGGGTAACGAGGAGCTCTTGGGCCTTGCTGAACAGAGTGCGTTGAAGGGCATCGAGCGGGACGAAGCTTTCGCCGGCGGCTACCGCGAACTCGGCGTGACAAAACTCTATCTCGGCGACGTCGATCAGAGCGTGGCGGCTCTCAGCCATGCGGAGGAATTGAGCCCGCATTTCGCAGACGTGATCTATAGCCACGCCGACACGCTTGTTCATGCCTCGCGTCCCAAGGAGGCATTGGCCAAGATCGAGAAGGCGATCTCGCTGAATCCCATTTCGCCGGACAGCTATCTTTGGTGTGCCGCAGGCGCGAGCTACTTCCTCGAGCGGTACAACGACGCCATTGCCTATGTGGAAGCCATGAAGGACAAGGAGCCGGCTTACCGCATTGCTGCTGCGAGTTGTGCAATGATTGGCGATCGCAGGCGGGCCCAGTTTTATCGGCAGCGTGCGCAAGCGCTGAACCCGGTCTTCGACCTGGAAAAATGGCTTTCCGTCGTTCCGTTCAAGGAACAATGGCAGAAGGATCTCTACAGAGAAGGGCTTTTGAAAGCTGGATTTTGACACCAACGAAAGGAAACGTCATGTCAAGGGCAGTAGTATTCGGCATTGCAGGGGATGCGAAACTTTGGATTGCCGACCTCGACGCGGGGACCGTCAAGCCACTCGATGGGGCAACCGGTGATCTGGCGAAGGTCGCGGATCTGCGCAAGGCAGGTGCCTCCGTCGTCAAGAAGGTGGATTTCGCGATTGCGGTTTCCTCGGCGAAAGCGGCGTTCTCCGGTCACGTCGAGCCGAACCCCTGACCAACATCAAGCTGGCCGCCTATTCCGACCGCACGGTTCCACCCTCTGAGACGCTGGCCCGAACCGCGCCACTCCTCGCGGACTTTGGCATAACACGCGTGGCGCGCCACACCGGCTTGGACAACATCGGCATCCCGGTGTGGTGCGCTTATGTCCCCAATGGGCGTTCGATCGCGATCGCCCAAGGCAAGGGTTTGACCGACGACGATGCCAGGGCTTCGGCCGTTATGGAAGCGCTTGAGCGCGTCGTTGCCAACAGGCCAGCCGTTGCAACGCTTAGGGCCTCGGCCCACGATCTGCGGGAGGCGGGATTCTCTTTTGACACACTGGCTTGCCTGATCGGTCGCCATGAGGACGACATTCGGCTCGACGAACAGGTTGACTGGGCGCTTGGCAAGGATCTCCTGACCGATCGGGAGTTGTATGTTCCCTTTGAGGCGGCGCTTCTGGATCGCACGCGCCGCAATCGCTTCTGGATGTCTTCCGATGGTCTTGCCTCCGGCAATACGATGGAGGAGGCCACCCTGCACGGGCTCCTTGAGCGCGTCGAACGCGACGCATATTGCCTTTGGCAGATTGGCACCGCAGAGGGTCGGCTTTCGCGCTGCATCGATCCGGCAAGCTTCAAAGATCCATGGGTCGATGACCTCGTTCGAAAGATTAGGGCGGCCGGGCTTGTCGTTCGCCTGTTCGATATGACGAGCGACATAGCTGTCCCCTGCTTCACGACCGTCCTCGGGCCTGCGGAGCGACGGAGCGACAGCGTCCGCTTTGTCGAGGTAACCGGAGGAAGCGGCGCGCATCCCTCCCCTGTGCGGGCGGCCATTCGGGCAATAACGGAAGCCGTTCAATCGAGGATTACATACATCAACGGCGCCCGCGACGACCTGTCGCCGGACGACTTTCAAAGGCCTGTGCCTGCGGAGACCTTGCATGCCCTCGATGCAGTTCCAATCACTCGCCGCTATACTGCGTGGCATGGTGACGAACCGCACCTCGACAGGATCCTAGATGCCTTGCGGGAGCGACAGATTGCGCCAGTCATAGCGCTGCCCCTCAGCGACCCGGCCCTCCCTTTCCATGTCGTCAAAGTCTTCGTTCCAAGCCTCGAAAACCCCGAGGGCGCGCGGGCCCGTGGCTTCGGCGCCCGCGCGATTGCAAAGGCGCTGTTCTCATGAAAGTCCTCTTTATTGGGCCGAGTCTCCCGGACGCAGCGGCCCTTGCAGGAGATGGGGTCACCGTATATCCGCCCGCCGTTCAAGGTGACGTGTTGGCGGCAGTGCGGAGAGGCGCGCGCGTCATCGGCATCGTCGATGGCGGTTTCGAATACACGGCGCCTGTCTGGCACAAAGAGATCCTTTATGCACTCTCACGGCAGGTCCGCGTGTTCGGTGGTGCGAGCATGGGGGCGCTTCGCGCGGCGGAATGTAAAGTCTTCGGAATGGTCGGCGTTGGCCGGATCTACAGTGAATATGCCTCGGGAGCGACGATGGACGACGCCGATGTAGCGCTGCTGCATGGACCCACGGAACTGGCATACCGGGCGTTGACCGTACCGCTGGTGAATGTCAGGTCGACACTCGATAAGCTGGAGGGCCGGCAGATGCTGACGCATGAACTTCGCGTAGCGCTCGAAGTCGCTGCGGGCGATTTGTTCTTCAAGAAGCGGACTTGGAGCGCGATTGTGGCAAATGCGGATGTTTCGGCCGATCGGCAGGAACTCCTGTCGTTGCTGCGATCGAACGAGGTCGATCAGAAACGGGCGGACGCTCTCGCTGTGCTGGACGCAGTTCGAGTGGCGGACGATGACTGCTCGACCCCGGTTGAGTTGGCGTGGCAATTCAACGAGACCTTTGTCCGCTCGGAAGAGCAATAATTTAGAAACTGGTGTTCGCAATGCAACGATAAAGTGTGTCACGTGTTTTTCACGGGCCTTTTGTGCGCACACTGAATAGTCTCCCACTGGTTCGCGGGAGAACAGAGATGAGTGCAAGATCGGCAAACGGATCGATCGTCTTAGACGGCAGGGAGCGATCTTCTGAGGACGTGGATGAACTCGTCGCACTGGCGCGTTTGATCGCCTACGCGAAATACGCTGCTGAAGATGCCGATCTGGTGGGGGCTATGGACTACCTTGGAATGGCGCTGAATGAGGTTCTGCGTGAAATTGGGGACGGTCCGCATGAGGGCTTGGCGGACGTACTGGCCTCCAAAGGGGCGATCTGCTTAAATTGACATGAAGTGAGGGGACTGCGGGAATAGGCCGGCGCCATGCGCCGGCCTATTTCAGTTTCTTGGAATAGACGCAGAGCTTCTCGGAGTGCTGATAGTCGTTGCTCCGGTAGTACTCCGCAACGCCGCCCGTGCTGCGCGAGACGAGCCAAATGTGGACATAGCCCATGATGCGCGCATCCTCCTCCAATTTGCTAAGCAGGCGGGAGCCGATTCCGGAGCGCTGATGCTGTGGCCTTATTGCTATCTCCGCGACGTGAATTCCGCGACCCATGACAGAGGTGTGCGGCAGACCGAAGGCGAAGCCAACAGGTCGTTCCGCATCGAACGCGGCCACCGCCAGGCACATCGGCGTCGTTGTTAGTTCGTCTATCCGAGAGATCGCGTTCTGAAGGGACCACTCCTCGTGCCAAGGCGGCTTGGCGTAGGCTTCGACGATGATGTCAGCGCTGAGGAGCGCTTCATCCCGGGTCATGCGTCTATAAATTATCGGCATCCATAACCTGTCGCCATCGTTGCGCATGACACGCTTGATGGCGCCTTCCTGTCCACTCCGCCCCGCAGCGTTAAAGCACAGGCCAAACGGGCCGTGTTGTGACTTCATCGTGACACGCGTTTGGCGCGAAACCAAAGGCAGAACTACAAGCCAATTGCGTATGTCGCGTTTCACTGTCTGGGGAAGAAAGGGACGTCCCGAGGGGTTGCGCGTCTTTTTCCTTTTGACATCTGCTATTGCTCGCCCGAAACAGCGTATGATGCGGCACGAGGAGAAACTGCAGATGAACGATAACGTCATTCAATTCCGCCGTCGAAAGCCGCCTCGGCCGCCTCGACCAGGCCTTCGCAAGCTCGCGATCGCCGTGGCGGTTCTTGCGCTCTTCGTCGCAGCGTGGGGGTATTTCACCCTGTTCAGCCCGCCGGTCTGACATCGGATCCTCTAGCGCGCCGGTTACGGTTGGTCGCGCTGAAGCAAAGAGCCATCCGACGCGCAGGCCGAGGCGGCCGCCAAAACTCCCATTAAGCCATTTCATCTCGGGCAAAGCGCGCTACTCTTTGAACGAAGCAATGCGCAAAACCCGCGCGAACTGCATAGTTTTGCGGGAAGCTCCCTGTCATGAGAACCGCGCGTATCGCGAAAATGAGAGATTCCGATGAAATCGCCCGAAATCGATAACGTCGATCGAAAGATTCTCCGATTGCTCCAAAGCGAGGGCGATCTTAGCCATGCCGCGCTGGCCGAGAGGGTCGGGGCCTCGAGCGCGTCCTGCTGGCGCCGCATCAAGGCACTGGAGGCGGCAGGCATGCTCGGGCGGACTGTCCGGCTCGTGAGCCCCGAGGCCGTTGGTCGTGGTCTAACCGTGTTCTGCCAGGTACGGATGAAGGCGCATGATCCGGCCGCGAGGGATGATTTCGAACGCTTCGTGGAAAGCCACGAGGAAGTGCTCGAGTGCTATTCGATGTCAGGTGATTGGGACTATCTCCTGCGGGTAGCCGTCGCCGATGTTCAGGACTACGAGCGGCTCCTCATGCAGGGCATTTTGACGCACCACGCAGTGGCGACATCCTCGTCGCATTTCGCCTTGAAGCGGGTGAAGTACTCCACCTCGGTTCCGGTTTGAGCCGGTCGGTTCTCTCCGATCACTCCGCGTGCGTCACGCTTCTCTGTAGGCAATGTTCGGACCTTGGTCCTAGCCGGGCTGGACTAACGTCCGGCGGTTATTAAGGAAAGGTCTGAAAGTAACGATTGCGAATTGACGGTTTGACTTGCCCATGGGCAAAATCAGGAAGGTTGAGCGGCAGCATTTGCGATGCCGCGCGGTTTTTCAGCTGCGTTCCAGCGGTAGCCAATCTGGGCAACAACGATTGGCTTGCTCGCGATCGGGAAGGACCGCGGAATTCAGGGGAATGATAATGCTCTCACGTCGAAGCTTTGTTGCGGCTCTATGCTCCACGTCAATCGGTTTGTCGCTCGTGGCGATGCCGTACAGGGTTGATGTTTCGGGCGCATCATTCAAGCTCAGCCTCCAGACAGCCGAGGCCGCTAAGGGCGGCAACGGCGGTGGAGGCAATGGTGGAGGGAACAGCGGCGGCAATGGCGGCGGCAGCGGCAACGGCGGCGGGAATGGCAATGGCGGCGGGAATGGCAAT